>NZ_JAAGPR010000004.1 GCF_017104965.1 Paraburkholderia sp. Ac-20340
TGGCCGATATTCCCGTGGTTGTCGAGGCAGTTTAAATACTAGAGAGGAATCCAGAATGAATGACATGAACCAGTCCATGTTCGCGGAAAGCTGGGTGCCGGTCTGCCAGCTCGAGGAAATCGTGCCGCACGCGCGCGCCACGCTCGACGATTGCGCGCGCGCGCTCGATGCGACGGCGAACAAGCCAGATCAGCAGCACAAGCAGGAAAAACCGGACACACCCGCCGCGTTGATCGCGCATCGCACGATTGCGTTGCTGCGCCAGCATGCGCACCTCTTTCTCGGCATTCAGGAAACGCAGTGGATCCTCGATCAGCTCGGCGAAGATTATCCAGGCCTCGTGGCTGAAGTGCAGAAGGCGCTGCCGCTGCAACGCATGGCCGATGTGCTGCGCAGACTGCTGGAAGAAGGCCTGCCGGTGCGCAATATCCGCAGCATCACGGAAAGCCTGATCGTCTGGGGTCCGAAGGAAAAAGACATGTTGATGCTGACCGAGTACATCCGCATCGATCTTGGCCGCATGATCGCCCATCGCGCGACCGGCGGCCCGCGCGATCTACCCGTCGTGCTCGTGGACATGCAGGTCGAGCAGCACATCCGCCAGTCGATCAAGCAGACGCCGACCGGCAACTTCCTCGCCTTGCCGCCCGATGAGATCGGTCATCTCGTCAACAAGCTGATCGAAATCGTCGGTGACGCGCCGCGCGAGGGCGTGGCGATGGTCGCGTCGATGGATATCCGCCGCTACGTGAAGCGCATGATCGAGTCGCGCGTTGCGTGGCTGCCGGTGTATTCGTATCAGGAACTCGGCGCGCACGTGGACTTGCAGCCCGTGGGACGCCTCACGCTATGACGCACGGCGCGATGCGAACCGCCGACGCCCGCGCGCATCGACTCGCGCAGGACGAGGCCGACGCCCAGGCGAGCGCGCGCTTGCGGCGCGAGGCCGCGCTGTTCGAGCATTACCGGCGGCAACGGACGAACGACGACGCACAAAGCGAAGTGCCCGACAACGACGGCGCGCAGCAGGCCGAAAGCGCGCCTCACGAACCCGCGCCGTCGCCCGACGAGGGCCGCCAGGCGCAAACCGGCGAACACGATCCGAACGATGAACACCACGAACACGGCGACTCGCCCGATGGTTCCCGTCATGACGCGCGCCACGACAAGAGCGCCGCCGCGCGTGCGACGAGCACCGCCTCTTCATCCGCGCGCGCCGATGCACAGCGTGTGCTGACCGCGATGCGCCGCGTACCGCGCGTAACCGATGCGTGCGCAACGAACGCCGCCACGGACACGCCCGCGCAGGACCACACGACGAACCGCCTGTTCGACTGGCTCGCCGAACACACCGCGCAGCTCTGCGCGAACGCAGGCGCGTCGCTCGCGGCCAGCTGGCAAGTGCGGCTCGCGCTCGACCCCGCCGTGCTGCGCGCGTGCTCGCTCGAACTCGCGCTTTCGCAATTCGGCCTCGCGCTTCGCTTCACGACCGCCGATGCCGACACGGCGTCCGTACTCTATCGGCATCGCACGACGTTGCGCACGCGGCTCGACGCGGCGCTCGCACGGCGCGAGGCGCGCGCCCCGCGCATCGATATCGACATTATTTTCGACCCGACCACATGGACCACACCCGTCTGAACTCCGAGACCGCGCCCGAGGGGCGCGCCGCCGTCACGCTCGCGCCAGACCGGCTGCCCGCGCTCGGCGCCGCGCAAGCCCGGCTCGCGCGTCTCGCCGTGGATGAACGTCTACGTGCGCTGCTCGCGCATACGGCCGGCATCGGCGACTGGCGCGCGGGTGCACGCACGGCCGCCGACCTGCTCAGCGCACGCGATACCGCCGTCGCGACACTGCGCTGGGCTCAGTACGAAGCGCGCTTCGCGCTCGACCTTGCTCAGCACCCTTCGCTTGCGAGCCTCGTTGCCGAGAGCGGCGACGAGCGCGTGCAACCCGCGCTGCGTCTCGCGCTGTGCGCGCTGCTGTTCGAGCCGCTCACGCGCACGCTCGCGCAGTTCGGCATCGACGGCGTGGAGGTGCTCGCCTTCGAACGCCTCGCGCCGAATCCCGCGCCTGCTTTGGCCGCAGGCTGCGCGCTGCATTGGCGTCATGACGCGCAGCGCTACGACGCCGCGCTGCTGCATATCGACAGCGGCTGGCTCGACGTGTTCGAGCGTCTGGTCGCGCAGCAATGCCTGCCGTTCGCGACGCATGTGAGCGAACTCACTGTGCCGGGACGTCTGCTGATCGGCGAAAAAACGCTTTCGCTCGCCGTACTCGATTCGCTACGCGCGGGCGATGTCGTGCTGCGCGCGCTGCCCGCCGAACTCGCGGCGCATCTGCGCGGCGCGACGCCCGAGGCGCGCGTGCGCGTCGCCTGGGGCCGCTACGGCACGCGCCAGATCCGCGCGCGCGCCACGCTTCATTCCACCACGCTCACTCTCAACGAGGACCCCGTCATGAACCACGACCTGCAACCCGGCGCGCCGCTGAGCGACGCCATCGACGCGCCCGTCGAGATCGGCCAGCTCGATCTGCCGTTGCGCTTCGAGATCGACACCGTTTCGCTGCCCGTCGCGCAGCTCTCCGCCTTGCGCGCCGGCTATGTGCTGGAATTGCCGACCGCGCCCGCCGACGCGCGCATCCGGCTGGTCACCTGCGGCCAGACCATCGGCTTCGGCGAACTCGTGAGCGTGGGCGAACATCTCGGCGTGCGTCTCGTGCAGATGCAGAACGGCCATGGTTCAGTTTAGCGATCTGACCGGGCTGCTGATCGCCATCGTGGCGATCAGCCTTGTCCCGTTCGTGGCGATGGTCGCCACCTCCTACGCGAAAATCGTGGTCGTGCTCGGCCTGCTGCGCAACGCGCTGGGCGTGCAGCAGGTCCCGCCGAACATGGTGCTCAACGGCATCGCGATTCTCGTCACCGCCTATGTGATGGCGCCGATCGGCATGCAGGCGATGCAGGCCATGCAGGCGAATCCGCGCCAGCCGGGCGGCGACACGTCCGCGCTGGTGATGGACGTATTCGACGCCGGCAAGGAGCCGTTTCGCGCCTTTCTCAAGCGGCACGCGCACGAGCGCGAAAAGCGCTTCTTCGTGCGCTCGGCGGCCGCCGTGTGGCCCAAAGAGATGGCCGCGAAAATCCACGAAGACGACCTGATCGTGCTCGCGCCCGCCTTCACGCTCACGGAGATGACCGACGCGTTCAAGATCGGCTTCCTGCTCTACATCGTCTTCATCGTGGTCGATCTGGTGATCGCCAACGTGCTGATGGCGATGGGCCTGAACCAGGTGCAGCCGACCAATGTGGCGATCCCGTTCAAGCTGCTGCTGTTCGTCGCCATGAACGGCTGGTCCACGCTGATCCACGGGCTGGTGCTCACCTATCGATGACATGGAGACACGCATGGAAACCGACATGCTCGTGGGCTTGACCACGCAAGGCCTGCTGCTTTGCCTCTCGATTTCGATGCCCGTGGTGGCGGTGGCCGCCATCGCGGGTCTCGCGATCGCCTTCGTGCAGGCCATCACCTCGATGCAGGACCAGAGCATCTCCTACGCCGTGAAGCTGGTGGCCGTGATCGCCACCGTGCTGCTTGCGGGCGCATGGGGCGCGGCGGCGATCCTGCGTTTCGCCAACACGGTTGTCACGATGGCGATTCCGTCATGAACGCGCGCATTGGCGGCGCGCCGCACGCGCACGAAGCGGAGCCTCGCGATCCGTCACACGAACAGCAGGCCGAAGCACAACACAACGGCCAGGCGCACACGCAGCAAGGGCTCGTCTCGCGCACCATGATGCAGCGCGCGAAAATGCGTGTGCGGCTGCAACACAACAAGGCCATGGCGGCGGCGTTCTGGCATAACCGGCGCTTCGCCGTCGGCCAGCACAAGCCGCTCTCGCCCGCCAACGCGAAACTGCTGCGCGCGCTGGGCCAGCGTCCGCGTCCTGGCGCACCGAAGCCGCACGGCAAGGACACGGCGCGCGAGGAGCCGTTGTTCGAGCGAAAACCCGAGCACGATCCCGACAAGGAACGCGATAAAGAGCACGACAGGGATCACGACAGGGAACGTGAAAAAGACCACGACGATCGACGTGACGACAAGCACGACGGCCACTCGCGCGAACAGCGCGGTGGTCATTCGCATTCTGGCGGCCAGCAATCCGGCGGTCAGCAGGATCAACGACAGCACTCCCAGCACGGCCAGCAGCAGCGGCGCGAACACGCGCGCGCCATGACCGTGCGCGGCGGCGGCGGGGACACGCGCGTCGCGCTGCATGGCGTGCAACGCGCGCACCGCGTTGCACCGCCCGAGCGCTTGCAGGCGCTCGCCACCGCGAACGGCTCCGCAGCAAGCCGGGCGCAGCCGCTTGCCGCCGCGTTCGCGCGCGAGCTGGTGCGCCTCATCGGGCAAACACCCAACGCCGCCCTGCTCGCCCCGCTTGCGATGCTAGGCGCGACCGGGCCGATGGTCATGCGCCGCAATCGCGCGCGTCTGCTTGCACTCCATGCGGGCGCGTCGAGCCGCAATACGCAATCCGCGAGCGCGCGCTGGATCGGCCACACACTCGATCTCACACTGGCGCGGCAACGCTTCGGCGTGCAATTCGGCATGGAGGAGCAGACGCTTGCCATGACGCGTCAGCATTTGATCGATGCGATGGCTGCACATCGCGGCGCAGGCGCGAAGGCAAACGAAGCCGCAACCGCGAACACGGCCGATGCCGATGCTTCGCAAATCCCGCGTCAAGTTCGCGTCGCTGCAAACGGCGCATGAATGGATCGCTAAACTGGCTTCAACGGTAGCGAGACAGGAAGCCCGGCAGCAAGCAGCACAGCAGGGAGCCGAAACCGCGCCACAGCAGACATTATTACGGATACCGAAGCACAACACACCGAAGCGAAACCTACGACCATGAACACGACGAGCACCAGAATCCTGCGAGTACTGACCGGCGTTCACGCCGGTGCGCAGATGCGGCTCACGCCCGGCGTGTACCGCATGAGCGCGGCTGGCGATGCCGATGTCTGCGTGAGCGACTGGTCCGGCGACACCCTCGTACTGACGCTCGACGAGCAAGGCGTGATGCATCTCGACGCCGGCAACAGCGACACAGTTCTGCTCGCCGATCTGGTGGCGGTGCCCAACGGCGACATCGTGTTCTGCATCGGCGCCGAAGACGCGCCCTGGCCCAGCGATCTGGACTTGCTCGCAGGCCTCTGGAAAACACAGCAGCTGGTCGACGAGGACCGCGCACAGGCGACGACCCACGACGTTCCCGATGCACTGGCCACGCAGGGTGTACACGGCTTGCACGGTGAACAGACGGCGAAACGCATGAGCTGGCGCACGGCGGCGATCGCGCTGACCGGCACCGTCGCGATCGGCGTGCTGGCGACGACGGGCGCGATGCTCGCAGGCTCGCAGCCCAGCGAGGCCGCCGATCAACCGGCCGCGCATGTGGACGCAAAAGCGCTGGCCGTGGAACTCGACGCCGCGCTGCATCGCGAGGGGCTGCACGCCCTGCACGCCTCGGCGGAGCGCAGCGCTCTGAGCGTGCGCGGCTTCGTGGATGACGCCAACGCCAATGCCAAGGCGCGCCGCATCATCGATGCACTCGCTCACGGCGCGGCGCGGCGCGACTACGACGTCGTGCAGCAGGACGTCGACCAGATCCAGCAGTCGCTCGCCGGCACCGGCGCACAAGTGAGTTATACGGGCGCGGGCGTATTTCGCGTGAGCGGCACCGTGGCGTCGATGACGGCGTTCCAGGATCGCATTGCAAGCGTGCGCGCCGATCTCGACAGCAACGTGGCGCGTCTCGACGTGGACGTGAAGGAAGCCCGGCTGCCGGCGGCGAATGTCGAATACACCGAAGTCGTGGCCACGGGCGGCCTGCGCTACATCGAAACGCCCGACGGCACCAAGCATCTGCTCGACGGCCCCGCCGACGGGCACAACGATTGAACGAGGAACCGAACATGTACGACGCACTGCTTCCCATCGCGGCGGATCTCAACGCGTTCGACGCGACGCTCGCCGCCCCCGACAGCGCGGCGCGCGTAGCCCGCATCGTCGCGGCCTTCGAGGAGACTGCGCGCCGCGTCAGCGACGCAACCCAGGCGGCCGCCGACGACGCCACGCGCGCCGATCTGCAAAAGCTGTATCGCGGCATGCTCGCGGCGCGGCGCATCGTGCTCGCGCTGCAGGAGCGGCGCGGCGTGGCCTGAATAGCGGGTCGAACGACGCGGACCGATCGGCAACACCGGCTTCATCGCAGCAGATTCACGGTTTCATCCAGGCAGTTTCGTTGGACTCGCGCCCGTCTGGGCGCATCGCAGCAAAGCAGTTTTTTTGCAGTTTCCCTTTGATTGCAGCACCTTTTTTTCTTACTCAAGGAGATTCACCATGACCGCATCCACCGCAGTTGGCGCAGCATCGGGAGCAGCTTCGAGCGCATCGATGGTTGGCGAAATGCAGGCGATGGCCGACCAGAACAGCGCCATGACGATGGCTTCGATGAAGATCAACATGCAGCAGCAGGAAACGTCGGCGCTCGCGTCGGTCGGCAACAACGGCGCGAAGAACATCTCGGACGCCGCCAAGGGCCAGTAAGGCTCGCTGCCTCGCACGGCGCGCACGCGCGCGCCGGCCCGGGCACGAAGCGCGGAGTTCAGGCTCCCGCTTTCGTGCCCGCTTTCTTTTGTTCTTCGCACGCCCCCTGCCATGAGTCTCGAACGCTACGAAGCCTTGATCTACGAAGTCTGCGAAGCCGTGGGCCTGCCCGACGCCGAGGCTGTGCTCGACACGCGCACGCTGGAAATCGAGGGCTTCGACGTGGGCCTCGAACATCACGAGTCCGACGCCGGCGCGCTCTATCTGAACTTCCAGTTCGGCGCCGTCACCGCGGGCCGCACGCTGGTGGTGTTCCGCCTGATGCTCGAAGCGAATCTGCTGATCTACGCGCAAGACGAGGCACAACTGTGTCTCGACGCCGATAGCGGCGGCATCGTGCTGCTCGTGCATCTGCAAATGAGCGACGACGTCGACGGCGTTTACGTCGCCGAACTACTCTCGCATTACGCCGATCATGGCCGCTACTGGCGCACCAGCATTCTCGAATCGACGGATGAAATGTTCGAGGGCATCGCCTCGGGCGAATATATGTGGCTGCGCGCGTGACGTGACGCGCAAGGTATGCGTGGCGCGAGTGGCGCCCCACCGCGCGCAAGCGATGGAAACCCCGCAAAAACCAGCCTGAAATGCCGCTCAAGCGGCGACGCGCGGCACCAGCACGATCACACGGCGCGTCGACGCATCGGCGCCCGCGCCCGTCATCACGAGCGCATCGCCCGCGTTGAGTTCGGCGTGCCGATGCGGGGTGGCGTCGGCACTGCCGTCGGCGTCGCGTAGCTCGATATCGAGCGCGATACGCCTGGCGTTCACATCCGCCATCGTCGGCGCGACGCTGAGCCACCAGCGCGCGGCATCGGCGGGTTCCTGTTGTTCTGGCTTTCCTGAAAGCGATACGAGCCGCGCTTCATGACGCTCACTGAACGCGGGCGCGCCATCGACGGTCAATGCCGTGCGCGCGATCTCGATGCGCGCCTCGCCGTGTTGCGCGAGCGCTTCGAGCTGCGTCGTCAGCGTCCGCGCATCCGCCTGGGCGAGCGGCTTCGGCGCGCTCGCGCCATCCACCTGCAGCGCCGCCAGCCGCTCGCGCGGCACCTCGACCACCAGCATTTGCAGCGCGAACAGCGTGGGCTTCACGTCGAGATCCGCGACCAGCGCGCCATCGGCGTCGATCCGAGCGGGCCGGTCGCGCACGAGAATCGAGTTGGTCCGCGCGTCGGCCTGCACGATCGGCAAGGGTGACTCGAAATGGATCGCGTCGTCGCTCGATGCAACGCCGCCATGCAGGCGCATGCGCAAGCGCGTCGCCACGCCGGGCACGCTCACGACGCGGCCGTCCACGACGTGGCTCTGGTCGGCGGCGCTCGCCACGTTCAGACGGAAGACGCGCACGCTCGTCGGCACGGCGGCGCGCGCGTCGGCCTCGAACCGCGCGGCGGCGGCGCGCACGCGCGCCACGTAATCGGGCGGCCCATAGACGCTCACGATGCCGCTCGCGGCTTCGACGTCGAGCGCAAAACGCGCGTCGATCACACCGGCACGCGTGAGCGCGTTGGCGAGCGCCTCGGCGCGCAGATAGTCGGGATGGATGGCCAGCCGCGTTTGAGCCGCCGCCGACGAGACGTGCAGCAGCGCGCCGTCGTAGTACCACACCAGGCCGTAGCTCGCGGCCAGCGTGGCGAGAAAACGCGAGGCCGGCATCGCGAAGCGGCCGCTTACGCGCGCGCCGCGCGCCGCGAGTTCCGCGCTCACGCGCACGTTCACGTGCCCGGCCGCGCCGAAATCGCGCAGCACGTCGGCAAGCGGCGTGCGCGCGGCGGTGTAATCGAAATTCGCGGCGCGCCAGCCTGGCTCGTTCGCGACGTTCGCGGCGTTAGCCGCATTCGACGCCGCCACGCAGGCGAACGCCGCCCACGCGCTCAACGCCGACGCCTTCAACGCCCGGCGCACGGTTCGCGCGCTCATGCGTCGGCCTCGGGCTGCGCCGCCTGCGCTTCCAGGGTCAGCCGGTAGCCGGTGCCGTAGGCCGATTGCACCGTCCACGCCACGCCCGCCGCGCGCAGATTCGAACGCACCCGGCTCACGTACATATCGACGGACCGGCTTTGCACGCCCGAGTCCCAGCCCCACACCACGCTCATCAGATCCTGGCGCTGCACCACCGCGCCGAGGTGGGTGGCGAGGTGCCACAGAATATCGAACTCCTTGGTGCCGAAGCGATGCGGCGCGCCGTTGGCCACCAGCGCGCGCGCTGGCCGGTCGAGCACGCACTCGCCCACCATCATGCGCTGGCTTTGCACGTGCGAGGCCGCGAAGCGGCGCAGCAGCGCACGCACGCGCGCAAGCAGCACCTGGCGGTCGAACGGCTTGACGAGGTAATCGTCCGCGCCCGCGTCGAGAATGTGCACGATATCGCTTTCGTCGGCATGCACGGTCTGGAAGATCACCGGCATGGTCGATTGGGCCCGGCCGCGAATCTTCTGCAGCAGCTTGTCGCCGGCAAGACCCGGCACGTCCCAGTCGAGAATCGCCAGATCGGCCCAGGCGTCGTTGAGATGTTGCTGCGCGGCGAGGCCGTGGTGAAAGCCGCTCACCTGGTAGCCCTCGGCCTTGAGCCAGGCGTTGAGCAGCGCGTGATGCGCGACATCGTCCTCCACCAGCAGGATGCGCACCGGTTTTCCAGCCATCAATTGCATGATCGAACCTCGTTAATGACCGCGCGCCGTCTGGCACGGCGCGCTAGCGCCGCGCGCGGTCGGCATCCGCGAGCGACGGATGCGCGGCGCGCGCGGGCGCGGGATTCAGACACGGCAGACGCAGCACGAAGCGCGTACCGCCCGTGTCGTTGCGCTCGGCGTAGAGCGAGCCGCCGTGCAGTTCCATGATCTGCACGGCGAGCTTCAGGCCCAGGCCAAAGCCGGTAGCGCTCTTCTTCGCGAGCTTGTCGAAATCGGTGATGCGGGTTTCCTGCGCGAGGCCCGGCAAGCCGCCCGCGCGATCGTTCACGAGCACTTCGGCGCAACCTTCGCCATGACGCAGCGAAACCGATACGGCTTCGCCGCGCGGCGAGGCGCGCACGGCGTTGTCGATGACGTTCTGGATCGCACGCGCCACGAAGTTGCGCATGCCGTTGACCCACACGGGCGCGCTGTCGGGCAGCCACAGATGCAGCGCGACGCCGCAATACACGGCCGTCACTTCCTGCTGCGCGATGATCTGACGCACCGTCGCGCGCAGGTCGAAGCGGCGGAAATCGCGTGCGTGCAGATGTTCGGCAACCGAAGTGATGATGAACTGCTCGCCCAGCGACAGCACGTAATGCGCGAGCTGCGTGATCTGCTCCATGCCACCGCACCGCTCGAAGGCGTCGGGGTCCAACGCGTCGAGCTGGGTGAGCGCGTTGATCGAATTCAGCGGCGAACGCAGGTCATGCAGCAAAAAGCGCAGCGAGGTCTCGCGTTCGTCCACGCGGCGTGCGAACGGCGAGACGTCGGTGATCGCGATCACGCAGCCGCGCGTGCCGGGCGCGGCCCCCGCGCCCTCGCCCGCCTGCAGCCAGAGCGTGGCCTCGCCCGCGCGCAAATCGAAACCGCGTTCGAAATCGGCGGGCCGCAGCACTTCGGGCAGCGCGAAGCGCTCGCCGAGCGCCTCGCTGAAATCGAGCCCCACGGGCAGCGCCATCGCCAGCAGCGCGCTCGCGCGCGTGTTCGCTTCGGCGATCGCGCCCGCCGCGTCGAGCACCACCACGCCGCACGGCAAACCTGCCAGCGCAGCACGCGCACGGCGCGCCGTGTCGTCGGACATCGGCGCGCCGTGCGCGGGAAGCATCGTCGCTTTGTCGGTCATGGGGCTCCGTTCAGGTTGGCTCGATCACATGAGGCAGCAGCAGGAAGAGACGCTCGCGATGACTTTTCTGCCGGTTGTTGGTGCGAAACAGCCCGCCGATCAGCGGAATCTTCGACAGGCCCGGCACGCCGGTCACGCCGTTGGTGTCGGTGTCGGCGCGATAGCCCGCGATCAGCAGCGCATCGCCTTCGTTGATGAAGGCCTGGGTGCTGATGTTGCTGTTCTGCACCACCGGCAGATTGCTCACGGTCTGCGAAGTGAGCTGGCCGTCCTGGATCGCCACGTCGAGCTTGATGCGCGTCTTGCCGTCTTCCTGCACGACCATCGGCAGCACGCGCAGCGAAATGCCCGTCGAGATGCTGTAGAGATCGCCGGCCGTATAGCCTTGCACGGGCACGAAGAACTGCTGCTTGTCGTCCATCACCGCTTCGATGTTGTTGAGCGTGACGACCTTCGGGCTGGCGTCGATCTTCGCGGTGTTGTCCTGCTGCATCGCCGAGATGCGCGCCATCAGATAACGGCCCGCGTCGCCGAGCACCGCCGCCACCGACGCGCCCACCGGCGACGCCGAGGCGAGCACACTGCCCGCCAGCGAGGTCTGCCCGAAATTCTGCGTCACGGTGCCGTCGTAGCCGAGCTGCGTGTTCGAACCGGTGCCGGTCTGGATATCGACATGGCTGTTGTGCGCGGTCCAGTCCACGCCGAGCTGCTGCAGCGCGTTGTCGTCGACTTCGATGATGTGCGCTTCGATCTCGATGAGCTGCGGCTTCACGTCGAGGCGGTGAATCAACGCGTCGTATTGCGACATGTGATCGGCGCTGTCGCGCACGATCACGGCGTTGGTGCGCGTATCGGCGACGATCACGGGCAACGTGTCGTCGGTGCGCGCGGACGCGCCGCTCGACGCGCCGCCGCCCGGTGGCGGCGCAATCGCGGCGGCCACGGCCGGCGACGGCGAACCCGTCAGGCCCGCGAACATGCCCTTGCTGGTCGCGCCGTTCGCGCCGCCGCCCGGGATCGGCGGCGGCACATACGGGCTCGTGTAGGTCTGGCCGTTCACGTCGCCGATCGGCGTGTTGCGCGTGACGCCCTGCGCGCCGACCGCGCCTGCATCGCGCCCGCCTGCGGCGCCGCTGTTGCCATTGCCGTCCTTCGGCGCCTGCGGGTGATAGATGCCGTTGAGCACCGAGGCCACGCCCTGCATCGTCACATGCTGGCCATCGATGGGCACGCTGCGGTCCGCCGCCCACGCGTGATCGAGCGGGAACACGCGCACCACCGTGCCGCCGCGCCGCGAGGCGTTGCTGTCGAGCCGCGCGGCAATGTCCTGCACCATCTGCACGTAGCGCGGCGGCCCGTTCACGAGCGCGGTGCCTTCGGCGCGGTTATAGGTCACCGGAAAGCGTTCGTCGGCCACGCGCATCTGCGCGAGCGTGCTGCGCAGCGTGTCGGTACTCGCGGTGTCGAGCTTGACGAGCTGGCTCTGCAGATCCGCGGCCGTGACGATGTCGAGCGCCTCGCCGTCGTAGTACCAGACGAAGCCGAACGAGGCCGCGAGCATGTCGAGAAAACGGCGCGGCGGCAGATGGAACTTGCCGCTCACGCTGCCCGTGACGCCTGGCGCGATGCGCACGGCCAGGCCCTGGCTCGCGCCCACGTCGCGCAGCACGTCCTTGATGTCCTTACCCTCGGCGGCATAGTCGAGCGTCCCGGATTTCCATTGCACGGGCGCGGCGAACGCGGCGCGCGGCACGCAGGCGTCGAACGCGCCGAACGCAAGCGCGGCACACAGGGCAAAGGCGTTGAGTCTCACGTTCCACTTCATGTTGGCTGGCCTGACGAGTAAGGAATCACAGGCGCCATCATGCGATGCGCCGCATGCGGCGCGCGACGCGCATGCGAAGCGTCGCACTGTCATGCGCACGCGCATACGCGGCTTTCGTGTGAGAATGCCCGCACTGTTCCTGCTCGCCGGATGATGAAGATGACTGCACCGCACGACGACCGCCGCGATCTCACGCGCGAAATCCTCGAACTGATCGACCTGCCGCAAACCTTTACCGACATTCACATCGAGCAGGACCGGCCGATCATGATCAAGACGCCGCGCGGCTGGTTGCCCGTGGGCGAGGAGCCGGTCCTGTTCGACGAAATGCGCCCGATGCTCGCGTCCATCGAACCCGAATGGGAAACGCTGATCCAGCACGGCGCGATCGACCGTCCGTTCGTGCTCACGCGTTGCCGTCTGCGCTGCAATCTGTATCGCACCTATGGCGGGCGCAAACTGGTGATCTCGATCCGCCGCCTGCCCCTGCAGCCGCTCGCGCTCGACAAGCTGGGCCTGCCCGCCTATGTGCGCTCGATGATCGACAGCGCCAAGGGCCTGATTCTCGTGACCGGCCCCACGGGTTCGGGCAAGACCACGACGATTGCGTCGATGCTCGACTACATCAACCGCAATCGCACGAGTCACATCGTCACGATCGAACAGCCCATCGAATACGAACTCGAATGCCGTTCGTCGATCGTTTCGCAGCGCGAAGTGCCCACCGACACGCCCACCTTTCCCGCCGGCCTGCGCGAAGCGCTGCGCCAGAAGCCCGACGTCATCATGGTGGGCGAAGTGCGCGACCCCGAAACCGCCGAAACCGCTTTGCAGGCCGGCGAATCGGGCCATCTCGTGCTGGCCACCATGCACACCGGCAGCGCCATCGCCACGCTCACGCGGCTGCTCTCGTTCTTTCCCGCCGAGCATCGCGAGCGCTATGCGGCCACGCTCGCCAATTCGCTGATCGGCATCGTCTGCCAATGTCTCGTGCCGAGCGCCGACGGCGAGAGTTTCGTGCTCGCCAGCGAACTGCTGTTCAACAACAACCAGCAGATCGGGCCGATGATCATGGACGCCGCCAAGCTGCCCTTCATCGGCGAATTCATGAAGCGCAAGGAAGACAACATGTCGAGGCTGCTCAACGAGCATCTCGCGAGCCTCGTGGCGAAGAACCAGTGCCTCGCGCGCGACGCGCTGCGCATGACCTACAACCGGCTCGAACTGCACGAGCTGTTGCAGGCGCAAGTGCCGCATTGAACGCGTTGAACACAGTGAGTGCATAGAGCGGAGCCGGGCAGGAAATCTCATCGCGCCGGCCCGCTCAGTAATACGTATTGATCGACCAGCCCGCCGCCACCGGCGTATTCGGGATGGTCTGGCCGCTTTCGCCGCAAAAGCTGCTGGTCCACGGCGTCGTGATCACGTCGTAGGTTGCCCAGTTGGTGGTCACGACCACGTTGTAGTCGCCCACTGGTTCGGCCTGCGTGAGGCTGTTGTTGATGCCGCCCGAATCGTTCACGAGCGTGGGCCCCTGACTTTCGGTGTGCGAGATCGAAACGCCGCCGGAGTCGGTGATATCGACGCTCTGCGAGACCTGCGCCCGCGCCTGCGGCGGATTCTGCAGCGTGGTGCAAGTGCCGTCGTTCAGATGCGCCCAGGTCGACGCCACGATCATCCCGGGTTTGCTCAGATGCACGGCCTGCGTGACCGTGTACGAGTAGGTGCCGTTGGTGGCGTTGTGCGTGTAGGCGGCCGCAGGACCGGCGCAGTCGTAGTCGGTTGCGCCGGGCGAAACCAGCACCTTCTCGCAGCCGGTGACGGAATCCGCTGGCTCGATCTCCGATTGGGTCTGCCAGGTGCCGTTGCGGCAACTGAGCACGCGGCCGTTCGCATCCGTGGTCACCGAGGTGCTGCTCGCCGAAGCCGGCACGCAAGCCGCGCCGACCGTTTGCGCATTGCCGAGTTCGAGCTTGCCCGACTCGTCCACGGCGAGCGCCTGCCACGCGGTGCCGTTGAAGGTGTAGGCGCGATTGGTGAGCGAGGTCATGATCACGTCGCCCTGCACGGGGTTCGCGACGCTGGCTAGCGCGGCTTCCTCCTGAACGGCTCCGCGCCAGTGATACGAAGCCTGCGGCTCCCAGACATTCTTGAGACAGTTGAGCACCTCACCGTCCGCGTCTGCGGCCACGGCGCCCACCGTGCCGCACTGCTGCCAGGCGGTCTGCATCTGCGCGAGCACGATCGGCACCTGCATGGCGTTGGCCTGAGGGTTGCCCGGTACGGCCACGCGATAGAGATAGTCGCTGTTCTGCGCCTGGCTGCCGTTGTAGGCGACGAGGCTGGCCAGATGCCCCTTGCCCGTTTTCGTGCCCGAGCACGACTGGCCGCCCGGATTGGGCGCGGCGACGCTCCACGCGCCGTATGCGCCCAGCGCCCGGCCGTTGCTCTGGATCTCGCCACCGCCCGCGCCCGAGTTCGCGGCGATATAGCCGAGCTGCGCATCGCTGATCGCCGTGCCGCCTTCGGTCACCAGCAGCGCCTGCAGCGCGCCCGCCGTCGTGGGACTCGCGTAGACCAGCAGGCAAGGCGTCTGCCCATACGGGTTGGTCGCGCCCACACCGTCGGGCAGCCAGCTCGACAGCACATATGGCGTGTTCTTCAAGCCGATCACCACCGGAGTGGCCGTGGTTGCGGCGGCGGCCAGCGCCGCGTAGTTCTGGCGCACGAGCTGCGTGGCCGCCTGCGCCATCTGCTGTTGATAGAGCGCGGCCTGCTGCGCGCGCGTATCGTCGAGCGTGTTGTTGAGCATCGCCGCGAAGCCCGCGATCATGATGGCGGCGAGCGCCAGCGCCACCAGCATCTCGATCATCGTGAAGCCGCGTTGACGCGCGGCGCGCGCATGGCGGGCAATACGCTTATTCATAGGCCTGCGCCATCCAGACCGGCGCGCCTTGCGGCACTGCTGCGGCGATCGCCGTGGGCAACGGCACAGCCGGATTGCCCGGCGACACGATACTGCCGCCCTGCGCCGCGCCCGCGAGCGCGGAACCCTGCGCGAGCGCCTCGATCTCGGGCACGACGCGCAGTGCGCTCGCACTCGCGCTCGCCGCATAGACGACGACCACACTGCCCGCATAGCCCGCGTTCGGTGCCACATAGTTGCGCCAGAGCGGATCGGGCGTGACGCCCGCGTCCGGCACGCTGCCCGCGAAGTCGGGATGCGCGAGCGCATACGTCACGAGCGCCGCCCGATACGCGGCCATGTTCTGCGCAAGGCTCATCACGCCCGGCGCGGGCGTGGCGGGCGCGGTTTCGCGCGCGATCAGCGCCTGCGCGCCCGCCAGCATCGCCAGCACGGCGACGACCCAGATCAGATACATGGCGCGCTCACACCGGTTGCGTGCACAACGAACATCACAACGAACATCACGACGAAGTCCACGTGATCGTGTTGCTGCTGTTGGCGCAGTCGGTTGTCGCGGTGGACGGCGGAACCGGCACGGTGCTCTCTGTGTTCACGTCGGTGCCCACCGAAACCCAGCTGCCGCCCGCCGTGAGCGCATTGATGCACACGGCCTGCGGCACCGCGGTGTAGACGATCGTGAAGGTGCCCGCCGTGCCGCCCGTGGCAGCGCCGGCCGCCACCGTCACGGTGCCGCCCCACGCATTCGTCGCGGTGCCGCTCGTGGAAGCCGGGATCGTGCTCGGGAACACGCCCGCGCTCGCCAGCACGCCGTTATCGATGCCGGTATAACCGTTGGTCTGCCCCATATAGAGCTTCTTGACACCGCTCTGGATCGCGTTGACCTGCTCGGCGAGTTCATTGGTGCTCGCGCTGTTGAACGCGCCGTTCATCAGCGCGACCGCGCCGATCACGACGATCGCCGCGATCCCGAGATAGGCGATCGCTTCGAGCAGCGAAGCGCCTCGCTGCATCTCTCGCGCGACGGCGGGACGACGGTTTCGGCGCATCCGCAAGGCGGAGGCGCGACGGGAAACGATGGCGGTGGTCTCGTGCTGCATACTGCGCTCCTTATCGTTGATGGGTGGACGCGAAGCGATTCGTCCGCGTCGCGTCATTACAGATCACCGTCAATGGACGGAATGGGACAAAGCGGCAATTTCCTGCTGAATTCCGAAGAAACCGATGATGAGCCACGCCAGCACGAGGGCCAGCACGACGATGGCCGCGCCGTTGAGCACGCGCATCTGCGCCTCGATGGCTGCGACGCCTTCCTGCATCCACTCGTCGGCGAGCGTGCTGAGCGCCTGCGCGAAGCCCTTGTATTCGGCGTAGACGCACAGGTCGTCGACAATCTCCGCCGAGGGAAACTGGTAGCCCGTGTTGCGCATCGCTTCGCCGACATTGAGGCCGGACTTCACTCCGAACAGCATGTCGTCGATACGCTGGCGCAGCCACGGCTGCGCGTTGCCCGCAAGCCGCGTGAGCGACTTCTCGACGGTGAAGCCCGCCGTTTGCAGCGACGAGAACGCCACCAGAAAGCCGCAACCGACGATCAACCGATAGATCGAATACGGCGGAAAGCGGTCGAGCCGCACGCGCAGACTGCCCGCCCAGCGCGGCATCGACCACACGAGCGCGGCCGCCGCCGCGACGAGCGCGAACATGCACCACACCATGCCGTAACGCGCGAACTGCGACAGCGTGTAGAGCGAATGGGCGACGCCGTGCCAGTGCTGCGGGCTCACGATCATCGCGAAGCGCGGCACCACGAGCTTGCCGAACAGCAGCAGATACACGAAGGTCATCGCCATGATGACGAGCGGATACGCCATGCCGCCGACAATCGCCGCGCGGATGCGGCGGCTCGACGCCACCACGCCGCCCACGGTCGCGAGCGCGGTTTCGAGCCGCCCCGACTGCTCGCCAGCCATCACGATCATCTGTTCGGTCGGCGGCGTCCACCATTGCATCGCCGCCGACAGCATGCCGCCGTTCTGCACCACGCGGCGCCAGTCGGCCATCGCGACCGCCATCGGCTCGTTGGGCTTGCGGCCGTCGTGCGAGGCGCGCAGCTCCAGCTCTTCGAGCACCTTGAGCAGCGGCAGCCCGTTGGCGAGCATGGTGGCGATCTTGCGATAGACGCGCTGACGCGCGGACGCCGTGAGTTGCAGGCGCGCCCAGCGGCGGTTCAGTTCAGGCGCCATCGCTCGCCCCCCACCGCGCCGATCGGCGGACGCCCTTCGTCGTCGAACGGCAGCGGGCCGACCACGCGCTCGGCCATGCGCGGATCGACGAGACCCGCCGCCACCTTGTCCACCGCATGCTGGGCCACCGTGCGCCCGCCCAACTCGCGCTGCCAGTACGCGTGCGCCGCGTGCCGCTGGCCGGTACGCAACAGTTCGCATAACGCAGCATCGGTGCGGATCACCTCGGCCACCACGGTGCGCCCCACCGTGCCGCCCATGCAGGCTTCGCAGCCCGGCCCGGCCGTGCGCACATATTCGAAGCGCGCCCCCGTGGCGCGCTTCACGCGTGCGACGAAAGCCGCGTCGAGCTCGCCGAGCGCCTGGGCGAACGGCCGCGAGCAATGCGGACACAGCTGCTTCACGAGCCGCTGGCTGACGAGTCCCGTGACCAGCGATTCGTCCGTGACCATCGCGAGCGGCAGGCCCAGATCGGTCAGCCGGTCGACGATGGCAAGCGCGCTGTTCGCGTGCACCGTGGTCCAGACCTGGTGGCCCGTCATCGCGGCGCGCAAGGCGTTTTGCGCGGAGGCGCGATCGCGCACCTCGCCGATCATGATGACGTCGGGGTCGAGCCGCATCGCGTTGGCGATGGCGGCCGCGAAAGCCTGCGAACGCGCGTCCTCGGTGCTTGCGTTGACCACTGGCGTCTGTACCGCGCCCGCGATCGGATACTCGACCGGATCCTCGACCGTAATGACGTGGATCGACCCCGCCATGGCGCGGATCAGACGCGTGAGCGCACGCTGCAGCGTGGTCGATTTGCCCGAGCCGGTCGGGCCGCTGATCAGATTCATGCCGTGCGGCTGCTGCGCGAGCGCGTCGAGCGCATCGGCATGGGCGCGCGTGAAGCCGAGCGTGGTGAGATCGACCGATTCGCCCGCGTCGTTGTAGAGCAGGCGCAGCACCATCATGCTGCCGACGCTCGTGGGCGCGGTGGCGATGCGCACGCCGAACAGGCCTTCGGGCAGCTTGTCGCGTTCACCGATGCTGGCATCCTGGCGCTCGGTGGGCTTGTAGGTCGTATCGGAAACGCTCGCCATCGCCGAATAGAGCGTGGCGAGCAGGCGTTCGCCGTACTCGCGCGTCTGCTCGCTCACGCGCGTGAGTTCGCTGTGGATGCGAAACAGGATCTCGGTGCTGAAGCGGTTCACGCGGATGTGAATGTCCGAGGCCCGCTCCTGGCAGGCGCGCGCGATCAGGTTCTTCGCGACCACCTGCATCTGCGTGTGATCGACGCGCTCGCCGGTGCCGTCGCGGCGCTGGCCCAGGTAAGCGAGACGCACCTCGTCGAGACTCGCGCGGCGCATGGTGTAGCGGCAGTTAAGGCGCTCGAGGCGCGCGCAATAAGAGAGCACGAACGGGTTCATGTCGTGGCCTTCGGCGACCAGCAGGATGCCGTCGTCGAGCAGGCAGAGGAACTTGCGTTCTTCGGCGCTCGCCACGAATTCGCCGCTATCGGAGAGCGGTCGCGCGTTCGAGGGCGGCGCGGCGGCCTGGCCTTGCGCGCTCACGGCCAATGCACCGGGCGGCAACGTCTGGGCGGCTTGTGCTTCCTGCAAAGCCTGCGCGGCCTGCGGCGTGATGGCGATAGGCGCGGCGGCGCGCAGCGCGCCCGCGCGCGACGGCGCGCCTGAGGGAGCACATGAGGGAGCACATGAGGGAGCGCCTGACGTGACACCCGGCGCACTCGCACGCGCGTCGATGGCCTGCGCGGCCTGATCCGGCTGATGGAGCGGCTTCATGGCGGTCACCTCATCGAGGCTGGCAAGGGCGGCATGGCGGGAAGCGTCGGCAGGTTGCTTGCCGCGCCGCTCCAGCCGTTCGCTGCGGCGGCAAGACGCGTGGCCGCGCGATGCGTGGTCATCACCGTGAGCGTGCTGCGGCGCCCGCCGTGGCCCGCGCCGATGTCCACCGCGCCGGGGCGGATCGCCAGCACGCGCTGGCCGTCGGGCAGCGTGTCGCCAGCCAGCACGTCGAACTCGGCGCCGTCGGCGGTTTGCAGTGTGGCGCTCGACGCGCCGCCCAGACTCTCGGTCGTGAGCAGCGTGTAGACCGCGCTCGCGCCGTTGCGGTCGAGGCGGCCAATGGCCGCCTCGCGCTCGGCGACCTGCGCCTGGGCGTCGAGCTTCTTGAGCTGCGCCTTGAGCACCACGGTGTCTTCCTGCAGCCGCATCAGCTGGTTCGCCGCGCTCACGGCGGCGGCGCCCGGCACCACGTCGGCGACGAGCGCTGGCGCGGCGGCGGTGGCCGATGGGTTGGTCGATGGGTTGGTCGATGCTGGCGCAATGTTCGATGCTGGCGTGGCGGCGTGCGCCGCCGTCGCCGATTCGGCCATGGCCGGGGCCGCGCCGAACCACGCGCCGCCCAGATTCACGCACGTCACGGCCAGCGCCAGCGCCGCCCGGCGCGATCGATGCGTCCGACGCGATCGCTGGATGTCCCGCTCATTGCTCATACACCACTCCTTCGATGCTCCATTGGCCGGCCCGCCAGGTCAGTTGGTCGAGCCGCACGCCGGGTTGCTCGAGATACGCCGTCACGCTCGACGGCCAGAGATCGCCAAGATCGGCGCGAATGCGCCAGGTCCGCCACGGCGGCGGCGCGTCCTGCCCCTTGCCGCCGATGCCGACCTGCCCGAGCGCTTGCGCCGTGGCGCTGCGCGGCGCGGCTGGCGGCGGCTGCAAGGTGAACGCGAGTCCGACGCCCAGTAGTTGAAACGACGACAGCAGCCGCAGCCGCTCGCCGCGAATGCCGTCGATGCGATCGTCGCCGCCTGCGGGCAGCGCGAGCGGCGCGACCAGCGAGGCGTGATCGCCGCTCGAATCGACATTCGCACGCGGCTGCGCGGCGAGCAGCAGCGCCACGTTCGAATCGTTGCGCGACCAGCGATAGCTCACGCTGGACGCGCGGCACACGTAGTCGTCGAGTTGCCAGCCGCCCGGCGCGAGCGCCGCGAAGCGCGTGAGGCAGGCTTCGACGAACGCGGCGGGCGTGGGCTGCGCGGACCACGGATGCAAGGGCGCTTGCGCAGCAGCCGCGTTCGCGCGCATGAGCTTCGCGCGCCCGGCTGCGAAGGCGCGCTCGCGCGCCTGTTCGAGACGCTGCTGACGCCACGTCCAGCCGCCATACGCCGCGCCGCCCAGCACGCTCATGACGGCGGCCGCCACGGCCACGCGTCGCCACTGCACGCGCCGCGAGACCGGCACGAGGCGGGTCCAGCGCGGCACCCGCTCCTTGCCCGCGCGGCGCGGCAGCATGTCTTCGAGCTTGCGCGCATAGAAGCAGTGAAAGCCCTGCACTTCCACGCGCGGATCGCCGATCACGACGTTCCAGCCGCCGAGGCTGTAATCGCTGTGCAGACGCTCGAACACTTCCTCGCTCGTGCCGACCCAGTCGCCGTTCGGCAGGAACGCGCCGTCGCGCACCGCGAAATAGGCCCAGCGCCCGTCGGCGAGGCTGAATGCGCCGAGCCAGTTCGGCGCGCTCTGCTGCCGGCCGTCGTAAAAAGCGCCCTCGGTGGCGATGGCCTTCGAGACCAGCGCGCCCAGCGAGGGCACGCCCAGCGGCGCGCCTTCGCGCGTGCTGGCGAAGCCCGCGCCCGCAAAACCGCGATCGATGCGCAGCACCATCGCGTCGAAATTCAGCCGCGCCGCCAGCTCGCGCGCTTCCGCGCGCAGTTCGTGACGGCGCGACAACGATTGCCAGAACAGCCCGCAAATGAAGCGGTGCCGCCCGACCTGGACCAGTTGCGTCGCCATTGCGCGTGCCTTCCGCCGGCGCGCTCAGGCGCCGTTCACCGAGATCGGCGTGATCAGGATCACGATGATCTCGCGCGCCTGCGTCGCGCTTTCGCCGCCGCCGAACACGTAGTTGTCGGGACGGCCGACGCCCTGGTGGCGCGTCTGTTCCGCGACGCCCTCATAGCCGCTGATCACGAGCGTCTGCCCCGATTTCATCGCGATGCGCTGCAGGAAGTTGCGCGTATCGACGGTCGGCAACTGGATCTGCTGGTTGGTCGGCCCGAACGAAGAGAGATCCTGGAGCGACGAAATATTGGTGTAGAACTGCATCATCACCGTGCCGTCGTCGAGGATGTGCGGCAGCAGCGTGAGATTGAAACCGGTGGTGATGGTGCCGGGCACGAGCGACGTCTGGGTGCCGACGTTGAGCGTCGAGGTGGTCGAGATCTGCGCGAGATAGCCCTGCTGCGTGGCGACCTGCACCGGCACGGGCTGGTCGTTGAGCGTCGTGACCGAGGCCGAAGTCTTGCGCCGCACGGTGCCTTGCTGCGAGAGCGCCGAAATCATCGCCGATGTGGCGGACGCGCGGCTCGACGGCGTGATGACCTGAGCCGAGAACGTCGCCGGACTCATGCCCGTCACCACCGACTTGAATGCGTTCGAGATGCCGAACTGGGTGCCGAGCGCCTGATAGACGGCGCTCCAGTCGATACCGTAGCTGTCGTCGGCGCTGAGCGTGACCGACAGCACGGAAACGTTGACGAGCACCTGACGGCCGAGCACGCGGTTTTGCTGCGCCATGAATTCGCCGACGCGCTGCTGGATGTCGGGCGTGTCGGTCACGGCGATCGAACCGGTCGCGGGCGAAGCGAGCACCGAACCGGCCGGCGACAACATCGCCTTGATCGCCGCCTGCAGGCCCGTGTAGACGGAAAGCTGCGCGCTCATGCCGGTGTTGGTCGAGTTGTCCGAGGACACGGTGGGCGTGGAGCCCGAGCCGACCGAACCGCTCGCGCTCGAGCCTTCCGACCCGCCGCCGGACATCGAACCGCCGCTCGAGCCGCCGCTGTTGCTCGCGCCGCTCACGACGCGCGTGTCGAGCTTCGAGTCGCCGGGAATCGCCATCACCTGATAGACGCGCGTCTCGGTGTAAAAGAACTCGATGGCGCCGCTTTCGTACTTCCAGGACACGCCGAAGCGCGCCGCGGCAATATCGAGCAGGCCGTGCAGCGTGCCGCGCGGATAGACGATGCGCACGCTCGCGCCCTCGGCCTGCGCCGTGGATGCGGCCACGCGCGCCACCGCGCTCTGCGGCGACGGGCCTTGCAGCAGGCCGGTGGGCAGCGGCGGCACGCCGGCGGCGCCGGTCGCCATCGCCGCGCCGCCCGTATGTGCGGCGGCCGCGTCGCTCGCGCCGGGCAGCACCCGCGCGGGAATGTGCGTGAGACGCGAAATGCGCTCCGCGAAGGCCTGCAGCGAATCGACGTTGCCGTCGAAGCTCGCGGCCTGGGCGAACATTGGCGGCAGCTTGTCGCTGGCGGGCAGCTTGAGCGGCGTGCCCGAGAGCCAGAGCGCGTGTTTGACGATTACGTCGTCGGATTCGCCTTCGAGGTTGTGGCCGGCCTGCGAGCGGCCGAGCAGCGAACCCGCGCGCGCGGCGTCGCCGTTCGCTTCGTGGGTCAGGCGGTTGGTGAGGCCGGTGCAGGCGGCCAGCGCCGCACTCAGTACGATTGCGCAGACGCGCGCGGCGCGGCGCTGGAGGGCCGTCGGCGTGGTCATCAGACTGCTCCCTTCGGAATCACGCGCAACACGCGGTTGCCCGTATACATGACGATCTGGATGGGCACCGGCGCGCCCTGGAGCGCATCGGCGACTTCGTGCAGCGCCTGTTCGAACGTGCCGTGGATCGCGGCGGTGGCGTCGATGCTGTAGTCGGTGGGCACGTCCCAGATGAACTGCCAGCCCGCGTCGTGCGCCCAGCGCTCGAGCGCCGCGCGCACCGAGCCGTCCGTCACGCGCATGTTCCAGTCGCGTTGCGGTTCGGCGGGGGCTACGGGGAGAGAGCTGGCGTCGATCGATGCGGACGCAACGGTCTGCTGCGACGACGCCTCATGGACCTGCAAAGGCAGGCCTGGTGGCCCGGCGACCGGCGGCTCGACTGCGCGCTCGACTGGCTTCGGGACAGCGCCCGCCACATGCGGCTGCGGAGCTGGGGTGACCACGGGCGCGCTCACCTGCGCAACCATCATAGGTGGTTGTGCACGCAACATCGGCATGGCTACAGTCGCCGGTGCCGGTGCGGCCGACACGGATTGCGGCGCCGCGATCATGCGGTGCACCGTGTTTTCAGGGGTATTCGTTGGCTTCGGCGGCGCAATCGTTGTCGCAGCAGGGCCGACGGATGCGGGCTTCGACGCTGCATCCGGCACCGTCACTGCAGCGGCGACATCCGGCGTCGGCGCGGACACGGGTGCATACGCCGCAGCCGCCGCCGGCTCGGTGTCGCGCCCCGTCACGGTGACGAGATGCAGATTGGTATCGACATGCGCGCGCAGTCCGGGCCGCGCCGCCAGCAGATCGCGCAAGACCTCGACAAAGGGTTTGCCGGCCTGCCAGCTGACCGGCGCGTCGGCCCATGCTCCGGCGTTCGGCACGTTCACGCTATACGACGGCGGGACAATCTCCTCCAGCGCGCGCAGCAACGGCACGTCGCGGCCACCCACGCGCACGGTTTCACTCGCGCGTCCCGCGCCGTCGACGACCACCTGCCCGCTTGCGGCCAATGCGGCAAGCGATGTTCCCCAGAACCACAGCGCGATCCCCACGCGAACGGTGTGCTTTCTCATACAGTTTGTTTTTTCCTGTTGCTGACTACCGCTGCTCTTGCCGCGGCACATACCTGCGGCGTCGACCTCGACCGAAGGCGATTCTCGCGAAGACAAGCGGGGGATGCCACAGAGATTGACACTGTGTGACACTTGCCTGCGCGTAATGCGCGAAACGTGCGCTGCGTGCGCAACGTGCAATGGCCGCCGCCCTCGGGACTTGCGCGCCAAACTTCGCCCACCCGCCGATTACGCTTTCAGAAGAGCAACTCGTCCGGTCCTTCGATCCGCCAGTGTATGCAACTCGTGCGATATCGCTATTGCATATACATTACATTTACATTACTCAACGTCATTTCCTGGCGATTGGTACTCATGCGTCTGGTATGGCGCTCAACTATATCGGTTAAAAAATAGTGTGCGTGATTTCAGATGGTTCTAACGGCTACGAGAACTCCTTTACGCCGCGTCATTGCGTTTTTTTTGATTTTTTCTCATGCTTCGTGAATATTTTTCTGAATTGGCGAATGGACTCTCTCACTCCATAACACTTCAGAAAAGGCAATATTCCACCGTCTCATCAATCTTTTTTTACCGATTTTCCTGGCGGCCCACAGTGCCTTTTCGGGCATTTTTTCTGCCTTTTCAGACAGACGTTTTAAATGCTCTTTAGCACGCGATCAAGCGAGATCGGACGCGAATTTTTAAAAGGATCAAAGGTAACAGAGCGTCACAAAACTGTGTCGGCGACAAAGCGCAATGACACCATCGGTTCACGGATGCACGACATTCGCCACCTGGCCAGTCATCGCTTTTCACGCACATTTATTCGCAGGAGCTCGACATGTTTTCGACGATCTACTTTGCCGCTTCTTCCGTTCTCGCCTGTGCCGGCACGCCCGCCGGACTCGCCGCCAAAGTATTCGACGGCAACTTTCCCGATGCGATGCGCGACGCAGCGCGGCTCGCCGATTTCGACGATCCCGCTCATCAGCCGGGCTACGCGGCGCTGCAATTGCGCGGCGATCTCGAACTCGCGCTGGGCCGCCACGAAGACGCCGAGGAAACCTATCGGCGCGCACACAAGGCGGCGCGCGATTCGCGCGACATGATGCGCGTGGTGTCGTGCCGCAACACCGGCTGGCAAGCGCTGTTCCGCAATCAGTTCAGCGTTGCGCTGACCTGCTTCAAGCGCGTGAGCGAAGACAAGGCCGCCACCCTGCTCCAGCAGCTCGATGCGCACGTGGGCACGACGCTCGTGCTGTTCCATCTCGGCTGCGTGCAGGCCGCGTGGGATCGCCTGAGCGGATTCTCGGCGCTCGCGCTCGCAGCCCAGGACAAGCGCTGGTCGGCGCTGGCCGCCGCGCTCTATCGCGACATGCGTGCGCAGCATCGCCTGCATTGCAGCGAAGCGCTGGCCGACCATATCTACTGGCGCTCCGTGAACGCCGATGCCGGCGCGCGTCATGTGGCGCTCGAAGCCGTCTCGCCGCCGTCCGTCGCGCTGCCGCTGCTCGGCGCGCGTGCGCACTATCTGGAGCGTCTCGATGCATTGGCGAATGGCGATCACGTCGCGGCCGAAGCGCTGCGCGAATACGCCAACCAGATCCGCCGCATGGGCCTGCACGACTATTACCGCAGTTTGTGCCTGGAGATCGCCATGGCCGCGCTCGCCACGCAGGCAAGCGGTATCGCCGAAGCCATGCTCGAAGTGTCGGGCGCAGCGGCGCTGCAAGGCAGTCAACATACCCGCTGGTATCTGGATTTCCTCTACTGCCGCGCGAAGATCATGCAGCAGCAAATGCGCACCCAGGAATTCGCGCAACTCTATGGCCGCTACGCGCTCGCATCGATCCAGCACGTGCGCGCCGACAACGTGCTGATGCCCGTGGTTTCCAGCACGGCGCAGGTTCCCTCCGACATGCCGCCGCGCAGCGACGACGTGAGCGCGCGTCTGCCCGCGAAGTATCGCCGTGCGTATCGCTATCTGATGGACAACCTCGACCAGAAGGATTTGTCGGTGCGCGAAGTGGCTTCGCAGGTGGGCGTGACCGAGCGCGCGATGCAGGCGGCGTTTCGTCTTCATCTCGGCATATCGCCGAGCGAATTGATTCGCCGTCAGCGTATGGAGCGCATTCGCGACGAGTTGCTCGACGACGGCGCGCCCACGACGCGCGTGCTGGATGTCGCGCGCAAATGGGGCGTGCAGCATCGCTCGACGCTCATCAACGGCTATCGGCGCACCTTTCAGGAAGCGCCCTCGCAAACGCTCGCGCGCTGAAGCGCCCCGCCATGCCTCTCGTCGCGGTGGCGTGCGCCGCCGCGACGCTTGCCCTGCCTGCCTCGTTCGCCTCCATTCGCGCGCTTCACGCGCCTGACCTCATGAAACCGACGCTTTCACTCATGCTCGCGGCCGCCTTGTGGCCGGCGAGCACGCTCGCCGCCAGCGACTGTTTTATCGACGCCGCCGCCTATCAACACGTGAGCCCGGTCGTGCTGCGCGCGATCGCGTGGCAGGAATCGCACGCGCGAGCCGACGCCCTGCACCGCAACAGCAACGGCACCGTCGATTACGGCATCATGCAAATCAATTCGATTCATCTGCCGGCGCTTTCGCGCTATGGCCTTTCCGCGCGCGACCTCATGAAGCCCTGCTCGAGCGTCTATATCGCCGCGTGGTATCTGCACAGCATGATGAACAAATACGGCAATACATGGCAGGCCGTGGGCGCCTATCACTCGCAATCGCCCGCCGAGCGCGATCGCTATGCGCATGCCATCGCCGCCATCGTCGATCAGTTGCAAACCCTTCAAGCCGACGATGACGTGTCGATGCCGCGATGATCACGGCACACAATAAAAAAACCGCTGCGCGAACACAGCGGTTTTGCCGTTTTAAAGCGCCGCAAGCGGCGCTCATGCATTGCACAGGATACCTTATTGTCCCTTGGCGGCGGCCGTGACGTTCTTCGCACCATCGGTAACGAGCTGCGCCATGCGTTTGACCTGCTCCTGCTGCGCGTTGATCTGCGCCATCTGCATTTGCATCATCATGTTTTCCTGCGCCATCTGGCGGCTGAAATGCAGGTTCGCTGCGTTATCCGCCTTGGTGGACGCCAGCGACTGCGCCATCATCGCGTTCTGGCCGAGCGACTGACGGCCCATGCGCGGCGCGCGACCGCCGCCGCCTCGGGGCAGCTCGCCCAGACCGCCCAGGTGCTCGGTGCTGCGTGCGGTTGTGCGCCGCGGCGAGGGTTCCGCAGCCGGTGCCGCGGAATCGGGAAGAGCATGCGTTTGAGTGTGCGAAGTAACGCTGGAAATTCCATCAGCCATAGCCGACTCCTAAAGACAGTTTGAACGGGCGCCAGCCGACGCGCCTGTCTGGAAGACGCGAAACATGAGCGCATGTCGGCTCGCAAGCTGGAGCCGCACACCCACCTTAGCGACGGGCGGCCTACGCAGACCCGCAACATGCGTCGCGATGGCGTAAAAGGCGAAGCGCCGCAAGCGCTTGCCTTATTGCCCATGTCATTTCTCGGCAGACGGCAATTCAGCGAGGCTTCGTGCTTTGCAACCGCGCTTCGCACGAGTCACAGGAGCGTCATCGACGAAACCGATAGTGGCCAGCGTCTTTTCCAACGTCGCGAGCCTCGCATGAACACCACGATCCCGTCGACATACAACGCGTCCGCCGCGCAGGCACAGCCGTCTGTGGCGCCCGCCGCTACCGGGGCTGCAACCGCACCCGCGGCAGCGGCAACGCCAGCGGCGGCCCCCGCGCCCGCTCAACCGGCGGGACTGCTCGCGGGACTCAAACCGCGCCTGCACGCCACGCACCGCCCCGCCGAACTCACGCTCGCCTCGCTCGTCAAGATCGGCACGAAGGGCAAGCCCGTGCTGCCGTCGCATACCGTCGGCGTGCGCAAGGCGGTGACGGTCCCCGAAGCCGTTGTCGGCGATCACGACACCGCCACCGATATCGCATTCCCCACCCGCCGCAAGACGCCCGTGCCGATCGAATCGATGAACAAGGCGCTGGCGGGTTTCAGCCCGCAACGCGGCAACGGCCCGCGCGTGGCGAGCGCTCGCGTGGAGCACGACGCGCCCGGCGAAAACGCTGCAAGCATCGGGACATCGATCCGTTTCTTTCCCCGCGCGGATCACACCAGCCTCGACAGGCTGATGAACCAGATCGACGGCGCACTGGTGCGTGCGGCAGATTCGGAGTTTCGCGAAGTGCGGATGTTACGTCGCCCAGTCATCCTGAGCGCGCTGGAAACGGCGTCGGGCGGGAACATCAAGCTGGCCGCAATGATCTTCGAGCGGCTGCAATCGGGCCTGCACTTCGACACCGGCGCGAGGGCCGCGCCGCAGCTACATACGCAGCTTCAAGCGCAGCCTCAAACACAACCACAAGCGCAACCCCAGACGGCCGCGGCTCCTGTCCTGCATCCCGACTTCCAGGCGGCAATCGACGAACTCGAGCGCTTCAATCCGTCGCCCGAGAGCACCAGACTACGCGTCGTGCCGCCCGACTCCGGCGACGTCCCGCCTGCGCCCGGCGGCCTCCAGGCACGCCACATCGAAGCGCGTGCGTGGCACGTCGCCCAGGAGCTGGCCATGACGCCTGGCGGCTTCGAGAGCCTGCGCGAGATCGCGGGCGCAAGTTGGCCCGCCACCGGCGAGGCGCGCTTTGCGCCGCGCGCGTGGCTGCAGGCGGCAGCGCTATTGGCGGGAATGAACGATGGCGCACCGCTCGACGCCAGTCCGCAAAACGTCGATGCAACCGCGCGGGACATTCTGGCCGGCTCCGAGCCCGCGCGCCATGACGGCGCCGCGTTGACGCAACGGCATCTCGCTTCGATCGCACTGGCCGCCACGAAGCTGATGAGCGCGCCGGATACCCGCGATATCACGACGTCCGAATTCGGCTCGCTGCTGGCCGCGCGCCAGGGCTTTTTCACCGATGGCCCAGGCACGCCGCTCGCCGCGACCCGCAACCGCCTCGAACGCTTCCTGAATCACACGGTCCCACGCGCCACCTCGGATCGCCCCGCCCACCTCGCGGAAGGCGACAGCGCGGTGCCGGTGGCCGCGCAGCGCGGCCTCAATCGCGAGTGGTACAAGTCGCTCGGGCGGCCGTTCGGTTTCAACAAGAGTCCGCTTGCGGCGATGCAAGGCGGCATTCAGGGCACTGGGCTCGGCTCCTGGGACTCGGACCAGAAAAAGCTCAACAAGGCGGTCTGCGATGCGCTGCGCGAGCTGAACGCCCTGCGCGAACAGGGCAATCGCAACGCCATGCCGGGCCGCGCCGTGCTCGTCAAGGACAGCAGCATCTGCGCCGACGTGGTCAGCCGCGCGCTGCTACAGGTGCTGGCGGAGCTGCCTGAGGAGAACGCGGCCTCGACATTCGAAGCGCCGCTTGCCGACGATGTAATCGACGCCGTCGCGCAGCGCGCGCTCGCCAACATCGAAGTGCCCGACGATCTCTCGCAGCTCGGCTTTCGCGAAGCGCGCAAAATGAAGGCGCTGCAGGGATTGCGCACGCGCCTCGCGCCCGCGCAGGGCGGCGGCAACGTCGACGACATGCGCCGTGCGATCCGCAAATATCTGCCGGGCAAGGCGGGCGTGGTGAACGCGAAGGTGCTCCAGAACTGGCGTCAGCGCTATGCCGCGCCGACCGCTTCCGGCGCGCCTTCGACGGCCCTCGACAATGCATTCGATGCCATCGATCGCATCGCGCTCGGCAAGGCGATCAAGCCCGAAGGCGCCACCAGCGACGATTACAAAAAAATGGGCGAGCGCATCATCGCCAATCTCGAAGGCAGCGGCAAGGCAATCGTGACCGAAGGCGGCACGGTCGGACTGAGCACGCGCGGCGTGAGCGCGACAGCGGCCTCGTTCACGCTGATCGCGCCGCGCCTGAATCTGCAGGCTTCGCGCGGACGGCAAGCGGTGCTCGAATACAGCCGCTCGACGCCGGCCTACAAGATCAGCTTCGGCACGCAAAAGCGCCTGCACACGAGCGCCGGCGGCGGCATGCAGATCGGCCACGATGTCGGTCCCGTGCGCGTGGCGGGCAACATCGAAGCCGCGCATGCATGGGACGATACCGAACAGTGCACGGTCGACCTCAGCATCGCGCGCCGCCTGCTCACCGGCGAAGACGCCTACGACGACAAAGAAGCCAAAAACCAGCTCAAGCAGGTCAACGCATTTCTGTTCGATCACGCCGGACGCGGACGCAGCGGCGACGATCTCTGGGGCGATCTGGGGCGCAGATTTCTGAACAACGACGACTTCTCGGTCTCCTGGAACAACCAGACGGGATCGGTGCGCCAGCACGGCGAATCGGCCGCTTTCCGGCCTGGCGTCAAAGTGGGCGCGGGCAAGGTATCGGCGCGCGTGAACGCCAACCTCGGCGTCTCGCACGACCGCGTCTACAAGGCCACGCTCGACGCGCAGGACGAGACCGGTCACACACGCATCGAATCGCATCGTTTCGGGCGCGGCAATCGCGCAGCCATGCAGGCGGGCGCGAACTTCAGCATCAGCGACAAGGTCGAGAAAACCGGCGCGCCCGGCGCGGATCCCACCGATATCGCCAGCGTTTCCGTGTTTGCGCCGAATGCGCTGTCGCTGGAACTGCCGCTCTACGACGGCTTTCATCAGGCGAAGGCCACGCTCGTGCGCGAGGGCGGCAAGCTCCAGGCGCGCGTATCGACCGCCGACACCGAATTCTCCAGTTTCAACGATTACAAAAAGGCCCTGAGCGAAGATCCGGCGTGGCAGCTCGCGTTCGGTGTAGAGCCCGGCCAGCCGATGCCGGAACCGGGTCAGATAAAGGCGGCAATGAGCAAGGGCCGCGATGAGATCAACCATTATCTATCCGCTCTCGCGGCCAACGATGTGCAGAACCTGCGCTTTATCGCGCGGCGGCGGTTGCGCACTGAAGCGGCGCGCCGCGTCGATGGGCTCGACGACCAGATCGCCATGCTGAAGTCGCGCAACCGCGGCGACGAACGCGGCAAGATCGACGAACTGGTCCGGCAACGCGACGACCTGCTGCACAGCGCCAACGCCTGGCTACCGACCGAACTGTTGACCGTACAGGCCAATGACCGGCATCTGGCGGTGGGCTTGCGCGTGGGCGTGCAGTTGACGACGACGAAAAGCGCCCGCGGCGAGCGCGAAGTCGCGGCGCTCAAGGTCAAGCCGAAAAACACGGACGCGCTCGACAGGGTATGGCCGACACGCGCGTGACACGCCGCCACGACCGGCCGCTAGCGTTTCATCGCCTGCGCGGTTCAGGAGCGGGACCCGGACGCCGCCGGCGTACGCTCCGGGTCACGCTCGATTTCCGGCTGCGAGCCGCCCGCTACACGGTTGAGATTGCCCATGGGTATCGCTGCCCGCGCGCCGCGCTCGAGATCGCCTTCGCGGCGGCGCTCGCGGGTTGCCGTGCTCATTGCGAACGGCAGACATCCCGCGATAATCAGCAGCGCGCCAAGGGCGTTTTCCGTGCTGAGAATGCTGCTCGAAGGCGCCCTGCCGTTGCTGCGATCGCCACGCTCCAGGAAATGATTCACCACGGCCGAGGCTGCATACAACGCAAGAAACAGGCTCAACCGCGCGGTTTGCGCGCCTGCCGCCTTGTCCACATATTGCTTCCAGCCGCCCTGCACCGACGTATCCATCTTCCCCCAGGTCAGCCGAAGGTCCCGGATCTCCTTCGCGGCGTCGAGCGTCACGCCATGCCGGGCGACTTCCGCCGCGGCGCGCGCGCCCATGGCGGCCAGCCCTTCGCCTCCCGCATTGGCGAGCGTATAACCCGAAAGCTCGCCGATACCTTGACTCAACTTGAGCGAATGGTCCCTCAGACCATCGACGAATCCCGCACCCGACAGATTCGCAGCGCCTTGTGCAACGTTCACCGCTTCCTGATTCAGGAAGTAGCCCGCGCTGTCGGCCAGTTGCGCCCGCACCGGCCGCTTGTAGTCGTCGTCATGGTTGCCTTTGAGCGGATAGAGCAGATTCACAACATCGCGCGACAGATAGGCATACGACTTGACGGCCGATGGAAGCAGCGTCGAGAGCAGTCCGAACGCGCCATGCCCGTCTTGCCCACGGCCAGTAGCGCCTGCGGTGATCGCCGTGCCAAGCAGCAGCGCGATCTGTGCGACGTGGCCCGCGTTAGTGATTTTCGTGGCGCTTCCCTGATGATATTTGTGCACCATGGCCATGCCGTTAGCCATCACCGCGCCTGAAAAGAGCAGGCTTACCAGCAGACCCCGTACTTCCGGCGATAACTCCGCGGAAACCGCCACGGCTTCGGTCGCGCTCGCGAGCGCTTCACGCAGCGCGGTGGCGCCGCCCGTGGCCAGCAATTCGTGAGTAAAGGCATTCGCGATATTGGCGCCCCAGCCTTTGATGGGGTGGCTGGCGCCGTATGGACGCGTGCCCAGCGTGTGCGCTTGTGCCGTAAGGTTGCGGGCAATTTCGAGGCCGTAGCCCACCGGATCGTCCCTGACCTGCTGAAGGTTGAGCAGCGTGGCGCGGCCCAACAGCGACGCCTGCTGGCTAACTGCGGCGCCGATCCGGTTCAATCGCGACGGTTGCGCAGTCTGCGCGCCCGTGGGCGGGGCAATCGATCCGAGGTGGCCGCCTTCCAGCGGGGCTGCGCTCCCGTTCGGGCGCGGCGGCGGCGTCTCGATCGATTGCCTCGGCGAATCCTGTCCGCCGATCGATCCTTCGTAGTCCGTTGAATTCGAGCTCGGCAGCGGTACGGTGCGCGGATTGGCTGTGGTGTCGCCGCCGGGCGGCACGACGTTGCTCGACACGCTGGCTCTGCGCTCCCGGATCGATGCCAGATCGCCGAGCGCACCTTGCTGAACGCTGTTGCGACGTGACGGTGGACTCGTCGGCACTGACGTGCTGCCTTGCCCCGCGTCCGGGCCGGGTAGCGCCGCTGTCGAGATCCGTGGACTGTTTTCGATCGAGCTAACCATTGTTTTTCTCCGTTCGTGAAGGGATCGTCGAATGCGGCTAAAACCGCGTCAATGTGATCCTCGGAGATGTCACCCTTCATCGCGAACACGGAGGCGAACTTATGTGCGCTCAGGCGAAGCGGTCAGCCATTCGTCCTATTCGAGTTAGTGGCAAGTCAAACGACGGTGACTGGTTGTTGAATAGCACTATCTTCGGTGGACTGCGGCTAGCTCGCGGGTTGCGGCGCCTGCGCTTGCGCCGCGACTACCCCAGTCGTCACTTATGGGCCGACGGGCGAGCGCTGCTGCAACTGCAGCCGTATTTCTCCGTCCCACCGGGCGTCAACTCGCCGTGCGTCATGTAAATCCTGGCTGGAAGATAAATCCTTTCACCATCCCGCTAACAAGATTTCCTAAGGCTCGTTATGAATTTCCACGCTGAACTGAATACCTCCGGCTCCAACCACCCAGTTGACAATATTCACACTTGGCGCGAACGTCGGCCTTACCACCGCCTGAAGATCGATCAGGCGTGGATCGGCCGGTGCTAGCGAAATTGGCGTGCTGATATTAGGCGGTGCTGGCGCATCGTACGGAAAAGGCCCCGCCAGACCCGCTACCGGAAATTTCGGAAGCTTGACAAAACGGTAGTCCAAAGTGATGTGTGAATAGGCGTAGCTATGCATATCGATGGCTGCCGGGGCAACGGCATATTGAAGCGGCGATACCGTGACAACATAGAGAACGCCGTACCAATCGTTATAGTCCTGATAGGCCCGATCGATCTGATTGCAAAGCAGCAGCATGCGCTTGATATGCCCTTCGAACACCCGGTGTGCGTTATTGGCAGCCGTGGTCAATGGCGTGAGGTTCTCATCATCGATACCGCTGCCGCCGAACTCGGCGTTGAGAAGATGCCCAGCCTTCCATCGCTTGACGCTGTTCGCGTTGAGCAAGCCCATCAACGGCTGCAGGCTGGTCGCATTGGTTGGCGAACCTCGCCTTTGCCCGTCTCCAAGATCTGGGCCGAGTAAAGCCGTCATGGATGTCCCTCCGGTACATATCACCTGCCCGGGCGGCATAGTGTGAGGGCACGGTCCGTACGTTCGTACCGGCGTATAAGCATGTGTGATCAGCTCTCTCCCGACGCTCTGCTTTCGGGTTCGCCCGCCCGCTGCAGGGTTCGCCGGGATTTTACGGGTTGCCATCAGCTCTTTTCTCGCGAATATGTGTAGGCTTGCTGCTGCTTTTTGTTTTCTGTAGCGGCTTTTAAAACTTGCCGCCGATCGTGCGCGACGCGGATGAGCAGGCAGATGCGGCTCGTCGCTCAACCCTCCTGAGGCAGCAGCCCCAATGCGACACCCAGTGCACGTCCTCGGCCCTCTTCCGTCAGTTGACGCAATAGCTCCGGTAAAGGCATTGCCCCCCATTCGAGCGCACGCTGAATCATGTATGGCACGGGGCTATGCGGCTCATACTGCAGTAGAAATTCGCCGATGATCGCAAGCTGCTGATAAGCGAGTTCGCGTGACTGCAGGCGAGTCGCCATCTGGGGTATTTGACCCTCCACCGTGCCGGCGGTCGTCAGATCGGCCGCGGGAGTGCTGTCGATACCGTTATTCGGGCGATTCATGTCCTGCCATCCTGGATGCATCTGCAACCACTCCCTGATCTGATGTCGTGCGCGGCCTGATACGTCCACGAGCGCATGAAACGAAGGCGCATCGCATTCGAGACTCGACGTCAGCCACGCGTCAAAGCGAAGGGAAATCTCCAATGCCGTTTCGATCGCACGCAGCCGCACCTGCAGCGCCTCAGGCGAGGCCTTGCACACGGCGGCGGTCATCGCGTCGGCCTCGCGCTTGGCTTCCTCGCGCCGCGCAGACGGTACGTCTTTGCGTTCGGCAAGCGCGATCGCCGCACGCTGAGCGCTTTCGTACTGCGCGAGTGTGATCGCGCCAATGTCCCCGCCCTCGCACAAGCCGATACGGCCCGCGAGCAAGCCGGGAAACTGCCCGGCGATCCACGCGATTGGCGCGGCCCGATACTCCCAGTCTCCGTCGCTGGGCAAAGGATGCAGCGTGTCCCAATACCGCTCGCACAACGCCGTTATCAAGCCGACACCCGCAGGCAGCGCGTCCCATCCGAACCGACGCAGCCAGGCCTCGGCCAGCCATGCGGCCACCATCAGATCCTTGCTTTTGCGGGTCAACAGATCAACGCAACGTGCCTCCACGGCAGCCCAGTCCGCGATCTTGAGTTCAGTCTGCCACACGCCCTGCGGTAGCGACGGATCGTCCTCCCGCCTTGCGGCCTTGATCGCCTCGAGCGCCGGGTCGTGCAGCAACGACACGCCGCAAGGCGCGTCACCCGGAATCGGCTGCAACAAGATTTCGATATCGAAGGAGAAACTCATTCCTGCCCCGCAGCGAGATTGAATTGCCGCGCCGGATAGCGCGTCGTGCGCGTTGTCGTCATCGCGCGTGGCTGCATGCCGGGCGCCGTATACGGCAGATCAGGAAAATCGAGCGGCGTCTTGCCGTTGGCGAGGAAGGTCACGCGCATATACATGCGCGCCGTCTGATTCGCGCCATGGCCGTCGTGCACCGGTACGCTCAACTGCATGCGCGAAGCAGAACCGTCCGCGCTCGACACCCCGCCTGCATGCAGGCGCATCAGCCGCAGCAACGCCCAGCTGTCGCCCACGCTCCAGGTTGCCGCGCGCCCGTCGGTCGTCAAGGTCGGCTGCGCGCCGTCCTGCATCGGCTGCCAGGAAGAATTCTTCGCCCAGCGCAGCGTAAGCGCGGCTGGCGTGCCAGGCGACCAGCGCAACGGCGTAGCGTCCGTCGACGGATAGCCCAGCGTCTGCGCGCCGCTCGCAAGCGACCATTCGATCACCTGATCCGCGCCCGACTCTTCGCCGCGATCCACACGCCAGTCCACCGCGACCTGCAAACCCGTATAACGCCCATCCGGCCCACGCGCGACCAGCGCATCGAGCCACGGTTTCGCGTGCGCGAGCGTGTCGAGGAACTGCTGCGCGTCCATCGGCGCGCGCCCCGTGGAGACGGCCGCGCTCATGCCGCGTTGCGCATCGGCGAGACTGGCGTCGAGCATCGCCACGAATGCCGCCGTCTGGCGCAGATCGGCGGCGGGCGCATCGGCATCGGCGGAAAACGGGAAGCGGCCCGCCAGGTTGCGCGCGAAGAACGTGCGCAACTGGTCATAGGCCGTCATGCCCGTGCCGATCTGCAGATGGAAGCAGCGCTCGCGTGCCGACGCCACCAGCCGCTCGCCCGCGCCCGAGACAATGTCTGCGCCATCGGGCACATCCACATGCGCGAGCATTGCACCGCACGTGTTGAGGTCCATCTTGTCGAGCTGATTCGCGACGATGGCGGGCACCGCCACCAGCGCGCTCGCCGGGCTTTTCGCGCGGTATTGCGCAAGATCGGCGTACAGCGCTTTCCAGCGCGCGACGAGCCGCGCGTCGGCGGCGTCGAGCGGCGGGTTCTGGCTCTCGAGCCAGTCGAGCGCGCCGGCCGCACTGCCCGCCGTATCCGCGATCGCGCCGGATTGCGCGTTCAGATACGCACGCAACTCGTCGGGCGAAGCCGCGCCATAGGCCCGCGTCGCGCCGCCCGTGTTGCCGTTCCAGTCGGAGAAGTCGCCGCGCACCGGGCGAAATGGCGCGAGCGTCTGCAGTTGCGCGTCGCCGCTTTTCAGCACGCCGATTGCGGCGTCGCTCACGCGCAGCGCCACGCTCTGCGCGAGATCCGGGCGGCCCAGCGAATCGAAGGCTTCGATCAGGTCGAGCGCGCTCTTGCGCAGCGCGTCGAAGCCCGGCGCCTGGTTGCCGACCGCGAACGACACATCGCGCGGCGCTCCGGATTGCGTCTGCGCCGAGAGCGCCATCACCATGCTGCGTACAGCGGCATTACCGGCCGCCGAAAGCAGCGCGCCGCGCCAGGTTTCGGGCGCCTGCGCGAGCGGCCCGGCAACATACTGGCGATACGCGGGCAGCACAGCGAGCGAGCGCTGCAGCGCGGCGTTATCGACGTTGCGAATTTCCGCCGCGCCGCCTGCCTCCGCCACAAAAGGCTGTCCCAGCAGCGTGCGCAGCGCGTCGCGCAGCGGCAGCAGATCGGCGGCCAGTTGCAGACCGTTCGCCGAATTCGAACTCAACACGCCAGGCAGGTTGCCGCTCGCGAGCCAGCGCGCCGCGAACGCGCTCTGCTCCTGCTGCTCGTGGCCGAGCACCGCCGCAACCGGTGCCGCGCCGATCAGGTTCAGCTGCTTCGCCGTATCGAACATGGCGCTCATGCCCGGCACCAGTTCCTGGCCGCGTGCGCCGGCCCAACCGTGATCGGCGGTATCGACCTGAGCCGCGAGCACGTCGATGTTCGCCGCTAGACCCGACAACACTTCGGGCGTGGGCGTCGCGCCCGGCGCCTTCATGTCGTTGAGCGTCGTCTGGATCTGCGCGGCGTTGGTCGTCAGCGCCGAATCCAGATAGATCTGATCGAACCAGCGGTCGAACGTGTCTTCGAAACACACGCTTGCGCGCTGACGCGCCGCCAGCGCAAGCGGCGCATCGAACGGCAGCTCGCCGCCTTCGCCGCCGGTCTCGCGCACGGCTTCGTCGAGTCCCGCGCGATCGGCCACATGCTCGGGCGAAAACTTCACGCCCACTGCCTCGTGCACGAGTTGCGCGAGCATGATCGCGTTGCCGGAGCCCGCATCGACGAGCGTGTTGTAACGCGCGACGAGCCGCTCGATCTGCGCCGTGTTCGTCACAAGCTGCGTGCCGGCGGCGTAGAGCGGCAGATCCTGCGGACGCCGCACGCCCGCCGCCGCCGTATCGGCGGCCGTCGTGCAGCCAAGCTGACCGAGCCGCGCCACGAGCCGTTCGCGCAGCGGCGTGAAGACGAGGCCGCGCAACACGTGACGCTGGGCATCTTCGAGTCGGCGATGCATCGTGAAGTACGAGAGCGGCATGAAGGGCGTCGAGAGATGCCAGTGCGGCACGCGCACGAAGGTATCGGCGACACTCGCTAACGTGTGCGACGCCGCCGCATCGCCGTGATCCGATTCCCGCCACGCTGCGCGGGCGGTCGTGAGCGTGTCATAGCCGTTGGCCAGCGCACGTGCATCGCCGCGCACCTGCCAACCCGCCACCGCCACGCCGATAAGCCAGCAGCAGCCCAGCACGAGCGCGCCCCAGGTGGCGAAACGATGGCGGCGCATGCGCAGCGCCAGCACGCGCGGAATCGCCTGCACGAGTCCCTGCCCGGGCATCAGCACGTCATGCCAGAGGCACGCGGCGAACGCCGGCACGCCGCGCGTGACGCTGGGCGCGGATTGCGCCACATCGAGCGTGAAAACCGGCGCACTGCCCGTCTGCGGCACCGCGCCCACGCACCAGATGCCACGCAGCGACGGCGCAGTGCCGTCGGCGGCCCCGCGCAAGGCCGGTTCGATCCATTCGCGCAGCGGCTCGCGCAATGCGTTGAGCCGCTGCGGCAAGAGGAATTGATCGGGATCGAGCGCGCCATCGAGCGTGCCGAGTTCCGTAATCGTTGTGGCCAGCGCACGGCGCATCGCGACGAACGCATCGTCGATCCAGCTACGTTCGAAGCTGCGCTTCGGTCCATAGGGCGAGGCCCAGCCGAGCGCCGCGTCGATGCGCGCGCGCTTGAGGCGCTCGCCCAACGCTTCGAAACCCGGCAGCGCGTCGCAACCCGTCACGACGATATAAACCGGCAGCAACTGGCCAAACTGACGCTGCAGGGCGACCAGCGTGCGTGACGCGTCGAGCGCGGCATTGCTGTCGGCGTGCGGGTTGCCGCTTTCGTCGAGCAGCGCGTCATAGGGAATCGCCCAGAGCAGCGCATCGAGCGGACGCCCCGCGCGCGAGCGCAGCAGCGCACGGGTAAGACGCGCCCAGTTGCCGCGCTGGCGTTGCGCCGCCGCGCCGAGTGTGTTGCCGGGCTCGGTAATCAGAATGCCTTCGGCGTCGTGCCAGATACGCCCGAACCAGCCGGGCTCGCCGGAGCCCGAGAGCCGCCAGCCGCGTGCCAGCGCATCGAGCGCAGCCGGCGAGCCGGTCGCGAGCACACGCGGAATCGAATAGATATCGCGCACGCCCATCGCCGCGTGTGCGGCCCGCATCGCCGCGCTGAAGGTTCGTAGCGGCTTGCGCTCGTCACGCGTGCGCCGCCAGCGCAGGATCCCCGCCACCACGAGGCCGACAACCAGCAGCGCGATCAGCGCAAGCAATACGGCGATCAGTGTCGTGGTCACGGTTGCGCTCCCGTGTCTGTGGCAAGCGCTTGCGGGTCTAACGGCGTTTCGACCGAGACGCGCAACGGCATCACGGCGCCGCTGAATACCGTATTGAGCGGCTGTGCCGGATTTCCGCCGGGCGAGATCGGCGATACAGGCGTTGCCGTGCCTCGTGCCGCGCCGCTGCCATGACCGATATTGCCGCTGTTTCCATTGTTTCCGGCGGGCGGCGCAACGCCTGACGCGACTGCGCCGGAGGCGCGCGAGTCCGTCGATTGCGCTTCCGCCACCGATACGCCCTCGAACTGCGCGAGCGCCACGCGCACGGGCGCAGTCTCATACCACCAGATCGCATGAGATGCGCCGAGCAGCGCCGCGCATCCGCCCAGCACCAGCAGCACAAACCGCGCACGGTCGGGAAACATCTGCGTGAGCATGCGTGGTTCGCGCGGCGGCAGCGCCGCTTCGTCAAGCGGCGTTGCAATGCGCGCGGGATCGGGATCGCGCTGCATCGCGAAACCGAACAGCGCATGACGAAGCTGATCGAGGCGCATCGCGCCCGTCTCGCCGCGCAGCTTGCCCTTGAAGCCGAGTTCGAGACACGCGAGATAGACATTCGCGAGATCGCGGCGGCCGGGATCGCGTTGGGCGAGCAGCGTCTCGATGGCATCGGGCACGCGCTCGCCCGCGGAACGCGTTCCGAAGATGCGGGCTTCGAGCGGCTGCGCTTCCCACGCGCTCGCGCCCGGCCAGTCGGAGAACACCAGGAGTTCGTCGAGCAGCGCCACGAACGCGAACTGCGCGGCGGCGATGTCGGCTTCGCCCGCCGCGCCTGTCCATGCCATCGCATCGCGCGCGAGCTTGCGCGTCACAGTCTGGAGTTGCGTGGCCAGCAGATCAGCGATATTGCCGCCCTGCGCGCTGGCGGGCAGCGCATTCGCGATATCGGCCTGCGCATCGTCATGCATGGCTTCGGCGTCATCTGCGCTTTCATTCGCTGCATCGAAGGCCGCAATTTCGTCGACATCGAGCTTCGCGACGGCGAACTGCGCCGCGATGCGCGAGCGAGCGGTCTGCGCCTGCATGAACGCGCCCACGAACGCGCGCGAAAGCGGCGAGCGCTGGATATTGCTGTCGGCGGCTTCAGACAATCCCGGCTCCCGTTTCGGCGCCGTCGGCGGCTTCCTCGACGCGCATGAACAACTGCACAGCCCACGGCGCACGCCCCACTACTGCGCGCAATTCAATACATAAAGGCTGCGTGCGATCGAACCAGTCGTCGTCGAGCGAGACAGCGTAGAGCACGGTATCGTCGCCGGTCGCGTAGGCCGCGCGCTCCTCGCGCGCGAGACGGCGGCGCGCAAGTCCGCGCATGCGCTGGCGCGCGAGCGTGTGCACATACGGACGCGACGCCACGACCGCCTGATCGAGCCACAGATTGGCGTCGTGCTCGGTGGCGTCGCGCGGCATGCGCAGGCCGATCACGACTTCGCGTACCGTCGTGCCCGCGCCATCGAACGGCGGATCGGCCCAGAAGCTGCCGCCCTGTTCGCTGAACGCGCGCACCCGATAACCCTGGCGTATCGTCGACAGCGCCTCGTCGATCCATTCGAGCAGCGGGTCGAACGTCACCAGCAGATCCCGATAGTCGAACGGCGCGAACGCGGGCACGCCGCGCGCGGGCCGCAATGCAGCGAGTGCGCCGCTCATGCCCGCAATCGTCCGATAGAGTTCGAGCGGATGGGCGATGTCCGACGCGGCCATCGCCTCGACTTCCGGCAAACGGCTCCAGATCGCCGCGAGTTGCCGCTCGATCTGCGCGACATCGTCGTGATCTTCTGCGCGTTGCGCGGCCTGCAAACGGCCTGCAAGGAACACGCACTTGTCGCGCGCGCGGCGCAGCATGCGCATCACACGCTGCCCGAGCAGCGAGCCCGCGAGGACGAACGGCCCCGGCGGCATATAGTCGGCGAGCACGACGCCGCCGCCCTGTTGCTTCACGCGCATGAGCGGCAGACGATCGACTTCGTGGCGGCCCAGATCGGTCATCAAATGCAGGCGCGGAAACCACGTCGTAATCGATGCAGGCTCGCCCTTCGACGACAGATCCGGCACATCGTCCGCCTCGCGCTGTGCGAAACGCGCAGCGCCCGCGTCGAGCTTGCCGCCGCGATACAGCGGCGGCACGGCCAGATAGATCGTGACGATTTCATCGGGCGCCTTGAACACCTCGCGCACGTCGATTTCCAGCACCGGGTCGTTGCGCGTGTGACGAATCGCGAGCCCGTCCGCGAGAATCGCCTCCAGCGCACTGATGCGCACCTTGCCTTGCGCGAGTCCGGCCGCTTCGTGGGCGATCGCCAGCACGCCCCAGTAATACGGACGGGCCGCACTCGCGAGCAAGGCGGCATGACCCGCCGCGTGCAGGGCCTGCATCTGGAAGTGTTGCGGCAATAGCGGCATGCCGTCGGACCAGCAAACCGCATCGGGAAACGTAGTGTGCATGTGGAGAATAGGCAGCGGGTGGTCGGCGGGCCAGGGCCGTCAATGCGCGGGCTGGACGCTCAGGTCCTGATCGCCGAGCACGAGCAGCGCGTTCGACGGTCCGGCATCGAGGCGCACGCGATGCGCGCCCGGCGTCTGGTAGCCGGCGAAGATCACGACGCCGGCGGCGCGTTTGCCGCCGAAAGCGAATGGCGCGGGCGCAATCTGCTGCCCCGGCACGACTTCATAGGAAATCACACTGAGATCTTTTGGATGATCGCGCAGCCATTGTTCGCGCTGATCGAACCATTTGGCCGACGGCAAGGCGAGCAAGGCATCGAGAAGCTGAGGGGTACGAACGAGTACGGCATCGACGGCGATCGGCGTATCGATGTTGGCTTCGCTCGTCACGGCGATGGCGAGCGTATCGACATCGACTTTCGGCAAAGCGCTGCCGCATCCCGCCAGCCATGCGCAAAGCGCCAGAACGAGCGGCCAGAAGGCGCTGCGAACCCGGCTTGAATCCATGCGCAAGGAAAACGTGAAATTCACTCGGCGAACCCCATCGATGAGCGAAAAAATGCTTTCGGCCCTATACCCGGCCAGGCCGGGATCCTTGAATCGTTTGTATTTCTAATCGTTATGCATCGCACAGACACGCGTTTCGGTTCGTGCGCCGCGCGTAGTCTACAAGCGCCAATACGCCTCGCGCAATAGCGATTTTTTTATGTGCCTTTGCAATAAAACGTGTTTAAAAATTATGAAACGCTTTCAATTTATGCGCGGTAAATACTGTTTGAGTTTTTTTGTTTACTCGCCTAAATTCCTGTCCGTCTGTCTACCGCGTCCCGCTCAATCGCGCCGAATCCGTCAGCATGACGAAAGGCTTTGCGCGCGGCCCGGCGAATCGCAGCACGAAAATGCGGCCTGAATAACGCAATCAGGTTGCGGGATTCATGTGCGATGTGCTCTTTTTAATTTATTTAGCATGACAGAACGATTCGAATTCATTGCGTCCATTTACGCACCATAACGAAAGAGCCGCCGAGGTGACCATGTCAGACAGCACTCAACACTGGTTCGAACGCAATCGTCCGCCGCGTGTGCAGATCACGTACGACGTCGAAACCGGCAATGCAATCGAAAAGAAGGAACTGCCGCTCGTGGTTGGCGTCATGGCCGATCTTTCGGGCAACAAGACCTTGCCGAAAATGACGGAGCGCCGCTTCGTCGATATCGATCGCGACAATTTCAACGACGTCATGAAATCGATCTCGCCGCGTCTTGCGCTGCAGGTCGACAATACGCTCGCCGCGGACGGCAGCAAGATGAACGTCGAGCTCAATTTCAAGAACATCGACGATTTCGATCCGGTCGCCCTCGTGCAGCAGATCGCACCGCTCAAGCAGCTGTACGACGCCCGTTTGCGCCTGCGCGACCTGCTCACCAAGCTCGACGGCAACGACGAACTCGACAAACTGCTGCAGGACGTCGTGCATAACACGCAGGGGCTCGCTGAGATCCGCGCTGCCCATCCGGGAGAAGCACCTGTGGCGCAATTGCCCTCGCCCGAAGCGAAGCCCGACGCCGCGCCCGGCGCGAATCCCGAGAGCAATCCGGAGCCGTCCGGCGACCAGCCGGCCGCCTGAGCCACCGTCCCAAGGAAAACATCATGTCCGATATCCAGGCTGCCGCCCCTGCGGCGCAGGCGGCACCGCTCACCCTGCTCGACCAGATCGTGCACGAAGGCCGCATGGCCCACGACGAAGAACAGCAGAAGCACGCCCGCGAACTTCTGGCCGAGTTCGCGCTGCAGGTGCTCGACAAGGAAATGACGGTCAGCCGCGACACCGTCGCGGCGATCAACCATCAAATCAAGCTGATCGACGAGCTGATCAGCAAGCAGCTCAACAAGGTCTTGCATCATCCCGATTTCCAGGCGCTCGAATCGTCGTGGCGCGGCCTGCATTATCTGGTGAAGAATTCGGAAACCAGCTCGCGTTTGAAGCTGCGTCTGCTCGATGCCTCGAAAAAAGACCTGCAGAACGATCTGGAAAAAGCGGTCGATGTCGATACGAGCGCGCTCTTCAAGAAGATCTACGAGGAGGAATACGGCACGTTCGGCGGTCATCCGTTCAGCGTGCTGATCGGCGATTACTATTTCACGCGCCAGACGCCTGACATCAGCCTGCTCGAAAAGCTGGCGGCGGTGGCCGCAGCCGCGCACGCGCCGTTCATTTCGGCTGCGCACGCACAGTTGTTCGACATGGCCAGCTTCACGGAACTGGGCGTGCCGCGCGATCTCTCGAAGGTGTTCGAAACCATCGACATGGCGCGCTGGCGTGAATTCCGCAAGAGCGAGGATTCGCGTTATGTAGCGCTCACGCTGCCGCATATCCTGATGCGCCGCCCCTATCATCCGATCAGCAATCCCGTCGAAGGCATGGACTTCGTCGAAGACGTGGACGGCACCGATCATGCGAGATACCTCTGGGGCAATGCGGCCTACGCTCTGGGCCAGCGCGTCACCAACGCGTTCGCGCAGCATAGCTGGTGCGCTGCGATTCGCGGCGTGGAAGGCGGCGGCGCAGTGGAGAAACTGCCCGACCACATCTTCCAGACCGCCGCGGGCGACAAGGCCATGAAGTGCCCGACCGAAGTGGCGATCACCGATCGCCGCGAAAAGGAACTGGACGCGCTCGGTTTCATCGCGCTCGTGCACAAGAAGAACGAAGGGCTTGCCGTGTTCTTCGGCGGCCAGACGGCGAACCGCCCGACCACCTACAACACGGCGGAGGCCAACGCCAACGCGCGCATTTCGGCCATGCTGCCGTACGTGCTCGCGGCTTCGCGTTTCGCGCACTACATCAAGGTGATCATGCGCGACAAGGTCGGCAGCTTCATGACGCGCGACAACGTGCGCGCGTACCTGAACACCTGGATCGCCGATTACGTCCTCGTGAACGATAACGCGCCGCAGGAAATCAAGGCGCAATATCCGCTGCGCGAAGCGCGCATCGACGTGACGGAAGTGCCGGGCAAGCCCGGCGCGTATCGCGCGACGGTGTTCCTGCGCCCGCACTTCCAGCTCGAGGAACTGACCGCTTCGATCCGGCTCGTTGCGAGCCTGCCGCCGCCGGCCGCGGCGTAATCCGCGGGCGGCGCATCCGCCGCCTTGCGCACTCCCCATTGACGACGACGCGCGCCTCATATGGCGCGCGCGCTCACACACGCTTCAGGAGCCCTGAAACATGGATTCGATCATTCTCGATCTCGGCAGCGACATCAAAGGCGAAAGCACGATCGAAGGCTATACCGACAAGATCGAGCTGATGTCGTACAGCCACAATGTCGCGATGCAGGTCACCAACGACGTAAGCAACTCCGAGCGCACCTCGGGCAAGCCGCACGTCGGTGAATTCACCGTGACGAAGTTTATCGACGTGGCCACGCCCACGCTCAACGAATACTGCTGCGGCGGCAAGGCGATCGCCACGGCAACGGTCATCGTGGGCCGCAACGCGGCCGAGAGCGACGGCAAGATCATGCCGTTCATCACCTACACGCTGACCAACGTGATCATCAGCAACGTGAGCGTGTCGGGCGGCGCGGGCGGCAAGCCGGTCGAAACGCTCTCGCTGAATTTCACGAAAATCAAGTGGGAAATGACCACACAGAAGGACGACGGCTCGAAGGAAGGCACCGCCGCCTCCACGTGGGACATGGCCGCCAACAAGCTCGCGAAGTAAGCGCGCGCAATAAGCACGCCGCCCGATGCCGCCACTGCGCCCGCCCGCTTTTGTCGCACCGATGCCGCTGTTCGAGCGTCTCGCCGACGATGCGCCATTCGACGCGCACGAGCGCACGGACGCGATGGCGGCGCGCCTGCTCGACGCCCAGGGCCTGCGCGATTCGGTGCGCGCCGAACTGCTGCGTCTGCTCAACACGCGGCGCGGCCGCAGCAGGCCCGACGCCGTAGACGTCCTGCACTACGGCCTGCCCGACTGGAGCGCGCTGAGCGCGGCGCGCGCGGGCGACCGCAGCACGCTCGAACGTGATGTGGCGCAGGCCATCCGCGCGTTCGAGCCGCGCCTCGCCGCACCGCGCGTGACCATCGAGCCCGACGCCGACGCCCCCTGGCGCCTGTGTCTGCGCATCGGCGGGTTGCTGCGCGGGCATGACGGCGCGCAGCAACCCGCCCGCTTTATCGTGCGTTTCGACGCCGACAGCCACACGCCCGGAATCGTCGATGAATGACTCCATCGATCCGCTGCTGCTCGATTACTACCAGCGCGAATTGACGTATTTGCGGCGCGCGAGCGAAGGTTTCGCCGCGCGCTATCCCAAGATCGCGCGCCGGCTCGAACTCGGTCCGGGCGAATGCGCCGATCCGCACGTCGAACGCCTTATCGAAAGCTTCGCGGTCCTGACCGCGCGTATCCAGCGCACGCTCGACGACGAATACTCGACGCTCACCGACGGGCTGCTCGAACAGCTTTACCCCTATGCATCGCGTCCCGTGCCGTCGATGACGATCGTGCAGTTCGAACCGGATGCGACCCAGGGCAGTCTCGCGAGCGGTTATGCCGTGCCGCGCGCGACGCCGCTCACGCATATCGATGCGAACGGTTACACGATCCACTGGCGCACGGCCATGGACGTCACGCTGTGGCCACTCGCCATCGCCGATGCACAAGTGCTCGACGCCGAGGAAAGCCAGGCGCTGACCGGCGACGCGCGGCTGCAATCCGCGCTGCGCCTGAGCGTGCGTTCAACCGGCGCGGTGGCGCCAGGCGCGCTGCCGATCGAGCGCCTGCGCGTGCGCCTGGCCGGCTCGCCCGTGAACGTCGCCGCGCTCTACGATCTGCTCGCGGCCCACACCGAGGCGCTGTGGCTAATGGACCCCGACGGCCGCGTGCAGCGCCAGCACGGCCGCCCGCAGCCGCTAGGTTTCGAAGAAGAACACGCGCTGCTGCCGCGCGAAGACGGCGCGCATCCGGCCTGCCGTCTGCTGGTCGAATACTTCGCCTTTCCCGAGAAGTTCGCCTTCTTCGATCTGCCGTTCGCCCCGCAAAAGCTGGAGGGCAGCCAGAGCGGCACGGTCGATCTGCTAATCGGCTTCACGGTCGCGCCCGAGGGTCGGCTCACCGTGCAGGCGGAAGATTTCGCACTCGGCTGCGCGCCGGCGATCAATCTGTTCGCCCGCACCTCCGAGCCGGTGCGGCCCGACGCCACGCAACGCGAGCATCGCATCAGCCCAGACGCGCACCGCGAAGCGAGCACGGAAATCTACGCGGTGCGCGCGCTGCGCAGCGTAAGCGGACGCGAAGTCGCGGAGGTGCCGCCCTGGTACGGCGCGCATCACGGCGACGCGTCGAGCGTCTACTGGCACGCGCGCCGCGTGAGCGGCCTGCATGCAAGCCGCCCGGGCAGCGACATGATGCTGACCTTCGTCGATACGCGTTTCGATCCTACCGATGCACCCGCGCGCACGCTGACCGCCGATCTGCTCTGCACCAACCGCGAACTGGCTCAGGCGTTAGAGCCGGGCGCGGTGCTGTCGTTCGAAGTGCCGGGTCCGGTGGCCGCCGTGCGCATTGCCCATCGGCCCACGCGGCAGATTACGGCAACACTCGACGGCAGCTCGCGCTGGCGTCTGATCTCGCAGTTGATGCTCAACCATGTGTCGCTGGTCGAAGGCCCGCACGCCGTACAGACGCTGCGCGAGATGCTGGTGCTGCACAACCTCGGCGCGAGCGCGGCGGCGCAGCGGCAGATCGCGGGCATCCACGCGCTTGCGGGCGAGCCGGTGGTCGCTCATGTCGGCGAGGACCGTTGGCGCGGCTGGCGCAACGGGCTGGGCGTGCGGCTCGAACTGGGACGCGAAGGCTTCGTCGGTGCGAGTCCTGTGCTGTTTTCCGGCGTACTCGCCCACTTCTTCTCGCTCTACGCGAGCGTCAACCGTTTTGTCCAGACCGCGCTCGTGCGCGACGGCAAGGAGATCCATCTATGGCGGCCGATGACGGGCAGCCCGCTCGTACTCTAGCGCAGCAGCTTTATGCGCAGCCGCACGCGTTCGAGTTCGCACAGGCCATACGTCTGCTCGAACTGCTGAGCCCGGATGCGACGCCGCTCGGCACCGGGCTCGATCCGCGCCGCGAAGCGCTGATGCTCAGCGGCACGCTCTCGCCCGTGTTCCCGGCCAGCGCGATCGGACCGCTGCGCGCGCGCGCGCCGCGCTCGCTGGCGCTCGACGACGATGCTGGCGAGCCTCATTGCTCGCCTGATGCCGATTCCCTGCCGCAACTCCAGGTGAACGCGTTCGCGCTGGGCGGCCCGAACGGCCCGCTGCCGGGCGCCTGGCAGGAGTGGATACAGGACCGCCTGCGCCGCAAGGACACCTCGGCGCTCGCCTTCCTCGATCTGTTCCAGCACCGTCTGCTCGCCCTGCTCTATCGCGCCCAGCGCAAGTACCGCAGCGCCGATCCGTATCCGCTTCACTCGCAGCGCGCCGCCGATCCCGTGTTGCGCGCGATCACCGGGCTCGCCTGGTATCGCGACGACGAAACGCCAGCAGGCGAGGCTCAATCCGCCGATAACGACAGTGACTCTGGCAATCACTCCGCGCGCGGCACCCTCCTGCGCGCCGTCCTTGCGCGCGCCGGCATGTTCGCCAACCAGCGGCGCTCGCTCGCGGGCTTCGACGCCATGCTGCGCCATCACTTCGGTATCGATGCGCGCTCGACGCCGTTTGTCGGCGGCTGGCGCACCCTGCCGGCTGCGAGCCGCACGAGGGTCGGCCATGCGGGCCGCAACCGCACGCTGGGCGCGGGGGCGATTGTGGGCACGCGCGTGTGGGACGAACATCGCGGCATCCGCGTGACGATCGGGCCGCTTGCGCGCGCGCAGTATGAAGCGTTCCTGCCAGGCGGCGACTCGCACGGCGCATTCCAGGCGCTAGCCGATGCCTGGTTCGGCGCGGAACTTTACGTGCACGTCGAATTGCGACTCGCGGCGGGGCAACTCGCGCCCGCCCGCCTGTCACGCGCGGCGCCGCCGCGGCTCGGCTGGACCGCCTGGGCGGGCGCGGGCGACACCGCGCCTGCGCGACTCACGCGCCTTGCTCCCGCAGCGGCCGCGCGTTCCGCCAATGCAGCGCCGGGCTGACGATGGATCTCAAGACGCTGATGGCGCGCCTCGAGCGCGAGCCGCGCGACGCACTCGAACGGGCAACGCACCACTGCCTGCGCGAGACGCATTTCATCGTCGAGATCGAGCACTGGCTCGCCGCGCTGCTGGAAACGCCGAATGGCGAACTGGCCGCCGTGCTGCCGCATTTCGGGCTTGAACGCACAGCGCCGATTGCCGAACTGCACAACGCACTCGCCCGCCAGCCGCGCGGCAATCAAGGCACGCCCACGCTCTCGCCCGATCTTCTGGTGTGGCTGCAAGACGCGCTCGTGCAAGCCAATGTGGTCCTGCAACGCCCGAATGTCAGTGCCGCCGTGCTGCTGATCGCCCTGCTCGATAACGATCACCTGCGCGCACGCACGACGCTAGGCGCGCCTTCGCTATTGCGTGTGGCCAGCGCATCGTTGCGCAGCAATCTCGCCGCATGGATACCGGCGAATGCTGCCGATACGCCCGCCTCGCCCGCGAGCGCCGCTCCGTTGCCGGACACGTCCACAGCCGGAACTCCGCGCGCGCAGGCGTCGCCCGCCCGCTCCGTGCTCGATCAGTACACCATCGACCTGACCGGCGAAGCACGCGCGGGACGCATCGACCCGATTGTCGGACGCACCGCTGAAATCCGCCTGGCCGTCGATATCCTGCTGCGGCGGCGACAGAACAATCCGCTGCTGGTGGGCGCGCCCGGCGTGGGCAAGACGGCGATCGTCGAGGGTCTAGCGCTGCGCATCGCGGCGGGCGACGTGCCGCCACCGCTCGCGGGCGTCACGCTGCGCGTGCTCGATCTCGCGCTGCTGCAGGCTGGTGCGAGCGTCAAGGGCGAGTTCGAGCACCGCCTGCGCGCCGTGATCGACGAAGTACGACGCGCGCCCGCGCCGGTGATTCTCTTTATCGACGAAGCGCACACAATGATCGGCGCCGGTGGTGCGGAAGGCGGCAGCGACGCGGCAAACCTGCTCAAACCCGCGCTCGCACGCGGCGAATTGCGCACGATCGCCGCGACTACATGGCTCGAATACAAGAAGTATTTCGAACGCGATCCGGCACTCGCACGGCGGTTCCAGCTCGTGCAGATCGAAGCGCCCGACGAAGCCACTGCCATCGGCATGCTGCGTGCGCTGGCGCCGCGCTTCGAGGCCCATCACGGCGTGACGCTGCTCGACGCTGCGATCGTCGATGCGGTGAAGCTCTCGCATCGATATATTTCGGACCGCAAACTACCTGACAAGGCGATCGCCGTGCTCGACACAGCTTGTGCACGCGTCGCGCTCGCGCAGCACGACGTCCCGGTGCAACTCGAAAGCGCGCGCCAGCGCGAGCGCGCATTGCGCGACGAGCTATTGCGTCTGCGGGCCGAAATGGTGCTGGGCGCGCACCACACGCAGCGTGTCGCCGCGCTCGAAGCGGAACACACGCGCAACGCGGCGCGGGTGCGCGAGCTGGAAACCCGCTGGCATGACGAAGCGGCTGCGGTGCGCGAGATTCTCGCGGTGCGCGCGCGGCTGGCCGCGCATGATGCGCAAGGTGCTTCGCCGCAGGCGTGCGCAGACGAAACTGCCGCCGATGCGCTCGAAGATCTCGCCGCCGAACTCGCACGCCTCGAAAGCGGCCTCGACGCGATCCGCGACGACGATCCCATGGTGCCGGTGTGCGTCGATTCGAAGACCGTGGCTGCGGTCATCGCCGGCTGGACCGGCATCCCGGTAGGCAAAATGCTCGCCGATGAAATGCACGCCGTTCGCACGCTGGAAACGCGGCTCGCGCAGCGCATCGTCGGACAGGACGCGGCGCTCGAGCGCATCGCGCGACGCATACGCGCGTGGCGCGCGGGCCTGGCCGACCCGCAGCGCCCGGTTGGCGTGTTCCTGCTGGTCGGCCCGACTGGCGTGGGCAAAACCGAAACGGCCTATGCGCTCGCCGACGCGCTCTATGGCGGCGAGCGCAATCTCATCGTGATCGATCTCGCGGCCTATCAGGAAGCGCACACGGTTTCGCAGTTGCGCGGCGCACCGCCCGGCTACGTGGGCCACGCGGCAGGCGGCATCCTGACCGAAGCCGTGCGGCGCCGCCCGTACAGCGTCGTGCTGCTCGACGAAATCGAAAAAGCCCACGCCGACGTGCTCGAAGCGTTCTACAACGTATTCGACAAAGGCGTGATGGAAGATGGCACGGGTCTCGTGGTCGATTTCCGCAATACCGTGATTCTGGCGACCAGCAACGTCGGCGCCGAATTGATGCTGAAGACGCCCGCCAGCGCGCTCGCCAGCGAAAGTTTCAACCGCGAGTTGCGCGAAACGTTGCTGCACGCGTTTCGTCCGGCGTTTCTCGCGCGCATGACCGCCGTGCCCTACGTCGCGCTCGACGATCCGGCCGTGCGCATCATCATCGAAAAGAAGCTTGAACAGTTGCGCGTGCGTTATCGCGACGCAACCGGCAAGCAGTTTGCATTCGATGCCGGAATCATCGACGCCGTGCTCGCGCGTTGCCGTGGCTCGGGCGCACGCGAAATCGACAATGTGCTGATGAACGAGCTTGTCGGCACGCTGGCCCAATGGGCGCTGGAATGACCTACGCACACTCGCCGATTTCCTCAACACGCTCTCTTTCCTGCTCATGGACCGACCGACCCTGACCGACACCGATACGCGCATCGAACTGGGCGGCAGTGCCTTCACCGGCCTGTTCGCCGCACAGGTCACGGTGGACGAGCGCATCGGCGCGCCCGCCGAAATAAGCGTACGTGCGCTGGGCGCGATGCCGCCGCCCGCGCCTGGCGGCATGCCCGGTCAGCACGCGACGTTGAAGTTTGCGTGGGGCGAGAACGCGCGTCTTGTCGATGCAGTCTGCACGCGCGCCGCGCAACTGCCCTCCACCGTGGACGCGAGCCATTTTGCATTAACGCTGCGCTCGTGGCTCTGGCTGCTCACACTGGCGCAGAACAACCGCGTGTTCCAGAACAAGACAGCCTCGCAGATCATCGAGGCGGTGTTCGCAGGCCACAGCATGACGGACTACACGTTGTCGCTCACCGGCACGCCCGTCGCGCGCGAATGGTGCGTGCAATACGGTGAAAGCGACTTCGCGTTTGTGAGTCGCCTGTGCGAAGAAGAAGGCTGGTTCTACTTTTTTCGCCATCAGGACGGCGTGCACACGCTCGTGATTGCCGATAACAACGACGCTTTTGCGACGCTGCCTGGCGCAGCCACACTGAGTTGCGCGCCGCTCGCGGGTCACGCTGGCAACTGGCGCGAAAGCGGCCAGATTCTCTATTGCGAAATCGTCGAGCAAACCGCATCCGGAACTTTTTCTCACGGCGATTACGCATGGCAAACGCCTTCCGCGCAACTGTATTCGCAGGCGCAGTCCGTGCAGAACGACCTTGCCGTGTACGAATATCCGGGCCGCTTCGCAACCAGCGACGATGCCTCGACGCTCGCCAAACAACGCGTGGACGCCTTGCGTGCGAGCACGCGCCTGCTCACCGGCGAAAGCGACTGCCGCGCGCTCACGCCGGGCTATCGATTTACGTTGTCGGGCCATGAATCGTCGGACGCGAATATCGAATGGGTTGTGGCCAGCGTCGTGCATGAAGCCGACCACACGAGCTATCGCAACCGCTTTGAAGCCTTTCCAGCTTCGGTCAATTACCGCGCGCCACGCACCACGCGCCGCCCGTTCATGCCGTCACAGACTGCCATTGTCGTCGGCAAAAGCGGCGAGGAATTGTGGACCGACCAGTACGGACGCGTAAAAGTTCAGTTCCATTGGGATCGCGAAGGCAAGCTCGACGAGCAGAGTTCATGCTGGATTCGCGTTGCGCAACCGTGGGCGAGCAAGGGATTCGGCATGCAGTTCATGCCGCGCATCGGCGACGAAGTGGTTGTGAGCTTTATCGACGGCGACGCCGACCGGCCGCTGATCACCAGCAGCGTCTATAACGGTGCGAATCTGCCGCCCTACGCGCTGCCTGACAATCAGACGCAATCTGGCCTGAAAAGCAGTAGCTCGCCGGGCGGCGCAGGTTTCAATGAATTGCGTTTCGAGGACAAGAAAGATAGCGAAGAAGTCTTCCTGCAAGCGCAAAAAAATCTCAACGTCAATGTACTAAACGATGCGAGCGCAACGATTGGACACGACGAAACCCGCACCGTGAAAAATGCGCGCAGCCATACGATCCAGGAAAGCGACGACACGCTCACGATCGAAAAGGGAAATCGCAGCATGACGGTGCAGACCGGCGGCGAAACCATCGACGTAAAAGGCACGCGCACGGTCAAAGCTGGCGGCGATGAAACACGCACGGTAGGCGGCGCGCTCAAGCAAACCGTGACGGGCGATATGACGCTGACGATCGACGGCAATCTCACCATCAAGGTGGGCGGCTCGTTGTCCATTCAAAGCACCGGTTCATATGCGGCGAAAAGCGATGCGTCGATGACGCACCAGGCCGCGACTTCACTGACTAACGAGGCCGGTACTGCACTGACCAACAAGTCGAGCGGCACGCTGTCGAACGAGGCACAAAGCCTGACGAACAAAGGCAGCGTTGAGCAGACCGTGGACGGTGGCGCGATGCTCACCGTCAAGGGCGGCATCGTCAAGCTCAATTGAGGACACGCGATGGAAAAACTCCAGCCGATTACCATTGAACGCGACGATGCACGCGTGGCGGGCACGACGCTTGGCGGCGCATTGCATGGCACCGTGCGCGTGGAGACAGAAGGCCGCATCACGGCGATCCTGCGTTACGAGCGCGGCGTGCTGAACGGCGCAGCGACGTACTTCAATGCGGAAGGCACGCCATCGGCGGAAGTTCATCATCAAGCAGGCAAGCTGGAAGGCAAGGCACGTTTTTACTTTCCCGATGGACGTCTGCAACGCGAGGCGCATTACGCACAAGGTCAGTTGCACGGCACGTGCCGGACGTGGCTCATGGACGGCACCCTGCTTGAAGAGGCTCACTATCGGCACGGCAAATTACAGGGTCTGTTGCAACGCTTTCATCCGAATGGACAGCTTGCGCTGAGGCAGCCGTATGCGAGCGGAAAACCACTCGAACACGCGGAGCGATATAGCGACGATGGCCGCGTTATTGGCGCAAACGGCAAACCGGTGTCGCGCTGGAAGCAATGGTGGGACGGCCAGGCTACGGGCACTGGCCAGCCATCGAATCGGACTGCTTGATGCAGGCGCAATTCAACGGGAGAAATTCATGAGTTGTCCGCAGGTTTGTTCGGGCGCGATGCTCCAATGCTCGTTCGGTGCGGCGCCTGGCGTGCTCAATGTGCTGCCTGTGAATCGCGTGATGGCAGGTGGCATGCCGGCAGCCACGATCATGGACAATGCGCCGATTCTGAACATCGCGCCCTTCGCGATGTGCATGAGTCCGTCGAATCCAGCGGTGATCGCGGCGACTGCCGCAGCGCTTGGTGTGCTTACGCCGATGCCATGCGTGCCCGTCCCAGCCGGGCCATGGATTCCCGGCGGAGCGCCTACGGTGCTGATCGGCTCGATGCCGGCCCTCGATGCAATGGCGACGCTGATGTGTTCTTGGGCTGGACTGATCAAAATTGTTCAGGCGGGCCAGTTTTCCGTGCTCATTCCGTAGCTCGAAGCGATGTCAAGCCGACTTGAACAGGTCGTTATTCTAGATACAAATGTACGAATCGAAAAAAATCGTTCCGCCGTTTCACGTACTTTCCCTTTTTCAATTACCTTGACGGAATTGCGACATGCCCACGCTGGATATCCCTGTATTCTATTGGCACGAAAATTTTGGCTTTCAACGCGGCTACAACCTTGGCTGGAAAAAGCACCTGGATCAGCTTGAAGAGCAACTCAAATATGCCAGAAAGGCTTGTACGAATCTCACGCCCTACAACGGTGTCCCTCTGGGCGGCATTCACCCTACTGCGGTACTCGTCGCCCCTGAATACCTTTTCAGATTGTATGAGCACGACTCAGAGTATCGCCTCAAGGCCGTTTCGTATCCAGAGCATGAGAAAAATCAAATCATTCAAGGCTTAGCGGAGCTCAGCGCCAAGTATCCCGAGATCTTGATCTTTGGGGGCACGATAGTCTGGCATAAGGAGATGAACAAGCTGTCGCCTTCGATGTTATCTCCCGAAGCAAGCAGTTCTAACGTGAATTCCCCTGCAATGGTCGCTTCTTCGATCGTCAAAGACACTAAAGCTTTGGAGCAAGAAGAAATAGCGCGACGTCAAAATAAATATAGCAAACGGGTTTTTGACTGGCAGCATCCCCGCACGCCAATCAACAAATCCAGAACCTTTCTCGATCCACTTACAGAAGAACTGGACAGTATCGCTGGATATTCTGATCGGCAAACGGTTTATGCAAAACAGAAAGCAATTAAATCCGACTTACTCAGACATATAGCAAAAAATACGTGCTATGTATTTTTCGATGGAAAATTAATTCTTAAATACAGCAAGCAACACGATTTTCATGAAATTTACCAAGATGACACGGTGCAATTCGTTCCGGGAGTAAAGTGCCCTACCATCACGGTATGGGGAAAAACCTTAGCCATGATGATTTGCTCCGACTACAATGCCAAAGGCATTAAGGTGTACGCCGATACCCGCGCGAATATCTGGGTAACCATCTCCGACATCCTCACCGTTTCAGACATTCCTCCTACGGGCACCAAGAAGGGGTTCGCCGCGCATATTGCTGCTGCAGGTAACAAGAACTATTGCCAACTGACTTTGCGGTCGAATCAGGGGCTGGCAAAGGTCACGCTAACCGATGTCACGATCTGGCTTCAAAAAGGCATATTGAGTATCCCACTCTATCCTAATTGATATCAATCGATAGCCTGCTGGACGCGTTCGGTCAGCGAAAAAGCAAAGCATCGTCCGCGTCAGATATTCTGGTTACGTGTTCGCACACACCACGAACCGTATCAGCGTCGAACTTGGCGAAAGACTGATTTGGCATATGATTGCATCGCCGCTCGCCTACTTTAGCTATCGTGTGGTTTGACGAATCGTTTAACGCAGTTAAGGTGATCGGATTAGTTACCGCGATATCCGGGATCGTCTTGCTGAACTTCAGTAGCAATGGGCCGTAACCAACCATTGCCCGCTTTGTAGAACGCCGAGCGACCGACCGGGGTCGACAGGACCCGCGCGGATCTGGGCAGATGCGTCACAAGATGTTCGAGATACGAATTTCGCCATTACGCTGCGAATCTCCATTCCTGTAGACACTCGCGGCGTGTCGATGCAACAGTTGCGCCGGGGTCCGGAACCGCAGCGCATTGGAGCCTCCCGACACAGCGCGTACACGCATCAGCCACGCTTGTGCCCGCGAATGGAGATGCGGCACTTCTTCCCTGCTGGCCTCGAAGACGATCGAGGCAGATCACACGCCGCGGAACTGGCGACTGTGAGGGACAATCCGCAGCACGCCTCATCAGGACGATGACTGGCGCAGGTCCATTGTCCATCCGTGAGATCGCACAACGACTCGGCCGCAATGACGCGGCCGTGCAGCACGACGTGCTCGCTCTGCTCCACACCGTTGTGCTTGAGACACAACTCGCCGACACAGGCGTAGACAGCCTCTACCGCCCCGTCCTCGATGACGAAGACTGGGCGCGCCGCAGCAATTCATGAACGTCACCAGCCCACCCATGTACGCTACAAAGTACATGTTCGCCTAAAACGTACATTATCTATACAGCGTACAAAACACTCGAAAACTTCTACACATCCCTTTCCAGAAGCTTCCTATCGCGATTTCTGTACGCCCATTGAATCATGTACGTTTTTAACATACACTAGTCTTAAAACGTACAGAAGGACTCCCTCATGGCAACTTCCGACCGCCTGTCCGCGTCCGATATGGCGGCGCTCAACCTCGCGTGCGAAGCCTTTTCGGAGGTCACGCAGCGTTTCAGTGCCGAGCCGTTGCCGGACACTGAAACGAAGGCGGAGTCAGCCGACCCAGTGATTCGCTTCTCCGTGCGCGACAAACAGTTCGACATGCCCGCCGTCATTTCCCGGGGAACGGAATCAAGCGGTTACCCCCACCTTCATCGGCGGCCCGCTCCCGACGGGCGGCCCGTCATCCTGGTCAAACACCACATTAATCGGGCCCTTGCCGAAAGACTCATCCAGGCCGATATCCCCTTCCTCGATACCGCTGGAAACGTCTTCCTCAACGAGCCCGAGGCGACGATCCTGATCACGGGTCGGGATCGGCCCAAAATCAGGCACACGGACACGACATCGCGCTCAACCACGCCGAAAGGCCTCCAGGTGTCCTTTGCGCTTGCTTCGCAGCCCGATCTCGTGGAGAAGCCCTACCGCACGATCGCTGAAGTTTCCGCGGTCGCATTGAACACCGTCAATCTCGCGGTCGACGACCTTATCGCGCGCAGGCTCGTGGCCATGCGAAAAGGCAAACGGACGATCCCTGACAGGAAGCAGTTCGTCATCGACTGGGCAAAGCTTTACCCGACGGGCCTCCGCACCAGGCTCGGCGCACGCCGCTTCAAGAGCGAACGTGAGCTCGCGTGGTGGCAAAGCGCGAATCTGTCCGAATTCAAGGCCCGGTTGGGCGGCGAGAGTGCCGCAGAAGTCCTCACCCACGAAAACAAGGCGGCATCGGTGACGATCTACGCGCACGGCGGCGCCAGCAACGGCCTGAAGCGCCACGCCATGTTGCGCCCAGACCCGTCCGGCGACATCGAGATCCTCGATGCCTTCTGGCCTGAATATACGGAACACCTCTGGGGCACGCCGCCAGGCGTCGTTCATCCCCTGCTGATTTTTGCGGACCTGAGCGCCTCGACCGACAGCCGAAACCACTACGTTGCCGAGAAGATCTATGAGCGATTCCTCCATCGTTAGCATTCCGGCCGAGCGGCCGATGCCACCGCTCACGATCGCGCTGCTGGCGGCAGTCAAGGCGGCCTGCGCTCAACTGGCGACGCGATTCGTGCTGGCGGGCGCCACCGCGCGGGACATCCAGTTTGAACACCTCCACGGCGTGCGCGCGTTCACGGCCACACGCGACGTTGACGTGGCAGTGTGCGCGGTCAGTTGGGACTTCCATGAGCGGCTGATCGAGCATCTGCTTGCGAGCGGCCAGTTCACGCGCGATGCGAAGGCACAGCAGAAGCTGATCTTCAGGCGCGCCGGCGACGCCTTCGGCGCCCAGCTGGACCTCGTGCCATTTGGACCGATTGAAGCCCCGCCCGGTGCGATCGCATGGCCGCCCGACGGCGACTTCATCATGAACGTTCTCGGGTTCCAGGAAGCGGTCGACACCGCGCAGCCGGTGAATATCGGCGAGGGCGTCGTGGTGCCGGTTGTCACCGTCCCTGCGTATGTCCTGCTGAAGCTTATGGCCTGGCAGGATCGCCGCACGACCAAAAACACCGATGCGTCCGATCTGCTGTTCGTGCTACTGCGATACTCTCACGCGGGCAACACCAGGCGCGTCTTTGACGTGGCCCACGATCTGCTGGAATCCAACGATCACAATATCGAAATCGCGTGCGCCGGCATGCTCGCGCGCGAGGCGCGGGACATCGCGCTGCCGGAAACGCTCGCTGCTGTACGCGCCATACTGCAGACACCCAAAACCCTCGCGTTGCTCAAAGACGATCTGTTCGCGAGAGCCGCGCAATTCTTCATCGGCGCGGCAAACAGTGACCCGGACGCCCTGCTCGACGCCTTCGCATCGCAATTTTGCAATCCCCGCCCGTGATTAGTCGGTGGCACTCAGCGAATACCCGACAATAAGGTAATCTGGGCCAAGGCGAGGCGAGTCACCGCATAAGCCAGGTCAGCCGACCTCATGGATTGAGCACAATGTCGCATATGAGCGCGATCAGACGGGACATTTTGTCATTCCCAACAAAAACAGATGATTGCCTGTCGCAAAGCGCCAACCAGCTCGGTTCGGTGCGGTTGAAACAGATGTCTCAAGCGGGAAACCGTACCGCCAGCGCTTTCAGATACGACAGGAAGGCAACGTGAACATTGATATTTGCCTTTCCGCCGCCCAAAGCAAGCCGCTTTTGCCGCGATCGCAGCCGCTGAACTCAAATGGCTGCTGATCGCACCGCGAGGCAGCGCGCATTCTGTCGAATACGATCAAAAAATCGCCTCGCCACATTCCAATAGGATTACGAACTATCTCACCTCGAGTGAAACACGTACTGCGATACCCGAGGATTCATCAGCCTATGATGTCATGCCAGGCAATCGCGACACTCGGGATACGCTTTGCCTGCCCCAAAGCGTCCAGCATCCGCCAGATATTGACCGTCCCCGCGCCGCTATAAAACCTAAGCGATTAAACCTTGCTACAGCAGCCATAGTCTCATTGCGCATATCTGCTATGCGCCAAACGCAAGGGTCGCTACGAGGCATCGCCGCATAATTCCAGTCACAAGCCGTTCACGATCGGAGTTTTCTCCGACCATCGATATAGAACAAAGCAGGCAACAAGCCTGCGCTGGAGATCAACCTATGCAGACGTGGTATAGCACCATGGCCCCCTCCCAGAAACGCACGTTCTGGGCTTGTTTTCTCGGATGGGTTCTCGACGCCATGGATGTGCAGTTTTTCGCGTTCGTGATTCCAACCTTGCTGACGGCGTGGCACATGAGCAAGGCCCAGGCGGGCGTGATCGGCACGTCCGCACTCGTCGCCTCGGCCATCGGCGGCGTGATTGCCGGTGTCCTGGCGGATCGCATCGGTCGCGTCCGGGTGCTCAAACTGGCCATTCTGTGGTTTTCGCTATTCACCGGCCTGTCGGCGTTCACGAATGGCTTTCATCAATTGCTTTTCACCCGAAGCCTGCAGGGGCTCGGATTCGGCGGCGAATGGGCCGCAGGCGCAATCCTGATCGGCGAAGTCGTCGACAAGCGCATTCGTGGCCGCGCAGTCGGATGCGTGCAAAGCGGCTGGCCAGTCGGTTATGCGCTTGCCGCGCTGATGTACTGGGGACTCTTCAGCGCGCTCCCCGAGCAATACGCATGGCGCATTCTGTTTCTCGTGGGCATCCTGCCGGGCCTGCTGGTCCTGTGGATGCGTCGCAATGTCGATGAATCTTCGGCATTCGAATCGGCCGCGGAATTTCGCGCACAAACTGGTCTCTTCGATACGTTCGCGCAGGTTTTCGCCCCCAACGTCCTGCCACGCACCGTGCTCGCTTCAGCGATGGCGGCCGGCGCGCTCGGTGGGAACTACACGATCCTCACCTGGCTCGTAACGTATCTGCGGGAGACACAGAGCCTGACCGTCAATCTCACGACGATGTATCTCGCCGTGAATATCTTCGGTTCGTTCTGCGGTTATGTAGGCATGGCGTATTTGAGCGATGCCATCGGTCGTCGCTGGACCTTCTCGATATCAGCCGCCGGCGCGACGCTCACGGTTCTCGCGTACACACAGCTTCATCTGCCGCTGCCCGTATTGCTGGTACTGGGCTTTCCGGTCGGCCTGTTCCAGTCCGGCATTGTCTCCGGCATGGGCGCCTGCTTCACCGAATTGTTTCCGGTGCAGATTCGCGCGTCTGCGGGCGGCTTCTCGTACAACTTCGGTCGCGGCATGGGGTCGCTCGTGCCGGCGGCCGTCGGCATCACCAGTGCGTCCGTCGGACTGGCAAAGTCTATTGGCGTATGGGCGGCGGCGTCTTATGTCGTCGTGTTTATCGTCGCTATTTTCTTGCCGGAAACGCGTAACAAGCAACTCGAAGGTCAAGCATAAACGCGTCATCCGCCTGAATTGCTGGCTCCAATAAATCTGAGCCAAAATCAGTCAACCTTATCGACACTGCTCGAGACTAAACTGGCCACGCGCCACCTTGGCACCGCCTACACTGTCGCTCGCCAACTGAGCGCTTCAATCCTCTTCCGCCTACGGTCGCCGCGAAACCATCGCGGCGACCCAGCAAGCATGACGTCGCAACGATGCGGCAGGGCAACGTAAGCAAAAAACGCCCGCCGCCGCATTGAAATACGTCCGCCCGGTGACATTCTCCCTCACCTATCAACCTGGATAGGAACTCGACGCAGCCATCTGCGGGACGCCCGGCATCGGCTATATTTTCGTCATAAGAAACGCAAGAGAAGACTCAGAGACCCAAAGTCATCGTTCCGTCGGCAGATTCCAGAGATTCATCACGCAGGACTATCGGGGAAGTCCAGATCGCGCAGTTACTCTCCGAACCCCAGCTTTCCTGATGCCCAACGCATTGCAAATCGCGCTGCGCCCGACTCGTGGCGTCATCGATTTGCAAGGCGGCGTGCACCCTCGTCAAGCGCTCAGTCGATCGCACGGGTGCGCGTCAGCCGTTGATTTCCACCTCGCAGTTGCACTGCTACAGCGCCTCAAAACGCTCTCAAGGAGATGCTTCAACATGGTCAGCTATGTTCGCAACGATGCCTGGAATGAAGGCGGTACGCTAAGCAATCCTGATCTTCTCTGGTATGCGAAGGGAGTCGGGAAGATGATGTCGCGCAGCCTCGACGATCCCGCCAGCTGGTGGTTTTTCGCCGCCATGCACGGCGAATACGTCAACACGTCCAATCCGTGGTATCCGTCCCCGCCTTCGTTTCCTGGCTGGGGCTATATCTCCAGCCCGCCTCAGGTGCCCACGCAACCGCTGCCGCTCGCGGCCACCCAGGACAAATTCTGGAATCAATGCCAGCACGGCAGCTGGTACTTTCTGCCCTGGCATCGCGGCTATCTGATGGCACTGGAAGCCCAGTTGCGCGCCGACATCGTGAGCCTCGGCGGCCCGTCGAGCTGGGCGCTGCCCTACTGGAATTACTTCGGCGGCGAGCAAGGCGCCGACGCCGAAATGCCGCCGGCTTTCGCGCAGCAGAAACTGCCCGACGGATCGGCCAATCCGCTTTTCGTGACGATGCGCTATGGTCCCGACGGTGACGGCGATATCTACGTTCCGACCGATCGCTGGGCCGAAAATCACGGCCCCGACGACAACTGGACGCGCGGCGAAGTTACGGCCGCCTGCATGAACAACACCGTTTACACCGGATCGAATCAGGCCACGCCGCTGCCGGGATACGGCGGCCCGGAAAGCGGGTTTTCCCATGATGGCGGCCCGCATGGGAATATGGAAAGCAATCCTCACGATCTGGTGCACGTGTATACGGGCGGCACGATCACCGATACCAACTACGGGCTGATGGCCGATCCAGGCACCGCCGCACTCGATCCCATCTTCTATCTGCACCACTGCAACATCGATCGCATGTGGGCTTCCTGGAATGAGGCGGGCAACACGAATCCCAGCTCGCCGGAATGGCTCAAAGGCCCGGTGCGCCAGTTCGTGATGCCGATGCCCAATAGCGAAAGCTGGGTCTATACCCCTGCGGACATGACCAGTCTTGCCGCGCTGGACTACTCGTATCAAGACCTGTCCGTTCCGGCCAAGCCTGTCACGGCGCCGCTCCTGATGCGCCTGAATCGCCTCGGTGTAACCGTTGCGCCCGAAGCTCACGCCGTCCTGGCCGCGACGAGCCGCGCGCCGACGCACGCGAGCGCCGAATTGCTGGGCGCCAGCACGAGCGCAATCGACGTGCAGGGTACGGGTACGGCGGTGTCTGTCACGGTGCATCTGGACGCCGCCGTCGAAAAGCGCGTGACCCAGAGCCTCGCGGCGGCCTCGCTTTCTGCGCCGCCCGATCGCGTCTATCTGAAGCTCGAAAACGTGCGCGGCACGCTGGATTCGACCGTGCTCTGCGTCTACGTGAATCTGCCAGCAGGAGCCGATACCCCGGATCAGTTGCGCGCGCACCATGTCGGCGATGTCGCGCTGTTCGGTCTGCGGCGCGCGAGTGCGCGAAACGGCGCACACGGCGGCAGCGGCCTGACCTTCGTGCTCGACATCACGCCCTCGCTGGATCAGCAGTATCTGGCCGGCACGCTGTCGAATTCGAACCTCGAAGTGAGCCTGCTGCCCGACCGCAAGCTGCCGGAGAAGTCCACGATCGAAGTGGGCCGCGTGAGCGTCTATCGCCAGCCCAATTGACCGGGCGGCCCATGATCCACAACAGACACGCCTTCGCTCCCGTGCGATTCAGCGTCCTGGGCGCCAGCCTCGCGGCATGGATCACGCTCGCAGCCCTGTCATGGCGGTCCGCACAGGGCCTGCCGGACTTTCTGTGCAGCGTGACGCCCTTGCCGTGGCTGACGCCTGGCTGGTTCGTATCGGCCAGCCTCGGCTGGCTGTTGATGATCGTGGCCATGATGGCGCCGATGACCTTGCCCGCCATCGCCCATATTCAGGTGAGCGTGTTCGCGCAACGGCGCGGGCGCGCGACCCTGATCTTTCTGGTGGGCTTCGCGGCGATCTGGCTGATCCCTGGCCTGGCGATCAGTGCGCTGGCGCGGGCGTTTTCCGCCATGACCGCGGGCGGGTACGGTCCAGCAGCGCTTGCCTTGCTGATCGCGGGCATCTGGCAATGCTCGCCGTTACGGCAAGGCTTTCTCAACCGCTGCCATACGCACCGGCCGCTGGCCGCATTCGGGCTGCGTGCAGACGTGGATGCACTGCGCCTCGGGCTTGCGCACGGCTCGTGGTGCATCGGCACCTGCTGGGCGTGGATGCTGCTGACCGCCATGCTGCCGGCCTGGCATCTGCTGCTCATGCCGCTCGTTGCCCTGCTGGCGTTCTGCGAGCGTCTCGATGCACCGAGGCCGCCCGCGTGGCGAGTCAGAGGGCTGCGAGTGGCGGGTCAGTTGCTCCAGCGTGAAATCGCGCACGCGCGCAGGCATCGAGTCGTCGGCGAGACCGCGCCACGCGCCGATCGGCCCATGCAGGAAGGAGCCTTGTCATGAGCGATCCAGGCGACACGGCAGGCTGGTCGCGCGCTCTGCGCGCCCTTGCAGCGAGCAAGACGGCCATCGTCGTGCACTCCGCAGGCGTGGAAGTGCCAGTGCGCATCGACGACGATGCCGCCGCGCTGCTGGCCGACGCCGACGCGGCGGCGAGCACGCATTTCTATCTGCTGCTGGAACAGGTGCGCGGCACGCTCGACGCCACGGTCCTGCAGGTCTACCTGCGCGATCCCGATCCCGCGACATCCGGCCAGCACGGCGCGCTATTCATGGGCAGCGTCGCGCTCTACGGATTGCGTCGCGCAACGTCGACAGCCCCCGATCGGGGCATGGTCTGCATTCTCGATATCGGCGCACACGAGAGCGCGCTGCGGCAGGCCATCGCGCGCGGCGCGACGCAATTCGAACTCTATGTCCGTCCGCATCCCGCGCTACAGACCGGCACGAGTATCGACATCGGCCGGATAGGCATTTGCATCGAACCCCGTCAGCCATGAATTTCGGCCAGGCGAACACAACGATCCCCTGAACATCCCGGAGAAGGAGCAGCCATCATGAGCTTTCTGCAATTCAATGCCGCGACCGTCACGCCGCCGCGCCAGGTCCAGCATCGCGGTTCGCTGGGCGCGGCATTTTCGCGCTGGATTCTGGCCAATCATGGCGCGCATTACCGCGCCGTGGTCGAGGCGCAGCGCAGCCGCGCCGCCACCCTGCGCGCCACGCGCGGACCCGCTGCTCACCTGCTGGGCGCAACGACGCAGACGCCGCAGGTCGGGATCGTCGGTGCGGGCTTCGCCGGCATGTTCGCGGGCTTGATCCTGCAGTCGCTGGGTATCGAATTCGAAGTGTTCGAAGCCAGCGATCGCGTCGGCGGCCGCATTCATACGTGGTATTCGCGCGACTACCATGCGGACGACGTGCAACGCGCCGGCCTCTATGGCGAAGTGGGTGGCATGCGTCTGCCGCAATTCTCGGAGGACATGCTGCCGGTCCAGCAACTGGCGCTGGCGGTCAACGCCGTGCTGGCACGCAACGGCCTGCACGAACAGCAGGTTTTCTGGCGCAAGTTCTATTACAGTTCGCCCGAGCAGCGGCTGCGCTACAACAATATGGCCACGCCGACGACGCTGGCCCAATCCGGCCTCGATAGTTTCAATTTCGGCGTCGATCACGGCGGCGACGTGCCCGCGGTCTGGGTCACGCCAAAACATGACCACGGTGCCGATCCTTATCTGCCGATCAACATCGTGCTCGACAAGGTCAACGATCCCTTTCTCAAAGCGATCAACCGCTCCTTCGCCGAAGGTTTCGATCTGCTGATGCAGTTCGATCAGTATTCGATGTGGGATTACCTGACGACGCAATTCCGTCTCGGCGATCTGGGTGAATACTACGATCCGGCCATGGGCGCGAAGTCCGATCTGCTGCCCTGGTCCGTAGCCAATTATCTCGAGACCACCAATGTGGGCAGCGGCATGTATTCGGTTTCCTTCGTCGAAATGGTGATCGCCGTGTATGACTGGGGCGGCAGCAAGGACCCATACCGCCCGCAGGACCCCAACATCTACATGCTGACCGTCGATCAGGGCATGCAGCGCTTCCCCGACGCATGCCGCGCCGTGCTCGACCTGCAGGACGCCGTGACGATGGAAGAAGGCATCGCCGCGCAGATCCAGGTGGGTATGCTGCCCGCGCAGCCTGGCGGCCCGTATAGCTACAATCCGCCCAATCTCACGGACGATGCGCAACCGCCGCATGCATCGGCGCATTACGCTGAAACGGCGGGCCACGACACTGGCGTGCGCAATCCCGCCAGGGTGCGCGTGCATTTGCGCCATGAAGTGACCGCGCTGCGGCACGACCCGGATCTGAACGACGGCCAGGGCGGCATGAAGGTCACGGTGCGCAACGCCGACGACGGCACGCAAACCGAACGCTCGTATCCGTATGTCGTGACGACCCTGCCCAATGGCGCGTACCTCAACGGGCAACCGGAACTGAACCTGCTGGAAGGGATTTCCTTCGACAAGGCGCAGGCGATCCGCGAATGCAATTACATGGCGTCGTTCAAGGCCTTTCTGACCTTCAAACGCCAGTTCTGGACCGAATTCGGCGAACGCCAGCAACGCACGCAAGGCTACGGCGCGGCCGCGACCGACCGCGCCAACCGGCAGATCATCTACCCGTCTTACGGTTATGCAGCGGATCAAGGCGTGCTGCAGGTCTATTGCTGGGCGCTGGACGCACGCAAGCTCGGCGCGCTCGACGACAAGGAGCGTATCGAAGAATGTCTGAAAGGCATCCAGTATCTCTATCCGGATGTCGACGTTTACGCCTGTTTTTCAGGCTATAACGACGGCGTCACGACCAAAACCTGGTTCTGGGACGAACACGCGGGCGGTGGCGCGTTTGCCCTGTTCAAACCCGGCCAGTTCAATGAACTCTATCCTTCGCTGCTGATGCCGGAATTCGACGGCCGACTGAATTTCGCCGGCGAATGTTGCTCGGTTCACCACGGCTGGATCGTCGGCGCGCTGGATTCGGCTTATAACGCCGTGCTGAATATTCTTCAGCATGCCGGTGCGGTCGACAAGATCGAACAGATGCAGCGGACCTGGGGTTCGTTCGAGGCGCCCGATGTCGAGGGTGACCCGGCCAGCGCCACCGTCATGACCTACGCTTACGCGTACAACGAAGTCGATCGCAATGCCGCATCGAAACCGGCGCAAGGCACGCCGAGCATCTATGGCGACCAGCAATACGTTTTCAACGGTCAGGTGCCTGCATTCGTGGCGAACTACGACACGGTGCCCCAATCGATGAAAGCAACGGCGGTGGACAAGCAGGTGCTGGCAATGCTCAATGCCGCGTGGGACGACAATGTCGCCTGGCGCGCGAAGCAGCCGCCGAAGTCCGTGAATACGGAAAACGCCGTGCAAATGCTGGAAGACATCTATTACGGCAACAATTTCCAGACCATTCCCGCGCCGAAATTCTGGCTGAAAGACGACGATGAATTTGCACGCCAGCAATTGGCGGGTTTCATGCCCAATCTGCTCGAAAAGGTTTCGGCTGCCGATCTCGACCGGCTGATTTCGGATTCAGGCATCGTGGACGCCGCCGCACTGCAACGCCACGGCGCGGTGCAATACGTGGCCAATTACCGGCGTTATCTGGAGGCCTGCACGGTGATCCCGGTCGGTTTCTACCTTGCGAAACCGATCGTTTTCTTCACTGTGAACGATCGCAAGGAACTGATGCCCGTCGGTATTCAACTCGATGTACACGGCGAACTGTTCACGCCCGATATGAGCAACGCAGACAACGCGTGGCTGCTGGCGAAGATGCAGACCAACTGTGCGGGGCAGTCGCTGCATGACGTGGGCTTTCATCAATTGCTGACACACCAGATCTGCGCGATGGTGTCGATTGCGCTGTTCTCGGATGAAGTCTTCAATCCTGACACCGCGCCCCAGTCCGCCGAGCCATTCCAGCAGCATCCGGTATTCAAGCTGTTGCGCCCGCACGTCGTCAAGACGGTGGAGTTCCAGCAGAGCATCTACAACCGCGGCTACAACCCGTATGCCGAAGGATTCCCCGCCACGCGCACGGCGAATGGCGCGCCGGGCGTCTACAACATCGGCTATATCTACGATCTGATTTTCTCGTGCGGGCGGATCGGCAATTATCAGTTGCAGGACAAGATGTATTACGACGACGACCGCTTCCGCTTTCTCGATCTGGCGCTGCCTGTCGATATCAAGCGCCGTGGCGTCGACGACACGCCGTTCTCCTATGCCTATGTCCATGATGCGGGATGCTGGTACGAAGCGATTGCGCGCTTTGTCGAGCGCTTCGTGTCGATCCAGTATCCGGGCGGCGATCAGGCCATTGCAGCGGATATCCAGTTGCAGCGCTTCTTCGACAAACTGATTCCGGCGTTCAATCACGTCGACGGCAAGCCGGTTGCGCATCGCTTTCCGGCGGAGGTCAAAACCGCTGCCGTATTGCAGGACGTGCTCACGCTGTTCATCTGGCAGTTCTCGGTGCAGCACACGGTCGTCAACGACGGTGCGTATAACCACGCCGCGTTCGTGCCGAATGCTTCGACGCTGATGTATCCACTGCCTTCGCACAAGCCGTCATCGCAGTGGACGCCGGCCGACGTGCTCGCCTGCCTGCCTTCGCAGACGCTCACGTATCCTGCCATCGGCAATATGACGTTCATGGATGTGCAGATCAACGCCTCCGTGACGGGTCAAGGGCCCTACCCCGAAACCGTGCTGGGACGTGGCGTTCTGGAGCCTTCGATCGACGTTCTTCAGGACAGCTATGGTTTCGTCGAGCCGCAGTTGCGCGAGGCGGTATTCAGTCACTACCAGGACGTCGTGAAGGTGGGCGAGGCGATCGCTGCGCGGCAGGCGCGCGATACGGCGACGTATCTGGCGGCGCATCAGGGCGCATCGGCCATTCCCGCTACGGTGCTGTTTGACCTCATCACGCCGGCCAACGTGATGGATACGATCCAGACCTGACCGGAAAGCAGACGCCGTTCGCTGGCCGCCGGTTGCGGGGCCAGCGAACGGGCGAACCTACGTGCGGGAACGCACGCACCCAGCAACGTTCAGGCACGATTGCGACGCCGTTCCTACCAGGCGCACACCCGCGCCGTGTCGTTCACCCAGCAAGCGCCATCGCGTTTCAGGAGACCGAGTTCCGAGTGTGCATGGGTCGCGCCGGGTTCTTCATTCCAGTAGCCATGCGCGCCGTCATCGTCCATCAATACATAGGCGAAATACTTCGACGGATGCTTATCTGATACGCCGATCGTGAACGTACCGCCTTTCTCGATCTTCACTTCGCAAGGTCCGTCGAGATAAGTCTTGTTGTTCACCTCAAGGAGACACCGCCCGGTTTTGGCATAAGCCGAGGCCGGCGCTGCGATAAACGCGCATGCAAGCAGAATCAACGACGTCGTTTTCACGTTATTTTGATCTCTCAGATTAGGCGGGAATGAAGATATACCATAACGCCGCTGCGAGACTTCAAGCATTGCATCCAATCGATCATTGCAGGCTAGCAAATACGTGCGGCCTGCGTGCCAAAGCGCTGCCGCAGCGCCGAACGTTTCGTGATGGTGACCGTTGCTTCCGGCGACGTACGCGTGAACTTGCCGTAGACCTCGCATAGGCTTGCAGATGGGACTGCACCCATTCGCCCGCGCGTTGCCCTCAATCAAGCGCCCCATACACCGCCTCCCCCTCAAATACCGTCAGCCGGTTTTCCACCGCACCGGTTTCATGCGCTTCGCACGCGCGCAGATCGCGCTCAAGCACTGCGAACGATGCCGCGCGCCCCGGCGCGATCATCCCTGCGCATTCGTCCATGCGCAGGCTGTACGCCGAATTGTGCGTATAGGCTTGCAACATCGTCGCGAGATCGACGCATTGCTCCGGCAGAAAAGGCGTCGCCTGCGCATCGCCAGTGCGGGCGCGGCGCATGGCGTGCTCGATTGCCACGAGCGGGTTCTGCGTCGAAACCGGCCAGTCCGAGCCGCCCGACACCATCGCGCCCGCGCGCACCAGATCGCCGAACGCGTACTGGCGCGCCATGCGTTCCGTCCCGAGCAAACGCTCGTAGAGCGAAGCGAGATCCGGCGCGACATCGGCCCACAAAGCCTGGATCGACGCAATCGCGCCGGTCTGCGCAAATCGCGGCGCATCGGCGGGATCGATCATCTGCACATGCGCGAGTTGCGCGCGGCGATCACGTCGGCCGCGTTCGCGGTTCAGCGCCTCCAGTACATCGAGCGCCATTCGCACAGCGCGATCGCCAATCGTATGAAAGTGCAGATCGAAGCCTGCTGCATCTGCGGCAAATACCGCTTCGCGCAATTGCTGCGGATTCCAGTGCGCTTCGCCGTTATGGGCAGCGTCGCGATAAGGGTCGAGCAGCGCGGCGGTTCGGCTCTCGATCACGCCATCGATAAAGATCTTCGCCGTATGCAGGCGCAAGCGGCCGCCGTCGTGCGCGGCGCGCCACGCGCTGAGTTTTTCGATTTGCGGGGCGATCGGCATGTTCGGCGAAACCAGCAGCCCGAGGCTCACGTTCGCTTTCAACACACCGGAATCGCGCGCACGCGCGTAGGCATCGACAAGCCGCTGCCCCACCATCGCCTCGAACCAGCCCGCGATGCCGAAGCGATGCGCCTGCGCGAGCGCCTTGTCGAGTGCGCGCGCGGACTCTTCCGCGCCCATCTGCGGCAGATGTCGAAAAAGCCCGTATAGCGCGGCTTCGTGCACGACGCCGGTCGGTTCGCCGTGCACATCGCGCTCGTAGATGCCGCCTTCCGGGTCCGGCGTCCCGGCACCTACGCCGAGCACTTTCAGCGCGCAACTGTTCAGGCATCCTGAATGCACATCGTGACCGATCAGCAGAAGCGGTCGGTCGGCGACCATCGTATCGAGCGTGTGGCGGTTCAGTTGCGCGCCCATCGATTCGAGCGAGACGTTGCCCGCCATCACCCAGGAACGCTGCGGATGCGCCGCTGCGCAAGCGCGCACGCTTTCGACGATCGATTCGACACTGTGCGCGTCGCCGAGATCGGCATCGCATGTCAACTGGAAGCCTTCGACCGGATGCGCATGCGAGTCCGTAAAAGCCGGCACGATCATGCGTCCGCGCAGATCATGGTGATCGCCGCCACGCAGTTCGCGCGGCAGGTCCGCGTGCGCGCCGACCCACGCCACGCGAGCGCCGCGCAGCACGAGACAATCGGCGTAATGCGGCGTGGCGCCGCCCGTGTAGACGCCGCCGTTGTAGAAGGTGGCGTCGCTGAAATTCGTGTGTGCCATGATTGAACCGCTATCAGAAGGTGTAAATGAATTGCCCGGCGACGATATCGTTCGAGCGCGAATAAGTACCGTCGTGCATGAGGAATACCGGATGATTCGCGGCGTCGTGACGGTATTCGAACTTCACGGTGATCTGTTGCGTGGGGAAGAACAGCAGGTCGGCGGTGAGGTCGTAGTGCTGCGCGCCGCGGCATTCCGTGCCGTTGCGCGACGACGCCGCAAAGCAGGCTGGATCGATGCCAAAGCCGCTCGTGGCATTCACCGAAGGATTGCTGCCGCTCAGGCCGTAGAGAATGTTTGGCGCGCCGCCGCCATTGGCCGTGTTGTTCAGATAATCGAAGCGCAGCGTCGCGCCCATATGACCGAACCACGCGCTTGTCCACTTCTGGTGCCCCTGCAGCGAGAAGCCATACCAGCGCGCCGTGCCGCCGTCCCACGCGCCCTTCTGCTGCTCGCCGTAGTCGACTTGTGCGTTGAACTGCGTCTTGTCGCGGATATACGTGAGATCGCTTTCGATGTAGCGCATCATGCCGAATGGCGACGACGCATTGCACTGATAGCCATAACCGCCCGGATTCGAGCAGGGCGAGTACAGCGTGCTGCGTCCGTACATGGCCGCAATGCCGATATCGAGCGCGGTAGAAAGCGCATTGTCGAAGCGCGCCGAAATCGACGGCACCCAGTTGCTGCGCGACGTATTGTTCGGGCCATCGACCACGGCGGATGCCGTGCGCAACTGCTCGTTGGCGATATAAACCTGCCAGAAGTGTGTGAAGGTCGCGTTATTGCCTTTCAAACCCATGCCAACCATGCCCGCGGGTTCGCTGAAGTCGTACAGCAGATTGTGCGTGAGCGTGAGCATCTGGTTCGACGGCAAGGGCTCGTAGCCAATCGGGCTTTGCAACAGACCCGCCGTGAACGTCGTGAGTGAGTTGAGCGGCACCGTCACGTCGGCTTGCGAAAGGATATTGTTGCCGACATAGCCGCGCCCGCTGCTCAGCGTCGAGCCCACGCCGCGATTGGGCTGGATCACGATCTCCGCGGCCGGTGCGAGCGGACCTACGCCGAAGGTCTTTTTGATGTCGAGATAGACATCGCCAATCTGACTTTCGTAATAGTCGTAGACGCCCGGATCATGATTGAGGAACTGGAAGCCGCCCGTGCCTTGCGCGCGGTTGTACAGATAGAGCGGATCGATATAGCCCGTCACGCTCAGGCCAGCCAGCGGCCCGGTGGTCGCCGCGTCTTCAAGCGCATCGGTCTTTAAGGTGAGGCTGTTGAGCTGCTCACGCATTGCACGCGCGTCTTCTTCGGAGAGCGTGCTTGTGCTGGCGATTGTGTTTGTCCCAGCGCTTGCATTCGTGCTCGCATTCGTGCTTGCGGCCCGCACGATCCGCGCGCTGGTCGCGGCATTCGCGTGCTGCTCGGCCTTGAGCGTCTTGACCTGTTGCTCCAGTTCGGCAATCTGCGTACGCAGCGAATCGAGTTGTACGTCGATATCGCGCTTACCGGTTTTACTACGGGTCTTGCCATCGTCGCTGGCATGCGCGCTTGCGGCAAACGCCAATGCGCACAGCAAAACGGAGGTCTTTATTTTCATGTGAAGGTCGTCGTATGGACGAATCAAGCCACGCCACAGCGCCTCGCGGCGTGGCCACGCATTACCAGGAATTCACTGGAATGACCAGAAACGGAGCAGCGTCAGTTGGCTTTATATTGCTGCCACAAACGCGTGACGAGACGCGTCACCTCGGCAGGCACCGGCTTGACCGTAAAAAGCTTTTTGAACTGGTCGGGCTGCGGAAACACCGCCGGGTCGGCCAGCACATCGGCGGCCAGCAGCTTCGACGCGCCCGGCACCGCCGATGGATACGACGTGTCGTTGGTCAGGTTCGCGCTTTCCTCGGTGGAAATCGCAAAGTTGATCCACTTAAGCGCGGCTTCTGGATGCGGCGCGTCTTTCGGCACCGCCATCACATCGAACCAGATCGGGCTGCCTTCCTTCGGCAGGATGTAACGGATGTGGAACGAACGATGACCGTCGAGCGCCGCGCGCCGCGCCGTGTTCACATCGCCCGACCAGCCCAGCGCGATGCAGATATCGCCACCCGCAAGGTCGCCGATATAGCTGCCCGTGCTGAACTGCGCGACATAAGGCCGGATGGTTTTAAGCAGCGCGAGCGCATCCTGGTAGTCCTTAGGATTTGTAGTATTCGGATCGCGCTTCATATAGAGCAGCACCGTGCCGAATACATCGCGCGGCGAGTCGATCATCGAAATACCGCAGCTTTTGAGCTTTTCGGCGTTCTTCGGATCGAACAGCAGATCGAGGCTGTCCAGTTTCGCGTCCTTGCCGAGCGCGGCCTGCACGCGTTCCACATTGATGCCGAGACCATCGGTGCCCCACGTCCACGGTATGCCGTAGCGGTTGCCCGGATCGTCGGCCTGCAGTAGCGCCATCAGCTTCGGATCGAGCAGGCTGTAGTTCGGCAGCTTCGACTTGTCGAGCGGCTGGTAGATGCCCGCCTGCAACTGCTTGGCCCAGAACGCGTCGGACGGCACGACGACGTCATAGCCCACGCTGCCCGAAAGCAGCTTCGCCTGCAGCGTTTCGTTGCTGTCGAATTCCTGATAGACGACCTTCACGCCGGTCGCTTTCTCGAAGTTCGCAACCGTGGCCTTGCCGATCGAATTGCCCCAGTTGTAGACATTGACGCTCGGCTGATCGGCCTGCGCCAGGTTCGATGCGCATGCCAGCGCCACCGCTGCTGCCAGTGCGCCCAGTCCCGCAGCGCGACTGAAATAGCGGCTTGCTGTGTGCCGCGTACTGCCTGTCACCCCTTCCATCGTCACTCCCCCGAATCGATTGTGTGAAGTACGGGGATAGTCTAGGCAGCGCTATTTCTGGCGTCTGTCCTGCCTGGGGGGGACAAGGACGACGCGAAAGGCGCGCCGGCAAGGGCTTTCCGGTGTAGGCAGCCGTTTTTTTTTGTGCTATTTCATTTGTCTCGAAGGCTGCGCAATGATTGCGGCCACGAGTCCATTTCAACGCCGCGCGCACGACGCGCCGCCTGTGCACCATGTCCGCCCATCACGCCTCCACTGCCGATCCGGCCCCTTCGATACCGCTTGGGCAACTCGCGCTGATCGCCGAAGCGATCGGCCCGGTTGCCGACGCCATCGGCACGCCGCACTTTCTGCGCGAGCTGTACCAGTGCGTCGTGCGATTCGCCGACTGCGATGCGCTGCATCTGCAGTGCACGCATGGTACGGGCGAACAGCGCCGCGTCGAATGGATCGGCAGTCATGGACTCGATATCGAACGGCTCGAGCGCACGATGCAACTCTATTTCGGCCAGTTCGCGCATTGCGATCCCACCTACGCGCGTTCGAGCGGCAGCGACGACGTGGAAGTGATTCAGGTTTCGGCACAAGGCATTGAGGATGCCGAACTACGTCGGCTGGTGTACGACGCAGGCGATATTCACGACGAATGCATGGTGCTGCGTCCCGCGCACGGCGCCACCTACTCGCTCTCGATCTGCCGCTCACGGCGTCTGCCGCCGTTTTCGCTCAAGGAACTCAGCCTCGTCAAACATCTCGGGCAGATCGTCTTGCCGATCGCGGCAGCGCATGCCCGGCTGGCCGGTGTGGCGCACGATACAGGCCATGGCGGCGATGGCGAAGGAGCCGTTGCAAGCGATGCACGGCGCGCTGTCGATCCGCTCGCGGCCTGCATCACGCAGCGGCGCGTCGAGTTGTCCGCACGCGAGGCGGCCGTGTGTTCGGCGTTCGTGCAAGGCATGACGGCGGAAGCGGCTGCGCGCGCGCTCGGCGTCAAGCCGTCGACGGTCGAAACTTACGCAAAGCGCGCGTTCGCCAAACTGGGCGTGGGCTCGCGCCGCGAACTGCTTTCGCTCGTGCATGGCGAAGCGCGCACGGCGCTTGCTACCCAACTCACCGCCGACACCCGCCGCGTACCGCGCTGATGCGCTTGCGCCCGGTCGCGCCCGCTCGCGCATGCTTGTGTGCCGCCGTCTAGATCAACGTCGTGTATATGGAACGAGGGAAAGCCATGCGTCCAACGGAGAAAACGGAAGGGCACGCTTCGAATCTTGCCGAAAGACTGGTCGAGCACGGCATCTTCGCGAGCCGCTGGGTACTCGCGCCCATCTACGTCGGCCTGGCGCTGGGACTAATCATGTTGCTGGTCAAGTTCTGCCAGGAGTTCTGGCACATGGCCACGGGTTTGCTGGGCAGCAGCGTGGAAGACGTGATTCTGGGCGTGCTGTCGCTCATCGACCTTTCGCTGATGGCCAATCTTCTGCTGATGATCATTTTTGGCGGCTATCAGAACTTCGTCTCCAGGCTCGAACTGGGTGGCCACGAAGACACGCCGGAATGGATCAGCCACGTGGGTTTCTCGGATATCAAACTGAAACTCATGGCGTCGATTGTGGCGATCTCGGCAATCGAAGTTCTGCGTGGCTATCTGTCGATCGAAAAGGTGGGACTTTCAACCATCCTATGGGGAATCGCCGTGCATATGACCTTCGTTCTGTCCGCCGTTTTGCTGGCGGGAATGGACTGGATAACGGCGAAAACCCGCGCAATCAGTTAAGCCTGCCGCCTTACCCGCGTCACTCACAATCGGCGCAGACGATACTGATATTGATCGGTTGTTCCGACGATCCGAACATGGAAACCTGCGTGGCGGATTTCATCAGGTCGACAAATTGCGGGCTTTCGAATTTTGTTCGACGTCCGCATTTCCGGCACGAGACCACGTGCATTTTTTCAGGCTGACGCGGGCATTGCAGGAAGAACGTCGCTCTTGCGCCCACATCGCCCGGCGTCCATTGACGGGACACAATCCGTACTCGTTCGAAATCCACCAGATTCCGGTAGATCGAAGCCTGGCTCAGGCCAATCCCTTTTCGATTCGCGAAGGTATAGATTTCATCGGCCTTGACGCCTTGCTTCATTTCGAATAACGAAACAAGTACGGCAATGCGAGTAGGCGTCGCGCGAATGCCAATCTCATTCATGTGCCTGACAACAAAGTCACGCCAGGCGGCGTCCTTAGGGCTGTGCGGTTCAACTTTTTTCATATGGCAATGACCGGGAAAATCGCCTCTTCGACACGATGAACAGACATCGCGCAAGTCACAACTTCCCCGGTTTCTCAAACTCAGACTGATGGTCCAGAAAGCGCTTGCATCACACCATTCTCAGCATGCCGCGATATCAGGCGGTGGCGAGTTCGTCGTGCACCTGAAGCGCCAGCGCCAGTTCGCGCCATTCGGCCAACTCGGGCTTGCCGGGTTTGCGCGCGCCAAACAGCATCGCGATGTTTTCACCTTGCGCATCGAACAGTTCGACCGATGTGACAATGCCGTCGACGGTAGGCTTGCGCACGAGCCACGCGCTCGCAACCAGATCGGCACGCAGATGCAGGTTGAAACGCTCGTCCAGCACGTTGACCCACGGTCCCATGGTGCGAATGTTCGTCACTTCGCCCGTGTGAATCTGGATCATGCCGGCATTGCCGACAAACACCATGATGGGCACCCGAGCACGCGCGGCTTCGACCAGCAGCGTCTCGATCACGTTGTCGGCCAGGCGCGTCACATAACGCGGTTCGGCCAGACGCAGCGATTGCGTCCGCGTGAGCCCGAACTTGCGCAGCAGCGGGAAGAAGTCATGCGTATCCTTCATCTCGTGCCAGGCGGCATGAAAGCCCGTGACGTCGATTTCCGCATCGTCGCGCACCGGCTGCGCAGGCGCTGACGGCTTCAGTGCCAACACCGCCGATTGCCCGGGATCGCGCCACTCCTCCTGCAGTTCGTCAAACGCCGCGTGGTGGCTATGGTCGCGCAGAAAGACCTTGAAAACCGCCTCGCCTTGCGCGTCGTAGAACTGGAAGCTCTTCATTTCGCCGTTGGCAGACACATCGCGCACAGCGAATGCGAACGCCCAGCTGCGATGAAACACGCGCAGATCGATGTCCGCGCCAAGCACGAGACCCACGTGCCCTTCTGCGCTCACCTGCTCGAATACGCCATCCTTCTCGTGCACGGCCGCCTCGTTGCGCGTGAGCGTCATCACGGCGCCAAGACGCGGCATTTGCGCGATCAGGCCCATGAAATCAGGCTTCAAACGCACGACATTGACGCCGACAAAAGCGGCCACGGCCTGCGCTTCGCTCACCTGCATCGCCGCTGCGGCTTCACGCTGCCGCAGCTTTTGCGTGCTCTTGCGAGCGATATACTCGTCGCGCCATTGCGCAACAGCCTGGGGAGCGGAAAAATCGACTGGATTCATTGTTTTCCTTTGTGGGTGTTGGAAACGCATTTCAGAAGTCGACTTTCATGCCGACATTGAAATTGCGTCCCGGTGCGGTATAGGCATTGAGCGTCGCGTAGCTCGAGCTACCCGAGAGATCGCGCACATCGCTCCAGCGCCAGTATTTGCGGTTGAACAGGTTGTTGATGCCGGCTGTCACGCTCACGTGCTGCGTGATCTTGTATCCCGCATGCAGATCGACGATCGTGTACGAAGGCGTCGAGAAATATTTGGTCGACGAAGTATTCACGTCGCTCGTATTGCGGCGCGAGTTGTAGGTCACGTCGGCGCCCACGAACCAGCGATCGTCGCCACGGTATTTGATGCCCAGCACCGCAGCGAGCGGCGGAATCGACATGATTCCGCTGGTCGTGCCGTCGGTGTTCTGTTCGGTGCCGTCGGTATAGGCCACGCCGCCCTTGATTTCCAGCCTTTCGCCCGCGAACCAGTCGAATTTCGCTTCGACGCCCTTGATCGTGGCGTTGCTGAAGTTGATGTACTGATACTTCTCGGGATCGGTGGCCGAAGTCAGGCTGCCGCCCACGACTTCCGAATCGATAAAGTTTTTGTAGCGGCCATAGAATGCCGACGCGCTATACGACACGCGATTCGTGCCGAACGCGAGCTTGCCGCGCATACCGGCTTCGAATGAATTGCTGGTTTCCGGCTTCAAATTGGGATTGCCGACCTGCTCGTAATACGTGTGATACATCGAGGCCGCCACGCCGCCGCCGTAGTAACTATTGACCTGATTGGCCGAAGGCGCGCGGAAGCCCCGTGCGTACTGCACATACGGCACCATCGCCGGGCTGATTTCATAGAGGAATGCCAGGCGTGGCGACAATGCGTTGCCGCTGGAGTTGGAAAGCGGCTGTGTCGATGCGCTCGCGGCCGACGTATACGTGCTGTCCGCGTCGGGCGTCATATGGTAATAGTCGAAACGCAGACCCGGCACGAACGTCAGCTTGTTCCAGCTGATGCTGTCCTGCATATAGGCGCCCAGATTGAGCGTTTGCGTCTTCGGGAAGTTCTCCAGATAACCCGACGTCGCATCGGCGGTATTGCCGTTGGAATCGGTATTGAACTGCGAAACGCTCACATCGAGACCGTAGACCAGCTTGTGCGAAAACGGCCCGGTTTTAAACGAGCTTTCCGCCACGGTATTGCCGCCGACAATGCTCTCGCCATAGTGGTTGTAGCGCGTCACGTCGCTCGTCGTTTCGCCGATCAACAACGATTGATCGGTCGCCGCATTGCGGTAGAAAACCGAACTCTTGACGTGCTGGACATAGCGATTGGTTTCGTCGTCGTGATCCCATTCGAGTTTCACGCGATTGCTGGTCACGTCGTTGGTCGTGTTGTACGACGTGGTATTGGCCGTGTAATTGCCGATTTCGTACAGGCTGTCGACCGAACTGGTGTTGTTCAGCGTTTCGGCGGTCAGCTTGAGCTTGTCGGTGCTGGACAATCTGAAGACGAGTTTTGCCAGCGCGGAGCGGTTGTTATAGGTTGCCGGGTCGGCTTCGTCGCGGCTTGCGCCCGTGCCGCCGGTGCTGCCGTGATTGTCCAGTTCGTGCCCGTGACGGCCCGACAGCATCAGCATGCCCTGCACCGCGCCGTTCGCGGTGCTGAATGCCGTCGTGGCCACGCCGCCCCAGCTACGGTCGCTCGAGTCATAGTCCGAGCGCACCGAGAAGTAGGTGTTTTTGCCGTAGATACCGAGCAGATCGGCAGGATCTTTGGTCACGAAATTGACCGCGCCGGTCAGGCCATCGCTGCCGTAAAGCACCGATGCCGGTCCGCGCAGCACTTCGACGCGCTCGTACAGATCGGTATTCAGATAATCGCCGCGACCCGCCGCGCCCGAACCGAACGAAAAGGTCTGCGGCAGCGGAATGCCGTCTTCGAGCAACAGCACCTGATTGCCTTCGAGACCGCGAATATTGATGCCGTCGTTACCGGCGCGGCCCGTCGAGCTGCCGATACCACTCGGGCGATACGCCTGGCGATTCACGGCCACGCCGGGTTCGTATTTCAACGCATCCTTGATGTCCCTGGCGTTGTCCTCTTCCATGTCGTCGGAGGTGATGACGGACACCGTCGCCGCGGATCTGGTGGGATCGGTCGTGCCGATACGGCTTGCCGTCACCGACACCACGTTCAACTGGTTCTCGACGCGCGACGCCGCGCTGGACGCGCTTTTAGCCGCAGGAGCCGTGCTCGCCGCGACACCGGAAGCCGCGGACGAAGCAGCGGCGGCCGGCGTAGCCGACTGCACCGACGATTGTGCCCATGCGCCCTGCGAACCGCACAACTCGGCGAACGCAAGCGGAATCAGGATTGCCAGAATTCTTCGTTGAAACACGTCTTCCCCTATCAGTACGCGCGTCGACCCCACGAAGGGCGACAGATTTGTTAAGGGGGCTGAATATACATGAGAAGCATTCTCATTTACAGCTTTTGAAATTACGATTTGTTGCCGTATAGCTTTCAGGCGGCAAGGCGCCGCGAAGCCAGATTCCGCTGTTTCGGGGGATTTATTTCATATTCCTTACACCGATTGCACGAAATCGGCGTAAGCGGCGCAGGCGGCATAAGCGGATTCGCTACCGGGCCGGTATGGGGGCGACCGCGCGCCGCAGTTGTTCAGCGAAGGTTTCGACTGCGCCGGAGAACGGCCCGGCGCTGCGCCGCAGAATGCCGATCTGTTCGACGTCGCGCGGCACCGGCACGTCCAGCGCCGTCAGCCGTCCGGCGTCCAGATCGCCTTGCACCACGCGCTGCGGCACGATCCAGACCGCCAGCGAATTCATCACCACGCCGCGCGCGACCGAAGCCGATTGCGTCTCCACGCAACCCGCAGGCACTGGCAACCCGCTGGACTCGAAAAACGCTTCGATGTGATGGCGCGGCGCGGTGTGCTCGCCCGCGATCACGAGCGGATACGCCAGCGCCTCGTCCAGCGCGAGCGCCGCGCCCGCGAGCGGATGCCCCGTGCGCGCGACCATCGCCAGCGACTCGGTATAAAGATATTCGAACGAAATGCCGGGCATATTCGATGGCTCGGCCATGCGCCCCACCATCAGATCGAGCGCGCCGGACTTGAGCGCGCCGAGCAAACCCGCGTTCGACTCCACGCGCACCTTGATGCCCACGCCGGGCAACACGGTCTGCATCGATACGATCGCGGCGGGTAGCACAGCCGCCTTCACGGTCGGCAGCGCGCCCACCCGCACCGCCGCCGCATGCGTGGCGTTTTCGCGCGTGAGCGCAGCCGCCGAAGCGTCCACCGCGCGCCGCACGTCCAGCGCGTAACGCAGGAAATGCTCGCCTTCGGCTGTGAGCGTGGCGCCGTTGCGGCCGCGCTCGACCAGCCGCCGCCCCGCCCATTGCTCCAGTTCGCTCAAGGTTTTCGACAGCGCCGGCTGGCTCAGATGCAGACGCTGCGCGGCCAGCGCCATGGTCGGCGCCTGGGCGATCGCGACGATGCAGTTCAGGTGGCGCAAGCGTAGCCTCGCGAGCACATGCGAGCGCGCGCTGCTTTCGTGCGGGCTTTCGTCTGCACTTTCGGCCGGGCTTGCGGCCGTGTTTAGGTCGGGATCGGCGGCCGCTTCTTCGGCGCGGAGCGGAGTCTTTTTCATAACCCCACGTTATTGAATCACCACTCAAAAGTCAATTTACTTAACCGTCGATTAAGTCAAAAATCCCCATCCAGAGAAATCCCAGATACCCCAACAAGGAGGAGACGCATGGCCACGCTCGTCGGCGGCATCGCCGTTTCGCACACGCCCACCATCGGATTCGCGCTCGACGCGCACAAACAGGACGACCCCGCGTGGGCGCCTATTTTCGCCACCTTCGAGCCGGTCAAGAACTGGTTGCGCGAGCAACGACCCGACGTCATCGTCTACGTCTACAACGACCACGTCACCTCGTTTTTCTTCGACCATTACTCGGCGTTCGCGCTCGGTATCGGCGAGCAGTACGCGGTTGCCGATGAAGGCGGCGGCGCGCGCGATCTGCCCGCTATCGGCGGCGATCCGCGTTTCGCGCAGCATCTGGGCATGAGCCTAATGGCCGACGAATTCGACATGGCGTTCTTCCAGGACAAGCCGCTCGATCATGGCTTTTTCTCGCCGATGTCGGCCCTGCTCGATCACGACGCCGAAGGCTGGCCCGTGCGCGTCGTGCCGCTTCAGGTAGGCGTGCTGCAATTCCCGATTCCCAGTGCGCGCCGCTGCTATCGGCTTGGACAGGCGCTGCGCCGTGCAATAGAAAGTTATCCTGACGATCTGCGCGTGGTCGTGATGGCAACCGGCGGCCTGTCACATCAGGTGCATGGCGAACGCGCGGGCTTCAACAACGTCGACTGGGATCGCCAGTTCATGGATGCGATCACCAACGACCCCGAAGCGCTCGCGCAGATGACACACGCCGAACTGGCGGAACTCGGCGGTCTGGAAGGCGCGGAAGTCATCATGTGGCTGATCATGCGCGGCGCGCTCGCGGGCAACGTCAAGAAGGTGCATAGCGGCTACTATCTGCCGTCGATGACGGGCATCGGCACGCTTGTGCTCGAAAACACCGCCACGCCGCTGCCGGGCGCGGCGCAGGCGCGTCACCGCGCGCATATGGCGCAGCAACTCGAAGGCGCAGCGCGGCTCACCGGCACGTATCCGTTCGATCTGGCATCGAGCGTCAAGGCGTACCGGCTCAACAAGTATCTGCACGCGATGATCGGTGCGGAGCATCGCCGCGCGTTTCTCGATGATCCCGAGCGCTCGTTCGAAGCGGCCAATCTGAGCGATGAGGAAAAAGATCTGATCCGCCGACGCGACTGGCGCGGCCTGATTCACTACGGCGTGATCTTTTTCATGCTGGAGAAACTGGGCGCGGTCGTGGGCGTGTCGAACCTTCACATCTACGCGGCCATGCGCGGAGAATCGCTCGATGCCTTCCTGCAGACGCGCAACACCAAGGTGCTCTATTCCGTCACGAGCAACACCAGCGAGGCGACGGGCTGGAGCGGCAACGACCCCGCAAAATAAGGCCTGGTAGCGGCGCTCCACACAGCGCCGCTATGCCGATGCAAGTGTCTGCGGCTCGCCGCGCCGCAGACGCACAAAGCCCGCCTGCAGCGCGAACCGCTTGCCAGGCACGATGCCCTCTATCGGCCGGGTGCATTCCACCGTTCAATCTCCAGCTGGACGAACCGCTCGCCCTACTAGCTCCGGAGCGCTGGCGAAGCCGTCATGGCGCGCCGGAATTCGTCGCCCGCAAGCGGCGATCCGCACAGAAAGCCCTGCATCTGATCGCAATCGAGCGCGAGCAGCTTGAGCGACTGCGCGACGGTCTCGACGCCCTCGGCCACCACCTCGATACCGAGCACGCGCGCGAGCGCCATCACCGCCGACAGCAGCGCTGAACTGCGCGACGACGTATCGTCGAGGCCGCTAATGAAGGCGCGATCGATCTTGATCTGATCGACGCGAAAATCCTGCAGATGCCCGAGGCTCGACAGCGCCGTGCCGAAATCGTCGAGCGCCACCGCATAGCCGCGGTCGCGCAGCGCCTGCACGATCTCGCGTGTGCGATCGACGTCCTGCATCGCGGTGGCCTCGCTGATCTCGAACATCAGCCGCTCCGGCGGCACGCCCGCCGCCGTCACCATCCCGTCGATACGCTCGACGATACGCGGCAGATTGAACTGCATCGCCGAGAGATTGATCGCGATGGACATCGGCCCGAGCCCTTCGCGCTCCCATTCGACCAGATGCGCGCAGATCCGGCTCAGCACCCAGTCGCCGATGGCGATCATCAGGCCCGCGCGTTCGGCGATCGGAATGAATTCGAGCGGCGGCACGTTGCCCAGCACCGGATGGGTCCAGCGCAGCAGCGCTTCGGCGCCGGTCATGGCGCGGCCATCGACGGTGTATTTCGGCTGGAATACGAGGTCGAACTGCGCGTTGGCCAGCGCCACGTGCAGATCGCGCTGGATATGCAGCGAGCGCAGCGTGGAGCGGCTCATGCTGTCTTCGAAACGGCGGAAGGTGTTGCGGCCGCTGCGTTTGGCGGCGTACATCGCGCAATCTGCGTGGCTCAGCAAGGTGTCGAGCGACACGGCCTCGTCGTGCGCGAGCGCAATGCCGATACTCGCACCGATGCGCACCGGCAATGCCTCCGCCAGCACGAACTCATTGGCGAGGCTGGCGAGAATGCGCCGCGCGATGGTGTCGGCGGTGTCGCCCATATCGCCGCCGGGCGCGCCGGATGCGCCCGCCGCCACGACCACGAATTCGTCGCCGCCAAGCCGCGCCACCAGATCGCCCTGACGCGCGCAATCCTCGATGCGCTTCGCCGCCTGGCGCAGCAGATCGTCGCCGATCCGGTGGCCGAGCGTGTCGTTGATCACCTTGAAGCCGTCGAGGTCGATGAACAGCACGGCAAGCGGCTCGCCAGCGCGGGCGCTGCGTTGCGCGAGTTCCTTCGCGCGCGCCATCAGATAAGCGCGATTGGGTAGATCGGTGAGCGCGTCGTGGGTGCCGAGATGACGGATCGTGTTCGCCGCGCGATCGAGCGAGACGGACAGGCGATTCGCCTGCGTGCCGAAAATCCATAAGGTGCCGATCAGCACGACCGTCGAAGCCACGCCGACAATCAATGCGAGCGCATTTGCATCGACCTTGTGCGCGCTCAGGCAGCGGCTGCCCTCGGCGAAGGTGGCGGCGCTCATGCCCGTGTAGTGCATGCCGCTGATGGCGAACGCCATCAACGCAGCGGCGGCCAGACGTTTCCAGACGATGTTTTCGCGGTGCGAGTCGCGCAGATGAAAAGCGAGCCACAGCGCGGCAATGGAAGCGCCAATCGCCACGGCCACCGATAGCGTTACGCGCGTGGCGTCGTAGTCGATGGACGGCGACATGCGCATGGCGATCATGCCGGTGTAGTGCATGGCCGCCACGCCCAGCCCCATGACGGTGCCCGCCGCCAGCAGCCGGCGCGCCGAGAGACAGCCCCGGCTCACGGTGGCGAGCGCGACCAGCGCGGCGAGTACTGCCAGCGCCAGCGAAGCCGTCGTCATGTCGAGGTCGTAACCCACCGCAATCGGCAAGGTCAGCGCAATCATGCCGATAAAGTGCATCGACCAGATGCCGATGCCCATTGCGCTGGCGCTGCCTGCAAGCCAGACGTGGCGCCAGCGGCTGCTGGTCACTGCACTGAGCATGGCGGCGCCTTCGAGTGCCGTAAACGAAGCAAGGAAGGCGACCACCACCGACAGACACGTCAACAGCGGGTTATAGACACCGTTCATTCGTGGCCCTTTGCGCGCTTATTGCTTTTGCGCGTCATTATGATCAAGTCTCTTTTCCGAACCTGCCAGCCAGCGCGTGTTATCGCAGCCGACGGCAGGCACGCGCCGCGTCTCTCAGCGCGGCGTGGATTTTTTATTGCTTCGGACGCATCGATGCGTAACGACTACCGTTATAACGGTCGATGCGGACAGATCTGAAGGGCATACAACGGCGTTTCTCTTTCACGGCGTTACAGGGCCGCCGACGGCACATTACGGATGCTCGCCTGGCGATAGCGAAATCTTGCGTTTTTTTATTTGCATATTTCCGATCCTCTGTTATTATCTCGCCCCTACGTAGGGGAGTCGCCAAGCTGGCCTAAGGCACCGGATTTTGATTCCGGCATTCGAAGGTTCGAATCCTTCTTCCCCTGCCACTTCTTTCTTGTCTGCGCTTCTTTATCTGCGTTCAGGCATTCATCAGCGATACGATCGAGTTCATTGCGTACGACGTGCATGCCACCGTCGCCAATGTCACTCAGCAAATCGGCGCTATCCAGCAGTAAATTCCGTATATCCGTGTCGAATGTGCCGCCCAGCGCGATTGAGCGCAGGTAACGCGCGTCGTTGTGCGCGCTTGAGATATCGTCCAGCATCAAATCCGCAGCGGCAACGAGGCGAATGTCCTCATACAGCCTGCGCGATGATCCCGCGTAAATCGTGCGACTCCCGTAACGTTGCGCAAACCGTCTGAACGCGGCGCTACGCAGCCCCCATAAGCTGCCGTGCAGCACGAAATGCACGGATGGAATTCGCGCAAGCCGCTCCATATCGGCAAGTCGCGACGTATCGTTTTCGTTCGCGAGGCTCTCGAGTCCTGACATCACGAGCACGGCGTCGCGCCCGCGCCCCAACGCTTCCCGCACCCGTTCGCGCTGCGCGCATGCGAAGTGACCGCGCCACGGCTCGCGCGGATCGTTCGCCGCACGCTCCTGCGCCACGCCATCTAGACGATATGATTGGCAATCCATACGATCTGCAGAATGAGTTTTCGATCGTCGAGGTCGAGTGCGTCGTCTTCGCAGATCGCCAGTTGTTCGAGCGACAACGACAGGCTGTGAAAATTGGGCGTAGACGGCGAGACGATCGGCCAGTTGCGCATTAAAAACGTGAGTGGAATGACGCTGCGCCGTTCGCACCAGCGCTCGAACAGCGCACCGCATAACTGCTCGAGTTCCGCTGCCAGGCGCATATGCCGCCTCATGTACTCGTCCATGAACGGCTCCTTCTGGCAGCGGGCGATCAGCGCATGAACAGATTCAGATCGAAAACATAATCCGGCAGCGACGAAATCTGCGGATTGCTCAGATTCAGATACGTGATGTCGCCGTTCATGAGCGTGCTGTGAAAGGTAATCTTCGAAATAAACGGGCGCACCTGGCCATCTACCCTCACCTGGTTGTCGTAGTCCATCGTCGACGACTTGAACTTCTTGCCCGATACCGTGTAGTACTCGGCCATGACGCCCAGCAAGCGCTTTTTCGACACCCAATACTTGATGCGGTCGTACGTGGTCTTGTCGCTTTTCGCCTTGAGGTCGAACACATAGCAATCTTCGCCATCGACGGTTTCATCGGCCAGTTGCGTGGCTTCGTAGTCTTCCGCGTAATTGGTCGACGCAATATCGCCATACGCCGCATCGCCCAACAGTTTCTGCCGTTGCGAAATCGGCACCGGTTTCGACAAGCCGGGTTTGTAGAACCACATGCTCGAACTCAGCATCAACAGTTTCTGGCCGCGATACTTCGGCGGCGCGAGCGACAAACCCGATACATCGAAACCGCGCGCCTTGATTTCGTACGACATGTTGTCGAGCACTTCATTGTTTTCCATCGACTGCACGTTCACCTGCCACGACACGCCCGCAACGTTGCCGCGCGCCTCGTCGGCGGCCTTGAGGATTTCGTGCGGCGTAAGCGACGCGTGCACCGCGGCCGCCATCGCAAGACCGGCCAAAAGCCCGGCGACACGGAAGATGCGCTTCATGATCGTTCTCCTCGTTAAAACGACTCCACGTGGCGCGTGGCTCACGCATAACCCAGCGCGCTCACGATCACCATGCGCGCGGCCTTGCGCGCCGGCATCAGCGAGGCCACCAGCGAGAGCGCCAATAGCGCCAGCACGCTGTAAATCCAGTAGTGCGGTACGAAATAGATCTGCAGCGGCACTTCGCGGCTGATCTGCGGCGGCACCCACGTGGGCTGCAATGCCGCCACGGCCCACAGCACGCCCAGATTCAGCAAGGCGCCGAGCAGCGCGCCGAACACGCCCAGCATCAGGCTCTCCAGTGCAAACAGCCCGACGATCCCGCGCCGCCGCACGCCCAGCGCGCGCAGCGTGCCGATTTCACGCGTGCGCTCCATGATGGCCATCGTCACGGTGTTGACGATGCTCATCACGACAATCGTGAACACGATCAGGAAGGTGATGAGAAAAATCACGTCGAACATTTTCTTCACCTTCGTATAGAACGGCGAAAGCTCGTTCCACGTCTTCACGTCGACCGCAAGACCGGCGGCCTCGAACTCGCGCGCGAGTTCCGACTGCATGGCGACGGTCTGCGCATCGTCGCGCAACAGAATGGTCAGACGGTCGACGTTGGTGGTGTCGTAGAGGCTCTGGGCGAACTTGAGCGGCACGGCCGCAAAGGAGTTTTCCAGCGCTTCATCGGGCGCGTCGATCAATTGCACGATCTGCGCATCGAGCGCGTTGATCTGGCCGGAAACCGTCGGCGACATCGCCACTGCGCCGGAGCCCAGCTTCAGGTTCAACTGCTGCGCCAGTCCATGTGTAATGCCGATGCCGTAATCCAGTCGATCGGACAGCGGTTGACCGTCATAGAGTTTCGCGCGCCCCATAATGCCTACCGCGTGACTCGCAATGGCCTGAATATCGCCGGGCACGCGCCCTGGCGCGAAGAAGATCGTCGATACCTTGCCATTGCTCAGTAGTCCGGATATCTGTAACTGGGGCGTGACGACCAGCACTTCGGGATGACGCGCAAGCATCTCGCGCATCTTCCTTACATCGGCTTCCGAAAGCAGATAACGCGTGGGCTCCAGCTTGCCATGCAACAGAAAGCCTTGCTTGAACACCGTGAGATGGCCGTTCGCTTCGGCGTAGATATAGCTGTCCTTGAGGCTCTGGAAAATATATTGCGTAAAACCGCCCAGCGTGTTCACCGCCAGAAAACCCATGCCGATCGCGAGTATCGTAAACAGCGAGCGGCGGCCATTGCGCCAGAGATTGCGCAGCGCGAGCTTGAGCCAGGTCGTCATCACACTCTCCCGGTCATCGAATAGTTGAGCGTGCCGTAATGGCGGCTTTGAACCTGCGGCGTATGACTGCAGTCTTCGATCAGCGCGCCGTCGCGCATCATGATGCGGCGATCGACGCGTTCGAGCAGGCGCTCGTCGTGAGTGGAGAACACGAATGTCGTGCCTTCGCGCGCGCTGATACTGCGCATCAGATCGATGATGCGGTGCGCGTTATGCGAGTCGAGATTCGCGGTCGGTTCGTCGGCCACCACGAGGCGCGGGTTCGCAATCAGCGCCCGCGCAATCGCCACGCGCTGCTGCTGGCCGCCCGAGAGTTTCGATGGCCGATGCGCGGCGAACTCGGCCAGTCCCACATCGGCTAGCCGTTTTTCGGCCGCTTCCACGCACGCGCGCGAAGCGCGGCGGCCCACCTGTAGCGGCAACATCACGTTTTCCAGCGCGGAAAGCACCGGCAGCAAATTGAAGCCCTGAAAGACGAAGCCGATCTTGCGATTGCGCGCCTGACTGCGGGCGTCGTCGCTGAGCATGGCGGCGTCCTGGCCTTCGAACAGCACCATGCCGGAGCTAGGCGTGTCGAGCAGGCCGATCAGATTGCACAGCGTCGACTTGCCCGAGCCCGATGGCCCCCAGGCGGCGACGAATTCGCCGGGCTGAATCGAGACATCGACGCCCTTGAGCGCGGTGATCTGCGACTCGCCAAGCTGATAGCGCTTGACGACCTGACGCATTTCCACCAGCGGCTCGCTGGCGTGAGTCATGGCGAGTACGGTCATGTGAGGCTCCTTGTGTCATCGCCGCTCTGGCGGCAAACGGCGACGATCATCGCGTTGACTGGCCAGCTGCTGACCTGCGCCTCGCGCCCGCTGCCGCCATCGCGCATCCGCAGCGTGCCGCCCGCTTCGAGCGCCACCGCTTCGAAGCGATGCGGCCCGGACGCCACGCCCGTACCCAGACATTTGCCGAGCGCCTCTTTCGCGCACCAAAGCCGCGTGATCCAGACATCGCGCTGTGGCAAGCCCTCCAGCAAGGCACGTTCGGAAGCCGTCGCCATCGCGCGCACGAAGCCGTCGTCGCGGCGCGCAACCGGTTCGATATCGACACCAATGGGTGCGCCCTGCACGATCGCCACGGCTTCGCCGCCGCTATGCGCGATGGAAAGCGAAGGCGCGACCGGCTCAGGCCAGTGCGTGGCGAGCGGCTTTCCGCGCGCGTCGTTGCCAATGGCGAACGCCGCCGGATGCAGCGCGCCGCTGCTGCTGCCCGCTACCTGCGCGCGCCAGGCACGCAACGCGTCCTTTGCCGCAATACGTCCGAGCAACCAGGTCTTTTGCCGCCCCGGTTCCGCGTGCTGGCCCGCCTGCTGCGGAAGGCGGCTGAACATGGCCATTTCATCCGCTGTCAGGTAATGACGCGCAAGCAGTTCCACATCGAAACCCGCAAGACACGCTTTCGTCACGTGCCGCGCGACGGCATCCGCATCGGCCGCGCCTGGCGGCAATTCGAGGTCGTCGCTGAGCAGATAGCGCGCCGGTTCGCGACGGAACGCCACGAGTTTGCGATCCCACTGGAAACGCCACGAGCGCCATTCCTTGACGCGCAACCAGACGCCGCCCTGGCCGTCCTCGATCTCCACGTCGGCGGCCAGCATCTTGCCCGTGCCGCTCGTCACCTTGATGCGCATCGGCACACACGTGCCGGGCGCGGGCGTCGGGCGGTAGAACTCCATCTTGCCGAGGCCGATCGGAAACACGACGCCGCCCTGCTGCGAAGTCCACACCGCCATCGCCTGCCCGACGGCATCGAGCAATGCGGGGTCGGTCAGCAATTGCGGCTGCGTAGTCGAACGCAGCAGATTCGCCGGCGAATTCACCAGCAGATCGGCATGAACACCGTGTTCGCCCACGCTCATTTCACCGGTCAGACGCTGGAATAGCGGACCATGAAACAACTCGCGCTCTTCGTAAATACGTCCCGCCGATAGCTTCGTATTGGCGCGCGGCATATCGAACTGCATGCCCAGATCGAGCTGATAGCGCGAACTGAACAGCACTGTCGAACTGATCGACGGCTTCGTTTCGCCGCTCGCATAGACTTCCACGTCGATGCGGCAGATCGCACGCGCGGGATCGACGCTGCGAATCCGCCCTTCCACGCGCAGCGCCAGCGCATCGGTATCGGCCAGCGCGATCCAGCGCGCGGCGCACACCTGCTCGAAACCGATCAGGCCGTAGCCAGGCGCGAGACACGCGGCGGCCTCGGCCATGATCTCCAGGCTCACCGTCATCGGCACCACGGGAAAACAGGCCGAAAGCGGTTTGACGCCGTTCGCATGCACGAAATGATGATCGGCGAGATACAGGTCTTCATCGAGCGATAGCCGATGCTCGACCGTCACCGCAACGCCCGGCTCGTAGCGCGCCACATCGCCGACAAACGGCAGCACGCGCGCCCGTGCCTGCGTCTGTTTCTGCGTGCTCGCGATGGTTTCATCGTCGGCGAATTCCGCAGCCGCGCGTACTTCGTGCAGACGCGCAACGATCGGCATGCCGTGGTGGTGGTTATGCATCAGACTTTCTCCATCACGAGGCCCGTCACCGTCATGCCGGGTCCGAAGCCCAGCGAAACCACGCGCGTGCCCGGCGTGATCGCCTTCTCTTCGACAATGCGCTTGAGAATGTAGGGAATGGTCGCCGAGGTCATGTTGCCGTTATCGCGGAACACTTCCTTGCTGATGCCGACGTAGTCGTCGCGCAAGCCCAGTTCGTCCTGCACGTGTTCGACGATGCGCGGCCCGCCCGGATGAATCGCAAACACGATGCTGTGCTTTTCGCGCTCGAAATCGATGCCGACGCTTTGCAGCAGCGAGGTCACGAAACGCCGTACATGCTGCTTGATCACGATGGGCACGCGGATCGTCAGCGTCATCTGGAACTGATGCGGGGCCGGTATTTCGGTCATTTCATCGGCGGAATCGGGCAGCAGATGTTCGTCGAAAGCCAGCACGCGCAAGCCGCGCAGACCGTGCGAGCGCACGTATTCATCCGAACACACCGAGTATTTGATAAAGCCGTCGCCGAACAAGGTCATGGCGACGATGTTCTGCGCGCTGCCGTCTTCGAGGTTGTGATGCGCCGAGAGCAATTCCGTATGCACGATATCGACGCGCTGCTTGGGCGGCGTCACGCCGAAATGCGACGACGAAAGAAAACCGTGCGCCATGCGGATCGCCGGAAACGCGCCATAGCAGCCCATGTGATAGCTATGCGTGACGGTGGTGTCGAACCATTCCTTTTGCGCCACCATGCGCTCCACAGGGCTCGGAGAAAGATAGCCGGTGCTGGTCACGTGAATCATGTCGTCGGGCGCATCGGCAATGCCGTCGTACATTTCGGCGAGGCAATCGCCCACCACCTTGGCATAACTCTCATGACGCTCGCGGATATTCGCGCCTTTCGGGTCTTTCAGATCGGGCGAATGCAGGCGCAAATGACGATGCTCGGGCGCGGGGTCGGCCAGCACGAGTTCGCCATCGACAAAACGGATATCGCGCAGACGCGGAAAGAACACGAGCTGACGACGACGGATCTGGTCGGGCGTCACGGCGTAGCGCGAGAATTTCTCCCTGAAATCACGCACGGTCTGGCGGATATGGTCGCGCGCCTGGATATCGTGCGTGCGGCAAAAGCCCATGGCGAGCGCATACGAACTCACTTCCAGCGTAATGCGCTGCGCGACCGGCTTGGCGACCTGGGCGGGCCAGAAGTTCGCGAGAACGGGCTTGGCGAAAGTATTCATTTGAGCGTGCTCCCCTGATGAGTCTGGCGATGATCGTGACGTTCCTGGCCGAGCCGCAGCGAGGCGATCTGCTGGATGCTCGAAGAAATGACGAGTTCGGGCGTGCCGCTCGCGCCGCGCTCCAGTTCGGCCATGAAGTGCCGGCGTCCCTGCTCGACGGGAATCGGCCGTATCGAGCGCGACGCGTAGAGACGGCGCAATGTGTCGCTCACCATGCCCGCGTCCCACGGCCCCCAGTTGATCGAGAGAGCGTGCACGTGCGGCCACAGATGGCACAGGCGGTCGGCGAGCTTGTTGAGCACTTCATTGGCCGCGCTGTAATCCGACTGGCCCACATTGCCGAAGCGCCCCGTCACGGAAGAGAAAAACACGATGAACTTCAGGTGTTCCGGGCGCAGCCGCCGTTCGAGCACGAGTGCGGGCGTGACCTTCGTATCGAACACCGTATCGAAGGCTTCGAGCGGCTTGTCGGCGATCAGCTTGTCGCTGATCACGCCCGCGCCGTGCAGCACGCCATCGATTCGCCCGTAACGCGCGTAGAGTTGATCGATTAGCTGTTCGAACGATTTTTCGTCGCGCACGTCCAGACTGTGATATTCGATGGTGGCGCCCGCCGCGCGCATTGCCGCGAGATTCGCGCGTATCTCGCGGTTGCGCAGAATACGAGTGTAAACACGGTCTATTTCTGCTGGCGTGACCTTGTCGTTACTTGCCCGCAACGCGCGGATCAGCGCCTGCTTGAGCGCGCGAGGATCGTCGATATTCGCGGTCGTAGCGTCTTCGTCGGCGGGCAGCGGGCTGCGCCCCACCAGAATCAGCTTCGGACGATAGCGTTCGGCCAGCGCGCGGGTCACGTCCGCCGTGATGCCGCATGCACCGCCCGTGACCAGCACGACTGCATCGGCTTCGAGCGTGAGCCGCGAAAGGTCCTGTCGCGCCGCGCCGTTTCGGCGCAGATCGAGCAGCCAGCGGCCTTGCTGCGTATACCCCACTTCCACGCCGGGCCGGCCGCTGCGAATCTCGTCGATCACCTGCGAGGCCTGCGTGGCGGCATCGAGTGCGGGATCGACATCCACGCATTTGACTTTCACGTCCGCCCATTCGCGCGCCGCCGATTTCGCCACGCCCAGCACGCCCGCGCGCCCGGCTTCGAAGGCACGCGACCGGCTCAGACCGAACTGGCCGTCGAACGCCGTCACGTTGACGATCCACGCGCCGCCGTTCACGCGCGCCTTCAGGTCCGGCTCGAAGGCCTTGAGCAGCAGGAACAGCGCGCGGGCGTCGTGGCGATCTTCATGGGACGGATCAGCCGTCGCGCCCATGACGTTGATGAGCGCGACCGGCGGCGCAGTGCATTCGTCGATCACCAGATCGCGTAATGGCTTCACGCTTTCCAGCGAGGACAAATCCACTTCGTAATGCTTATCATCGATTACACGCGTATGCGCGCCTGGCGCGAGACGGTGCACACTCGCGCCGTATCCGCCAAGCGCTGTCGCGAAGGCGTCGGCCAGCGGCCCGGCGCCCACGATCAGCACATCCGCCTGGGCGAACGGATTGCCGGACTCGCCCTCCCCGTCGAGTCCGGCCGCCACGGCCTGCACCGCATAGCATTGCACCGGATCGACGTGCGCGAGTTCGCCATCGGACTCCACCGCTTCATTGAACGAAGTCGGTGGAGCCGAGGCTTTTTTTGGCGCATGCCCTCCCGCGATCGCGCTCACGCTTTCTTCAGGCGCGTGCGTAGTGGCCGCCGCTGTGCCCGTCATGCTCGCGTACCACGCGACGATCTCGTTGAGCGATTTCAGGCCGGAAAGCGCTTCGATCACGGCTTCCTCGTCGCGATCGCCGAGCAGGTTGAACTTCGTCGTCAGGTTGCTGAAGATCTCCACGCGCTTGATCGAGTCGATACCGAGGTCGGCTTCCATATGCGCGTCGGGGTCGAGCATATCGAGCGGATAGCCCGTGCGTTCAGACACGGCTTGCAACAGGTGCGCCCTGAACGCTTCCGTCGAAGCAGGATTGGCCGCGCCGGCAAGACCGGGCACGACGGCGATCACATCGGGGGCTTCGATCGGCGCGCTGGACGCAGTGGGCGCTACGCGCTGAGGTGTAGGTGTAGATGCTGGCGTTGGCGCGGGCGAGGTCGCCGCCATCACCACCGCCGTGATCTGCTGCGGCAGAACCGGCGTGGGCGGCGCGGCGTCGAGTGTCGTCGATACTGCCGCGGGTTGCGGCGTCGCGACGGCGAGCGCCACCGATGCAGTCAACGGCGCGGCGGCAGGCGCAGCAACCATCGGTGTGGCGACCATAGGCGTGGCAACCAGCGGCACCGCATACGGGGAAGCCGGCGGCAAGGAATCGGCGATCGCTACGCGTTGGCGCGGCGTCGCCACGAGTTGCGCCTGAAAGTCGAGGAAATGCCGCAGGCTGCGTTGCTGCTCGAATTGCAGTTCGAGCAGCCGGCTTACGCCGAACTGGATCTGCGCGAACTCGGTCTCCGAGCAGCGCTCGGTGACGGGTGGCGCGGCGCGCGCCATGCCGGCAGTCCCTTCGCCGGGTAGATTCTCCATTTTCATCGTGGTTCTCCTGTCGCTGAGGGTGGAGGTCGAAACAGGCAGCGCGGGCATCGCGGCTGGCACTGAAGGGACGATGGCCGGCGCCGGATCGGCAGCGGCAGGCGTTGCGAGTGGCGGGGGCGCAAGCGGCGCGGCCATGCTCGCCGCTGCCCCAGCAGGCGCTTCGGCCGATGGCGCTTGTACTGGCGCGGGCGCATTGACGTTGATCGATATGGTCTGGCGCCGCGTGGCAACGCGCGGCTGCGGCGCATGCCAGGGCTTCGCGCGCGCCGCGTTCACGCGCCAGATCAGCGGCCCCGGCGCATCGCGTTTCACGGCATCGGCGAACACCTCATCGACGCTCAGGTCTTTCAGGCCGCGATGCGCAAACCACGCATCGAGCCGCACCAGCAAGCCGAGCGTCTGCGCCTGCGCGAGCAGTTGCGCCAGTTGCAGCCCGCCCGGACGGCCAGGCGCGTCGAGGCCGAGCGTGGCATGCTTGCGCTCGCCCAGGATGCGATCGACCAGCCCGCCCAGCACGAGACCCGGCCCGCACTCGATAAACACGCGCACGCCTGCCTGATAGAGCGCTTCGATTTCATCGGCGAAACGCACGGGTTCGGCGATATGGCGCGCGAGCAGCGCACGCACCGCCTCGCCGGTTGGCGGATACGGTTCGCCGGTCGTGTTGCTGTACACCGGCACGCGCGGCGCGCTGAATTCGATGCCCGCGAGAGCCGCCGCGAGCGCATCGCGCGGGCCCGCCATGATGTCGCAATGGAACGCAGCGCTCACCGGCAGCTTTTTCACGCGCATGCCCGCGGCGGCGAAGGTGTCGATAGCGGCGTCGATGGCGTCGACGGTGCCGGAAACAATGGTCTGATCCGGCGCGTTGACATTCGCAATGCTCACAGCGAGCGCATGTTCGGCGATCATCTGCCCGACGCGCGCGCCATCGGCTTCGAGCGCGGCCATCGCGCCCGTGGGCGCATTCGCGGACAGCTTGCCGCGCAGCTTCGACAGGCGGATCAGCGCTTCGAACGGCAGCGCACCGGCAGCACACAGCGCAACGTACTCGCCATAGCTGTGACCCGCGACGTAGTCGGGATGCAGGCCGAAACGCGTCAGCACATCGAACGCCGCCATGCCCGTCATGCCCAGCGCGGGCTGCGCGATTGCCGTGTCGTTGAGCGCTTCCTGCTGCGCGTCGCGCTCGGCGTCGCTGAATACGGGCACCGGAAAGATGTGCGAGGCAATGCGCCGCGATGGCGTTTCGTCCGCCTCCGCCAGCGCGGGCGCTTCGTCGAACCAGCGCTGCAATTCGGGCATCGCCGTGACGAGGTCGCGCAGCATATTCACGCGCTGCGAACCTTGCCCCGGAAACAGAAAACACACGGCGCCGGGCGCTTCCTTGCGCTCGCTATAGAAGAGCGAAGGCGGCGCGCTGATCTCCGCGTGATCGGGCAGCAGTTCGAGCGCGCGCCGCAGTTTCTGGTGCAACTCCGCCACCGAAGCGGCCAGCACCACCAGCCGGCAGGCGTGCGAGCCGTTCACGCGCTTGACCGCCGCTTGCTCGCGATAAAGCGACCACGCCAGTTGCGCCAGATCGAGCGACTGGCTGCGCTCGAGCGCGAGCATCATCTGGCTGACCGCTTGCTCGATCGCGGCACGCGTCGGCCCGGCGAAGGCAAAAATTTCCACATCGCGCGGATTGAGATCGAGCGCGTCCGATGCGCGGAAACTGCCCGTATATTCGGCCAGCACCGTATGAAAATTGGTCCCGCCAAAGCCGAACGCGCTCACGCCGCAGTAACGCGTTTGCGCAGGCTGGCGACGCAGCCAGGGACGCGTCTGCGTATTCACATAGAACGGCGAGGTGGCGAAATCGATACCGCTCGCGGGCTTTTCCACGCCGATGGTCGGCGGCAGGACGCGATGGCGCAGCGCGAGCGCCGCCTTGATGAGCCCGGCCATCCCCGCGGCCACTTTCGTATGGCCGATCATCGACTTGACCGAGCCGACCGCGCATTCCTGGGTGCCCATCGCCGCTTCGCCAAACGCCAGGTTCAGCGCGGCGATCTCCGATTTGTCGCCAAGCGCGGTGCCCGTGCCGTGCGCCTCGATCAAGGTCACGGCGGCCGGATCGACACCCGCTTCCGCGTAGGCGCGCTTGAGCGCCTGCACCTGCGCGGGCGGATGCGGCGCGGTCAGGCTGCGATTGCGCCCATCGCTCGAACTGCCCATGCCCTTGATCACCGCATAGATGCGGTCGCCGTCGCGCTCCGCATCGGCGACACGCTTGAGCACCACTGCGCCTACGCCTTCGCTGATGGCGATACCATCGGCGCTATCGTCGAACGGACGCGAGCGACCGCGCGGCGAAAGCGCATAGGTCTGCGCGAAACACATGAAACCCAGCGGGCCGTTCGTGCCGTCGACGCCGCCCACCAGCGCGACATCCGCGTCATGACTGCGCAACTGGCGAATGCCCGCATCGAGCGCGGCGAGCGACGACGCGCAGGCGGCATCGACGGTGAAATTTGCGCCGCCCAGATCGAGCCGGTTGGCCACGCGCCCCGCAATCACATTGCCGAGGATGCCGGGGAAGGTGTCCTCGGTCCATTTGGGCAGCACATCGTCGTAAATCTCCGTGAGAAGCTGCTCGCGCGCTGCGTCGGAAAGACCGGGCACGTTGCGCAGATAATGCGGCAGCAGCGCGCGGAAATTGAAAATCGTGCCGAGATCGTTCATGCCGCCCACGGCGAAGATCGTCGCGGTGCGCTCGCGCGGAAAACCGCGCCGCTCGAAACCCGCGTCTTCGAGCGCAAGACGCGAGACTTCGAGCGCGAGCAGTTGCACCGGCTCGATCGACGCGACGCTCGCGGGCGCAATGCCATAGCGCTGCGGATCGAAGGCGATATCGTCGAGAAAACCGCCCCATTTCGAATAGATCTTGTCCGGCGTGCCGCGCTTCGGATCGAACAGATCGGCCACGCGCCAGCGATCGTCGCTCACTTCGCGAATCGCATCGACGCCGCGCAGAATGTTCTGCCAGTACTCGCGCATGCTCTGCGCGCCGGGAAACAGGCAGGCCATGCCCACAATCGCGATATCTTCGCGGCGCGTGCGGCCTGGTAGCGAGACCGGCCGCGCGCGCTTGCGCAGCAGCGCCTCGCTGCCCGCCGAGACGTTCTCGTGCAACTCCGCCACGCTGTACGTGCTCGTGCGCAGCCGCGCCACTTCGCCGAGCATATAGATGCCTTCGTTGCGCTGCGTGGCTTCATCGACTTCGACATAACCATCTTCGCCGCGCGCGAGTTCCGCTTCGCTGCGATGCGCGATGCCTTTCGCCGCAATGCGCAGCCGCCCGATATTCATCATTTCGAGCTTCATCAGCGTGTCTTCGTCGGAGCTGGACGCGAGAATGAGATCGCGGCGCACCTTGTCGAATTCATCGCAAAACGGCGTTTGCGCGCAACGCGTATACACGCCGACACCCGACTGCAGCAACGCCGTCTTCTCGCACGCCACGGCCTGACGCTGAAACTCTTCGACGATGGCGCCCTGCGCGACGATTTCGTGCGTGAACAGATACGCGGTGCCCATCAACACGCCGATCTTCATGCCGCGCGCGACCAGCGGCGCGGCCACGGCGCTGACCATCGCCGCCGAAAGCGCATCGTGCACGCCACCCGCGAACAGTACCTGAATGGATTCGGGATCCTTAATATCGGCGTTCAAAAGAATCTCTACCGCCGATTCCCACAGGATAAAGCTGGTTCGCGGGCCGGTATGACCGCCGCACTCGCTGCCTTCGAACACGAAACGGCGCGCGCCATCGGCGAGAAAACCGCGCAATAAACCCGGCGACGGCACGTGCAGATAGGTCACCGTGCCCGCTTCGTCCAGCTCGCGCGCCTGGCTCGGACGGCCGCCTGCGATGATCGCAAACGGCGGCTTGAACTCGCGCACGACTTCGAGTTGCGCCTGACGCATCTCCAGCGGCAAAAAGCCCAGAATGCCGACACCCCAGGGCCGCGCGCCGATGTGCTCCACCGTGCGTTCGAGCACCGCTCGCACCTGCTGGCCGCGCAGTACCGCGAGCGCTAGAAACGGCAGCGCGCCGCCTTCCGCCACCGCAGCCGCGAACGCGCCAACATCGCTCACGCGCGTCATCGGCCCCTGTGCAATGGGGTAACGCGTGCCGTGCCGTTGCGCAAGCGCCGCGTCCGGCGCGAGCGGCACCTGCGCGGCCGCCTGCTCTATCGCCGATGTCGCGTGTTCGCGCAGTGCCGTAATCATGCGGCCCACCGTGCCGTAACGCTCGGCGAAAACCGGCGCGAAAGCAATGTCCTGACCGAGCGCGATCAGTTGATCGTCGCCCAGCATGCGCGAAGCGAGCGACGCCTGCCAGCTTTCGCCTTTGGCGACGCTCACTTCGAGTTCGCGTAACTGCGCACGCCCCGAACGCGCGAAGAAGCGATAGAGCGTTTCGCCGCTGCCGATCAGCACCGTCTCGCTGCCGTCGAGCTTCGACCATTGCATGCGCTGCGCAGGCGTGTGAAACGGCCCTTCATCGGCCAGCCAGAGCGGCTCGCCCATCAACACGCCGGCAGCGCCCGCAAGCGCGGCGGCGGCCACCGTATGCAGGCCGATGCCGCCTTGAATCCACCACGGCATCTCCAGCTGGCCGCTGAATTCCTGCAGCAGCATGAACGAAGCATGCGTGCTCACACGTCCGCCCGCCTCGTGGCCTTTGACGATCACGCCGTCGAAACCCGCGTCCTGCGCCACTTTTGCGCCCTGCAGATCCTGCACTTCCAGCATGACGACGGTGGCCAGTTCGCGCGTGCTGTGAACGATGCGCGCGGCGGCGTCCGCGTCCAATCCGCCGAGCACGAGCAGCGGCACCGGCTGCGCATCGCCGAGTAGTGCAGATAAGGCCGTGCAGCCGCCCGACGCATCCGTGGCCGCGTTTATGCCTGCGCTTATGCCCGCGTTTATGCCCGCATCCCATCGCACGCCCCACGACGCCGATGGCGCGACGCTATTCTTCAAGCGCGTAATCGCTGTCTCGACGGCCGCGCGCGTCTGCCCAATACCCAGATCGAGTACGCCCGTCGCGCCCGCACGGCAGGCCGCGATGGCGATTTCCGGCGTGAGCCAGCAGGACGGCGTGAGCGCCATCACCTCGATCGATTTTTGTCGGGATGTTCTCATCGATGTCACCTATCCGCGAAAGTTGACGTGCATCACCGTGATGTGCTCGCGCTCGATGAGCTGGCGCATGCGCTCGAGATCCATCCGCTCGCGTGGTGGCACGATCACCAGCCGCGCACCCTGCGTAAGCGGCCATAACGATTGCCAGATGGCTTCGTCGGGTGCGTGTTCGGCGCCTTGCAGCAGCGAGTCGCCCTGCCCGATAGGCGCTTTCGCCTGCATCGATTCCAGCCGGTCCAGCACGTCGCTGTGCTGCTGGAACACGACGGTCGGCGTATCGCCTTCGGCGCCGCGGCAAACCGCGCAAACCGGCGATACGCCATCGGTCATGCAATCGTTTGGCCAGTACGCGTGGCAACCGTGCGCATCGTCGTCGCAACACACGACCGTCGCGCCGGTTTCCGCCAGGCACGCCAGATAGGCGCGTTGAGCGATGACCGTTTTGGCCGCTGCGGCGCGCAGCGTTGCACCAAGCTGCGAACTTTCGCGGCCGGGATCGAGCATCAGGCACACCCCGCCCGCCTTGAGCACGGCCAGAATCGCGCGCACCATCGCCAGCGACTCGGGCATGAGTACCGCACAGACGTCGCGCGGCGCCAGCCCCTGCTCTTGCAGAATGACGGCGAGGCTGTCGGCCTGACTGTCGAGTTCGCCGTAGGTCAATTCGTCGTCGCCGAATTTCACGGCGCGCGCGCCCGGATTGAGTTGCGCTCGCACTTCGAAACGACGATGGATCGGCTCGGGAACGACCTGCGAAAGCGCAGGTGCATGACGCGCTGCGCAGGCCATAGCTGCGTCATTTTCAACAGGATGCCGAATGATTTCTTCGAACATCGTCCAGTCGAGCGCGGTGTGCGGCGCGCGGCACACCAGCGCATCGCCGTCCATCACAACATGATGCTCCGTGAGCCATTGGCCCACGTCTGGTCTCTCGTTCATGGTCGTTCCCCTTACGTGTGACGGTGCCGCGCCTCTTTTTACGTGCCTGCCGGCGGCCCGCCGTCAAATCGCGTCGATCTGCCCCACCGGTGCAACGCTCCCCTCAAGCTCCGGCCCACTCATCTTGCCGACACGTCGCCGGTATGCGCTCTTGTGTTTGCGCATGTTGTCGGTCAGCTCGGAGATCACCTCAGTCGCGGCAAACACAATCTGGTTGAAACTGAATCCCGCGCTGATCATTTCGCGGTAAAACGACTTCGCGAGAATGCGCGCCATCTGATTGGGCGATTGCGCCGATTCCGCCACGATTTCGCCGATGGTCTTCTGGGTGCTGCGCGTGAGCGCCAGTTGCGCGAAACGCGACTTCAGAATGTGCTGCATCTGGATCACCTGGATCGAACGCGTGATGACCAGCGACAGCAGGCCGAACAGTTGCAGATCGTCGGCGCCAAAGCAGCGTGCAGGCTGCCGTTGATGTGCGCGGATCACGCCGATCACCTTGCCCTGCATTTCGATCGCGGAAAACATGCGCGGATTCTCGCCATCGACACTCGCTTCCAGCACATCGCCGAACCCCGTACCGGGCCGCAGCCCCATCTCCTGCACCTGCGCTTCGCTCAACATCACGATGGCACAGGCCGCGTCGAGCACATCACCGGCCTTGATGGCCAGTTCGTTGAGACAGTCTTCGATACTGCCCGCGTATTCGATCTGGTTAAAGGTATCGCGCATTCTCGTGATGACAATCTGGCTCTCGTTCATCGCTCAGCCATCCTTATTAATTTACGGTCATCCTCAACTACGTTCGCCACCCTGTTCTACCCGCCGCCCGATTCGATGCGTGTTTGTGTCGAACCGGTTTAATGGATGTTATTGGATAAATTCCTTCGTATCCGCCATATTCCCTAAAGTTTCAGACACGATTTCCGCATTGCACATCGAGCGTTCCAAACATCCCCGTAGCCAGCGCGTTTTACCGTTTTGTTTCATGAATGCAGCATTTTTAGCGCGAATGCTTCATGGCCTGTCGATCGCCCGAATGAGCCTGAAACGACGCTGCCCGATTCCGCCAAAAAAACCTCCCTTTCCGACGAATTACGCCCTGCGAAAAACGTGGCCAGTATGATGCAACGCAGCGGATAACTAGATTCGCCAGTCTGAACGGGAGACCGCGATGAGCCTGAGAGACTACGGCAAGACGGGGAATGAAGGCCCAACGGATGCGAACGCCGTGTCCGGCGCCTGCACCACGAGTCGCATCGCGATCCTCATTCTGGAGGCGTGTCCGCTCAGCGAAGCGGCATCGGTTGCGGAAACCTGGCAACTGGTCAACGACGCGCTTTCGTGGACCGATGAAGCTGCGCATCGCTACGACGTGTATGTGCTGTCGACCGAAAAAGACAACGTCGCCTGCGCATCGTCGATCCGGCTGCTCGCGGAGAACATCGGCGAACACGATCCCCGCCTGTTCAAAGCGATTTTCGTGGGCGGCGGCCACTCCACGTTCGAGCCCGAAGTGATCGACTGGCTGCTGCAGGCCGGTCCAGAAGTGGAACTGATCGCCATATCGAGCGACGTCGAACATCTGCTGAATCAACTCCGGCCCTCCGCCGAACCGGCAGCGAACCGGAGCAACGTGAGAAACCCACGCCTGGTGCCCGCGATCGAGCGCGTGCTGGCGATGGCGGAACGCGACTTCGGCACGCTGGTGCGAATTCGCAGCGAGATGCTGCGTGCGAAGCTGCCGTCGCCGCGCGGCGGCAGCAGAACGCCGAACATGCGCGGCACGCTCGCACTGAGCGAGCGCATCGAAGCCTCGCTGCTATGGATCAAAAGCAATCACGCGGGCTCGGTGTCGATTTCCGAACTGGCGCGGCGCGCCTCCATGAGCGAACGCAATTTCCTGCGGCGTTTCAAGGCCGAAGTCGGCCAGACGCCACGCGAATATCTCGCGCGCGTGCGGCTGGAAAACGCACAGTTGCTGCTGGTGCAAACCGATCTACCGGTCGACAAGATCGCGCGGCGCTGCGGTCTGTTCAACGGCGATCATCTGCGCCGCTATTTTCTGAAGTATCTCTCCGTTTCGCCGCTGGAATATCGCTCGCTGGCGCGCGAGCGGCCCATGGCCAGCGCTTCGACCGAAGCGCTCAATAGCGGCATTTGATGCACACAGCCGGGAAGACCTTGAAACAAGTCCAATCAAAACGGGAATAATAATGAACAGTCCTGATCAACTTGAAGCGCTTGACCAGCACGCTTGCTCGAGCCGCGAAGTGAAGAAGCCCACGCCGCCGTTCAAGGCCGCAGCGCCCTTTCCACCACCTGCAGCGCAGCCAACGCAGCACACCGCCAACGGCATACGCTTCGACTTCAATCTGGGTTGCCGTATCACGCTGCCGGCCGGCGACTGGCGCGTGAAGCTGACCGATCTCGACACCGGCAATGTGCTTTACGAAACTCACATCGGCGCGGGTACGGTCGCGAGCGCGAAGAAATATTACGTGCGCTTTGGCGTGGAGATTCACGACCACTCGCGAACGCACGCACAGCCCGTTCTGAGTCATCACTACGACGCTGCGAGTCAGCCTGTACTGATCCAGTTTCCCGTTGGCACACTCGGCGATATCGTCGGCTGGTTTCCATATGCCGTGAAATTTCAACGCCAGCATCATTGCCGGCTGACTTGCGCGATGTCGGCGAAACTGATTCCGCTTTTCGAGGACGCCTATCCCGAGATCGAATTCATCGAGCCCAGTGCCGTTCGACCGGAGCGCTATTACGCGACCTACAGCATCGGCCTGTTTTTCGACGATCAGGCTAACGACTGGCAGCCCTGCGACTTCCGGCAAACCGGCCTGCACCGAACCGCGGCGTTCATCCTGGGCGTCGATCCGGCGGAAGCGCCCCCGCTGCTCGCGCTCGACGATGAACGACGCCCGCTGGACGACCGTTATGTCTGCATCGCGACGCAGAGCACGACGCAGTGCAAGTACTGGAATAACCCGGAAGGCTGGCGCGAGATCGTCGCGTTTCTGAAGGCGCGTGGCTATCGCGTGATCTGTATCGACCAGAAGGCCGTGCACGGCCACGGCATCGTCTGGAATCACATTCCGCACGGTGCCGAAGACGAGACCGGCGAACGCCCGATCACGGAACGCGCACGCTGGCTCAGGCACGCGGAATTCTTCGTGGGATTGTCGAGCGGCCTGTCGTGGCTCGCATGGGCGGCGGGTACGCCAGTCGTGCTGATCAGCGGTTTTTCCAACGTCGGCAACGAGTTCTCCACGCCTGCACGGGTTATCAACTATCACGCGTGCAATAGCTGCTGGAACGACCCACGCGTGCGCTTCGATCACGCCGACTTTCTCTGGTGCCCACGGCACGCGGGCACGCCGCGTCAGTTCGAGTGCACCCGGCTCATCACCGCTACGCAGGTGAAGCAAGCCATCCAGCGTCTGCCGGTATGCGCTGCGCAGGCGGAAACGTCGCCAGCCTCCGAATAGAAACCCTGTATATCGCTTCATTCCAGTTGTCTTCTTCATACACCCATTATTTCGGTATGCATAGCAATCAGGAAAAACAAGCTGTGAAGGCGTTTCAAAAAGCGCCGCTGGGCCGCGGCAGAGGGCGATTCAAAGACCCGGCGACATCACTCTATTTAAAGACTTATCCGTGCGGGATCACGCAGGGAGACCACCATGAAATCGATCACTTATCGCCGTAGATTCTGCGTGCACCTGTTCGGGCGGCGCACGCGGCGTATTTCGCGGCTGACCGCGCTGCTGCTTTCGAGCGTCATGGCGAACGGCTGGTCGCCGGGCGTCAGCGCGCAATACGTCGTCAGCGCGGGGCAAACCACCTCGGGCGTGATAGTGCCCGCAGGCGCCGATCAAACCCAGTGGGTATTCAGCGGCGGAACGGCCATTGCCACCGTGGTCAACAGCGCGGGCACACAGGTGATCTCGGGCGGCACAGCCATCGGCACGCAGGTCAACGACGGCGGCACGCAAACCGTGGTCGACAGCAGCACGGCGAGCAGCACCACGGTGCTGACCGGCCTGCAGTACATCGCCGATGGCGGCACTGCCACCGATACCGTCGTCAACGGCCTGAGCGCCGTGCCGGTGGCGGCGCAGATCGCCGGTTTCACGCTTGCGGCCATCGCCGGGACCGGGCCGTTCACGATATCGGCGACGCCTTCCGCGCCCGATGGCGTGACGATCGTGGTGAGTTCGGGCGGCACCGTGCAGAGCGCGACGCTGGACGCTGCGCTGCAGTTCGTCGATAGCGGCGGGACGGCAGCGAGCAACACCATCATTGCAGGCGTGCAACTCGTCAACAGCGGCGGCACCGCGCTCGACACTGTGCTGCCTGGCGGCGTGCAGCTCGTGAACGGCAGCGGCAGCACGGCCACAAGCAACGTGCTTGTGGGCAGTGTGCAGGTGGTGGGCAATGGCGGTTCCACCACGAACAATGTGCTTGTGGGCAGCGTGCAGGCGCTCGAACTGGGGGGATCGGCCACCAGCAATTCGCTCACGGGAAGCTATCAGTTTATCGGCTACGACAGCACCGCCACGAGTAACACGCTCGAGTTGAGCGCCCAGGATATCGGCTACGGCGGCAATGCGGTCGAGACCACGCTCGATCGCAGCGTGCAGACGGTGGGCTCGGGCGGCACGGCCACCAGCACCAGCGTCGATTACGCCAGCGTCCAGTACGTGCTCGGCGGCCATGCGCTGGACACCGCGGTCAATAGCAGCGGCACGCAGATGATCGCGAGCGGCGGAATCGCGACCAGCAATAGCATCAACGAAGGCGGCGCGCAGTATGTCGCGAGCGCGGGCAGCGCGGTCGACACGGTGGTTTCCAGCGGTGGCGATCAGTACGTGGTGGGCGGCACGGCGACCGGCAACGTCGTTGATGGCGGCACGCAGAGCATTGCGAGCGGCGGCGTTGCCACGAGCAACCATATCGAAGACGGCGGCACACAATATGTCGCCAGCGCGGGCAGTGCGTTCGACACGGTCGTTTCCGGCGGTGGCTATCAATACGTGGTGGGCGGTTCCGCCACCGGCAACAGCATCGAAGACGGCGGCACACAATACGTCGCCAGCGCGGGCACCGCCCGCTATACGACCGTCAACAGCGGCGGCAAGGAATATGTGCTCGGCGGCCTCGCGAGCAGCAGCACGCTGCTATCGGGTGGCATGCAGTATGTGGCAAGCGGTGGCGTGGCTGATGTCACGATGGTCGGCAACGGCGCAACGCAATACGTGGCGATGTCCGGCACCGCCAACGCTTCGCTGCTCTCGGGCGGCACGCAGATCGTCGGCGCGGGCGGCGTGGCAACCAGCACGAACGTCAACAGCGGCGGGCTGCAATATGTCGCATCCGCAGGCGTCGCCAGCGCCACGCTGATCAACAGCGGCGGCGCGCAGAACGTCGTCAGCGGCGGCACCGCCATCGGCACGACGGTCAATTCAGGCGGCGTCCAATACCTGACGAATGGCGCCGTCGCGACCGACACGACGCTCGATGGCGGCACGCAAAGCGTCAATGCAGGCGGTCTCGCCAACACGACAACGGTTAATACCGGCGGCTTGCAGGCCGTCAATAGCGGCGCGCTCACGAGCGGCACCGTCATCAACAATGGCGGCTCGCAGATCGTGATGGGCGGCGGCGTCACAAGCAGTTCCGTGGTCAACAGCGGCGGAACGCAAAACGTGCTGGGAACCGTTGTGAGCGCAACGGTCAATCGCGGCGGCACGCTGATGGTCGGCCAGGGCGGCACATCCGGCACGCTCGCAGGCGACACGCAAAACAACGGCACGCTCGTGTTCGATCTGGCGGGCACCTATACCTACGGCGGCACGCTCACCGGCAGCGGCACGCTCGTGAATGTCCATAGCGGCACCGTCGTGCTGAACGGCGCGAGTTCGGCTTATAGCGGCACCACGCAGGTGCTCGCGGGCACGCTCGAAGTGGGCGACAGCACCCATAGTTCGGCGACGCTCGGCGGCGATGTCGTGGTCGGCGAAGCGGGCACCTTGCGCGGGCACGGCACGATCGGCGGCAATGTGGTCAACGACGGCGTCGTGAGCCCCGGCGGTTCGATCGGCACGACGACGATCGCCGGCAACTATCAGCAATCGTCCGGCGCCACGTTGCAGGTGGAAATCAGCCCGACTTCGGCATCGCAACTCGATGTCATGGGCAACGCCACCCTCGCCGGCACGCTCGCAATCGTCTACGACGCGGGCAGCAGCGCCGCGTCGAGCGCCTATGCGCCTGGCACGGTGACGCTGCTCAAGGCGGCGTCGATTAGCGGCACGTTTGCGGGCGCGCCGGCCGCCATCGTCGAAAGCGGCGCGAATCTCAGCTATGTGGTGCCGAGCGTCGCCTACAAGGCGAACGAAGTCGATCTCATCCTCACGCCTGTCGACACGAGTATCTACACGGCGATGGGCTCCGCGATCTCGCAGGTCGCGCAGGCCACCAATGCCGCCATTCTCGATCGTGCCAGCCGCCTGTGCCGCACCAGCAACGCCAGCGACTGCATCGCGGGCACCGATCACGTGTGGATCAAGGCCATCGGCGATTACGCGCGCACCGACAATAACGGCGGCATTTCCGGCTATTCCGCGCGCCAGTATGGCTTTATCGCGGGCTACGATCATCGCATCGGCCGCTACGACGTAGGCGGCACGCTGGCCTACAGCCACGTCGATGTGAGCGAAGCGCAAACGCCCGACACCGGCACGGCGGACAGCCTGCGCTGGTCCGCGTATGGCGGCATGTGGACCGGCCCGGTCAACCTGGCCGCGACCGTGGGCCTGGGCTACGACTTCATCGACCAGAAACGGCCGTTCGACACCGCAACGGGCACGGCAAGCGGCAGCCACAACGGCCTCGAAGCGACCGCCGCCGCGCAGGCGAGCATGCCGCTGCCCTCGCTCGGCGGCTTCGTGCTGATTCCGCGCGCTGGACTGCGCTTCGCGTATTTCCACGGCGATGCCTTCAGCGAATCGGGCTCGGGCGCGCAAAACCTGATCGTCGGCACCGACAACATCCAGAGCGTGCAGCCCTACGCGCAACTGGCGCTGCGCTATGCCTTCGGCAGCGCAGAGATGCCCTCGCATCTGGAAGCGTATGTGGGCTACGCGCGCGAAGTGGGCACGACGAATCGCGCGGTATCGGTCAGCGCGCAGGACGGCACGCTGTTTACCGCGAGCGGCGTGCCGTTGCCGCGCAACCTCGTCACGGCGGGCGTCTCGCTGAATATGCGGGTGACGCGCTCGCTATGGGTGTCGGCGGCTTTCGACACTCTGCTTCACACCTCGAACGCGTCGATCAAGGCCGGCAGCATCAAGGTGGACTACCGGTTCTGAAACGCTGTTCGTGCCGATTCTGGAGATCGCTTGAAGATGCCTGGGAGACCGTAATGACTGTACCGTTCCTCATTGCTTCGGGGCTCGCGCTTGGCGTGAGTCTCGCCGCGCCCGGCGTGGCGCTGGCCGATGCCGCCGATACCGCCAATCCGCCCGCCGCATCGGCAGCCACCGCGCCGCCGGACATGCCCGCGCCGCGCGCGCAAGCACGCGAATCGCGCTACGACAGCGACAATCCCGACGACGATAAAGTTGCGAGCACATCGACCTTGCCGCCCGATCTCGCGGATACCCACAGCGAGGTCACGCCCATCGACGGCGAACCGATCGCGCTCACGCTTGCGCCGCTCCCCGAAGACGTGGTCGCGGCGGATGCATCCAGCACCGCGCTACCAAAACCCGTCGCGCTGGCGAGCGGCACGGACCTACCCGCGCCCACGATAACCAGCGCAGCCAATACAGCCGCCAGCGCCCCGCCAAACTCACTCGACGAACCCGCGCTCAGCTCGCCGCTCGCGCAGGAACTGATTTCGGGCTTCTATTCCCGCATCAACGTGCTGGGTTACGGCATTGTGCAAGACCCGGTCAATTCGACGCTGAATCCGAATAACGCGCTCGCGGTGCATCGCTACGAAACGCAATTACTTTTACGCCCGGACTTCAACCTGACTTTCCGCCAGCTGGAGCTGGGCATCAAACCGCGTTTCGAAGCGGACTGGAGCCGCGTGCAAAACGGCGTCCAGGGCGGGACGGACATCACGACCGCCACCTCCTATATCAACGAATGGATTGCCCGTTACCACGTCACCGATCAATTGCTCGTGAGCTATGGCCGCGAAAATCTGCAATGGGGCCCGTCGCAACTGCTTTCGCCGTCCAATCCGTTCAACCAGAATAACGGCAAGAACAATCCGGCCATCGAGCAACCGGGCATGGATTACGGGCGCGTGGTCGCCATCCCGAATTCGTCATTCACCGGTTCGTTCATCGCGAATACCGGCTCGGGCCGTCTCAACGAAAGCGGCGAGGCAAGCGGGCCATTCCACAAGGCGTATGCCGGTAAATTCGATTACACGGGCGAGAAAGCCTACGCCTCGCTGATCGTTTCCAAACGCGATACCACGCCCTGGAGAATCGGCTATTTCGGCGGCTGGAATATCTCCGATGCACTGCTGCTCTACAGCGAAGGCAGCGCCGCGCTCTCCACCAATGCCGCGCTCCCGCATCCCGATTACGATCTGCTGGCAGGCGCCACCTACACGCTGCTCAACGGCGCCATGATTACAGGCGAATACTTCCACCATAACGCGGGCTGCACGCAAAACGACGTCGCCCAATGCGTGTCGCCGCTTGCGCTCGATCCGACCAATCCGTATCCGCGCCGCGACTATCTGCTGCTCCAGTACGTCGATACGAAACTCGTGCGCAACGTCAGCCTGACCGTGCGGCTGATTCAGGATCTCAACGATCATTCGACCCAATTGCTTTCCGATGTCGAATATGAAGTGGGACAAAACTGGCTGCTGTATTTCGTGCCTTCGGTCACGTTCGGGCCGAGCCGCAGCGAATTCGGCAGTCTCGTGCGCTATTCGATTTTTGCAGGGGTATCGTTCACCTTCTAGGTTTCGCCGACGGGCGTGAGACACCCGTCGGCGCATCTGACCGCATCGATATCAGACCAGCGGTTCGAGGCCGGGCGACGTAAGCGGCTCGGCAACGCGGGCGGCCGCCGCTGGTGGCGCTTGCATCGCCTGCGCGTCAGGCAACGCGATCGGTGCGCCCGCCATCCGCCGGGCATCGGCGCGATAGGCGGTGGCCGTGGTGGAAAGATGCTTGCGCAGCAATTTCGACAGCCGCCCGCCGCAACCAATGCCACAGCGCTCCGCGATCTTGTCCACGGAGAGATTGGTTTCGACCAGCAGCCGGCAACACATATCGAGCCGCGCATACATCAGATAGTCGGAAGGCGTCACCCCGATTTCAATCTTGAAGCGCCTGAGGAAATTACGCTCGCTCATGGCCGCCACGCGTGCCGCCTCGCGCATGACCACCTGCGTATTCGCATTCGCCAGCAGCCAGCGCGCCGAAGCCTGAATGCGCTCGCTGACGAAGTGCTCGGCGTTCTTGCGCACGATGGCCGTGAATTGCGTCTCGGCGGGCGGCGCTACGGCCACGGCGATCTGGTTGACGATATCCGCGCCCAGATCCGCCTGAATGACATCGAGCGCCATCCGCAGCGGTCCGACGAAATTCGCGTAAGCGCCCGCATCGGCGGAACGGGACACGCCATGATGCGGCGCTTCGGCTGGCGCGCGCGCTTGACGGGCAGGCGATCCGCCGGACGCATCGAGCAGCAGGCGTCCCTCGGCAATCGGCAAGGTCACCCGGCAACGCGGCACAGCCTGGCGCAACCAGCCGACCAGGCGCCCATCGCAGAGCGCATGATGCGCACCGGCGCCGCCCATGATAAAGAGCGCATCGAAGCCTTCGCCCTGATGGCAGGCATCGATACTCTCGGTCCAGACCAGCATCGTCGATGAACTCGCGATCATCCCGCCAGCCGCCGAAAGCAGCCTCAAATGATAGATCGCGCTGTCGCTGCGCGATGACCGCGACAAGGCATTGGCCAGTTGAAACGCGCGCGCGACGGTAATGGCCTCCTGTTGCGCAAAGCCGTTGAACAATGTGATGCCGATCTGTCTGACCGTGCGGGCGTTGCGTGGTCCGCTGGCCCGATTGGGCACCACGCCCATTCCATTGGAAAGGCGCTCCATCTGATTTCCCCTGTTGTGCCGGCCACTGGCGCGCCATGCGCAGCCAGGCCGAAATACCACTCGCGTTGTCCTGCCGCGCAGGCAAGCCGGCGAAGCACGGCATGCCGCCCATGCTCAGTTACGCGGCGGTCGTTCGGCGTGCGCAATCGCATCTTCGATCAGGCGGCAATCGTCGGCGCCCAGCATTTCGCCGTGCGCGCGAACCAGATCGTCGAGCGACCTTGAAAGCCGCTTCATATAGATGGGTGAAGGCGTGGCGAGCGGCCACACCGACATCAGATAGGCGAGCGGTATCACGAGCCTGCTCTCGCACCACCGCTCGAACAGGGTGACGCAGCAGGCCTCTATTCTCGCTGCGGGGTCGGGCTGCGCCTGGCGTTCTCTGATCATGGTAGTCCCCTCATACCTCACACTCCGCTTCAAGGATCGACGAGCGGCCTGCTTCGCGAGCGCGTCGGCGGGACGCCCAGCGATGCCCTACACAGGCACTCGACCAGCACTGCACGAGGAACTTGAAAAACCGCTTCCGATTTCCCCCGCCTCCCTTTAGGCGCAAGCTTTTTTGATCAGCTTTTTTGTCTGATGTTTGTGATAGTGTTACGTTGTCCGAATGTTTATTTTTATTGGTTCGTTGGCCAGTATTGCGTCGTTTTCTTATTCGATTTGCATATGCAACAAACGCGGAATTGCGCAGCTAAAGCAAAGCCAAATGCATGAAAGCCACATCGAATCCGGCGTTTGCGCGAACGCCCTGCCAGCGTTGGCAGAGGTCGCGACAATGCACCAAAAAATACCCATGCAGATTTGAAAGCTTCATCCCATTTTATGCACTGCTGCGCCGCAGCATAGTGGGAAATAGCGCATCCGGTGTGAGTATTGTCGGAAAAATATGTATTGTTGGCGGAAGGAAACCAGGCCAGATTTACCGATGCGCTTTATGCCTCTTTTACGCCAGGGTTATGCCTGCTTGTGGGGCAAAGCAATGCACGAATATCGACCGTTTTCGCCATGATGGATCACTCGATGGTGTAAGCGTGTAGCGCACACGCGCGCCGGTCGATCGCAGAACACGTTTGCGCTACCCCGCCTTCATTGCCCGCGCGCCATCACGCCTCGCCGCCCTCCGCGTCATTACATCAAGTCATAGCGACTCCAACAATTTCGGCGTTGTAGCGTCAAAATTGGCTCACTATAGTCGAATCAGCCTCATGTCCGAATCCGCCGGAAGACCGTGCTGCCGAAGCGGCGCGCCTTGCCGGGCAAGCTTTCCCGTTCAACAATGTCGAGGAAGAGTCGTGATCAAACTGCAGAGCTGGCGCCCGGTCGCCATAACAATGACGTCGATGGCCGCCCTCGTGGCCGCGGCGAGCGCCCCCGCCCAGGCCGCCGGCAAGATAACTTTCGTGTCGCAAGGCGGTGCGTATCAGGAAGCGCAGACGAAAGCGATCCTCGACCCGGCAGCGAAGCAGCTTGGCATCACCATCGCGCAGGACAGCATCCCGGACGCCTGGCCGCAGGTGAAAGCGCAAGGCGCGACCGGCAAGCCGATCTGGGACGTGATCGACACGCCCACTTCGAACTGTCTGCGCGGCGGCCGCGAAGGCCTGATCGAGAAGCTCGATTTTTCGAAGATGCCGAACGCCGCATCGATCCCGGAGAAATACCGCACACCGTATTCGGTCGCCTACGAGTTCTATTCCACGGTCATCGGCTACAACAAGAAGACGCTGAAGAAAGTCCCGCAAAACTGGGCCGATTTCTGGAACGTCAAGGGTTTCCCCGGCACGCGCGCGCTGCGCAACGATCCGCAGACCGTGCTCGAAGCCGCCCTGCTCGCCGATGGCGTGCCGCGCGACAAACTCTATCCGCTCGACGTCGATCGGGCCTTCAAGAAGCTCGCGCAGATCAAGCCGGATATCGCGGTCTGGTGGACGTCGGGCGGCCAGTCCGCGCAGTTGCTGCACGACGGCGAAGTCGATATGGAAATGATCTGGAACGGCCGCGCGAGCGCCGTGCGCAAGGACAACCCGGATATCGCCTTCACCTATAACGACGGCATCCTGCAAAACACGCAGTTGTGCATCCTGAAGAACGCGCCGAATCTGCAGAACGCCGTGCGTTTCGTCGATGTCGCGGTGTCGCCGGATCTGCAGGCAAATCTGCCGACCTATATCGATTACGGCCCGGGCAACCCGGCCGCGTACAAGACCGGCAAGATCTCCGCGGCACGCGCCGCCGAATTGCCGAGCGCACCGGAAAACGCGGCAAAACAGACGCTGATGTCCGAAGAATGGTGGGCCTCCGACGCCGGCATTCAGGCCAAGGCGCGCTGGCTGAAGTTCATGCAGCAATAAACGCCCGCCAAGACACCGTGCAACAGCGCGCCCGCCAGCAGGCGTCACGCTGCTGCACGGCGGTCTCATCCGCCCTTCTGAACCGGCCTCTCTAACTGCGTTCGACTCCCTGTGTTCGACTACCTGATTCTCGGCGGCGGTTCGGCCGGCTGCGTGCTTGCCGCGCGGCTGTCCGAGGACGCCCGCAACACGGTCTGTCTCGTCGAGGCCGGCCGCAATCTCACCCACGCAACGCTGCCGCCCGACATCCGCAGCCGCTATCCGGGCCGCGCCTATCTCGACACGCGCAATCTATGGCAAACGCTGCAGGCTCGCATGAGCGCCCCTGCCGCACCGCGCCGCTATGAACAGGCGCGGCTGCTCGGCGGCGGCTCGGCGATCAATGCGCTGATGGCCAATCGCGGCGCGCCCGCCGATTACGACGAATGGGAAACGCTCGGCGCGAGCGGCTGGAACTGGGCGAGTTGCCTGCCGTATTTTCTGAAGCTCGAACACGATGTCGATTTCGACGGGCCGCTGCACGGCAAAAGCGGCCCGCTGCGCGTCACGCGCGCGCCGCGCGAGCGGCTTTCGCCGTTCGTGCGCGGAGTGATCGACGCGCTGGGCCGCCGTGGCTACCCGCTGCGCGCCGACCAGAACGGCGCGTGGGAAGACGGCACCTTCGTCGGCACGCTCGGCGTGAGCGCCAATGGCGAGCGGATTCCCACTTCGGTCTGCTATCTCGACGATACCGTGCGCGCGCGCCGAAACCTGAGCATCGTGACCGAAGCCCAGGTCGAGCGCGTGCTGTTCGACGGCCGGCGCGCGAGCGGCGCGGAACTCGTCTACCACGACGGCACCCGCGACACGATCAGCGCAGCGCGCGTGATCGTCAGCGCGGGCGCGATCCACAGTCCGGCCTTGCTGATGCGCAGCGGCATCGGCCCGGCGGCCGAACTGGCGGCGCACGGCATTGCCGTCGTCGCGGCGCGTGACGGCGTGGGCCGCAATCTGATGGAGCATCCGTCGATTGCCGTCTCAGCGTTCCTGCCGCCCGAGGCGCGCACGCCCTTTCCCGACGAGCATCACGAGCAGGCGATCGTCCGCTATTCGTCGGGGCTGGCAGGCACGCCGTGCGGCGACATGCACGGCGCGATCCTGTCGCGCTCGGGCTGGCATTCGGTGGGTTACCGGCTCGGCACGATGTTCTTCTGGGTCAACAAATCGTATTCGCGCGGGCGCGTGACGCTCGCCAGCGCGCACGCCCAGGCGGAGCCGAACGTCGAGTTCTCGATGCTTTCCGATCCGCGCGACCTCGAACGCCTGAAAGGCGCGGTGCGTTTTGGCGCGCACACGCTTGCCGACCCGGCTCTGGCGGCCACGCTCGGCCCGTGCTTTCCGTCGAGCTATTCGCCGCGCGTGGCCTCCGTGGCGCGCCCTGGCAACTGGAACGCGGTGCAGCGCGGCGTGCTCAGCGGGCTGCTCGATGTCGCCGGGCCGTTGCGGCCGGCGCTGATCGAACGCGTGATCACCCAGGGCGTGACGCTCGACACGCTGCTCGCCGACGATGCGGCGCTGAGCGGCTTCGTCACGCAATCGGTGGGCGGCACCTGGCATCCTTCGGGTACGTGCAGGATGGGCGCGCATGGCGACCCGCTCGCGGTGACCGGGCCCAACGGCGCGGTTCACGATGTCGATGGCCTGAGCGTGTGCGACGCGTCCGTGATGCCGTCGATTCCCTGCGCAAACACCAACGTGCCCACGATCATGATCGCCGAGCGGATCGCGGACATGCTGAAGCAAGCAAAGACCTGAACGCAGGTCGAAACGCGCGCGCCTGACCGGAGCACGCCGCCCCGGCCAGGCGCGCGCGTTTCACTCGCCGTAGCCCACCACGCCCTTCACTTCCAGAAACGATTCGATACCCCATTCGCCGTACTCGCGGCCGTTGCCCGACTGCTTGTAACCGCCGAACGGCGCGCCCGCATCCCACGCCGGATAGTTCAGATACACGCTGCCCGCGCGCAGGCGGTACGCCACGCGGCGCCCGCGCTCCACATCCGCGGACTGCACATACGCGGCCAGCCCGTACGGGCTGTCGTTGGCGATCGCAATCGCGTCTTCGTCGTCGCGATACGGAATGATCGTCAGGACCGGCCCGAAGATCTCCTCGCGGGCGATCCGCATGTCCGGCGTGACATCGGCGAACACGGTCGGCTGCACGTAATAGCCCTGTTCGAGCCCGGCCGGCCGTCCCACGCCGCCCGCCACGAGCGTCGCGCCTTCGGCAATGCCCGCGCCGATCAGCTCCTGCACGCGGCCGAACTGCACCTCGCTGACCACCGGCCCCAGCGTCGTGCCGGGCGCATCGGCCGGACCGACGCGATGCGCCAGCGCCGCGCGCCGCGCGATCTCGACCGCTTGCGCGTGGCGCGCGGCGGGCACCAGCATGCGCGTGGGCGCATTGCACGATTGCCCGCTGTTGCCGAAACAGGCGTACACGCCCTTCGTCACGGCATCCTCGAAATCGACATCGTCGAGCAGCAGATTCGCCGACTTGCCGCCCAGTTCCTGATGCACGCGCTTGACCGTGGGCGCGGCGAGTTGCGCAATCTGGATGCCGGCGCGCGTCGAGCCCGTGAACGACACCATGTCGATATCCGGATGCGCCGCCAGCGGCGCGCCCACCGAAGGCCCGTCGCCCTGCACGAGATTGAACACGCCAGGCGGCACGCCCGCGGCATCGAGCACTTCGGCGAACAGCACCGCGTTCAGCGGCGAGATCTCGCTCGGCTTGAGCACCATCGTGCAACCCGCGACCAGCGCAGGCGCGACCTTGCAGACGATCTGGTTGATCGGCCAGTTCCAGGGCGTAATCAGCGCGACGACGCCAACCGGCTCGTAACGCACGCGCGTGCTGCCCTTGTTGCGCTCCCAGACGAAGTGCTCGCAGGTCTTCAGCAGTTCTTCCAGATGGCGGCGGCCGATACCGGCCTGCCATTCGTGCGCAAGCGCCTGCGGCGCGCCGATCTCGCGCGAGATGGCCGCGGCGATGTCGTCGTAGCGCACCAGGTACATGTCCAGAATGCGGCGCACGAGGGCCACGCGTTCGGCCGGGGTGGTCTGCGAAAACGATTCGAAGGCGCGTTTGGCCGCGTCCACCGCGCGATCGACATCGCGCGCGTCACCGATGGCGATTTCGGCGAACGGCTGTTCGGTGCAAGGATCGATGACCGGCAGGCGCGCGTTGCCGGCGGGCGCGACCCACGCGCCATCGATATAGAACTTCAGGGCATGCTCTGTCATGGAGGATTCCAGTCACGGGAAAGAGGCTCAGACTCAGGCGCGCGCCGGCTGCACATTACCCTGGCCGCTGCGCCGGCTGACCACCACGAGCAGCACGAGCGCAAGCGTCAGCGCAGTCAGCATCGTGCTGATCGCGGCGATGGTCGGATCGATTTCGTCGCGCAGCGTGACGAACATCCGGCGCGTGAGCGTCTGGTTGTCGCCGCCGGAAACGAACAGCGCCACCACCGTTTCGTCGAGCGCCTGAATGAACACGAACACCGCGCCCGAGATCACGCTCGAACGGATCTGCGGCAGCGTCACGGTCAGAAAGCTGCGCAGCCGGTTCATGCCGAGGCTGCGCGCCGCCATTTCCTGGGCATGATCGAACGAGCGCAGATCGGCGCCGACCGAAATCAGCACGTAGGGCAGCCCGAGCATCGCATCGGCGACAATCAGCCCGCCCAGCGTATTCACATAGCCGAACTTCGAATAGACGAAGAACACGCCCACCGCGACGATGATGATCGGCACGATCATCGGCAGCATCAGCACGGTCTTGAGCGGACGGATCAGCGGATGTTCGCCGTGCTCGATGGCGTAGGCCGCCGCCACGCCCACCGGCGTGGCGATACAGGCCGCGGACAGCGAAGCGATCAGCGTGATGCGCGCCGCCGCCAGCCATTCGGGATTGCCGAAGAACGACTCGTACCAGCGCAGCGACAGCGCGGGCGGCGGGAAGGTCATGAAGCGCGTATCCGAGAACGACAGCGGCACGACGATCAGCACCGGAATCATCAGGAACGCGAGAATCAGCACCACCAGCGCGATCAGCGCGCCGCGCACGAACGGGTTCGGTCTCATTTCGCCCCCAGGGTCTTGTCGAGCGGAATCACGCGGCTCGCCAGATAGAAGATCGCGAATACGCACAGCAGCAGCACCACGCACACGGAACTCGCCGCGCCCCAGCTGTTGTAGATTTCGACGTTGCGGCTGACCACCATCGACACCATGATCGATTTGCCGCCGCCCATCAGTTCGGGCGTGATGTAGAAGCCCAGGCACAGCACGAACACGAGCGTCACGCCCGCCACCACGCCGCCCAGCGAAAGCGGCAGGAACACGCGCAGGAACGCGTGCAGCGGCGTCGCGCCGAGACTCGCGGCGGCCTGCGAGAGATTGGTCGGGATTTTCTGCATCGCCGAATAGAGCGGCAGCACCATGAACGGCAGCAGGATATGCACCATCGCCACGATGGTTCCGAACTCGTTGTAGGCAAGCTGCACGGGGCGATCGACCAGGCCCGAAGCCAGCAGCAGCTTGTTCACGACGCCGGTGCGCTGCAGCAACACGAGCCAGGCATAGGTACGCACCAGCACGCTGGTCCAGAACGGCAGAATCACCATGCCGAGAATCAGCGCGGTGAATCTGGGCCGCACGGAAGCCGCGAGAAAGGCCACCGGATAGCCGAGCAGGAGCGTCGCGCCGGTCACGATCAGGCTCAGCTTGAAGGTGAGCAGGAAGGTGTCGAGATAGGTGCCGCTGAACACGCGATAGTAGTTCGCGAGCGTGAAGCCGCCGTCCTGCCGCACCGACTGCCACGACAGCCAGGCCAGCGGCACGACCAGCAGGACCACGATCACGGCCAGCGCGGGCGCCATCAGCAGCAGCATCGTGCGGTTTTCGCGGCGTTGATGGTGCCGCGCGGCGGCGGTCTCGTCGGGTTGCATCGGTGCGGTTCCGGCCTCTGTAACAAGTGCTCTGGCAGTAGTCATCATGCCCCCATGGCATCGAGGAACTGATACCACGCGGCCACGATTCTGACACCTGGCGCGCGCAGCGAGTGAAACGGCACGGGGCGCAGACCGTCCTGCGCGAGCAGCGCAAGATCGGGCGTGTCGCCAAGAGCGAGCGCGGCCGCATGCTTGCCGATCAGGCTCGCCATGGCCACGCCCGCGCCGTTATAGCCGACGCAGAACACCGTCGCGTCGTTCGCGCGGCCCACATGCGGCAGCGCATTGAAAGTCATGCCGACATAGCCGGACCATCGAAACTCGACGCGAATATCGGCGAGATCCGGGAACAGCCCGACCATCGCCCGGCGCAGCGCCTCGAAGCCGGTGTCCTGCCCTTCCTTGCCGAAAGCATCGCGCCCACCGAACAGCATGCGGCCGTCCGCGCGGCGGAACCACTTCATCATGCGGCGCGTTTCGGTGTAGCTGCGCCGCTGCGTCATCAGCTTCGCGTCCAGCGCGGCGGGCAGGCGTTCGGTTGCGATCATCGCGCTGCGAAACGGCACCAGCTCGCGGCGCATGGCATCGGTTGCGGGCGTGAGGTCCGAATAGGCGTTTGTCGCGACGATCACCTGGCGCGCGCGCACGTTCGCACCTGGCGTGCGCAGCGTAACGCCACTAGCGCCGCCAACGCCCGGCGTGCGATCGATTGCGAGCACGGGCGTGGAGGTGTGGATCGGCACGCCGCGTGACGCGACCGCACGCGCAATGCCCAGCACGTATTCGAGCGGCAGGATCGTGCCGGCGTCGGCGCTGAGCACGCCGCCGACAAAACCGGTCGAGCCGGTTTCGGCGCTGACTTCGTCGCGCGACAGCACCGTCATCGAGCGGTCGCCAAGTTGCGCGCGCACCCATTCGGCTTCCGCGACAATCGACGCGAGCGCACGCGCGGTATGCGCGCAGCGCAGGCTGCCGGTGCGTTCGAACTGCGCGCGCGCAATCCCGCATTCGTCGACCAGCGCCTCGACCGTGCGAACGCCCTCGTGCGCGAGACGGTGCATGCGCCTCGCCACGTCGATCCCATGCGCGCTCGCGATCGCCGAAAACGACGGGCGAAACTTCGACGACACCACGCCGCCGTTGCGCCCGCTCGCGCCCCACCCGACCGGATTCGCGTCGAGCACCGCGCACGACACGCCGCGCTGCTGCAACGCGTGGGCGGCGCACAGGCCGGAGTAACCGGCGCCGATCACGGCGACCTCGACCTGCAGATCGCGCGTGAGCGGCCCCGCGCCAACCGTCGCGTCCAGCGAGGCGGTCTGGCCAGCCAGATGCCGCCAGAGCGATTCCGGCTGCGGCGAGGTCGAAACCGGCGGCGCGAGCATCGTCAGGCCGCGCAGAGTTCGGCTTCGACGGCATCGGCGAGTGCCGCGAGCGTCGGGAAGCAGAAGGTCGGCGTCGTCACTTTTTCGGGCACCGGCGTGCCGCCGAAACCCGCCTGGCCGCGCCGGCGCTCGATCCAGCAGGTCGAATAGCCCAGCTCCGTCGCGATGCCGATGTCGTGATACTGGCTCTGCGCCGTGTGCAGGATCTCGCCGAACTTGTAGCCGAACGCCGCCTGACGGCCACGGTTATAGGCGAAGAATTGCGGATCGGGCTTCGCCACGCCGGTTTCGTCGCAGCAGACCGTATCGTCGAACGGGTCGCCCAGCGTGTGGGCGTACGCGGAAAGCGCGACGCGGTCGGCGTTCGTCATCGCAACCAGCCGGAAGTGCTTGCGCAGCCGCTTGAGCGCCGCCACCGAATCCTCGAATGCCGGCCAGTCGAGCACGTCGCGCTGAAAGGCGGCGGCCGTGGTCGCATCGGCGGGCAGGTCGAGTTCGGCGGCCAGCGACAGCCACACATTGGCCATCTCGTGGCTGGAGCGGCCATAGAATTTCGCGCGGCCGCGCAGATAAGGCTCGAAAATCTGCTCGTCGGTCAGATCCTTCGCGGCCGGACCGCCGAGGCGGCGAACCGAGGTCAGCACGCCTTGTTCGAAGTTGATCAGCGTGCCGACGACGTCGAACGTCAGCACCTTGAAATCGGTGAGCTTCATGGAGAGGTCCTTGATTGCGTTACGGTTGGCTGAAAAGACGGCATGCGCGGCACCCGCGCGCGCTCACGCGGGTACCACGATCGTGTCGCGCGGACTGAGTGCAACGGAAACGGGGGAACCGGGCGCCGGAATGCGATGCCGCGCATCGTGATTGCCGGGCTGGCGCAGGCTGAGCGCGGTGCCGTCCGCGAGCTTCGCGAACACGCGCAGGCTCTCGCCCTGATACAGCACTTCGGTCACGCGGGCCGACAGGCGGTTGGCGTCGGGCGGCGCATCGCCGCTGTCGATCACCAGCTTTTCGGTCTGCACCGCGAGCAGCAGCTTGTCGGCGTTCGGCAGCGGTTCGGCGGAACGCAGCACGGCGTCGCCCAGCCGCACCGCGTCGTCGCCCGCGCGCGTGACCGGCAGCAAGGTCGCCTCGCCGATAAAGCTCGCCACGAACGCATTGCAGGGCCGGTCGTACAAACGCTCGGGCGTATCGATCTGCACCAGCTTGCCGTTCTTCAGGACTGCCACGCGATCGCTCATGGTCAGCGCCTCGCGCTGGTCGTGCGTCACGTAGACGATCGTCGCGCCAAGCCGGCGATGCAGGCGGCGCAGTTCGATCTGCATCGTCTCGCGCAATTGCTTGTCGAGCGCGGACAGCGGTTCGTCCATCAGGATCAGTTGCGGTTCGAACACCATCGCGCGGGCCAGCGCGACGCGCTGGCGCTGGCCGCCCGAAAGCTCGCTGATACGCCGGCTTTCGTAGCCGCGCAGCTCGACCATCGAAAGCGCATCGGCCACCTTGCGGGCCCAGCCCGATTTCGGCTCGCGGCGGGCGCGCAGCGGGAACGCCACGTTCTCGCCCACCGTCATGTGCGGAAACAACGCGTAGTTCTGGAACACGATGCCAATTTCGCGCTTGTGCGGCGGCGCAAATGTAATGTCGCGCTCGCCAACCCAGACGCTGCCGCTGGACGGCTGCACGAAACCGCCGAGAATCCCGAGCAGCGTGGTCTTGCCCGAACCCGACGGGCCGAGCAGCGAAACGAATTCCCCTTGCGCGACCTCGAGCGACACATCGTCGAGCGCAACGACCTGGCCATAACGTTTGACCGCCGATCGAATCGATACGCCTGCCTTTACTCGTGCGTCCATCGTCGCGCTCCGCCTTTCAGTCAGTGTTGAACCAAGAATAGGCGGCGATTTTTTTGACGGCAATTCCCGAATTGTTGGATCAGGCATAACATCAGGTCATGCCAAACCTTCGCCGAAAACTCCCGAGCGCCAACGCGCTGTTCGTCTTCGAGGCGGCCGCGCGCTGCGGTAACTTCACGCGCGCCGCGCAGGAGCTTTATGTCAGCCAGCCGGCCGTGAGCCGCATGCTGGCGCGCATGGAAGACCATATTGGCGTGCGCCTGTTCGAGCGCGTGCATGGCGGCATCGAATTGACCGAGAACGGCCGCATTCTGTACCGCAAGATTTCAGAGGGACTGAACGGTATCGAGGAAGCGATTCTGGAGATCGAGGCCCGCGCCACGGGCGTCGAGCCGGTTACGCTCTCGGTGTCCACCGCCTTCACCACGCACTGGCTGATGCCGCGCATGAGCCGTCTGAACGAGGCGTTTCCTTCGGTGGATCTGCGCTTTCAGTTGATTTCGGGCCGGATCGGCGGACCGCTCGGCGATGTCGATCTGGGCATGCGTTTTCTGCACGAAGCGGAGATGGGGGAAAACAGCATCAGGGTTATGCCTGAGGTGCTGCTGCCGGTGTGCAATCAGCGTTATCAGGAACTCGCGCTGGGCGAGGACTGGCTGGCGCACGGCGACACCGTCATCGTCATGGACGACGAGGAGCGCGGCTGGCACGCGCGCTTTGCTGCGTTCGCGAACGAGACGCGGCGCGCGGCTGGCGTGCTGAGTTTCAACGATTACGCGATCGTCGTGCAGGCCGCGCTGCTCGGCCAGGGCCTCGCGCTCGGCTGGGTCAACGTCGTCATGCACTGGCTCGCGCAGCGGGCGCTGGTGCCCGCCGTGGACGAACTGCTGGTGACGAACCGTCTGTGCTGTCTGTCGTGGGCGCCGGGACGCCCGCTCAGGCCGATCGTCGCCGAAGTGCGCGACTGGCTGGTCGCGGAGATGCGCGCCGATCTGGCCGCAGTGGATAGCGCGTATCCGTCGCTCGGGCTGGCGGCGGCGCTTTCTTCTGGCGAATGAATCGACGATTCACACAGGGCGAATAACGGCCTGCGTTCTTCGCCGCCTTATTCGCCACATTCTTCGCCGCGTATTCCCTGGCCAACGCACAAGCCATCCAGTACCCCCGCATTTTCTACGGAGCCACCCTCCGTGATCGCGATTTGATACTGCCTGACGCGGGCAAATGAGTTTTTTCGGTGGCCGGAGCAATCGTAAGCTCTCCACTATGAAATTCATGTCCGACCTTGCCCACGCAACGAACGCAGCGGCCGTCCACGCGCCTTGCGCGCCCAGCGGCGGCATCCGTGCGCTGAACGGCCTGCGCACGCGTGCAGGCGTCGAACTCGCGATCGCGCAGATTCACGCCAGCCCCGCCAGCGATCTGAGCGTCGCGGCGCTGGCCGCGCGCGCCTGCCTGAGCATGTGGCGCTTCACCGTTCTCTTCAAAGGACTGACCGGCGAATCGCCGCATCGCTATGTGACGCGGGTTCGGGTCGGACATGCGCAAAACCTGCTGCGCCAGGGCTGCACGCCCGTGGACGCAGCGCAGGCGTCGGGCTTCTACGATCAGAGTCATCTGTCGCGCAGCATGAAAGCGAGCTGCGGCATGAGCCCTAAACAGTTTCAGCAACAGCAAACCGGCGACACGTCGGCTCTCTTCTCTTCCCTTTCATCCGCGAGCACCCCATGAGTCTGAAACGCTTCAAAGTCTTGACGTTCGACGTCGTCGGTACCCTGATCGATTTCGAGCGCGGCATGCTGAACTATCTGCACAAGGTAGCGGGCGACGCCAAAGTCTCGGACGAGGATTTCCTTGGCGCCTATCGCCAGGCGCGCAAGCGTGCCGATACGATCTGGTATCCCGACGATCTCGAACTGTGCTGGAAGCTGATCGCGCCGCGCCTGGGTCTGCCCGACAGCGACGAAGTCGCCAAAGGCTTTCGTGATTCGGTGTCCGAATGGCCCGCGTTCCCGGACTCCGTGGAAGCGCTCAAGCGCCTGCGCAAGCACTTCAAACTGGTGACGATGACCAATGCACAGACGTGGGCGCTCGCGCATTTCTCGAAGACCCTGGGCGAGCCGTTCGATATGCTGCTCGCCTGCGACGACGCGCTGTGCGAAAAGCCGGATGCACGCTATTTCGCCTACGCCCGCGGCCGTTTCGAACAGGCCTGGGGTTTGCGTCAGGAAGACAATCTGCACGTTGCGCAGAGCCAGTATCACGACATCGGCATCGCACGGGAACTCGGCATTACGAGTTGCTGGATCGAGCGCCGTCATGGCATGCCCAGCTCCGGCGGCACGATCGAGTCCGCTCACACGGTTCCCGACTACCACTTCCACACGCTCGCGCAACTCGCCGACGCTGTGGAAGCCGGTCAATAAGCGCAACGCCCGGACACATCATGCCGATCACCATTCTTTCGCAAAGCGCGCAATGCCAGGACCTCAAGCCTTCGGGCCCGGTAGGCGCACCGATCACCGAACCGGTCTGCGTGACGCAGACGCTGGAAGTGCCGCTCGAAGGGTCGGGCGGCAATCGCTCGGGGCTGTGGGAAGTGTCAGTGGGACGCTTCGCGCGTCACCTGGCCAATGCCGAAGTCATGCACATTCTCTCCGGCGAATGCACGTTCACGCCGACCGGTGGCGAAGCGCAGTCCATCAAGGCCGGCGACACGCTGTTTTTCCCGGCCAATACCACGGGCGTCTGGGATATCAAGACGCCGCTGCGCAAGGTCTATGTGGTAATGGCCGCCGCCTGAGATTGATTCGGATGCCGTAACATCAATCGAACGATGCGCTCTCGCCATGAAAGCGCATCGTCGATTAAAAACTCAGAGGAAAGCGGTCAGACCTTGCCGCCAAACACTTTCTCGATCGGGTAATGCGTCTTGATGAAAGGCGATTTGATCACGATATAGCTGAAGTATTTCTCGATCCCCACATTGCGCTCCAGCAGCCCTTCCATCAGTTCCTGATAATGGTTGACGCCGCGCGCCACGACCTTCAGCAGATAATCGTAGCCGCCGCTCACCAGATGGCATTCGATCACTTCGTCCAGTTCCTTCACCGCTTTTTCGAAGCGGATGAAATCCTCGCGATGATGGTCGGATAAAGTCACTTCCGTGAACACCGTCAGGATGTCACCGATCTTCTCCATACAGATCTGCGCGCTGTAGCCGCTAATGAAGCCTGCCTGCTCCAGACGCTTGACGCGGTTCAGGCACGGACTCGCCGAGAGCCCAACCGCTTCGGCGAGATCCACATTGGTCATCCGTCCGTTCTTTTGAAGCTGGCTCAGAATCCGCAGATCCAGTCGATCCAGCTGCATATTTGTACTCATACTGCGCTTCCCCAATGTTCCGATACGGGTCGTCTAACCCAGAGCCTGAGCAGCAACGGCAAAGGTATGCAGGTCGGCGGCGCCTGGCGTAGCGTCGCCGAGTGTCATTTTGGGGACACGATTCACGCAGGTCAACCCAAGGCTTTCGAACCACGCACCGATCGGCACCGCGTATTGTTCGACCGCGTCCAGACGCAGGAACTTGCCGGCGGCCATGCCGCAGAGATGCGCGATCAAGGCCTGCGCCAGTTGCGGCTCGGACGCCACCACCGGGCCGATCAAGGTACCGCGCCCGAAGCGGCGCAGAAATGCGAAGCCCAGTATGCCGTCTTCCGAGGCTTCGCTGTCCAGCACGATGGCCTGGACGTGCTGATCGAGCCACGCGGCGATCAGCCGGTCGCGCCGCATGCCGTTGGCGCGGGCGTCGAGTTCGCATAACGCGGCTTCGTCCGCGCGGCTTGCCGGGCGCAGACGCGTGCCCGCCGGAATGGCGATCAGCGGCGCCGAACGCGGGCGGCCCTGATACTGCAGCACCGCGCCGCTCTCGCGAAAGCCAAAGCGTTCGACCGCCTGCCGCCAGTGGCCAAACGCATGCACGGTGACGCTGCGCGCGCCCGCACGTTCGATGAGATCGCGCAGCAGCACGGCTTCGGCTTCGCCCGCGCGATGCGCCGCATCCGAAACCAGCAGGCTGATCGAAGCCGCGTGCTCGTCCCACACGAAAATCTGCCCGAGCGAAGCGATCTGGCCGTCGCACATCACGACCCGGCCCGTGCCGAGCGCACTCAGCGACTGCCAGTCGCTCAGCCGATGCGGCCAACCCGCTTCTTCGGAAAAGCGCTGCGCGGCGGGCAAGTCCGCCTCGCACAGATCGCGCAGCGAAAAGCGCGCCGCGTCTACCCGCTCATGTCTGTTTGAATCGTTCATGAAGGTCGAATGGTTTTATCAGCCCCATGATCGCCCGCCGGAATTTGCGCGCGATAGGAAAAACGCCACATGTTTTTCACCCGAAAACAACGTCCATCAGCACAAACCTCAATAGCATCTCCGCGTATTTTTTTGCGCCGTTGCTCAATCAAACAGCATCCAGCACATCATTTCCGCTGCACGGCAAACAATGCTGTCGAGCCCCCCATAAACCGTAGTTCCCGCTGTGTGACCCGGCCAATACGATGCGAAGCCTCCGTTTTGGCGTGATTCAATTTCATCACTGCTCTTCACCCGGGCGGTCATTACCGCCTCACCCTGGTTGAACCTGGAGATCGCATCAGTCGATGAAACTCGATTCGTATTGGAAGGAAGGTGTCGAGCTAACGGAGCACACCGCCGCGCCGCTGCCGTCCAGCGCAGACGTGGTGGTGATCGGAGCCGGCTTCTGCGGGCTCTCCGCAGCGCTGACGCTGGCTCACGCCGGCGCGCGCGTGGTGGTGCTCGAAGCCAACGATACCGTGGTCGCCGAAGCGTCCGGCCGCAACGGCGGCCATGTGAACAACGGTCTCGCAGTCGATTACGCGGCGCTGGCCGCGCAAATCGGTGCTGAAAAAGCGCGCGCGTTCTATCAGCTTTACGACGCGGCCGTCGATACCGTCGAGCGCATCGTGCGCGAAGAAGCGATCGACTGCGATTTCATGCGTCACGGCAAGCTCAAACTGGCCTCGCGACCGGCCCACTACGACGCGCTCGCGCGCAGCTACGAACGCCTGATCGCCGACGGCGTAGACACCGACATCGAACTGCTCGATCGCCATACCGTGCGCGCCGAAGTCGATAGCGACAGCTACCACGGCGGCCTGCTCTATAAAAAGAGCGCCCAGATGCATATGGGCCGCTTCGGCAAGGGTCTCGCCGAAGCCGCACGACGTGCGGGTGCGCAGATTCATACGCGCACGGCCGCCCTGCGTCTGGAGCGCATCGCGAACACGGCGCACGGCTATCGCGTGCAGACCGCGCGCGGCACCGTGCAGGCCGGCAAGGTGCTGCTCGCCACCGGCGCGACGCGCCACGGCAACTACGGCAGCTTCGGCTGGATTCGCCGCCGCGTGGTGCCAATTGGCAGTTTTATCGTGGCGAGCGCGCCGCTGGGCGAAGCCCGCGCACGCGCGCTGCTGCGCGAGCGCCGCACCTATGTCACGACCTCGAATCTGCATCACTACTTCCGCGTGTCGCCCGATCATCGGCTGATCTTCGGCGGCCGCGCGCGTTTCGCGGTGTCCAATCCGCAATCGGATGCCACCAGCGGAAAGATCCTGCGCGAAGGCCTGCTGGCCACTTTCCCGCAACTCGCCGACGTGCCGCTCACGCATTGCTGGGGTGGCATCGTCGATATGACGCAGGACCGCCTGCCCCATGCGGGCGAGCGCGACGGCCTCTTCTATGCGCTGGGTTTCAGCGGCCACGGCACGCAGATGTCCACGCATACGGGCCGCTGCATCGCCCGCACGATGCTCGGCGAGCGCGCGGCCAATCCGTGGTCAGGGCGCGACTGGCCGGCGGTGCCGGGCCATTTCGGGCCGCCGTGGTTCCTGCCTTTGATCGGCCTCTACTACAAGATGAAAGACGCCATTGCCTGACGCCCCGCGCAAGCGCATTCCGTTTTCAACCATGATTTTGCCTCCAGGAACGTGTAGCCATGTCTGAACGTAAAAAACTCGAAACTCTCGTTGGCGCACCGGAATCGGATCGTCTGATCGGCGCTCTCCAACACGGCGCAACCCGTCGCGACGTGCTGCGCATGCTCGCGGCAGGCGGCATGCAACTCGCGATGGCCGGCACGCTCGCCGGCGTGGCGGGCACTGCATATGCACAGACGCCGCGCAAGGGCGGCAAGATTCGCGTCGCGGGTGACAACGGCTCGGCGAACGACACGCTGGACCCGGCCAAACAGTCGAACAAGACCGACTATTGCCGCGGCACGATGCTCTACAACAATCTGGTCGAACTCGACGCCACGCTCGCGCCGCGTCCGGCGCTGGCCGAATCGTTCACCACCACCGATGCGCGCGTCTGGGTGTTCGCGCTGCGCAAGGGCGTGACCTTCCACGACGGCAAGGCGCTCTCGCCCGCCGACGTGGTGTTCTCGATCATGCGCCACAAAGACCCGGCCGTCGCCTCGAAAGCAAAGACGCTGGTCGACCAGATCGACAGCGTGAAGGCCAGCGGCCCGAACGAAGTCACGGTGACGCTCTCCGCGCCCAATGCGGATCTGCCGGTGATTCTCGGCACGTTCTATTTCCATATCGTCAAGGACGGCACGACCGATTTTTCGAAAGGCATCGGCACGGGTCCGTTCAAGCTGCAAACCTTCCAGCCGGGCGTACGCTCGATCATGGTTCGCAATCCGAATTACTGGAAACCGGGCCTGCCCTATCTCGACGAAATCGAATTCGTGGGGATCGGCGACGAAAGCGCGCGCGTCAATGCGCTGCTCTCCGGCGACATGGATCTGGTCGCGTCGATCAACCCGCGCTCGGTGGCGCGCGTGAAAGGTTCGTCGAATGCCAGCGTGTTCGTCACGCAGTCGGGTCAGTACACCGATCTGATCATGCATCGCGACAGCGGCCCCGGCGCCAACCCGAACTTCGTGCAGGCCATGAAGCTGCTGCTCGACCGTAACCTGATGAAGCAGTCGATCGCGCTCGGCTATGCGGTCACCGGCAACGATCAGCCGATCGATCCGACCAACCGCTTCTACACGCCGGGCCTGCCGCAAACGCAGATGGATCTGGACAAGGCGAAGTTCTACCTCGCCAAGGCCAATCTGGGCAGCACGCCGATTCCCGTGGTCGCCTCGCCCGCCGCGATGTATTCGGTCGACATGGCGCTGATCCTGCAACAGACGGCGCGCAAGGTGGGCCTGAATCTGGACGTCAAGCGCATGCCCGCCGACGGCTTCTGGTCGAACTACTGGCTGAGCGCGCCGGTGGGTTTCGGCACGGTCAATCCGCGCCCGAACGCCGACACGCTGTTCACGCAGTTCTTCAAGTCGGATGCGCCCTGGAACGAATCGCGCTGGAAGAATCCGAAGTTCGACCAGTTGCTGCTCACGGCGCGCGCCGAAATGGACGTGGCCAAACGCAAGCAGATTTACGCCGATATGCAGACGATGATCCGCAGCGACTCCGGCATCGGCATTCCGCTGTTCCTCGCGACCATCGACGGTCACAGCAAGAAACTGCAAGGCCTTTCGCCGATTCCGCTGGGCGGCATGATGGGTTATTCGTTCGGCGAGCACGTATGGCTGTCGGCCTGATCGCGCGTCGAGGCAAACAGCGAAACAAAAAGCGCCGTGCATCGCAGGGATGCGCGGCGAGCGGTCCATTTGAGGGGTGTCCGACATGAACACTGTGATTGTTCGCCTGCTGGCGCGCCGCGTGGGCGCTGCCGTTCTATCGCTACTCGCGATCTCCGCCATCGTGTTCGCGATCACCGCGGTACTGCCCGGCGACGCCGCGCAATCGCAGCTCGGCCAGGACGCCACGCCCGAAGCGGTGGCGGCATTGCGCGCGCAGATGGGTCTCGACGTGCCCGCGCCGGTGCGCTACTGGCACTGGCTCACCGGCATGCTCACGGGCCACGCGGGCGAATCGATGCTCACGCATCTGAGCGTGTCGAGCCTCGTTGGCGACCGCCTGTCGCATTCGCTGCTGCTCGCGGGCATCACCACGCTGGTTTCCGTGCCGATCGCGCTGGCGCTCGGCATTCTGTGCGCCGTGCTGCGCGGGCGCGCGTTCGACCGCACGGTTAGCGTCGGCGTGCTGGCAGTGGTGTCGGTGCCGGAATTCCTGGTCGCCTCGCTCGCCGTGCTGCTGTTCGCAGTCAAGCTGCAATGGCTGCCCGCGCTCGCCTACCTCGACGATGGCGCGCCGTTCGGCCGCGTGCTGCGCGCGCTCGCCATGCCGGTGATGTGTCTGTGCTGCGTGATCGTCGCGCAGATGGTGCGCATGACGCGCGCCGCGCTGATCGACCAGTTGAAGGCGCCGTACATCGAAATGGTGCGGCTCAAGGGCGCGACGTCGTTCCGCATGGTGATGTTCCATGCGCTGCCCAACGCGATCGGCCCGATCGCCAATGCGGTGGCGCTGAGCCTTTCGTATCTGCTGGGCGGCGTGATCATCATCGAGACGGTCTTCAACTATCCGGGCATCGCCAAGCTGATGGTCGATAGCGTCAGCCAGCGCGACATGCCGGTCGTGCAGGCCTGCGCGATGATTTTCTGCTTCGCCTATCTCGTGCTCGTCACGCTCGCGGATGTCTGCGGGATTCTCGGCAATCCGCGCCTGCGCCATCGCTAACGCGTCATCACCCTTTCGCTTGTGGAGTTCAAGAAGATGACCCAATCGACCTCTGAGGGCAAACTCGCGCCACCTTCGGCCGACGCCGTGGCCGACCTGAGCGCGCACCCGCGCTTCATTCACCTGCGCCGCACGCTGGGCGGCCTGGGCGTGCCCGGCTGGATCGGTCTAGCGATCGTGCTGGTGTGGATCGCCGCCGCCATCGCCGGGCCGCTGGCCGGTGACGGCAGCAGCGCGTCGCCCGACAACGTGCAGATTTTCGCGGGCGCGAGCGCCCAGCATCTGCTCGGCACCGATTACCTCGGCCGCGACATGCTCGACCGCGTGATGATGGGCGCGCGCTACACCGTGGGACTCGCGCTGATCGCAACGCTGCTGGCCAGCGGCATCGGTACTGCGCTGGCGCTGCTGGCGATCGTCGGCGGTCCGAAGCTCGACGCCGCCATGAGCCGCACGCTCGATACGCTCACGGCAATTCCGAGCAAGATGTTCGCGCTCATCATGGTGGCGGCGTTCGGCTCCTCCACCGTCATGCTGACCGCGACGGCGGCGATCATCTATCTGCCCGGCGCCTACCGCATCGCCCGCTCGCTCGCCGTCAACATCCACGCGATGGATTACATCGCGGTTGCCCGCACGCGCGGCGAAGGCACGGCCTACATCATGCTGCAGGAAATCCTGCCCAATATCCTGAGCCCGATGCTCGCCGATCTGGGGCTGCGTTTCGTCTACGTCGTGCTGCTGCTCGCGAGCCTGAGCTTCCTGGGTCTCGGCATCCAGCCGCCGGACGCCGACTGGGGCTCGCTCGTGCGCGAAAACCTCGACGGTCTCGCCGAAGGCGCGCTCGCCGTGATCGCACCGGCGCTGGCCATCGCCAGCCTGACGATCGCCGTGAATCTGGTGATCGACAACCTGCCGGGCGGCGCGCGCAAGGCGAGCCGCGATGCCCGCCGTCAGGCCCGGCTCAACGAAAAATTCAACGCTACGCGGCGCGCGCAGATCGCGAACGCAGCCGACGAGGAGGCACGCTAAATGGGCGCGGCAATTCATGTCAAAGACCTGACCATCATGGCGGGCGAAGCGGTGCTGGTGGATCGTCTCGCCTTCGATATCGCGCCGGGCCAGGTGCTCGCGCTGATCGGTGAATCCGGCTCCGGCAAGACCACCACGGCGCTCGCCCTGATGGGCTACGCGCGCGACGGTTGCGCGATTGCGCCGGACAGTATCGTCGATGTCGGCGGGCGTAATGTCGTCGCGCTCGATGCCGCCGCGCAGCGCGCGCTGCGCGGTCGCGTGGTCACGTATATCGCGCAGAGCGCGTCGGCGTCGTTCAATCCGTCGCGCACGATCATGGATCAGGTGGTCGAACCGGCCCGCATTCACGGCACGATGCCGCGCGCGGAAGCCGAAAAGCGCGCCGTCGAACTGTTCCGCGAACTCGCCTTGCCGAACCCGGAAACCATCGGCGCGCGTTATCCGCATCAGGTGTCGGGCGGGCAATTGCAACGGCTGATGGCCGCGATGGCGCTGATCACCGACCCCGATCTCGTGATCCTCGACGAACCCACCACGGCGCTCGACGTGACCACGCAGGTCGAAGTGCTGCGCGCCTTCCGCCGCGTGGTGCAGCAGCGCAAGACCAGCGCCGTGTATGTCAGCCACGATCTGGCCGTGGTCGCGCAGGTCGCCGATCACATCCTCGTGCTGCGCCACGGCAAGATGCGCGAATACGGCGAGTCGGACCAGATCCTGCACGCGCCCGAAGACGACTACACGCGCAGCCTGCTGGCCGCCGCGCGCCCGAAGGAGCGTCACGCGGCGACTTGCGATGACGACACCCGCGTTCAGACGCCTGCGCGCGCCGACGCCCCGCTGCTGCGCGCGGACCCCGACGGCACGCGTATGGCCCCGCAACCTTTGCTGCAGATCGACGCGCTGTGCGCGGGCTACGGCCCGCTCGACGCGCAGGGCCGCCCGCAAAACCGCATCCTCGATAAAGTCGATCTCAAGCTCTACCGTGGTCAGGCGATCGGCGTGATCGGCGAATCGGGTTCGGGCAAGACCACGCTCGCGCGCGCCGTGGCTGGTCTGATCGCGCCGTTCGAAGGGCGCATTGCGTTCGACGGCAAGCCCATGTCGCCGCAACTCGACAAGCGCAGCCGCGACGAGCTGCGCCGCATCCAGATCGTGTTCCAGATCGCCGACACCGCGCTGAACCCCGCGCATACCATCGAGCGCATTCTCGCCCGGCCGCTGCAGTTCTATCACGGCCTGCAGGGCAAGCCGCTGCGCACGCGCATCGCGCAACTGCTCGACATGGTGCGCCTGCCCCGCACGCTGATGGAGCGTGCGCCGGCCGCGCTCTCGGGCGGCCAGAAGCAGCGTGTCAACCTCGCCCGCGCGCTGGCCGCCGAGCCCGATCTGCTGCTGTGCGACGAAGTCACGTCGGCGCTCGACACCGTGGTGGGCGCGGCCGTGCTCGATCTGATGGCCGATCTGCGCAAGGATCTGGGCGTGTCGTATCTCTTCATCAGCCACGACCTGCATACGGTGCGCGCGATCTGCGATGAAATCGTCGTCATGCAGCACGGCCGCAAGGTCACCCAGGTCGCGCGCGAAGACTACGAGCGCGGCCCGCATCATCCGTACTACGAACTGCTTTCGCGCTCCGTGCCCGAACTGCGACGCGGCTGGATCGACGAAGTCCAGTTGCCGAAAACCGAAATCGCCGCGTGATCGCTCAAGCGCATCGACACGCGACTGAAACCCCTCACTCTTCACGAGATCAAGGAAAGCACCATGTCTCTGAGCATCAGCAACGACTCCCTGCTGCCGGGCCGCAACTATATCGATGGCGCGTGGGTGGACGCCGCCGACGGCACCACCTTCCCGGTCAGCGATCCGGCCACCGACGCCGTGTTCACGCAGGTGCCCAACAGCGGCGCTGAAGACGCAAAACGCGCCGTCGATGCCGCACAGAAAGCGTTCGCGTCCTGGCGCAAGGTGCCGGCCAAGCAGCGCGCCGCCATCATCAAGCGCTGGAACGATCTGATCGTTGCGCATACCGAAGACCTCGGCAAACTGATCTCGCGCGAACAGGGCAAGCCGCTCGCCGAAGGCAAGGGCGAAGTGCTGTACGCCGCCAGCTACGTCGAATGGTTCGCCGAAGAAGCCACCCGCACGAACGGCGAGATCATTCCGGCGCCGGTGCCGGGCCGCCGCATGTATGCGCTGCGCGAACCGGTGGGCGTGATCGCCGCCGTCACGCCGTGGAATTTCCCGGCCGCGATGATCGCGCGCAAGATCGCCCCGGCGCTGGCCGCCGGTTGCACGGTCGTGTGCAAGCCCGCCGAAGACACGCCGCTCACGTCGCTCGCGCTGGTCAAGCTCGCCGAACAAGCCGGCGTGCCCGCGGGCGTGCTGAACATCGTCACCGCCTCGCGCGAGAACACGCCCGCCGTGGTCGATGTCTGGCTCGACGATGCGCGCGTGCGCAAGATCACCTTCACGGGATCGACGCCGGTGGGCAAGCATCTCGCGCGCCGCAGCGCCGACACGCTCAAGAAGCTCTCGCTCGAACTGGGCGGCAACGCGCCGTTTATCGTGTTCGACGATGCCGATCTCGACGCCGCCGTCGAAGGCCTGATGATCTCGAAGTTCCGCAACGGCGGGCAGACCTGCGTGTGCCCGAACCGCGTCTACGTGCAGGCGGGCGTGCATGACGCCTTCGTCGAGAAGCTGGCCGCGCGGGTCGGCGCACTGGTAGTCGGTCCGGCCACCAGCGCCAGCTCGCAGATCGGCCCGATGATCAATGCGCGCGCGGTCGAAAAGATCGAGCGTCACGTGCGCAATGCCGTGGAAAACGGCGCGAAAGTGGTCGTGGGCGGTACGCGCGTGCAGTCGGAACAGTGCACCTCGGCGAACTATTTCGCGCCGACCGTGCTGATCCACGCCACGCCGTCGATGGATTGCTCGTGCGAGGAAACCTTCGGCCCGGTCGTGCCGGTCACGCGCTTCGAAACCGAAGCCGATGTGATCGCCCAGGCCAATGCCACGCCGTTCGGTCTCGCCGCCTACTTCTACTCGACCGACGTGCGCCGCATCTGGCGTCTCGCGGACGCGCTGGAAAGCGGCATTGTCGGCGTCAACGAAGGCGCGCTCGCCGCCGAAGCCGCTCCGTTCGGCGGCGTGAAGGATTCCGGTTACGGCCGCGAAGGCTCGACGCACGGCCTCGAGGAATACATGCACATCAAGTACGTCTGCCAGGGCCAGCTGGACTGAGCCTGCACACGACGGGCGGCCAGATCCAGCGCTGTGCATTCTGCTGTTTCGACCGCCCATTTCGATATGTGGTGCTGTGGCCAGGGGCGTTTTCAATTATTTGTGCACACGCGGCATTTCTATACTGCTTCACGTGCTGCTTCAGTTGCAGCAACGCGGCAACGCTGCTTCGTAGTGGAAAACGCCGCACTGGCCACCCATCGCATACCGCTCCATGACACGACTCAAGACCGCCGGCGCGCCGGATCTCAACCAGATGCTGATGCTGCGTCAGCAACTCGAAACGCAGACCACGGCAGAGATCCGCTTCGATCCGGCCACGCGCGCGATGTATGCGTCGGAGGCATCGAATTACCGCCAGCCGCCCATCGGCGTCGTGATTCCACGCACTATCGACGATTTCAAAACCACCGTCGAACTGTGCGCGAAACTCGGCGTGGCGATCCTGCCGCGCGGCGCGGGCACGTCGATGTGCGGTCAGGCCGTCAACGCCGCCATCTGTATCGATCATTCGAAGTATCTGCACGCGATTGAAGCCATCGATGCCACAAGCGGTCACGCCATCGTGCAACCGGGCGTGATCTGCGATCAGCTGAAAAAAGCCGCGGCCACGCACGGTCTGACCTTTGGCCCCGATCCCGCCACGCATAGCCGCTGCACGCTGGGCGGCATGATCGGCAACAACTCGTGCGGCGCGCATTCGGTGATGGCGGGCAAGACCGTCGAGAACATCGAACGGCTCGACGTGCTGACGGCAACCGGCGCGCGCTTCTGGGTCGGCCCGACCGACGACGCCGCTTACGCCGACCATCTCGCCGCAGGCGGCGAGCGCGCGCGCATCGTCAAGGGTCTGCGCGAACTGGCCGAACGCTACGCGGACGATATCCGCGCGGGCTTTCCGAAGCTCAAGCGCCGCGTCTCGGGTTACAACCTCGATCAACTGCTGCCGGAGAACGGCTTCAATATCGCGCGTGCGCTGGTCGGCAGCGAAGGCACGCTGGCCACCACGATGCGCGCGCAGGTCACGCTGGTCGAAGGACGGCCCGAGCGCGTGCTGGTCGTGCTCGGCTTCGAGACGATTTTCGATGCGGCCGATAGCGTGCCGCATCTGCTGCCGCTGGGCGCAATTGCGATGGAAGGGCTGGACCAGGGCATCGTCGGCGGCCTCAAGGCGTTGGGGCTCAAGCTCGACGACATCGCCGAACTGCCGGCGGGCGACGCCTGGCTGCTGGTCGAATTCGGCGCGAGCACGCGCGAAGCCGCCATCGCCCAGGCGCGCGCGATGGCCGAGGCCGCGCAGCAATTTCCGCAACGCCCGAGCGTGCGTTTCGTCGAAGACGCGGCCTTGATGAACCGGCTGTGGACGATACGCGAAACCGGCGCATCCGCGACTTCGCTGTCGCGCGATCCTTCAGCGCCCGACCCGGTGGTCGGCTGGGAAGACGCCGCCGTCGAGCCCGCGCTGCTCGGTGCGTATCTGCGCGAATTCACCGCGCTGGTGGCGCGCTACGGCTACAAGACCAATCTGTACGGCCATTTCGGCGATGGCTGCATTCATTCGCGCATTACCTTCGATCTGCGCTCGGCCACGGGCGTGCGCGACTGGCGCTCGTTTCTCGATGAAGCCGCGCGCCTCGTGGTCAAGTATCAGGGCTCGCTCTCCGGCGAACACGGCGACGGTCAGGCCAAGGGCGAATTCCTGCACCTGATGTACACGCCGCGCCTCATGCAGGCGTTCCGCGAATTCAAGGCGCTGTGGGACCCGCAAGGGCTGATGAACCCCGGCAAGCTGATCGACGCCATGCCGGTGGACGAAAACCTGCGTATGGGCCCGCAGTACCGCCAGGGCAACGTGAAAGGCATGTTCACGTATCCGATGGCGGCTCAAACCGATAGCAATGACGCGCCCGCCGATGTGCCCGCAGAACGCGGCTACGGACGCGAAACCGAACGCTGTATCGGCATGGGCAAGTGCCGCTCGATGGACGGCGGGACGATGTGCCCGAGCTTCAAGGCCACCCGCGAGGAGCGCAATTCCACGCGCGGCCGCGCCCGCCTCTTCTTCGAGATGCTCAACGGCGAGGTGATTGACGAAACGTCCAACGCCGAAGCCGTCAAGGAATCGATGGATCTGTGTCTGTCATGCAAGGGCTGCAAGAACGATTGCCCCACGCACGTGGATATCCCGAAGTATCGCGCGGAGTTCCTGCACCGCTATTACAAGACGCGCCGCCGTCCGTTGATGGAGGCGGCGGTGGGCCGCATCGGCGCGTGGCTGCCGGTTGCCACGCGTGTGAGCGGGCTCGTTAACGGTGCAATGCGCCAGCCGTTCGTCAGGAAGGCATCGCAGCGCTTTGGTCTCGCGCCGGGCGCCGCGTTTCCGCCTGTCGCGCGGCAGGCCTTTCGCGACACGCCAGCGGCGAAAAAGCTCATCGCGCCGTGGCCGCGCCACTTCGGCGCGCAGGACGTGGTCGTCTGGACCGACACGTTCAACAACGGCTTCTCGCCCGCCGTGCTCGACGCCGCCTTGCGCGTGGTCGAAGCCGCAGGCGGCACGCCGCGCCTCACGCCGCGTCATGTCTGCTGCGGGCGTCCGCTCTACGACGTCGGCCTGCTCGACGCGGCGAAGAAGAACCTGCTCGACATCGTCGAGATGATGCGCGCGCCGGTTGCCGCCGGCGTCCCCGTGCTGATTCTCGAACCTAGCTGCCTTTCCGTGTTCCGCGACGAAATGCTGGCCTTGATCGGCCACGATGCCGAAGCCGGTCAACTTGCGCGCGATCTGTCCGCCGCGTGCATCACCGTGGCGGAATATGCCCAGAAACGTGGGCTGAAGTTGCCTAAAGACCTGCCCGGCGCGAGCCATGGCGCAGAGCCTGTGCATGTGCACACGCACTGCCATCAGCGAGCATGCGGCGGCGCGGGCGCGGAGAAAAACCTCGGCGCGAAAGTGCTCGATACCGGTTGTTGCGGTATGGCCGGCGCATTCGGCTATCACCACAAGACCGCGGAAGTGGCGAAAGCCGTCGGCGAAAAGGAACTGGTGCCGAAGCTCGCGGCGCTCCCCGCCAACGCCATCGTGGTCGCCGACGGTTTCAGTTGCCGCACGCAGATCGGCAAGCTCACCGGCCGCACGGCGCAGCATCTCGCGCAGGCAATCGCCAATGCGAACCCGCCTGTGCGCTCCGGCCCGGACGATTCCGCGTAGCGGCCAGCCTTTGACATGACTCATTCACCTTTGCTCAACACCGTCTGAATGCGGTAACGCACCCTCAAGAGAGAACCTGACATGACCCGCGACAACCCAACCCTCATCGAACATCGCCAGCATCACGTGCCGCGCGGCGTCGTCACCGCTCATCCGCTGTTCGTCGACAAGGCGCAAGGCGCGGAACTGTGGGACGTCGAAGGCCGCCGCTTTATCGATTTCGTCGGCGGGATTGGCGTGCAGAACATCGGCCATAGCCATCCGCGCGTGATCGAAGCCGTGCAGAAGCAGATGGCGAAGGTTACGCACGCCGCCTTCCAGGTGGTGGGCTACGAGGTCTACACGCAACTGGCCGAACGCCTGAACACGCTCGTGGGCAACGGCGAACACTACAAGTCGTTCTTTTCGACCACCGGCGCGGAAGCCGTCGAGAACGCCATCAAGGTCGCGCGCGCCTGGCGCAAGGTGCCGGGCGTGATCGCCTTCCGTGGCGGCTTTCATGGCCGCACGCTGCTGGGCTCGACGCTCACCGGCATGAGCGCGCCGTACAAGCAGAATTTCGGTCCGATGGCGGGCGAGGTCTATCACACGCCCTATCCCGACGCCTACCGCAACTTCAGCGCCGCCGATGCGATCCGCTCGCTCGAAGATCTGTTCGCCACGCAGATCGCGCCGGAGCGCGTCGCCGCGATCATTCTGGAGCCGGTGCAAGGCGACGGCGGTTTCCTCCCGGCGGGCAAGGAGTTCATGCAGGCGCTGCGCGAACTGACGACGCGCCACGGCATCGTGCTGATCTGCGACGAAATCCAGGCGGGCTTCGGGCGCACCGGCGAGATGTTCGGTTTCCAGCACTTCGGTATCCAGCCCGATGTCATCACGGTTGCCAAGAGCCTTGCGGGCGGCCTGCCGATTTCGGGTATCGTCGGCCGTGCGGAGATCATGGACGCGCCGCTGCCCGGCGGCCTGGGCGGCACGTATGGCGGCAACCCGCTGGGCTGCGCGGCGGCGCTTGCGGTGCTCGACGTGTTCGAAGAAGAACAGCTGCTGGCGAAGGGCCGCGCGCTCGGCGCGAAGATGCACGCGGGTCTTGAACAGATCGCGCGCGATCACGCCGCGATCGGCACGGTGCGCGGCCTCGGCCCGATGGCGGCGCTCGAATTCGTGCGCGGCGGCGATCCGTTCCAGCCCGACGCCGATTTCGCCCAGGCCGTCATCGATCAATGCCGTGAAGACGGCCTGCTCGTGATTAAATGCGGCGTGCACCGCAACACGGTGCGTCTGCTGGCGCCGTTGACCGTGAGCGACGCAATCCTCGACGAAGCACTGACGATCCTGCGCAACGCGGTAACGAAGGTATCGGCCAAGGCGCGCTAAAGTCCGCCAAGGCCCGCTTAGGCCCGCTAAGGCCACGCCTGGGTTCGGGAGCGCGTTCGAGAACGGCTTCGCGACCGGACCCAGGCGCATTTCATATGGACCTATCCATGCTAATGGTCGTCAAATCGGGCGGACCGGAAGCGCTGCCGCAATGGCGGTCGCTCTACCGCGAACTGTTGCCCGAACTGGAAATCGTCGGTTGGGACGATCCGGCGCTCGATCCCGCGAAAGTCGAATACGCCATGGTCTGGGAACCGACGCCCGGACGCCTCGCCCAGTTTCCCGCCCTGCGCGCGATCCTGAGCAGCGCCGCGGGCGTGGACCACATTACCCGCGATCCTTCGGTGCCCGCGCATTTGCCGATCGTGCGGATGGTGACGCCCGAAACCGGCGAGCGCATGGCGGACTTCGTCACCGCCTGCGCCTATGCCATCGTGCGCGACTTTCCGCTGTTGCGCGAAGCGCAAATGGCGCGGCGCTGGGACGAAGGCCTCGTTGGCCGGCGCGCGAGCGAAACCACCGTGGCGATTCTCGGCCTGGGCAATCTGGGCGTGGCGTGCGCCCAGCGGCTCGCGGTCAATGGCTTTCGCGTCAAAGGCTGGGCGCGCACGCCCAAGCAGATCGCGCAGTGCGAGAGCTTTGCCGGCGACGACGGGCTGCACGCCTGCGTTGCGGGCGCGGATATCGTCGTCAATCTGCTTCCCGATACGCCCGCCACGCGCGGTTTGATCGACAGCGGTTTTCTGGCTGCGCTGCCGCGCGGTGCGTCGCTGATCAACGTGGGACGCGCACCGCAAGTCGATCTTCAGGCCGTAGTGGCGAGCCTCGATGCCGGGCATCTGCACAGCGCGTTTCTCGACGTATTCGATACCGAACCGCTCGCGCCGAATGATCCGCTGTGGCAACACCCCAGACTGTGGGTGAGTTCGCATATTGCTTCTGCGGTGTCGCGCGAAAGCAAAGCCAGGCAGGTCGTCAAAACGATTCTCGCCGACCGCGCGGGACAGGCGCTGGAACACGTTTATACCGCCGATTTCGGTTATTGAGCGCCTGAGTCGCACCTCGAATCACCTCAATCCCCAGCGGGCAACTGCTGGGGATTTTTATTTATTCGCATTCCCAACTTTTGTACATCGCGGATAAACGGTGGTGCGCCCCGCCCTCTTATGGCGAAAACGGCAGCATATGCCGAATCGCAGCCTGAAAGCACAGTAATCGCGTGTCTGGCGATTTTATACAGAACGAATCCGCAGTTTTAGCGTGCTCCAATTGAGCCTCTGAATCGAATCGCCCTCACGAGGCGATGGCAGTCTGCGATGACGTTGCTTGCCTCGAATGACTGACCAATAAATCTGGACTACGAATTTCCAACCACACTCTACAGCCTGGAGTACGCAAATGAAGAAGACCGCCCGAAACACGTTAGGCGCCGGTGTATCCGTCGCACTTTTTGCAGGTGCCAGCCTCGCTCACGCGCAGAACAGCGTGACACTCTATGGCGTTGCCGACACCGGTATTGCGTACGTCAACCACGCAAGCGGCAGCAAGAATGCCGTGACGATGTCCAGCGGCAACCTGAGCGGCAGCCGTTGGGGCCTCAAAGGTTCGGAGGATCTGGGCGGCGGTCTGAAATCCGTGTTCCAGCTGGAAAGCGGTTTCAATATCAATACCGGCGCAGCGGGCCAGGGTTCGCGCCTGTTTGGCCGCCGCGCCTTTGTGGGTTTGAGCAGCGCGGACTGGGGCACGCTCACGGCGGGCCGTCAGTATGAAGCGTCGGTCGACATGATTCAGGCCATCACCGGCGACAACTACTTCAGCACGATGTTTACGACGCCGGGCGATATCGACAACAACGATAACGACATGCGCGTCAACAATTCGATCAAGTACCTCAGCCCGAACTGGAAGGGTCTGCAGGTCGAAGTCGTCTACGGTTTCAGCGGTCTCGCGGGTCAGACCGGCCAGGGCTACACCTACTCGGGCGGCGTGTCGTATGCAAACGGCCCGCTCAATCTGGCGGCCATGTATATGCGCCTGACCAACGAACCGTCGTCGGGCGTCAAGCGATCGACGTGGGCCAGTAGCGCGGATTCGCTATTCGTCAGCCCGATCAACCAGGGTTACCAGAGCGCGAAGTCGATGGGCGTGGCAGAAGCGGCCGCGCAATACGCACTGGGTTCGCTGCTGATCGGCGCGTCGTATAGCAACGTGCAATATCAGAGCGATGCGGCTTCGAGTTTTTCGGGCGAGCAGCACTACAACGTCGGCAAGACGTTTCTCGCGTATCGCTTTACGCCGGCGTTTCTTGGCGGGATTGGCTATGAGTTCGTGAAGGCTTCGGGCGATACGTCCGCGACGTATAACGAAATCAGTATCGGCGCGGACTATAACCTGTCGAAGCTCACCGATGTCTATGCGCTCGCCGGTTATCAGCATGCCAGCGGCACGCAGCGCAAGGCCGACGGCACGCTACAGGCTGCGGTCGCCTCGATCGGATCGTATGGACGCAGCGGCACGAGCAGCCAGTCGATGGCGATTGTCGGCATTCGTCACAAGTTCTGATGTGATTGTAGATCGATGCCTGCCTGTACATTTTCAGGCAGGCATCGATTTCACCGCTTGCTCAACGGGCTTTTATGCCTTGACGGCACGCGCGGCGTTGCGGCCGCGCAGCCATTCGAGCGCAAGCAGCAGGCAGGTGGAAAACACAATCAGGATGGTCGCCAGCGCGGCAATGGTCGGGCTGATGTTTTCGCGGATACCGGTGAACATCTGGCGCGGCAGCGTCGTTTGATCGGCGCCGGCGAGGAACAGCGTGACCACCACTTCGTCGAACGAGGTTGCGAAGGCGAACAGCGCGCCGGAAATCACGCCCGGCGCGATCACGGGCAGCGTGATGCGAAAGAACGTCGTGACCGGATTCGCGCCCAGCGACAGGCTCGCGCGCACGAGATTGTGATTGAAGCCCGCGAGCGTGGCGGACACCGTCGTCACCACGAACGGCACACCCAGCGAAGCATGCGCGAGAATCAGGCCGATATACGTGTTGGCCAGTCCGAGCGGCGCGAAGAACAGATACATGCCCACGCCCACCACCACCACGGGCACGATCATCGGCGAAATGAGGATCGCCATCAGCAGCGACTTGCCGCGGAAGTCGGCCTTGTTCAGCCCGATGGCCGCCAGCGTGCCGAGCACGGTTGCCACCACCGTCGCCAGCGGCCCGACGATAAAGCTGTTCTTCGCCGCCATGCGCCATTCGTCGGACATGACGAGATTTTCGTACCAGCGCAGCGACCAGCCCGGAATCGGATAAACGAGGAACGTGCTCGACGAAAACGACAGCGGCACGATCGCCAGCACGGGCAGGATCAGATACAGCAGCGTGAGCACGGCGAGGCCGCGCAGCGTGAAATACCAGATGCGTTCGATGCCCGAGGTATGCGGCGCAAAAAGCGGTTTCGCGAATTTCATGTCGTTGCCCCCGTTAGCCGAGGCTCAGGTTCGTGCGCGTGAAGCGCACGTAGACGAAATACAGCACGGTCGTGGCCGCAAGCAGCAGCGCGCCGAGCGAGCACGCCATGCCCCAGTTGATCGACACGTTCGTGAAGTAGGCCACGTAATAGCTCACCATCTGGTCGGCCGGACCGCCGAGCAGCGCAGGCGTGATGTAGTAACCGATCGAAAGGATGAACACCAGCAGCACGCCCGCGCCGATGCCCGGATAGGTCTGCGGCACATACACGCGCCAGAAGGCCGCGAACGGATGGCTGCCGAGCGATACCGCGGCGCGCTGGTACGTCGGCGGAATCGACTTCATCACGCTGTAGAGCGGCAGCACCATGAAGGGCAGCAGAATGTGCGTCATCGAGATATAGACGCCCACGCGGTTGAACAGCAGCGCGAGCGGCGCGGAGATGATGCCGGTGCCGAGCAGCGCCTTGTTCACGAGGCCCTCGCTTTGCAGGATCACGATCCACGCGGCCACGCGCACGAGAATCGACGTCCAGAACGGAATCAGCACGAGGATCATCACGAGATTCGCGCGGCGCTCGGACAGCGTGGAGATCCAGTAAGCGAGCGGATAGCCGAGCGCAAGCGCGAACAGAGTGACGAACACGCTGATCACGAAGGTGCGGCCGAATACGGAAAGGTAGATCTGCTGCTCGGGGTCGGCGGGCACGATGCTGCCGAACGCGTCCTGCTTGTGGTCGAGCGAGGCGAGCAGATAGAACGGCGAATAACGGCCGCTATTCTTCGCGATGGCCTGCCAGTACGTCACGTCGTTCCAGCGGTCGTCGAGTTCGACGATCTTGGCGTGCGTCTGCGCGGGCGTGAGCGTGAGCGGTTTGCCGTCGTCGTCGGCGAGCGGCATGGCGCGGGCGGTCTTCGCCACCAGCGAACGATAGCCGGCGATTTCCACGTTCAGGCGGCGGGCCAGCGCGCCCATGGCGTCGCCGTCCTGCACAGCCTGCAAATCCTGCGCGAGCGCGACGTAAGCCGCATCGGGCGGCGTGCTCTTGCGGTCCCAGCCGTGCAGCGCCGCAACCGTGTGCGGCAGCGCGGTGGCCACTTCGGGATTCTGCACGGCGCGGGTGAGCAGCGCCGCAATCGGCACGACGAAAATCAGCAACAGAAAAATCGCCAGCGGCGCGACCAGCAGCAGCGCCATCGTGCGCTTCTTCGCCTGCGCGAGGCGCAGTTCGCGCTTGAGGCGCGCGCTCGATTCGCCGGCGTCATCGGCTACGTGGGTTGCGCTTGTCATCGTTGTCACATCAGGTCTCCTGCACTGCCGCCGTCGTGCGGCACGCGCCGCACAACGGGTACGTCAACGGTTCACGCGCCGATCATGCTTTGATCGACGCGTTGATCCCCACGCTTACTTCGCTGCCCACGAAGCGAAACGCTGCTCCAGTTCGTCGCCGTGGTCGGTCCAGAACGTGAGGTTCTGCTGCACCGCGTTCTTGCCGTTGGCGGGCGAATTCGGCAGATTGGCCAGCGTCTTCGCGTCGAGCGCCTTGATCGCGTTTTCGTTCACCGGACCGTAGGCGATGTGCTTCGCGTATTCCTGCTGCGGCTTCGGCGAGAGCGTGTAGGCAATGTACTTGAGCGCCGCGTCCTTGTTCGGCGTGCCCTTCGGAATTGCCCAGTAGTCCAGATCGTAGATGCTGCCGTTCCACACGACCTTGAGGTTCTTGCCTTCGCGCTGCGCGGCGTCGATACGGCCATTGAACGCCGTGGACATCACCACGTCGCCGGCGACGAGGAACTGCGGCGGCTGCGCGCCCGCTTCCCACCACTGGATATTCGGCTTGAGTTCGTCGAGCTTCTTGAACGCGCGGTCCTGGCCCGCCTTCGTCGAGAGCACCTTGTAGACGTCCTGCGGCGCCACGCCGTCGGCCATCAGCGCGAATTCGAGGTTGTACTGCGCGCCCTTGCGCATGCCGCGCTTGCCCGGGAATTTCTTGGTGTCCCAGAAGTCGGCCCAGCTCGCGGGCGCGGTCTTGAGTTTGTCGGCGTTATAGGCCAGCGCCGTGGACCACACGAAGAAGCCCGCGCCGCACGGCTGCTGCGCCGCCTTCATGAAGTCGCTCTTGTTGCCGAGCTTCGACCAGTCGAGCTTCTCGTACAGGCCTTCGTCGCAGCCGCGCGCGATATCGCCGGTTTCGACTTCGACCACGTCCCAGTTGACGTGCTTCGCTTCGACCATCGCCTTGACCTTGGCCTGCTCGCCGTTGTATTCGACGGTGGCGATCTTCGTGCCCGACTGCGCCTGGTACGGCTCGTTGAAGGCCGCCTTCTGCGCGTTGCCATTCGCGCCGCCAAAGTTCACGACCGTGAGTTCCGCCGCGTGCGCCGCGCCGAACGAGAGTGCGAGCGTGGCCGCGACCGCCGCAACGCGCATGTTGCCGATCTTCTTCATGGTGAGTCCCTTCTCCTTGGTGGTTTGTCTTGCCGGGCCTTCAGCACGCATGGCGCGGCCCGGTCGTCTTCACGCGAACACGCGCAGATGTTCGGGCGCAAACTCGAGCGCGACCGGCTGGCCGGGCGCGAAACCGGCGAGCGCCTCGGTGCCGAGCGGCACCTTCACGAAGCACTCGTCCTGCTGGGGCAGACCGCAGCGCATGCGCACGTGGTCGCCGTAATAGATCAGACTGCGCGCCTCGCCCGCAATCGCGTTGGCGCCGTTCACCGCGCCCTGGGCGGCGAGCTTCATGCGCTCGGGGCGGATACACGCGATGGCGTCGGCGCCCGCCTGGGCGCCCGCGACGTTGCGGCCTTTGAGGCGCGTGCCGTCGGCCAGATGGATTTCGCAGAACTCGCCTTCGACCGCGGCGATCTTGCCGCGCAGGCGATTACTGTCGCCGATAAAGTTCGCGACGAACTCATTGCACGGCGATTCATACAGACGGTCCACGCTGTCGAGCTGCTGCACGATGCCCTTGTCGAACACCGCCACGCGGTCCGACATCGTCAGCGCTTCGCCCTGATCGTGCGTGACGTAGACGAACGTAACGCCCAGCTTCTCGTGCAGCGATTTCAGTTCGTACTGCATATGTTCGCGCAGCTGTTTATCGAGCGCGCCCAGCGGTTCGTCCATCAGCACGAGTTTGGGCTGGAACACCAGCGCGCGCGCCAGCGCGATACGTTGCTGCTGGCCGCCCGAAAGCTGCGCCGGATAGCGCTTCGCGAAGCTTTCCATGCGCACCATCTTGAGCGCATCGTTGACGCGCGCGGCGCGCTCGCCGGCCGGCACCTTGCGCACGCCCAGCGGATAGCCCACGTTCTGCTCGACCGTCATATGCGGGAACAGCGCGTAGTTCTGGAACACCATGCCGATATCGCGCTTGTGCGGCGGCACGTTGTTGAGCAGCTTGCCTTCGAGGCGGATCTCGCCGCCGGTGGGGAATTCGAAACCCGCCAGCATCATCAGACAAGTGGTCTTACCCGAGCCGGACGGTCCGAGCAGCGTCAGGAACTCGCCCTGATAGATGTCCAGATCGAGTTGCTTCACCACCAGGGTTTCGCCGTCGTAAGTCTTGCGCACACCGCGAAAGCTGACGATCACGTCCGATTGCTTCATCGCCCAGTCTCCTGTCCTTGTTCCCGTATTGCCGCGCGCTGTCGATCCGGCGCGATTAAATAAATGCTGTCGCAGGTGTGAAGCGAACCTGACGTGCGGATTACTATAGTCGGTTCCGGTTCCATTCAATGGAGCCATTTCATTATTCTTGATAGAACCACTTTGGCGGGGCGACGCGATGGTAATTTTGTCCGACTGGCTGGCCGCGCAGCTCGATAAAAGCGGCTTGGAGCCGGTCTATCGCCAGTTGCTGCGCCTGATGCAGCAAGCCATTCTGACCGGCAAACTGGCGCCCGGCACCAAGCTGCCCAGTTCGCGCACGCTCGCGGGCGATCTGGGTATCGCGCGCAATACGGTCGTGCACGTCTACGACCAGTTGAGCGCCGAAGGCTATGTGCTTTCGACCACCGGCAGCGGCACCTATGTAGCCGACACGCGGCCCGACACGGCCGCCGTCGGCCCGCGCCCCGTGGCGCGCGCGGAGGACGACGGCGAAGGGTCCGCCGGATCGGGCGACGAACCCGCCGCTCAGGAAGCCAAAGCCGCCTGCCCGCGCGGCGACATGTCCGTGCGCGGCCAGCGTCTGATCGACCAGGCGGGCGTATCGGCGAAGCAATGGGGCGCCTTCATGCCCGGCGTGCCGGATGTCGCCGAGTTTCCCGCGCGCACCTGGAGCCGCCTGCAATCGCGCCTGTGGAAGTCCGTGAGCCACGACCTGCTCACCTACGCGCCGGGCGGCGGCTATCGTCCGCTGCGGCGCGCCTTGTCGGACTATCTGCGGGTGGCGCGCTCGGTGCGCTGCTCGCCCGACCAGATCATCATCACGACCGGCATTCATCAGTCGATCGACCTGGCCGTGCGCCTGCTCGCCGATCACGGCGACCGCGCGTGGGTGGAAGAACCGTGCTATTGGGGCGCGCGCAGCGTGTTGCAGGCTTCGGGCATCGAACTCTCGCTGATACCGGTGGACGCCGAAGGCCTCAATCCTGGCGACGCCGATCTGCGCCATCCGCCGCGTATGGCGCTTGTCACGCCTTCGCACCAGTATCCGCTCGGGATGGTGATGAGTCTGGCGCGGCGGCGCACCTTGCTCGAATACGCGCGCCAGCACAAGGTCTGGATCATCGAGGACGATTACGACAGCGAATTCCGCTACGGCAGCCGCCCGCTCGCCTCGCTGCAAGGGCTCGACGAATCGGATCGCGTGATCTATGTGGGGAGCCTGGGCAAGATGCTGTTTCCGGGCTTGCGGATCGGCTATATGGTGGTGCCGGAGCGGCTGGCCGCCACCTTCCGCACCGCCGTGGCGGAGTTGTATCGCGAAGGTCAGTTGATGCAGCAGGCCGTGCTCGCCGAGTTCATCATGGACGGCTATCTGACCTCGCACGTGCGCCGCATGCGCACGCTGTATGGCGAGCGGCGCCAATTGCTGATCGACGCGGTCACGCGGCATTTCGGCGATGCGTTGCCGGTGATGGGCGACGAAGCCGGGCTGCATTTCGTGCTCGGCCTGCCCGAACATTGCGACGACCGCCAGATCACGGCCGCCGCCTATGACGCCGGTGTGATCGTGCGGCCACTCGCTTCGTACTACCTGGGAAAGCAGCAGCGCAAAGGTCTGCTGACCGGCTATGCGTGCGTGCCGCACGAAAATATCGAGCCGGCTTTTTCTACGCTTGCGCGGGTGATCGAAGCGCACGCTTTTGGCCAGCGTGCGGCTTAGCGAGCCACAAGAGGAGCGGCATCGAGCGCATCGGCAATGGGTTTACTGCTGCACGCCCCAACGCTTCACGGTCAACCGTTCGAGCGTATCGAACACCAGATGCTCCACCAGCAACCCGATGATGATCACCGCCGCGAGCCCCGCAAAAACGCGGTCGGTGTAAAGCTCGTTGCGATTCTGGAAGATGTACCAGCCGAGGCCGCCCTGCCCCGCGCTCGCGCCGAACACCAGTTCCGCGGCGATCAGCGTGCGCCATGCAAAAGCCCAGCCCACCCGCAGCCCCGCGATGATCGACGGCAGCGCCGCCGGCACCAGAATAAGCGCGACGTGACGCAGGCCCGTGAGACCATAGTTGCGCCCCGCCATTCTGAGCGTAGCCGGCACACCGAGAAAACCCGTGTACATGTTCAGCGCAAGCGGCCACAGCACCGCATGCACGAGCACGAACAGCAGACTGCCGGTGCCCAGCCCGAACCACAGCAAGGCGATCGGCAGCAGTGCAATCGACGGCAAAGGGTTGAACATCGCGGTCAGCATGGAAAGCAGATCGCGGCCAATGCGTGTGGACACGGCGAGTGCCGTCAACGCGAACGCCAGCACCACGCCAATCGCATAACCGCGCAGCAGCACGGACAGCGAAATCGCCGTCTTTTCGAGCAGTTCGCCGCTCAGAATGCCTTGTACGAAGGCCTCGAATGTGGCGCCGAAGGTGGGCACCAGTAAATCGTTGTTCACGAAGCGCGCCGTGATCTCCCACGCGGCAATCAACAGCAGCGCGATCAAGCTGCGGCGCAGCCAGCTTGCATCGGCGAGTCTGCGTGCAAGCGGCAGCGTGATGGAATCGCCGCCTGGCGGCACCGGTTGCAGGGCGATTTCGTATTCGGCGCGCACCGGTGGCAAGCCATGACGTTTCGCGCTACTAATCGACGAAATAGCCGATGAATCAACAGGCGTACTCATGCGTGTGCCTCCACGTCCGTGCCGGTCTCGAACAGCAGATGATGAATGCGGGCGACGCTTGCGCGAAAGGCGTCGTCGTCGGTGCTGGCGTGCGACCAGGCGTGGCTGTTGAGTTCCGCGCGCACGCGGCCCGGATGCGGCGAAAGCAAGAGAATGCGATTGCCCACCACCAGCGCTTCCTCGATCGAATGCGTGACGAACAGCAGCGTGAAACGCTCGCCTTCCCACAGGCGCAGCAGTTCCTCCTGCATCTTGCGGCGCGTCAGTGCGTCGAGTGCCGCGAACGGTTCGTCCATCAGCAGCACGCGCGGCTGCATGGCAAGCGCGCGCGCAATCGCCACGCGCTGCTTCATGCCGCCCGAAAGCGTGTGCGGATAGGCATCGGCGAAAGCGGCCAGACCCACTTTATCGAGGTAATGCAAGGCGCGCGCTTTCGCTTCGCTGCGCGAGAGCTTGCGCGCAACCCGCAGCGGAAACGCAATGTTCTCCACCACGGTTTTCCACGGCGGCAACTGGTCGAATTCCTGAAACACCACGACGCGATCGGGACCGGGGCCGCGCACGGTCTGACCGTCGAGCGTGATGGTGCCGGCCACCGGCTCGATAAAGCCGCCAATCGCCTTGAGCAAAGTGGATTTGCCGCAACCGGAAGGCCCGAGCAGCACGAAGCGGTCGCCGCCATAGACGTCGAAACTCACTTCATGCGTCGCCCGAACGATACGCTCGCGATTGCGGTATTCGAGGCTGACTCCGTCGATGGCGAGCAGACGTTCGCCCGGCGCCGCTTCTGCATCTGCGTCGTCTTTCAGCGGCGCACTCGCCTGACGTTCGAGGCTTGCGGATTGCCCGCCCGTCCCCAGGGCACGGCGCGCCAGCGGCGCGTAGGCTAAAGATTGGGTCGTATTGGCATTCACGATTGGAAATCCAGCAGAGAAAACGTCAACATACGGGCAGCCGCCGTGCATCCCAACCAATGAATCGCCATATTCATTACACGGCGGCGTATAAACAGCGATTACGCCGCTCCAGCAGGCAGATTCAGCTACCGCCCGCCGTCGCCGGATCATCGAAGAAATAATCGCGCCACGATTTGGGCTCGTTGCGAATCGCGCCCGTGCGATACATCGATTGTGCGAGACCCAGCGTATTCTGCGGCGCCGTCTTGAACTGCACCTGCGGGTCGCGCAGGATCTTCAGCAGCAGATTGCGGTCGATCTTCGAATCGTTCACGCGGATATAAATATCGGCCGCTTTCGCGGGATCGGTGGAAATCAGTTGCGCCGCGTCGGCGAGCGCGGCAACGAAAGCGTGGTACGTCTTGGGATTGTCGTTGCGGAACTTCTCCGTCGTGTAGAGCACGGTCGCCGAACTCGGGCCGCCCAGCACATCATAGGAATTCAGCACGATATGCGCTTTCGGATTGGCAGCCAGTTCCTGCTGCTGGAACGGCGGATTGCCGAAGTGCGCCGTAATCACGCTGCTATTGGCGATCAGCGCGGCGGCAGCATCGGGATGCGGAATGGCCTGCGTGAATTTGTCGAGGCGGTCGAACTGCTTGTCGCCCCATTGCTTCGCCGATGCATATTGCAGCACGCGCGACTGCACGGAAACGCCCACGGCCGGCACCGCAATGCGATCCTTCGCCGTGAAATCGGCAATTGATTTCACATTTGGATCGGTGCTCACGAGGTAATACGGCAGGTTGCCGAGCGAAGCGACGCCCTTGACGTTCTGGCGCCCGTGCGTGCGGTCCCAGACGGTCAGTAGCGGCCCGACGCCCGCGCCCGCAATATCCACCGCGCCCGAAAGCAGCGCATCGTTGACCGCCGCGCCGCCCGAGAGCCGCACCCAGTCCACCTTGATATCGAGCCCGGCCTTGCGGCCTTCCTGCTCGATAAAATGCTGATCGCGCGCGACATTGAGCATCAGATAAACCACGCCGAACTGCTCGGCGACACGGATCGTGCCTTCGGCCTGCGCCGGTTGCGTGGTGGCCAGCGTGGTCACGGCCAGCACAGCGCAAAGAGAAAGCGCAGCGGCGCGGCGCAGTGGCTGGATGGCGCGGGCGAGCGCGCTACGAAGCGCGGGCGGAAACGAAAGCTGCATGGATGAACCCCGTCTTTGTTGCGTAGTTGTCGTATCGGAAGTGCGCTCAGAACGGCGCATCACCTTCGATCGTCGTGCGATAGAGTTTGCGGCGCAGATGGTCGGGCGTGCCTGCCGCCAGATGCATCAGCGAGCGGTTGTCCCAGAACACCATGTCGTGCTCGCGCCAGACGTGCCGATAAAGAAAGTCCTCGCGCACGCTATGCGCAAACAGTTCCTCCAGCAGTGCGCGGCTTTCGTCCTCGGGCAAACCGACGATACGCGTGGTGAAATGCTCACTGACGAACAGCGCTTTGCGCCCCGTTTCGGGGTGCGTACGCACCACCGGATGCTCGACCGGCTTGACCTGCGCAATCTGCGCGGCGGAAAGGTTCGGCCGCCACGGGCTGCGCGCCTGCAGCTCGGCATAGCGCGCGAGATAGGTGTGTTCGGCGCTGCGGCCTTCGACGGCGCGGCGCAGATGATCGGGCAGCGTGTCCCACGCGAGATGCATGTTAGCGAACAGCGTATCGCCGCCTTCCGCCGGGAGTTCCTGCGCATGCAGCATCGAACCGAGGCTCGGCTTTTCCTTGTACGAGAGGTCCGAGTGCCAGAAGTGCCCCGCATCGCCCAGTCCCACGGGTTTGCCGTTCTCGACGATGTTCGAGACGATCAGCACTTCGGGATGACCGGGCAGCGCGAACTGATGCAGCACGTGAATCTGCAGCGGGCCAAAGCGCCGCGAAAAGGCGATCTGCTGCTCGGGCGTGATGCGCTGGTCGCGAAAGACCAGCACGTGATGATCGAGGTGAGCGCGATGCAGGCGCGCGAAATCCGCTACGCCCAGCGGCTGCGTGAGATCGAGGCCGATGACTTCCGCACCGAGCGGCGCGTCGAGCGCGCGAATGTCGAAGTGCTGCTGCGCGTCCTGAGCGCGAGGTTCAGCCAGAGAAACGGAGGTAGTCACGCTGATTGCCTTGAGAGTGCCAAAGCACTCAATCTACGTGCGCGCGCCGTGGCTGACAACGAAGCAAATCCGATACGTTTATCCAATAGCGTGATAAAGACGCTGCTAATGCAGACGGCGCATGGGAACGGTTTTTTACTGCGGATGTAAGAAGGCCCTGCATTTGCAGCCCGTAGAAGCGAAATAGTACGTCACGTCCTTCCAGTATCTGCACGCTTGATCGTTGTCACCGGAAAGTCGCCATGACTACCAAGGCTAATGCGTGCACTAGCCTTGAATTGAGATTCATATATTTAGTCCAACCAGAGAGTGGTGGACGACCTCGCCGCTCTACCACGGGTAAGCGCACCGGAGACGTGACAAACGTATCGCGTGCGACGTGCGAAAGCTGTCTCATTGCTCGCCCCCCTTGCTTTTCCCATATGCCGCGTTCGCGCGCGCCGCTGCTTCTTCGCGTTTCTGTTTGCGCATTGCGGGTGTGAGATAGGGATAAGCCCGCCTAATATTTACCGTCCATAGGCTAGGCTTTGTCCCGGATGATTCCTCTGATGTGCCGTCGCCGTAGGATAATTCAACATCAACCGGAAACTGGCTAGTTGTTCTCATATTCGCACGGTAGAGATAGAGGTGCAGCTTCGGCATCGGTGAGATGCCCGGACCCATATCGTTGTAGTTGTGAATTTCACCATCTGCATCAATCCAATAGTCTGCCAAGTCGAGTTGTTCCTTGAGCATCGACGGCGTTATGTCCCGCACCACTACATAGAAATTCAGCTCGAAACTAGACGGAACAATTGCAACGCGAGAACGATCATCGGAGTAGTTAAGCGGATCGTCCATCGTAATAATCTTTATGTCTGACTCTGGAGTTAATTTATTTCTGAACGTGTACGCGCTCCCGAATTCGGAGAACGGTGACTTCTCTACCGATTGGATGCTTCCGAAATCTGAACTTTCAAGATTCAGTGGTGCATTATCACGAACCAGCAGCATCGCATTACGAAGCACAGTCATAATTGCATTAATCTTGCCTTCCGAATTCTGGTTAGCCATTTCCACTGACTCCAATCTGCTTGAGTGCTTTTCCATATTCGTTTGCGCACACACCTGGATTGAGAAAAAAAGCACGATCTGGATTTTTCCAATATTGCAAAACAACGTCCTCAGTCGCATATGCATCTTCCTCGTGATAGTGTGTTCGATAGCCGGGCTCACCACGTTCCCCCATAACTAGTGCTTGCTCAGGAGTAACACCACGTAATGTGCAAATCTCAGACTGAACTTTTCCGCATCGGCAAAGACCTGCGCGTAAGGGGCGTAATCACTGTGCTTCTCTCGCTCCGAAACGATGAACCACCAATATTCAAAAATTAGCATATGGTGGACCCCAATTCTCACAAGACTGTCGTTAGGAAATGGCGTTGTCCTTGCCACCTCCCTTATATCTGGACGGACAGCGGCATCGAACATAATCGACATTCCTGGAAACTTCGTCCTCTTTGCCGCCTCGTATGCGGGGTTAGCGCACTGGTGGCTTAACAAACGTATTGCGTGCGGCGTGCGAAGCTGTCTCATTGCTCGCCCCCCCTGCTTTTCCCATATGCCGCGTTCGCGCGCGCCGCTGCCTCATCGCGTTTCTGTTTGCGCATTGCGGGTGTGAGGAAAGGATATGCACGGTAAATCAGCACTTCATCTAATCTCGAATCTTGATTCGAATCACCATTTAAGGGATCGATGAAATACAGTTCCACATCCACGGGGAACCGACTTTCTAATATTTCCCGTGCGCGGTAACGATAGGTATGCAATTGAGGAGTGGGAGGAAAGCTCGGAAGACTATTGCCATGATGTCTTATGTCATCGGAATCAACCCAATAAGATTCTAGAGCAAGACGTTGCATCAAAATATTTCTGTCAATCCCATATATCGACGCTTTAAACCGTAAGCGAAATGACAAAGGCACTACCGCTACAGAACTCCGATCATCGGAATAGTCAAGTGGGTCAGCGCCTGTATACAACTCGATGTCTGCTTGAGGCAAAGCTAAGGATTTGTATAAATATCGGTATCCGGGGGCCCCGGCTTCCCCCTCAGATGCATATCGCGCACCAAACGCAGCGTTAGCTTCATCGGCGTTGTCATCGCGAAGTAATTTCATCGCGGCCTCTACGATATCGAAGAATGCGTTCGCCTCGCTCACCGAAAGATGTCTATTCACTTCAGGCTCCCCCAATGCTTTTGATGGTTTTGATATATTCATCTGTGCAAACACCGGGGTTAGGTAGAAATGAGTAATCAAGCCAGTAATTAACAACAAGATCCTCACATCGATACGCATCTTCTTCATGCAGATGGCTCCTGTAGCCGGCTTTATACAATGCTCGCGCCTTGGCGACATCTGCGAACATCGCGCCTTGCCCCGCATCAGATCATCGAGGCTTTCCGCGCTCGATGCTGCAGGCGTAACCGTTAGAGTAGGAAAATCAATTTCAAAAGACGGCATAAACCAGTCCGCTATTAGCAATGGGATTGGGAGCATTGCGCGTGGCTAGCGTCGTCTGCGTTGAGCGCGACAAAGTAGTGAACGCGACGATAAAAAGTGCAATGCAGGAGAGCATGGGCAATTGCTAGTCCTCGAAAAAAGCCCCGTCGAAGCGGGGCTGTAGTCTTCCAGGTTGTCATTTAACGTTGACGCTTTACGTTTCCAAAAGACGGAATCCCACGTTCACGCCTGACAGTGCCGATGGTCCTTATAGAGAGCCCTGTGCGTTTGGCTAACTGTTCGTCGGCTACAGTGCCCAAAAGCGCTAGCTCCTCATCTGTCCATTGATAAACGTATTTCGGAATTCCCAGTTTCATGCGCATTCGAAACACAGTAGAGTTTCCACACCCCATGCGTTCGGCGACCTTCTGGTCGGGCATGGTCCCAAGCAATGCAACCTCTTCGGGCTTCCATTGCTGTGAGCGGAAAGGCGGAATACCGCGCCGGATTCTTTCGTCGCGAACTTCGTTATAAGTCGCGCCGAACATCAAAGCAATCGCAGCGTCAGGAACCGCGCCGAATAGATCGCTTGCCGCCTCTCTCCAGTTGCGGCCATCCGTTGCAGATCGAAATGGCCGGCTTTCAAACACCCGTTCGGCTCGCTGCGCGAAATAGCGCGTCGATCGCTTCGCCTCGATCCCGTGCGCCCGCCTCTCCCTCCTTACGAGAACAAGCGAAATAGCCAGGCGTCGCGCGACTTCGCGATCTGAGAATTTTCCAAGCATTTCTATTTCGCTTTCCGTCCATACACGCGCGAATCGCTTGATGCCTAGTTGATTGCGTTTTTTATGGATGAGACCGTGCGGTAACTCCAGGCGCGCCGCAACCGCTGCGTCCGGCATCGTGCCCAACAAGGCTATCTCTTCTTCTGTCCACTTTCGAGCGCGTGGACATCGATCGATGCCTAATTCGTGCCTCCGCCGCCGTACAAGCTCTATGGAGACGTTAAAGCACTTGGCAATTTCTCCGTCTGGTAAGGTTCCCAGAAGCGAACACGCGTCATCTGGTAACGCTGGTATGCGTGAACGTGCAGGCACACCGATACTGTGGCGCTTCTGCGCGACGGTTGAAATTGATACACCCATACGCGCGGCAATAGCGGCATCCGAAAACCGGCCCAGCAAGGCTAAATTTGATTGCGTCCAGTGAATACGCGTTTTGCCGTGTTCGCGTGCGGATTCAATCCCAAGTTGACGCCGCTTCGCGTTCACGGTCGCAACCGACGCGCCGATAATTTTTGCTGCCTGCGCGTCGGTCATCGTGCCCAGGAGAGCGATCGTTGCGGGCGTCCACTCATAGAGTGGTGGACGGCCTCGCCGCTCTACCATGGGTAAGCGCACTGGAGACGTGTCAAACGGATTGCGTGCGACGTGCGAAAGCTGTCTCATTGCTCGGCCCCCCTACTTTTCCCATATGCCGCGTTCGCGCGCGCCGCTGCCTCTTCGCGTTTCTGTTTGCGCATTGCGGGTGTCAGATAGGAATAAGCACGTTCGAGCGTTATCGCGATGAGCGATTGACCGCTAGATGAGTCATCCGGCGGCGGGTCTCCATAAAAGAGTTCAACATCAACAGGAAAGTGGCTATTCACATGCGGATTTGCCCGATACCGGTATCGGTGCAAAAGTGGCGATGGGGGCGCACCAGCACCCATGTCATTGCCATCGTGCTTTATCCCATCGGTATCGATCCAATATTTTGCCAGATCAAGTTTTCGTTCAATTTCAAGTCGACTAACACCAAATGCAGAATCAAGCATCTGAATCCTCAGCGTCACCGGAACAATGGGAACATCACTTCTATTTTCCGCGTAATTCAGAGGATCGGGTCCGGCAAGCAGAGTGATGCTTACGTTCCGCAAAGAACCGTTCTTGAATTTATATAGAATTTGATCAGAACTTTTATCGACATCTACAGTTAAAACCTTTCCAATACGCAGATCGTCACCATTCAACGGTGCGTCGTCTCGCAGCACATGCATTGCGTCGTCTAGAACCGAAATTAGCGCATTTGTTTGCTCTCTAGTCATTTTTTCATCCACCATGCTATGCGCCAATTGCCTTGATTGTTGTGACGTAATTGTCTGTGCAAGCGCCGGGTTTAAAGCCAGTGAGACTGTCAGGATTGCTCCAATACGAGTAAACAACATCGGCTGTCGCATAAGCATCTTCTTCATGTAGATGACTGTAGTAACCCGGTTTGTGAGGCGCCATTTTCTTGGCTACTTCAGGTGTTACATTTCGAACCTTGCAAACTGCGTCCTCGACTGCCTGAAAATCCTCTTTCAGATATTCGTATCCGACTTTATCCATCATTGCCGTCATTTGCCAGTAATAGTGAAACAACAACATCGCGTGAATACCGACACGGATACGATCGTCCTCTGGAAATTTCGTCCTCTTTGCAGCCTCGTATGCAGGGTTAGCACAATGGTGGCTTAACAAACGTATTGCGTGCAGCGTGCGAAGCTGTCTCATTGTTCCCCCCCCCTGCTTTTCCCATATGCCGCGTTCGCGCGCGCCGCTGCCTCATCGCGCTTCTGTTTGCGCATTGCGGGCGTCAGATAGGGATACGCACGCCTAAATTCGATCGAATTCAACACTGGCGCTGTGTGCTCGTCCCCTTCCTTCGCATCGAAAAAACTTAACTCGACATCAACAGGGACTGGACTCGATCGCTCGCTCTTTACTCGATATCTATACACGCGTAGTTGAATCGATGGCGGGGACGGTTGCAAACTGTTTCCGTCATGCCTGTTACCGTCGATGTCTATCCAAAAATTTCCCAAGGAAAGACGCCTCTCTAACTCTTCTCGATCTACGCCGGAGACAGAATCGCGAAAGTAAATAGAAAACGCCTTTGGCACGATTGGAACTAAATTGCGATCATCGGAGTAATTTGACGGATCTGACATAGTAGAAAATTCGATCGCCGCCGACGGTATCGAATTCGAACGATAAACATACGTCTTCCCGGGGTCACTAGGCCATGATTTCACGTTATGAATAGCCCCCAAAGCCACGTCATCCTGGGAATATTTTTTGTCACCCTCCATGATGTTCATCGCCTCATCAATCATTGAGAAAAGCGCTGTCTTCTGTGCATTCGAAATGGTTTCAGGCACCACCGATACCCCCGATTGCTCTGATTGTGTCGACATACTCGGATCTGCAAGCGCCTGGATTGGGCAAATAAGCCTCATGATTCCAATAGCGATCAACAATGTCCCCACATGTATATGCGTCTTCCTCATGTAAATGGCTCTTGTATCCTATGGTTTGATCTACTCTCTTCCTGGCAACGTCCGCAGAAATTCCCAACAATTCGCAAACTTGTCGTTCTGCGATCGGCAAATCCTTCCTAAAATCGACTGCCGATTCTGGCACGCTCATCATCGACCAGTAATAATCGAATACCAACATTCTATGAACACCGATCTTCGCCACGTCGTCATTTGGAAACTCTGTCTTTCTGGCGATTGCGAACGCTTCCTGAGCGACCGTTGAGCGGTAATGCGTTTCGAGATTCGGGAACATCGCATAATCATCTGAGTTCGTTGCCCACAGAGATATCATCCAGAATTTTTGTTGGCAGTGGCGTGCCTCATGATAGATCGTGTTAGCAACATTACTCATCGGTCCATTTTTTGATGCAGGCGCATCTGATTTTGCAATTCGCAAAACTTCGAATTTATTAATTATCATCATCCATAAATTCGAATTAAAGCATGCCGAATAATTCGCCTTCATGCCATATCTATCAAAATTCTCCGGCCCGACAAAAACAATTTTCGGTAGCGGAAAAATGTCATTTCCAACTACCGGGAAACCGAATGCTCCAGCTTTTAACGCTGTGTATATAGAGGATTCAACGACTGGCACAATCACATCCGCCATTTCGTCAGTTGACTTTTCTATCATCCCCTTCCAATCGATTTCACCTAACCTTACCCGCATATCCTCCGTGTATTTTTTTGCGACAGGATATTCGATATCCATTCGACGATCTCGAGCCGTCGATACATCACCTTGCTTTGCCCCATTTACAAATCTGCTGGCACGCAAACCAAAATTTAAAGGGTCACAAGTGATATAGGTTGGTGGTTTCCCTTGCGACGTAGAAAGGGGATTCGGTGTCGTGATTGATTCACCTCCAACTTTCGCCTGGCGCTTTGGCATAGCCGGTTCACGAATCGGAGAAAGTACCTTGTTGGCGTTTTCATAAACGATCGTTTGAACGAAGCCAATCACCGTATCTGGGTCGCTCTGTGAAAGCAGTTCCACGCTTCCGAACGATATTGCGTTGCTAGTGACTGGCTGAAATTCTCCGAGAGAATTGGTGACGCCAGTAATGATCTGGCCATCATCCATAGTGACGCGGTAGGGCTGATTCTGTAGAGCAAAACCCCCACCATCTTCGACCAACACATGATGCGCAGCGAGCTTGCCGGGGTTCTCCGCCGTAACCGGATAATCGACCGGCTTCGGCTCTGGTTTGGCGGTTGCATGGTCCGCTGCATGCATCATGAAATTGCCGCCTGTATAACCCGTTATACCTTCCGGGCGTATGCGTAGCAGCGTGCCGCCGCACATGATATCGACGCCTTGTTTCCCCGCGATCTGCACTATTCCGTTCGTGCTCGTAATGCTGAATGCGTCCTGCGCGGATTGCATCATCGATCCATTGCGCGACTGGATATGCACCGGGCCCGGCGTAATGATCGTTATGGCCTTCTGCGCATAGAACGCAATCTTTTCGAGCGCCGACGCCAGCAACGATTTGCCCGAGACGATTGATGTATGCCCGATCGACGTCAAGGCGGTATTACGCTCACTCGCGATGTACGTGCTCCCCGCCGCCGACGTGTGCAGATCGTCAGCGCTCGATATCGCAATCGATGGACTTTCAAATTCGGGGAATGCGTCACGTTCGTTCGTGGTTTTGCCGCGCAGACGTGCATTGGCATCTTTCATCGCCGCGACGATTTCTACCTGCCCTTCTTGCGCATCCTGTGCGCCGTGGCGCTGCGCGAGTTGCGCCGCGTTTTCGTGGACATCGCGCGCGGCCGTCAATTTGCCAATCGTCTCCCCCATATCCGCCGCTTTGCCCGCAGCGCCGACGCGTCCCCACGTCGAAAACAACAGACCCTTAGCCGCGCGTATGACCGCCACCAGATCAGTACGCAATTCGACGCCCTGCCCTCTGGCGTCCTGCCGTCCTTTATTGCCGTCAATGCGCGTGTTGTAGCCCAGGCTAAGACTCGATTTACCGTAATCGCTGGCTAGTTGCGCCTGCATCCGGTCTTGCGTGTCATCTAGCGCAAGATGATTCGTTGATGTACCACGGCCCAGACTCTTGCTCACAATCCCGGTTAGCGCGTGATTCTCCGGCAGTTTCCACGGCGGTTGATTATTCTCATCGACAACGAATGTAGATACGACGGGCCGATCTGGATCGCCATGCACGTAACTGATTAACACCTGTTGCCCGCACCGCGCATGCGCGACAGTGCCCATACCGTTTCCTTGCCATGACGTGGCTAGACGCACCCATATGCACGATTTGCCATCGTATTTCCCCTCGCGATCCCAATCGAACTGAACCAGCACGCGGTTAAATTCGTCAACATAGATTTCCGCATTTTCGGGGCCGACGATCACCGCGTATTCATCGCCCAGATGCGGGCGCGGCGTGGTTTGGGGCATACGGTACGGCTCGCGCATCGGCTGCAAGACGAACGACGATTCAATTGCGTATTCGCGTTGTGAAGCAGATGTTGTACCGGTCGCGCTTATGTCGATATCGGTTTCTGTGACCAGATAGGCGCAATTGCCTGGCTGATAAGGGTAGTGAGTGATCGCAAGCCTTTTGCCAGTTTCAACGCCGCGCAATGGCCCGCACGCTTTTGCGCGAAGACCCGCAGCGCGCAACGCTTCGAGCTTTACGCGGGCAAGATATTGCGCACTTTCCCGCCAGTTGGTTTCGTCATAGTACAAACCCCGGCGCGTTTTGGGCTGCGCGAAATCCGCGCGCGCAAATACCTCCTGACGTGCGCGTGCCGTATCGCGTGGCTGGCTATATGTCTCGCGAAACGGCATGGCCGACGGCCCTAGACGCGGCGTTTTATAACTATGGTCCTGCACCGTAACGCTACCCGCCGTGACCGTGCTGGATAGCGTAAGCGCGTTGATGTGCTCTTCATTGATGTGGCCGCCGCGCGCGTGATAGCGCAGTGTTTCATACGCCCGCTCGTGCTTGCGGTAAGCACTCGCGTTATCTGCAATAACAAGCGTGTGGGCTTTATCGTGATGTTCGATCCAGACAACGAAGCCCCATTCCTCACAAAGCCGGATGAAGAAATCCCAGTCGCTTTCCCACGCCTGCCGAACGTAGTCGCGTTGTGGATTGGTGAGCGAATCAATGCGCCATTCGATCGCGCCATAAGGACTTATGACGTCATTCAGAATATCGATGATCGGCCCACTATAGGCCCGTGAATTGACCTTTATCGTTGCGAGCCAGAACGATGGCCGCACAACAAACTCGTAAACGTTGTCGTTACCCTCTTCGCCCAGAACACACGCCGATGCGATAACACCATTGATGTGACGCAGGCCCGCGCCGCTGCTTGACGTCGTAATACGCCCAAAACCGTCTGACGTGTCCACGCGTTCGAGATCGATCGTTAGCCATACGTCGGTGCCCGCAATCCTGTCCAGATCAATCTTCGTGCGCGCGTCTTCGTCAAAGATGGCAGGCAACAGACTGGCGCGTACGGTAGCCTCGACGCGATATTCGAATAGCTGCCCAATGCCGTCATGCCCTGCCAGGCGACGGGGACATAGCACAGGTTCGTCCAGTTGCCGCCCGCGCGAACCTAGAATTTTTCGCTCTGGCAACGCGGGGCCGCGCATGCCTAACATCTGCCATTGCTCACCCGTCATGCGGCCTCCATCAACTTCGCACCGCACTCCGTTTCATCGCCGATGTACGCGATTGCTATGCCCTGATGTGTGCGCCTGCCGCTGGCCTTGATGCGGAAATCTCCGTCGCACTTCGGGCATCGGACTAGGTGCCGATCCAGTGCAACGCGTCGCCTCAAGTGGGAAAGATCCGGCGCGGCCTCGATCACCTCGCCGCCGTGGTCCGTGGTGTCGCCCAGACAGGCAACGTTTCGCCCCGCGTCTGCGTCTCGCATTGTTCACCTCTGGAGTATGGGCGACAGGAGGTGCCGCCCGCACTCGTTAAACTGATCGCAAACAAGCGGGCGACATATCCGAAAATTCCGAATTACGGGTGCAGCCTCTTTACCTTTGCGCTAACAATCTCGACAGATCGCGTTGAATTTGACTTTCCACAAATTTCTTTAAATATCGCCATTTATTCGGGCGATTTAATATTTTTCGAATTTGCGAAGCCCACCCCGTGCCGGTAATGCCGTTCAGTTAAGGTCTTTTTTAAGGTAGGCCGGCCGAGGTCGGCTGGCTGTTGCACTTCGAGCAGAACGCTCAGGTGACTGGAAAGCATCGCACTGAAAAATCAACTACTCAGCGCGTTGTTTACATCAACTTCTCGCTATCAAAACAACAATGCCGTTCAGTGCTTAACTGAACGGCATTGCCTATATTCGCAGGGCTTTTTTGCTCTGACTTAGAAGTCCGTCGTCACCGAGAACCATGCCGTGCGCGGTTCCGCCTGCGTCAGATAACCGCCGAGCGCCGACGACCAGTACGAGCGATTCGCCACGTTCGTCACCATCACGTTGAAGCTGGTGTCGTGCCGCAGAATCTGCGTCTTGTAACGCGCACCCACGTCAAAGCGCGTCCACGAAGGCACTTTCTGCGTGTTCGCCGTATCCAGATACTGCGAGCTGGTCCAGATCGCGCGGCCCATCAGCGTGAGACCGTTCACCTGCGGGACGTCGTATTCGAGGTTCGCGTTGACCGTCCAGGTCGGCACGCCAATCGGACGATTGCCGTCTTCCGTGCCACCGCTCGTATCGAGCAATTGCGCGTTGATATACGACGCGCCGCCAATCAGGCGCAAGCCCTTGACCGGCTCGCCGTACATCGAGAACTCCACGCCACGGTGACGTTGAATGCCGTCCGCGCCATAGATATTCGTCACGCTGTTGGTGTAGGCCACCTGCTGCTTGATCTGATAGACCGCGAGCGCTGCGCCATAGTGATTCGCGTCGTACTTGATACCCGCTTCGTACTGCTTCGCCTTGAACGGTGCGATCGCCTGACCGACGTTCGCCGAGCCGCTCGGCGCGGTGCCGCCTTCCACGAGGCTTTCCGCGCGGTTCGCGTAGATCGACAGATTCGGCTGCAGTTTGTAGACGATGCCGAGAATCGGCGTGGTCGCCGACTGGTTATACGCCGCGCTGTTGTCTTCGACTTCCGTGCCGTAAGCGTAGGAGTTCTCGACGATATTCTGATGGCGCGCGCCCAGCGTGAACAACAGGCGATCGTGGAAGAAGCCGAGCGTGTCCGACACCACGAAGCTGCGCATCAGGATCGAGGTCGTCAGGCCAGGATCGGCGAAGTTGCCGCCGCTGTAGTTGGCCGAAGGGAACGCCACCGCCGACGTGTTGTACAGGCTCGTCGCGAAGTAGCCGCTCATGTCATACGCGGCGTATTCGGCGATGCGATTGATCTGCCAGCCCGCATTGACCTGGTTCGAGACCGGGCCGAGATCGAACTTGCCGCGCACGCCCACCTGCGCCGAAACCGCATTTTCCTTGAGCGCGTCGCCCATGCGATAGGCCTGCGCCGAACCCGCGTCATAGGTGATGGTCGAGTATTCGCCGAGTTCGGTCGTATGGCGCGAGCCAACGCCTGCATACGCGGTCCAGTTCGGCGCGATATCGTATTCGCCGCGCAGCATGCCCACCGTGTCTTCCTGCTTGGAATAGGTCCACGGCTGCGCGTAGTTATAGCTCGCCGAAGGCGTCGCGGGCATCTCGTCGCCCGTCACGAATACGCCCGCACGGCCGCCCGTAATGTTGTTCTTCTGATAAAGAAAATCGGCGTACAGACGCAGTTTGTCGCCGCGATAGTCGAGCGAAATCGCCGTCTGCTGCGAGTGACTGTCCTGATTCTGCACCGCCGTGCTGCCGCCCACCACGGTCTGGTTCACGCGAATACCGAACTGGTCGTTCGCGCCAAAACGGCGGCCCACGTCGACATGGGTGCCGAGTTCGCCCGAGGCGCTGCCTTCCACCGTCACGCGCGTGAGCGGCTTGTCGTCGGCGACCTTGGTCTGCACGTTGATCGTGCCGCCCACGCCCGAACCGCCCGGCGACGCGCCGTTCACGAACGCGCTGGCGCCCTTGAAGATATCGACGCGTTCGATCGCGCCGGTATCGACCATCTGGCGCGGCGTCAGCCCGTAGAAGCCATCGAGGCCGATGTCGTCCGAATAGACCTGGAAGCCGCGAATGATGAAGGTCTGCGAGAAGTTGCCGTAGCCCAGCGCGGTACGCACGGCCGGATCGTTGGCCACGACATCGGCAATGGTCTGCGCCTGCTGGTCCTGAATCAGCTTCGACGTGTAGCTCGTGACCGAGAACGGCACGTCGAGCATCTTCTGCTTGCCGAGCACGCCGATCGACGCACCGCTCGCCACCTGCCCGCCTGCGTATGCCGGCGCGAGATCGCCGGGCGTCGTTTCACGGGCCGCCTTCACGCTCACGGTGGGCAGCACCGACGACTGCGCGCCGGATGCGGTGCTGGCGTCGCTCGCGGCACTTGCGGCACTTGCGGCACTTGCCGCATCGGCGGCAAAGGCCTGCACGGACAGGCTCGCGAGCGCAAACGCCGCAGCGGCAAGCGGTGCCAGGCGAAACGCCTGTGCGGGTGAGTGTGTGGTTCGGTTCATCTGTTGGTATCCGCAGCGTGGTGGCGGGTCTTGTGACCCAATGTGCATCAAAGGCCGCGATGATATCCGTAAATGCGAATGATTCCCTTTACCATTCAATATATTTTCAGAGGAAACCGTAACGTGCAGTAAGGATTGGGGCGGGCTGCGATGGCGACGCAAAGATGAAGCGTGGCTCGGCGCCTTGCGTAGCAGGATGTCAAGCTATTCGTTAGCTACCGATTTTTGTAAACAGCCGTAAAAATCGATGTAAGACGTGCATGTGAGTGTTGTGGAATGGTCACAACAAAGCCTCTAGCGGCGACTCGTTGCTTTCATTTTCATTTCTTGTTTCCCACCAGATCGTTGGATCGATTTTTCGCCTTTACCCTCGTTCTGGTATCGCCATTTTTACGATTCATTTCCATTCATTTATAAACAATTCGTAATGAAAACAGCGATGTATTGAATAGCGGTACCCCATCTAGCGCGTGCCACAATGGCCCAAACTCATTCGATGCAAGTTTCAGGAAAAGGAATGCAGGAAGAAAGTGGCATTGATGGATATTCCGTTGTTCTTATCCCTTCGAGCGCGAAATCCATCATTGGCAGACGCGCGCGCGAGAAGCGCCTGGCGTTGAATCAAACGCCCACCGAAACGGCGCGTTTGCTGGGCGTCACGCCTCAAACACTCAGACGTTGGGAGAATGGCGGCATATCGGACAGAATGTGGCAATACAAACTCAATGCCTGGGCCGACGTTTTAAAATCCTCGTGCGGATATCTTCTGGAAAACGTCGAAACGGTAATCGAAAAGGAAACGCGTAAAAGCCCGCGTTACGCCGCCGAGCGCGCGCCCGATAGTTTCGCGCTCACACCTTTACAGCGTATCCAGATTGGCGAGCATGCCGCCGCGCGCCGGCGTTGCCTTGGCTTGTCTTTCGCGCAGATTGCCGCTTCGCTCGGGACGCCGTGGCAAACCGTACAGAACTGGGAAGCGGGCAAGATGCCGCGCTTCGCGAACGCGTCGTCTTTTTCTGCGTGGGAAAAGGCGCTTGCCGTACCCGATGGCTGGTTATTGCATTGCCTGCAATCGCCTAATGCACAGTCTCAAAACACCACGACCGAAGTTCAGCTTTGCGCGGACGATTTCAGCGACGCTGTGCGCAAAATGGGCATCGTTCTCGCGAAGCCGGCCTTCGACCCGTTCTGGCAATCCACGCCACTCGACACGAAGCAAAGCCGGAGCGCTTCGCTATTCGCCAGCCGCTTTGGTCACGCGCCAGATACGCTCGCTGACCTGAGCGTAGCCGCCGCCAGTTTCCAGATTTCGCCGCGCCGCGCAGTGCAACTGGTCGACGTGATGTGTGTGCGGGCCCGGCGTTATGTCTTCCTTATGTCGCCGAGCGCCGATCACGATCCAGTTGAAACGCGTTTCACGGTTTATGCCGAAGGCGGTATCTCGGCCACTGCTGCGCGCAGCTAACGCGGTCCGAGCGCAGCGTTGACGGCTTGCAGGGCGTCGCCGCCGCGCGCCGTCGTCACGCCTGCGAGCCAGTGCGCGAGCAGGTCGTTGTTTGCCGAAAGCGGCACCGCCGCGACACTGCCCATCGAAAGCGCCGGCACATCAATAACGCCAGGTCAGATTCACGCTGCCATTGAGCGGCGCCGCGTAAATGCCGGTGTCGTATTCCATCGTCGCCCAGTGTTTCTTGTTGAGCGCATTGTTCAACGTGCCGGTAATGGTGAAGTGTTTATTCACGTCGAAGCGCGCCATGAAATCGACATCCGCATACGCGCCCTGGGTGGCCGTGCCCACGCCCTCTTCCACATAGCTCGTCGCGCTTTGCCAGCGAATGCTGCTGCCGACCGTCAGCTTGTGATCGAAATAGGGAACGCGATACGTCGTGGTCAAATGCACCGATTTGCGCGGCACGAATAATTGCGCCGATTGCCCGTTGTCGCCGGTCACGCGCAGAATCGTCGCGCCTGCGCTAACGTTCCAATCGTGTGTGATCTGCCCGGCAATGTCGGCTTCGATGCCTTGCGAGGTGGCGCTTTCTGGGTTGTAGTAATACTGATCGGTAGAAAGATTCACGCCGCCATAAGTGGCGATATTGGTTTGGCGCACACGAAACACGCTGAGCGCCACATTCAGGCGATTGTCGAGAAACGCGCCTTTGATCCCTGCTTCCAGGTTATTGCCGCGCGCCGGTCCCAGCAATTGATTGCCGAGATTCAACTCATATTGCGGATTGAAGATCTTCGTATAGCTCGCATAGGCCGTGATGTTGCGCGTCAGGTCATAGGTCAGACCGATATAAGGCGCGGTGCCGACCGATTGCTGGTTGTATCCCGTGCCGTTCGAATCGCCGCTACTCGAAGCCTGCGTGTAGTTGATACCCAGCAGCAGATGCGCGCGGTCCGTCAAGGTCCAGCGCGACGATGCGTAGAGCGAGCGCCGCACGTCCAGATAGTTAACATGCGAAGTCGCTTCGCCGAATGACGGCTTGGCGTAATTACCCGCAAGCAGATCGGCGTAGCTGACGGGCACGCCGTCGCCATCGCCTTCCGCCGATGGATTCGTGAATTCCGATCGCGAGAAGTTCGCACCGAAAACAATATCGTGCGTGCGCCCGAACAGATCGAGTTTCCCGGTCACGCTCGTATCCAGCACCAGTTGCCGATTCGACGATTGATACCAGGACGTATAGGAATTCACGCCGGAGCCATCCGGTTCGAGCGTCCCATACGGATAAAAAATATTCGCGTAACTATAGATATCGTTGTAATTGACCGTCGTTTTCCAGTTCCAGCGCTCGCCAAGCTGTTGCGAAACTTCCGCAAAAGCGCGCTGTTCTTCGGTATTGAAGAAGGCCCAACTGGGCGCCATGCTGGTGCCGACGTTGTAGCTCAACTGCTTGCCCGTCGAATCGAAAAATGGCAAACCGCCCCAGCCCGCGCCCTCCTGGCGATTGTGTTCGTAGCTGAAGCCCACCGTCGCCAGCGTGCTGGGTGTGAGATTGGCTTCGACGATGCCGTAGACGATATCCTTGCTCGGCTTGAGGCGGTCGGTATATGAATCGCCATCCTGATGCACGGCCACAAGCCGCCCCGCCACCGTTCCCGCTTTATTCAGCGGCCCCGAAATATCGACATCGACGCGTTTGGTGTTCCATGATCCAAACGATACGTTGCCCGAAGCCTGAAAATCATAGGTCGGACGCTTGCGAATAAAATTGACCGTCGCCGATGGATTGCCCGTTTCCGCGTTCAATCCGTCCGCCCCGCGCAACACTTCGACGTGGTCGTATAAGGCCATATCGATATCGCCGTATTGCGAGGTGTAGATCAGCGGCGTGCCCACACCGTCGAACTGGAAATTCGTGATATTGAAACCGCGCGATGTGTAGTCGGTCGCGAACGATTCGTACTGATCGACCGTCACGCCCGTGACGTGTTTCAACGCGTCGTTCACGCTATTGAGCTGGAAATCGTCCATTTCCTGACGCGTCAGCACAGAAACCGATTGCGGCGTTTCCTTCGGCGAAAGCGCAATCTTGCTGCCCGCCGTGGTCGACTGAATTGTGTAGGACTGCGTTTTTTCCGTGGGCGGCTGCACGTCGCCGCTATTGGCCGTCACGCTCACGGCCGGCAAGGTTGCATCGGCCTGCGTGGCGGGCGCGGCCGGTGCGGGCGCAATCGTCACCGTGCCGCCTGCGAAATCGGCGGCAAGACCGCTGCCTTGCAGCAGACGATCGAGCGCCTGTGCCGCTGTCATGCGCCCGGCCACAGCCGGAGCCGTTTTGGCCGCAACCAGCGAAGGCTTCACGAGCAATTGCAGATTGGCCTGGCGGGCAAATTCATTGAGCGCGCTACCCAGCGGTTGAGCCGCAATCGAATAACTTCTGGACGCGCCGGGCACGACAGCCGACGAAGTTTGTGCCAGCGCGCTGGGCGCTTCGAACGTCATGACGGCACAAATGACGGCGGCCGTCATGGTGGCCAGCGAAAGGCGAGGATGCAGCATTGACGACATCTCCAACAAGTAACGAATCAAGAACCATTACCGATGAAGACGCAGCACTGCTGCTAACCCTGACATCGTCCGTTAAAAAAATTTAGAAAGCGTATTCGGGTGCATTAAGCCGCGTGCACGATTTCGATCAGATCGCCGCGCGCACGCAAACGCACCGGCAAAACACGCGGCAATGCGTGTGCGAAGCGGTTCAACTGATGGACGTCGAAGCTGCCAGTGAGGCGCATCGCCGCCACCGCTGGATCGTCGACGACGATATTCGTCGGGCCGTAGCGCGCGAATTCCTGCAGCGCGCGCAACAGCGTCGTGTTGTCGAAACTCACGCGGCCCTCGCGCCAACTGGCGACTTCGCCCCGCGAAATAGCGGCGATCTGCTCGAGCACGCCGGTTTCGTCGGTGGCCACGCTTTGCCCCGCCGTCAGTTCGACCATGCGCGGCGCGGACGCCACGCGCACGCGTCCTTCTTCGACTTCGACGCGCACGTTGCCGTGGACCAGACCAGTTTCCGTGCAACGCACGGAGAAGCGCGTGCCCACCACCGTCACGGTCACGGCGCGCGCCAGCACATCGAAACGGCAATCGGGATTGGATTGCACGGTGAACATCGCCTGCCCGCGCAGCAGGCGCACTTCACGTCGATGGCGGTATAGCCGCACTTCGGCGTGCGTATCGGTGTCCAGTTCCATGGTGCTGCCGTCGGGTAGCGCAACGGTCTGGAGTTCGCCACGGCGCGTCTCGTAGACCGCGCTGAACGTGGGGACCTTCTGCCAGTATTTCCAGCCGATCACGCCTGCACCCACAGCCGCGAATGCCGTCCCCGCCACCGCGAAGCGCGGCATGAAGGCACGGCGCGCGGGTGAGGCCAATGCAGCCGTTCGCGCGCGCTTAGGCTTCGCATCGCGCTGGACTTCGGCGCGCAGGCGCGCAACCTCGTGCTGCGGAATCTCATCGAGTGCTTGCCAGATCTCCGCGAGTTGCTCGAACGCGCGCCGGTGCGCCGCGCTGTGCGCGAGCCATGTCTGCAACGCCGCTTCGTCTCGCGCATTCAGGCCGCTCTGGCGACGCGCGAGCCACGCGGCGGCCTGCTCTTCCACAGCGGGATCGGTCGTCGTGGAGACTTCGGATTCGGGTTGAGGTCGTTCCATCGTCATATCGTCAGCGCGTATACCCATGAAGACGCGCGACAGGGCAAAAACCTGACATCGGGGAAACTTGCATTGTGGTTTATTCGGCGCTGCCGGTGCACGCTTCGGCTTGCGCTTCGGTCCGCGTTTGATTCTGCTGATCGGTCGCGCCGTCGAACGCCGTCAGCCCTTGCTTGCAGGCGAGCAGGCCGCGAATGATGTGCTTTTCGACCATATTGCGCGAGATGCCCATGCGGGCGGCCACGTCGTTATGGCTCAGGCCGTCGAACTTGTGCAGCACGAAGGCCTCGCGGCAACGCGGCGGCAGCGCATCGATCGCGGCCACGAGCGCACGCGTGCGCTGCGACGATTCCCACACGTGCTCGGGCTGGCTCGACACATGCGCGGCGGGCTCGTCGATATCGTCGAGTTCTTCGACGACCGATTGAGCGCGGACTGTAGCACGCCGGTGCGTATCGATGACCAGATTGCGCGCCGTGCGGTAAAGCAAGCCGCGCGGATCGAGAATGGTCGCGCCGGAATCGCGCAGCGAGAGGACGCGAACGTAGCTTTCCTGGGCGATATCCGACGCCGTATCGCGGTCTTTCACCAGCCGGCCAAGGAAGTGCAACAGTTCGCGGTAGTAGCGTTCGACCACTGAATCAGTATGAAAGCGTCCTGACCAGGCCGTCCGGCGGATGCCGCGCTAGCTGGAGGATCGATTGTAAATAACAATCATTATCGTTTAAGGCGGCATTAGCTGGCAAGCGGAATGATGCGGGCGGCATCGCTCCGCTATGGAATGTTCGAGAGAAAACTGTGCATGTGCAAAGTTTTCTCGCTAACCCATTGAATTTTAAGGATTTGAAATCTCGAATTAATGGCCGAAGCGGCGGCCTCAAACGCGTCGCGGCATCATTTGCGCGCGCTAATCGCCAGAAAACGCTTGAGCGCGGGCGTTTCCTTTTCCTCGTGCCAGACGAGCCAGAGTTCCGCACGCGCGGGCCGCCCCGCCAGCGGACGCACGACGATTTCCGGCCCGGCAAGCTGCGCGAAATTCTGCGGCACGATGCCATAGCCCAGCCCCGCGGCCACCAGACCCAGGATGCTGCCCACATCGGCAACACGCCACTTCTGCTCCAGCGTCACGCCCGCCTTCGCGGCCAGATTCGCGACGACATTCATGATGCCCACGTGTTCAGGATCGGGAAAACCGATCATGGGCTCCGCCACCAGCCGCGCCACCGGAATTTTTTCGAGCGAGGCGAGCGCATGCCCGGCCGGCAGGATCACCACCAGTTCCTGGGTCGAATGCACGCGATGTTTGAGCGGCAACCCTTCCGGCACCGGCGCGCGCACCAGCGCCACGTCGATCTCGCCCGCCACCAGCGCCTTGCAGAGCTCGCCCAGGCTGTCGTCGCGCAGCGTCAGTTCGACGTGGGGATGCTGCTCGCGCATGGCGCGCAGTTGCAGCGGAAAACTGCGCTCGAACATCGCCGAAGGCACATAGCCGACCGAAAGCCGCCCCATCTCGCCGCGCGCGGTACGTCGCACCGAATCGATCGCCTGCCCATGCAGCGCGAGAAGTTTTTGCGCCTCGGCCCGAAAGGCCTCGCCCGCCGTGGTGAGGTCGATGCCGCGTTTGCGGCGGTTGAAGAGGCGCACGCCCAGCGCCTCTTCGAGCCCTTTGATCTGCTGGCTGAGCGCGGGCTGCGCCACGCCGAGTTGATCGGCGGCACGCGCCATATGCAGCGTTTCGCACACGGCCAGGAACACCTGAAGGCGGCGCAGGGAAGCGGAAGTGAGCAAGGAATCCATAAGCGCGAGCTTATCAATATCGCCGGTCCATGTATATCGATCTTTGGCCACGCAAATTGCATACTTTTTCTCACGCAGCGACGCCGCCTCATCGCCAGCAGACCAACAGTCAAGCAGCTTGACGCGGCGTCCGATTCCCCTTGCCAACCTGGAGATTCCGACCATGAGCGAACCGATTCTCACCGCCGCCGACGTAACCGATCTGCGTTCCGCCATCGCCCTGCTCAAGCAGCACGAAGGCGAGTACGTGGAAACCAGCGAACCTGTCGATCCCGAAGCGGAACTGTCGGGCGTCTATCGTTACGTAGGCGCGGGTGGCACCACCGCGCGCCCCACGAAGAAAGGCGGCCCGGCGATGGTGTTCAACACCGTGAAGGGCTTCCCGGCGTTCCGCGTTGCGATCGGCATGCTCGGGTCGCGCCAGCGCGTCGCTCGGCTGCTGGGCGCCGCGCCCGAAAAACTCGGCTTTCTGCTGCAGGATTCGGTGCAACGCCCGATCGACCCGGTGGTCGTCGAGGCCTCGCGCGCCCAGTGCCAGGAAGTCGTGCATCGCGCCGACGATCCCGGCTTCGATCTGCGCACGCTGCTGCCTGCGCCCACCAATACGCCCGAAGATGCGGGCCCGTATCTGACGATGGGGCTGTGCTATGCGGCCGATCCGGAAACCGGCGAACACGACGTGACGATCCACCGTCTGTGCGTGCAGAGCAAGGACGAATTGACGATGTGGCTCACGCCGGGCCGCCATATCGACGCCTTTCGCATGAAGGCCGAAGCAGCAGGCAAACCGCTGCCGATCTCGATCAGCATCGGCGTCGATCCGGCGATCTACGTGGCCGCCTGTTTCGAGCCGCCGACCACGCCGCTGGGTTTCGACGAGCTGAAGATCGCCGGTGCCTTGCGCGGCCGTCCGGTCGAACTCTCGAAGTGTCTGACGATCGATGCGCGCGCCATCGCCCATGCTGAGATCGTGATCGAAGGCGAATTGCTGCCGAACGTGCGCATTCGCGAAGACCAGAACACCGACACGCGCAAGGCCATGCCCGAATTCCCCGGCTATACCGGCGAAGCGAAGGAAGCACTGCCGGTCATCAAGGTGAAGGCCGTCACGCACCGCCTGAACCCGATCCTGCAGACCACCATGGGCCCGGGCGAAGAGCACGTCAACATGGCGGGCATTCCCACCGAAGCCAGCATTCTGCAGATGGTCGAGCGCGCCATGCCGGGCAAGCTGCTCAACGTGTTCGCGCACACCTCGGGCGGCGGCAAGCTGCTGGCGGTGATGCAGTTCAAGAAGAGCGCGCCGGTCGACGAAGGGCGTCACCGCCAGGCGGCATTGCTCGCGTTCGCGGCGTTCCCGGAACTCAAGCACGTGATGCTCGTCGATGAAGACGTCGATATCTTCGATACCGACGATGTGCTCTGGGCCATGCAGACGCGTTATCAAGGCGACGTGAGCACGATCTTCATTCCGGGCGTGCGCTGCCATCCGCTCGATCCGTCGCAGACGCCCGCGTACAGCCCGAGCATTCTCGAAGTGGGCAACTCGTGCAAGACGATCTTCGACTGCACCGTGCCATTCAAGCTCAAGCACGAATTCGAGCGCTCGAAGTTCCTCGACGTCGATGTGAACCGCTTCCTGCCGGGTTTCAACGCGCGCTAAGCCGCCGCACCAGGCTTCTCCCTGTCGTATCCTGACCATCGCCGCCGCCTTTGCACCCAAGCGGCGGCGCGACCGGATGCGACGATCCGATCGAACGACGCATCGAACAGCGGCTGCTGTATCGAGCCGCTATCATCGTGTCCGGCGCACGACTGAACAAGGTCGATCCTATGAATACTCCCTCGCCGTCTGGCATCGCCGCCCTGCTTCGCCAGCCGTTTGCCGTTTTTCGCGCGCTCTGCGCGCTTGCCTCCCTGCTCGCCTCGCCTGCCGCGAAGCGACGCTTCCCCTTCGCCGTGCGCGCCGGTCTGTGCTGCGGCATCCCCGTGATGATCGGCTGGTTCGCCGGCGACATCCAGGCGGGCCTGCTCGCCACCATCGGCTCCTTTACCGCGCTGTACGGCAGCGATCGTCCCTATCGCAATCGCGCGCTGCATCTCGCCGTCATTGCGGTGGCGCTGGCCGCGGTGGTGTCGCTGGGCATCTGCGTGGCGCCTCACAAGGCGTTGGCGGTGTTCGTCGTCGCGCTGATTGCCGCGCTGGCGACCTTCGTCTGCAATTCGCTGCGCATCGGCCCGCCTGGCGCGTATATGTTTGCGCTGGCCTGCGCGAGCGGCACCGGCATGGCCGCGAGCGGCGCCGATCCGGTTCGCAGCGGCCTTTACGTGCTGTGCGGCGGGATCGTTTCGTGGCTCGCGCATATGGCGGGCGCGCTGATCGATCGCCGCGGCCCCGAACGCGCGGCCACCGCCACCGCCGCCGATGCGGTCGCCGCCTTCGCCGAAGCGAGCGGCGCGCCGCAACGCATCGCGGCACGCCACCGGGCCGCACGCGCGCTCGACGATGCGTGGACTACGCTCGCGACGTGGCAGTCTCCGCACAGCACGCAGGCGGGCCGCGATCCGGTGCTCGATGCTTTGCGGCGCCAGGCTCGCCGCCTGCACACGATCTTCTCGCAACTGCTCACCGATTCTGCCGTGCACGATCAACAGCAAACCCATCGCGATGAATTCGCCCGGCTCGCGAGCGAAGCGCATTACCTGGGCGGCGAAGCGCGTCACGCGGCGCAACCCTTCGCGCCCGCCGACGCCCTGAGCGATCCGCGCCATCATCGCAGCGCGTGGGCCGAGTTGAAGGACCATATCGTGCCGTGGTCCAACCCACTGCTGCTCGCGGCGCGCGTGGGCGTCGCCACGCTGATCGCGGGCGGCATCGGCGTGGCGCTCGGGCTCGACCGCGCCTATTGGGGCATGGCGGCCGTGGTCGTCGTGCTCAATCAGGCGTATGGCTGGCCGGGCACGTTTCGGCGCGCGTGTTATCGCGTGCTTGGCACGCTCGCCGGACTGGGGCTGGCGTGGGCGGTGCTCGCGTTGCATCCGCAGGGTTTGTGGATCGCCGCAGCGGTGGGGCTGCTGCAATTCGCCATCGAGATCTGGGTGGTGCTGCAATACGCCATCGCGGCCATCTTCATCACCTCGAATGCGCTGACGATCGCTGCAGGCGGACACGGTTTTCCCGCCATCACGCATCTGTTCAGCGCGCGTGCGCTCGATACGGCGATCGGCTGTGCGGTCGCGCTGGCCGTGTTTCTCTTCACGGTGCGCCGCTCGGCGCATCATCAGCTTCGCAGCGAAATGGCGCGCACGCTGGCCGCCGCGCAGCGCGTGCTGCGCTGCCTCTCGCACGGCGATGCCACCACGCCCGATGCCATCGAAGCGCGGCGCGATCTGCAACATCAGACCATCACGCTGCAACAAGTGTTCGAAGCCGATGGCCCCGCCCTGCAACGGCAACCGCAACTCGCACGCACCTTGGGCCGCACGGCCGCCGCCACGCAGCGGCTCGTGTATCGCTTGATGAATGCGTGCTGGGAACTGGAAGCCGCTCGTGAACACGATGGCGTTGCGCTGCGACCTGCCACTGCCGCTACGGGTTTCGCCGACTGCGTGCTCGTGCAGGAGTGGCTCGAAGTCGTGAAAATCAACGTGAGCGGTCATGCAGCGCAGCCCTGGCCGGATCGCTATCCGGTGTTCCTCAACGAAGAAATCGTCGAATTGAGCAGCGCGGCGCGCGAAACGACGTAATCGTTGCTGCGGCATGGCAATGCATGCCATGCCGCAAATCTTATCGGCGCGAGGGAAAGCCAGCATGCGCCTGGTCGCTATACCGTAGGGCAGGCCCGCTTGTGGATCAATGGCCCAGCTCTACACACCTTCTGCGTCATCCACATGAACGGCCGTGGGACGCGACGCTTCAGCAGACCGGATCATTACCAAATATTCGGCTCTGCAAAAAATGATGCGATTTCAACGCACTCTAGCTCTGCGCGCCGCGCTGCTTATCGCGCGACGAATTGAATGAGATTGAGACGAATGAAAAAGCCGATGCCATCCGAATCAAAAAATCGACGAAAACGTTTGGCAGTTCTTGCACGCGCACGCCCCTATCCATACGAATAGGATGCAAAGTCCTCTCCATGGAAGTACTTTAGCTACGCGTCTGGATCAAGACGCGTCGTCAAGATAATTCAACATCGATGTTCTATAGCTGTCCTGATGTTATGAATTCTCTTGAAACGCTTCTTTAGATATTCGAAAAATAATGAAGGTGTCCCCGCCTGATTCGGCTGCGACAGAGACGGGGAAATTTCAATGCAGCCACACGCAAAGGTGAAAAATAATGTCGACGTCATTGGTTGGCGGCTGGTCTGCTTTTAACTTCGAAATCACGTCTTCCGCACGAGAAGTGTTTCAGGAAGCGATCGGGCATCTGGTGGGCGTGAGCTATACGCCGTTTGCTTTCGCGACTCAGGTGGTGGCAGGGACGAACTATTCTTTCCTCTCGCAAGCCAAAACCGTCGTGCCGGAAGCCGGGCTGCGCGTGGTGCGCGTGCACATCTATCAACCGCTTCCGGGCAAGGGCGAACCGCATGTGACGCAGATCATCGCGATCGAGCCGTAATCGCCAGAGCCAGATCGAGTCTATGACTTGATCCTGGATCGCAAAGATCATTCAGCGCGTGAAATAGCCGTACGACCTGTCGCTGAGTGATTCGTGTAGATCAGTCAATGCAACACACACGCTGCCCAGGCAGCGCGCGTGTTGCATTGTCCGTTTACGTTTTAAATTAAAAGACATCAAGACGCGCATTGAAAACGCCGCTAAATCAGGCTTAGAAGTGGTAGCCCACGGAGAGGTACGTGATCAACGGATCGACATGGATCTTCGATCGGCTGGTCACTGTGCCAACACTCGAGTGCGTTGTCAGTGTGGCGCGCGTCGAGAGCCACATGTACGAGACCGAAGCATTCAAAGACCAGTGTTCGTTGATGTTGTAGACGAGACCCGCATTAATCACTGGAGCAAATGAGCTGCTAAGCTTCGCAGTCGTTGGCCCTTCGAGCGCCGACTGGTAGGCGGACGAGTAGAGGAAAGTGCCACTGGACATCGCTCCGCTCAGCTTCACACCGCTATACCAGACGTACGCGCCGCCCGCGCCTACATACGGTCGGAAACGACTCTTCGCATTAAAGAAATAATATTTCGCGAGTAGCGTCGGGCTCCATTCATATGCCTTGCCCAATTGGCCGATCCCCGACAGCGTACCGGTGCCCGTCAACTTCATGCGCGGGGGAATGCCAAATACACCTTCGACGGCAATGTGATCGGTGAAAAAGTAAGTCGCTGTGAGGCCGAGGGTATCCGCGTCGCTAACATCCGCACTCGACCCGCTCGCCGTCGATGTTGTACCCAGCGCGCTGATGGAAAACGGCTGACTCGAAACCTGGGGTGCGAGATGAAACCACCCGACGTTCGCGACGAAATCGCCCGCGCTTTGAGCGAAAGTCGACGTGCTTGAAATAAGCGCAGCGGTGGCTGCAAAGATGTGGCGCTTCAACATATGTCTCTCTTCTTTTGTAGTTAGTGCGCTGGCGATTTTATGCGCTAAGTTTTTCATGCAAAAGAAGTTCATCTGGTGGAGACACTCTGGAAATTTGAAAGGAATTTGACCGGGCTATACGCGAAATGCGCCAGTGATCGAGAGTCGGCTCGACCTGGGATCGAAGCGCATCGAGCGGTTGCCGGCTGCAACCACTCACTCGATAAGCCGCGTTCTACTGCTGGCGATCCAATGGGCTGGCCGGACCCGACATACCGTCCCAGCGCTCTGCCAGCCAAAGCGAGGCAGGCAATATGATCGACCACCCCAACGCCAGCGCACAGAACGCGGCCATGGGTTGTGCGAAGTGCACAGCGCCGAGCGCCGCCCCGGCACGAAACGATAGCGGGCCGCCTGCAGCGCCTAGCAAGGCGGCGAGCCAGCAGCGCTCGCGCAGCCAGATAAAGACGATGTTCAGCTGCACGGCGAATAACATCCACAGTGCGGCTATCCATAAAGGCGCATGTACGAGGATCGACGGGCGGGCAGGATACACGAGCCAGCCCGTGCTGGCCAGCAGGCTATCCCACATCCATCCGGCCAACGTCACTACGACAACGACCCGAGCTTCGCTCCACGGTCGCATCGCACGCAGCAGGTGCCAACCCGCGATTGCTGCGGCGCAGATCAGCCCAGGTACGGCATTGGCGCGCGCCCCAGCCAACACGGTCACGAACCATGCGCCCTGACACACCACGAAATACCGGATGGCAAGTCCCGTCGATGACCGGTTCCGCGACGGCAATGGTGGCATCGGCAAAGCCTCCTCTTCAAACGCAGGTGCATGGCGTACGGCACTGACGAACGCATCAAGCCTACCTCGGTTTGTCCAGCAGAATGGCCGCGCTCAAACGGCCGCGGCATCTGGCTGAATTTGTCTGCATCCATCTGTGCGTGTCGCACGTAAATAGCCGAACACCCCTGCCTGGCCAAGAGGAGATGAGCCGCCATGTTCCCCGGAACCCGTTCAGCACTCGCAGCGCCACGAATCACCACGATGGACGGCGCGATATTTGCTGCTCGTACCGCTGCCGTCCAGCGCGCAGGCACCCTGCGACTCCTGTTCGCCCGGGCGGCCTTCGCCGCGATGATTGCCTGCATTACCGCCGCCGCGAGCGCAGGCTGTCGCGAAGATGTGCCGCAGGCGCATCTGATCGGGCAAGGTCCGTTCTGCATCTTCGGCTTTTGTCTTTATGACGCGCAACTCTGGGCGGCGCACCCGCCGCAGGCATTCGACGAGCCCTTCGCGCTGCTTTTGACCTATCGTCGGACGATAACAGCGCAGAGGCTGGTCGACGCAGGAATGGGCGAGATCGAGCGTCTCGCGCCGTCGCCTTTGCCTGCGGCCACACTCGTCGGATGGCGCAAGGAGATGGCGCGCGCCTTCAAGGATGTCGCGCCAGGCGACGAGTTATGTGGCGTCTTCCTGCCTGGTCGCGGCGCGCGCTTCTACGCCAATGGCCTGCTCACCACCGAAGTGGACGATCCGTCCTTTGCGCTGGCATTTTTTCGCATCTGGCTCGACCCCGATACGCGCGCCGCCCGCTTGCGGAAAAACCTGCTTGGTCTGAGCCAATAGGGCGCAAGCCACGATCCTTACGATCCACTTCAACAACTTTCAACAGCTTCACGCGAGGGGTTGCAGGTATGAAGATTCGACTCGCGAGTCTGGCTGCCGGTGCAGCCGTCGCCGCATCGTCGGTCATGTGGGCCGCGCTTCATCCGGTCGTGCTGCTCAACGCCATGGTGCCGCGCACCGACTACAACAGATTTATCGGCATGCCCTATGGACAAGACGCGCGTCAGCGCATCGACGTCTACCAACCCCGTGCGGATCGATCAGGGTCAATTCAAAACGCCCATCGCGCGATCGTTGTGTTTTTCTATGGCGGTAGCTGGCAAGGCGGCAACCGCAAGGATTACCGCTTCGTCGGCGAAGCCCTTGCATCGCGGGGTTTTGTGGTGGCGATTCCCGATTACCGGGTCTATCCGCAGGTCGTGTTTCCCGGCTTTATGCACGACGCCGCCGAGGCTGTCCGCTGGGCAAGCGATCACGCCGCGATGTACGGCGCCGATCCCGCGCGAATTTTCTTGATGGGACATTCCGCCGGTGCGCAAATCGCCCTGCTGCTGGCCACCGACCGGTCGTGGCTCGCGCAAGCAGGTGTTTCACCCCGCGCTTTAGCGGGGGCAATCGGGCTGGCTGGCCCCTATGATTTCCTGCCGCTGACCGACCCAACGCTCATGCGCGTTTTCCCGCTCACAGTGCGCGCCGCCAGTCAGCCGATCAGTTTCATCGAGGGCGGCGAGCCGCCTGTCTTTCTCGCCGCTGGCTTACGGGACACCTCGGTCGATCCCGCGAATACCGCGCGTATGGCCAGAAAACTACGCGAACAGGGTGACCTGGTGGAAGTGCACGAATATGCGACGCTATCGCACGAAATGACGATAGGCATGCTCGCCGCGCCCTTGCGGGCACTCGCGCCTGTTATCCCAATCGCACCGATACTCGACGACATCACCGCATTCATTCACCGTCATCCGTTTCGATAGTGGCTCATTTCGCGCTGGCACTCAAAAAACATGCATCCGGCAAACGGTCTCCCACGTAACTCCGGTATTGCGCCACCGTTCAGGTGGAGCCTCACCAGGAGCCAGTCGATGAAAACGCTGATGACGATGGTTGCAGCCCTCGTAGCCATGACGGGCGGCTTACTTCCTCATGCCGGATACGCCGCAGGCAACGCCCATAGTGCAGCAACGGCAGGCATGACCTGGCACGGCGACCCGATATCCGGTCCAACGAGCCCGCTGCCCCAGACGCAGCAAGCGCAGCTTGCAGGGAAAAATCAGACAACTGGCATGCCCGCCGATCCGTCGACGATGCAAACGGCCCCGGCCAAAAACGGACAATAAATGCCCGCGATGGCCGCATCCGATTTAGTTCGGATTACGTATAAACGTTTGCCATCCCGCTGATGGTGTTTATCGCCCCGCGTCGGGAAACAGCGTTGCGATGGCCTTGTCAGGAGACAGTTCATGAAACGTTCTATTGGCATCGCGATTGCTGTGGCAACGCTCGCCTCGCTCAGTGCCTGTGGCGGCGGTAATGACGTGACGGCGACGCGAGTGGTCCAACACCCGGAAAATCAGGCGATATGGTCCGCGCTTGGCGGGGATTCGGCGGCGCCAGCAGCCGTGTCTGGTATCGTCAGCGCCGCGGCCACCGGGCTTCTGGCCGATCCTGTCGAGGCCCCTTACTTCGCGGCGGTCTCCGGCAACACCACTCACAGCAGTGCTGCCCATGACACGCCCGCCAGACTCGAAGCCTGTCTGACGCTGCAGTTCGAATCGCTGCTCGGCGGCCCTTACACCTATCCCGGCCCGGTCAAGGTGGCCGGCGATACCGACGCCCAACCCGAGATGTGCCAGGACATGACGACCGCTCATAACGATGTCGGCGCGCCTGGCTGCGTATTCGATCAGTTCATGGTGGATCTGGTGGCGACGCTGCAAAGCAAACTGCCAGCCGCAGACTTTGCCGCATTGACCTCGACGACCAATGGAACATACGCGCTCACCGAGAAAAATTCGGCCGGCATTGCGGTGGGCACCCAATTCCAGTACAGCGCGGTGCCGATCTTGTTCAACCTGCGTAGCACCATCATCAATGCGACGCCAGGCGGCCCGGTCTATCTGTCTCCGACGGTTGCAACGTCATGTTCCAGCTAGGCGCTGCGCGCACGACGCGCCTCATTACCGGGATCGCGGCAGTGACTTGCATGAGCGTCGCAGCCATTGGCTGGATGCACACGTCACAGGGTCGGGAGGTTCTGGCGAAGCTGGGTATCGCATGTCCGGTCAATAGCATCGATCCCCATGTTGTGCTCGCGATCCAGCAGAACGCCATCTCGCGTGAACGAGGTGCAACTGCGGCACCCGAGCGACCGGCGTTTGGATTGCTGCTTGACCGCAGTACCGAGGCCCAGGTAGCCGACAAGATGTCCCACGAAAACGTCCATTGCGATGAACTTTCACGTGGGCTGCGCTACCTGCGATGCCGTGGCGTGCCTGCGCAACTCCTCGGCACGAACGGGCCGCCCGTGAGCGAAATATGGTTTAGCTTTGGACCGGCGCACACACTGATGGCGATCAATCTGTACCGCCGTGACATGACCGAAACCGAGGCCCGGCAGAGCTGGAAGATCGCCGTGGAAAACCTCAGGCATGCGCTCGGCTTTCCAACATCGACGTCTGGCGACACAACCCTGACGTCGTTGATGGAAAAACCCGTGGCGGTCGCGCGGGTGAACTATGCCTATTCGGACTACGTGGCGACGGTGACAGCGTCTCACATGCCCTACGGTGGGCTGGCAGTGCGCGAGCAATACATGTCGGCCAGGGCGGCAGAATAAAAGCCCACGCTGAATTCTGCGGTCCCTGGCCCTACGTGAGGAAGCGACGGATGCTTTGCCGGCTCCGTCGCTTTCGCCCTCTTTCGCCCCTTTTCTCCCCTTTTCGCCCCGCTGGTGGATGGCAGCTTGCCCGCCATCAGCGCTCGCATCGTATGCGCTGACTATTGCGACATCGAGCCAGACGCCGCGTGATCCATACCCATCGCATCGTGCTTCTTCATCTTGCTGCTTTTCTTCATCGAATCGTGCGACATGCTCTTCTTGCTCATCGTGTCGTGCGACATGGCATCCTTGCCCATCGTGTCGTTGGACATCGCGCCGCTTGCCTGCGCAAACGCTGCCGATGCGCCCATTGCCAGTGCCGCTGCGAGTACGGTCGTGATGATGCGCTTCATTGCTGATCTCCTTGGTGGGTGAAACGGGCATTCGTGCTAGCCCTGATGAACCGATGAACCCAATCGCCGCCCGGGTAGTGATTGGTCGACATGACGATCGGATAAACCTAGTTCGCTGTGGAGCGCGCGAGGGTTACAGTGTTTTGAAATTTTTTTCGGCGTAACGCGGGGCATTGGGTGTAACCGTTTCAATCGGGCGAGCGAATTAGCTATACCGACGTTTTCTGGAGTCACGCCATGCTGGCCCGCTTTCTCATTGCGCTCTGTGCTGCAAACGTCCTCGTATCGCCAGCGTTCGCCGCCGCTCCGCGGCCGGTTGTCGTCGAGCTGTTCACATCGCAGGGCTGTTCATCGTGCCCGCCCGCCGATCTCTTTCTATCGGATCTGAGCGACACGCGCCCGGACGTTCTGCCGCTGGCCTTCCATGTCACTTACTGGAATCAGCTCGGCTGGAAAGACCCCTTTTCTTTCGGCGATGCGGATGCGCGTCAGGCCCGGTAATCGCAACATTTTCGTGACTTTGAATACACGCCGGAAATGGTCATCGATGGCAAGGTCGAGGTCGTGGGCTCGAATCGCGTCGCGGCCAGTTCGGCCATTGATCAGGCGACGCGCAACGTCGAATCATCCGCTGCAGTGAACGCAAAGCGTGAGGGCGGACGCGTTTCGGTAACCATCGGAGCGGGCAACGGACGTGCGCGTGTCGTGCTGGTGGGTTATGACACGCGACGCGTCACCCCGGTCGGACGCGGAGAAAATGCCGGGCGCACACTCACCGAGTCAAACATCGTCCGTGAATTCACATCGATTGGCCAGTGGACAGGCGCGGCGCAGACGTTGAACGCGACCAGCGTCGCGGGTGAGCATCTGGCCGTACTGCTCGAAGCGAGCGACGGTGCGATTGTAGGCGCCGCGCGTGTGGAGGATGTGCCCGAAGGGGCCGCACGTTGATTAATTAGGCTGTTAAATGCAGCTCTCAGGATTACGCGATCTGCTACCGCCATCGAATCGGACTGTCCGAACCGGTCAATCCATGCCGACAAGCAGCGCCGAAGCACCATTAGATAAGCGTCTTGACGACTTTACCGAGAATCGACGCCAGCGGTATCTGCATGGCGAAAACGTACAACATGGGTACGGTCGCCGGAACCGCGACAGCAGCGATTGCGACCTTACTCACCGGAATAAGCCGGATGTTCGCGACAGCGTCGTAGATCGCGTGGATATCCGCAACGGGCCCAAGTTCCGGTGAATCCAGAATCTCTGGCGAGCCGATATCACGCCCCTCGATCCATCGCAAATGCACGAGTCTGTCGTGAAATGCCACAAGACGGCCATACTCAAGAATCGCATTGCTTTTCAATTTACTCAGCGAAACGAAAAGTGGCACGAACGGTATGAGAAAGATCACCGAAGCCAGAACCGCGCTAACCAGAAGCGGAATCTTGATCGCCATCGGGTCCACGCCGTGATAAGTGACGTCATGTGCAAATGCAGCTGCCCCGGCCGCTGATACTGCAAAAACCACGGGACTAAAGACAAATGCCAATCTCTCGACGAATCCCAAACCGCCGACACGATCCGGGTGAGAAGGCACGAGCGATAGCGGCATATGGGCAATCTTCCAGAGCAGCACAAACATCAGGCATCCGCGCCATAGCCATGCCAGAACCAGTATCGTGAATAGCGGTCGAACGACGATGAGAAACCACCAGCCGCCAAAAGGAAGCGCGCTGATTTCGATCTTTTCAATTCCCCAACCTATATCGTCCGGATGACTCAATAAGCTGCCGACAGTGGACCATGCGAACACGGCTCCAAGGATGAAAACCCATGGTAGTGCTCGATCGCGTAAGCGCGCCACCTCTGCAACGCGAGCCCGAAATTCGCTCATCGTGTCGGCTTTCACAATACCGGTGGCGACAAAACCGCGCAGAAACTCCGGGAGCGCTCTATGCGCAATCCCTTCAGCCAGGATCATCATCGGTATCGCGACCAGGCACCGGATATGGAGGCCAAAATGCGAAGCGAGAGAATCCTGACCTGTTCCCGGCGTGGCCCGTCCGGTGACGATCGCCCAGACGGCAATCGGCGCCCACGTGAGCGCAGCAAAGAAAATGGCGCGACGAAGCGTATTCATGCTCGGCCCGACGATCAACCCAAGTCGCCGCTGTGCCCTGAAAATTAGATCGTCTTGCACAATCGAGAGATTCAACGCCTCCTCATCGTCTTTCGTCAGCGCCACGCCGCGCCACTCCTGCTCCGACTCCGGCATTGCTTCCTCCTTTCCAGAAGGTCCGCGCGTATTCAGACGATTCGAACGCTGAATGACTTACGGTTTCCTCATCGAGATTTCAGATCTCGAATAAGCGTGAGAATTCGTACCCGGCGTCATCTGTCTCGCGAGCAACGGAACTGAAAAGACGGCCGCCACATATTTCAGCGAACGGTCAATGGTGCTCGAGACACTCACCTCGATGCACCCGCTACGCTCACTTGCTGGGCATAGGCAAAAACGCGCGCGCGTTCGGCTTCTGCGAGCGTGCGCCGTCTCGTGACAGAGCGGCCGCAAGTCCCGACGCCCATAATTCTGTCGTACTCCGAACGCCGCGTCGCCTTGATGCGCGAGAAAAATTCGTCGCCGGGTAGCCCGTTCTCCGATGCCAGTAGCGCACCGTAATCAACCCAGCGCGGTTCCGCGAGGCGTCTCACGGCCGTTTCGAGCACGTCATAGCGCGTTCGAAGAGGAGACGCCTTGTCGAACAGAAAATGAAAGCGCTTGTAAGGTACGAGCCGTTCCCGCTCTGCAGCAAGCCGAAGCAGGTCGATAACCTGAGTGACACGTTGTTCGTCCATCGCAACTCCGCTCAAGAAACAAGACTTCGCGCAACGCCACGCCGAAAGGCGAAAAGACCCGAGGCCTGCGGCGTGAATATCCCGTTCTTTTAGAGCTTGCGACGAAACTGCACCATAGGGATTTGAGGCAACAGCTTGCCCCGAGGGGCAATTCACCTTTGGCATCCCAATGCCCGAGCGCTCGACGAGCACCGCTTCTGCTGAATCCGTTCGTACGTCCCATCGTGGCACATAGCCAGCAACGCTTCGCCGATCGCCTCGCTAGAACGCCTTGCGCAACTGCGCCCAGCAGTGGACGGACGTATTGGCGTTGGCGCTGAGAATGTCAGGCGTACGGCCGAACGGGAACGCAACGCTGGCGCTAAGCAGCAGCTTGTAAGGGCCATTCCACTGCACGCCAAAGCCCGCGCTGCTTAACTGGCCGGTGTTGGGTCCGGGAACGAATACGTTCTTGTATTGCTGTACCCAGCCGGTATCGACGAAGACAGAAAACTGCCAGATTCCCGGAATCGACTGAAACGCCGCGTCATGACGATATTCGATCGTGGCCAGATAGCCACGTGAGCCGGATAGCACACCCACGTCATAGCCGCGCACGCTATCGGGACCGCCAAGATAGAACTGTTCGGAGGTGTCGAGGTTCTTGCTCGACGTCTGCCCTGAAAAGCCGAAGTACAGCGCGTCGCTGCGCGTGAACTGCTGCAGCCGCGAGAGTGACAGCGACAGCTTGACGTAGTGCCCCGCTGTATCCGCGCCGAGCTGGTCGACGATATCGGTCTGCCAGTTGTTGGCCGCAAGCACGCCATAGGTCATGGCGAGGCGAGCATTGGTCACGCCCATCGAGTCGAGCTGATCGCCTGCGAGAGTGGTCGTCGTGCTGTTCGTGTGGCGATCGTTTTGCAATCCGATGATGTCGATATTGTCGTTGAGCCGGCGGAAGTCGTATTCGATCTGGCCATAGAGATTCCCCTGCGTGTTGCGGATCAAGGGCTGGGCGAGCACGACTCCGCCCACGAAGGCCGAACCGTGCGATTGCAGGTCCGTCAGGTCGTTGCCGAGGTGATAGTTGAGGCCCGAGACGGTGGCGCCAAGCGTCGTCCCCTGCCCGTTGAGCAGATAGCGATAGTCCATGCGTCCATAGGTCATGCCGTGACCGGCGGTCAACGCGCTGAAGTCCAGCAGATCGCCCTGATTGAACAGGCCGTTGATATTCAGGGTGCCGCTGCCGCGCACACGCCCGCTATACGGGTCGCCGAAGTTATCGACGCCAGCATCTCCGGTCACACGCTGCTGCGGCGTCACGTCGACGAGCAGATCGGACGTGCCCACTTGCTGCCCCGGCTTGATTGTCGTATCCACCAGCGCGCCGGGCGTGTCCTGCAGCAACAGCAGCGTGCGCTCGAGTTCGAACTCGCTGACCGGCTGCCCGGCCTGCAGCGCCGCGAGCGTTCTCTGCAGCACGCGATCCGATACGCGGCTCTGGTTATTGAGCGTGACCGCGCCGTAACGGGCCTCGGCGACATCGATACGCACGATGCCGTTGTCGATCGTCTGAGCAGGCACATAAGCGGTCGCGAGCGGATAACCATGCCGGTGATACACGTCGCTGATGCGGTCGGCCAGCGCGTTCAGATCGCCCAGCGTGAGGTTTTTGCCTTCGCTCGGCGCGACCACCGAGTGCAGCAGATCGGTGGGAAGCTCCGTGTTGCCCGTGATCTCGATCGTGCGCACGGGGAAGGTCTTCGTGTTGTCCGGCGGCTCGCTTTTGGGCTGCTGGATCGTAAGGTCGAGATGCGATGGCGGCGCCTGCAGCGAGGGCTGCGGCGCCTGCTGAAGCAGTTGGCCGCTATTGGGCGGCGTCGGCACGCGCACCTGAGCGTGCGCAAAAGGCGTCGACGCACAAAACGCGACGGCCAGACAGATTCGTGTTTTGCGCAGGCGCTTCGAGCCAGTCTCGATCATGGTATGAAGTTGTCGTGAGCCGCGCGCATGCGCGAGCGTTGTGGTTCTCCTCCACCCGTGGCCTGATCGGCGTCATTGCGCGGGTAGCCTGACCCCGCCGTTGAGCACGGTGAGCGCGAGTCCCGGATGGAAATCCGCATGCGCCACGTTGCGCTCGTTGGGGTGGTCTTCCTGCTTCTGATTGCCTGCGTAACCGCCCTGCGCGGTATCCGAGGCCGTGCCATACGGCGTTGCCACGCCGCCCGCGCCTAGCGGCGCCTGCACGCTCGCCAGCGCTCCCGCGGGAACGGGCGCGACGGGCGTGATGATGTCGGCGGTGAGTCCGGTGGGCTGCACCAGCACGTAATTGCCCGAATCCGCGCCGCCTGCGGTCATGGCCGTGCTCACCCGCTTGTTGAAGCCGACGGCCGGGTTATCGAAATAGCCGACCGTGTCGTTGCCGAGCGCCACACTGTCGCCGCCGAGGACGCCCGAAAGCGTCGCGCCGGAAAGCGCATCGAGCACGGTGCCGTTGTAGGTGCGGTTGGTCGTGCGCGTGCCCACCACCGTCAGCGGCGCGGGCGTCACCGTCACCCAGTCCACGCCGCCCGCCAGCGTGTAATTGCCGGCGAGCGCCGCGCCGTTGCCGGTCAGCGTATAGCCGTCGAGTCCGCCGGATGCGAACGCAAGCTGGGTGCCGATGTTCTTCGTCGAGAGCGTGCCGCTGCCGGACAGCGTCAGCGTTTCGCCATTCACGCCCTGAAGCACGCCGTTCGTGCCGAACAGGCCCGCCGATGCGCCCGTGGTGGCGTCGTACACGCGGCTGCCGGTGAGGTCGAGCACGACCGGCGTGATATTCGCGGAGGTCGTCGCGATCGAATTGAAGCTGTAATTGCCAGCATCCGCGCCGCTGCCGGTGATGCCAGTCACCAGAATCGGAACGCCGTTGCCGGCATTCGGCGTCACGAAATTCGCCGCACCGGCGCTGAAACTCACGACGTCACCGCTCAGGATGCCGCTGCCGGCCAGCCCCACCGAAGCCGTACGCGAGCCGTCGTAGACCTTGCTGCTGCCCGTGGCGTTCACGGTGATGGCCAGCGGCGTGATGCTGACCCAGTCGATGCCACCCGCCAGCGTGTAGTTGCTCGATAGCGCCCCGTTGTTGCCAGCGAGCGTATAGCCCGACAGCCCGCCCGGCGCAAACGGCTGCCGCGTTCCGGCATTGCGGCTCGACAGCGTGCCGGTGCCGGAAAGCGTGAGCGTCTGTCCGGCCACGCCCGTAAGCTGGCCGCCGTTGCCGAAGAGGCTGGCGTTTGCCTGATCGGTGCCGTCGTAGACGCGCGTGCCCGTGAGGTTGAGCACGTACGGCAGGATGTCCGCGGTGGTCACGGCCGTCTGGTTGAAGGTGTAGTTCGACAGCGCGCTGCCCGTGCCGGTGATGCCCGTCACGGTCACCAGAATGTTATTGCCCGCATTCGACGTGCTGAAGTTCGCGCCCGACGCCGTAAAACTGGACGCATCGCCCGACACCAGGCCGCTCACGGAAAGCCCGCTCAAAGTCGCCGTGGTGGTGCCGTCGTAGAACTTGTTCTGCGCCGTGGCGGTGATCGTCAGCGCGCGCGGCGTGATGTCGGCACTCGTCGTGACCACGCGGCTGCCGAACGAATAGTTGCTGATATCCGTGCCATTGCCGTAGAGGCCCACGGTGATCGGAATATTCGTGCCGACATTCGCCGTTGCAAAGTCCGCCGAGTTGTAGCCGACCGAGGCGTTGTCGCCCGCCACGAGGCCGGTCACCGTGAAGTTGCTCAACTGCGCGGCCGTCGTGCCGTCATAGATCTTGTTCTCGCCGGTGGCCGTGATCGTGAGCGCCTTCGGCGTGATGTTGACCCAGTCGCCAACCCCGGTCGTCCCCAGCGTGTAGTTGCTGGCCAGACCCGTACCGTCGCCCAGCGCCAGCGACCCGAGACTCGAGAACGACACCTTGCTGCCGACGTTCTTGCTCGACAGCGTGCCCGCGCCGCTCAGGCTCAAAGTCTCGCCGTTGACGCCCGCAATCGTGCCGCCGTTCGCGAACAGGCTCGAATCCGCGCCCGTCGTGCCGTCGTAGACGCGCGAGCCTTGCAGCGTGAGCACATACGGCCAGATATCGGCCGTGGTGGTCGCCGTGTTGGCGAAGGTGTAGTTGCCCGCATCGGCGCCGCTTGCCGCGATGCCCGCGACCGTCACCTGAATGCCGTTGCCCGCATTGGGCGTGGCGAAATTCGCGCCCGTGAACGTGAAGTTCACGGTGTCGCCTGCCAGCACGCCGCTGGGCGTGAGCGTCGCGGAAGCGCCGGTCGAGCCGTTGTAGTAGCGGCTGGCTGCCGTTGCGCTGAGCGTGAGCGCGAGCGGGTTGATCGTCACCCAGTCGCTGCCGCCCGCAAACGTGTAGTTGGCCGCCAGCGCACCGTTGTTGCCGGTCAGCGTAAAGCCCGCGAGGCCGTTGGCCGCGAACGGCTGCTGCGTGCCGGCATTCTTCGTGGCAAGCGTGCCGGTGCCCGAGAGTGTGAGCGTTTCGCCGTTCGCGCCGGTGAGCACGCCGTTGCTGCCGAACAGGCTCGCGGCCGCGCCCGTCGTGCCGTCGTAATCGCGCTGTCCGGTGAGGTTCAGCACGAAAGGCAGAATGCTGGCCGTGGTGGTCGCCGTGGTGTTGTAGGTGTAGTTGCCTGCGTCCGCGCCGCTCGCGGCGATGCTGTTCACGGTGACCGTCTTGCCGGTGCCGGCGTTCGCCGTGTCGAAGCTCGCGCCGCCGAAGCCGAAGCTCACCGTGTCGCCGGACAGCACACCCGTGGTGCCGACCGACGCCGTGGCCGTCGCGTTACCGTCATAGGTCTTGTCCTGCGCGCTCGCGCCCACGGTGATCGCAAGCGGCGTGATCGTACCGGTGAGGCCGCCGGGTTGCGTCAGCACGTAGTTGCCCGCATCGGCGCCGCCTAGCGTCATCGTCGAAGCCGTCACGGTCTTGCCGCTGCCCACGTTCTTGTTGTCGAATGTGCCGCTCGTGTCGTTGCCCAAGGTCACGGCGTCGCCCGTGAACACGCCTGTGAGCGTCGCGCCGCTCAAGGTCGCGTTGGTGGTCGCGTCGTAGACCCTGGTGTTCACCGTGGTGCCGTTCACGCTCAGGGTGGCGGGCGTGATGGCGACCCAGTCGGTGCCGCCCGTGAGCGTGTAATTGCTCGCCAGTGCACTGCCGTTGCCCGTGAGCGTGAAGCCCGCCAGGCCATTCGAGGCGAACGCCTGTTGCGTGTTGACGTTCTTGCTCGCGAGCGTGCCCGTGCCGGACAGCGTGAGCGTTTCGCCGTTCACGCCGGTCAGCACGCCGCCGCTGCCGAAGAGGCTTGCATTGGCGTTCGTGGTCGAATCGTAGACACGCGAACCCTGAAGACTCAGCACAACGGGCGTGATGTTGGCGCTCGTCGATGCGGTCGTGTTCTGCAAGACGTAATTGCCAGCATCCGCGCCGCTCAGATTGATGCCGAGCACCGTGATCGGAATGGCCGTCCCGACGTTTGGCGTCGCGAAGGTCGCCGATGTATCGCCGATCACCACGCTATCGCCCGCGACGACATTCGGGCTGCCCAGATCGACGGTGGCCGTGGTGTTGCCGTCGTACACCTTGTCGTGGCCCGTTGCGCTGACCACGACGATGGGCAGCGCGGTGATGCTTGCGGTCAGACCCGTTGGCTGCACGAGGATGTAATTGCCCGAATCGGTGCCCGAGACCGTCATGCTGGTGGTGACCGGCTTGCCGGTGCCCACATTCTTGTCGTTGAACTGGCCGACCGTATCGTTGCCCAGCGTCACGCTATCCGTTCCCAGCACGCCCTGCAACGACGCGCCGCTCAACTGCGCGCTGGTGTTGCCGTCGTACTGTTTGTCGTGCGCCTGCGTGCCGGTCACGGTCAGCCTGGCGGGCGTGATGGTGACCCAGTCCGCGCCGCCCGTGAGCGTGTAGTTGCTCGCCAGACCGCCGTTGCCGCCATCGCCGAGCGCCAGCGTGCCCAGATTCGAGAACGGCACCTGGGTGCCGACGTTTTTCGTCGTCAGCACGCCGGAACCGCTCAAGCTGAGCGTCTCGCCATTGACCCCGCCGATCGAGCCGCTCGTGGAAAACAGGCCCGCATCCGCACCGGTGCTCGTATCGTAGATACGCGTGCCCTGCAGGCTGATGACGCGCGGCGTGATGCTCGCAATCGTGTTGGCCGTCGTGTTGAAGAGCGTGTAGTTGCCCGCGTCGCTGCCCGTCAGCGTGATGCCGGTAACCGTCACCGGCAGATTGCTGCCCACATTGGCCTGCGAAAAGTTCGCCGAATAGCCATAGCCGACGCTGTCGCCAGAGACGACGCCCGCGCTCGACAGATTGACCTGTGCGGCCGTCGTGCCGTCGTACTGCTTGTCGATGCCGCTGGCCGTCACGCGAATGATTGCCGCCGTGATATCGGCGCTAATGCCGGTCGGCTGGGCGAGCGTGTAGTTGCCCGCATCCGTGCCCGAGATCGTCATGCTGGTGCTGACCGGCTTGCCGGTGCCCACGTTCTTGTTGTTGAACTCGCCGATCGCGTCGTTGCCCAGCGTCACCTGGTCCGAGCCCAGCACGCCGCCGAGTATCGCGCCCGATAGCTGCGCGTTGGTGTTGCCGTCGTACACCTTGCTGGCCGCAACGGTATTGAGCACCGTGAGTTGCGCCGGCGTAATCGTGACCCAGTCGGTGCCGCCCAGCAGCGTGTAGTTGCTCGCGAGGCCGCCGTTGCTGCCGTTGCCGAGCGCGAGCGTGCCCAGCGTCGAGAACGGCTGCTGGACACCCACGTTCTTCGTGGTGAGCACGCCGGAACCGGTCAGGCTCAAGGTTTCGCCGTTCACGCCGTTGACCACGCCCGCGCTCGAAAAGAGGCTTGCGTCAGCGCCGGTCGTGGCGTCGTACACGCGCTTGCCGGTCAGGTTGATGACCTTTGCCGTGATTGCGCCGAGCGTGCCGGTGGCCTGCGTCGGCAAGCTGTAATTCGACAGATTCGTGCCGGTCGCCGCCGAATAATCGGAGGGTTCGAGCGTCGCGCTCAAGCCCACATTCGTGCCGACATTCGGCGAGAGATAGCCGCTCGACGCGGTCTGGGTCACCGTGGCGCTCTGGTTGCCGACAAAGCCGCTGATGCTGAAGTCCGACGCGCCAAGCGTCACCGACGTCGTGCCGTCGTACTGTTTGACCGGATTGCCGGTAATCGTCACGACGAGCGGCGCGGGCGTGATATTGGCGAACAGGCCTTGCGGCTGCTGCAGTGAATAGTTGCCGGCCTGCGCGCCACTCAAGGTGAAGCCGCTTGCCGTGACCTGCAGGTTCGTGCCCGCGTTGGCCGTCGAGAATTGCCCCGTGCCGCTGCCCGAAGCGAGCGTGACGTTATCGCTGCCGAGCACGCCTGAAAGCGTCGCGCTGCCCGTGTTGATGGTCGCGGCAGTGGTGCTGTCGTACACCTTGTTGTTCGCCACCGCGCCGGTCATCGTCAATGGCGCGGGCGTGATGTTTGCGGTGAGTCCGGTGAGCGGTTGCAGCGTGTAGTTGCCCGCTGCGCTGCCCGAAATGCTGAAGCCGCTGGCCGTCACCGCAATACCATTGCCTACGTTGGACTGCGCGAACGCGCCGGTCGTCGAGGTATTGAGCGTGACGTTGCCCGTATCCGTCGAAACGACGCCGCCCAGCGTCGCGGTGCTGACGTCGAGCGTATCGGCGGTCGTGGTGTCGTAAACCTTGTTGGTGGCGTACGCATTGAGAATGTAGAGCGGCGCAGGCGTGATCGTGCCGGGACCGGAGGCCGAAGTCGGCAACAGATAGTTGCTCAGCAACGTGCCGCTGTTGGCCGTGTAATTGCCCGGCACCAGCGAGCCGGAAACGGTGCGGCTGCCCGCGTTGGCCTGGTCATACGCGAATTGCGCGGAAGGCGTGATGCTCGCACCCTCTCCGCTCACAAAACCGTTGATCTGGAAATTGCTGCCGCTCACGCGTGCGATCGTGTCGGCGTTATAGACTTTCGTAGGATTGCCAATGATCGTCACAGTGAGCTGCGCCGGAAGAATCGTGCCGGTGCCGTAAGCCGTAATCGGGAACGAATAGTTGTTCAGGTCCGTGCCTGCTCCGGCTGTGAGATCGCTGGCCGCGAGACTCGCGCTGACACTCTGCGAACCCGCATTCTTTGTCGCGTATTGCCCGGTGATGGTGTGCGAGACCGTTGCGCTGTCTGTGCCGACAAAACCGCTGAAGGTGAAATCGCTCGCCGGAATCGTGGCGATCGTATTGCCGTCGTAGGTCTTCGACGGGTTATCCGTGATCGATGCGCTCAGGCCGCCGCTGATCGGCCGCTGCACGATCGTGCCCATGCCGGTCGCGGTGGTCGGCAATGCATAGTTGGACAGCAGCGTGTTCGGCCCTGCCTGGAAATTGCCCGAAGAGAGCGACGTGCTCACGCCCTGATAGCCCACATTGCGCGTGGCGTAGTTGCCCGTCGTCGGATAGGGACTCAGCAGGATCGACTCGCCGGGAATCGCGCCCACGACGGAGTAATTGCTCGCACCAAGACTAGCCGTATCCGTGCCGTCGAAAACCTTGGTCGGATTGCCGATAATGTCGACGATAACCGGTGCGGGCGTGATGATGCCGGTCGGCGAAGTGACGATGGTCGGGAACGTGTAGTTCGACATCGAGGTCCCGCTCGCCGGCACGAAATCCGACGGCCGCAGCGCCGCGCTGATCGTGATGCCGGTGCCCGCGTTGGCCGTCGCGTAGGTCGCCGAGGTCTGGCCGATGGTGGCGCTCTGGCCGCCCACGAAACCGGAGATCGTGTAATTCGATTGTGTCAGCGTGGCGTTGGCGCTACCGTCGTACACCTTGGTGGGCGAACCGAGGAACGTGATCGTGAGCGGTGCGGGCGTGATGTTGGCCGTGAGCCCCGTGATGCCCGCCACGGCGTAGTTGCCTGCCGCCGATCCACCGAGCGCCATCCCGTTCACCGAAATCGCAAGGTTGTTGCCTACGTCGGACTGGCTGAATGCGCCGGTGGCGCCGCTCGTCGTCAGCGAGACATTGCCGCTGTCCGATGCCACCAGGCCGCTGATGGTGGCGTTACTCAGGTTCAGCGTGGCCGTCGTGGTGGCGTCGTACACCTTGTCGCTGGCCGTTACACCGGTGATCGTCACGGTTTTCGGCGTGATGTTGGCGCTCAGATACGCGGGCAACGAAATCGTGTAGTTGCCGGCCTTCGCGCCCGTCAAGGTGAAGCCCGAAGGCACCACGGAAATATTGTTGCCGACATTGGGCGTCAGAAACGTGCCAGTCGCGCCGCTCGAAACGAGCGAAACCTGCCCGCTGTCCGAACTGATGATGCCGAAGAGCGACGCGCCGCTCGAATCGAGCGCCGCCGCGCGCGTGCCGTCGTACACCTTGTTGCCGGCGATGAGTCCGCTGATCAGCAACGGCGCTGGCGTAATCGTGCCGGTGCCGCTCGCCGATGTCGGCAACGTGTAGTTCGCCAGACTCGTGCCGCTATTGGCCACGAAATTGGTGGAAGTAAACGTCGCGTTGATGGGAATACCCGTGCCCGCATCGGCGCTCGAATACGCGACCGAGCTGGCCTGATTGACGCTCGCGCCCTGCCCGGCCACGAAGCCCGTGAAGCTGTAATTGCTCGCGGAAAGCGGCGCGGAAGTCGTGCCGTCGTAGACCTTGGTCGGATCGTTGACGATGCTGACCGTGAGCGGCGCGGGCGTGATCGTGCCGATGTTCGCCGAAGCCGTGCCGGTCGCCTTGTACCCGTATGCGGGAATGCCGCCCGATGTGGTGACCACCACGCCCGCGAAGGTCGTCGGCGAATTGACGGTGATGTTCGTGCCGGCGTTCGACGAGCCATAGGTGCCCGTTGCGCTCGCAACAATATCGCCGTTGATGAGCCCGGTGGTTTGCAGATTGGCGTTGGTCAGATTCGCCGTGGTGGTGCCGTCGTAGACCTTGCTGACGCTGCCGGTGAGACCGGTCAAGGTGATGGTCGGTGCCAGGCTGTAGAGGAAGCCGTTACCCGCGGTGGCGGGTCGCGTCGCATACGGCGCGTTGTACTGGATAAACGAGGGCGTGAGGCCGCCCGTGGTGTCCTGGCGCGGATCGGTGGAGTAGATCAGCCACGGCGCGGATGTGCCCGTGCTCACTGCCGAGCCGCCCGCGTTGTTCACGAAATTGGCGTTGGTCGCGAGCACCACGCCCGCCGCGCCCGTAATCGACCCGGCGGAGGCGATCGTCAGATTGCCCGTGCCCGCCTGCATCGTCACCGCGCCTGCGCCCGTCACCGGCGCATTCACGTAGATGGCGTTGAGCGCCTGGAGCGTGAGGCTCGCGGCGGAATTGCTCCAGGTGATCGCCGAATTGACAGTGATATCGCCCGCGCCCGGCGACTGCACGCCCGCGCCCGTGGTACCCGACGCCGTGGTCTGCTCGACCACATTGGTGCCGCCGTTCAACGTGTTCGAAATCTGCGTGGCCGCATTGGCGTCGATGGTCAGATCGGTCGGATCGACGAGCCACGTGCCCGCGCGCCCGAACGGCGCAGCGGCCGTGATATGCGTATCCGGCGCGATATTGAAATGGGCCGCCGAGGTCTCGATCGATCCCCCGTTTCCTCCATGGGGCGCGCTCGCATCCAGCGTGCCGCCCACGTTCACCTGCCCCGCTTCCATGCCGCCCAGCAGAACGATTTTTCCTTCGTGATCCTCAACGGTCTGCGCACGAATCTTGCCGGTGTTATTGACGGCGCTGGCAAGCAATGCGTCTTTCGCGCCCGCGGTCATGATGACCTGGCCGCCGTCGGCGACCAGCAATTGGCGGTTTTCGGCCAGGTTATCGAGCGTGCTCGCATCGACCTGAACGTTCAGCAGACGCGAACCGTCGAACGTGAGCGTCGCTGCGCGACCGCCCGCCAGCGCGATCGTCCCCAGACGCGCGCTGATAACACCCTCGTTGGAAACATGGTTGCCGAGCAACGCCACATAGCCGCCATCGGCCGCGATAATCGTGCCCTGATTGACGACGCTGCCTTGCCCGTCGCCGCTGAAACGGCGCGAATGGCTGCCGGGCGTACCGGGATCGACATCGAGTGTGGAGGCAACGATGCCACCCACATTCACCCGCGCCGACGGACCAAATAGCACGCCATTGGGATTGATAAGCCAGACCTGACCGTTCGCGTTGAGCTTGCCGAGTACCGCGCTCGGCGTGCTGCCGAGAATGCGGTTGACCGCGAGCGAACTGCTGCCCGGCTGCACGAAATTCACGGTCTGCCCAGCGCCGACATTGAAACTCTGCCAGCTCAGTTGCAGGGTCGGACTGCCCTGCTGGATCGTGGTTGTCGAACCGGCCTGAGTGATCGTGCCGACACCCGCAACCACCTGGCCGCCGCTCGGTCCCCCTGCGGCATACACCGCAGCCGTGCACAACGCGAGCGCTCCGGCCACGAGCAACGCGATAACGGTTCGCACGCCGCCCCGCGATCGCGCCGCGCCTCTGCCTGCGCATCGGCCTGCAATCTCCGATACGACGACCCACTGAGACAGCGATCGATTCCAGCACAATCGGTAGATATGGTTCATGGCATCATCCGTCATCGTCAGGAACACGAATAAACCGGAAACGACGGCGCGAGAGAATCGCTAACGGCGCGCTAAAACAGGCGTGCTTCGCGTCCGCGTAAGTTTTAGTAATTATTCTGCATTGGGCCATAGGTATATCGGGCAATCCCGTTGCCCCAAGGGGCAAAACAGGCCGAAATGGAACGCTAAGCACGCTGGAGCGGGAGGAAATAGCGAGAGAACAGGCAAAACGATTTGTGCCAGTCGAGCCTGCTAATTGACGCGCGGGACCATGATCAGCCGCCAGGACAGCGTGCGTAGTGAGAGGCACATGCGCGATTGCGGGGCATCGGCGGCCCGTAGGCAGAAAAAAGCCCGCACGTGGCGGGCAGCAGATTCGGAGACCGAGGAACGCGAACGTTCCTCAAGGCTTACTTTACTGCGCTGCAGTTAAACACACACCTATCTGCTCTATCAGGATGCGCGCCCTTCGTGAATTTCTCTCGTCAGAAAATAGTTGAGCGCAGTGCGGATAACCGCCACAACAGCAAGCTTGCCTAATTGGTCCCATGTTGGCGACACGGTAGTGGAAAGAATATCGGCAGCGAGCTGGAATTCCAGCGCTGTGGCCAGGTAACGGGCAAAGATCAGCCGGACCGCGTTGAAATCGTCCAGTCGCTTTTCATGCCAATGGTTGGCAAGCTCGCGCAGCGAGACCAGAAGTCCGATGAAAATGACGGTTGCGCCCAAACCCTCAACCAGAAGTCGGAGCCATTCAACCCCGTAACGCGTCCATTCCTCCGCGACTTCGAACATGATTTTGGCCTGGCTCCCTCAATTGGTGTTCGAAAAAGCCTTCAATCGACCGCTATCTGGGATCGATCCGCAAAACGACTACCTGGTCCCGACTTAAACGGAGCGCTTTGCGAGTTGCCGCAACGCCGGCGCAGCATGATCGTGAAACCGGCGAATGCCTGCACAAAGATAGTTCAATCCAGGCTCGCCATCGGGGCTGCGCACGAAGCGATTCTTCGGACACTCGCCCCAGCACAGTTTCAGATGTTTGCACTGCCGGCAATACGAAGGCAACGTGTCGCGCTTGGCGAAACCGAATGTCTGCTGTCGTTTCGAAAATGCCATCGCGCCGATATGGGTCTCGCGAATGTTGCCTAACGAGTACGACGGGTAGACATAGTGATCGCAGGAATAGACTTCGCCATCATGCTCGACCGCCAGTGCCTTGCCGCAGAATTCGGCGGTCACGCAGGTTTGCGCCGGCAATCCCCTTGTCTGCACCACGGCCGTTTCGAACAGATTGACCAGCACGCGCCCGGCGTCTTTTCTGTGCCACTCGTCGAAGGTCCGTGAGAGGAAATATCCCCAGTCATCGGGATCGACCGACCAGTCCGTCACGACGGAATCCGCATTTCCAGGCTTCGCTGCGCTGCTGCCAAGGAGAGGCATCGCGTCTACCGGCCAATGCTGGGGCGCCACGCTATGAAAGTCTTTCGGCTCGACGCAGGGAATAAACTGGATATACGTCGAACCCAGTTCGTTGCGCAGGAAACGATAAACATCGAGTGGCCGCTTCGCGTTGACGCGGTTCACGACCGTGAGTGTGTTGAACTTCACACCATGCTTGCGCAGCAGATTGACACCCCGCATGACGTTATCGAAAGTCGGCCGCCCCTTGCGGTCAAGACGAAAAGCATCGTGCAGTTCGCGCGGACCGTCGATGCTGATGCCCACGAGGAAGTTGTGCGCGTTCAGAAACTCGCACCAGGCATCGTCGAGCAACGTCCCGTTCGTCTGGAGGTCATTGGAAATCTTGCGCCCTGCCGGTGCGAAGCGCTGCTGGATTTCGACGATATCGCGAAAGAAGTCGAGCCCGAGCATGGTGGGTTCGCCACCTTGCCACGAGAAAATAATCTCATCGCCATTCTGCGCTTCGATGTACTGACGAATGTAGCGCTCCAGCATGGTTGGCGCCATGCGGCGGCCGCGATGCTGCTCAAGCAAATGCTCTTTGTGAAGGTAGTAGCAATACGTGCAATCGATATTGCAGGTCGAACCGATGGGCTTCGCCATCGCGTGAAAGCGCCCTTTTTGCTCAGGCGCAACGGGTTCGAGAGCCGCGGGCCGCTCGGCAAAAAACGTGATGGGTACGGTGTCCACCGTTTCATGAGTCTCTTGCATGCCGTCTCTCCAACCGCGTTTTAGTGGCGTAGGGAACAGGTCGCTTGCAAAGCCGTCGATCATGGTATCGCGATCGGTGCAAATGAGATCGCGCGCGCGTACGCCATGCGCTATTGCGTACCGGAACCCGGCTTCGCAGGAAACACCGTCTTCCAGTCCTGCTTCATGCTCACGACGATCCATCCACGACCCGCCGCTTCGTCCCACGCCTTGTCCAGACTCGCCGATCCGGCGTGGCGATCGTAAGCGAACTCGCGCGACGCATCGTCATGATGCAGCAGCAGGCCGAGCGATGGGCCCGTGCCTGCCGTGGTGTATTCGAGCATTTCGCGATCGCCGTCCGAGTTGCCGAACGCCAGTATCGGGCGCTGGCCGATTGCGCGGACAATGCCAACCGGTTTGCCTGGCCCGTCATCGTTGAATTCGATGCCCGGCTCGCGCACCAGCACCGGTTTCCCATCGCGCATGCCGTACTTGAGCTTTTCCTGCGTGCCGACGACGCGCTCGGGCGGAATGCCGTACGCCTCGTTGACCCATACGCGCATGAATTCAGCCGTGCCACCCGACACGATCCAGATCTGGAATCCGTTGGCGCGCAACAGTGCGAGCAGTTCGAGCTGCGGCTGATACACGAGCGACGTGTAGGGCCGATCGAGCGTCGGATGGCGAGCACTTGCGAGCCAGTCACGAATCATTTGATCGTATTGATCAGTCGTCATGCCGCTATTGGCGACTTCGAGGAGTTGAAGCAGCGCGTTCTCATTTTTGGCGAGTGTCACCGCGTCGTGCGCCATCAGCGCCTTGAATACCGGATTGCGCTGCCACTCGGGATGTTGCGGCGCGGCTGCCTTGAGCCTGTCGATCATGAAAAGAAGCTGGAACGGCATGGGCCGCTCGCTCCATAACGTACCGTCGTTGTCGAAGACCGCTATGCGCGCTTCCGGGCGCACGTAGCTGGGCGAGCCGTCGCGGGTCACATCGCCCACGAACTTCAGAATGGCCGCACGCGCCGCGCTATCCTGCCATGACGGCAATGCATCGGCCATCTGCGTGCCGGGCGTTGCCAGCGGCGCGGCGGCGCTCTGCCCGTCTCGTTGCGGCGCGTGGCCGGCACAGCCAGCCAGCGCAACACTCGCGCATAGCACGATGGCAGCCGCCAGGTAACGCAACGGATTGCGCGAGGATCGAAGAGGCTCGACGGTCTGCATGGTGATTCGTTTCCTTGGTCAATAACGCTGCACAGGTGTGCACGAAGAACTGGCGCCAGCCGTCTCGACGGCCAGCGCCACTTGTCCATCACACGCTGGATGCCTGTGCGTAACTCAATTACCGCTTGGCATCGGAATATTGAAACCCTGCTTGCCGAGTTGATCGCGGACGTACTGGAACTTCTCATACTGACTGAGCGTGATCGGCCCCGAGTACGCTTCGCTTTGCGCCTTGCGCGGCGGATACTGGGCATAAGTCTTCATCAGATCCTTGATCGCGCCGGCAAAGGCCGGAATGGTCCAGGTGTGCTCCGTGTAGTTGTTCATATAGATGTCGTAGCGCTCCTGCGGGTCCTGATAGAGATCGAACACTTGCGGCACGGTCGCCACATAACTTTCCGGTCCCTTCCAGCCAAGGTTCGAATCCACCGCGAGACCGCCGGTCAGCGCGCCACCGTCGCCGCGCAGGTTGAATTCCGCCTTGAAACGGCCCACACGTACCGCGCCCGGCGTGAGTTCGTTTTCGGTGAAGTAAAACCACGTGTTGCGTCCGGCCTTACCCGTGCCGTACAGCACCGGTGTCATGTCGTAGCTGTCGAAGATGATGGGCTTACCCTCGCGGTCGTTTTTCGGCAGATTGACACCGCCCAGCTTCGCGAAAGTGGCCATGAAATCGAGGCCGCCGAGAATATCGAAGTTACGCTGACGCGGCTTGATCGTGCCGGGCCACCAGGCGATACACGGCACACGCGCCCCGCCTTCGCGGTCCGTGCCCTTGGTGCCGCGAAATGGCGTGTAGCCCGCATCGGGATAGACGTCCTGCCAGGCGCCGTTGTCGGTCGTGAAGATCACCAGGGTGTTCTTGTCGAGACCCTTCTCACGCAGCTTGTCGAGGACATGGCCGACACGCGCATCGAGTTCCATCAGCGAATCGGCGTACTTTGTCTTCGACAAGGACTTGTTGATGAAATCCGGGTCCGGCAGGTTGGGCTGGTGGACCTTCATGAAGTTGATGTTGATGAAGAAGGGCTGCCCCTTGCTGGCTGCATCGTCAATATCGTCGAGCGAGGCTTTCTCGATGTAGCGATCGAGAAACGGAATACCGACCACGCCTTGTTGAGGAGTATCGACGTACTCGCCGTTCACCTTGAATTCCTCATGCGCTTTCTCGCCAGCCCTGCCCGAGAGCATGCCGGTCGTCACCTTCGCGAACATCGCACGTGTCTGCTCGTCCATGTCCGGGAACCACTTTGGATCGGAGTACGTGTACGCGTTCAGGTGGTAGAGGCCGACGTACTTCATGTCGTCGTAGCCCTGCTGGTTGGGCAGCGAATAGTCCGCTTCGCCGAGGTGCCATTTGCCCGTGAAGTAGGTGTTGTAGTGCGCAAGCTTGAGCACGGAAGCGAGTGTCCATTCGGCATGCGGCAAGCCACCGCCCTGCCCCTGGAACGCCACCGTCGTCATACCGCTGCGATTCGGGTTACGCCCGGTCTGGATGGCCGCGCGGCCCGGCGTGCAGCTGGGTTGCCCGTAGAAGTCGAAGAAGGTAATGCCTTCGTCTGCCATGCGGTCGAGATTGGGCGTGGGAATGCCACGCCCTTCGCCGCCACCGTATACGCCGAGATCGCCCCATCCGACATCGTCAGCCACGATCAGCACGATATTCGGATGCGCCTGTGACTGGGTGTCGGTCTGCGCCTGGCCATTCACGGCCATCGCGAGCAACCCCGCTGCGGCAAGGACGAACGGAGCCCGGATGACAGGCGAGGCAAGCTGCGTAATGCGTGGCAATCGTGGCATGCGATACCCCTGAAAGATTCGTCGGCCTGGCATTAAGCCGACGTCGGATGCGGGTCAGGCAACGCTGCGCCACAGTCCTTCAGCCACATAAGATGACGGTCGTTACCAACCATTGGAACTCGCCCAGTCTTCTCCGAAAGCAGAATGGGCACTATAGGGATTGGGGGCAAAACGATTGCCCTTTCGGGCAACTTCGTTGCTGGAGGCGGCATTGAGTCGTGGACTCAACCGTGGTCTGGGGCTAGGTCATGCGAGTTGCATTACGCAACGGCTGGCAGATTTTGGAGTAGTGCTTGTCTGAACTGCATGCGCTTGTAGAACCCGTGCAGATCGATCAGTCATTTGAGAACTGAAAGCGGTCGTTTTTTTTATTCGTGTGAAGCGTTAGCTCCCGCACGCACGCTGAAGATCGTGTCTACTTCGATGGCGCCATCGGTTATGCGAAGTGCAGTAGGTGGTGGTCGGCCATAAGCCGTTACAAAGGCGTTCGGGGTCAGGCGTACACTACAAAACTGCCTCTCGAAGCTGACTGTGCGTTTTGCTCGGTGACCGGGGCCACTTGCGGCACCCTATTGGGCTTATCGTCCCAGCCCCGCTCGTGGTTGAGTCAGAAAGTCCGCTGTCAGGACTGAGCAACAGGCGCAACAGAAGTTTGGGGGGCTTCCGAGGCACGCTGAACGTCTTCCGGCCACACGGGTTCCCTGCTGGTCAACTGCGCGATGTAGTGGAATATCGACATAAAGACCATCGGGACTGCGGCAACAATCGTCAAAGCCCGCGCAATCAGCCCAACCTCGCGAAAGCCGTCAAACCAGATAGCGAACGAGGCCTTAAGCGAGGGGCCTTCGGGCATGTACCGCTCAACGCTAAGATTTGCGGGACCCTCTTCCATGAACTGCCGGATGAACTCGAAATTGGCAAGAACCGCATGGAGAACTTCTTTCCCCCATGCTCCGCCTTCATCACCGCCGTTGACCACCCGAAGCCCAAAGCTGAAGGTATCTTTGATGGTCTTTCCATCCTCTGCCAGAACATAGCAGCGCATGACCGTGGGTGCACCACCCATCATTGCGTACGAAGCCTGTCGATGCGGAAAGAAAAACGCCTTGTCCCACGGTACGGTCACAACGCCACCTGGGCCGTTGTGTCTGAAGGCGTAGACCATGCGATTCTTACGGTTAAACCGCACTGTCTTGTGCCGGTAGCCAAAACAATCCCGAAATAGAGCCCACAGGCAGATGCCCCCCAGCAGGCAAAACCCCACAAAGAGAGCCCAGAACGCCCAGGCCACGTCCTCCATGTCAGTAAACTCCACGCATTGCACTGCCCCGTAGATTGTGAAGGGAAAGGCAAACAGGAACGCCATAATCCCCCAGCCCAACTGCTGGTAAGAAGCATCACAGACGTCAAGAAAGACGTCGTTCATCCTGAAGACAACGCGCTTATCCTCACCTTTCTCTGCGGCGGGCTTGTGAATACTCAGCCTGCGCTTGCGTTCCGACTCCTCGATGGGACAGTTCACATCGATTTTCGTCAGATAGTCATACATACTTGCTCCGTTTTACGAGGTCAACAGCTCATATTGCTTACGCTCATCCCTTTGAGAGTATTGCTTTTCGCGGGGCTCCGTTCCGAAGTAGCTCTTGCTCAGCCACTCCTGCAATTCTCTCGTCTTCTGCCACTGGATAATCAAGCCAATGGCGAGGACCACGATGAGCAAAATAATCCCTACAAATGTGGCCTCAAGTACTGCAGCGATACACATCGCCACGTTGGCAAGCGCAGATGTCGTATACAGCGCCGCCAGTATGCCGTGATGAGCTTCGTGCATTTCACCCGACTGCTTGAAGTCGAACCAAGCCCCCACTAAACCAGCTGCCGCACCGGCCCATCGCCCGGCTACCTCGAAGATATCGCCAAATTGTTCACAAGCTTCTGCAAGCTCCTTGCTTCTTTCGATGACCTTACTGACAGACTTAAGAGCATATCCTGTCGTCTGTACGCTTCCTGAAGTGAATGCAACTACCGATGCGAGCCATTTCCACCAGAGTTCCGTCTCATTCTGCGCGGATGCCTTTTTGAGCTCCTTCGAAGCAATCATCCAGTTGGCGGCATTGAACAACATACCAACAACCCCGTAGGCCACATCACCTTGCGAAAACCGGTTGAACTTCGGTAGAAAGGCTTCCGTGACATTCTCCTCTGTCAAGATAGCCTTGGTTCCCGGCGCAAAAATCGCCTCAGCTGACTTGCCCTTGCCCGCAGCAATCACCTTGGCCATTTCATCCTTGTCAAGGACGATGAATTGCTGCACCTCGAGGGGTGAGCCTTTGTCCTTAATAAATACCTTACGTAGGTTGGACTTAAGGTCGCGCATGCTCGGGCGATTTTTCTCAGGCATCGAGTCATAAATCTGCCGCGCCATATAGGTGACCCATTGGTTTGCAGTGCCCGTAACCGGCTTGACGATAACCTGAAGCTGTGGGCGGCTGCTCAGCGCAGCGACCAGAACCCGAACCCCTGCCACATCACCTTTGTTCGCGATGTAGCTAGCCATAGGACCCGTCAGTTCGTGAACTACACTGGCAACTGCCTTGGCCGCGCGAGCAACCAAAGCCTTTCCGTGCTTCTCAAGCACTTCGTCCGCCGCGTGATTAAGTTCAATTAGTTTTGCGAGCGTCTCACGAAGTTCGACGAGCGGAAAATTTGCAGCTTCCGCAGCCTTTTCTGCGCTAGGTTGATGATTAATAATGAGCGAACGCAGCAACAGGTTGTCCCGGTCTGTGACCTTGCCATTGGCCCAGTCTGCCACAGCGTTAAGGACAGCTTCCCTGCCCGAAGAGTTCTCAATACAGGCCTGAAAGAGCTCGCTATATTTGATGCCAGCAACCTGGTCAAGTTCGTGATAGTCCCATGCAAAGACCGTCCCTAGCTGCGGGCCTGTCAGCCAGTCTTTATGGTCGAGCGACAATGGCGTGAGTGTACTTTTTTCGACTGACTGGATTGCGTCAGCCATCTTCTTGCGAAAATCAGCGATTGCTCCTGGACTGTAGTAGTTCTTGAATTCCTTCCACGCATCCTCCTTTACCTTAGGCAATTCGGCCTTTTTTTGCTTCTCAATGGCTTCTACTTCAGCTTGAACCCGCTTACCACCGTCAAAGAGCGAATAGATTGCATAGTTCTCGTAAGCTTGGCCTTCCATCTGCGTCGCAGCGGACTCTTCCTTTTCAGCAGCGGCGTCCTCGAAAACCTTCTCTAACCCTTCAATAGCACTAGCCGACCAGATGCCGCGCTCGTAGGGCTGCATTGTTTTGCCCAATCCGGCCACATACTCTGCATTGAGCTCCTGTGTTACGCCCGCAGCGTCCCACAACGCAAAGAACAGGCCGTTGCCCTTTTCATGTGCGTCCATGACCTGTTTGAGGCCATCCGTTTCGCCGGTAAGACTCTTGAACCGAAAAGGAGATATTGGGCGCTGGGCGTCCGTGATACCGGGCTTGTACTCAAGCACGTATTCACCAACATGCTGAATCGTCTGGGCATGAGCTTGAGCATGATTACCGGAACTCCACGCAAGTGCGTCAAGTACCTGCATACGCTTATCCCGGCACCCCTTTTCATTGGCCTCGAATCGCTTGCGCACCGGGTCGGTCCAGCGAACATCGCTGAACGCCATATAGACCTTACCGGCTTTTTTGGGATGGTCAATGCTGATGCACCGCGCGAGTTCCTTGTGCCCGCTCTGCTGACAGTTAAACGCCTTCTCTTGCGTCTCGGGCAATTCCACATCGAGCGGATAGTTGAAGACATATCCCTCGGTTGTCACGCCGTAAATCTGCCACTTGTTCTGTGACTGGTAGTAGACGTGAATGAACCCTTTTCGTATCGAACGCAAGAAATAGGAAGCCTTGCGCGCCGCAACGGTGGTTACTCCCGCTCCAAATTGGCCTTTAGGCAACGACAGCGAAGCAATCGGCCCCAGGTCGTGAACGTTCGTCGCAGCAGCGGCTGCGTAACGCACGGGGAGGATAAGCAGCCCGTCTTTCTCGCACATATTGCAAGACTTCGTGCAGGCATTCGCCTGGGCGTTGGACGTTGCGGCTTGTACTTTAGGAATGTTAGTGGCCATAGGTTTCCCTATTGTACTTTGTGGTCTTCTTCAACTCAGGCAGCGTGAGCAAGGTCGTGGATAATCTGAGCCCAGTGTTCGTCAGTCCAGCGGCTTGTGATCTCGGTGTACGTCCGTACCGAATCCTGACGCAAAGCCGCCGCTACGGCCGGGTGTTGGTCAAAATCGGGGGAAATCAAAGCCCCTTGAACCGCGAAAACCACGAGGTCTTCGCCAGATAGGCCGTAGTTTTCGCCCTTGATGAGCAAAGCATCAATTTTTCGAGGTCCACGCTCTTCCAGTGCCTCGCCAGCGTCCCTGATCGACTTGAGCACCTGTTCAATCCGATGAACGCGGCCGAGCATGGCTCGCTGCTCCTTCGAAACTAGAAGAGCCCGTGCCGCCTGCTCTGCCGGTGGAGTCAAGCTCGTCCAGGCTTGCCCCGAAAAGTAGTCCCAGTGGGTAATCGGGCCAAACACGTGTGCCAGTTGGTCAGGCCGCAAAATCCATTCGAGGTGCCGGAATACTCGAGGGTCGTAAAACCTGAAAGCGGTGAAACTCTCCGGTTCAGTCGGCAATGCGATAACGTTGCCCAGATGAAGCAGCAGGTCGCTACCCGCCGCCTCAGTATGCACACACGCGCAAATGCGAGGGGCCAGCCCTTCTTCCGCGTCCCGCGCAGCAATAGAGGTAATGACCGGGAGCTGCTCTTCAGCGTGCTCTATCGAAAACAACGACGGCATGACACCTTTCAGTTCCGGCATGGCATCCGGAACAATCTCGCCCACGTGATACATCCGTGGTGCCGTGTCCAATTCAACAGCCCCGTTGCTGGTCTCAACAATCAGAAATTGATTCATGTTTTTAGCTGACGAGGGCTGCGCCACTCTGTGCGGCCGAGCCAAATTTTTGAGCACACGATTCCACCGTGGGCAATGCCGACGAAGCGCTGTCTCCTTGTGGACCTGACAGCGTATGCGATGCGCCCTTGATTTCCACGGCACCCGGACAGTGGATGTAGAGACTGCCATCCTTCATCTGTAGCGTCGCGCCTCCGACCTTCAAGCAGATTTCTTTCTGCGCCTGAATCTCCACGGAATCTGAAGTTGAGGTGACCTTGAATGTCCGGTCAGCAGTCAACTCGATGTTATCCGTCTGTGCCTGCACTTCAATCTTGCCCCTTCCGGCAAAGAGTTTCATGCCGGCACCCTCGACAAAAATACTCAGCTTCTGCTTGATGCTCGCCAGAAACGACCCGGAAGCCGCAAGCGTTGTGTTTACCCCGCTAACCAGATTGATGTGCTGGGTAGCCGCCAGTTGTATCGAGGATTGAGTCGCCAGACCAATGTCCTCAGAGCCCGCCAGAAGAATCAGCGGTTTCTGGAAATTGTTCGCCTGTCCTTTCCCACTGTTGCTGCTTTCCGATGAGGTCGCAGCTGAGGAAGCCAGCGCCGAGGATGCCGCAGCACTGGTCGCTGCTCCACTTCCGGTCTGGGTTGCCTGAGCAAATTCGTTCAGCGACGTGTGAGCATCCGTCAGCGTTTCGGCCTGCGCAGAGGCCGCGGCTTCCGAGCGACTTTCGATGACTCCGCCAGACTGGACCAGGTGCTCGTAGGCTTCCTTGACATCCATTTGCTGCGCCGTAGTGCCTGTACGAGCAAATGTGGTGAGGAAGAGCCCCTGAGCGGCACGGACCGCACCACTGTTATCGGTTTTCAGATTGAAGCCCGAGCCCAGAAAGGCGCCACGCGTATTGTCCTGCTGGTCAATCAGGTAACCGAGATGCAAGAGAGATGACCCTGTCGAACTGAAAAGCTGAGTTCGATTCTGGCCCGTCGTATCATCAAAGACCAGCTGATTGAAGCCATCGCCCTTGTACTCTTTGGATTTGTAACCCGACATCGTTCCCTGCGTGTGCCACTGCGGAACCTGGTTTCCATTGAATACAGCCCCGCTCACTAGCGGTCGGTCACAATCGCCGTCGAGAAAAGTTACGACAACCTCCTGGCCGATGCGCGGTACGTAGACGCCACCGAAGTTACTCCCGGCATGCGTAGACATGACCCGCATCCAGCAAGACGAGCTTTCCTGGTCATCAGACCGGTCCCAATTCATCCGGACCTTGACCCGGTTAAGGTTGTCCGTGTAGACCTCCTCCCCTGACGGCCCCACAACTGTGGCGGTCTGGGTGGAAAGCACTGGCTTGTGATGTTCGAAAGGGCTTCGATACGGAACGATGCGACGCTGAGCCTCGATTTCAACGAGAAAGAAGCCGACACTGCTCGACTCTTTTGTGGCGGCAGAGGCCCCGTCCGCCCCCTGATGCGCCAGACGCACATGCTCCAATTCATTCTGCAAACTGAACGGAAATGGCTGACTATCGCCAACAGGCAAATTGTTCTCGATATACCACCGTGTTTCGATGACGACGAATTGTCGGTTTTGCTCGGAATCAGCCTCAGAATCTGGATGATTCGCCAACTCAAACCAGCGTCCCGCATCCATCCTCCGCACGCTGCCGGTGCCATAGAAGCGCTTGGCGCGCGACTCCAACTCCTCCATACGGAACCGGCTGATGTCATCGCCTCGACTACCGGTGTTATACGTGTACGCTCCACCGTATTCGTATATCTCGGCCTGGTTCGGCAAATCGCCCTGGCCCGCCTTTGCTGGAATAGATTGAGATTTAGGCGCAAGCGGGTTCTTATAATCAACCGTACTAAACGAATAGGTAGCGCTCTGGAGCTCACGCGACCCAGCCCACTGGACCAACGTATCGGATTCGCTGGCGATATCTGAACGGTAGAATTCGACCTGCTGGGAGGTCAATGGCTTCAGTGAGTAGATGTCGTCAGTGATGACCAAAGTATGCGACTTGCCATCAGACGCTTGCTCAAGCGTGTAGAACCAACCCTCCGATTCAAGCAAACGATGGACGAAGTTGTAGTCGCTCTCATACTGCATACAGAAGGAGCGAACCGGTGCCGGATTGCGAACTTCAAATCGAAACGCACCCGAAGCTTGCGGATGTTCTGCGAAGATTTCCTGAATTATCGAATCGGTCGATTTTTCCTGAAATATCCTCGCATCTTTTCTGAAACGTAAAAAATACATCCAAGTCGATAATATCAACTGATAGCTTGTCAGTTGACCATCAGCTCCAAGCCGACGCGCCGTGTGGATATATCCGTTAAATGGCAGATACGATTCACTCTCTGACTGCTGCAACCAGAGCGTAGCAGGCTGTGCAATAAGTGATTTAAGCTCAATTGCCCCGCTAAGCGATACGACATCCAGCGTGAACTGGTAGTCTCGCCCAATACGTGAGTGACCAGAAACGCGTTGAGGGAGAAGAATATCGCTACCCAGACTCGTATCAAGCTTGACAAGTCGGTTGTATTGACTCGCAGTCGATTGCAACAGCTGCGAGAGGTCTTGCGCGCCCATTTTCCCCCCAAGAATTTTCTGTCAATGTAAGACGTGCCATGATGCTAAAGGGACGAGCATTAATGAACAACCCCATCTATTCGTTTTGCATAATTTTCAATCACGCTAACAACTAGTTCATCCTCTAACGCTAAGAAAAATAAAATTCCCGCAAAATCTTTGAGTACTTCTTTCTCAATTTTTTAAAATTAGAAAAAATTACCGATTACGAATTTATTGAGTTTAACTATTGACTTACCCCTCAGAAAGAGGGGGTATGCGCGTTTTTACACGACCTAATACCCTGGATTTCGCAAACAACTCGACAACCACCAACCACAATCTCAGTCATCAGCCCGCTTCTTTCCGCCAACCTGTATGAGCGTAATCCGCCCATTCTCCACCTGATGTGACCACCAGTTCCCACTACCGGCCGCGGTCGCGCGGCGACTATAAGCAAGGAACCTCCCCGCCCTCCCCAACACCCCCCCATCCACCAGCTCAACCACCCCCAACACATAAGCAAAAACTTATCAAAATCACACGTTCAAGTGTATCGATCTTCTCCAACCCGACGCGCATACTCTCCCTATCGACGAACGCCTTCCCGCCTCGCTTGCGGCCCGGAACGCGCTGCGCACATTCAACCGCACACTGGAGTCACACATCATGCAAAAGCCACGAGTCGTAGTCGGAATCAGCGGCGCCACGGGATTCATGTACGGCGTCAAGGTGTTGCAGCTTCTGCGCGAACTGGGCGCGGAATCGCACCTCGTCATGTCGAAGGCAGCTGGCCTCACGCGCGAACACGAAACCACGCTTGCGCGCCAGGACGTAATCGATATGGCCGATGTGTTCTATCCCACCGGCGCCGTCGGCGCGGCGATTTCGAGCGGTTCGTTCCGCACCGCCGGCATGATCGTCGCGCCCTGCTCGATGAATACGCTCGCCTGCATTGCGAACGGCGTGACCGAGAACCTCGTCACGCGCGCCGCCGACGTCACGCTCAAGGAGCGTCGCCGTCTCGTGCTGATGGTGCGCGAAACACCGCTGCATCTGGGGCAGATCCGCAATATGGCGGCCGTGACGGAATACGGCGCGATCGTGTTTCCGCCGGTGCCGGCGCTCTACGCGGGCCCGCAGACTGTCGACGCCATCATCACCCACAGCGCGGCGCGCGCGGTCGGCATGCTCGGCTTCGAATCGCAGGCGCAGCCGCGCTGGGGCGAAACGGTGGCGGCGCTGTCGGCTGAAGAAGAATTGCAGTGGTAATCGGCGCTTTCAAGCGCATCGGGAATTGAATCCATGAACACCTTGCCCACCGATATCGCCGATTTCCTGCACACGCATCACGTGCTCTCGCTCGCCGTCTGCAGCCAGGACGTGCCGTGGGCGGCCAACGCCTTCTTCGCCTTCGACAAGGCCACGGCGAGCCTCGCGATCCTCGGTCATCTGGAGACGCAGCACGCCCGCATACTGCTGGCGAATTGCCATGTGGCCGGCACGATCGCGGGCCAGCCGTCCACGCTCAGCGAGATCACCGGCATGCAGTTTTACGGCCTCGCACGCGTGGTCGATGACGAAGCCGAACGGCGCGCGGGCCTGAAGCTCTACCACGCGCGCTTTCCGTTTGCGACCGGCATGCCCGCGCCGCTCTGGCGCATTCATCTGCTGCGCCTGAAGCTCACCGACAACCGCACGACCTTCGGCAGCAAGACCACGTGGGAGCGCCACGCGGAGCACGCCGCCGCCACTCCGGTCTCAGGCTGACGCGCCCGAAATGCGCCGCGCCAGCAGTCGCGCACTGTCCGCCAGCGCAAGCGCGATCGCCGCGCGCTCGGAAGCAAATCGCGCCGATGGCAGCGTCACCACGATCGAGTACGGCTTGCCGCCCATTTCCAGCGCGATAGCCAGCGCCGAAATCCCGTCGAACGGTTCGTCCTCTTCGATCGCGTAGCCGTCGCGGCGCGCCTGCGCGAGTTCCGCGTCCAGCGCCGCACGATCGACGCCCGGATTCGATCCCCCGCACGCACACGCGGCGGCGATCTGCGCGTCACGCGCGCTGTCGGCCAGGATCGCGAGCATCGCCTTGCCGGGCGCGCTGGTGAACAGATCGACTTCGAGCACTTTCGGCAGCACGACGCGCAGCGGGCGCGGCGAACTGAGCGTTTCGAGCACGATCACGCGGCCGTCGGCGAGCGTGGTGAGCACCACCGATTCGTCGAGTTCGGCGAGCAGGCGGCTCATTTCGCTGCGGAACGCTTCGACCGGATCGGCGTCGAGACCGCGCGCGAGCACGCCCATTGTCGGGCCGAGGCAGAAGCCGCCCGAAGCCGCGGGCGCGACCATGCCTTCGTCTTCGAGCGCGCCGACGATGCGCTGCACCGTCGAGCGCGGCAACGCCACGCGTGCGGCGATGGCGCCCAGGCTCAGGCCGTTGTGGCCCTGTTCGGCCAGCACGCGCAGCACGCCCACGGCGCGCCGGATGACCTGAATGCCCGAGCGCGCGTCGTCGCCGCGCTCGTCGTGGGATGTGTTCGCGGGATCTGCGGGAGGGATTACCGCTGCGTTTTTCTTGACCATGTTTCCACCGGGATGTCAGCGCACCCAATAACCATATTGTGATACATTGCACCGCATTGCGGTTATCTGCATTATCGACGCGAGGCGTGGCAGCGCCAACGCGTGTTGTTAGAAGGAAATGATTTTGGACAAAAAACCCTTGATTGGGCTTGGCGGCGTCATCGTGGCAGCAATGTCCGCCGAATTCAATGATCAGGTGGGCTCGGCGGCGATGATCGATGTGCGCGGTGCGCTCGGCATCGGCCACGATCCGGGGATCTGGATCGAGAGCCTGTACCTCTCGGGCATGGTGATCGGCATGGCGCTGTCGCCGTGCTGGTCGGCGGCGGTCACGCTCAAGCGCATGGTGCTGTTCGCCATCGCGCTGAACTGCGTGGCCACCGCGCTCCTGCCGCTCGCGCCCAACGAAACGTGTTTCTTCGCGCTGCGCGCGGTCGAAGGCTTCGCGCACGGCCTCACCATTCCCCTGCTGATGACGACGGCGCTCAAGTACCTCACGCCGAATATCCGCCTCTGGGGGCTGGCGTGCTACGCGCTCACCGCGACCTTCTTCCCGAACCTGAGCGCCGCCGTGTCCGCCTTGTGGACCGATGTGGTGGGCTGGCAGTTCGTGTTCTTCGAGGCGATTCCGCTGTGCACGATCGCCGCGCTGTGCGTCTGGTACGGCATGCCGCAAGACCCGCCGCACTATGAACGCCTGCGCCAGTACGACTGGCCCGGCACGCTGCTCGTGGTGGTGGGATTAGGTGCGCTCACAACGATGCTTCAGCACGGCAGCCGTCTCGACTGGTTCGAATCGAAGTTCATCTGCACGCTGGCGCTCATCAGCGCGATTGCGTTGCCGCTGCTGGTGATCAACGAATGCCGCCAGACCATTCCGCTGTTCCGCCCGCAATTGCTCAAGCGCCGCAACTTCGCCTATGGCGTGTTCACGCTGTTCTGCTTCGTGATCGTGGCGATGTCGAGTTCGACCGTGCCGTCCGAATATCTCGCCGATGTGCAGGGCTTTCGCCCCTTGCAGATCTGGACCGTGATGGCCGAAGTCGCCGCGCTGCAACTGATCTTTTTGCCGCTCGTGGTCAATCTGCTCGATATCGAATGGATCGACGCGCGCTGGATCAACGGCGTCGGCCTGCTGTGCCTGATCGCTGCGTGCCTCGGTTCGAGCCAGCTCGATTCCAGCTGGAGCCGCGAGCAGTTCTATCTCTGGCAGGCCGTGTCCGGTTTCGGTCAGGCCTGCGTGGTCCTCTCGCTGCTGATGATGGCGACTAATGCGCTCGTGCCGCAGGAAGGTCCGTTTGCTTCGTCGCTGGTGAACATGCCGCGCGGTTTGAGCGAAGTGATCGGCGCCTGCCTGCTCACGCTGATGGCGCGTTTTCGCGGCCAGTTGCATGCCACGCGTCTGCTGGAAAGCGCGGGCACGCAGCGCTATTCGACCTTGCAGGCGAGCGGCGGGCTGGACCCGCAGCATCTGCCGCCCTTGCTCGCCGACGGCGCGCAACGCAGCGCAGGCAGCCTCGCAAGCTTCGCGCACGCCATCGACGTGCAACGCGCCGTGATGGTCGTGAGCGACGACTATCTGCTGCTCGCGGGCGTCGCCACCCTCATTTTCGTCGTGCTGCTGGTGTTGCCCGAACGCACCTGGCCGCCGCGCATCGCGCTTCTGAAGAAGTAACGCAAGAGTTAAACGCTACCGATTTGCCATGAACGATATGACCCAACCCGCCGCCGTTGCGGCCCAGCCCGCCACGCCCCCGTCCTTGCCGAAAGCAACGCCGCCGAAAAAGAGCCGTGTGCCGCTCGTCGCCGGCATCGCCGTCGTGGTGGTGTTTGCCGGTGCCGCCGGCTGGAAGATCTATGGCCCGAGCGCCAATGTCTGGACCGACGATGCGCGCATCACCGCGCACTACACGACGATTGCGCCGCGCGTGGCGGGCCAGATCGCCACCGTCGATGTAGAAGACAACCAGACCGTGCACGCGGGCCAGTTGCTCGCGACGCTCGACGACCACGATTACCGCACTGCCGTCGACCGCGCGCAGTCGCAACTCGATCGCGATCGCGCCCAGGTCGACGACGCAAGCGCATCCGTGGCCCGCCAGCCCGATGTGATCGCGCAGAACAGCGCGCAGGTCCAGCAGATCGAAGCGCGCCTCGCGCTCGCGCAATCGAACGCCACGCGTTATCGCAACCTCGCGGCGTTCGGCTCGGGTTCGAAGCAGGACACCGAAGCCGCCGATGCCACCCTGCGCGAACAAAGCGCGCAACTCACGCAGGCGCGTGCGGCCGTGAGCGCCGCGCAGCATCAACTGGATCTGCTCAAGGCGCAGCACGAAGCGGCGATCGCCACCGTGCACGCCGATGAAGCCGCGCTCGCGCAGGCGCAACTGAACCTGAGCTACACGCGCATCGTCGCGCCGATGGACGGCGTGGTGGGCGAGCGCGCCGCCGAACCCGGCAACTACGTGAGCCCCGGATCGGCGCTGATGGCGCTCGTGCCCGCGAAGGGCATGTACGTGGAAGCGCAATATCGCGAAGTCGCGCTCAAGCATATGCAGCCCGGCCAGCACGTGCGCGTACACGTCGATGCTTACGATATCGACCTGAATGGCGTGGTCGATAGCGTGCCGCCATCAACGGGCGCCGTGTTCGCGCCCATCGCGCCGGACAACGCCACCGGCAACTTCACGAAGATCGTGCAGCGTCTGCCCGTGAAAATCGTGTTCGCGGCGGATCAGCCCAAGGCCGCGCTGCTGCGTCTGGGTATGTCGGTGGAAACGACCGTCGAAACGAACGACGCCAATGTCGTGGGCAACGTCCACGACACGTACCACCGCGCCGCGGATGGAGCATGAACATGGTCATTCGCAATCCTGAACGAAGCGGCAGCAAACGCATTTCGATCGCCGGCTTGATCGGCTTGATCGGCGTGGTTGGCGCGTTGCTCGCGGGCTGCACGGTCGGCCCGCAGTTCGAGCGCCCCACGCCGCCCGCGCCTTCGGTCTGGCACGTCACGCCCGGCGACGGTACGAGCGATGTGACCACCGCCGCCATCGACGAAACCTGGTGGACGCACTTCCAGGACCCCGAACTCGACAGCCTCGTGCAGCGTCTCGTGCGTCAGAATCTCGATCTGGCCAGCGCCAGCGAGCGCGTGATCGAAGCGCAGGCCGCGCGGCGCGTCACCGCGTCGGCGGGCATGCCGAATGTGGGCGCGTCGGTTTCGCAAGCGCATGAACGCGTGAGCGCGACCGGCACTTCGACGCTGGTTTCGCATCCGCCTGGCGCGCCGCTCGAATACAACGACTGGAGCGCGGGCCTTTCCGCTTCGTGGGAACTCGATCTGTTCGGCCGCGTGCGCCGCGCCGTCGAAGCCGCCGATGCGGGCAGCGCCGCCGCCGACGAAGCGCGCCGGGGCGTGGCGCTCGATGCGCTCGCCGAACTCGCCGACGACTACATGACGTTGCGCGGCGCTCAGGCGCGCGCAGCGATCGTGCAGCGCAATCTCGACACGGCCACGCATTCGCTCACGCTGGTCGAAAACCAGTACGCCAACGGCATCGGCAATACGCTCGACGTGGCGCGCGCGAAAGCGACGCGCGAATCGATCGCCGCGCTGCTGCCCGATCTGCAGACCACGCAGCAGCAGAGCATCAACGCAATCGGTTTGTTGCTCGCGCAACCACCTCGCGCACTGCAAGGCGAGCTTGCGCCCGTCAAGAATCTGCCGCTCTTGCCGCCGAGCGTGCCCGCAGGCTTGCCTTCCGCACTGCTGCGCCGTCGCCCGGACATCCGCGAAGCCGAAGCGCGTCTGCACGAAGCCACTGCGCAGACCGGCGTGGCCGTGGCGTCGTTTTATCCGGATGTGAGCCTGACCGGCAGCGTCGGCACCGAGGGTCTGCAGTTCGGCAATCTGTTCGGCCTGCCGAGCCGCGCGTTTTCGATCGGGCCTTCCATCGATATCCCCATCTTCGAGGGCGGCCGCCTGCGCGGCATGCTGAAGCTGCGCCGCGCGCAGCAGCGCGAGGCCGCTATCGCGTATCAGAAGACGGTGTTGCAGGCATGGCGCGATGTCGATAACGCGATGACCGCTTACGGCAATACGCAGCGCCGTCGCAGCGACCTCGCGCAGGCGGTCGATCACGATCGCACGGCGCTCGCCGCTGCCACGCAGCGTTATCAGCAAGGCAGTTCGAGTTATCTGGAAGTGGATAGCGCGCAGAGTGCGCTGCTCACGGGCGAAGACCATCTGGTCCAGGCCGATATGGCGCTGCGCCAGCAGCTGGTTGCGCTCTACAAGGCGCTGGGCGGCGGCTGGTCCGTCGTGGGTTAACGCCGCATGATCGCTTTCACAGTTTCACACCCCCAGGTGTGATGGCCGAGGCACATGCCTCGTTGGATGGCCCTGGCGCTGGAACCCGCCAGGGCCTTTTTTTGCCTGAAGCCTAGCGTTACGCCATCAGAAGCGATGCATGATGCCGACGCGATACACCATCTGGTTCACGCCCGACGACGCCCCTGCCGAAGCATCGACGATCTGCGCTTCGTCGAAGTCCGTGCCCGTGTGCGCGCTGACGACATGCTGCCATGCGCCCTGAACATAGAGCGAAGTGCGCTTGCTCAGATCGTAGTCGAGCATCATGCTGATCTGGTGCCACTTGGGCACGTAGCTGCCCGCCGTCGACGAAAGGTGCGCCATCGTGAAGGTGTAGGTCGATCCCAGCCAGAGCGTCGGCGTGAAGAAGTACTGCGCGTTCACTTCGAAGTTGTCGAACTTCCACGAGTTCCAGCTTGCGCCGTTCGCGAGGCTGGTGTTTTCGAGCCACACGTTGCTGGTCGGATCGTAGACATCGACATGCGACCACGCGGCGGCCACCGCCACCTTCGGGAAGCGATAGCTCGCGGAAAGACCGATGGTCTGCTGCGAAGCGCCGTCGAACAGATCGCCGGAGGTGATCGCGCCGCTCGTCGTCAGGCCCGGGTTGTTCATCTTCAGGTACGAAGCCGCCGCCGCGAAGTTGCCGTTCTGGTAGTTCAGCGTCGCGCCCCACATGCGGTTGTTGGCGAAGCCGCCCGCCTCGTTGCTGAAGCCGTACATGGCTTCGCCGGTGAGGCCGCGATACGTCGGCGTGACGTATTTGATCGCGTTGTTGACGCGGAAATCCCAGTCCGCGTTATCGCTGTCGAACGGGTGCGTGGCGATATCGCCGGCCCAGTTGCCGGCTGCGGTCAGGCTCGCGAAGCCGTAATCGTCGACGCTCGTGTCGTACTGGCGGCCCAGCGTGATCGTGCCGTAGCGGTCCGACGACAGACCCACATATGCCTGGCGCCCGAACATGCTGGAGTCCTGGCCGAGCTTGCCGGTGTTGATATTGAAGCCGTTTTCCAGTTTGAAGATCGCCTTGTAGCCGCCACCCAGATCTTCGCTGCCCTTGAGGCCCCAACGGCTGCCCGCCGTGTCGCCGCTGGCCATCGTCCACGCCGAATGGCCGCCGGCATTGCTGGTGAAATTCAGGCCTTCATCGATCAAGCCATACAGCGTGACGCTGCTTTGCGCGTGTGCGGCGACGGAGAGGAGGAAAAGCGGCGTCATGGCCGCTACCGACATTGCGGTCTTTTTGATCTTCATCGATACCCTTCAGATACGTTCTGGATTAATTAGAGCGTTTCACCGCTGCGCCGTCGTCGCGGCCTTGCACGGTTCTGCCGGCCGTTCACGCCGAAGCAGAGAGGGCAGTCTAGGTTTAATCAAAAGTCGCTAGAAATCAGGGGCTGAAATTCTCAATTCAAGAAATCGAAACTGACGCGCTCGCAGCGGCGCAGCGCGCGTGTATGGGCGCGTATGGCCATTTCGCGTTGTTTTTCCGGCGATGAACGGCATGCCGACTGTTGGCGATTCGCCGAAGGCATCCTTGACCGCAGGACGGTGATATGCATACCCAGCGTGCATCGGGCGCGCAGTCGCCAGTCGCCTCGCGCGAATTTTGGCCGGTTATCATGCGCCAATCCGCTGAACCGGCGGCTTCGCATCGCTACCCTTCGATCGAGCCGCCGCAGCGGGCCACTGTCCGTCCTGCCGGCTTTCGTGGGAGATCCCCGCGAAACCGCGTAACGGGACCGGGCGCTCTCTCAACGCCGGCCATCCTGGCGGCACACCGGTTTGCAGTCACAAGCTGCATCGCCGGTAACACCGGAGATCATCGAACATGATTGCCGTGTATGCGCGCGTACGCGAATGGGCGCGAACAAGCGACCCGGAATTCTCGCGTCTTCATATGGCGACGCGCTCGACGCTCGCTTGCCTGTTGACGGCAACCTTGTGCATGACGTGGCTGATGGCGCGAGATTCGGCCATCACACTGGCCGCGCTCGCCACCTTGTTCGCGATGATCGCGCCGCTTTTCCTGCGGGAGCGGCGCATGTCGGACTGGCTGGTGTCGCTGGCGCTGCTGTTTGTCTGCACCTGCGCGTGCTTTACGCTTTCCGCGCTTAGCGCGTCCCATCCCTTCCTGAGCGGCGCGTTGTTATTGTCGATGGTGTTCCTCGGCATGCTCTGCCATGCGCTGGGACCGCGCGCCACCGGTTGCGCCCTGCTCGCGCTCGTGGCGTTCTATCTGGGGCTTTATCTTCATCCTGCGCCGCATGCGCTCGATGCGATGCTTGCGCTCTCTCTGCTCGCGCTGCCCGTGATTGTCTGCGTCGGGCGCGTGTTGTTGCCGCCGAAGGGCGCAGCACAACCTCTATCGGCACCGGTTTCGATACGCGCCCTTCTGCAAACCGATCTCGCAATGCTTGCGCGGCATCGCCATCATCTTGCGTGGCGGCCTGCCGCGCTGGCTACGATCGCGGCGCTATTGGCGCTGCTGGCCGGCGACGAAATGTCCACCGAGCGTTCGATGTGGGCGGTCATCAGCACGTTCGTCGTGTTCCTCGGCACGCATTCGCGCGAAGGCACGCTGGCGCGCGTCGGCAAGCGGCTGGTGGGCACGATGCTGGGCGCGGCCGCCAGCGTGCTGCTGGTGTCGCTCTTCAAAGGCACGCCGGGCATGCTGGTGGCGCTGATGGTCCTGTCCGTGTTCGGCTGGGCCTACTTCATCCTGCACGCCTACGCGCGCGGCGTTTTCTTTATCACGCTGCTCGTGGGTCTGGTGTATGGCGAGCTTGGGTTCGCCATCGTCGCGCTCGCGGTTCTGCGCATCGAGGAAGTGGTGCTCGGTTGCCTGATTGCCGTTGCATTGGCCGCCGTGCTGATGCCTTCTTCCGCCACGCGGCGCGATACGGCGGTGCTGACCTGAAGCGCTCACCTCGAATCACGAATACGCCGCATAAACGCCCGCCATCGTCACAAAGCCTTGCAGACGTTTGATGCGCGCGCACCATGTGGCCAGCGACGGATAGTCGATCGTATCGATCTGCGCTTCGTCGAGCAACGCGACCGGCACAAAGCAGGCGATATCGGCGATAGTCGGCATGCGGGTGGCGCACAGGAACGGCGTGCCCATCGCCTCGTTGAACCAGCAGGTTTCGTCGAGCAGACGCAGCAAGGGCCGCGCTTCGCGATCCGCTGGCGGCAACGGCGCGCCGATGTCGTGCAGCACCTGCTCGCGGCGCGCGAACACGCTTTGCGACAGCGACGTCGCCACGCCCAGCCAACGCTGCACTTGCGCGCTGATGCGAGCGTCGTTCGCAGGCAACCATGTGCCGCCTGCGTCGTAGCGCTGGGCGAGCCACACGAGGATCGCGTGCGCATCGGCGAGCGTGGTCGTGTCGTCCTGCAACACGGGCAGCGCGCCGAGCGGGCTGAGTGCGCGAAACGCAGGCGTATCGTGCTGGCGCGACGGATAACGCTCGACGCGTATGCGTTCGGCTTCCAGCCCGAGCAGGCCCATCAGCAGGCGCGCCTTGTAGCTGTCGCCGCACAGTTCGTCATCGTAGAGTTTGAGCATGGGCGGCCTCACAGGTCGAGCGTCAGCGTGGGCGTGCGTGCGCGCGAAACGCACACCAGCATGCAGTCGTTGGCGGCGCGTTCGCGATTGTCGAGCCATGCGTCGCGATGCAGCGGCTCGCCGTCGAGCACGGGCGTCAGGCAGGTGCCGCAAACGCCTTGCTCGCAGGAGGTCGGCACATCGACGCCCTGTGCGCGCAGCGCGTCGAGCAGGCTCGTGTGCGCGGGCACCTCGACGCTGCCGCCGCTACGGGCGAGATGCACGGTGAAGGCGCGCTCTTCGTCGTCGCCTGGTTGTGTCGTCTGCGGCGCGCTTTGCACAGGTGTGCGCGGCGCGATATCCATACGCACGAGAGGTTGTGCGATTGGCGCGATGCGCGCTGATGCAGGCGCTTCGGCAAATCTGAATACGGCCTCACTTTCTGCCGATGTTTCGGTCGCCACTACCGCCATCGCTTCCAGCGCATCGCGCAGCGCGTTGAGCCGTGTCTGATGCGCGCGTTGCAGCGCCAGCCGTTGCGCCGCGTCGAAGTCGCCGGGCACGATGCCGTGCACGCGCGTCTTGCCCGCATGCACAGGCTGCAGCACGAAGATCGCCGACGCTGCCGCGCCATCGAGCGATTCGACCGTCAAGGTCTCGCACTCGCCTTCGAAGGCTGCGCATTCGGCGGCATCGGCGTTCGGCAATACGTAGGCCAGCAACGCACGCTGCACGCTGGCGAGATCGGCGTCGATGGTCGTGCTGCGCAGCGGCGCGCATGCGTTTGCCGTGACGCCTTCGAATGAATCGATTTCCGGCAACGCCGGTGTTTCGCCGTGCGCAGTCCGGCAAGTCCACACGAAGCCGTGGCGCTCGATCGCCGGCCAGGTGCTCACGCGGATCGGCGGCGCGCTCGCCTGCGGATGCGCGGGCACCATGCGGCACGCGCCCTCGCCGCTTGCGAACTGCCAGCCGTGATACTGGCATTGCAGCGTGTCGCCGCGATGATGGCCGAGCGACAAACGCACGCCGCGATGCGGGCAACGGTCTTCCCAGACGTTGACGCGCCCATCGTCGGCACGCCAGACCACGAGCCCGACGCCTGCCAGTTCGGTCCGATGAATCGCCGCGTTATCGAGCGCGCCCGCCGTACACAGCGCATACCAGCGCAACGGCTCCTGCTTCGCCTCATTCATGTTGCGCTCCTTGTGCCGATGTCGTTCCATAGATCACGCCGCGCGCACGCAGCCAGCGCCGGTACGCCACCGACATCGCATCGGCCAGCACCGGATGCTCGCTGCCCGCGTCGAGCGGCAGACGTTTGGGCACCTGGTTCACGAGAATCTTGATGTCCTGCGCGAAGATGGTTTGCTGAAAGCCGCGCAATTCTTCGTCGCGGCTCGCATCGTCGAGATAGCTCATGACCGTGTGCGCGACACACCACGCTTCATCGAGCGGCTGCACGAACAGCGCGATCACATCGAAGCGCGACGGCTGCGGCGGGCAGGTCTTGTAAAGCACGGCGATAAAAGGCCGCGCCACGCGATACACGTACTGCACGTCGAGCCCCGCATCCGCCGTCATCGCCGCGCGCGGCTGATAGAAACGGCAATCGCGCGCGTAGAGTTCGTCGTTCGCCTCGTCGTGCTCGATGCGATACGGCGCGACTTCGGTATGCGGTTCGACGCCCAGATAACCCGTGTGCACGAACGGAAAATGCCCCATGTCGAGAAAATTCTCGACCGCGCGCAGCCCGCTCACATGCACGCGAAACGCGCCCGCATGCAGCAGACGGCGATCCGGTTCGGCCGTTTCGGGAATCTCCACAATCGCCGCACGCGGCTCGCCCAGGCACGCCCACAGCACGCCATGCTGCGCGTGGGCGTGACAGCGCGCGCCGGTATCGCGGCGCGTAACACGCACTGCGCGCACGATACCGTCACGCGGGTCGGCATCCAGATCGAAATCCAGATCTACACCGAGCAGGCGCGTGCGCCCCGCACGCGCGCCGTCGAGCGCCGCCACGGGATGCCAGTCGTTCCAGACCTGCACGTCGCGCGACGCGTCTTCATTCGTCTGCATCTGTCACTCTCCTCGTTGCGCGCGCAACCTCATTGCGCGAGGCTGCCCTGCACGCCGTCGACAAACCAGTCGAGCCGGTTGGCGTCATTCGCCGAAAGCGTCGTGCCCGCCGCCACGCGCGTCTGCCCCTTCTGATCCTTGATCGGCCCCGCGAACGGATCGAGCGTCCCCGCGACCAGCGCCGCGCGACGTTGCGCCAGCGCGCGCATTGCTTCGGGCGGCACGGCCTGCGTGTTGACGTGCACGAGATCGGTGATGCCTTCTTTCACGCCCCAATACACGGGCTGATTCGTCCACGTGCCCTGGCGCACCGCTTCGATCGCCTTCACGTAATACTTGCTCCAGTCATACGCCACCGAGCCCAGATGCGCGTGCGGCCCCCACTGGCTCATATCCGAATCCCAGCCGAACGCGTGCACATGATGCGCTTCGGCCACGCTCATCGTCGCGGTGGAATCGGTGTTCTGCATCAGCACGTCGGCGTTCAGGCCGATCAGCGTTTCCGCGGCCTGGCGCTCCTTGCCCGGATCGAACCAGCTGCTGACCCACACGACCTTCACGACCGTCTGCGGCGCGACCGAACGCGCGCCGAGCGCAAACGCATCGATATTGCGGATCACTTCCGGGATCGGCACCGAACCGACAAAGCCCAGCACATGCGTCTTCGACGTATAGCCCGCGACCACGCCGGCCAGATACGCAGACTCGTAGACCTTGCCGTTGAAGTTGCCGAAATTGCGCGCGCTCTTGTAGCCCGAGCAATGCAGGAACACGGTGTCCGGGTAATCGCGCGCGACCTTCATCATCGCGTCCATATAGCCGAACGACGTGCCGATCACCACCTTGTCGCCCTTCGCGGCGCGGTCGCGGAACACGCGTTCGGCATCGGCGTTTTCAGGCACGTTCTCGATGCGCTTGAGCTTCATTTCGTCGCCCAGCACCTTCTGCGCGGCGCTAATGCCGCGTTCGTGCGCGTACGTCCAGCCCGCGTCGCCGGGATTGCCGAGATAGACGATGGAGACGTCAAGCGGCGCGGTGGCTGCGGCCTGGGCGGTTTGCGCGGCGTGTGCGTCGATCGCGCCCGCCAGCGCGACAGCAACCATCGACGCAATCGAGGCGCGTCGAACGAAGCGGGCAAACGTAGGCATTGCGCTAAAACGGGAAGCGGCGGAAATAGCGGGCGTCGTCATGTGAGCGTTCCATTCAGGGCGCGAGGTTAGAGACCGGATCGTGCAGCAGAGAACTTGTCATGCGTGATGCCCAGCCCGTCGAGCGCTTCGCAGACGATCTGCGCGAGTGCTTCAGGCTGGGCCAGTTGCGGAACGTGCCCGCAGTCGATCGAGCGCACCAGGGCGCCGGGCACGAGCGCCTGCATGCGCCGCTGCAAGGGCAGCAGCACCGAGCGGTCGCGCCGCGCCTCCACATAGACGCGCGGCACGCTGCCAAAACGCGCCGCGCTCAAGGTCGCGACGAGCGCGCGACCGCCTTCGGCCTGCGGCGTCAGCAGACTGGCGGCGCGGCGGGCGGCTTCGGGCGGGCAATCGTGCAGGAAGATGTCGAGCGCGGCCTCGGCGGGCACGCTCGACACGCGGGCGTCGTCGCTCCAGACGAGATACGGCGCGATACCGCTCGCGTTCTCGACCTCCGCGCGCGCGGCTTCGACAAGATCGCCGTAGCCCATGCCGGAAGGCAGCATCATGCCGGCCACGTAGACAATGGCCGCCACGCGCCCGGGCATGATTTCCGCGACCTGCGAGGCGATCACGCCCGCGCCGCTATGCGCGACGATCACGCACGGGCCGTCGAACGCATCGAGTTCCGCGCGCACGGCATCGACATAAGTGTCGAGCGTGATATCGCCAGGCGCGGCGGCGTGTGCACCGTCTTGTGCAAGATCGGCGCCGTTGCCGGGCAGATCGATGGCGTGCGGATGCCAGCCGCGCGCACGCATCGGCGCGAGCCACGCGTCCCACGCCCACGCGCCCTGCCACGCGCCGTGGATCAGCAGCATGCCGGCCGCGCGCGTCATCCGTAGGTCCTCCGGTAGCAGGCCTGCAGATGATCGCCGACGGTGATCGGCGCGTACTTGCCCGCCTCGCCCGGCGTCGCCGTGATGCAGGTGACGAGATAGTCCGGGCGACCGGTGAAGAAAAACGGCATCGAATAGCGCTCCTGCCCCGAGATATTGACGACGCGATGCAGCGTCGAGCGGTAGCGGTCGTTGGTCCAGCGCGCGATCAGATCGCCGAGATTGACGACGAACGTGCCCGGCAGCGGCGGCACGTGAATCCAGGTCTCGCCGTCTTCGACTTGCAGGCCGCCGTGCCCGTCCTGCCAGAGCAGCGTGAGACAGCCGAAATCGGTGTGCGCGCCGCAGCCTTTCTGGCCCGGCAACGCGCCGGCCGGTTGCGGCGGATAGTGCAGCAGACGCAACGTGGCCATGGCGTCGGCGCAAAAGCCGTCGAAATAGTCTTCGGCAAGATCGAGCGCCAGCGCAAGGCCGCGCGTGAGACGCTTCGAAAGCGCGTAGAGCGCGTCGAAATACGCCTGCATCGCGGGGCGAAACGCCGCCGAATGCGTGGGCCACTGGTTCGGCCCGCAATTGAAGGCGCGCGCGAGCACAAGCGGATGATCGGCGGCCAGTTCGTTGCCGATATAGAAGCCTTCTTTCAGGTCCGGCGGCGTGCCCGCTTCCAGCACCTGAGCGCGCAGCGGCTCGTAGCCGCGATTGCATGGCGAAAGCGCCTTGTCGATGCGGCGTTTCTCGGCATCGCCGAGCGCGAAGAAGCGTTCGGACTCGCGGCGCGCGGCCTCGATCAGCGTTGGCGGCACGCCATGATTCGCGATGTAGAAGAAGCCTTTGTCGGCACAGGCCGCGTGCAGCGCCGCGCCAACGCGCGCGCGATCTTCAGCGTGCGCCGAAAACAGCCCGCCGATGTCGATGACGGGCAGCGTGGCCGTGGGGACATCGAGCGCATCGAAGGACGCGTGGTTGGGCAAGCTGGCTGACATGCGCATTCCTTGCAGAAGGATTTCAGCCAAGTCTAGCGGCGCCGGGGTGCTCAAAAAAGCACAGAAAAGCGCGCATGGTGATGCCGTTTCGGCATCGGCCCGTGCGTGCGCAGGTGGCGGCTGGAAACAGCCGCGTCTGTGATCGACTTCAAGACGTTAAACGATGGGCTCGTCCTGCTCGCGTTGTGCGATCGCTTCGGCGAGCAGGCGCACGAATGCGTCCAGCGCCGGTGTCATGGTGCGGCCGGCGCGCGCGTAGGCGCCGAGTTCGGAGACCAGCGGACGCGGCGAGCGCAGCGGAATGTGCAGCAGCAAGCCATCGGCGAAATCGTTTTCGAGGCCCAAGCGTGTCTGGAAACCCACGCCGTGCCCGCGCGCGGCGAGGCGCCGCATCAACTCGATCGAATCGCTTTCGAGCACGGTGTCGAGCGGCTTGGCGTAGCGGCGGATCAGCGGTTCGAGCAGCCCGCCGATCGACAGCCGCGCGTTGCCGAGCAGCAGCGGAAAGCGCGCGCATTGCGCGAACGTCACGCTCGATTCGGCGGCAAGCGCGTGACCGGGCGCGACGATCGCGCCCAACTGGAAGCGGCCGACGGCGAGTTGCTGCAGGTCGCCGGTGTGCGGCAGCGAGAACGCCAGGCCCAGATCGGCATCGCCATCGAGAATCATGCGCCGGATGGCCGCCGAACCGGCCGTGTGCACGTGAAAGCGGATGCCCGGATAGCGCGTGAGCATGCGCTCCACCACGTCGGGCAGCAGACTGGTGTTCAGGCCTTCGACGGTCACGACCGAGATTTCGCCGCGCCGGATGCCGCGCAAGGCGTCCATCTCGCTGTCGAAGCGGCGCGCGTCCTGCAGCACGGTAATGACGTGACGCGCGAACGCTTCGCCGGCGGCGGTGAGCGCAAGGCCGCCCGGCAAGCGCTCGAACAGCGGCGTGCCGACTTCGGCTTCGAGCTTCAACAGCTGGCGATTGACCGCGGAAGAAGCGACATGGAGTTGCCGCGCGGCTTCGCGAATCGAACGATATCGACGGATGGCATCGAAGTAGCGCAGCGAGCGCGCGTGGATATGCGAGGCGAGTGCGTCGGGATGGGCGGGCTTGCGCATGGGCTGAGCGAGGGTGGGTCGTGGGTCGCTGGTCACTTTAGGGAGCGATCAGCATAACCGACCAGAAACACGGATACCGTGCGCTCGCGAAGTTTCTTTACTCCGACAAATACAGAAATGACTGATTATTAAATTAAAAACATATGAGCATTGTCCGAATATTTAATCTTGTTTTAATTATCTTGCTCGCTATACTTTACTTTCAAATAAAACTCAATTTAATTCCATACCGCAATCGTCGAGAATACTGACGATCAGGCCAAATATGGAGCGAATAAACGACATGTCACTGCGCCCGGGGAGGCCCCTCAATCCGACCGACAGGTGAAACTCATGTTTGCCTTCGTGATCATGGTGGCCGTTGCCGCTTTCGTCCCGTATGTGGCCACGCCGGCCATTCAACACGCTGTTAGCCCCGGCACAGCGACTCATCAAAGTCAGGACAGTCCTGTTGCTCCGGTGCAGAGTACGGTTGCCATAGCGCCCACAGTCGACGTTAGTTCGGCAACGCCGGATCAATAGATATCCGCTTCGCTCGCTTCCGGTTTATTGATACGACGATTTTAATTTCTAAATGCCCTCCCGGTTCGCCGGGAGCGGGTTAGGTGCGGCCCTGTGGAAAGTGCCCGCCTGGCGCGGGAATTTCAACCCAATCGTGCTTGCCTTCTTCCCAAACCGACCACATGGGCGCCGGGTAGGAAGGATCGCAGATTGCCCCAACCGCGATCCCAATCAATGCGGGATTTTTCCACGCGCGTGCATAAACGGTCGATCCGCAGACAGGGCAGAAAAACGTTTCGAATATTCCGCCGGTGAGCGTTGACCGCTCATAGCGCGTTGCGGTGCCGGTGATCTCGACGGACTCGCTCGGGTAATAGGCCAATACGCCAAACGGCGATCCGGTACGCCGCTGGCAAGCGCTGCAATGGCAAGCGATAACCGTTGTGCTCGCACCTGTTAAGGCAGCAGAGAGTTGACCGCATTGGCATTTGGCGTTCATTGGGGCCTCCGTGTGGATTCGTATGATAGCGCTGGAATCTGGGCGATAGACAATCGTGCGATTCGTGTGAATCAGGTGGGTCTAACTGAACGCATGAGGAGCCCTGCCGAAGCCGGACTGACGACCGAAGATCAAGGCGACGATACAGAATGTGCTGATGCCGCACTCGGATCATCGACAAACTCGATCGAATTGAGCATTTTTATTACCTGCGGCAAGACCGATTCATTCAAATGCTGCAGATAAGCAACATAGCGCACCGCCCCGCACAGAGAAATCTGATCGTGAATGATGCAAAAGGTATAAGCACGGGTTCGCCGCACTTCGTCGCCGTTTATATCATCCATCGAAACACCACCCCCCATCCAATCTTCGCCGTGCAGCGAATGGAACGTCGTGTGCGCTTTCTTGAAAGACATGTAGCCCGATTGTGGATCAATGGCCCAGCCCTTATCTGTCATCCTCATACCGGCGAGCCGAGAAATCACGCTAGTGTCGGTGGCACCCCAACAACTGAACGATATCCACGTTTCGAAGGGACGCCGTGCTTTCGGGTTAATGATCGCATTGTAGTTGGCAAGTTTTTCATCCGCGTTTTCCGTCAACGTCCCGCCATATGGATCACTCATTCTGAAATGGCATGCTTTGACGGACACTTCCCTCTTTACTGTTTCAGTATGAACAATTGAATTAGCCCACGAAGGCATCGCCAGATTGCAAATTGCACAACCAACCAAAATCTGCTTGATCATAGCGCCCTCTTCTCGAAATCATCAGGAATTTCTCCCTGCTCTGCGCATGGGAAAATAGACGATAGTCATCTGATACGGGCAGCGCGTCCACATAACTTTGACAATGTTCTACTGTCTTCTCCGCAGAGACGGGGAGGACGGTTATACATTACAGTGATGCAACAGGGCTTACCGTTGTCACACTCAGATCGTCAATAAATTCGATGGAATTAAGAATTTTTATCACTTGCGGAAGAACAGATTCATTCAAATGCTTTAGATAGGCTACACGCGACACGGCTCCGCAAAGCGCGACCTGTTGATGAATAATGCAAAATGTATATACACGATTTCGCTGCCCCTCGTCACCATTTATATCATCCATCGAAACACCACCGCCTCTCCAACCTTTTCCTTTTAGGGAATAGAATGTCGTGTGCGCGCCCTTGATTTTGGTGTAGCCAGATTGTTGATCAATGGCCCAACCTCTATTTGTTTTCTTCATTCCAGCAAGCTGAGAAATGGTCTTTTCGTCCGTCGCGCTTTCACAACTAAACTGCATTCGCGTCTCAAAAGGTCGCCGTACTTTCTTATTAATATCGACATTATAATAGGCGGTACCTTGATCTTCATAAACCGTCAAAGTTCCGCTGTAGGGATCAGTAATTTTGAAATGGCACTCTGAAAATTTTGCTTCCTTTGTAAAATATTTAATATTTTCAGGAGATTTTGCACACAAAACCGTTGATATGCCAAAAGCAGCCATCCCAGCCAGAATTTTCTTGATCACAGCGTCCTCTTTTCAAAATCGTCAGGAATTTCGCCCTGCTTTTGCGTATCCGGAAATAGACAATATTCATCCAGAGCGAACGGGACACTCACATAACTTTGATTGCGTGCAAATGAAGAGACCCGCTGAAACAGGGCTGATGATTGAGCATCAAAGCGACGATAGAGAATTTGCTGATTCCATACTCGGATCATCAACGAACTCGATCGAATTGAGCATTTTTATTACCTGGGGCAAAACCGATTCGTTCAGATGCTGCAGATAGCCGACGTGCTGCACCATCCCGCACAGTGCAATCTGCTCATGAGAGATACAAAATCCATAAGTACGGATTCGTCGCACTTCATCACCGTTCGTATCATCCATGGTAACTCCCCCACCATTCCACCCTTTACCGTGCAGCGAATGGAATGTTGTGTGCGTCCCCTTGATATCGGGGTAGCCAGACTGTGGATCAATTGCCCATCCTCTTGACGTCATCCTTATCCCCGCAAGTTCGGAAAATGCCTTAGTGTCTGTTGCGCTTCGACAACTGAACTGTATCCACGTATCAAACAAATGCGAAGCTTTCGGGTTGATGGTCGCATAGTAATTGGCAACCTTATCACCATCCATCGCCGTTAGCGTTCCACCATATGGATCGTTCATTCTGAAATGGCATGCCTCAAAGGAGACTTCTCGTTTCACCGCTTCATTCTTTACAGATGAATTCGCCCACGAAATCATTGCTAGAATGCAAATTGCACAACCAGACAGAATCTGCTTGATCATAGCGCCCTTTTTTTTGAAATCGTCAGGAATCTCGTCTTGTCCTTGAGATTTAGGAATTAAACGGTATTCGTCGAGCGCAAATAGCGCGTTCACATAACATCGATAACGTGCATAGCTGGACTGACGGTTCAACGTCAAGGCGACGAAACAGGCCGTGCTGGTGTCGCGCTCGGATCATCGACAAACTCGATCGAATTGAGCATTTTTATTACCTGGGGCAGAACCGATTCATTCAGATGCTGCAGATACCCAACGTGCCGTACAGTCCCGCATAGTGCCACCTGCTCATGAATGATGCAAAAGCCGTATCCCCGGACACGTCGAGTTTCGTCGCCGTCTGTATCATCCATTGAAACACCGCCACCATGCCAACCTTTGCCGTGCAACGCATGGAATTTCGTGTGTGCGCCTTTGATAGCAGGATATCCAGATTGCGGATCGATGGCCCAGCCCTTAGGCGTCATCCTCATACCACTGAGCAGGGAAATAGTCTTGGCGTCTGCGGCGCTCTCACAACTAAACTGTATCCAAGTATCGAATGTCCGCCGTGCGGTGGGGTTTACAACAGCATGATAATTGGCATTATTTTGCTCCTCATACACCGTCAAAGTTCCATTGTATCGATCAATCATCTTGAAACGACATCCAGCAACCGTAATTTCTTTCTCGATTGCTTTAATATTTTCCGGGGTCTTCGCCCACAAAATCGTGGTCACAATAGTAAATATACTTACGATAAAAAACCTACTTATCATAGCGTTCTCCTCTCAAAATCATCGGGAACCTCTCCCAACCCTTGCGTATTTGGAAATAGACGATAGTCGTCCAATACAAACAGCGCGTTCACATAACTTTGATAACGCGCAAGAATTCCATAAACGAGCGAGATGGAAGCCGGATTGGTTGTAGGACTTCCAAAGTTGACCGTCGCCGCTACTTGACCAAAGCATTCGCTGCTGTAGTAGTTGCGTGGCTGACCGCCTGCGGTCAGCATGTGTCGTACAAAGCTGGGAGTTTGATCGGCAAACGTTGCCGTGCCAGACCAAGCCCAATATGCGCAAGCGCTATCTGCAGCATCAATTTTATTGTCTGATACATCCTCTCGCCACTTGCGCATCTGTTCCGTCAGACCAGGATAGTGAACGTCTTGCATACCTAAATTAGATTGACTGATCTTTGCCGCTTTGGTGGCATCGCGCATTTGATTCTTAAAGTCATCAGAAATAACTCTCCCCCGAAACCTCCAGTATTTAATGTAATTTTCCGGATTAGTGAGTTGTAAAAAACCACGCCCGTCCCACGGCCAGTAATATCTCGCGGTATCGTTCTCACGCAACTTCTGGAACCATTGCGTCTCCTGCGCAGCGTTGCCGAAGAATGCGGCCATTCTTAACGGACTGGAAGAAATTCCATATTTCCTCAGCGCTTTGTTCAGTTCAGTTCTATTGGCGCGAATAGTATCGAGACGGAACTGATTGAGACTAACAATTTCATGGACAAAAGTATTAACTCCCGTTTTTCGTAGTGTATGCATCGGCAACATCTGCGTTAGCTCCCCTTCACTTAACCACCGACACTTCCTGAACGTCTCCACAAAAACTCGCGGATGAACGTGATAGTGCACCTTGTCAAGCTGCAAGCCAGCCGCCCGCGCATCCTCCCAGAACGCCAGTGCCGCGTGATGACGTTTGAATCTTGCGTATGCATCGGGACTCATGCACATTGCTAACAGCACATTAGCGGGCAAATCCTCCGGGTTGTTCATTACCCAACCCCAGCGCTGATCGAAATCATCACGGGCCCATTCGGTGGGCATCTTTACAACGCAGCGCTTCAAACGCTCACGAACAGCTTCGCTATGCGTCCCCAGCACCGCCTGTTGCAGACGCTGACGCGCTACGGCATCCGCGCTTTGAGGCGTCGCGGTCGGCGCCGCTTGCTGCGGCATCTGTGAAAGGATCAACTCGATCAATTTTCCGGAATCGCATCGGCTATTGCCGTCCGTATCGTCATCGATAAATGTCCAGCCCTGCCAGTCCGGAAAGTCAGCGTCGCTGCAAACCTTCACCCCCGGCACGTTCAAATCGATAAACACATCCTTGCCGTTAATCCGCACCTTGCGCATGTGCGGAACATGCCCGCGATACTGATCGCTGGCCGCGAGTGCATCGGGTCCAAGTACGCGACCCAGGCGCAGCAATTCATATCCGGCGCTTGCGCAGCCGGGATATTCGGCCATCGCGCGATCGTACAGACCATAGCTATCCTCTGTCGTACTACCCTGCACCTTGCCAGTGAGATCGCGCGCTGTGAGAGTAAAACGGCCACTGTCCTCGCTGATCGAAACAATAATCGGCGCCGCAGTCCTTCCTGACGAAGCAACCTGCCACGTCGCCCAGAGTTGCGGCGATACGTCTGCCGGAACAGGACCATCCCCCCAGATCGCAGGAACGATCAATGTACGCGCCGGATCGTTGGGTGCAGGCAGACCCATCATGTTCTGGTACGAACCACAGATCGCCGCAAACCAGTTCGTTAGATGCGGGTCGTGCTGCCTCAAGCGAGCGATCGCATCTGCATTTAATTGGGTTATTTTTTCTGGCGTGGTACAGAATTGCGCGGCAACACTTGCAAGCGTTTCATTGCTGGTGGGCGTTGAGGTACTGAAAAGCCGCACCGTGTATTTGAGCGTTTCCTCTCGTGGGTCTTTCGAATAGCACAACGTTCCCGCTGGCACCGTAATATGCGATGCACCCCATACACACGTTTTTCGGGTCTGGGTAAATTGACCCTGGTTGCGCCCCATCAACGCGGCGACGTTGGCAGCATCCGCGACACACTCGACGTGAATGCGATTGATCTGGCCGTAAATGACACCGGCCTGTCCGATCGATTCCTTGCGATAAACCTTATCGCCGCAATCAAGGGGAACGTCCTGAACGGTGTTGTGGGCGTGACCATGACTATCGGTCGTCCGGACCTTCTTCTTTCGCGTCGCGCGCTTATGCAGGTGCTGATAGATAGAATAAAACGTGACCTTCACATCATCGCCAATTTCCGTATCGTGGCGAATAATAACTACGCCGTTACTAGTCCATCCCTTGTAGTACAACAGGGGATTCGCTTCCAGCACGTCGGGGTCTTCTGCGTGATCCGGAATTTCCGCACTGTCACGCGCGAACACAACCGTTCCATCCGCCATGGCGCGAACCGATTCAGGTGAATCCGGATTGCCCGGCGCCTGAAAATGCATGCCACCATGCCAGCCAAATTGCGAACTCAGAGGAAATGCACCTTGCCCGGTTATTTCTCCGAGGGTATTACCGTCAGTCGAATTATCTTCATTGACACTAGTGATAAAAGGCAGGCTAACAAGCATAGATTGACACCTGGATGAATGTTAATCGGAAAGGAGACCCATGATGGAGAGATCGTCAGAGGGAATGCCTGGCAGCGGATTACCGTCAAACGAGATGGCATTCCCGGTGCCGCTGGTTTGCGTCATCGGCCCCTTAAGTTTGATCTCAAGAGCTTCCAGGGTGATGCCGCCAGAATCGAGCGTTATCGTTCCGCCCGGACCGCGTATAACCAACTTCTGACTGGCATTTAGTTCGTAATGCTGTGTCTGCCTTTCTATGCTCTGGCCTGCATTTATCCTGCAATGACCCTGGACCATTGCCTCGACGTTCCCGCCCACATCAATAATGTGATTGGCCGTCGTTTGGTCTTTGCGGTGGTTTCCTACCTTCTCAACGCGGTCCTTACCGACATTGATCGCGTGATTGCGCTGAACATTCAGTATGTCGTCCTCGCCAAGGGTGTGCGAGCGGTTGTGACCGATGTTCACCCGCTCGTCGTTAGCTACGCTCTCTGCGCGGTCGTGGCCAATATCGAAAGCCTCGTCATGTTCCACATTTTCAATGCGGTCATTGCCTACGAAAGTAGATTCGTCGTGGTTGACGTGGATGCTCCGGTCCTTCTGTGCATGGATATAGACTTCTTCCTGTCCAGCTTCGTCTTCGAAGCGTAGTTCGTTAAAACCATCGCCCTTATGTGTCTGGCTCCTGATCGTCATGCGTGTCTTGTGACACGGTAACTCATAAGGCGGTAGATTCAAGGCGTTATAGCTTCGACCGATAATCATCGGTTGGTCACAATCACCATCGACCCAGGCGACAATGACCTCCTGACCAATGCGCGGGATTGCCAGATTTCCCCACGCCGCACCAGCCCAGTTTTGAGCCACACGTATCCAGCACGAACTGTGTTCGTCGCTATTGCCTCGTCTGTCCCAAGGGAACTGCACCACCACGCGGCCCCATTCGTCACAGTGAATTTCTTCACCAACCGGGCCGGTTACAGTCGCGATCTGAGGACCATCAATAACTGGCTTAGGAAGAAGCGGCGCTTTCCATTCCACATCATCGGGAATAATTTCGGCGATATAGCTGTATGTTGTGCCATGCGCGGCACCAGCGGCTTCTTCTTCCACACTCACATATTGCGTGCCCGTGTGAACGATGCGCACAGGACGCCAGTTACGGTTCCATTCGTCACGTGGATGCCCTTCCAGCGTAAAAGCTGTTCCGGGGGTGATGCGCGCGTCGTCACCCTTGATTGTCGCCATCTGGGCATCGTGGCGTTCCGCCAGTTGCCGGGTCAACGTAAAAGGTCGTCCGGCGGAATCGAACTTAAAACGTCCAGGAAATTGATATTTTTCGTAGTTGCGCCCCTGATGCGCCAGGTGCGCCCCATCGCTGCTGTGTTGCAGGTTATATCGCGGATTGCGGAAGAAATAATCCCTCTGTACAACTCGGCTAGTCCTTACCTGTTCGCCGTAGCGCATTGCCCAGATGCACGGTTCTCCTTGTTCGCCGCCGGATGTCGCGTTGTAGACCACGGCACCGGAGATCGCCCCATGCACAATGATTCGGTCACCCATGATAAGGCGGTGCCCATCGGCAGTATGGCGGTAGGCAGAATACACGCCCTCTTCTGCGGCGACGCGGTTAATAAAATCGAGCGTGGTTTCTCCATGTTGCACACAATATTCACGCGTCAGGTGTTCACCGTAGATACGCTGCTCGAAATTGGTAATGCCGAGTTCCTTGATCCGCTCCTCAAGAATCTGGGGAACGGATTTTCGTTGCGTAATCCGCCAGTCGGAGCAAAGTCCGGCGCTAGCGAGCATCGGTTCAACTACAGCTCTGTATCGCGTGCGCCGAAAGCCCGTATCGCCCTGTGCAAACTGGCTAACGATGCCATGCACGTAACGCACGGGTTTATCGTCCTGGTAGATCGTTAGAACGGCAGGCTGGTCTAAAATCTTGCCGAACTCTATCCCCGGGTTGGTACTAACAAGATCAATCGCAAGTTTATAACCTTCCGAAACGCCTTCTTCATGCTCAAAACTCACGACGTCGAAAGCGACACCACTGGCAACCTGAAAGGTAAATCGCAAATCTACTTGTCTTGACATAAGCGAGCCTCCGTCGACATTTAAAATCGGTTCGGGCGCATCGTTTTACAGCAATGTGAGCGCTCGTTAAGGCGCCTTAAACATCGCCTTAACGACAATCATCCGAACTCCGCCGGCAGAGGGAATAAGTAACTTCCGAAAAACTCGGAATACAACCGACGCGCATAAAAACGCAGTGCACGCTTGATGTTTGACAAAATTTTCTGACACGCCACCTAATCGACAGATCGCGGATTGACGGCGAGTCGCGAAACGGCTGCGCGCTCGCAACTCCCGGCAGACGATGAAATGCAGCCGCCCACCGCCAAAGTGCCGTTCTGCGGTCACGCAACCATTGCTCTCGGCGCAGCGCTGGCGCTTAAACATGGCGATGGTATATTTCCACTCGTCCTCAATCAAACCGCCATTACCGTCGAAGCGTGGCGCAGCGGCGAACTGATTTCAGTGGCCGCATGAAGGAACGATCGAAATCGTTCAGGGCGAGGATATGGGTATGCGCTCGCTTCTGCGCGCCGAAATTACGCCGGAAGCGGGCAGTTCGATCCGCGTTTCGGGCACGGCGCGAATGATGCGTTCCTGAAATCCGCGGAGTCTTTCCAAAGAAAACCGGCGCAGTTTCAAGCGCCGGATTCACCGCGATTGAAAAGCGCCAGTTGCGCCGCAAAGGCGCGTCGATACGCAGGCCGCGCTTCGCCGCGCGCAACATAAGCGGCGAGATTTGAAAATTCATCGAGCAAACCTGAAGCCTTCAATCTCAGCAATACCGACACCATCAACAGATCGCCCGCGCTGAACGCGCCATCGAGCCAATCCGCGCTACCCAGCCGATCGGCAAGATCGCTCAAGCGCTGGCGAATGCGCTCTTCGACAAGCGGCAGACGCTCCGCATACCAGCTTCTATCGCGCTCCTGAAAGCGGATCGTCTGCAGATCGAGAACAGGCGGCTCGACCGTATTGAGCGCGGCGAACATCCAGGTAATCGCGCGTGCCCTCGCCTGCGCATCGTCGGGCAACAAGCCGGCATGCGAGGCGGCGATGTGGTACACAATCGCGCCCGACTCGAACAAGGCCAGCGTGCCTTGTTCATAAGTGGGAATCTGCCCGAAAGGATGCAGCGCGCGATGCGCGGGCTCTTTCATCGCACTGAACGAGACCAGGCGGACCTCATACGCCTGACCGGTTTCTTCCAGCGCCCAGCGCACCCGCATGTCCCGCGCCAGTCCCTTGCCGCGATCCGGCGAGCGTTCGAACACGGTAATCACCGGATGCAGTGGAGCGGTCATGCTGCATTCTCCTTTGCCGGATCGCGCGCCAACGCCGGCATTCAATCAAACGGACGGCCCATCGATAGTGCAGTGTAAGGCGTTCGAACTGTCTTTGCGCAACGCATGATCGACGTTTGCATTGGACGTGCCCGCGCGCAGCGGCGTGTCGAAACCAAATAGCCGTCGCGGCGTGTCCCATTGAATCTGACGCCTGACGACCGGGTCGGGCACGATGGCCTCGAACAGCGTCAGCAGCGGGCCATAATCGAGCCGCTCGGGCGCGCGCAGAAATGGCCAGTCCGAGCCCCACATGCACTGCTCGGGCCCGAATGCGCGCAGCAGTGCATGGGCATACGGCCAGGTGTCCTCATAAGGATGCGAGCCGCGCGAATATTTCTGCCAGCCCGAGAGTTTCACACTCGCCCGGCCGCTATCCGCAAGCCGCAGCAGTGCGTCGAAACCCGCCTGGCCGATGCCATCCGCGCTATGCGGGCGGCCGCAATGATCGACCACGATCTGCGCAGGCTGATTCGCGAGCCACGGTCCCAGCGCGCTCATCTGGTCGCCCTCCACCTGCACCTGCGCAATCATGCCGAGATCCGCGAGCAAGGCCAAAAGCGGTCCCGCGTTGCGCACCGCATCGAGCCCCTCCATCGCGGCATTGAGCGCCACGCCCACTACACCGGCGCGCTGCATTGCGGCCAGTTCGCCACGCGCGATCGTGTGGTCGACCACGGCCACGCCGCGAAAGCGCCCTTCCCACGATTCGATGGTGTCGAGCATGCAGCGATTGTCGGTGCGATAGCCGCTCGTCGGGCCGACCAGCAACGCATGGCGCACGCCATAGGCATCCATCACGCGCACGAACTGGTCCGGCGTGCCGACTTCCTGCTGCGCCGGCCGATAAACCGTGTCCTCGCGATACGGAAAGCGCAGGGGATCGAACACGTGACAATGGCAGTCGATCTTGTCGTCGTCAAATACGGACATGAGTTGTTTTCCTCTTCAAACACTTGCAGCAACGCTTGCGCGATCCACCACGCGTCGCGCGCTGCGATAAGCCAGTTCAATCCGCGCTTGCGGATGCAATGATGGCATCGGCATTTCGACGCTCAGCGGCAACGTTCGCGGCAACGCCCGCAACAGAGCATCGAGCGGCAAGGCGCCGTCGCCGGGCGCAAGGCGTGCGGTGCGGGCCTCGCGTATCGCTTCCTCGTCGTTGGCGGGCAGGCTTGCGGGTGCGTCGCAAAGCTGCGCGAACCCTGCCACTTCAGGCGGCATGGCTGCAACGTCGTCGGGCGTGCCGCCCGCGCGAGACAGATGCAGGGCGTCGATTAGCACCGCAAGATTGGGTTGAGCCGCTCGCTCGATCGCAGCGCGCGCCTGCGCGAGCGTACCGACATGCCGCCAGCGCATGAATTCCAGATCGATGCGCAGCCCGAATGGTTTTGCCAATTGCGCAAGCGCGGCGAGTTTCTCCGCAAGACGTGCTTCGTCAGGGTCGTCGCCCGATACGCTCACACAACATGCGCCCACCGACGCCGCCGTTTCGAACAACGGCAGCAAGGAAGCGGGATCGAGTTCGGGCACGACCGGTACGAATTCGACATCGAAAACACCAACGCCCTCGCCGCTCAGCACATCGCGCAACTCGCGTTGCGCCGCACTGCCTGCGATGATCGGATAAGCCACCCCGCCAGGCGCAGCCGGATAGAGCCGCAGCCCCACGCCACTGAATCCGGCGCGAGCCGCAAGACGCACCCATTGCGTGGGCGCATGGTCTAGCGCCGTTAAATGCGCGGCGGCCAGCGGGCGGGCAAGCGGTTCGGCCGGTTTCAATACGTGGCCCTCCCGCCCGTGAGGTCGAAGGTGAAGCCGGTGGTAAAGCTGCATGCGGGGCTGACCACCCAGCTCACCATGCGGCCCACTTCTTCGATCTGCAGGAAACGGCCCAGCGGAATTTTCGCCTTGCTCGCGACGATATGCTCGTCCGACATTTCGCGGAACAGTTCCGTTTCGACCATGGCCGGCGCGATGCAATTGATCAGCACGTTGTCGTGCGCCAGTTCTTTAGCCGCCGATTTGGTAAATGCGATCACGCCCGCCTTCGCCGCCGAATACGCCGAAATGAATTGCACGCCTTCTTTACCCGCAATCGACGCGACATTGAGAATGCGTCCGCCGCCGTGCTTGCGCATATGCGGCACCGCCACGCGGCAGGTATAAAACACGCTGTTCAGATCGACGGCCAGCACCCGATTCCAGGCGTCGAGCGGATATTCCCAGCTCGGCGCCACCGGCCCGTTGATACCCGCGTTGTTGACGAGAATGTCCACACGCCCCAGCGCTGCAACCGTCGATTCGAAGGCGCGCTCAACCGATTCGTACGACGAAACATCGACGGATTCCAGATGATCGGGCGTAAAGCCCAGACGCTTTGCATCGCAACCCGCGGTATCGAGATCCCAGACTACGACGCGTGCGCCATCCGCCTTGAGCTGGCGCGCAATACCCAGCCCGATGCCGCGCGCGGCGCCCGTGACGATAGCGACCTGGCCGTCGAGAGTGTGACTCATGGCTAACATTTCCTTTGAAGTTCAAGTGCGGGAATTCGCGAGTGGATCGAGAACAATCCGTTTGATGTCCCCGACCACGAAGAGGTACGAGAGCGCGCCCATCAGCGTGACGGCCGAAATGAATGCGAGTGCGTAGACAAACGATCCTGTTGCGTTGACGATCAAGCCGATCACCAGCGGCGTGACGATGCCAGCGGCATTCGCGAACAGATTGAAGATGCCGCCGCTCAGGCCGAGCAGACCCTTCGGCGCGATATCGGAAACAATCATCCAGGCGAGCGCCGACATGCCCTGCGCAAAGTACGCCACGCAAAGAATGGCGATGACCGCGGCCGTCGAATCGACGTAATTCGCCGCTGCGATCGTCGCCGCCAGCAGCAGCCCGGAGATCACCGGCAGCTTGCGCGCCCAGTTCAGCGAAACGCCACGGCGCAGCATGGCGTCGGAGATCCAGCCGCCGGACAGCGTGCCCACCGAAGCCGCAATAAACGGCAGCACGGCGACGATGCCCACCTTCAGCCACGGCATATGCCGCTCGGTGGCGAGATAGGTCGGAAACCACGTGAGGAAAAACACATTGGTCGAGTTGCAGGCGAACTGGCCGATGCAGATGCCGAACATGCTGCGATGGCGCAGCAACGCGCCCACGTCCGACCAGCGAAAGCGCGTCACTTCCTGGCTGCCGTCGATCACGCCACCGCCGCTCGCGATATGGTCGAGTTCCGCACGATTGGCCCGTTTCGACTGATGCGGCTCGTGAAAGCGCATCAGCCACACCGCGCCGAACGCCACCCCAACCGCACCGACCATGCCAAACAGCGCACGCCAGCCGTAGCGTTGTTCGAGCCAGAACAGCAGCGGGCTCAGGAACGCAAGGCCCACATATTCGGCGAAGGTGTAGACGCCTGTGGCTCGCGCGCGCTCGCTTTGCGGAAACCAGATCGCCACGACGCGGCTATTCGTGGGAAAGCACGGCGCTTCGGCCGCGCCGATCAAAAGACGCATGATGATCAGCGAGACGAACCCCGTCGCAAGTCCCTGCAAGCCGGTGAAAAACGACCACAGGGTCAGCGCGAAAAAATACGTCCAGCGCGTGCCGATTCGATCGAGTAACAGGCCGCCGGGAATCTGCGAAGCGGTATAAGTCCACGAAAACGCGGAGAAAATCACGCCCATCAGCGCGGGCGTCAGCCCCAGATCGTGACTCATCGCGGGAGCGGCAACGCCGGCCACGCTGCGATCGAGGTAATTGATCATCGTGCCGATCGAGAGCAGCGCGAGAATGCCGAATCGCGTGCGGGTACGCGCGGCGCTCATCGTGGCCGGATCGGCACAGGCGCCGAGCGCCCTGGATGTCTGGACTGGGTTCATCGCGTCTCCATCATTGATTTTTTGCCGCGCCGCCGGGTTCTTGAAGCCCGTTTCTGGCCGGTGCGGTCCTTGATGGAGATACTAGGGAAGTGCCGCGCGGCTGTCGTATGCCGAGTTTCAGATATCCTATAACTTTTGGTTAATCGCCCGCCGCGCGGGCCTCAGGAACGGCAATGCGCTTCAAACTCCGGCAAATGGAAGTGTTTCGTGCGGTGATGCTGACGGGGTCGATCAACGCCGCCGCCAAAATGCTTTATGTTTCCCAGCCCGCCGTGAGCAAGCTGGTCTCGCACACCGAAACCACGCTGGGACTGCGCCTGTTCGAACGCACCAAAGGCCGCCTGATTCCCACGGCGGAAGCGCAGGCGCTGTTTCGTGAAGTCGAGCAGGTTTATCAGTCCGCGCTGCGCGTGGACGAATTCGCGCGCGCGCTGGCGCTCGGCCCGTCCAGTCTGCTGCGCGTGGCGTGCAGCCCGTCGCTCGCAACCACGATCGTTGCGCCCGCAATCGTCGAGCTCAAACGCAGATTGCCGGGTCTGCGAGTCGACTGGCACACGACCCTCATGGCGGAAATGCCGATGGAGGTCCTGAGCAAGACGGTCGACCTGGCCGTGACCTCGATGCCGATCGAGCACGAACATCTGGAAGTCGTACCGTTCATGCGCGGACGCATGGTGTGCGCGCTGCCGTCCGGGCATCCGCTGGCTTCGCAGGAGCGCATTGCACTGGCCGATCTCCAGTCCGAACCGATGATCCTGTTTCGCCGCGATATTCCCTTCGGCACTGTGATCGTGCGCGCCTGCCAGCATGCGGACGTCGATCTCACTTCGGTTGTGGACGTCACGCACGCCGATCAGGCGCTCGCACTTGTGCGCGGCGGTCTGGGCCTTGCGATCGTCGATGAATTCGCCGCGCAAGGTGCCGATTGCGCCGTGCGGCCGCTGGTTGAGAATCTGGAAATGACGGCGACCTTCGTTTATTCGAAGTTCTCGGCGCCGCCGCAAAGCGCAACGCTGCTCATGGAAGCGATTTACGGGCGTGCCGTGCAGCTTGGGCGGCAGCAAGGACAGGGTCCTGATATCACGTGAATCGATAACAGGAATCACAAGATGTCATTGGCGTTATTTCAGAGGGGCGTGCATCATCACATCATCAATCGCCCATTCTGGAGTATCGCAATGAAGATGAACGCAATCATTTGGCCCGAAGATTACACGCCTGGTTTCACCGATAACTACTGCTCGAACGAAGTGATCGTGGCCGGTCTGAGTGCGGCCGATGTCTGGCCGCTGCTGAGCACGCCGTCGCACTGGCCGACCTATTACGCCAATTCGGCGAATATCCGCTTCCACGACGGCAAGGGGCCGGAACTGCAGAATGGCGCGCGCTTTTACTTCGAAACCTTTGGCTTTCCGGTCGAGTCGCAATGCACGGAATTCGTCGCGCCCGCGAACGGCGAGCCGGGCCGCGTTGCATGGCACGGCTGGGCGGGCGAAGGCGACACCCGTCTCGACGTCATCCACGCCTGGCTGGTTGAAGATCTGGACGGTGGCCGCGTGCGCATCCTCACGCAGGAAAGCCAGAAGGGCAAACCGGCCGTCGATCTGCGCAATGCCAAACCGAATCCCATGATCAACGGTCATCAGGACTGGCTCGACGGCCTCGTTGCGGCAGCCCGCTCGCGCAAGCAAGGCTGATCGATATCGTTGCGTACGCAACAGGCTGGCTGGGCTGGCTCAAGCCGAGCCCCCAGCATTAAACGGCCCAATCCGGCAGCGAAGCCTTGATATCGGATAGCGCAACGGGGCGCGCAAACAGGAAACCTTGAAGCTCGGTGCATCCCTCATGCACGAGTATGTCGCGCTGCTGTTCGGTCTCGACGCCTTCCGCAATTACCGCAATATTCAGGTCCTTACAGAGCCCGACAATCGAACGGACAATCGCCCGCGATTTCCGGCTCTCTTCCACATCCTTCACGAAACTGCGGTCGATCTTGATACTCGTGAACGAAAAGTCCCGAAGCAGGCTGAGCGACGAATAACCGGTACCGAAATCGTCCATTGCAATCCCAATGCCGAGTGCGCGAAGCGAATTCAGCACCGAGCGCAAGGTCTCGGACGATTCGAGCAATGCGGTTTCCGTGATTTCGATTTCGAGTTGCGATGCCGGCAGACCCGACTCGCGAATCACCTGCGCCACGGTATCGACGAAATCGATACGCGTGACCTGCGCGGCCGAAACGTTGACGTGAAGTCGTAATGGCATCGGCAATTGCGCCGCGTCGAGACACGCCTGACGAAGTACCCAGGCGCCCAGCTCCGGCATCAAACCACGCTCTTCTGCAAGCGGAATGAATTTCGACGGCGGGATATTGCCGTGTCGCGGATGCGGCCAGCGCAGCAGCGCTTCGCAAGCAGTCGGCATGCCGGTGATGCCGTCGACGATCAACTGATAGTGAATCTGCAGATCTTCCGCGCTCATTGCGCGCCGAAGCTCGAATTCGAGTTCGTTGCGCTGGCTGGCCGCATCATGCATATCGCCTTCGAAAACGCGGAAGCAATTGCGCCCGGCCGCCTTGGCCGCATAGAGCGCAAGGTCCGCGCGCTCCAGCGCTTTATCGGCGACGTCCACACCCCGAGGCAACTCGACGATACCGATGCTGACACCAATCGACGCTTCGCCCCGGCTCAGCGCGAACGGCTTCGAGAGCATCTCGATGCATCGCATGGCCAGCGCCCTGGCATCGTCGACGCCTCTGGGCGTGTTGAGAATAATGGTGAACTCATCGCCGCCGAGGCGCGCCAGTTGATCGCCCTCGCGCACGCTCGCGGCAAGACGTTGCGCGACCGCACGCAACAATTCGTCGCCGGAATGATGCCCAAACGTGTCGTTGACCGACTTGAAGCGGTCGAGATCGAGATACAGCAGACAGAATGGCTGACTGCGCCGCAGATCGGCAAGCCGATGCTGCAGTTTCGCGTGGAACGCAAAGCGGTTCGGCAGGTCGGTCAAGGGATCGTGTAGCGCCAGATGACGAACCTGCTTTTCGGCGGCGTGCCGCAGCGTGACATCTTCGAGCGTCGATACCCAGCCGCCGTGGGACAACTGCCGGGTCGTCACGGAGATCACGCGGTTCGCCAGATTGACTTCGGTCGCGGTATCCGGCGTGGAGCTTGCCGCAATCACGCGGCGAAATTGCGTCATGAGCGCCGCGCGGTTTGCGGACTGCCCGCGCAATTGCTTGCCGATGCGCCACAGCAACGCACTGAGGCTCGCGCCCGCCGCCGGCGCTTCGTACATATCGAACAGCAACGAGAACTGCCGGTTCGCGATGACAAGGCGCTCCTGCTGGTCGAACAGACACAACCCCTGACGCATATTGTCGAGCGCGAGATCGAGGTTGCGCCGGGTCGCTTCCAACGTAAGCGCCGATTCCTGTTGCTCGGTGCGATCCCGCGTGATCTTCGCGTAGCCGAACAACTCGCCCGCATCGTCGTAGATGGGCTGGATCACCACATGCGCCCAGAACTTGCCGCCGTCCTTGCGCAGACGCCAGCCCTCGGCTTCGAATTTGCCCGTCTCGCGCGCCTGCCGCAGCCCGCTTTCGGGTGCGCCACGCATGCGCGCTTCTTCGGTGTAGAACAGCGAGAAGTGCCGCCCGACGATCTCTTCGGCGCTATAACCCTTGGCCCGTTGCGCGCCGGCATTCCAGTTCGAAACGCAGCCGCGGGTATCGAGCATATAGATCGCGTAGTCGGTGACGCCTTCGACCAGCATGCGAAAACGTCGCTCGTGATCGAGCGATTGCTGCTGTATGCGGCGCGCTTCGGTCCGGTCCTGCGTCAGCACCGCGTACCCAAACAGCTCGTTGCCCGCGTGATAGATCGGCTCGATGAGCACATGCGACCAGACGCTCACGCCGTCTTTACGCACGCGCCATCCATCGCCCTCGAAGCGCCCTTCGCGCATGGCGGCGCGCAGTTCGCGCTCGGGCCTGCCGCTCGCCTGATCGTCGGCGGTATAGAGCGAGCGATAATGCCTGCCGACCACATCGTCCCGGCAATAGCCGCCGGACATCTGTGCGCTCGCGCTCCAGTGTGAAATCAGGCCATCGGCATCGAGCATCAACATTGCGTGCTCGGCCCCGCTCACTGGAGACCGGCTCACGTCTTCGCCTTCGGCGGGCAGGGTGTCGAAGGCCGCAATATCGGTGCAATCGCGCGTGATCTTGGCGAAGCCGAACAATTCGCCTTGCGGGTCGCGCAGCGCATCGATCACGACATGGGCCCGAAACGCCGTGCCATTCTTGCGCAGGCGCCAGCCATAGGCTTCGTATCGCCCTTTCGTTCGCGCCACGTGCAGGTTGCGCGCGGGAATCTGATTCAGGCGATCTTCGCGGCTATAGAAACAGGAAAAGTGCCGCCCCAGTATTTCCTCTTCCCGATAGCCTTTCTTCTGCTCGGCGCCCGAATTCCACGTGGCGACGAAGCCGTCGATGTCCAGCATATAGATCGCATAGCGCGTGATGCTCTGAACGAGAAGCTCATACACGTCATTGTGCGGCTGTACGCGCGAAAGGCTATTCATGGTCGATGAAGTTCGAAGAAACGACGTTTGCTGGGGCATTCGCATACGTCGTTGACCGACCGCTGAAGCCTGCGTAACCGGAATTACGGCATCAGATTCCATGACTTGAGAGCAGCAGGCATTATTTTCGAAGAATGACTGAAATCGTATCGAGCTGGCAGCCACCCAGACAGAATAAAGGTCGCTATCGCCCCCGCCCGCTCCCCGAATCGCCAGGGTAAACCGTAGAAAGCTCCCGCTTGACACCCCAACTCACTGCGCCCGATACTTTGTCCGCACAAAGTGACATTTAAGACAGGAGCAGACAAACCATGATGCAGTCGGAGAAAGTGGGGACGCAGCGCTACCGTGCCAGCTACGGCCGTTATCTCGAGGATTTCACGGTGGGCGACATCTACGAACATCGCCCGGGCCGCACCATTACCGATGCGGACAATATCCAGTTTTCGCTGCTGACGATGAATCCGCATCCGATGCACTGCGATGCGAATCACGCGTCGAAGAGCGAATTCGGCAAACTGCTCGTGAGCAGCGGCCTCACCGTGGCCATCGTGCTCGGCATGTCGGTCAACGACGTGAGCGGCAAAGCCATCGCCAATCTCGGCTGGAAGGAAATTCGCCTCACGGGCCCGGTATTTGCGGGCGATACGCTTTATGCGGAGTCCGAAGTGCTTGAAGTGCGCGAGTCGAAATCGCGGCCCACGCAAGGCATCGTGACCGTGCACACGCGCGCATTCAATCAGGACGGCAAGCCCGTTCTCGACTACATCCGTTCGGCGCTGATCGCCAAACGCGGCCACGGCACCAACGAGGCCTGAGCACCCGCAGGACAACCGCACGGAACGCCGCTGCGTTCCGCTGTTTTGCCGTCACGCCGATAAACCGCCACCTCATCCATAGAGCGGCCCGCGCAACGGTTCACTGCCACAGGACTGGAGACAACTGTGAGTCACAACGTTAGCTCGGGCGCCAGGCTAGACCGGCTGCCGATGTCGCGGTTTCACTGGAAGATTCTCGGGCTCATCAGCGCGGGCGCGTGCCTCGACGCCTTCGACGTCTATCTCGCGGGCGGCGTGTCCGCGGCGATGCTCAAGACGGGCTTTTCCACGCTGCAGCTCAACGCGCTGTTCGTCTCGTGCGGCTTTTTCGGCATGGTGATCGGCGCGGGCCTCTCGGGTTATCTCGGTGACCGCTTCGGCCGGCGCTCGTCGTATCAATTCAATCTCGCGCTGTTCGGCTTGATGTCGTTCGCCGCCGCATTTGCGCCGAGCATTCACTGGCTGATCGGCGCGCGGTTTCTGATGGGCATCGGCCTCGGTGCGGAACTCGTGGTGGCGGCCGGAACGCTGTGCGAATTCATTCCGCCAGCGTATCGCGGCCGCTGGATCTCGCTGCTGGGCCTGATCGTCAACTCGGGGCTCGTCATGGCGACCAGCGTGGGCTATGTGGTGATTCCGCATCTGGGCTGGCGCTGGATGTTCGGCATCGCGGGCATCGGCGCGGTGGTCGTGTGGGCGCTGCGTCACCGCATGCCGGAGTCGCCGCGATGGCTCGAATCGGTCGGCCGCACCGCCGAAGCCGAGGAAACCGTGCGCGCCATCGAGCAGGAAGTCGAGCAACTCAAGGGCCCGCTGCCGCAGGTCACGCGTTCGCAGAACCTCGAAGTGCCGCGCGCCCCGCTTTCGGCGCTGTTCCGCCGCGGCATGATCGGCCGCACGTTGACGGCCGCCCTCACCGCCGTGGCCGTCAACGTGGCCGTGTACGGTTTCGTCGCGTGGCTGCCGACCTTCTTCGTGCACGAAGGCCGCGACATCGTCACCTCGCTCGGTTTCACCACGCTGATGTCGCTGGGCGCGCCGCTCGGCGCCGTGCTCGGCTACCTCACGGCCGATCGCCTCGGCCGCGCCAAGGGCGTGGTGTTCTTCAGCGTGCTCACGATCGTGCTCGGCTTCGTCTATCCGCAGATGACGGCCAACGCGGCCATCGCCGTGGTCGGCCTCACGCTGGTCAGCTGCATCTACGCCATCGTCACGCTCGGTCTGTTCGGCTACGTGCCCGAACTGTTTCCCACGGCGCTGCGCCTGCGCGGCACCGGCGTGGCGGGCGTGTGCGGGCGGATCGCCTCGATGCTGACCTCGTACGCCGCCGTGATCCTGTTTGCGCAACTCGGCCTGTTCGGTGTGCTCGGCATGGTGGCCGGCGTGCTGGCGCTGCTCGTGATCGCCGTGCTGAAACTCGGCGTCGATGCAAACCAGTTCTCGCTCGAAGCCGTCTCGCCCGACGAAGACCCCAGCGCCGACCCGTTATCGCTCAACCATCAGGGAGCCACCCGATGAACGCTCGCAACGACATCGATCCGCACGCACAACACGCACACACCATCGCGCAGCAACTGGCCGCCTTCACGACCTCGCTCGACATCGACGACGTGCCCGCCGCCGTGCGCGAACGCGCGAAGCATCTGATGCTCGACAGCATCGGCCTCGCCTGCGCCACGATCGACCTGCCCTACGCCACGTCCACGCTCGCCGCGATGCAGGAACTCGGCGATGGCAGCGCCACCGTGTTCGGCTACGCGCCAAAGCTCGCGCTGCGCGACGCCATGCTGCTCAACGGCCTGTTGATTCATAGCCTCGATTTCGACGATACCCACGCACGCGGCGTGATTCATTCGACCGCCAGCGCGCTGCCCGTCGCGTTCAATCTGGCCGAGCGCGAAAACGCCAGCGGCGCCGCTCTGCTCGCGGCCTATCTCTGCGCCATGGAAGTGTCGACGCGTGTGGGCGCCGCCGCGAAAAGCGGCTTCCACAACACGGGCTTCCATCCGACCGGGCTCGTGGCGGCGTTCGGTTGTGCGCTGGGCGCGGCGCGTCTGCTCGGCTTGTCGCAGGAACAGGCGCAGCACGCCCAGGGCATTGCGTTGTCGATGGCCTCGGGCAGCCTGGAGTTTCTGCAGGACGGCGCGTGGACCAAGCGTCTGCATCCCGGTTGGGCCGCGGTCGCGGGCACCACGGCGGCGACGCTCGCGAAGCACGGTTATATCGGCCCGGGTGCGCCGTACGAAGGCCGCTTCGGTCTGTACTCGCTCTACATGAAAACGCCGCTGGGCGCCGACGATCTCGCGCTCGCTACGGCGGGCCTCGGCGAGACGTGGGAAATCGACGGCGTTGCGCTCAAGCCGATTCCGGCCTGCCATTTCACGCATGCCTCTTCGGATGCGGCCATCGCCCTGCATCGCGCGCACGGACTGGCGGCCAGCGAGATCGAGCGCGTGGTGGTGCGCGTGCCCGGCCCGACCATTCCGATCATCTGCGAGCCGGTGGAAAACAAGCAGAAACCGTCGAACAGCTACGACGCGCAGTTCAGCATTCCGTACATCGTCGCGACCGGTCTGCTGCACGGCCGCTTCACGCTCGACGATCTCGACCCCGCCGCGCTCGCCGACGAAGCCGTGCGCGCCCTCGCCGCCCGCGTCACGCACGAAGCCGATCCCGAGACCACTTTCCCGCAGCACTACACGGGCGAAGTGACGATCCACACGCGTGACGGGCGCACGCTCACGCACCGCGAAGCCGTCAATCGCGGCAGCGCCGACCGGCCGCTCAGCAACGACGATATCGTCGCGAAGTTCTACGACAACGCGCAGCGCAAGGTGTCGCGCGACGCGGCGGCGCGCATCTGCGAAGCGGTGCTCTCGCTCGAACGCCTGAGCGCGCGCGAACTCGCACAGGTGCTGGGCGCGGCCCGCTGAATCGGCACTGAATCCAATACCCGCACGCACACGTTGCGTGCACAACGAAACGACTGACCAGGAGTGACGATGGCTACGATCGACGCCGATCATCAACAGGACGCCGGCGACTACGCCGAGAACGAAACGCTGATTCTCGACATGCTGGACCGCTTTCTCAAGACGGAAGTGAAACCGTATGTGCACGACCTCGATGCGAAGGACGAATACCCGCACGAGATCGTCGAAAAGATGAAGGAGATGGGCCTGTTCGGCTGTCTCATCGGCACCGAATATGGCGGGCTCGGGCTGTCCACGTCCACCTACGCGAAGATCGTCGATCGTATTTCGGCGGTGTGGATGTCGGTGAGCGGCATCATCAATTCGCATCTGATCATGGCGATGACGATCCAGCGCAACGGCACGGAGGCGCAAAAGCGCGAGTTCCTGCCGCGCATGGCGACGGGCGAACTGCGCGGCGGCATTGGCCTGACCGAGCCGGATTGCGGCACCGACCTGCAGGCGATCCGCACGGTGGCGAAGCGCGACGGCGATCACTACATCGTGAACGGCAGCAAGACGTGGATCACCAACAGCAAGTACGGCAACCTGCTCGCGCTGCTGGTCAAGACCGACCCGGATGCGCAGCCGCGCCACAAGGGCATGAGTCTGCTGATCGTCGAAAAAGGTCCGGGCTTCGAGGTGAGCCGCCAGCTGGAAAAGCTCGGCTACAAAGGCATCGACACTTGCGAGCTGAACTTCACGAACTTCCGCGTGCCGGTTTCGCGCGTGATCGGCGGCGAAGAAGGCCTTGGCCTCAAGCAGATTCTGAGCGGGCTCGAACTGGGCCGCATCAACGTGGCGGCGCGCGGCGTGGGCGTGGCGCAGGCGGCGCTCGACGAAGCCGTGGCGTATTCGCAGCAGCGTAAAACCTTTGGCAAGCCGATCTGCGAGCACCAGGCCATCGCGCTCAAGCTCGGCGAAATGGCCACGCGCGTGGAAGCCGCGCGCCTGCTCACCGATTCCGCCGCGCGCGCCTACGACAAGGGCCTGCGTTGCGACATGGAAGCCGGCATGGCGAAGTATTTCGCCACCGAGGCCGCGGTGGAAAACAGCATGGAAGCCATGCGCATTCACGGTGCGTACGGTTATTCGAAGGAATACAACGTCGAGCGGCTGTATCGCGATGCGCCGCTTCTGACCATCGGCGAAGGCACCAACGAGATGCAACGCCTGATCATCGCGAAGATGCTGATTGCGAGGAACCCTGCATGAGCCTGCCCCTTTCCGGCGTACGCATCGTCGCCATCGAACAATACGGCGCGGGCCCGTTCGCCACGCAACATCTGGCCGATCTCGGCGCGGAAGTCATCAAGATCGAGAATTTCCGCGAAGGCGGCGATGTGGGCCGCGCGGTCGGGCCGCACTTCTTCGGCGAAGGCGACAGCCATTTTTTCGAGGCCTTCAACCGCAACAAGAGCAGCCTAACGCTCGATCTGAAAAAGCCCGAAGGACGCGAGGTGCTGCACGATCTCGTGCGCACCGCCGACGCGGTGTTCAACAACCTGCGCGGCGACCTGCCCGTGAAGCTCGGCCTCACCTACGAGCAGTTGAAAGCAGCCAATCCGGCCATCGTCTGCGCGCATCTTTCGGCGTATGGACGCACCGGCAGCCGCGCGTCGTGGCCTGGCTACGATTATCTGATGCAGGCGGAAGCCGGCTATCTTTCGGTGACGGGCGAACCCGACGCGCCGCCCGCGCGCTTCGGCCTGTCGATCATCGACCTGATGACGGGCACCACCGCTGCCATGGCGCTGCTCGCGGGTCTCGTGCAGGCGCGCGCGACGGGCGTGGGCCGCGACCTCGACACGAGTCTGTTCGACGTCGCGCTGCATAACCTCGCCTACGTGGGCACGTGGTATCTGAACGGCGGCACGGTGACGGGGCGCGACCGCCGCTCGGCGCATCCTTCGCTCACGCCAAGCCAGTTGTACAAGACCAAGGACGGCTGGATCTTCCTCATGTGCAACAAGGAAAAGTTCTGGGGCGTGCTGGCCGAGGCGCTCGACCGTCCTTCGTGGATCACCGACGAGCGCTTCTGCAACTTCAAGGCGCGGCTCGCGAACCGCGATCTGGTCGAGCAGGAACTCGACGCGGCGCTCTCGCGCGCGACCACGGCCGAATGGCTCGAACGCCTGGGCGGCCGCGTGCCCGCCGCGCCGGTCTACGATATCCAGCAGGCGCTCGACAGTCCGTTCGTGGCCGAGCGCCAGAACGTGGTCGAAGCGGAGCATCCGCGCTTTGGCAAGATTCGCGGCGTGGCGGCGCCGGTGCGCGTGGACGAGCCGCTGCCGGCGCGGGCCGCGCCCGATCTGGGTCAGGACAACGCCAGACTCTTCGCCGAACTCGGTTACGATGCTGAACGAGTCGCCGCCCTGCGCGAGAGCGGTGTCGTGCAATGACCTTGCAGGCAACGCACGACGCGGCGCGACAGGCGACTCCGTTTGTCAATCTCTCTTCGTGCGTGCAAAAGATGGTTAATGTGCTCGGTCAGCAGCCACGCTATATGCAGTTGGCGCAGACGCTCATCAACGAAATACAGGGTGGGCGCTTTCCCGTGGGGTCCACCATTCCCACCGAATTCGAACTGTGCGAGCAGTTTGGCGCGAGTCGTTCGACCGTGCGCGAAGCGGTCAAGCAACTCGTGCAACTGGGCATGGTGGTGCGTCAGGCGGGCGTGGGAACCACGGTCAAGGCCACGAGCGCGGAAGGCGGCTATCGGCAGGTCATGCAGCAACTGAACGACCTGCACCGTTATACCGCCGACACCGCGCTGCATCTGCTCGAGCAGGAGACCGTCGAGATCGACGATCCTGCGCTACGCACGATGCTCGAAGCCAAAACCGGCGAAACCTGGCTGCGCCTGAAAGGCGTGCGCCGCTCGCCGGAAAACATCGATCCGATCTGCTACACCGAGGTCTATATCCAGCCTGCGTTCCGTTCGCTGACGGGCGTCGAGGACGCCCCGCATACGCCGATCTACGCGCTGATCGAGCGTCAGTTCGGCGAGCAGATCGCGCAGGTGCAGCAGGAAATCAAGGCGGTGGCGCTGCCCGCCGACGTCGCGCGCCTGGTCAATGCCAAGCCGCGTACGCCGGCGCTGTGGCTGTCGCGCCGTTATTTGAACCGGCGCGGCGAGATCGTCGAGGTGGCGATCAGCATTCACCCTGCCGAGCGCTTCAGCTACTCCGAAACCTTCCAGCGAGGATGGGCCGGCGTCTGAAGCCTTTTCGAAAGGAATCTTCATGATCGCACGCAGTTTTCTGTTCGTTCCCGGCGACCGGCCGGAACGCTTCTTCAAGGCGCTGGCGACCGAGGCAAGCCAGGTCGTCATCGATCTGGAAGACGCCGTCGCGCCCGACGCCAAGACCGGCGCGCGCGATCAGCTCGCGTCGTGGCTGCGCACCGGCATGGCCGACACCGAACGCGAGCGCGTGATGGTGCGCGTCAACGCGTTCGGCACGCCGTGGCATGCGGCCGACGTCGCGATGCTCAACGCCGCCAGCCTGCGCCGCGTGATGGTGCCGAAGGCCGAAAACCCGAGCCAGCTCGCCGATATCGCCGCGCGCTGCGGCCGCAACGTGGAGCTGGTCGCGCTGGTGGAAAGCGTCGCGGGCGTGGTGGCGCTGCGGCAGATCGCGCATGCCAGCGGCGTGGTGCGGCTGGCCTTCGGCTCGTTCGATTACAGCGTCGATGCGGGCACGGAAAGCAGCGGGCGCGCGCTCGATTACGTGCGCTCGCAGTTCGTCATCGAGTCGCGTTTTGCGGGGCTGCCCGCGCCCATCGACGGCGTCACGCTCTCGACCGACGACCCGGCAATCATCGCGGCCGACACGCTCGATGCGCGTCAGTTCGGCTTCGGCGGCAAGCTCTGCATTCACCCGAAGCAGGTCGACGCGGTCAATCGCGGCTTCGCGCCCAGCGACGCCGAACGTGCGTGGGCCAAACGCGTGCTGGCCGCCCTGGCCGACAATCCGCGCGGCGCGATTTCGGTGGATGGCAAGCTGGTCGACAAACCCATCGTCGATCGCGCGAAACGCATTCAAGCCGCGTAGTTCGGGCCACGTAATTCAGACCGCCTGAGCGCGGCCTTATGGAGAACATGTAAGCATGAAGATTCTGGTGCCAGTGAAACGCGTGGTCGATTACAACGTGAAAGTTCGAGTGAAATCGGACGGCACGGGAGTGGATATCGCCAATGTGAAGATGTCGATGAATCCGTTCGACGAAATCGCCGTTGAAGAAGCGGTGCGCTTGAAGGAAGCGGGCGTGGCAACCGAGGTGATTGCGGTGTCGTGCGGCGTTGCGCAGGCACAGGAAACGCTGCGCACGGCGTTGGCGATTGGTGCGGATCGAGCGATTCTGGTTGAGTCCAGCGAGGATCTTCAGCCTCTGGCTGTCGCGAAGCTGTTGAAGGCGTTGGTCGATAAAGAGCAGCCTTCGCTGGTGATACTCGGCAAGCAGGCAATCGACGACGATTCCAACCAGACCGGGCAGATGCTGGCCGCGCTGGCCGGTTTGCCGCAAGCGACCTTCGCCTCGAAGCTCACGATTGCCGACGGCCGCGCCACGGTCGCGCGTGAAGTCGATGGCGGTGCGCAAACGCTTTCGCTCACGTTGCCCGCTGTGGTCACGACCGATCTTCGCCTGAACGAACCGCGCTACGTCACGCTGCCGAACATCATGAAGGCGAAGAAGAAGCCTCTGGAGACGATCAAGCCCGCGGATCTCGGGGTGGATGTCACACCGCGTCTGAAGACGCTCAAGGTCGCCGAGCCGCCCCGGCGCAGCGCGGGCGTGAAAGTCGCCGACGTAAAGACGCTGGTCGGGAAGCTGAAAACCGAAGCCAAGGTGCTGTAAAAGGATCTGTAAAAAATGACGATTCTGGTTATTGCCGAACACGATAACGCCGCGATCAAGCCGGCAACGTTGAACACGCTTGCCGCGGCGCAACAGCTTGGCGGCGACGTGCATGTGCTGGTCGCGGGCCACAACGCGCAAGCGGCCGCCGATGCAGCCGCGAAGATCGCGGGCGTAGCGAAGGTGCTGCTGGCCGACGCGCCACAACTCGAACAAGGTCTCGCGGAAAACGTCGAAGCGACGGTTTTGAACATCGCGAAGAACTACTCGCACATTCTCGCGCCTTCCACCGCGGCGGGTAAAAACGTCGCGCCGCGCATTGCCGCCAGGCTCGACGTTGCGCAGATCAGCGATATCACGGCGGTCAATTCCGCCGATACGTTCGAGCGCCCGATCTACGCTGGCAACGCAATTGCAACCGTGCAGTCTCAAGACGCGGTCAAGGTCATCACCGTGCGCGCCACGGGCTTTGACCCGGTTGCAGCGGTGGGCGGCAGCGCAGCGGTGGAAAAGATCGAAGCGGCGGCTGACTCGGGCCTCTCGCAGTTCGTGAGCCGTGAAGTCACGAAGCTCGATCGCCCGGAACTCACGAGCGCGAAGATCATCGTTTCCGGCGGCCGTGGCCTTGGCAGCGGCGAAAACTACACGAAGGTTCTGGAACCGCTCGCCGACAAACTCGGCGCTGCACTGGGCGCGTCGCGCGCGGCAGTCGACGCCGGTTACGTGCCGAACGACTACCAGGTTGGCCAGACCGGCAAGATCGTCGCGCCGCAACTGTATGTGGCAGTCGGCATCTCGGGCGCGATCCAGCATCTGGCCGGCATGAAGGTTTCGAAGGTCATCGTCGCAATCAATAAGGATGACGAAGCGCCAATCTTCAGCGTCGCCGATTACGGTCTTGTGGGCGATCTGTTCACGAACGTACCGGAACTCGTGAGCGCGCTGTGAGCGTTGCCGAATCCCCCGCGCAGGCTGAAGCGCAAGACGTCGCGCGCACCCCGCTCCACACCCGCAACATCGTGCTGCAAGGCTATCGGCGCGCGGACGGTCTTTACGATATCGAAGGCCGTTTGCGTGACACCAAGTCGTATGATCGCGAATCGCACGGCGTCAACGTAAAAGCGGGCGAGCCCATCCACGACATGCTGTTGTGCATGACGGTGGGGAGCGATCTGGTGATTCGCGAGGTGCGCGTGGAATCGTTCGTGGTGCCGTACTCGGGCTACTGCGACGTGGCCGGACAGGACTATCGCCAGCTGCGCGGTCTGACGATCGCCGCCGGTTTCATGCGCGACGTGCGGCGTCTGGTGGGCGGCACGCGGGGTTGCACGCATTTGACGGAGCTGATCGGCGCGGTGGCCACGGCCGCGTTCCAGACGATGAGCATCGAGCTCAACGCCAGCCACGCGCAGCGGCCGTTCCAGATCGACGGCTGCTACGCGCTCAAGGCCGACGGCGCGATCGTCAAGGCGTTTCATCCCACGTGGTACGCAGGCAAACCGGACTGACGCGCGCGCGGCGCCTCTCCAAAGCGGCTGCCGCGCCTCGACCCTTGAAAATCCGCTTCAGCTTAACTAAGCGACAAACCCTCAATCTCGATCACCCGCTTCTCGCGGATCGACTTCTCGGCGGCCAGACCAATCACCACCGCCTTCAGCCCATCCTCCACCGTCACCTTGACCGGCGCGCCTTCGCGCACCGCCTGCTGGAATCCCAGGTGTTCGAAGTAAGTCGAGCCATGATGCGCGCCCAGGCTCAGCAGCTTTTCATCGACTTCAACGGTACGGCGCACAGGCCCTTTAGGATCGCGCGGGCTCACCACGACTTCGGCCTGGCGCTCGCCGCGTCCGGGCCAATGCTTGCCCGCGCCCGGCACGAAACACTCCACCTTGCCCTTGTCGCCCACCGCCGAAAACTCTTCCTGCCATTCCGCGCCATCCGCGAACATGCACAGATCGAGCGAGGCACGCTTGCCGCTTTTGAATTCGACGATCACATACGCGTTGTCGATCATATCGGGCACCTGGCCGTCGTAACGTTCGTCGCGATGATTGACATCGGCCGCGCCCGAAGCGAATACGCGCACCGCTTCATCGTCCACGATCAGACGCATCAGATCGAAAAAGTGACAGCACTTTTCAACCAGCGTGCCGCCCGTGCGTGCCGAGAATCGATTCCAGTCACCCACCTTCGAAAGGAACGGATGCCGATGCTCGCGAATCGAAAACATCTTCAGCGCGCCAATGCGATCGGCGGCAATCTCGTCGATCATCGCGGTAAGCGGCGGCATGTATCGATACTCCATCCCCACCCATAGCGGCGCCTTGTGCGCCTGGGCGGCTTCCGCCAGTTGCCGGCAGTCTTCGATCGTGGTGCAAAGCGGCTTTTCGATCAGCGTGGGATACGCCGTCGCCGCGCTGAACACATCTTCGAGAACCGCGCGATGCGTGTCGTTCGGAGTGGCAACGACCAGCACATCGCACGTCCGGCTTGCGAGCAGATCGCGATGATCCGCAAACACGCTCACTTCGCGCCCCAAGGTCTTGATGGCCGAGGCCACCGATTCCGTGTGCGGATCGGCGATGGCTGTGACAAGCGCATCCGGCAACAGCGCGATATTGCGAATGTGCTCTTGTCCCATCATGCCGGCACCGATAATGCCGTATCTCAAAGGCTCAGTCATGGAATCTCCTTAAGGCGAAGGTGGCGTTAGAAGGAAGTACGCAAGCCCACGGTGACGGCCCACGGGTCGAAGCCCGGCGTCACGGTGGAGTAAGTGGAATTGAGTAGCGCGAAGCCCTGATTCGAATGGCTGTTATTCGTAATCATCGAGGCATAGCCATAAAGCTGGGTGCGTTTCGAGAGGAAATACACATAGCCCGCGTTATAGGCCATCGCCCGCGCATTGGCGTTTTCGATGCGGCGCGCGACGCCCAGTTCGATATCGCCCGGCCCGGCCGGAATTTTCGCGTTGACGAGAAACGCCGATGCAAACCAGTTGGCCGCGTCGGTACGTTTCGAATAGATGTAATTAGCGCCGATGAAATTGCCGCTATAGGCATAGGTCGCGGCGAACACCTGCGTGAGTTGCGAAGACGGCGTGAGCGTGGTCGTATTGGCGTAATACTGATAGCGGTTCACGCCATAGCCGAGCATCATGCCGAAACGCTGGTACATCACATTCATGCCGATATTGCGGCCATCGGCGGTCTGGCCGGCTGCATTCTGCGCACCGAACGAATAGCCAATTTCACCGGAAAGACCGTTGAAATTCGGCGTGCGATAGCGCACGGCGTTGGGATAAAAGCCGCCGGTGCCCGATTTCCCCAGCGTCGTCGTATGTTCCAGCGACATGATGGCCGCGGGGTTCGACAAGCCGTAAGTCGCTACGTCCGATGCAAGAAAGACCCAGTAGATCGGCAGGTACATCAAGCCCGCATCGACGCTACCGTATTTCGTGCTCGACAGCCCGACTGACGCACCACGGTTGAACAAGGTCGTGCCGCCGCCCACACCCGTATAGGTGTTGAAGCCCGTTTCGAGCTGGAAGTTCGCGCGATAGCCGCCGCCCAGATCCTCGCTGCCGCGGAAGCCAAAGCGCGAGGCCTGCAGATTGCCGCTTGCCGCCATCGCCGTCGGACTCACGGTGTCGTTGAACTTGCCGTATTGAACGGCCGAATCGACGATACCGTAGATCGTGACCGTCGATTGCGCCCAACCTGCCGTATTGCCCGCGGCCACCAGCGCCGCGAGTGCCGTTCCGTTTCGCAGGCACGCACGTGCCCACGCGCCCGTTGCCGGACGCCTCTTCGCGTAAAACATCAGAAAGTCTCCAAGTTTGCTTTGGTTCTAATAGTTCTTCTAATGATGCACGCGAGCGTTAGCCGCTCGTCTAACCAACCACTGACACCTGCGCCAGCCCGGCATCGACGAGCAGATTCTGGCCCGTGATGGCCGCTGCCTGAGGACTGGCGAGAAACAACACTGAATCGGCAATATGTTTAGGCTCGACGCGAAACTTCAGGCATTGCAGATCGATAAACTGCTGATCGGACGCCGCATCGCGCCACAATGCGGTCTGACGCGGCGTGACCACGGCGCCCGGCAGCACCGCATTCACGCGGATGCCGCCATCGCCCAGTTCGCGCGCGAGCGTGCGCGTAATGCCCGAAATAGCCGCTTTGGACGCCGTATAGCCGATCAGATTGGGACGCCCGCGCAGCCACGAAATCGAACCCAGGTTGATGATCGAACCGCTGCCCATCGCGCGCATGCCAGGCGCGACGCGTTGGGTCGCGAAGACGTGGTGCGTGAGATTCACGGAGATCATCTCGTTCCACATGTCGACGGAAAGATCGTCGAGTGCGTGGCGCGTATCGCGCCCGGCGTTGTTCACGAGCGTATGGATCGCGCCGAGCGCCTGCGCAGCGTTGTCGAGCACCGCGCGATAGGCGTCGATGTCGCGCACGTCGCAGCGCCCGAACCACGGTTTGAAGCGGCCTTCTGCCGTCGCGCCAAGGCGCTCGCACAATGCGTGGCCTGCGTTTTCGTCGAGATCGCAGAACGCCACTTTCGCGCCCTGTTGCCAGAAGGCCTCGACAATCGCTTCGCCGATGCCCGACGCGCCACCCGATACGAACACCACTTGTCCGGCAAGCGCCGGATAGATTGCCTGGGTCGAATTCATTTTGATGTCCTTTCCAATTCTTTCGTAAGCGCCTGCACGGTGAAGCTGACGCGTGCCTCCAGCGCCTCGTTCGGCGCGAGCACATGCATCGGCGGATCATTGCCGTTTAGCGCGTTGTTCGCGTGACTCACGGGTTCAAACGCGAAGAACGGCTGCCCTGCGGGCCTGAAAAATACGACACACGGCAGTGCATCGTTCGCGTCGATCGCAATCCGGTGATGTGGCGTTTCAATGTGCGCCGCGCCGCTCCAGCCCGTGAAGCAGTTATCCACCACCGTGCTGTCCAATGCGCCGAATCCGGGCGGATCGATACGCGCGCAAGGCAGGGAGTCGCCGTCATTCACCAGCATCGATTTCCATTCGGTGTGCACGCGCGTCTCGCCCGCCGCGCTGTCGAGCGGAAAGAACGGATGCCAGCCCGCACCGCAAGGCGCAGCGATGTTGTCGGTATTGGTGATGCGCATGCCGAGCGTCAAGGTATCGCCTTCGATCGCCAGGGTTTGCTGCGCAACGAACGCGAACGGCCAGCGTTCGTTGGGCGCATGCTCGATCTGCATCGCGATCGAGCGGCCGTCCTGCGCGATCACCCGCCATGCCTGCTGAAACCCGACACCATGAATCGCATGCGCCATATCGGCGAGATTCTTCGCGAGCGTGTACTGCGAATCGGCGAAAGCGAACGCGCCAAACGCAATGCGATTCGAAAACGGCACGAGCGGATAGCACGCCGTCTTGCGTACGTTGCGCGCTTGCAGTTCGGCAGCGGGCGTCGGCCGCAGGACATCGCGGCCGTGCCAGCGCGCATCGATAATCGCGCCGCCCAGCGCCGGCGCCACCCGCACCTGCCAGGCGTCGTTGCCAAGCGCGAACAGTTCGGTCGTGCCACTCATGATCAGTACGGGCCGCCCGCGTTGGCGTTGGCTTCGACCTGATCGAGTTCGGCGATGAACGCATTGGCCTGGCGCATCATCATGCCCATGTCCGACGCAATCGCCACGTAGTCGTAGCCCATTTCCATGAACTCGCGCACCATCGCGGGCGTCGGCCCGACGATGCCGATCGGCATGCCGATGGCGTTCGCGCGACGCGCGCAATCCGCAATCATTTCGCGCACGCCTGCATCGGCGAGATTGCCGATCTTTCCCATCGCGGCCGACAGATCGCCCGGGCCAACGAACAGCGCGTCGACGCCCGGCACGGCAGCGATCGATTCGAGTTGCGCCACGGCTTCGGGCGTTTCCAGTTGCACGATGCACATGGTCGCCTCGTTGGCGCGCGCGCCGAATTCGCTCCACGTGCCGTAACGGCTGGCGCGATGCATCGCCGCGAAGCCGCGCGTGCCCAGCGGCGGAAACTTCGCCGATGCCACCGCCGCGCGCGCTTCTTCCGGGCTCTGCACATACGGGAACATCAGCGTGGGCGCGCCCATGTCGAGCGCGCGCTTGGCCAGCGTCGCGTCGTTGCGGGCAAGACGCACGATGGGCGCAGCGCCGCCGCAATCGACGGCTTGCAGCATATGCAGCACGTCGGTGAATTCGAGCGGCGCGTGTTCCATGTCGATCAACAGCCAGTCGAAACCGGCGTGACCGAATGCTTCCGCAGGTGCCGCCGAGCCGGCCATCAGCCAGGTGCCGAGCGGCTTCTTGCGCATCGCCGAGCCGTCCTTGTGCGCGAGTGCGTGGCGGAAGGCGTGGTGCAGCGGATCTTTTTTCATTCTGTTGACCATGTTCTGATGTCCTGTGTCTAGAAGATCGCCGGTTCGACCGGTTCTTCGAAGCCTGTCAAGAAGTCGAAGTCGCAGCCTTTATCGGCCTGCGAAACCTGTTCGACGTAGAGACGGATATAGCCGCGCTTGCGCGCCAGCGGTGGCGCGCGCCATGCTTCGCGGCGTTGTGCGAGTTCTTCGTCGGAAAGCAGCACGTCGAGCTTGCCAGCTTCCACGTCGAGTTCGATCAGGTCGCCGGTGCGGATCAGCGCGAGCGGGCCGCCAGCAGCGGCTTCGGGCGAGACGTGCAGCACGCAGGTGCCGTAATGCGTGCCGCTCATGCGCGCATCGGAAATCCGCACCATGTCGCGCACGCCGGCCGCCAGCAGCTTTTTCGGAATCGGCAGATTGCCCCACTCCGGCATGCCGGGCGCGCCAATCGGACCACCGCCGCGCAGCACGAGCACCGTATCGGCATCGACATCCAGGTCGGGCGCGTGAATGGTCGCGTTCATCTCGGCAACCGAATCGAATACCAGCGCGCGGCCGCGATGCTTCATGAGATGCGGGCTGGCCGCGCTCGGCTTGATGACCGCGCCATTCGGTGCGAGATTGCCGCGCAGCACGCCCAGCGCGCCGCGCTCGCTGACGGGATCGGTCAGCGGGCGGATCGCATCTTCGCCCTGCGGACGCATGCCCGCTTCGAAGCGCGCGATGTTCTCGCCGAGCGTTTCGCCCGTGACGGTCATGCTGTCGAGCGTCAGATACTCCTTCACGCCGCTCAGCAAGGCGGGCACGCCGCCCGCGTAATAGAAGTCTTCCATCAGGCGCTTGCCCGAAGGGAACACATCGGCGAGCACCGGCACGTTCTTGCCGATCCGCGCGATATCGTCGAGCGTCAACGGCACATTGCCGCGCCCCGCAATCGCGATCGTATGGATCGCCGCGTTGGTCGAACCGCCCAGCGCCATATACGTGACAACGCCGTTTTCAACCGACTGGCGATTGAAGAAGCGGCTCGGCTTCAGGTCTTCCCACACCATGCCGACGATGCGCTCGCCGCTGGTCGAACACATACGCGTATGCGACGAATCCATTGCCGGAATGCTGGTCGCGCCGGGCAGCGTGAAGCCCATGGCTTCGACGATCGACGTCATCGTGCTGGCCGTGCCCATGGTGTTGCAGGTGCCGGGCGCGCGCGTCATGCGCGCTTCGAGCGAAATCCACTCGGGCTGCTCGATATTGCCCGCGACGTATTCGTCCCAGAACTTCTTGGTATGCGTGCCCGCGCCCACGGCCTGGCCGCGATGGCGGTCGCTGAGCATCGGCCCGGCGGGCACGAAGATGCAGGGCAGATCCGCGGACAGCGCGCCCATCAGCAGGCCCGGCGTGGTCTTGTCGCAACCGCCCATCAGCACCGCGCCGTCGATCGGCAGCGAGCGCAGCAGTTCCTCCGTTTCCATCGCGAGGAAATTGCGGTAGATCATCGTGGTCGGCTTGACCATGACTTCGCCCAGCGACATCGCCGGCAGTTCGAAGGGCATGCCGCCGGCCTGCAGGATGCCGCGCTTCACGGCTTCCGCGCGTTCGCGCAGATGGGCGTGACACGGCGAGAGATCGCTCCACGTATTGATGATGCCGATCACCGGACGCGACATGAATTCTTCACGACGCAGACCCATTTGCTGCAGGCGCTGCCGATGCGCGAAGGAGCGCATGTCGTCCGGGGCCAGCCAGCGCTGGCTGCGCAGTTCGCTGAGTTGCTTGAGCTTCTTTTGCACGATATTCACGCCGTAAAAATACGATGTTGAAGAGAGGCCACGCTGACCTTGCCGTGCGCCCTGGCGCTTGCGTTGGTGCTTGCGCTTGCGCTGGTAATGGCCGGTGCGACCAGGCTCATGCCCGCGATGGCCAGCAGCACGAACACGACGCGTCGCACTGCCGTCGGCGACCAGTTGGGCGGATAGCGGCGCGCGAGCCACGTCACGGTGAGGACGACGGGCAATGCCTCGGCGCTGAGCGCGAGCGAAGCCGCATCGAAACGTCCTTGCGCCAGCACGATAATCAGGCGCAGCACGGCGTTGACCGCGAACAGCAGGACCAGCGTGTCGCGCACGACCACGCGGTCGAGCGGCTGGCGATACAGATGGAACACCATCGGCGGACCGGCGCTGGCGAACACGCCGCCCATCACGCCCGAAATGCAGCCATAAAACGCGAACGTGCCCGGCGAGGCCAGCTGCGCACGCGGCTTCGTCTGCACCACCAGCAGCAGGCTGCAGGCGAGGATCGCAAGGCCCAGCGCAAAGCGCACGACGCCGATGGCGTTATCGGAAAGCCAGGCCAGCAGGCACGCGCCGATCGCCACGCCCACCAGGCTGCTGCCATACGACGGCGCCAGCAGGCGGCGCGGCAAGGCGGGCATGGTACGCACGAGCAAGGCCGCATTCGCGAGCACCATCACCGTGACGACGTTCGCCGCAACCGGCAACGGCGCGAGGTGAAACACCGCGACGAGGCCCAGCAGCACGAGCCCGAACGCAAAACCCGTGAGGCTTTGCGTGAAGGTCGCGGTCGCCACGCACGCAGCGAACAGCAGGTGATGCAGGATTGCGCCCGAACTCACTGCGCGGCTCCCGCAAGCGTGCGCAGGTCGAGCAATTGCTGCTCGCGCGCCGCGCCCTGACGAACGAACACCGGCGGCTCGCCGATGGGCGCTGCAATCTCCACGTGCTGACCGCCTTCGTACCGCACGCCGCTCCAGAGATGAATCCAGGCATCGCCTTTGGGCAGATACACGCGCCATTGCGAAGCGCCTGCCGCATGCACCGGTGCTACCAGCAGATCGCGGCCATAAAGATAGTGATCCTGAATAGCGTAGGTTTCTGCGTCGTCTTCGTAGTGCAGGAACAGCGGACGTTGCAGCGGCAAACCCCGCGCGCCCGCTTCATCGACGAGACCTTGCACATACTGCTTGAGCCCGGCGAACACGCGCGTCATGCGCGCGAAATGCGCGAGCACCGCCGGGTCCTGCCAGAACTGGAAGTTGTCGTCCGGGCGATTGCCTTCGTGCGTGCGCATCATCGGCGTGAAGGCCGCCATTTCGGCCCAGCGCTGGAACAGTTCCGGCGTGCGCGTATTGCCGAACAGGCTCGTGTAGCCGCCAATATCGCTGTGGTGATACGCATTGCCCAGCAAGCCGGAAGACAGCGCCCCGCAGATCACCGTTTGCAGCCCGTCATGACGCGTGAAATCGACGGACTGATCGCCCGCCCACAGCAGCGGGCAATGCGCCTGCACGCCCGTATAGCCCGCGCGCATGAAGAACACAGCGTCGCCGGTGCGGCCCGCGCGTTCGATTGCCTGCGCGTTCACCTGCGCCCAGAGCGTGGGCCACGCGTTGTGCATCAGCTTCGCGTCGATACCGTTGGCGAGCGTCACGTCGGTGGGCAGATACTCGCCGAAGTCGGCCATCCAGCCGTCGAGGCCCTTGTTCAGCATCTCGTCGCGAATCACGCGGTCTTCGAACCAGCGCGCCGCGTCGGGATTCGTGAAATCGACCACGCCGCAATCGAATTCGCCGAAATCGACCAGATAGTCGCTGCCGTCCGCGCGCGTCGCCAGATAACCCGCCTGCTTCGCTTCGACGTACAGCGCGCCGTCGTTGCACAGATACGGGTTGACGTAGCCGAGAAAGCGCACGCCTTGCGCATTGAGTTGCTTCACCCATTGCGCGTGATCCGGGTAGCGCGCGTCGTTCCAGTGCCAGTCCCAGAACAGACGCTTGCCGAACGAGGTCTGGCGGATACCCACCCAGTCTTCGCACCAGAGACCGCTGACCTTGAGGCCGGCCGCGCGGCTTTGTTCCATGATGGTTTGCGCATGCTCGCGGCCGTTTTTCAGGCCGAGAATCGCGCCGTCCAGCACCCACGCGGGCAAGGCAGGCTGACGCCCGCAACGCTGCGAAATACGCTCGACCAGCGTGACGAAGTCATCGGCGAGCATGAATTCGATCTGCTCGGGAATCGCCCAGAATTGCAGTTCGTGGCGCTCGTCGTGGCGGAAGTCGAAATCCGCGTAAGCCGTCGTCTGCGCATGCAGGCAGTACTTCTGCGAGGAGACGAAAGTCGGCTGCGGATAGTTCGTGTTGAAGTAATCGCCGCCCGACTTGGAGGTCGTGTCGGCCTGCCACGTCAGATGCGTGCTCTTGTCGCGTCCGACGCCGGGCTCCGACGTCCACAGCGGGAAGTTGCGGCCGCGCAGATCGAAGTACGACATCTGCTCGCCGCAACCCCACACGTGTTCGCCGCGTTGCGCGGGCACGCGCCACCACACGCGGTTGATCGCGCCATTCGCCGCCGAAACGGCGAAGGTCACGCCATGTGCGGATTGGCTCGCGATAAACGTCAGTTCGGGCGCGCTGTGCGCGTCGCGCGCCAGTTCGATGCGCGCGCTGCCGTCCTGAAGCTGCGTAAGGCGGGCGTCGCGCAGCGCGACGCGCTCTTCGACGTAATCGCTAATGTCGAAGTTGCCGCGATACATGTCGATCGTTTCGACGCCGTGCCCGACGAACACCGCCGGTGCTTCCGGTGCGTGTTCGAAGAGCGTGCGGCCAGCCGCGCTGAAAACGAGCTTGCCGCCCGCATCTGTGTGCCAGTTCATCAGCTTTACCTTGCTATTGCGTTTGTATTGCGTTGAGTTGTTGCTGTTCGATCAATGTCCGTTCGACTCGCGCGGCGACTGGCTCCATGCGAGTTCGCGACCGCCCGCCGATGCGCGGCGTCGAAACCACGCGATCAGTCCGAACGCGACGCACCACGTCACCACCATCAGGATCTGGTACTGGAGCGTCACGCCGCCTTGCCGCGCGACGCCAATCGGCGAGAGCGTCAGGTAGATGCTCACGAGCATCGCGATCAGGAACACGCTCATCGTGCTGGCATGGCGCCACGGCGTCAGATCGCCGGTCTGGCGCAATTGCGGCTCGTAAGCCTTGGCGCGCTGGTGACGCATGCCCAGCACGACCATCAGCGTGACTTCGCAGACGAACAGAATGCCCATCACGTGGATGAAGTTGATGCCGAGCAGTTTGTCCACCTGGAACACGAGAATGCCGAGCGTGTAGACGATCACGTGCAGCAGCAGCACCATCTTGGCCGGGAAGGCGCCGATCTTCTTGCTGAAGAAACCCACCAGCACGACCGCGATGATCGGAATGTTGTAGAAGCCCGTGAAGCGGCGCATCACGGTGTAGATGCCGTCCGGCGCGTACATCAGCAGCGGCGCGACCAGCAGCGACACCACCGCGATCACCACGCTCGCCGTCTTGCCCACGCGGATCAGCTTTTCATCGCTGGCCTGCGGACGCCACACGCGATAGAAGTCGAAAGCGATCAGCGTGGCCGTGCTGTTGATGACGGCGTTGAAGTGGCTCATCACGGTGCCGAACAGCACGGCGATGAAAAAGCCCTTGGCCCACCACGGCAGCACGTCGGAGACCAGCGTGGGATAGGCGAGGTCCGGGCGGCCGAGCGGATGCGAGGCGTACAGATGAAACGCGACCACGCCGGGCAGCATCATGATCAGCGGCACCAGCAGCTTCATGAGGCCCGAAAGCAGCACGCCCTTCTGCCCTTCGGCAAGACTCTTCGCCGCGAAGGTGCGCTGCACGATGGCCTGATTCGTACACCAGTAGAACAGGTTCGCGAAGATCATCCCGGTAAACAAGGTGCCGAACGGCGCGGAGTCGTGCGGGCCGCCGATGGCGGACAGCTTTTCGGGCGCCTGCGTGGCGATCGTATGCACGCCCGCCAGGAAATTGCCGTGACCGAGCGCGAACAGGCCGAGCACCGGCACCATCAGACCGGCGACCAGCAGGCCGACGCCGTTGATCGTGTCGGACACCGCCACCGCGCGCAGGCCGCCGAAAATCGCATACAGCGCGCCGATAATCCCCGACATCCACACGAGAATCGTGATGGTGCTGGCGTACGACGTGCCCAGCAGCGCCTGCACGCCGAACACCTGGTTGAAGGTAATCGCGCCCAGATACAGGCCCGACGGATTCGCCACCAGCATGTAGCCGATCACAAAGAACGCGCTGACGACGCGGCGCGTCGTGGAATCGAAGCGCTCTTCGAGAAACTGCGGCAGCGTCGAGAAACCGCCGCGGAGGTAGCGCGGCAGAAAGAACATCGCGAGCGCGACGGTGGCGATGGCCGCCGTGCATTCCCACGCCATCGCCGACATATTGTGTGCGTAGGCGTCGCCGTTCAGGCCGACCATCTGCTCGGCCGAGAGATTGGTCAGCATCATCGAGCCGGCGATAAACCAGCCCGTGAGGCCGCCGCTGGCCATGAAGTAGCCGCGTGCACCGTGATCCTTCGCGCGGCGCGTGAACAGATACGACACGAAGCCGACGAGCGCGGTGAAAAACGCAAAGCTCAGTATGGTGAAAGTCATTGTCTCCTCGTCTCTTTGAGGTTGTCTCCGTTTCGTGCGGAGGACCGGCGGCGCGATGTCGCTGCCTGAATCGGCGCGGCTTTTTTCGCAGCGCTACGATTTTTGTGCGATCGTCGATGCCTGCCGGTGTCGTGCGCTATTCGTCTGAAGGCTTATGCCACCTGCATGCACAAGTATTTCATCTCCAGATACTCGTCGATACCGTACTTCGAACCTTCGCGGCCCAGACCCGACTGCTTGACGCCGCCAAACGGCGCTTCGGCGGTCGAAATCAGACCGGTATTGATGCCGACCATGCCGAACTCCAGCGCTTCCGCCACGCGCCAGACGCGCGCCATGTCCTTCGTGTAGAAGTAGCTGGCGAGGCCGTATTCGGTGTCGTTGGCGAGAGCGATCACGTCTTTTTCATCGGTGAAACGCATCACCGGCGCGACCGGTCCGAAAATCTCTTCGCGCGCGACGCGCATGGCAGGCGTGACGTTGGTCAGCACCGTCGGCGTGTAGTGGCGGGCCACGCCGTCGCCGTTCAGCGCAACGGCTTCGCCGCCGCACAGCACGTTCGCGCCTTGCTCGCGCGCATCCACCACCAGTTCGCTGACCTTGTTCAAGGCGCGGGCGTCGATCAGCGGGCCGATTTGCGTCGACGGCTCGCGTCCGTCGCCACAGCGCAGCGCCTGCACGCGTTGCGCCAGCTTGCCGACGAAAGCGTCATAGATGCCAGCCTGCACGTAAAAGCGGTTGGCGCACACGCAGGTTTGTCCCGCGTTGCGGTACTTCGAGATCAGTGCGCCTTCGATTGCGGCGTCCAGATCGGCATCGTCGAACACGATGAACGGCGCGTTGCCGCCCAGTTCGAGCGACATCTTCTGGATATTGCGCGCGCCCTGTTCCATCAGACGCGCGCCGATGCCGGTCGAGCCCGTGAACGACAGTTTGCGCACCACGGGGTTGCCGGTCAGTTCCTCGGCGATCGGCTGCGGGTCGCCGGTGACGACGTTGAACACGCCCGCCGGAATGCCCGCGCGTTCGGCCAGCGCCGCGAGTGCGAGCGCCGAAAACGGCGTCTGCGAAGCGGGCTTGAGCACCATCGTGCAACCGGCTGCGAGCGCCGGGCCGGCCTTGCGCGTGATCATCGCGGCCGGGAAATTCCACGGCGTGATGGCCGCGCAAACGCCCACCGGCTGACGGATCGTGACCAGGCGGCGATCGTTCGCGGGCGTAGCGATCACGTCGCCATCGACACGCCGCGCTTCTTCGGCGAACCATTCGACGAAGCTGGCCGCGAAGGCGATTTCGCCTTTTGCCTCGGCGAGCGGCTTGCCCTGTTCGGCGGTCATCAGCAGCGCGAGATCGTCCTGATGTTCGAGCATCAGGTCGTGCCACTTGCGCAGCAGCGTCGCGCGCGCCTTGGCCGTCAGCGCGCTCCACTGCGGCAGCGCGGCTTGGGCGGCGGCAATCGCTTCGCGCGTTTCCAGCGCCGTCATCGACGGCACGCGGCCGATCAGCGCGCCGGTAGCGGGATCGGTCACGTCGAAGGTGCGGCTGTCGTGCGCCGCGCGCCATTCGCCGCCGATCAGGCAGCGGTTGCGCAGCAGTGTGGGGTCTTTCAGATCAGGCATGTCAGGGTCCGTCGAGAGTGAAGTCATGCGGATTCGCGCCAGCGCGGTTCGGCAAGGCCAGGCACATCGGTTCGCATCGCAAAGAGGCCGCCGGCAAGCGGCTGACGCTGCAGCTCGTCGGCGCTGCGGCCCGCGCGCGCCGTGGTGATGTAGAGCGTGCGCAGATCGTCGCCGCCGAACGCGCACATGGTCGGACAGCTCACCGGCACGGGATAGACGGCGTCGACCGTGCCGTCGGGCGCGAAGCGCACCACCCGCGAGCCTTCGTAGAAAGCGCTCCAGTAGTAGCCCTCGGCGTCGATGGCGGCGCCGTCCGGGCGGCCGCGATCTTCGGCGCTCGGCTCGATGCGCGCCCACACTTCGGACGCGCCGCTCTGGCCGGTCGCGGCGTCATAGGCTCGGCGGTAGATCGTGAAATTGGGGGTATCGGAGTGATAGAGCCATTGGCCGTCGGGGCTGAACGCCAGCCCGTTCGACGTCAGCAGGCCGCTGCTCAGGGATTCGAGGCGGCCATCGGCGTATCGATAAAGATGCGCGTGGCCGCCCGCCTTCGGCTCGTCGATCGTGCCCGCGAAGAAACGCCCGGCGGCGTCGCAACGGCCATCGTTGAAGCGGCTCGTGCGCACGTCTTCGGGATTGGCGGCCAGTTGCGTCACCGGGCGCGCCGAGTCGTCCAGCGTCCAGACGCCGGAGCGCAGGCCCGCGATGAAACCGCCGCCTTCGCGCAGGGAGAAGCAGCCAATATGCTCGGGCAGCGCGAACACCTGGTCGACACCGGTTGCGGGGTCGAAACGGTGCAGCGCGGGCTGGAGGATATCGACCCAGTACAGCACGCGTTCGCGCTCGTCCCAGCGAGGGCATTCGCCTAGCTGGGCACGGGCATCCAGAACGCAGTGGAAATCGGAAGATGACATGGTCACAGAAGCGGTTCAGGTGGCGCGACGAAAAATCGCAGCGCTGCGAAATAATAGCGCTATTATTTTGAAAGGCAATACCAGGGTTAGTGCGGAGAGGATGACTCGTTGCGCTGCGGCCCTTACAATGAAGATTCCCGCGCCCGTTTGGCGCATGCCTTTCTGACCGCTTGCAGCCTATGTCCCAGACAGCCAGGGCACCGCGCTCGCGCCGCAGCACCAACCGCGTCACGATGGACGACGTAGCCGCGCGCGCCCGAGTCTCGGCCAGCTCAGTTTCACTGTTTTTGCGCAATCCCGAAGCGGTTTCCCCGCGCATCGCGCCGCGTATCAAACAGGCGATCGACGTGCTCGGCTATGTGCCGAATCTGCTGGCCGGCAGCCTGGCGGCGGCGCGCACGCGGGCCATCGGCGTGGTGGTGCCGTCGCTCGGCAATGCGTTTTTTGCGGCGACGGTCGCGGCCATGCAAAAGGAGTTCGATCGCCACGGCTACCAGTTGCTGCTGGGCGCGACCGACTATCTGCCCGGCCGCGAAGCCGACATCGTGCGCACGTTTCTTTCGTGGTCGCCCACGGCGCTGGTCGTGACCGGCTGTCGTCACGACGACGAAACGCGCACGCTGCTGCGTTCGGCGCGCGCTCCGGTGGCGGAAATGTGGGATCTCGGCGAGCAGCCGTTTGACTTGCAGGTTGGGTTTTCGCACCACGCGGCGGGCGAAGCGATGGCGCGGCATATGGTGGAAATCGGCGCGCGCCATGTGGCGTTCATCGGCGCGCGCATGGACAGCGACGTGCGGGCACGGCAGCGTTGCGAAGGATTTTCGCGCACGATGCTCGACGCCGGGATTCAGGTGCAGGTGAAGGACGTGGCGGGCGATGCGTCGCCCAAGGCCGGGTCACACGCGCTGGCCGAGATGCTGGAAAGCACGCCGGAAATCGACGCCATCGCGTGTTCGAACGACGTCATCGCGCTGGGCGTGCTGTTCGAGGCGCAACGGCGCGGCATGGTGGTACCGCATCAGTTGCGCGTGGCCGGTTTCGGCGATCTGCCGTTCAGCGAGGAATGCGTTCCGCCCCTCACGACGATTCAGCCGCGTGCCACCGAAATTGGCCTGCGTATTGCGCAGGAACTCATCGAGCGCGCGGAACAGCCCGCTGAAGAGATCGCGCCGAGAATCGTCGATGTGGGTTTCGAACTGGTCGTGCGGGCCAGCACGCTGGCCGCGCCGGATCAGGACGTGCCTGTCTAGGACGCGTAGTCGGAGGCGCTTTGCGGTGCGGTTTGCACCGTCGGGCGCGCTTCGCGCGCAAATTCGCGGCGGCACGCCTGGCGATTCTTCGCGCCGCCCGTCGCGAACGACGCGGAATCGCATTGTTGCACTTTCAGATGGGCCGGTTGCTGGCCGCTGTTATCGGCCGTGGTCAGCGTGGACGCATGGGCAGCGCCGCATAGCACCGCAGTCGCCAGGACTGCCAGTTTCAGGAATTTCATGCTTTGTTACTCCGCACTCGTGAAATGCGCGGAATGCGCTTCATCGATCAGGCTTGAAGTCTATGCCGCCAGCACGCCGGTTTAAATGCGATGCGCTGAAATAGAGAGTTGCAGGGAATTCACATTAGCCGCGCCGCGCGCCGCTTGACGCTCCATCGCCTGCCCCATTTTCAAATTTTTCCGAAAAATCTTTCAACATCCGGCCCCGTTCTCAGGTCGCGGTGCCTGCTCGACAATCACCCGCTGATAAACCTTCGAGCAGGCCATCATGACTTCCCGTACCGTTTTCTCGCCGATCACACTCGGCCGTCACGCACTCGCCCACCGCATCGTCATGGCGCCCATGACGCGCGCGCGCAGCACGCAGCCCGGCGATATCCCCAACGCCACCAACGCGGCCTACTACGCGCAGCGCGCGAGCGCCGCGCTGATCGTCACCGAGGCATCGCAGATTTCGCCGCAAGGCAAAGGCTATTCGTTCACGCCGGGCATTTACAGCGCCGAGCAGGTCGCCGGCTGGCGTCTCGTCACCGACGCCGTGCACGCGCAAGGCGGCACCATCTTTCTGCAGCTCTGGCACGTGGGCCGCATGTCGCATCCCGATTTCCACAACGGCGCGTTGCCGGTCGCGCCGTCCGCCATTCCGTTCGAAGGGCAGATCTGGAAAGTCGATCCCGCGACCGGTCAGGGCGCGATGGTCGACTGCCCGACGCCGCGCGCGTTGACGACCGCCGAAGTGCGCCAGATCGTCGAGGATTTCCGCCTGGCGGCGCGTCGCGCACGCGAGGCCGGCTTCGACGGCGTGGAAATTCACGGTGCGAACGGTTATCTGATCGACCAGTTCCTGCGCACGACGTCGAACCAGCGCGACGACGAATACGGCGGCTCGCGCGACAACCGCCTGCGTTTCCTGCGTGAAGTGGTGAATGCGATCGCCGATGAAATCGGCGCGGAGCGCACCGCGATTCGCCTTGCGCCGTTCCTCACTGCGCGCGGCATGGCCTGCCCCGATATCCTGCCAACGATCCTTGAGGCCGCAACCTTCCTGCAGTCGCGCGGCATTGCGTATCTGCATCTGGTCGAAGCCGATTGGGACGATGCGCCGGTATTCACGGAAGCCTTCCGCCGCGAGATTCGCGAGCGCTTTGCGCGGCCCATCATCGTCGCGGGGCAATACGATCTCGCGCGCGCCAACGCGATCATCGCGCAAGGTTATGCGGACCTAGTGGCGTTCGGCCGTCCCTTTGTCGCCAATCCCGATCTGCCGGCGCGGCTCGCGAATGGCTGGCCGCTGGCCGATCTCGATCCGGCCACGCTGTTCGGCGGCGACGAGCGCGGCTACACCGACTATCCCGCTTACGACGAAGCCACGCTCGACGCCTAAGCCGCGCGCACCCGCTTTTCAACGCCTTGCAACAGGACTCAACGTGCTCCGTAACTTCGTGCCGCTCGCGCTGGCGGCTGCTTTCGCACTTTCCGCACTATCGGCGACGGGCAATCAGGCCTTCGCCGAAAACACCCCCGCCGCCAGCGCGGCTGCCGATACCCAGGATGGCCCGGTTTATGGCGCCGAACTTCAAGGCTTCGACTATCCCTGGCCGGTCAAGACCTTCACGTTCGAATCGCAGCGCCAGACCTTGAACATGGCCTATATGGACGTGCCGCCCGCGGCTGGCCACGCGAACGGCCGCACCGCCGTGCTGCTGCACGGCAAAAACTATTGCTCGGCCACCTGGGCACCGACCATCAAGGTGCTCAGCGCGGCGGGCTATCGCGTGATTGCCGTCGATCAGATCGGCTTCTGCAAATCGAGCAAGCCCGAGCATTATCAGTTCACGTTCCAGCAACTCGCGCTCAATACGCACGCCCTGCTCGAATCGCTTGGAATCGAGCACGCGATCATGATCGGCCATTCGACGGGCGGCATGCTGGCGATCCGCTATGCGCTCACCTGGCCGGAGCAAACCCAGCAACTCGTGCTGGTCGATCCCATCGGTCTGGAAGACTGGCGCGCCAAAGGCGTGCCGCCCGTTTCCGTCGATCAATGGTATGAGCGCGAACTGCATACCTCGGCGGCGCGCATTCGCAACTACGAGAAAAATACCTATTTTGCAGGCCAATGGCGCGATGCTTACGAACCTTCGGTACAGATGCTCGCGGGCATGTATCGCGGTCCCGATCGTGCGCGGGTGGCATGGGATTCGGCGCTGCTCTACGACATGATTCTCACGCAGCCGGTTTTCTACGAGCTTTCGCAGCTTCAACCGCCCACGTTGCTGATGATCGGCGATAAAGATACGACGGCCATCGGCAAGGAATTCGCGCCCGCTGCGCTGCGGCCGACGCTCGGCAATTACCCGCTGCTCGCGCATCAGGCCGCCAGTGTCATCCCGCACGTTCAACTGGTGGAGTTTCCTGAAGCCGGCCACGCGCCACAAATGCAGATTCCCGATCAGTTTCACGCTGCCTTGCTGCGCGGGCTCAATAGCGCAAACGCGGCAAACTGATTGCGACCACACGCTTGATTACCGAAATGAAATTTGCCTTTTTTGCCATCGCTGCGGCGCTCTGTGTCAATGCCGCTCATGCGGCGCAAGTCGAAGCGCCAGCGTCCGCTGCCGTGTACGCGGTCGTCCATGTCGATATCGAACCGCCAAGGGTCAAGGAAGCCTTGCCCGCCTTGCACGCCTTCGAAGCGCGGGCGAAACACGATCCCGCCGTCGCGAGTATCGACGTGCTTCAGCAAAGCGGCGCGGAAAATCACTTCACGCTCGTTGAAGTGCTGCATTCTCAGGCGGATTATGATGCGTTCGTGTCGCGCGACTATGTGCGAGCGCTGCGCAATACGCTCCAGCCGCTACTCGGCGGGCCATTCGACGAACGTCTGCATCACGTCATGCAATAAGGTTTTGAACAGATCACTTCGGACACGCCATGACGGCATTTAAAACACGTCTCTCCCGCACGAGTCTTGCGATGCTCGGCTTCGCCTGCATCGTCGGGCATGCCTGCGCGCAAACACCCGCGACATCGGCTGCAGGCGAAGCCAATGTCTGCACCACCGCGGCTGCCGTGCTGGCGCCGGGCGGCACCTTGCGCGCCTCGATCAACATCGGCAATCCGGTTCTTGCTGCAATCGATGCGAATTCTGGCGAGCCCGCAGGCGTGTCCGTCGATCTGGCCGCCGAACTCGCCGGACGTCTGCACGCGAAGCTGCAACTCGTCGTGGCGAATGCGGCTGCGGCTTCGCTCGATAACGTCCTGAATGACCATGCCGATATCGGCTTTTTCGCCATCGATCCCCGGCGCGGCGAGGCAGTGCGTTTCACCGCGCCTTATGTGCTTATCGAAGGCGCGTATGCGGTGCGCGGCGATTCGCCCATCGCGCGAAACGAAGACGTCGATCGACCCGGCGTGAGCGTGGCCGTCAGCAAAGGCAGCGCTTACGATCTCTATCTGTCGCGCACCTTGCAGCACGCGACTATCGTGCGCATTTCGCCTTCGGCGGCGGTATTCGATGCGTTCGAAAAGCAGCATCTGGATGTGCTGGCCGGCGTCAAGCCGCAACTCGTGCAATACGCGTCACTCGCAAGCGGTTTGCATGTGCTCGACGGCCGCTTCATGGTGATCCGCCAGGCGATGGGCGTGCCGAAATCGAAGGGCGATGCAGCCGCGCAGTGCGTCGCGCAATTCGTCGAAGCCATGCGCGACTCGGGCTTCGTTGCGGCTGCGCTGGAGCGGCATCATATCGATGGCGCGAGTGTCGCGCGCGCAGGCGACTGAAACCGCAAACGAAGCCCATCGCCCTTATAAAGCCAGCCGGAATCCTGCGCCGGACACGGCTTGAATCGCGTCTTCGCCCGGCGCAATCGCCTCGAATGGATGGCGAATCTTCTTCACGTGACTGTCGAACATCCCGCCAACGCGCAGGATTGGCATAGTGATGGTCTCAATGCAACGAGCGCGGTCCACGCCCGATCGCGGCATTATGCAAATCAAATTAACAAGAAATCAGGAACGCTCACGGCGTCACGCAGGCACCGCCGAAGGCTGGCCAGGCTATCATTTCAGTCAGTATGGGCTCGCCCGCGTACAAGATTCGCGGCGCATAGCATCACGTTCACGGCGTTAGCGCCGCTCCGCGCGCAAAACGGCGGCGTTCGTGAGGCGAGCCGCAACAGATCAACGCTTATCGATCGGGACCACGATGCCCCAGCCATCCGCTGCGCCGCTTTCCATTCTTTTCGTCGACGACGACGAACTGTCGCGAGTTCATTTCGAACGGGCGATCGATGGCACGTGGCCGGTCCATCTGGCGCGCAACGCCGACGAAGCGATGTCGATCCTCGCGCGGCATCACGCCGAGATCGCCGTGCTGGTCACCGACTTCCGCATGCCCACCGACGACGGCGCGAGCCTGCTGGGCGAAGCGGCGCGGCGCTATCCGCATATCGTCGGCGTGATTGTTACGGCGTATGCGGACAAGGACATGCTGCTGCAAACCGTGAATTCGGGAAACGTGTTCCGCGTGCTGGAAAAGCCGCTGCGCGTGAGCGCGATTCGCGGCGTCCTGCGCGAAGCGTTTTCGCGTTTTAGCGAGCGCGAAGCGCATCAGCAACGCCTGCTCGCCATGAACGAGACGATTGCGTTTCTCGCGCACGAATTGAATACGCCGCTCGCAACCATTGCGCTGTTCGCGGGGAATATGCAGAACACGGTCCAGGATACAGACGCGCCGTCGAATCCCGCCGATCTCGCACAGGCCGCGGCTTCGATGCTGAATAACGCCCAATATTGCATGGCGCTCATCTCATCGTTCTGGGACACGCTCAATCAGAGCGCGACCAACACGGCGCTCACGCCGGAAGCGGGACGCGAAACCACTGCAACGCAACTGGTCGCGGCACTGCTCGATAGCTGGCCATTTACGGCCTCGCAGCGCGACTGGATCAGCGTGGATCTGCAGTCCGACTTCGTTGTGCATTCGATGCCCAATTGCGTGGTGCTGGTGCTGTCCTCGTTGCTGACGAATGCGCTGCGCGCGCTGGTGGATTGTGCCGCGCCGGCGCTGCGCATCGAGATCGTGGGCGGCGCGGCGCCCGAAATCCGCATGCACGACAACGGCGCGGGCATTCCGCCGGAAATTCAGGCGCGCCTGCTGCATGACCCCGTGACCACGCACGCCGAGAACGGCGGCCACGGCATGGGCATGATCTTTTGCAACCGCGTGATGCGCTCCCTGAAAGGCAGCCTGAAGATCGAATCGACGTGGGGCCAGGGCACGACGGTCACGCTATGTTTCGGCAAGCACGAGAAAAACCCGGCCATGGCCGGGCTCGATGAAGCGGCCGCCGCTGTGCGCGCGATCGATGCGGCTTTGCCTGAATCGCTTCAGCCGCCTACATCGGCTCAGTCGGCTCAGTCGGCTCAACCGGCTCAGTCGTCCGCGAATGTGCGGCGTGCTTCGCCGAATCCCGTTACCAGCACGAAATAACTTTGCAGCGCGTCGGCTGAGCGCGTGCCCAGTGCGGTCAGCTCGTCGAGCCAGCCTGGCTCCGCCGGTAAGCGGCCGGCTTGCAGTTCGGGATAGATGCGCCGCGCAAACGCATGCAGCGCCTTCGCGCCGATATTCCCGCTCACGCCGAGCAGAATATGCATCGCGTGATGCATATTCTGGCTATCCTGAGCGCGCGCGTGCTTGCCGATTTCGTCGAGCAGCGCGCGAATCTGGCCGATGCCTTTCAGGAAGCTCGGGTCGAGCAGACCCAGTGACGCGAGTTCTTCCAGTTGCACGGTGTCGAGCAGATCTTCATCGGCCACTGCCGCGTCGCTCGCGGCGGCAAGCGATGTCGAAGACGCTTTTGCGAGCCGAGGCGGCGACAATACCTTCGCTTCGCGCAGAACGTTGCCTCTCTCGCGCCCTTTGCTGCCGCGCGCGTGCGCGAATTGCCGCGACAGGCTCGCATACAGCGCGCCGACGCGCACCGGCTTGACCATCACTTCGTTCATGCCCGCCGCGAGACACGCGCGCAAGGCATCGACATCGGACTGCCCGGTCAAGGCGACGATCGGCAGCTTCGCATACGCGCTGCCGCTCCCGCGAATCAGGCGCGCCGACTCGATGCCGCCCATGCCGGGCATATTCAGGTCGATGACAACGGCATCGGCGTTGATGCCGCTCTTGAGCAGATCGAGCACCTGCTGGCCGTTTTCGGCTTCGAGCACTTCGGCGCCGCAGCGCTCCAGATAGCTCTTGGCGATCAGGCGGCTGTAGGTGTCGTCGTCGGCGAGCACGATCAGGCGCCCCGCGAAGCCGTCGAAACGCGCGCGCTTGCTATTGCGCGCACCGCTTTCCATGATCGCCTGCAGCGACGTGATCAACTCCATCGCACTGCTCGACTTGCTGATCATCTCGTCCATGCCCGCATTGCGCGCCAGCGTGCCCGCAACGCCCGGCGGCTCCACCGAGTAACCGACGATAGGCACGTTCGAGATCGTCTGATTGCCGCCCGAGCGTATCGCCTCCGTGGCCGAATAGCCGTCGAGGCCCGGCATATTGATATCCATGAGCACGACGTCGACCATCTCGCCTTCCTGCAGCATGGCGATCGCCGCCTCGCCGCTTTCGGCTTCGCTCACCAGCGCATGCACGCCCGCGAACGCGAACGCGAGCGCGGCGCGGGCGCGCTGGCTGGCGTCGTCGTCCACGATCAGCACGCGTTTGCCGGTGAAGAATTCCGCGGCACGGGCGAGCACCTGCTGGCGTTGATCGGCGATCTTCGTTTCGGAGATCGGCGGAAAGGCCAGCGTGAACTGCGTGAATTTATCGACTTCTGACTGGCAGGTAATCGTGCCGTCGAACGAGCGCATCGCGCGCTGGCAATACGCGAGACCGAGCCCCGTGCCCGCTGAATTGCCATGCGTGCGAAACGGCGCGAACAGGTCTGCCATGGTCTCGGGGGAAATGCCGGGGCCGTTGTCGTGCACAGTCACGATGTTCAGATCCACCGTGATCGTCAGCTTCGCCGACTGGCGCGTGCCCATGTGATGCAAGGCGTTGCGAATCAGATTGAACAGCGTGAAAAGGTAGACGGTTTCATCGACGCCAAAAACGAAGTCTTCGATCACGACCAGCGAGACGCGGCCGCGCTCCTTCGCATCGCTGAAGCCGTATTCGTCGAGCGCCTTGCGCGTGGTCGCGGCGGCGCTCAGATAGGTCAGGCTGTCGGCGCGCAGTGGTTTGGCGCTGACTTCGTCAAGCGTCATGGCGATGATGCGCAGCCCGCGATCGATGGCGATCTGCCCATGCTCGAGGTGCTGCGAAAGCGATGCCAGCGTGCCGGGCGCCTGAGCGCGTGCGTCGCGCGACGATGTGCCGATTGCCGAAAGACCGTCGTCGATACGATCGAGTACATAACGCAACTGGCTCAGCGGATTGCGCATTTCGTGCGCGATCGTTCCGGCGAGCGCGCGCAGCGCCTCGCTTTTCGCCTGCGCCGTAATGCCCTTCATATTGCTATGGCTGAAGGTAATGCCCGCACAAATGCCGAACGCAAAAACCGGCAGATAAATATAGAGCAGCAAATGCGGATCGACCTGCAGCGCCGATGGATCGATCAGCGCAATACTGGCAATGGCAAGCCCCAGCCCGATCGCCAGATTCATGGTCAAGGCGATATACGACGGGAATATCGCAATCAGAAAGAAGACCATGCCCAATTCGGCCATCGACCACAGCATCGAAAAATGGCCGGCTAGCAGGTAGTACGTAAAAAAGAACGGCAGCGTATAGGCCACCGTTCCAAAGTAATACCACGGCAGGAAACGCTTCAGCGAAGCGGGCCAGAAACGCCGCAACAGCAATAGCAGACACGAAAGCGAGCCTGCGAAGCGCATCAATGCGCTTTCATTCGGCTGCGGATCGATGATCGTCCACCAGAACCAGTACAGCGGATGGCCAAGCGTGCCGATCACACCGACTGCGAGCACGCTGTAGTCCGACACATGGTAAGCGTCGTGAATACGCTGCTTCACAAAGCGGACGCCCCCTGCAATGGCTTTCATCTCACTCTCTTTTTGTTTTGCTGCTTCAGAAGCGGAAGCTGCTCACGTTGAACGACATGCCAGCACTGCCAACCCAGCACGCGACCCGGTCGCCGCGCTTGAGTCTGCCGCTGTCTTTCGCCATCGCCAGCGCAGCAGGAATCGATGCGGATACAAGATTACCGGTCTCCGGGTAGATGTGATACATCTTGTCCTCGATCCCGGCTTTCACACCATAACCCTGCCACGCAGCCTTTGAAGACGCGTGCGTGAAAACCACATCGATTTCGGATTTCGGCACGGAAAGCTTGCCAAACACTTCCGTAATTTCTTCCGAGTTTTTGTGCAGCTCGTGACCATACGATGTGAAGCGCATATCGCCATTGCGGCCAACCCGTTCGGTGGGATGGCAATACCCTTCATAACCGTGGATGGGAATCGTGCAGAGATCGGCAGCGGCCGGTTTGCCGCGAAAAACGAACTCAAAGTTCTCCGGGTCTTTCGGCACGACCAGCGTTGCCGTGGCCGCCTCGCCGATGGTGAACGATGGTAGCGTGTATTCGATCTGCGCGTGATTCTTCAAGGAAAAATTCGAAGGATAAAGCGGCCCGCCGGTCAGCATGTTGAATTCCGCATTCACAATCAACGCATTGCGATACTGACCGGATTTAAACAGGCTATCGACCAGCGACATCGCACGTGTCCAGCTCATGCACGCGTCCACGACATCGAAGCATTCCGCGTGTGTGAAACCCAGAGCGCTTGCCATCATGTGGCTATTGCCAGGCTCCAGAAAACCGCGTCCGATACCGACGAAAATAAAAAGCTCGATATGTTCGGGGCGCAGATAGCTTTCCGAAAGCGCTTTACGAATGGCCATTGCAACATGATCGATAGGCGACTCGTGACTCTCACACCAGCGACGGCTAACGAGGCCGCTGCGATCGAGCAGTGTTTTGATGGTCCTGAGACTGCGATCGATTTCGCCATCGAATCCAACCGAGTGCGAACGGATCATTTCAACAACTTCTTCGTTCGTGACGACCTTCGAGGGCAAGCTAACTGCTACGTTCTTGATAAGCATGTAGATCCCGTGAAAAAGCGTGATTGATGAGAAAAACGGCGTGCGCGCTTTCGCTTTGAATGGCGGCCTTTCGGCCTGGCAGAAAATGCGCACAGATCGTGTATCACGATTTTCTTGATACTCAGCGGGGTCAAAATTTTGAGGGGCCAGGTGGGGGCAACGGTGGGTGCGGGTTGGAGGTGAGTTGGGTTGCTTATATTCAGTAGAAATTCAAAGACTACGATTTACGTAATGAATCGTACAAACCATGCGTTCGTATGATTTGGGCTCGAATTTAGGCAGGTTTGGGTGGATTTTGTGGCGATCGTTAGGGTCGAAACGTGAAACACTTTGGTGTTGTTATAAAAATATCCTTTATTAACAGTGGCTTATGTGGAAATTTTATTTTTAGTGGTTGTTTCACGGTTGGGTCGTTGGCGCTCGGTTTCAGGGCTAACTACAGCGTGGATGTCGATGCAGCAGGTGCTGCTTGTGCCATCTTCGTGTTTGTGTGCGAGGCGCCGGGATCGGCAGTGTGTTCGCCGCGGCCCTACCCGGCTGCGAAGTTGTCCGTAGTTGCTAAATAGTGCGGCTCTAACGCGGTTTGGTTTGCTTCGGCTTGTGTTGTTTTGCTTTGTTTTGGCTGGCAGTTCTTGCAAACGTCGAACCTGGTGTTATGAGCCAAAGTATTGGCGCCGATTGGCGCGAGCGTGGGTGCAGGTGTGATTAGGCAGTTAGTTGCATAGATGGAGATTGTGCATCGCTGATATCGGGATGCGATCTATGCTGCGTCGTGTTTTCTGAGCCAGTGCGGGGCTTCGATGCAGGGGCTCAAGACACGTCAGCGGCAGGCGCCCTACCCTGCGGCTTTACCGATCGGCAGTGTTTTGACGGCAGGCTCGCCACGGAATGACCGCAGAGCGTTCCGGCGTGGAGAAGCTGGCTCAGCGGCATCGGACAATCACCGCTTCTGTATGGCACAGCGGTCACTCCGCATCAAAGGCAACAGCGCTCAATCTGGACGCGCTCGACAGCTTCAGACCGACGATGAAAGTCGATTCTCTACGGCGCGCGGGCGCACTCCCGCGTGAGTAGGGATCCGGGGTCAGAGGATTATCAGTGTGGCCCTTCCGCAGGTTGGGCGCTGTGGTATTCGCCAATCCACTAAGCGCATCACACACTTTGCACGTGCAAAGTTTTCCAGCGGCCTTCATCGTGCTCGCTGCGCGAGGCGTTGACTTGCGCGGCAGAGGTCATGCAGATAGCGCGGGCCGTAAGCCTTACTCGTTCCGCCTATGGCGCCTGTAACTGTCGCTCGCTCCCGTGGATCAGAATCTTCCTCCGTCCTCGACAACACTACGCCGCTGGTACGGGTAACTGGGCTCGCGACGGATATTGTCCGGCAACCAAGATCCGAGTGTTTCATCTCGCTCAGGACCGACGAGGGCGACGCCAATCGATCAAACTGTGCACGTGCAAAGTTTCCCCCGCGGCGGTGCTAGGCCCGATCGAAGTCAACTCAGCCGATAGCGCCTAACGGCGCCCGTACATCCTCGCCGATGAAAGCTCACGCAAGGCTTCGCGCGCTGATTCCTGTGCCTGAAGAAGCCAGAGCCTAGGCCGCTGCGCTTCTCAAACTCGTAGAAGCCGCTCACACGCAAAGACCAAACACCAAGCCGTCGGTGCAATTGAATAGGCTCTGAGGCACGTTGCCGGCAGATTAAAAGCCTTGCGCCGATGATCCCCATGCGTGCCCGACCCAAAACTCGAAACGGCAAGCTTGCGGGCATCGAACTGTGCACGTGCAAAGTTTCGACGTGGCATCCGGCCAAAGTCCCGCCGGCCTATTGTTGAGAAGGAATATCAACGCAAGACGGATATCGCCGCGCGACCACGTCTAACGGCAACAACCAGGAGCGCCGATCAGAACCGGCCTCAATCGCATGCGTGATCGCTGAAACCGCCTCGAATTGACACGCACAGCGGAAGGTCGCGCGTGCCAACAAGCCGGAAAGTTCAGCCAGCGGAACACCAGCACTAGTCGCACGTTGAAGAAGTACTTAGCGGCGCGACAAGCGTATAGGCAAACGGGCGAAAACTTTATCGGCGTGGGTCGCGCGCAAAGCGACGGTAGGTGGACTCGCCGGCCGATGCTTCCGCGTCCAGCCGCGTCAGTAACATCGCGTACGGAGTCGCGCAATCTCCTATCGCTAGCATCAAGACAGCTTCGGCTCGATACCAAGCACGGCTCATCTCTATTCAGCGCGCCGCCGACGCAGGCCGCAACGGACAGACACTCGTGCTTCCGCATCCGAAATGACGCTCGGCAAATGGTGATGCGCTTCCGCGTCAAGGCCACTCTATCCAGCTAGTCGGTCGAATCGGCGCAACCGAGAACCGGACTAGTTCAGGCTCAGCCCAGTCGATCACGGCCACAAAAGCACTGCGCCTTAAAAACTGTGCACGTGCAAAGTTTCCCCCGCAGATAATCTCGAAAAACCTCGAATCAATTCGCAATTCCCAAATGTTCTGCTAGGATTCGAAAATTATCTGCAGCATCGTGATCGAATCGTCCTGAAACTTTGCACGTGCAAAGTTTTTTGGTTCTCGAACTGTGCACGTGCAAAGTTTTTACTGACTATTTAGGGGCTGCTTATGGCGTCGAAGAAGAATCCCAACCCGGCCGTTATCGTCCTGGTGACGAATCAAAAGGGAGGCAGCGGCAAGACCACCACAGCGATGAGTCTTGCAGCAGCGTTCCATGACGCCGGCAAACGCGTCCTGCTGGTCGACTATGATCCGCAGAACACGCTGCTAGGTTGGTATGGACAAGCCGATGAGGCGAATCCTATTGAGGTTCCGTACCTCAATCTCGCGCAGCCCGGCATCGATATCAGCGATGAGCTGGAACGCCGGCAGTTCGATTTCGACTACATCGTCATCGATGGCCGCCCGACGCTGGAAATCAGCATGAGCGCGCTCCTGCTTCTCAGCGACCTGGTTCTGGTTCCGCTGCAGGCGTCGCTCGCGGATCTTCACTCCACCCAGGGCATCGTCAAGGAAATTCGCGTCGCGCAGGACGAACGTCCCGACCTGAAATTCTCGCTTCTGCTCACGATGGTTTCGAACAAGCGTCTGCAGCTGCAGTTCACGAAGGACGCGATCAAGGAACTCGGCTATCCGCTGTGCAAGACCATGATCGCCCGGCGCGAGCTGCATACCCATGCCTACGCGTTGGGGCAGACCATTTTTGCCAGCAAATCGGTGGGCTACCGCGCCGCAGCCGATGAAGCGCGCAAGCTCGCAGTCGAAGTCGAACGGCTCACGGCGTAAAGGAGACGGTTATGGGTTCGAACAAACTCAAGCAGGCTTTCGGGCGTCAACGCACCGTCGAGACTGTTAGCGAGCAGACGTCTGGTCTGTCGCAGCTTCGGGAAACGCCGTCGAAATTCGACCACGCGCGACGCGCTCTGGCTCATGCCTCGATCGCCCCCGTCGTCGCGCCCGTTGCAGCGCCCGCCGTCGAACCGCAGCTTCAGGTCCTGACTGGCGATCTCAGCACGGCAAGCAGCGAATATCGGCAATGGTGCGAAGCGAATGCCTATCGTCCAGGCACGAACATCGAAATTCCTGTTGGAAAACTCAAGTCGTCGCGCTACAACGCGCGGCACTTCTATCTTTCCACACAACTTCAGGAATTAATCGCAAACATTGCGGAACATAAGCAACAGCAGCCGATTCACGTCACTCCCGACTACGACAATCCCGGCTACTACTTTGTCACCGATGGCGGTCGCCGCTGGCGTGCGCTGGAGGCGCTGAAAAGCCCGCACGTGATCGCACTGGTGGTCGACGTGCCGCTCGGCGTACAAAGCTACAAGTTGTCGTACGACCTCAACGTCACGAAGCAGGATCAGACGCCGTTCGACGACGCCGTCAAGTGGAAAGGCATGCTGGCCGATGGCACGTTCAAAAGTGCGCGCGAGCTAGGGGAAGTGCTGGGGATCGCGGAAGGGCAGATTTCCAAGACGCTGTCGCTCGCCGATCTTCCCGAAGATCTGCTCGAACTCATGGTCGCGATCCCGGCTGAAGAGATGGGCCTGCGCAAGGCCTATGAGGTGGGCCGCTACTGGGCCGTCAGCGGTCACGACGAAGCCGCCACCGCCAAGCTGATCGAGCACATCGCCAATGGCGACTACGCCATCAAGCGCGTGCAGGCGGCGATCGCCGGTCTCAAGGCCGCGTCGGCGGGCGGCAAGGCCAATTCGCGCCCGGTCTTCAATCGCCGCGTGGATTTCCGTCTGCCGAGCGGCGAGAGCGTCGGTAGCCTCAAGACTTACGGCGAAGATCGTCTGGATCTGCGCGTTTCCGGGCTGCCGATCGACGTTCGCGACCGGTTGCAGGAAGCCATCCAGCAGGCGCTGCAGCGATTCGTCACGTCGAAGCCGGGCAGCGACGAGCCGGACGCGCAATGACGGTCCCCCCCGGCATTTCATCGGGCACGCGGCGGCTCGCGCTGGGTCTCGCCGCCGTCGCGACCAGCGCATCCATCGCCATCACGTGGATGGCCGGCCGCGAGCGCGGCGGCACCGAGGCCGAACAGCTGATCTGGGTGACCGTTGGCCTGTCGCTGCTGCTCGGCGCTCATTTGATCCCGGCCATGACGCACGGTGCGCGCCACGGAATCCGCATCGTCGCGTACGGATTGTGGGCCGCAGCCATGGTGTCGACGGGCTACACGCACGGCACGTTCTTCCTGGCGGCACAGCAGCATGCCGGCGACGTCCGTGCGGGGCAAGTGGCGGTGCCAGGCGCTGCGCCCGCGGACCTGACCACGAGCGAGGCGATCTCGGCGCTGTTGCGTCAGCAGGCGCGCGTCGAAGGGGCGCTGAACCAGTCGACGCTGGCGAAGTGCCATGACGATTGCCGCGCGCTGGACGTGCGACGCCGAACGCTGCGCAGTCAGCTCGATTCGATCAAGGGGCAACTGGATCAGGCGCGGCGCGTCGAGCGAGACAACGACCGCACGGCCGCCGAGCGTGCCCACGCGATTGCGCGTCAGGATTCACAACGCGGCGACCCTGTATCGACGAAGTTGTCGCTCTGGCTGGGCGTGCCGGCGACGACGATCGACCTCGCCATGGCGATCTTCTTCGGCTGGCTTCTCGAAAGCATCGCGTGCTTTTCCTGGTACGTCGCCTTGTCGCGGCCCAGGCAGGAGCAGGCCCCGGCGGAACAACGCGAACCGGCGAAAGAGGCGTTTCACCTCGCAGCAGACAGTCCCGCACCGAAGCCGCTGGCGATGATCTACACCATGTCCCAGCCGGCAGCGAACGATTCCGAGCCAATGAATAATGCGGCTCAAACCCGCATCCCGCACGCAGAGACTGCGTCATCGGCAATGAGCAACAGCACGCTCATGCGCAGCGACGAGGAAGAGGAAAGGGTGCTGCGCGACGCGCTCGAATCCGGCGCTGCGACCAACTCGATTTCGGAGATTGTGCGGCTGCTGGGATGCAGCGAGGGCCGAGCGTTGACCTTGCGTCGGCAGATTGCCGCGACCAGCCCGCAACTCTTGCTGGCGACACATCGGGCGGTCGGGTAACAGGCGAAAACGGCAGCCTGGCAAGTTTGCAATACGAACCGGCAGCAAACGACGCCTTGCGCGCCGTCTGCCTGCCGCTCCGCTTACTTCGCGCCGGTCGCGGCGTTCGTCAGCAGGAAGTTCAGGAGATCGCGGTCCGTCGGCTTGCCCCAGACCTGCTCGGCGAGCCAGTTGAAGAACGCCGCCTCCGCGGCCTTCTTCGGCTTCTTGCCAGCCAACAGCTTCAACGGCGTCGCGGGCTGTTGCTCGTTGTAGCGCGAGACATAGGCGGTCTGCTCATCCGCATCGAGTTCATTGAAATAGCCCTTCGCTTCGCCAGCCCGGAACGCCTGCAGTTTCGCGAGCAACTGGTCTTCGGCCTGCTCCTGGCGCGATTCCGTGGCGACGACCTTGCGCGACGCGCTGCCTTTGGGCTCCTCGATCTGCCATCCGCCCAGCAACGCCTTGCGGAAGTACGCGCCGACGTTCTCCACGGGCTGAGCGTTCTTCTTGCTCAGGCGTTGCTCCGTGTAGTTCAGGGCCTTCTGAATGGCTTCCGCGCCGTGCTCGGCAAGCAGCTTGCGCGCCTCGGTCAGCGGAATATCCAGCTTCGTGATCGCGCCGAGCAAATCGAGATCGTCTTCCTGCAACAGCTCCGGCTTCACCTTGCCGCTGATCGTGAACTGGACTTCAGCGATGGTGCGGCCCACCTTGAACTCCTGCAGTTCGACCTCGTGATCGGCAATGCGGTTGATCTCTTCGAGCGCCGGCAACAGCACGCGGCTCTTGAACGTCTTGTACTGCGCGTAGGAACCGCGCTTCCAGTCCATGCCTAACAGCAGGTCGCGCAAGGTATCGACGCTCAGACGCGGCGTACGGCCCACGCCTTCATACCGGACGACGTTTTCCCACAAGGTCAGCGAATGGCCGCGCTTGAACTCGCGAGCGATACGCATATCGATGCTCGCGTAGATCCGCGGATTCATCAGGATCTCGCGGATGTTCTCGGAAAACTGGTATTTGAGGATGGACCCGGACAACTTCGCGCCGGCCACCAGACCGCTGGCGTTCCATTCCGGCTTGCCCGACAGGTGATCCCAGTTGACGACGAAGCCGACCAGCGAGTTGATCGTCGCCTTCACGTAGTCACGGTTCTTCGTGTTCAGGCCGACGTCGGAAATCAGATCGCCGACCGTGTATTCGAACCATACGCGTTCACCTTCCTTGTTCTGTTCGATCGCGTTCTTGATCAGGGCGTTGAACATCTTCGCCTGCTGCAACGAAATCGGTCCCGCCTGGGGCGCGATGTGTACAGCGGGTACAGCCTTCCGGAAAGGCTCCGGTAACTCGGGGATCTGGAAGAGGGCGATCTGAGTCGGGTCGGTTTTTGTCTCGTTCTTCTTCGGCACAGTAGCTTCAGGTCGGAAGGGCAATTCGGGGTAACAATACACTGTACCGCGTTCACCTTCAACCCTGCGGAAATTACCCCGCGAAGTGCCGTTCTGAGTGAACCATACGCGTTCACCTGAAGCTTTTTATGGTGCGTCTTTCGATAAAACATCGATAAAACAAGGATTTATGAGTTAGCAAGTGCTCACTCCTATAGCGATTCTGAACCATAGGCATTCACCCTAAGTGAGTTCCCCGTGCCTGAAAATCGCGGATCTGGCTGTCACCAGAACCATAGGCGTTCACCTGAGGCCGATTTGCATGCTCTATCGGCAGAAACAGGTGTCCGGGAACCATAGCCGTTGACCAATCATGCGAAAAGCCGGGCAAACGAACCATAGCCTTTCACCTCAAGAACCATGGCCGTTATCCTTTGACCCTTCGTATGCCGCCCTACGGGTAGCGAGGTGTTAGAAATTAGTCAATAAAAATCAATAACATGGCGGCGTTATTGAAGGTAACACCCTGGATTTTTGCCCGAGAGCGGAGAACCATAGATTTGCACCCATAGCGCGAAGATTGGGGCCGAACGGGGTCGATCGGGCACGCGAAACAGACCGTTTTGCAGGCCCGCAAAGCCCCGCGAACCATAGCTGTTGGCCTTTGACCCATGTGCGTTGACGTATCGAACCATAGTCATTCGCCATGGAAACCATGTTCGTTAACCTATAGAACCATGCGCTTGCACCCAACGAACCATCCGCGTTGACCTTTTCCCTCTGAAAGCCAAGCCAGGTAAGGGATCTGGATGCGTAAACTATTAAAGGGTGTAAACGTGTTAACTGAAAACACGTAAACTGCCCGTCGCTGGCAGAGAAAACGTAAACATCTGAAAACCATAGACGTTCACCTCAAGCGCATTTCGGCGATTGAACCATAGGGATTGACCTATTAGTTCCCGCAGCGATGTCTGCAGACCATGCGCATTCACCCTTGTTACGCCATCGGCTGCGACCGGTTTCTGAGCGTGAAAGTGAACGTCGATGGGTCCATCGACGAAAGCGGATTGTCGCCGCAAACGACGCTCAGGCGAACGGCAATGGTCCTTCGAACTGGCCGATGTAGCACAGATGCGATACCGTGTTATTCCCCGCATCGCTCCAGTGATGAAGCATGAAGGCCGGTGGTTCCATCCATGAAGCGGCCTCTGCGCCCGCGTGAAGGCGCAGCGCGATCTGCGTCGTGGTGCTGGGACAGGTCACGACGGGAACCGCTCCAAGGCGCGTATGCATCGACCGGTGCACGTGTCCGGCGATGATCCTGTCGACGTGAGCGTGTTTCGCGAGAAGAGCGCTTAACGCTTCGGGCTGCCGCAGGCCGTAGAGATCGAGATAGGGTATCCCGGTCGTGAACGGAGGGTGATGCATGGCGATGATCGCCGGTCTCCCTGTGCAGGCCACAAGCTCACGCTCCAGCCAGAGCAGCGTGGCCTCGGAGAGTTCGCCGTGGTGAAATCCTGGAACCGTCGTATCCAGCGCCAAGACTCGCACCTGATCGACATCGATACCGAAGTTCAGCTCGCCTTCTCGCGGCAGCAAGGGCTGGTCGCCAAACGCACTCCGTAGGTGTGCACGATCGTCATGATTGCCCGGCATGACCGCATAGGGATGCTTCAGCGGCGCGAGCAGTTTGCGCAGCATGGCATATTCCTCGGGCTCGCCCTCGTCGGTCAGGTCGCCGGTGATCAGCACGAGTTGTGGCGCAGGGTCCAGGCGATTGAGCGTTTCGATGGCCTCCGCGAACATCGCATTCGAGTCGACGCAATCCTGATACAGCCGCCCGCGCGGGCGGACGTGGATATCGGAAACCTGCGCGATCACGGTCATGGAAGTCCCTTTGTCGATTAAGCGGCTTTTCAAATGCCTGGTAGACATTAAGCGGCCAAAAATGGACTCGCGCCGAACGGCCATCCCAAGAGCCGATTAAAGCTCCCGCTGAGCCAGACCGATAACTGATTTGTCGAGCCACACTGGCGACATAACAGCAACGCAACGACGACACGAAGGCCCAAAGGCGGATATCGCGCGCCTCAAACCTTCGCCATGGACAGAACAATCAAATAAGCAAAATCAGGCCGCAGGGGAGAGGTCAGGCATGAAAGTCCACGCAAGTGCGCTCACATTGCTGGGCTGGCTGGCGCAACGCGAAAGCGCGTCGGTCAGTGAAATCGTCGCGTCGGGGTTGATGAATTCGCGCGAGGCTTCGGACGTGATTCGCTATGCCATCCGCCACGGTGCGGCCGTTCGGGTGACGGCCGGCGCGCGCGGTCTGGCTCGCTATCGATCGACCGGCGCGGCGTTGCCGGAGCCGCGCGCGGGCATTGCAGCGCCGTGCTTCGAGGGCTTGCTGAGCGCCTGGGGCATCGCGCAGGAGCCGCCGCAGCTTCCGGTGCTGAACGCGCGGGTGTACCAGATCGCCGATATCGTGCAGGAAGGCTAGCCAGGGCGCAGGGGCCGCCCACTATCGATTGCCAGCGACACCATGCTTGCGAATGCGCAAAATACTGTATAAATTAACAGTATGTGCATGCATCCAGTATGGAGGTCACATGGAATCGCTTATCCGCATTGTGAATGCCGAGGATCGCGAGAATCTGGACTGGCTGATGGCGAACGTAGGCGCGGAGCGCGTGCGGGCGGCTATGCAGCGTTTGTCCGAGGGCGGGCGTCGGCCGTTTGTTTCTGCGCTGTGCCGGTATCTGGGCGCGTGGCCGCCCGTCCAGCGCCGCGCAATCGAAGGCGAGTCCACGCACACTTCCGTGGGCGACCTGCACCTTCTGCGCATTCGGCAGTTGCTTGCGCGTAGCAAAGCCGCCAAGCCTGGCGCGGGTTGATCGGCTGTCCGTGCGACTCGCCTGGAATGCATCCCGATGCACCGTCGACCGGGCGCCGGAATCTCAAGACTTCCTGGCGGGAAAGAGGGAGATCAACTCAGCCGAAACGGAATTCAGAATCTGGCGCGAAAGCTTGGGATCGGAGACCGCGCGCGAGAGGCCGAGCGCACCCACATAGGCGCTGTAAATCAGCATGGCCTTCGCGCGCAGATTGCCTTCGGTGCCTTCAGGCATCTGGCTTTCGAGCAGCGCGAGGCTGCCTTCCAGACGTTCGGTGTAGACCTCGCGCGCGCCATCCGTGCTGCGCGCGGCGTCGTTGACCAGCGCCGATATTGGGCAGCCGCCGCTGACGTTATCGCGATGCTCTTCCGAGAGATACGTCTGGATGCTCTTCTTCAACGTGGGTTGCGCGGTCAGGACCGACGCTTCCATTTCCTCGCAAGCGGCCGCGATCGCCTCGACCACCAGGTCGTCGCGCGAGGCAAAGTGCTTGTAAAAGCCGCCGACGGTCATGCCGGCTTCCTTCATGATGTCGGCGACGCTGATGCCTTCCAGACCGAGTTCGCGAAAGCGGCGTGCTGCAACATCGACAATACGCTGATGCGATTCCGCTTTTTCTGCTTGGGAAGATCCCATGTTTCACTCCTGGACAATGATCGCTGAGGATAGCCATGATAATCCACATGGCTGTGCCCCGTAGGGGCCATCGTCCCGTCAAGGCGCGCGATTACGCTGCCTGGAAAAGTGGGCAATTCAGCGCATTGGCTTTTGCTCAGGCCTTCTGGGCACGGCTTTTTCGGCGATTACGGCCAGGCACGAACGCATCGAGTAACGCGCTGGCGCAGTGGCGCGCGAAGCCGGGATCGAGCGGCAGATTGTCGAACAGCATCCGGTACATGACGGGCGCAATGACTTGATCGAGCACGTCATGCATCGCCGGAATGGGCTCGCCGCGGGCCAGCGCGCGATCGAATATCACCTGTACCTGCGCCCGCACGATATCTGCGCATTGGCATGCTGGTCCGCTGCCGTCGGTCTCCATGGCGGCGAGCACGTCGCGGATCATTGCCCGGCCCGGCGACGAAGTCATCTCTTCCTGATACGTCTGCGCCCATGATTCCAGGTCGCTTCTGAGCGAGCCTGTGTCGGCCGGCACGCTATCGGGGTAAAAGCGTTCGACGGCGACATCGGCAAGCAGCGATTGCAGATCGCCCCAGCGTCGATAGATCGTCGATGGCGTGACGTCGGCGCGCTGGGCGATCATCGCGACCGTGATCTCGTCGCGCGATAGCTCCGTCAGGAGCGTCTTCACCGCGTTATGCACGGATTCCTGCACTCGTGCGCTGCGCCCGCCGGGCCGCAAGCCTTCACGTACCACCATTGCTTTGACTCCTGCCTGTTCTCTGCCTGTTGCCGCGATCGCCGGCGCGACATGCGCCGATCGTCCGGCAGTATGCCACTAACGCTAAAAAGTTGCATTAAGGATCGGCTTGGGCCAGAATTCGCTAAAGCAATTTTGTTGCGTTAACAGCCGGAGAGACCCATGTCAGCAGAACAGATAACGACCCTCGCGATGCCCAGCGCCTCGCGCAAATGGCGCGCACTGTCGATTTACGCGCTCACCGTCGCGACATTCTTCGGTGCGTCCAGCGCGCCTACGCCGCTTTATCGGCTCTATCAGGATGCGTTTGGCTTCTCGCCGGCCATGCTCACGCTGGTCTTTGCCAGCTACGCATTCAGCCTGCTGGTCGCATTGCTGACGACCGGTTCGTTGTCGGATCACATCGGAAGACGGCCCGTGATTGTGGGCAGCATCCTGCTGGAGATCGTTGCGATGCTGGTGTTCGTCGAATCGCACAACGCCTCCATGCTGATTGCGGCGCGCGTCGTGCAGGGCTTCGCAACCGGCGCGGCAACCAGTGCATTGGGCGCGGCCATTCTCGATGAAAGCCGCACGCTCGGGCCCCTGGTGAATGCACTCGCTTCGCTTGGCGGCATGGGCGCGGGTGCATTGGGTGCGAGCATGCTGGTCGCGTATGCACCGTGGCCCATGCAGTCGATCTTTATCGCGCTGACTGCGATGCTTTTTATCGAGGCCGCATTCGCCATTGCTCTGCCCGAAACGGTAAGCCGCGTGCCGGGCGCCATTGCAGCGCTGATTCCCCGCGTGAACATTCCGCGCGCCGCCCGTGGCGCCATGTTGCGCGTCGCGCCTGTCGATATCGCCGTATGGGCTTTAGGCGGCTTTTATCTGTCGCTGGGGCCGACGTTGGCCCGCGCGGTGATCGGTATAGCAGATGCAACGATAGGTGGCTGGGTCGTATTTGCGTTGACCATGGGCGGATTTGCCGCCATCCTGGCGCTGCGCAAACTCGCTACCGTGTACGTGTTGCGATTCGGTGCCTCGGCGCTGGTGGTGGGATTGCTCATCACGCTGGCGGGCGTCCACGCTCAAAGTGCAGGCGTCTTTTTTACGGGCACGGCCATCGCCGGAACGGGTTTTGGCGCTGCATTTCAAGGGGCATTGCGTTCGGTCATGCCGCTTGCGGAGTCACACGAACGCGCCGGGCTAATGGCCGCGTTCTATATCCTGAGCTACCTGGCATTCAGCATTCCTGCGATTCTCGCAGGGACGCTGGCGCATGTGATTGGCTTGCGTGCAACCACCGATGCCTATGGCCTTGTGCTGGTCGTGCTTTCATCGATGACGCTTGTTGCCAGTGGCGCGGGGCGAAGCGCCAGGCCCAAGCTGCAATGATGTTCAGGCAGCGTGTTCAGTCCACGTTGCCTTCGCTACCCTTAGCGCTGCAGTTCTCGTTGAAAACACGTTCGGTCGAGGCCGGAAACTTTACGAGCTTATCCGCTGGCCTGCGCGGTCGCGTCACCAGTTCTCCGCCACAATTCGGGCAGATGCCGTTCAGGACCTGATCGGTGCAATCGCTGCAAAACGTGCATTCGAACGAGCAGATGCGCGCATCCGTCGAATCGGGCGGCAGGTCTTTATTGCAGCATTCGCATCCGGGGCGAAGTTGGAGCATGATCCGTTTTCCTTTGAAAGCGTTGTTATGCGCGATTCAATCTGACTGCGTGGCGAGCCCGGCGAACAGGGCTTGAATCTCAGCATACGGCAAGGCCTTGTCATAGAGTCCATCCGAACGGCCGTCCTGTAGAAAGTCCTGCATCCATGTCTTCGCCGTTTGCAGGACGATCTGCGAAATCGCACCACCGGCGCTCAGCCTGCGAACCCCGAGTTGTCCGAGCGTCGCGGCATCGGGAAGGCCAGGCACGGCCATCAGGTTCAGCGGCACGGTAATCGCGCTGACGATTGCAGCGATATCGGCGGGCTTGGCGAGCGCGGGGAGGAACAGGCCATCGGCACCTGCAGCCGCGTAGAGATCGCCGCGCGCGATTGCCTCGTGCGCTTGTCTTGGCTTGTCGACGAGGTTGGCGAGAAACACGTCGCTACGCGCATTGATAAATAGATCGGCGCCCGCTTTCGAAACGGCTTCCCAAATAGCGCGGATCTTTTCGGCCAGCAGCGAAGGCGCGTCGCGACCGTCCTCGATATTGATGCCCGCAATGCCCAGCTCGACCAATTGCATGACGTGATGCGCCACGGTTTGCGGATCGTCGGAATAGCCATTCTCGATGTCGACGGACAAAGGCACATTCAATACGCGAACGATGCGCCGCACGCTGGCAACGACTTCGTCGAACGGTAAAACGCGGCCGTCCTGATACCCCAATGCCCACGCAAAGCCCGCGCTGGTGGTGGCGATCGCGTGTGCGCCTTGCGCTTCGGCAAGACGTGCGCTTCCCGCGTCCCAGACGTTGGGTAACCGAAGCGGCGTCGAGTTATCGTGAAGCTGGCGGAATTGGTCTGCAATAGACATGATGCCTTCCTGATTTCAATGATCTGTCGGGAAAATAACCGTCGGGAAACCTGCGACGGTCACTAAGTTTCTTCAAGCAACTATAAGAAAAGACGCCGCTTTGAGCTACTGTCGAAATCGGATAACTGCTCCCCATAAAATGGGGAGCTTCTACATTCACAGACGCTCTTTCGCCCTAAAAATTACGGAGTATGTTCATAATCTAGTGCTTTCCCTGGTGGCGACGTCATTCCTCTTCGATCGTGTGCATCTTCTGCGCTGGCGGTGTATTGTGAAACTCAGGCAGGCCACTTATGGAGGTCAACCATGCGCAGGAACGCCGAGCTTTTGAGCGCAATACTGTCATTCATGCAGGACGACGAAAAGCCAACGCAGTGCTGCAAGGACATTGAAACCGGAGTGGGCAAGCAGGGAAATCATAGCTGGCCGGAAATCAGGTTGCATCTAGCACTACTCAAAGATATGGGCCTCGTGACCGAATGCACGACAGCCGCTGAATATCGGCTTACCAGTGCGGGATACGATGTGGTGGAAAGCGCGAATCCCATCGAACAAATGCGCGCATGGACAAAAATAGGTAGTAGTCCAAATACACCGATGGAACCGTCGTTCTCGACATCGCGTCATCCGCTGCCGCCGGCCATTCGGAGCCAGCGCTTCACTTGAGTTGAGTCCATTTGCCCTGTTCCGAAGGCGCGAGCCTTCAGAACAGGCACGTCATCAGCCTTTCGCCACGGCTTTCTGCGCGGCCTGCTGTGTGACAGGTTGCGTGACCGGTTGCGGCGCATCCCATCCGCCGCCGAGCGAGCGGAACGTTCTCACTGCTGCGCGCGCGGCATCGGCTTTGGTTGCATCGAGGTCATCGCGCGCGAGCAATAATTGCCGGTCTGCATCGAGCACGTCGGTCAGCGTGATCGAACCGGCGCGATAAGCCTTCTCCGAAAGATCGCGCGCCCTGGTGAGCGCCGTCACTTCCTGCTCGATTTCCTGAGCGCGAATTTCCGACTGCGACAGCGCCATCAAGGCATTTTCGACATCTTCGGTTGCCTTGAGCGCGGCCTCCTTGTACTGCGCCAGCGCTTCGGCATTAGCGCCGCGCGCCTGTTTGACTTCGGCGTCCACCTTGCCGAAATCGAACAGCCGCCACTGCAACGCGCCCGTGCCGATCGGCTCGAAGGACCTGGCGCTGAACAGATGATTGGTCGAAATGCTGTCGAAACCCAATGCGCCCGAAAGAGAAATCTTCGGATAGTAATCGGCGATGGCAACGCCAATGCTTTCGTTGGTGGCCGCCAGATGCCGTTCGGCCGCGATGATATCCGGGCGCCGCCGCAGCACATCGACCGGTTGATCGCCGGTGCCGATGGCAGGCACTTCAGGAATGATGGCGGCGTTCGTATTGAGCTCCGCCGCATAGGTGCCAGGCTGCGCGCCCATCAGCACATCGAGGCGGTTCAATTGCGCCTCGAGTGCGATACGCAGAGCGGGCAGACTCGCGCGCGCCTGACGCAGCAACGCTTCGGCCTGAGCGACCTCGCGCTCGTCGGCCGCGCCCGCCTGCTTGCGCGCCTGCACGAGATTGAGCAGATGCGCATCCGTATCGATCTGATCCTGCGTGACGGCCACTTGCGCCTGGAGGCCGCGCACCTGCAGATAAGCGTCGGCGGCATCGGCAGCCACCGTGATGCGGGTGCCGAGTTGTGCGGCTTGCGCTGCCTGTTCCTCGTCGCGGGCGGCGGCGTGGGCACGCCGCAGGCCGCCTGCGAGATCGATTTCCCAGCTTGCGGTCGCGCCCACCACATACTGTTTCTGGTCGCGGCTGTAATTGGGGAACGCGCTGGCGAGCGTGCCGAGCGGGCTCGTTGTGCTCTGGTGCTCTGCCGTGGCCGAACCACCGGCATCGACGGTCGGCAGCAACTGCGCGCCTGCGGCCTGGGCCGCCGCGCGTGCCTGGCTCACCCGTGCGATAGCCGCCTGCAGATCGAGATTCTGATCGAGCGCGCGCTGGACGACTTTTTCCAGCATCGGATCGTTGAATCCGGTCCACCACTTGTCGAGCCTCGGCGCGGGCAGCGTGGTCTGCCGGTTGGCGACCGCCTCGGTGTTATGAAACGGCACCATGTCGGTCTGGGGCGCCACGTAGTTCGGGCCCACCGCGCAGCCCACGAGGCCCGCGCTTACGATCAGACTGCCGATTATCGCCTTCGAGGTTCTAGCGAGGAAGTGACTCATTTGGCTGCTCCACTGCTGAGTTTGCGCGGCAATGCACGCGCATTCCTGATACCGAGCTTGCGCACAAACGCATAGAACGCGGGTGTGAACGCAAGGCCGAAGATCGTGACGCCGAGCATGCCGAAGAAAACCGTGGTGCCCAGCGACTGACGCATTTCCGAGCCCGCACCGCTTGCAATCGCCAACGGCGCGACCCCGGCGATAAACGCCAGCGAGGTCATCAGAATCGGACGCAAACGCACGTGGGCAGCATGCGTGGCCGCATCTTCCGCGCCGACGCCGTCTTCGTCCTGTCTTTGTTTGGCGAACTCCACGATCAGAATCGCGTTCTTCGCCGCCAATCCCACCAGCACCACGAAGCCGATCTGCGCCAGGATGTCGATAGGCATGCCGCGCATATTCAGCCCAACCGCTGCAGCAAGCAGGCACATCGGCACGATCAGCACGATGGCCAGCGGCGTTTTCCAGCTTTCGTACTGGGCCGCGAGCACGAGGAACACGAACAGTGCCGATGCCGCGAAGATCACCAGCGGCGACATTTTCTGTTCTTCCTGCTGATGAGCGAGGTCGGTCCATTCGAACGAGACACCATTTGGCAGAACCTGGTTTGCGAGTTGCTCCATGCGCTTCATTGCGTCGCCCGACGAAACCCCGGGTGCGGCCGCGCCCATGATTTCCGCAGCCGGATACAGGTTGTAGCGCGGCACACGATAGGGCGTGGTGTTGTCCTTGAAGGTCGCCACCGTACCAATCGGCACCATTTCGCCCGACGCATTACGCACCTTCAGTCTTCCAAGATCTTCCGGAGTCCTGCGGAATGCTTCGTCGCCCTGCACACGAACCTGATAGGTGCGGCCCAGATAATTGAAGTCGTTGACATATTGCGAGCCGAGATAAAGCTCCATCGTCGAGAAGACGTCGGTTGGCGTGAGTCCGACCTTTTCGGCCTTCAGTCGATCGACATCCGCATAGACAGACGGTGCGCCCGCGTTATAGAGCGTGAACACACCACCGAAGGCCTTGTCCTTGTTCGCCGCGCCAACCAATGCATTGGCCGCCTGCGCGAGCGCCTGCGGACCGACTCCGCCGCGATCCTCCAGCATCATCTTGAAGCCGCCCGCTGCGCCCAACCCTTGAACCGGCGGCGGATTCACCACGATCACCACCGCGTCCTTCACACCTGCCAGGCGTTGACGCAACGTCACCAGCATCGTTGCGGCATTGACGCCCGGGACGTGCTCGCCATACAGCGAAGGCAGGCCGGTAAAGATCGTGCCGACATTCGGCGCAATCGTGCCGGTCGTCACATCGAAGCCCGTCACCGGCGAGGTGTGATCGATGCCCTTGGTTTTCAGCGCGATATCGTTCACTTCGCGCACCACCTTGTCCGTGCGTTCGAGGCTGGAACCCGGCGGCAGCAGCACGATAATGGCCTGATAACCAATGTCCTGTTCGGGGATAAAACCCGTTGGCATTCTGGCCATCTGGATGCCGGTTGCCGCGATCAGGCCGGCATAGACGATAAGCATGACCGTCGTGGCGCGAACGAAGCGTCCTGTGAGTTTGCCGTAGCGACCGGAGAGCCATTCGAACGATGTATTGAAGCGGCCGAACACTGCGTGATGCATGCGGCCGAGCGTGGTCGTTGCGGGCTCGTGCGCGCGTTCCATGTTGTGCGGCTTGAGCAGCACTGCGCACAGCGCCGGGCTCAGCGTGAGCGAGACGAAGCACGAAATGACCGTGGAAGCCGCGATGGTGATCGCAAACTGCTTGAAAAACAGGCCCGAAATGCCGGACATCAACGCAGCCGGACCGAACACTGCGCATAGCGTGAGTGCAATCGCAATGAGTGCGGTGGAAACCTCGTTCATGGTTTGATGCGCGGCTTCGCGCGGCGTCATGCCCAGCGCCATATTCCGCTCGACGTTTTCCACCACGACGATCGCATCGTCCACCACGATACCCACCGCGAGCACGATGCCAAACAGCGAGAGATTATTGATCGACGCGCCAAAGAGCGAGAGGATCGTGAAAGTGCCCAGCAACGAAACCGGAATGGCTACCACCGGAATAATCGTGGCGCGCCAGTTCTGCAGGAACAGATACACCACGCCCACCACCAGCAGAATCGCAATGACAATCGTCTTGATCACTTCCTCGATCGACTGGCCGACAAATGTGGTCGGGTCGTAGATCTTCATGTAATCGACGCCCGGCGGGAACTGTTTTTTCAACTCGGCCATCTTGCTCCAGACGGCGTTTTCCACCTGCACCACGTTGGCGTCCGGCGTGGCGACCACGAACCACGGTGCGGCTGCGGCGCGGTCGGCGTAGGCTTTCGAGCCGTAGTCGACCGAACCGAGTTCCACGCGACCGATATCGCGAACGCGCGTGACGCGGCCGTCGGCATCGGACTTGACGACGACATCGCCGAACTGTTCGGGCGTAGTCAGGCGGCCTAACGCTTCGACGTTGATCTGGTAAGCGCCATTGCTTGAAATCGGCGGCTGGTTGAGCACACCGGCTGAAACCGGGGCATTCTGCGCACGCAGCGCGTTCAGCACATCGCTGGCGCTGATGTTGTAGGCGGCGGCTTTATCGGGGTCGATCCAGATACGCATGGCGTATTGACGCTCGCCGAACAACTGGAAATCCGACACGCCCGGCAATCGCGCGATCTGGTCGCGAATCTTGAGCATGTAATTGGACAGGTATTCGGGGCTGCGCGAACCATCCGGAGAATAGACGTGTACGCCCAGCAGCAGCGCCTCGATCGTCTTCTTCACCTGAACGCCCTGCAATTGCACGGGTTCCGGCAAGCGCGACAAGGTATCTTCAACACGATTGCGCGTGAGCATCAGCGCCACGTTCGCATCGGTGCCCACCTTGAAGATGACCGTGATCTTGAGCTGGCCGTTGCCGGTCGACTGGCTCGAAATGTAATCCATATTCTCGACGCCGTTGATGGCCTGTTCGAGCGGGGTGGCCACCGTGCGTGCGATCGTGTCCGCCGAAGCGCCGGGATAGGACGTGGTGATCTGGATGGTTGTCGGGACGATATTCGGATACTGGGCAACCGGCAACGAGTACATCGTCACCAGCCCGATCAGAACGGCAAAGATATTCAGCACTGCTGCGAAACGCGGGTGCTCAATAAAGAAGTGCGTCAGTTTCATGATTTGGCTCCGCCGTCGTCTTGCGACGACGTGAACTCAATGGTGCCCGCATGCGGCGAGACTTTCGCGCCCGGCCTCACTTTGGGCAGGCCGTCGATAATCACCTTGTCGGTCGGCACGAGACCCGCACGAATGACACGCAAGCCGCCGCGCAAGTCGCCTATCTCAACCTTTTTCGGTGTGGCGACATCGTCCGGGCCAACGACAAAGACCATGTGATCGGTTTGATCGGCAAGCACGGCCGCATCGGGGACGAGCAGCGCGGGTTGCGGCGCAGATGTGGCGAGCCGCACGCGCGCAAAGCCGCCAGGCGTGAGCGAAAGATCGGCGTTCGGAATCGTTGCGCGCGCATGGATCGTGCCGCTCGACCGGTCGAGCGCATTGTCGATGAAGTTGAGCGTGCCCTGGCGCGTGAAACCGGTTGCGCCGGTTGGCGAGATATTGACCGTGTCCGCAAGCGGCCCTTGCGGGTGGGGGCGCGACTGCTGGAATGCCGCGTAATCGTTCTCGCTCATATCGAAGTCGAGATAGACCGGATCGAGCGACACGATGGTCGCGAGCAACGTAGTGGGGGTGCTGCCCGCGCGGCTACCCGAAACGAGATTGCCCGTCGAAACGAGGTGCGTGCCCATGCGGCCAGTGAACGGCGCCTTGATCGCGCAGCGGTCCAGATCGAACTTCGCGTCGCGCACGAGGGCATTCGCGTTATCGACTGCCGCCTGCGCCGCGTGTTGCTCGGCAACGCGCTGATCGACGTTTTCGACCGTGCCGGCTTCTGCGCGCTGCAATTCCTGCGCACGCGCCAACTCGCGCGTGGCCAGTGCGAGGCGCGCATTGGTGGATTCCAGTTGCGCGCTGGCTTCGCTGAGCTTGATCTGGTACGGCTCGGGATCGACTTCGAAAAGCAGGTCGCCCTTGTGGACGATATCGCCGTCCTTGAAGTTGATCTGCGTAAGCGTGCCGCCAACCTGCGCGCGAATCTCAACGCGATTTACCGCAGAGAATTGCCCGAGAAAGCCAAGCCGCGTTTCGATATCGTGCTGCAACGGCGCGCTGATGGCGACGGGCGGCGGCGGTGGCGCTGCTGCGGCTGCCGAATGCGAGCCGCGCATGTGCCACGCCGTAGCGGCCACGGCCACAACGACCGCCACGGCGATGGCTTTGCCTACCCAACGCGGGGAGCGGGAATGGGCCGGACTATCGGGTACGACAACCCGTTCCTCGGCCTGATCAATACGCTGATTCATAGTAATCCTGATTAGTTAAACGCGCTGGACAACGTGTGGACCACTACCGGCCTTCGCCCAAATCCGCGTTAGATGATCAACCTTAACTATCTGCGATCAAGATAGTGAGTATAATCCAGAATGTCAAGGCTCCTGAGCCTGCGGCAAGATCGGCAGACGGGCGACTATGTTCTGAAACATCGGGGAAAGCAGATATGAAATGACGCTGCCAGTGCAGCGGGGAGTGACGGTATGAAGAAATCGAAATCGGAGACGGCGGCTACGCGCAAACGCATCGTCGAGGCCGCCGCGCAGGTGTTCAGCAGCAATGGGATTCATGCGAGCGGCGTGGCGGAAATCATGTCCGCGGCGGGCCTGACGCATGGCGGGTTTTATCGGCATTTCGCCTCCAAGGAGGAACTGGTTGCGCAGGCCTGCGCGGCCGGCATGGCATCGACGCTCGACGCGATCGACGCTTCGTTTGAACATGGCGAACAGGCGTTCATCGAACATTTCGAGGCCTTTTTGATGGATCAAAACCGTGCAGCCTGTCTGGGCGAATGTCCGTTGATTGCAATGGGCAGCGAGCTTGCCCGCGCAGACAGCGAAACGCGCCGCGCCGCAACGCGCGGTTATCGCGCGCTGATCGACACCCTGTCTGCAAACGGTGCAGCGGACGAAGGCGCGGCCATGTTCGTGTTCTCTGCGATCCTGGGTGCCGTCACGGTTTCGCGGATCGTCGATGATCCCGAGTTGTCGGCGCGCATTCTTGCGCAAGCGAAGGCGCGCATCGCGGCGTTATTGTCGAATTCCAATGCGCCCGACAATCGGGCCTTAGCAGTGGACGGCTAGATCGCTTTGTTTCGGCGCTTTGACCTGATCGGCTGGCAGCGTCTGGACGAGTCGACAGTTACGCCGCAACAGCGTTGGTTTTTTTCTCCACCGAGGCAATGCGCCGGCTCGCCAGTTCGGAAACAAACAGCGCCACGACAACCGAGATGCTCGACAGAAAACCCAGCTGATGCCCGCCGACGAGCGGGATTGCGGCCGCGCCCACTGCACCGGCAATCGACACGCCGATATACGTGCCCGACGTGTTCAGGCCCACCAGCACAGCGGTCATCGACGGATTCAGGCTGGCAAGGCGGAACTGCTGCGGCACGAGAAAGCCCCACGAACAGGCACCCCAGACGATCACGGCGAGCGCGGCGCTCCAGAGATGGGCGCTGGACCACGGCATCGTGAAGAGCACGGCGGCCACTGCCGCGAGCATCAGAATGAGCACCTTGCGCGAACCGACCTTGTCGAGAATGCGGCCAGTCAAAAGATTCGATGCCGTTCCGGCGAGGCCGTAGAGCACCAGGAGCGCGCCGAGCACCATCGGGCTATGGCCCGTGGCACGGTCGAACACAAGCGGGAAATAGCTGAAGATCGTGAAGGTGCCGATCTGTGCGAGCACGGTTGCGGTGAGCGTCAGGCCCACGCGTGAATCGGCCAGCGGCGCGAGACGTTTCGACAGTGAGATCGCCGGTGCAAGCGGCACCTCCGGCATGAAGGCCCAGATCCCGGCAAAGGCAGCCAGGCCCAGCGCCGCGACAAAGACCAGCGTCCAGTGCCAACTCGCAAGACCGCCGATTACCGCGCCCAGCGGCGAGCCCAACGCGGTCGAACTGGTCAGCCCCGCCACGATGATCGACAGCGCGTAACCGCGCCGTTCGGGCGGCACCAGCATCGCGCCGGTGCCGCTCGCCGTCGGTGAAAACATGGCGGCGCCGAGCCCCGCGAGCGCTCGCGTTGCCAGCGCGATGCCGATATTCGGCGCCACGATAGTGGCCAGGTTGGCGACGACGAACAGGCCGATGCCACCCATCAGCATGCGCTTGCGCGCAACGTTGGCGGCCAGTGCGGCGATGGTCGGCCCGAGTAGCGCATAGCTCAGCGCATACACGGTAATCAGTTGGCCGGCGGCACCAATGCTCACATGAAAGTCGCGGGCGATTTCGGGCAGGATGCCCGCGAAAACGAAGCTGTCGGTGCCCAGTGCGAACATGCCCAGCGCAAGGGTCAGAAGGCGGCGATCCATGACGGTTCCTCAGTAGCACAGCGTTGTTAAGTTGCGTGGCGAAACTATAGGGAACGCAGTTTCATCACGCTACTATCTGCGCCGGGTAACTGTTCCCCAGAAAATGGGGAAGTTGCGTCACGAAACTTGAGGTAGTATCGGCTTCACCATGTACCGAAAACGCCTTGATGGAATGAACTGTTCGATAGCCCGCGCGCTCGACGAAGTTGGCGAGTGGTGGACCTTATTGATCGTTCGCGAATGCACGCAGGGGAGCACGCGCTTCGACGAGTTTCAGGGGGCGCTGGGTATCGCGCGCAATGTGCTCGCCGCGCGGCTTGAACGCATGATCGAACTGGGGATTCTCGAACGCTTCCCGCTGGCGGCGCGCGCGAATACATTCGGCTACCGGCTGACGACGAAAGGTGCCGATCTCTATCCCGTGCTGGTCGCACTCATGCAATGGGGCGATAAATGGCTGGCCGTCGACGGACGTGCGCCCATCGCGCTTGTCGAGGAGGCGAGCGGTGAACCCGTCGAAACGATGGGCGTAACAGGGGCGCATGGACGCGCGCTGCGCTTTCAGGATGTGCGTTTCGCGCCGGGGCCAGGCGCCACCGGCGCGACGCATGCGGTGATCGAAACCCGCAATGTGCGGGTTCTTGGCGATGCGGACGATTAAACGCCAATCAGCTTTTCTGCTGCTTGCCGAAACCCGATAGCGATTGGCGCAGCTTCGGCGCAGCGAAATCGATAAAGTTGCGCAGCTTCAGTGCCATAAGATTTCTGGAAACGTGAACCAGATGAATCGGCACAGGTTCCACTTCGAACTGCGGAAGCAGGATCTCTAGCTGCCCGGCTTTGAGCGCTTCATCGGCATCGTGCTCGAAGACCAGCGTGATACCCACGCCGTCCACCGCCGCGCTAACGGCCGCATCGGGGGCGGTCACTTCCAGTCGCGCCTTGACTTCGAGCGTCAGCAGTTTGCCGGTCGATGGCAGCCGAAAGCGCCACGGCGAAAGATAAGGGCTGTTGAAAACCACACACGCAGATTTCGGCAATTCCGCCGGGTCATGCGGTGCCGCGTGCCTGCCCAGGAAAGCGGGGCTCGCACACAGAATGGGCCGCAGCGAACCGACTCGCGTGGCGATCATATTGCTGTCGGCCAGTTCGCCGATCCGCACAGCCAGATCCGCATGGGCATCGATCAGGTCGATATTGCGATCGGACAGCAGCAGGCGAACGGTGATGTCGGGATATTGCGCGAGGAATTGATTGATCACCGGTAGCACGTGCAGGCGCCCGAGTTGCACCGGCGCGGTCACCACCAGTTCCCCACGCGCGGTAGTGAATTCGCCGGTGGCTTCGTGCTCCTGCTCGCGAACCATATCGAGAATGCGGCGCGCGGCGGCAACATAGGCTGCGCCGGCATCGGTCAGCGTGATCTTTCGCGTGGTGCGGATCAACAGGCGTGTGCCGAGCATCTCTTCGAGATCGGCAACCTTGCGCGTGAGCGTGGTCACGGGAATCTTCAACTCGCGCGCGGCGGCGGAGAGGCTGCCCGCATCCACCGCGCCTAGCAGCATTTCCATCGCTTCGAGTCGGTCCACGGTGTTTGCCCGGAGGGAATGAGTTGCGGGTTATTGTATGAGATCAGAACAGCGCTTTCTGCGGCTTGCCGCGCCAGGCCGCATCTTCGATCAGCAACAGTCTTTCTTTCGCGGCAAGTCCGCCTGCGAAACCCGTCAATTCGCCCGACGAACCGATAACGCGATGGCAGGGCGCGATGATGGAAACCGGATTGCGTCCATTCGCGGCACCGACCGCGCGCACCGCACGTGGGTTGCCGATCCGCGTTGCGATCTGCGCATAGGTGCGGGTCTCGCCGTAAGGAATCTCGAGCAAGGCATTCCAGACCTGCTTCTGAAAATCTGAACCGATAAAATCGATACGGACATCGAAGGTGTTTCGCTTGCCGATGAAATATTCGCTTAGCTGACGCTCCACTTCCAGCAGCGTGGGATCGTCATTGGCTTCCTGCAAGCTGCCGAGCCGCACGCGCCCTGGGCGCTCTTTTTCCCACAGGATGGCCACCAGCGCGCACTCGCGCGACACCAGCGTGAGCTTGCCTACCGGGGACGGCATGAACTTGTACAGAAAAGCTGTCTCGTGCTGCATGCTTGCCTCTTTGGCTGGAGCGTTCGCGCGTCAAGAGCCGGGTGCCATTTCACCTTGTCCACACGCCGGAACTGCCACGCCGGTGACTATCGATCAAGTGTGTATCCACGATGCCGGCCGCTTCCATGAGCGCAAACATCGTGGTGGGACCCACGAATTTGAAGCCGCGTTTGCGCAGTGCCTTGCTCAACGCAATGGATTCTTCGGATGTGGTGGGAATATCCGCCATCGTACGCGGTGCGGGCGTGGCGGCGGGCTTGAATGACCAGATGAATTCGACCAGGCCGCCATCCTTGCGTAATTCGATAACTGCCTGGGCATTGTTGATGGCGGCGTCGATTTTTGCCCGATTGCGGATGATGCCGGTATCCCCAAGCAGGCGTTCGATATCGCGCGCGCCAAACTTCGCAACGAGGTCAGGGTCGAAATGGCTGAATGCCTTGCGCAGCGCTTCGCGCTTTTGCAGAACGATCAACCAGGACAGCCCCGATTGAAATGCTTCCAGACTGATGCGCTCGAATAGCCCGCGCTCGTCGAGAACCGGCATGCCCCATTCCGAATCGTAATACGCGCGCAGCAAGAGATTGTTCACGGCCCAAGGCGGTCGTTTCAAGCCATCGTCGCAGACGATCGCCTGGCCGTTCGCCGATGCGTCGACAATGGCTTGGCTCAATGCCTTTTCTTTCAAGATCGCGTCTCCAGGCCGATTGGGTTGTGCTGTGCGGGCTTTAGTCTCCGGAGGATTTTAACCGTCGCCGCGATTCAGGCTATCGAAGTCCGGAATCGTGGATTATGCATATCATTCAGGTTTTTTGCTGCGATTCGTCGTCCACGTGACTGACTGCGGACGCAAGAATCAATTGCCCTTCGTTGAACGGCACGCCGTATCGGCCGGCTGTCGGTCTATACACAGGATCGCCTGGCTGAATCGTCAGACCCGTGGCCGCGCATTGCGCGCGCCGGCGCGAGTGACACATGCGCCAGATCTGTTCGCCGTAGCAGCCCGTGCGCGGATCGCTCCAGCGAACCGCAATCGTGCGGACCGTCGGATGGTCAATGACAACGGCGGGGAAGCCCGGCGCGCTACCAGGCGCTTTGTCGTTGTCGACGCGGTCATTCGCGTGGCGCGTAGTCGTGCGGCCGCGATGTGACTTGCTCACTTCGGGCTTCGCAATGGCGGGCTCGTGCGGGAACAAAAGATCCAGCAGGGCATGTTCGAAGAGTTGTTGCTCAGTCGTCTGGTACATGGCTGTCCTTGTACGGGCCGCAGCCAGAGCGTCCGGGCGTGTCTGCGGCGAGTGCCCGCAATCATAAGTGCAGCCTTTCGGCGGATAAATCCTGCGATCCTAAATTCACTATTCGGATCTTCCCGACAATGGCGATGTTTGGGGGGATTTCGAAGGGACTAGCGGGAAGCCGAGGTGTGAAAGGCGATCCCGATCGAGTACGGCGGACGCGCACAATAAACATCGGAATGCGAAGTAATTGATGAAAACCTCAGCCGGGTAAATTCGTATCGACTCAATGTCTTTCAAAGCCTATTGAGTCGTATGACCACGCTTCGCGCGGCATTCGACGCGCCACGCGTTACCCAGATGCCTAAAAAAGCCGTGGCGTGCCGACCCAGACGAGTACCGCTTCGTCGTCGCGCGAATTGGTCCAGCTATGCGGCACGGTCGATTCGTAATGCGCGCTGTCGCCCGCGCCGAGCACGAAAGACTTGCCTTCCAGCGTGATCGTCACTTCGCCGCTGAGCACGTGGACGAATTCCTCGCCCGCGTGCGTGGTGACTTCGCTCGCCCGCTTGCCCGGCGGCATGCGCACGAGGATGGATTCCAACTGGCGCCCGCCCGACTGATTCGAAAGGCGCGCGAACAGATTGGTGGAATCGGCGAAGGAAAAATACTGCAGATCCTTGTGACGCCGTACGCAACCTTCCTCGGTGGGCGTATCGACGAAATAGCTGACCGGCACGCCCAGCGCCTTGGCGATGCTCACGAGCGAGGTGATCGACGGGCTGGCGTGGTCGCGTTCGACCTGCGAGAGAAAGGGCTTGGAAAGCTGGGAGACGGTCGCGACGTCGTCGAGCGTGCGGCCCTGGCGCTGACGCAGCGAGCGGATCTTGCTGCCGACGGAGACGACGTTTTGAGTTTCGACGGTTTTCGATGCCATGGTGAAGCCGGGTCGCTTGTATTGGAAGCGCAGCAACCTTTTGCTGCGCAACACTTGGGTCTCGGTGGTCGGGTTATCGGTTCTGTTATACGGCTACCTGATAATAACATCGCCAATATGATTGCGGATTCGATATTTTCAGTTTTGCATCGCAGGGCACGACGCATTCGAATTGCGCAGAATCGATAAATAGGGCGATGCATAAAGACCGCTGAAATGGCGATTATATTTCTTGCGATTGCAATTGCGCTCGCCATTCCCCTTCGGGTCATAACCGCGCCGAAGCGCTTGCGACATCGAGAAACGCCTGCACGATTCCGCGCTTGCGCTGGGTATGCAGGCAGGCAAGCGAATCGATATTGCAACCGCGCAATTCCTCGACCGGAATCGCAATGGAGCGCTCGCCATCGGGGATTTCGCGCTCCAGCACGAAGCCAATCCCCAAACCTTGCCGCACGGCTTCGAGCACGCCTTCGCGACTGCCCAGCTTCATGGCTGTCGGCGGCGACACCTTTGCGTGGCGCAAGGCATCGTCGACGAGGCGCTGCGTGTTGGAACCCGCCTCGCGGCGGATCAGCGGATACGCCGCGAGATCGGCGAGAGACACGCTGCTCGCCGTCGCGAGCGGATGGCCCTCGGGCACGAGCACGCGCATGTCCTGGCGCGCGACCGGAACCAGGGCCACGCGGGGATCGCTTTTCGCATTGCCGATCACGGCGGCATCGACGCGATACGCCAGCAGATCGTCCCAGACCTCGCGCTGGCTGCCGAACGACACCGATATCTCGATGCCCGGATAGTGCGCGCGAAACGCCGCGACCACCTGCAGAACGACCTGCGGCCCGTCGGCGGCGAGTTTGAGGCTACCGTGGCGGAACATCGTCGCGCGGCTGACCATGTCCTCGATCTGCTCTTCGGTGGCGAACATCTGTCGGGTCAGCTCGAACAGCGGTCGGGCGGCATCGGTGAGCGTCACGCCGTCGTTCGTGCGGATAAACAGCGCCTGCTTGCAGTCGTCTTCGAGATTGCGGATCTGCGTCGTGATGGCCGGTTGCGTCAGGCCCAGCAGGCTCGCGGCCTTCGTGAAGCTACCTTCGCGCGCGACCGCATCGAACGCCCGAAGCTGGAAATAACGCATCGCCACCTTGAACCTCAAGACATAAATATGAATGCCGAAATATAGCACTCGTATTAATTTGACCGCCGATGGGGCGGGATTCTAAGCTTGGCGGCATGACGCTTCGAAATTATTCGTGAGACAAAAGATGAGCCAGGCAATCGACTACCTCAATCCGAACCTGCCGCGAGGGCTGCGGCGCGTGGTCATGCCCGTAATCGATGCAACGCCGGAATCGTTGGCGGGCTACGGCAAACTGGTGGACGACCCCCGGGCGTGTCAGGTCGAAATCGTGCAATGGCCGGCGACAGGTTCGCGGCCGATCGACCCGGGAACGGGCGATGAAGCGGGCACGACCGAAGGGGTTTTCGTCAGCGAATGGCGCGGCGACATTCTCTATGGCCGTAACGAAGCCGTGGGCGGGCATTACGTTCTGGCCTACGCCAGGGAGCCCGAGCATGCGCGCGAAGAGAGCGGGGACATGCCGCAGCGCATGTTGCTTTGGCATGCTAACTATCATCCCGATGGCGGTCAGCTATTCTTTCCGCTCGATCATCAGCCGTTTTATGTGCCGCTAGCGCTTCCGGGCGACGACATCACGCCGGAGAAGTTCGTCTGCTTTCGCTTCGACGGGAAAAGAGGCCTCTATATTCATCCGAATATCTGGCACGAAGGCGTATTCACGCTGGCAGGAACCCAGCGATTCTTCGACAAACAAGGCGCGGTTCACGCACGCGTGTCGGTTGAATTTGCGGCGGAGTTTGGCTGTCTGCTGGAGGCGCCGATAGCGCGCGACGCCTGATAGCAGCGAAGCAAACGATGGTCGCGGGTTTTAACGTCGCCGCTGCAAAAGCTCATGCGCGGCATAGACGACCGCAATCACGCCCAGCAGCACGGCAGTCACCGCAAATGACTGGCTTGCCTGCGTTGCCGATGTCGATGTCATCGCATGGCACCATAGGCCTGCGCCAGTTACCGAGAGAACCAGGCCGAGTGCGAACAACCACAGCGGTGTCGCGCTTCGCGCATTGAGTTTATGTGAGAGTTTCATGGCCTTTACCCCGTTCGTACTGTAGACCCTGTCATGGTTAGCGTACGCGGCGGGGCCATCATCGACAAGTACATCAAAATTCTTTTTGTCGATGAATAGAGACGTTTCACTCGCGCTGAGTTGAGCGGGTGGGAGCATATCGAGTCGATTGTCGGGCACCTGGATGTCGTCAGGTCGAAGGCGGCGTATCGGGCGATGACGCATTCGCAAGACAAGACAAATCGCACCCAAAGTCAAATCATTCTGCGGACTTTCGACCTGACAAAAACTTCGTTCACGTGGCCCAACTGCACCTTTAGAGTGCGTGCTGTGCGACCGGGCGGCCAGAGCCCGACGACGCAACACACAACAAAGGAAATACGGCAATGAAGACAAAGATCAGGGGCGCAGTGCTTCCCGCACTGCTGACGGCGCTGCTGGCCGTGGCATCGAACGCAGCGCACGCCGACCGTCTCGACGACATCAAGAAAGCCGGCGTGCTGCGCGTGGCCGCGTTCGACAGCAATCCGCCGTTCGGTTTCGTCGATGCCAGCGATAACCGTATCGTCGGGCTCGACGTGGACTACGCGCAGGCTGTGGCCACGCGCCTGGGCGTGAAGCTCGAAGTGCAGCCGACCAACCCGGCGAACCGCATTGCGTTCCTCAAATCGGGCAAGGTCGATCTCGTGTTCGCCAACTTCACGATCACGGACGAGCGCAAGAAGGAAGTCGATTTCAGCACGCCGTATTTTGCCTCGGGCACGCAGTTCATCGCGAAGAAAGGCACGCTGAAGTCGCCGGATCAACTCAATAGCCTGCGCATTGGCGCCGATAAAGGCACGACGAACGAACAGCAGGTCCGCGCGAAATATCCCAATGCCACCATCGTCGCTTATGACGACACGCCGTTCGCGTTCGCCGCGCTGCGCACGGGCAACGTGCAGGCCATCACGCAGGACGGCCCGAAGCTGGTGGCCTTGCTCGCGCGCGTGCCGGACAAGACGAACTACGAGATCGCGCCGTTCACCATCTCCAACGACTATGAAGGCGTGGGTGTGCCCAAGGGCGAAACCCGCCTGCTCGACGCGGTGAATTCGACGCTCACGCATCTCGAAGCCGACGGCCAGGCCGCCCAGATCTACGACAAATGGTTCGGCCCGAAGAGCGCCGCGCCGCTGCCGCGTCTGTTCAAGATCGGCGATCCGCAAAAGAATAGTTGATTCGCCGTCTCGCCATCCGGTCCCGGGCTTCGCTTGATAGCGGCCCGGGTTTTGTGCTTTTCGCTTCCTGATTCATGCATACCTGGCTTGAACCCAAGTACTTCGCGTGGCTCGAACAGGGCCTCGTCGTTACCGTGTTGCTGTCTGTCTGCGCGGGCGTGTGCGCAACTTTTTGCGGCTTCGTCCTGGCCATCGCGCGTACCGCAGCGAACGCGGCGATGGCGCGCGCCGCTGCGCTTTATGTGTTCGTATTCCGCAATTCGCCGCTGCTGGTGCAATTGCTGTTCTGGTATTTCGGCGCGGCCGCGTTGATGCCTGCGGAGTGGATGACGTGGCTCAACGCGGCTCACGTCGTCGCCTTGGGACCGCTCACGCTGCGCTGGCCGAGCTTCGAACTGCTCGCGGGCTGGCTCGGGCTCACCTGCTATACGACGGCGTTTATCGGCGAAGAATTTCGTGCGGGTCTGCGCGGCGTGAGCGGGGCGCAGGCACAGGCCGCGGCGGCGCTCGGCATGCACCGCTATACCGCGCTGCGTTACGTGATCCTGCCGCAGGCGTTGCGCATCGCGACGCCGCCGCTCGCGGGCCAGTATATGAACCTCGTGAAGAACTCATCGCTGGCCATGGCAATTGGCGTTGCCGAACTCTCGTATATGTCGCGCCAGGTGGATACCGAAACGTTCAAGACGTTTCAGGCTTTCGGTATTGCGACGGTGTTTTACGTGCTGACGATTGCCGTGATCGAAGTGGCGCTCGTGGTCTGGCAGCGCACCGGCACGCGCGCCCTGTCGCGAGGTCGCGCATGACGACCATCGACTGGCTCGCGACGCTGCGTTATCTGCTGCTCGGTTCGTTTCCGGCCGGACCGCTCGGCGGCGTTGCGCTGACGCTCGCGCTTTCATTGACATCGGCCGTGCTGGCGGCGCTGATCGGCCTGGCCGGCGGCGTGGCGCTGGCGATGACGCGCGGCGTCGCCCATCTCGCGCTCACGGCGGTCGTGGCATTTTTCCGCGCCATTCCCGTGCTGATGCTGATTTTCTGGACCTTCTTCCTGATGCCGGTTTTACTGCACGTCGATGTGCCGGGTCTGGCGACCGTGGTTTGCGCGCTCGCGCTGATCGGCGGCGCTTATCTTTCGCATTCGGTCTACGCGGGCATCGTGTCGATCGGCAAAGGGCAGCGCGATGCGGCGCTTTCGCTGGGGCTGACGCAGTGGCAGGCGCTCAGGGAAGTGGTCCTGCCGCAAGCCGTGCGCGTGATGATGCCGTCGTTCGTCAATCAGTGGGTGTCGCTGATCAAGGACACGTCGCTCGCGTATATCGTCGGCGTGCCGGAATTTACTTTTCTCGCGAACCAGTTGAATAACCGTTTGATGGTTTATCCCGCACAGATCTTTTTATTTGTTGCGCTGGTTTATCTGCTGTTGTGCGGCGGGCTTCAGTGGCTTGCCCATCGTCTGCTGGTTAAAGGCGCGCCCGCCGGGCGTTGAGGCGGTTTTTCGCGCGCATCAACTCACTCCCTTCCTTACCCGGGCCCATAAAAAATGGGCCTTTCTTCGCGCTATTTCCCGCTGCCGGCACTGCCTTCATCTGGCTTTGCCGATATCACCGCGTTTGCGTTCGTGAGACTCTTGATCGTCGCGCGAGAAACCCATTGGTGTTCCTCGCGCGACGTACCTTTTACTCATTAACCTACGGGGTTAGAAATGGATCGCATCGATTCCGCTGTTTTGAAGAAGAATGCCGGTTTTATGCCGCTCGAGGACGACCTTAAGCCGGTTGACGTAAAGAAAACCGAGGCGCTGCCGTTTACGATAAAGGTGGTAAGCAGTCCGGTGGAGCTGGCACAAGCCGTCGAAATGCGGCGCACCGCCTATGGACGTCACTTGCCGGAGTTCGCCGAAACCCTGGGCGTGGAGCCGCTGGACGAAGCGCCCGGCACGGTCGTGCTGCTTGCGCAGTCGCGCCTCGATGGCGGCCCGCTCGGCACCATGCGGGTGCAGACCAATGTCTTCGGTCCGCTGGCGCTCGAGCAGTCGGTGAGCCTGCCGGACTGGCTGGCCGGCACGCGCATGGCGGAGGCCACGCGGCTGGGCGTGGCGCGCGGCGTGATCGGCCGGATGGTGAAGGTTGCGCTGTGCAAGGCGTATTACCAGTACTGCGTGCAGCACGGCATCGACTGGATGATGATCACGGCGCGTTCGCCGCTCGATCGCGAGTACGAAGCGATGCTGTTCGAGGATGTGTTCGGCGAGAACGCATTCCTGCCGATGTCGCATGTCGGCGGGATGCCGCATCGGGTGATGGCGAAACCGGTTGCGCGGGTTCGTCAGCGCTGGGCGCAGGTCGGCCATGCGTTCTATGGCTTTTTCTTCGAAACCGATCACCCCGATATCGATGTCAGCACCGCATCCATGCTGGCAGAAGACGGGCAACAAGCGGTGAGTTCGAGTAGCGAGTCCACGCGTTTGTGGTCGTTGAGCGAAGCGTAAGGTAGTCGAATCGTCCGCGTGTAGCGTGGCGGAAATGCAGCAGAAATGCAGCAGAAGTGCGGCAGAAAAGCAGCAGAAATGCAGCAAAAGCGCGGCCGGCGGCCACAGCACAGTCGTGCTTTTGCCGCCGGCCATCGTAGCATTGCAATGAAATCGAAAATGAAATCATTGGAAAGGGCGGCAGATGACAGGGGATAAATGGGCGTTTCGGGACAGGCTGACCGGCTGGGCTTTCCAGCGGTTCTCCATGTACGTCGCGCCATTTGTGATTGCGCTAGGCAGCATCACGGTCCTGTTGTGGGCGCCTCGCCAGTTCGATACGTCGGGGACGATCGCGCTGGGCATGGCGGTGCTGGCCGATCCCTCCGCCTCCCTGTCGCCCGACGCCGCGGCGACCCGCCTGCAGGCCGGCGTGTCGACCCAGCGGTTCAGCACCCATCTCGCGGAAACGCCGTTCTGGTTTCTGTTCGACGCGCCCGTGTTCGCCAACGGCGCAACCACGTTTATCGATTTACCGTCGCGTCATGCGCAAACGCTTGCGTGCTGGCTGACCGGGCCAGGCTTTGCGCCGCTGGGCTCCGGCGACCGGCTGGGCACCAGCGGCGCGATGCGCTTCGACAAGGCGGGCTTCGCGCTGCGCGTCGACCGCCGCCTGCCGCATGCGCCCATTCTTTGCCGCGGCACGTTTTCCGGCCCGGCGTACATCACCGCATCGGCATCGAGCCGCGACAAGCTCGAAGTCACCACGCTCGATTTCCAGCAGGCCGCCTCGCTGATCACCGGCGGTCTGCTGACGCTGGCGATTTTCGTGTTCGTCACGGCCATCATCAATCGCGAATGGACCTATGTGATTTTTGCCGCGTGGCTGGTCGGCAATCTGCGTTTGAGCGCCAACGCGCTGGGTTTCGATACCGAATGGCTGGGCCGGCTGATCGCGCCGGAGCACATCGCGCTGCTGCGGCAATTCACCTTCGCGGCCTACTACGTCCTCACCACGACGCTGTTCGTGGAACTGTTTCGCCGTGAGCTGAAATCCATCGGGCTGCGCTGGACGCTGCAGGCCGTGCGCTATGTCGGCTACGTGCTGATGGCCGCCGCGTTTGCGCTCGATTACGCGCATTTCATTCCCGTGTTGTGGGTGAGCGCGAGCTTCTGCATCCTGGTGCTCAGCTACTTTCTCGTGCAACTGGTCATCAAGGCGCGTTCGCGCACGGTGCTCTGGTATGTCGCGTCGATGGCGATCGTGCTGTTCGCGACGCTCTCGCAGGTGCTCGCCGCCGCACTCGGCTGGAAGGCGCTGGCGGGCGGTCTGAGCCCGGTCGTGACCGCGTTGTCGTCGAGCATGTTGTGCGCGTTCGCCATTGCCGAACGCGTGCGCGAGGAGCGCGAGCGCCGCCGGCAAATGCAGGTCGAACTGCGCAACACCTACGACCTCACGCCAATCGGCCTCTTCACGCTGGACGGCGAGCGCCGTTTCGTGCGCGCCAATCCCGCCTTGCACACGATGCTCGGCTTGCCGCGCGAGCGTTACCAGACGCATCGATGGGCCGATTATTTTGCGCCCGGCGCCGAGCTTGCGCTTTCCGGCTTGCTGGAACGCGAAGACTCGGCCTCGATCGAGATCGACGGCGCGGTGGCCAACACGACCGGCAACATCACCGGCGAGCGGCGCTATTCGCTGCGCGCGATCCGCGCGAACGGCTTCGTGGAAGGTTCGCTCGAAGATGTGACCGACCGCTCGAAAGCCGTCGAGCGGCTGCACTTTCTGGCCGGGCACGATTCGCTCACGGGCCTGCTGAACCGTCGCGGCATCGAGCACGTCATCGCGCGCTGCTGCGAGGAATCGGGTGCCTGGTCGCTCGCGTATCTGGATCTCGACCGCTTCAAGCAGTTCAACGATCTGTTCGGCCACGGCACCGGCGACGAAATTCTGCGCCAGGTGGCCGCCGGTCTCGTCGAGCATTTCGGCGCGCAGGTGCCCATCGGCCGCATGGGCGGCGACGAATTCGTCTGCGTGCTGGAAAACACGAGTATCGACGACGCCATCGCGCGTTGCCGCGCTTTCGTGCAGGCGCTCAATGCCGCGCCCATTCACGTCGATACGCGCGCGTTCCAGGTCAGAGGATCGATTGGCCTCGTCGAATGTTCGCCGGGCGTGCGGGCGCTCGACGCGCTCGCGCATGCCGACCGCGCCTGCCGCGCCGCGAAGCGCGGCGGTCAAGGGCGGCTCGTGGCCTTGCGCAAGGGCGCGCCGGCCTTCGAGGAGCGCGCGGTCGAAATCAGCCTGATCGAAACCTTGGGGCAGAGCCGCCTGCCGGACGGCCTGTTCCTCGTCATGCAGCCGATCATGTCGATGCGCACGCCCGCGCAGGCGCTGGATTTCGAAGTCCTGCTGCGCATGCGCCTGCCCGATGGTTCGGTGGCGACCGCCGCGAAGCTGATCGCGGCAGCCGAAGAGTCCGGCATGATCACGGCGATCGACCGCTGGGTGCTCACGACCACGCTCGAATGGCTGCGCGAGCACCAGGCGTCGCTGTCGCGCACGCGCTTTGTGTGCGTGAACCTGAGCGGCGGTTCGCTCAACGACGAACAGTTCCTCGACGAATTGTCCGATCTGTTTGGCCGCTACCCCGACGTCGTCCATTATCTGTGCATCGAAATCACCGAAAGCGTCGCGCTGCACGATCTCGAACACACCGAACGCTTCATCGCGCGCGTGCATCATATGGGCGCAAAGATCGCCATCGATGATTTCGGTGCGGGGCAGACCTCGCTGCGCTATCTGAAGAAATTGTCGGCGGACGCACTCAAGATCGACGGCGAATTCGTGCGGACGATGTGTAACCATCCCGCCGATATCGCCATCGTCGAAGCCATCATTACGCTCGCGCGCAATCTTGGCATGCGCAGCATCGCGGAATGGGTCGAGGACGTCGAGACCTTGCGGGCGCTCGACGAACTGGGTGTGGACTACGTGCAGGGTTACGCGATTGCGAAGCCGCAGGACGCCGCGCAGATGCTCGCGGCCACATCGGCGGCGGGTTTTGTCAGCAATGCCGAGGTTGCGCGCTATCTGGAAGGGCAGCAGGCGCTCAATGGCGGCGCGAGCGGGCAGTTGTTCGAGCGGGAAGGCGCAGTCTGAACCGCTTGAACAGACGAACGGAAGAGGAAATTGGCGATTTCTTTCTTCGATAAACTATACGGGGGCGGCGCGCAGCGCGCCATTGAGCAGCAAATCGGGGGCGGGCGAAGCTGGGTCTTCGCTCTGTCAAAAATGGGGCCGCGTCACGCGCCACCCAGCAACGGCATCGAATAAGTTCGCGACATGTGGCGACGCTGGTTTACCGTCGTTAGCAGGCTTTTCTCCGCAACAGGCCAACGCCGTCGCACGGGTCGATGGGCGACGCCTGTCGCTTTCGTGCTGCTGGGTTTCTGCTTTCTCTGGACCGGCACGATTGCGGATTCCAATACGCAGCGCCAGCAGGTGCTGCGCGTGCTCGCGTGGCCTGGCTACGCCGACGACGACTGGGTGCAGGCCTTCGAAAAACGTTTTCACGCCAAGGTCGAAGTCACGTTCGTCGATTCCGACGAAGCGCTGTGGGCGCGCATGCACAGCGCCGCGCCGCCGCCATTCGACGTGCTGGCGGCCAATACCGCCGAAATCGAGCGCTATGCGCGCGCGGGCATGCTCGCGCCGCTCGATCTCGCGCGCATTCCGAACCGCCGCTGGCAGCAGCCGTATTTCCAGCGTCTCGCCGATATTCGCGGCCTCGTGCACGACGGCCACGCCTACGCGATTCCCTTCACCTATTCGTCGATGGGGCTGATTTACGACCGCAAGCAGGTGCCGGTCGCGCCGCACTCGATGCGCGTGATGTGGGACCCGCAATACCGCGGCAAGGTGCTCGATTTCAACAGCGCGCAGCACAATTTCTCGTTTGCCGCACTCGCGCTGGGTTTCGCCGATCCGTTCCATCTCGCGCCGGAGCAGATGCGTACCGTCGCGCGCGAACTCGTGGGTCTGCGGCGCAATCTGCTCACGTATTACACGCTGCCCGAAGAGGCCACCGAACTGTTCGTGCAGCATCGCGCCGCGCTGATGTTCGGCAACTATGGCACGCAGCAGATCGAGCAACTGCGCAAGGCAGGCGCCGATGTGGGCTACGTGATTCCCGACGAAGGCGCGCTCGCATGGCTCGATTGCTGGGCGATCACGCGCAATGCGAGCAATCCGTCGCTTGCTTACGAATGGCTCGACGCCATGCAGGAACCGGCGATCGGCAAGCAGTTGACGCAGCGCCAGGGGCTCGCGAACACCATGACGGCCGTGCCCGGCGAAGCGTCGCGCAGCGGGCCGAATCTGGTCTGGCTGCAGTCCGTCGAGAGCATCGACCAGCGCGAGGCGCTGTGGCAGCGCATCGAAGCGGGTGACCGGCTGGAGACCTTTGCGCCATGATCAAGCTCGGGTTGTCTTCCAGACTCTCTTTCCTGCTGGTGTTCATCGGCGTGCTGGCTTCGGGCGCGATGGGCTATTCCACCTATCAGACCAACCGCGCCATGCTGATGGGCGAGGCCGAGCACAGCCTGCTGACCTCGACGCAACTGCTCGGCCAGCGCTTCACGGCGGCGCTGGGCGACGCCGCCGCCGATGCGCTGGTGCTCGCGACGCTGCCTTCGTCGCTGCAGGTGGCGCGCGGCGATACGAGCGGCCCCGGCAACCTGCGTTTGCGCCAGGTGTTTCTGAGCTTCATGCAGCACCATCCCGAGTATCTGCAGATCCGCCTGATTTCCCGCGCGGATTACGGTCTGGAGCGCATCCGCGTGGATCGCGGCGCGCAGGGCGTGGTGCTCGTGCCCGAGAGCGAACTGCAGGAAAAAGCGCATCTGCCCTATGTATTCGATACGCTCGAACAGAACGCGGGACACGTCTATCTTTCGCCGATCGGCCTCGAAGGCAGCGCCGGATCGAACCCCGACCAGCCGGTCGTGACGATCGGCACGCCTATCGCCGATGCGGGCGGCAACAACGTCGGCGTGCTGGTGATCGACGTCGATCTGTCTCAGGTGTTCGAGCGCATCGGGCGCGATATGCCGGCCGATTACGCGGTCTACATGGCCAACGAGTGGGGCGACTTCCTGGTTCACCCCGACCCGTCGCAGACCTTCGGTTTCGCGCGCGGCCGCCGCGTGCTGATGCAGACGAGCTTTCCCGCCACCGCGCCGCTCTTTAGCGGCGGCGATGCCAGCGTGACCTTCAACGGCTTTGCCCACGCGCAGCAGCCGCCCGCCGAAGTGTTCGCATTCGTGCGCCTGCCGTATGGCCAGGTGGACGGCAACCGCTTCGTCACGCTCGGGCTCGCGCGCCCGCTCAGCGACGTGCTGGCGCCCGCCAACGCGCTCGGTTCGCAGATCGTCCGTCTCGTGCTGATTTCGAGCGCGGTCGCCATCGTGCTGGCGGTGCTGTTCGGACGCGCGGTGTCACGTCCGCTGCGCACGCTCGCGCATGCGGTCACGCATATCTTCGATGAGGACGCCGTCGATCGTCTGCCGGTCGGGCGCACCGATGAAATCGGCGTGCTGGCGCGCTGCTTCGACCGCATGCGCATCGAGATCCGCTTCCAGGTTCATGCGCTGCATGCGCGCCAGGAGGAACTCACGCATCTCGCCGGGCACGACACGCTCACCGGCCTGCCGAACCGCATGCGCTTCATGGAGCAACTCGAACTGTCGATACGGCGCGCCGCGCAGCACCATGAACCGTTCGCGGTCCTGTTTGTCGACCTGAACGGCTTCAAGCAGATCAACGATCAGCACGGGCACTCGGCGGGCGACGCGGCGCTCGTAACGGTCGCGCAGCGCCTGCGCGCGGCCTTGCGCGAAACCGACATCGTGGCCCGCTTCGGCGGCGACGAATTCGTGATTCTCGCCTGCGACGTGCGCTCGTCCGAAGCCATCGCGGTGACGGCCGCGCGTGTGCAGGCGGCCATGGATACGGCCGTGCCGCTCGGCTCGCAGTGGGTGAACGTGGGCGTGAGTATCGGCGTCAGCGAATTTCCGGCCGACGGCAATCATGCCGACGAGCTGCTGGCGAAAGCCGACGCCGCCATGTACGCGGCGAAGAGCTCGGCGGCGTCGCATTATGTGCGCTATCGGGATCTTGCGCATGCGCCCGAGGGCGCGGGCGTACATCGGACCGACCAGAGCTGAAGCGGCGCTGCTGTGCGCTTAGCGCGCGAGCCATCGCGTTTAGAAGATCAGCCGGCCTAGCTGCCACAAACCGAGGCCGGCCAGCAGCGCCGCCGAACAGAGGTTGATGGCGCGCTGCCAGGCCGCGTCGAAACAGTGGCGCAGCCGCCCCACGCCGATGGACAGAATCAGCCACCAGAGCGCCGATCCTGCCAGCACGCCGGCCACCATGACCCACGGCGCGGTCACGGGCGCGCGGCCCGCCAGCGCGCCGAACACCGCCATGAACGAGAGGATGGTGGTCGGGTTCGAGAGCGTCAGCACGAATGTGCCCGCCACATAACGCAGCAACGTGCCCGACGGCGGATGCGCGCCGCTGCTGCGCACGGCGGGTTTCGTGGCGATGCGCCACGCCAGCCACAAGAGGAATACGCCGCCGAACAGGCCCAGCCAGAACTTCAGGCGTAAGAGCCAGGCGATCAGGCTGCTGACGCCATAAGCGCCGATGGCGCCGTAGACGGCATCGGCGAACGCGGCGCCGAGTCCCGTGGCGAGTCCCGCAAGACGGCCATGATCGAGTGTGCGCTGGATGGCCAGCAGGCCGATTTGCCCGACCGGCGCGGCGATCGACAAACCGATCAGCAGCGACTGGCCGAACAGCACGGGGAGAGTGGTGGGTAGCAAGGTGTCCATGTCGAGTATTCTCCGTTTGGACCGCCCGCTTGCACAGAATAAAACCTAAAGCGAAAATCGATTTCGTTTTCGATTTTTCAGGCCGAAACCCGTTATGACCGAATCGCTTCAACTCGATACCAAAGCCTGGGCGCTGCTGATGGCGCTGCAGGAAGACGGACGCGCGCCGCTGAAGACGCTCGCGCTGGCGGCGGGGCTGTCCGTGCCGGCGACGGTCGAACGGCTCAAGCGTCTGAAGGATGCCGGGGTGATACGCTCGGTGAGCGCGGAACTAGACCCCGCGCAGGCCGGTTATCCGGTGCGGGCCATCGTCGGCGTGACGGTGCAGCAGCCGGGCAAAAAGGCGTTTCTCGATAAATTGCGCCGCGCGCCCGAGGTGCTGGAGTGCCATCACGTGGCCGGCGCCGATTCGTATATCGTGACCGTGGTGTCGAGCAGTCTCGAACACCTGGAGCGGTTTCTCGGCTCCATCAACGGTTATGGCGAAACGCGGACGTCGATCGTCTTTTCCACGCCGATTCCGCGTCGTGCTCTGGTGGCGCCGGGGGCGGCGCGTTGAAGCGAAAGAACGCCCCCGGTTAATCAGACGGCCCAGCCGCCCATTACTGCGCCAGGCGGGATTCGAGTTCCGTCGCGCGCGCTTCGGTTTGCTGCAGTTCGCAGTCGGGCAGCACCGTTTCGCCGCTGCCGCCCTTGCATTGCTGGTCGCGATTCTTCAACCACGCGAGTTCGTCCGCTTTCAGGGCTTTACGCTTCGCGTGATCGCTACCGTATTGTTTTGCGAGTTTTCCATAGACCTTATTCAAACGCGTGTCCTGGGCGGCCAGTTCCTTTTCGGTGCAAAGATCGAGCTGGACCGAATTGCTGCCCGCGCGAACCTTGCAGGCGGCATATTCCGGGGTCGTGTCGGCAAAGCTGGTTTGCGAGAGGAAAAGGCAGGCGCCCGACAGCAAAATCAGCTTTTTCATTGAGTGAGTTTCCCTGGAGTGGTGATCGAGAAAAGAGGCGTCGCATTTTACTGTGAATATGATAATTAACGAGGGGTCGTAAGGCGAAGTAATCGCGGAATGATTAAATAATGCGCAGTGCATTATTATTCGATGCGAGTTATGCGTGTGCAGGTCACTAATCCGTAATCCATTATTCATCTATGATGTTCGCATCAAAGGATTAAAAATGACCGAAGAAGATTTGAAACGCCGTCAACAGATCACCCTCGATTCAGCGTCCAAAGTGCTGCGCGCAGGCGCCTGGCTTATCAGGAACGGGTATGGGCGCATGTCGCTATTGCCGTATATGGCCGCGAGCGGTTGCTATTGGCGCTGCGAATTCCATCCGCTGCAGCATCCCAGCCAGGCCTTTTTCCGGTACTCGAGCGGCAGCGCAGCGTTTTACCTCGAAAGCCATGGCGGTGAAACGGTTCATGCTGAAATCAGCCCTCGCGAGTTAGCGCTGAAAATCATGGAAAGCGTGGCGGAGATCCAGAAAGACGCGTGCCGCGGGGAAGCTACTCAGGCAATGCTCGACTGGCTGACCGAACTGGACGCCGCGCTCGATGCGGGATTGTTCCCTTCGGCATTCGACGATTACAGCAGCGATGACTCGCGATGGAATCTGATTGACCTGCTACGAGGTAACGGAAACACGATGCGACCGCAACCGGGTTATGTCACACCGGGATCGGACCGTGGTGTCGACGACGAATAAGCCGCGTCAAGCCTGTGAAGATAGGCGGCGGCATGTTAAATAGAGTGCCATTCAATCACGGCTCTTTCGCCGGCTTTCTGCCCGGGCACACGGCCCTATGACGGCCCGGTCATTTGTTATCGTCAAGAAGTTCTTCATGAGAAAAACTGGAATTGCAGCAGTTCTGTCGTTCATTTCATTAGCCTTACCGGCAGCCTGTTTCGCCGATACGGCCACGAAGCCGGCAACACACGTCATTTCGTCGATCGATCTGGCCAAACCGTTTGGCACGCATTCGCCCTGGCAATTTATCGCGTCGCAGGCGGCGGGCGGACAGCAATCCGGCGGCATTCGGGATACGGACCCCGGCACGGTGTTTCCGTGCATCACGGCGGACAATACCCGCACGTGTTTGCCCGATACCGGCAGCGCGCTGCGCGAAAGCGATAGCGATAGCACGGATGGTTTCGTCGAGCCGCATTTCCTTCTCGATGCGCGCGTCGTTCACGCTTCGACGGCCTCGGCGGACCGCGCGCTGCTTCTGCTGAAACTCGGCAGCATCCAGGCCGACGACGGCGATCAGCGCAGAGGCACGCAGGTCTACGCCTACGATCGCGCGCGCGATAGCTTCGCCATGGTCTACGCGCATCGCAACGGCAATAACAATAATCAGGAAGTGCGTTTTATCGCCGATGGCCGTCTGCAGGGCGACATTATTTCCGTGGAGCCGACGCAGGACGCGCCGTTCGGTTATTGGGTTTCCGTCAACAGTATTGGGGCGGCCGGCAGCTATAAGGAAGTGCTGCGCTATCGCAGCGCCACCGCTTATGGCGACGGCAATCCGCTGGCGGTCATCGACGCGGAAATGCCCAATATCCAGCGGCGCATGGGTTTGTGGAAGCCGGGTATGCCGCTTCCGGCCCCGCACGACTGCACGGCGCCGCACCTCGTCAAATCCGTGCTGTGGTGCGGTTGAGCGGGACGCGATCGAGCCACGAAATCGGCATGCAAACAGACAAGCGCCAACCGGAAGCCACTTCCGCGAGAGTGATCGCCGGATACCTGATCAGCGTGACGTTTGGCGCGCTTGCATTCGTGTTCTCGCTCATGCTGCACGGCGCCGGTCAATTCGAAAGCGCGACCGCTAACCCGCTTGATGTGAAGGCGGCACACTTTTCCATCATGTTCGTGCTGCTGTTTGGCTTGTCGTGGATGGTTGCGGCGGGAATCAGCGCGCTTCCCTGTGTCGGCTTCGCCTGGATTGCGCGAACGTTCAGCATCCGCAATGGGTTCTTTTATCTGCTGGCGGGATTGGCGATCGGCGTGCTGGCGGTTCTGGCGTTTGTCGAAATGAGCAACTCGTTTAACTGGTACACCGATTCGCCCGACGAGAAAGCCACCACCTGGTGGCAGGGGCTACGCAGCGTAGGGCCGATTTTTGTGCCGACGGGCGCGTTCGCCGGCCTATTGTTCTGGTGGATCGCCGGTCGCTTTTACCGCTCGGCCGGGGTGAAACTGCCTGTCACCTGAAGCATCATCAAACGCCGCGAGCACCGATCCGGCTGCGCCTCACCAGGATCACCATCAGTGCCAGAAACACGATCAGCACTGGCGGCCCCAACACGAGAAACACCAGCGGCGCGAGCCATGCCGCGACCAGCACCGGTACGTCGCCTGGCAGCCAGCCGTGGCGACGGCCATCGACCATCAGGAACAAGATGGGCAGCGCGAGCCACACGAGGTCGTAGCCCAGCATGTAGGGCTGCGCAAGAATGGTCGCCATGCCAATGGCGGCGGCGCGCAATTCCGGTCGCGCCTTGATGAGGCAAAGGTAGCAGACGAACAGCACGGCCGGAACGGCAAACGCGGCCTGGAGCGCATAGGATAGCGACGGACTCAGGCCCAGGCTGCGTGCACATCCGAATACCGAGGCGATGCCTCCCGGCCAGGTGGGCGAGTGCTCGACGATAAAGTGCCCGAACTGGGACAAGCCGAGCAAAAATTTGCCGAAGGTCGCGAATCCGAACAGGATGCCCGCGAGCGCGCAAAGCGAGCCAACAGTGATCGCGGCCGCAATCGCCGCGCGCCATTGACGGCTTAAAAGCAGCGCAAATGGAAACACAATGCCGAATTGCGGCTTGATGGCCAGCAGCCCGATACATATCCCGGCAAGCCACGGCCGCCGGTCGAGCAGCGCGAGGCCGAGCGCTGCAAGGCCCAGCGTAAAGAAAGAATTTTGCCCCGAGATCACGACGATCCAGACACTCGGAAAGGCGAGTGCCGGCAGCCAGAAAACCCAGTTCAATCGCTGCATCACGATGCGCGAGCACGCGAATCCCACGAACGCTACGCCGGTAACGACAAAAGCCAGATACGCGAGAGAAAAAGGCAATAGCGATAACGGCCAGACGAAGAGCAGGAATACGGGCGGATAAACCCAGGGGCTGTTGAAACCAGTGGGCGTGCGATGGAGCAGCGAGAGCGCCATACGCTCGATTAGCGACGCGTCGTAGGCGCTCAGCGCATTGCTGTGCATGGCGATATAAGACGCACTCCAGAACACCGAAAAATCATAGCCAAATGCAGCGGCCGGCAAGTGCGAGACATAGGCCGCCCACAGCCGCAAACCCAGAGAAGTCAAATCCAGGGCGAGGAGGATCGATGCGTACAGGACAATCCGTTGCCGGGTGAACCACTGCGGCCCGTTCAATTGCACGGCTTCGATCGTATGCCTGGCTGATTTGGGTATCGGCACGCTGATCCTGCGGGTTCGTTGGATTGTCGAGTTCGCCCATGCATGCGGCGAACTCACTGATTCCGGCCATCAGTTTAAAACGTATCGCGGGATTTAAACGCGAGTACTGCGCTGAAGGTGCGCTTCGCCTTCAGCGATCAAATCGGCGCCTATTTCCAGCACCTCGGCAAGCCGGAAAAGAAGCTGATCGCGCCACTCATCGTCGTCTTCGGACGGCGAGGGCTTCGCGAGGCTTTCGATCAGAGAGTTGGCCGTTTCGAGAAACGGAAGCGCGCGTTTGTAGCTGAGGACTGCGGCGTGCGCGTCATCGCTGGCTTCCTGCGGCTGAGTCTGCAATGCGGCAGCCAGTTGTTCGAAGCGCGCCTGTCCTTGCGAGCCGAGTTGCTGCAGGCGTTGCTGGAGATTGGCATTCTGCTCGCGCAGTCCGGTTTCGTTGAGCATCGGGTGATCCGCGGGTTTCGTGTTCAAGTGCGATATTCTGGACCAACTCGCGGTGAGCCGCCATGGCGACGAGGCTCGCTGCGGCGGCTGAAGTCATGGCGCCGATCAACGCCCCGGCACAGAATCGAGCCCCGTGCTTTTCACATCGCCCTGAGCAGCAGGCGCGGCCAGATAGTCGAGCAGCGCCCTGGCTTCCTGTGGGTGCTGCGCACCGGTGGGAATGCCAGCCGCGAATCGCGTGACCGACTGGACTGACTCGGGAATCTTGCCGACAAAGCTGGCGCCTTTCACCGGCAGCAATTCGCTGACCTGCTGAAAGCCAATTTCATAGTCGCCATTCGCCACAACCGAAGCGACAGGAATGCGCGGAACCATTTTCGCTTTCGGCTTCACTTCATTCTCGATACCCAGTCGCTTGAACAGATCGCGTTCGATATACACACCGCTTGCGCTGTCCGAGTAAGCGATCGACTTCGCGGCCAGCAGCGTTTGCTTGAGAGCCTCCACAGTGGCGATGTCGGGTTTGGCCGCGCCGTCGCGCACCACCATGCCGATGCGCGAATCGGCAAGTTCCACGCGCGAGTCCGCGCGAACCTTGCCTTCGCGGATCAGATCGTCGAGCGCATAGCCGACCATGATGACGACATCGGCGGGTTCGCCGCGCGCAAGACGCTGTGGAATCGCTTCAGGCGATTTGCCCATCGAAGGCCCGAGCGTGGTGTCGAGCGTATCGCCCGTCGCGGCTTCGAATTTGGGGCCGAGCAGCTTGTAGGCAGCCGTGAAGCCGCCGGACGTCATGACGTGAAGTTCCTCGGCCTGGGCCTGGGCGGCAAGCGCGGCGCCAGCGGCGAGCGTAAGCGCAATCAGCTTGAGCTTGAGCGATTTGGTGGGCATATCGATGAGCGTGCAAACGTTTTGGGAGCCCGGATTATCGATCAATTCGTGGGCGATATTGGCGCTTAAGAAAATGGATCGGCGTAAACCACTAGCGACGCGATGATGTGATGCGGCTGATGCCTCACAAGTCGTAGTTACGTTGTGCGAACTATTTTGTTTGCGGAAAATTGTCAGCAACGCGATTCCGCTCTCATTCGATCTGTGCAGGCGACGCGGTTGCAGCGACAGGGACGCTCGAACGTTTGCGGGCGAGCGCGTGGTCGCAATCCGCGCCCCGCTATAACACATAAGGCCCTTATTTTTCGTGACCGCCAGGCACGAAAGCATTTCTGTGTCATCGTAAAGGACCGCTTCATGTGCTACCTTAGTCGCTCAGAGCCAGCAGGACCTTTCAGTCGCACTTCAGTCGATCACCAGAAGGATGCCCATGGAATTCAACAATGGCGCTGTACTTGAAGCTCTCCAACTTGCCTTGCATCGACAAATACCGTGGCATAAACGGCCGGCTATTTTCACCTCGCTTCGCTCACAGGGTTTGATCCAGACGGTCGACCAGATACCTCCGCCCAGCACGAAATTCCTCCCCACGCTGCAGATCGCCGTTCTGACTGACAAAGGGCAAAAGGAAATGCGGCGGATCGAGGCGTCGAAGCACGTTTCAGGCTGGCTCGACGACGATTACTTCGCCACGTTCCTCGCGCAGGTGGCGTTCAATTGATGGGGTCTCGCGGCGTTTTTGCCCGCTTTTGTTGTACTAAGCCCGGTGGTGTGTTCGCACCATAATTCGGTCTCACGCCACCACCGGCGTTGCCGCCCATGCACAGGTTCTGTTGCCCGCGACACTGCAGAATGAGGTCGATTATCGGGCTGCAAGGAAGCGTGGCGCGAATTACTCAATTCAACGAAGTATTTCACTTTGACTGCGGGACGCATTCACAGGGAACGCAGCGCGTCCCCGTGAATCAGCGTTAGCGTTTGCCGCGACCGCCACCAGCAGGTTTGCCGCCCGGCTTGCGCGGACCTGCAGCGGGCTTGCCCGCAGGTTTCCCGGTCGATTTCCCGGCGGGTTTGCCGCGTGGCTTTTGCGTGCTGAATGGGTTGAAACCGCCCAGGCTGGGTTCTGGAACGGTTGCCCCTGCGTGCTTTGCCACAGGCTTGCTTTTGCTGGCGCCATGCTGCGCCGCCGGCTTTTTGCCCGGCATCGGCTTCGCGGCCGGCGCGCCTTGCGGCACCTTCGGTTTCTTCGGCTTTTTGGGTTTCTTGATGATTTCGCCCGTGGCGCTGGTTTGCGGCACGCGATGCTCGGCTTCGAAACCCGGCTCTTCCTCGCGGCGCAGCGTTTGCCGGATCAGCGCTTCGATCGCGGCCAGCAGCGGCGCTTCATCGGCGCAAACAAGGGACACCGCCACGCCGCTGGCGCCCGCGCGGCCGGTACGGCCGATACGATGCACGTAGTCCTGCGCCACGATCGGCAGATCAACGTTGATGACGAGCGGCAGATCGTCGATATCGAGCCCACGCGCCGCGACGTCGGTGGCAACCAGCATCTGGATTTCGCGCGCCTTGAAGCGCTCCAGCGCTCGCAGACGCGCGGGTTGCGGTTTGTCGCCGTGAATGGTGTCGACGGCATAGCCTGCATCGTCCAGCACGGTCGCCAGATAATCGACGCCGCTGCGCGTCTTGACGAACACCAGCGCGTGCTCCCATTTGTTTTCGGCGACGAGGTGCATGAAGAGATCGGGCTTGTTCTTCTTGTCGACCGTCACCACCCACTGCTTGATCTTGCTGGCGGTGGCATTGGGCGCGCTGACGCTGATATCGACCGGATTGCGCAGAATGCCCGCCGCCATAGTGCGGATATCGTCGGTGAACGTGGCCGAGAACAGCAGCGTCTGGCGTTGCGCGGGAACAGCCTCAAAAACGGCATTGAGTTCGCGCGCAAAGCCCAGATCGAGCATGCGGTCGGCTTCGTCCAGCACCAGCGTTTGCACCTGATCGAACTGCACGGCGTTCTGGCGATTGAGGTCGAGCAGACGGCCCGGCGTGGCGACCAGCACATCCACGCCTTTGCGCAACTTCATCATCTGCGGATTGATGCTCACGCCGCCATAAGCGGCCAGAAAGCGCAGATCGAGGCCTTTGCCGTATTCGATAAAGCTTTGCAGCACCTGTTCGGCCAGTTCGCGCGTGGGCACCAGCACGAGCACGCGCGCGCGGTTGCTGGAAACCGCCGGGCCGTGTTGCACCAGCCGTTGCAGCAGCGGCAGCGCGAAACCGGCTGTTTTGCCGGTGCCGGTCTGCGCCGCGGCCATCACGTCCTTGCCGCCGAGCACAGCCGGAATCGCCTTGGCCTGCACCGGCGTAGGTGTCTGGTAATTGAGGTTCTGCAGATTACGCAGCAAAGGCTCGATCAGGCCGAGCGAGGCAAAAGACATGAGTGTGTTCCGGGGCAAAACCGCTATTTTAGCGGTTGCTGCGTGAATTGCGCCGCAGCGGTCAACTGTGCTGCGGGAACCTCTGTTCTATTGCCATTGCCGCTTATGTCAGCATTCCTGATCGATCAGGAAAGCGAACAGTTGATACGATCGAGAAAACCCCTCTGGGCAAGCCTCAATCAGAGATCGCCGCGTACTTCGCCCGTGCCGAGTGCGTTGCGCTGCCGGTTGACTTCGGCCCAAAGCGCGTCGCTGTCGTCGTCGCGCAGCACGATGATCCAGTCGAGTTGATCGTCGTTCACCTCGAAGTATTCGCGCATTTCCTTGCGCAGCGCCGCGATGAATTGCGTGTATTCCGGCGTTGCCTGGGCCTGCGCGTGCAGGGCGTCGTAGGCGGCATCGTCTGCGTCGTTTCCGCCGTGTTCTTCGATGTAGTCCGAAATCCACTGGTCGCGTTCGCGGTCGTAATCGGCCTCGGCGCGCAGCGATTGCACGGCAGTGTAGATGTCCAGTTGGGCAAACGCAGCGATCGCCGCTGTGGTTGCCGCGTCGAATGTCGTGGTCATTGCGTATCTCTGAGGGTTGGTTGGCGGCCTTATTGGCCACCTTTTCTGTGTGCCACATACGCCAGATAAGCGACGATCAGATCGATCTCGCGATCGCTCAACTGATCGGGCGGGAAAGCGGGCATGGTGCGGCCTGGCCAGTCGCGAACCGATGCCGGATTGCGAATGTAGCGGTGCAAGGCCGCGGGCTGGAAGTAGTCGACCGGATTCATCGGCACGTTGAGGTCGGGGCCAGTGTCGGCGCTTCCCGCGTGATTGAGCCGGTGACAGGCGAGGCATTGGGTGATGAACAGGCTCTGGCCCGCGCGGACCGGATCGGTTGCCGGCAGCGCGGGATCGACGGCGAGCACCGGCCAGCGCGAAGAGGGCGACGGTTGCGTAGCAAGACGCGCGATCTGGTAAGGCCACTGCTCGCTGCGCACCGAGGCGGCTTGCTTGCCGATCCAGACCAGATAGAACGATCCCGCGCTGACCGGCTTGCCCCGCAGCTTCGGCCATGGATGCGCCGGGTCTTCGACCGCAAGCCATGCGACGGCTGTTGCGGCATTGCGGTTGAGCACGAGATCCATCGGCAATTGCGCGGCGAAGCCGTCGGTTGCGCGTGCCTCGAGTACGCTGTCCGTGGGTATTGCGGTACCGTCGAGCAGATCGGCGAGCGGCACGGCGCGGTACGTCGTGGGCGTACCGTAGGCGACATCGCGCGGCACGTGAATCTCCGCGGCATCCGTACGCGCCAATAACGCTTGCTGGCTGAACGATTGGGTCTTGCCGCCGATCAGCAGTTCGATCGCGGGCTGCGCGGCGGCACACTGCGCGATCGCGCCCAGCGTCAGCAGCAAAACCGCGAACAAAGCGCGTTTTGACATGGGTCCTCTGTGAATTGTCGTTGCCGGCGGGATCGGCGGGAACATTTCCGAATCGGCCAATTCGTTCGGGAGCGGTGAGCGGATTATGTCAGTTGTGGCGAATCGCCGGTAGCGCGCGTGCCGTTTGTGCAGTGCGCCGCTTCGACAGAAGATAGAGTCCAATGCCGATCAGGCATCCGCCAACGAGTTCATGCGGATGAGGCAATTGGCCTGTCAAGCAAAATGTAATGATCGCGGCGAATAGCGGGCAGAGGAAGAGGAAGCCGCTGGTCTGTACCGATCCGCCCAGACGCAACGCGGCAAACCATAGGCCCATGGCTGCGGTCGACGCGGGAATGCAGAGCCACGCGAATGCGCCCCAGTGCGCTGCGGTGGCGGGAAGCGAAAAGGGCTGCCCGGAGCCCGCCGCGAGCAGTGCAAGCAGGATGGCGCCAATCAGCATTTGCCAGAAAGTCAGCACCCACGCCGACAAGGCCAGATTGAATTTCTTGTTGAGCACCGTCGAACCGGCCCAGCACGCGGAGGCGAGGGCGACCAGCCATTCGCCGTGTCCAGGCGCGGCATGGTGGTTGCCAGCGATGCCAATGCAGATAACGACCCCGATAAACGCCACGATCAAACCAGACAATGCACTCGCCGATATCGCTTCGCGAAGCCAGATGCGAGCGAGGATAACGACCAGAAGTGGATTGCTGGCCATCAGGATTGCGGCGGTCGAAGGCGTGGTCGATTCAAGACCGAGATTCAGGAATGCCATCACGCCAGTTGTTTGCAGCGACCCGATGATGGCGAGTTTTGCCCACGGCAAGTCCCGCAAACCGAGCTTCTGCTGGCGCATGCTGCTGTACATGAAAGGCAGCAGCGATAGCGACGCCACCAGGAAACGCAGCGCCGCAGTCCACAATGGCGCGACATCGGCGAGCACGATTTTGGTACTCACGAACGACGAGCCTTGCAGGAAAGTCGATGCCAGAATCAGACCCAACCAGGTCCGCGATGCAGAGTGTTCTTGCAACATGCCGTGTCTGTAAATCGTTATTGGACAGACCGGTGATTGTCGATAAGGCGCCGCGCGCGCACTCCACACGGTGCGCCTTAATTTGTCGAGAATCGGACTATCGTGCCTGGTAGTCGCTCGGGAGCTTGCCCGTCACGCGCTTGAACATGACGGTGAAGGCGCTTTGCGTGCCATAACCGAGGCTGGCCGCTACGTCGGCGATACGCTCGCCGGCAATGAGGCGCGGTACCGCGCCGACGATCCGCAATTGTTGCCGCCACATTGTGAACGACATGCCAATCTCGCTCAGGAACAGGCGCGATAGCGTTCTGGACGTAGCGCCGACGCGTTCGGCCCACCCGGCCAGCGTGCTCGCGTCACCGGGATCGTGAATCAGCGATTCGCAGAGTTTGACGAGACGTCTGTCCTGCCCGGTCGGCAGATGAAGCCCGTGTTCAGACGATGCCCTCATCTCGTCCAGAGCGAGCGCGAGAAGGCGCGCCTCGAAGCTGCCATCGGCATATTCCAGACTAAAGGAAGCGGCCCGCAAAAGCAGTTCTCGCAGCAGCGGCGAGACGGCGATACCGGTCGGGCGATCGGTGAAATCCGCGGCAAACGCGTCGATGTTGACGTACAGCGAGCGCAACGAGACATCCGTCGCGGCGGACATGGCGTGTTCGGCTCCGGGGGGCATCCAGACACCGCGCATTGGCGGCAACAACCAGTAGCTGTCCCGTGTGCGTAGATGCATGACCCCTGAACTGGCGTAAATCAACTGGCCGCGAGGGTGCTGGTGCCACTGCACTGAATACCCGGCAGGATAGTCTTTCGCCATCGATACGACGGGCTTCGATGCCTGCTCCCATCGGTCGAGGTCGAAGATATGGGGCGGGTTGCTGCTCATGGGTTACGAAGCGATATGCCGCAAATTCAAGGACTGTCGATGATCTCCGCATTGACGTCCCATGTCCAGATCTCGCACGTGCTGCAGGCGCTCAACCCGTTGCGATAACGGCGTGCCTCGGCGATTTCAAGGCAGGAGAGCGCCGCATACGCAGCGCTCTCACCGCACGTATTCCGTCAGTTACAGCGACGAAACACGCTTCGCATCATTAGAAGCGATGGCGAATACCCACGGTCGCGACAGCCTGCGAGTTCGAATCCGATGCCGACACGCCCATGATGTCCGCGTGGATCTTGCCCTGACCGTCTACAACGCGCTGATACGCGGCTTCTGCGTACACGTCGGTGCGCTTGGACAGCGCGTAGTCACCCTGCAGCGTGAACTGATGGAACTTCGGGCTCACGCCCTCGAGGCTCGCGTCCGTGTACGTATAAGCTGCCGAGAACGTAACCGCCGGCGTGAACGCATAGCGGCCATTGATTTCGTAGTTGCTGAAGCGCGCGCTGTTGCCGCCGAGCGAGGTCGTCGTGCTCGAACCCGAATTCGACGAGTTGATCGCCGTGAGGTTGCTCAGTTGCGTCTGCGTGAACACGAAGCCAACGTTGGCCGCGCCGAACGCGTAGTTCAGGCCCGCGCCATAGGTGCGCTGACGCGAAGCGGTGAAGGTCGAGTCGTCGCTGACCGCGCCGCTGCTGTTGATCGTCGAACCCGAGTTGTTGGTCTGCAGGTAGCTTGCTGCTGCCTTGAGGCCGCCGAACGAGTAGGTCGCGCCGAAGCTGTACGCGCGGTTGTTCGAGAAGCCGCCTGCGGCATTCGAGAAGCCATACAGCGCGTTGAACTTGAGGCCGCCGTAGTTCACGCTCTGGTACTTGAGCGAGTTGCTCACGCGGAACGAGTTGTTGAGGTTGTCGTTATCGTACGGGTGCGAAGCCAGCGTGCCGCCGTATTGCGTGCCGTTCAGCGCGAGCGGGCCGAGATTGTCGACCACGCTGTCGTACTGGCGGCCCAGCGTCACGGTGCCGCCCTGATCGCTCGACAGACCGACGAATGCCTGACGGCCGAACATGCGGCTACCTTGCTTGGCTGCGCCGTTCGAAATGCTGAAACCGCTTTCCAGCACGAAAATCGTCTTCAGGCCGCCGCCCAGATCTTCGCTGCCGCGCAGGCCCCAACGGCTGCCGTTGAGGGCGCCGCTCGACTGCTGCACGTTCGAGCTGCCAGCCTGGTTGCTCGTGTACAGCACGCCTGCGTCGATCAGGCCGTAGAGCGTGACCGTGCTCTGTGCGTGTGCGGCGCTGGCGAAAGAGGCAGCAGCAACTGCGAGGGCGGTAAGGGTGTGCTTTTTCATCGTTACTCCGTGGATATTGTTATTCGCTCTTTGGGAGCGAGCGCGGAGCATAACGTGTTATCTGGCGCCAGTTCATTTCGAATGTGGCTCGCGAACCACGATTCTTAACGTAGATTGCTTACCCTGTTTTTGTTTATTACCGATTGCACCATCCCGATGGAAATATGCTGTAAAACAAGGGTGTTTGCTCGATCATGATGAGTCGTGAATCGTGCTGTTTCGTGCGTTTCGGAAGTAATTCAAGGAAATATTTGAAATCGGCGCTTTCCTATTATTTCGGTTTGTTAATAACGCAATGAAATGGGTCCTATTCGAGGGAACTAAACGTAGTCTTCATTCCTTATTATGATTTCCATTCGCAGGCGCGTGATTCGCGCGCCCGCGTAATCCTTCTGACTTTCGGGGCAGCATGCCCCGCGATCCCATGACCGACGCGTTTGTTCCGCTGCTCGTGCAAGCACGGCAGCACTTCACCGCAGGCCGCATCGATGCCGCGGAACAAGGTTTGCAATCGATCCTGCAAGCGAATCCCGATCACACCGGCGCGCTGGAAGCCATGTCGTTCGTCTGGGCGGCGCGCGAGGATTACGTGCGCGCGTCCGAATTTGCCTGGCGGGCGGCGCAGCCTGACACCACGACTGCTGCGCAATTGCAGCAGGCCGCGCGCATCTGCCAGCTTGCACAACGGCACGCCGACGCCGTTGCGCTCTACGACCGTCTGCTCGTGCTGGTGCCCGATCACGCGCATTCGCTGCATGGCGCGGCGATGTCGCTCGTGCAACTGGAGCAGGGCGAGGCTGCGCTCGCGTATCTCATGCGTCTGACGCGCCGCTATCCGGACGCCGAGCAGGTGCATTACAACCTCGGCACGCTGCTGGGCGCGCTCGGGCGTTACGACGACGAACTCAACGCGTATCGGCGGGCGATCGAACTCAAGCCGGATTTTGTCGCCGCTTATGTGAATCTGGGCGTCGCGTTGCGCGACCTTCATCGTTTCGACGACGCGCTGCGTCAGTTCAAAAAGGCCTTGTCGATCGACGTGAACGACGCGGGCGCGCGCACGAATCGCGCGCAGACCAATCTGCTGCTGGGCGAATTCGAACACGGCTGGCGCGAATACGAATGGCGCTGGCGCGACGGCGCCATGAGCCACGGTTTCCCCGACGCGACGCAATGGACGGGCCAGCCGCTCGACGGCAAAACCGTGCTGGTGCACGCGGAACAGGGTTTCGGCGATACCTTGCAGTTCGTGCGCTTCATTCCCCGCCTGGCCGCGATGGGCGCGAACGTGATCGTGCGCGTGCAGGAACCGCTGGTGGCGTTGTTGCAGGACATCGCCGGGGCGGCGAGTGTAGTTGGCCCGCAAGCGCCGTTACCGGCATTCGATTATCACTTGCCGATGCTGAGCCTGCCGAACGTGCTCAAGCTGCGCGAGGCGGATTTCGCGAATTCTGCGCCGTATCTGCAAGCCGATGAATCGAAATTTGATTCGTTATCCGATCTAACTGGCGAAACCCTGAAACTGCGTGTCGGCGTGGTCTGGTCGGGCAGGCCGACGCACCCGAACGATCGCAACCGTTCGATGCCGCTTGCCGAACTCGCGCCGCTTTTCGAGGCCGATGCGTGTTTCGTGTCGCTACAGAAGGACCCGCGCGAGAGCGATCGTGCAAGCGTGAATGCGCTGGTGCAGCGCGGTCGCCTGATCGACACCGGCCCGCGACTGACGACCTTCGCGGCGACGGCCGCGCTCATCGATCAACTCGACCTGGTGATTACGGTCGATACGGCGGTCGCGCATCTTGCGGGCGCGCTCGGCAAGCCTGTGTGGATTGCGCTGCCGTTCACGCCGGACTGGCGCTGGCAATTGAATCGCGACGATAGCCCGTGGTATGCCGCGACGCGGCTGTTTCGCCAGACACGTCGCGGAGAATGGAGCGATGTGGTGACCGGCTTGCGTACCGCGCTTGACGCTCGTATTGCCGCGCGCCAGGCCTCTTCCCAGCGATAAACGCCCACATCTCCGGCATCATCGTCTCTTTGCGCGCTCACTTCGCCCCGACAACCGTCAGCATCAGCGACAGGCCCAGCGAAATGAGCGCGGTTCCAATGACGCGATCGACAATGCGCTGTTTCTCCAGCATCGCCTTGCGCAGTACCGCGGACGAGAAGAAGATCGCCACCAGGCTGAACCAGGCCAGATGCGCGAAAGACATAAAAACGCCATAGGCGAGATCGACGCCGAACGGGCTGCCGGGTTTGACCACCTGCGTATACGAACTGACGACGAAGAGCATCGTTTTCGGATTGAGCGCATTGGTCAGAAACCCATGACGAAACGCGGACCACAAGCTCAATTGCCCGCCCCCCGAAAGATCGAGGGTCACGCGGGATCTGTTCGTCAGCGATTGATAGCCGATATAGATCAGATAGCCTGCGCCAAAGAATTTCATGGCCAGAAAGAGCACGGGGGAGTGCGAGATCACCACGGCAATACCGAACACCGTGTAGAACACGTGCACCTGTACGCCAAACGCCACGCCAACAGCAGACACGAGCCCAGAGCGTCGGCCGTACGCATAACTGTTGCGCGTGACCATGGCGAAATCCGGGCCGGGACTGATGACCGCCAGAATCGTGATGAGTGCGACCGCAAGTATTTCGTTCATTCAGGTTCTCTTTCAGGGGATGAAGGCAGCGATCAGATTTGTGTGCGATAAACTGACACAAACGCTCTGCTGGGGAGTCAGGCTTGTCACGCTGATTTATTGATACGATTCGCGGCAATTTTCGGCGATTGTTCGGGCGAGGAAAATCGATTTATAGTGTCGCCATTGCGTCAGTTTTTCTCACGGATATGAAACTTCCGCCGCTCACCGCCTTCAAGGTGTTCAATGCCGCAGCACAAACGGAGAGCTTCGTTCAGGCCGCGGAGCAATTGCATGTGACGCACGGCGCAGTCAGCCGCCAGATCAAACTGCTCGAAGAATCGCTCGGCGTGCAGTTGTTCGAGCGCCGCAACCGCGCGGTGTATCTCACGTCCGCAGGAAGGACGTTGCAGGCAACCACGCAGTCGGTATTCGAGCAGCTGGAGGGCACGGTCTACCGTATCCGGCAGCAGCGCGACCAGAATGTGATCGTGCTTTCGTGCGAGCCGACCATCGCGATGAAATGGCTGATTCCGCGGCTTCCGGCGTTTCAGCATGCCCATCCAGACATCCAGTTGCATCTTTCGGCGGCGGGCGGGCCGGTCGATTTCCAGAAGTCAGGCGTCGACGTCGCGCTGCGTCGCAACGACTTCAACTGGGATCAGGACGTGCATGCGGTAAAGATCATCGACGAGTGGATCGGCCCGGTTTGTCGTGCCGATCTGGGGAGCGGAAATCCCGTGCTGCTTCACACCCGATCGCGGCCGCTGGCGTGGAAGCATTGGGAAAAGCTTGGCGGCAGAGCGGTGAAGAAAAGCCGGCGAATGGATTACGAGCACTTCTATCTTTGCATCCAGGCTGCGCAGGCCGGTCTTGGCGTTGCGCTGGCTTCGTTTTTCATGGTGCAGGACGAGTTGGCCACGCGTCAGTTGATGGCACCCGAAGGGTTTATCAAAGACGGTTCCGCTTATTATCTGCTATCGCCTGATCCGATAGTCGCGGATTCAGCCCGCGCCCGGCTGGCGCAATGGATTCTGCAGGAAATGCAGGCGAGCGCAGCGTTGACCGGCGAGAGCGATTCTTGAACGACGCGCCGCCACGTTTTGCTCAGAACGATATGGCGAGGCCGAACATCGCAACGAATTGATTATTCGTTGAAGACGGCGTCGTATTTTGTGAATCGCCGACGATAGGCAGGGCGTCGATGATATCGCCCGCGCCGTTTGCGCCGAGCGTCTGGCCGGATGCATGCTGATACGCCTGCAAGGTGTAGAGCGTCGTGCGCTTCGACAGGTGATACAACTCGCGTAACGACACCTGTTGATAGCGGGCTGCGTCGTGAATGCCATTCGAGGTCGATGCGCGCGTGTAGCTGTATCCGCCAGAGATTTCAAACGGCGTTGTGATCCGATAACTCGCCAGCGCGCCATAGGTATTGAATACGGCGGTATCGGTGAATAGCGAATGGCCACCCGGACGATAGAGCACGTTCGAATAATTCACGCCGAGCAGAAGATTGCCGATGGTGTAGGTAGCGAGCGCCGCCACATGTTGCACGGTTCGCGCAGAAAGATAGCCGCTGTTCAACGCCGAGTGCGGAAACGTTGCGCTTGCTGCAGGATCGAAGCCGCCGCTGTATTCGGTATTGTTCATGCGCAGATAGCCCGCGCCGATAGCAAGCGGGCCGCTATCGAACCGAAGCGCCGCACTGAACAGACTGCCGCTCTTCATGCTGCCCGCAACGCCGCCGAAGCCATATTGCACGCTGCCACGCAAGCCGGCAATGGTCGGCGACGTGTACGTGACGGAACTGTTGGAGCGGATATCGGTATCGAAGCCGTCGATATCGCCGGGATGCGCGCCGGTTGCGCCCGTGAGATATGTAACGGGCCCAAGCGTTCCGGCCAGCAGATAGTAGGGCGTGTATTGCCGCCCTAACGTTAGCGTGCCCGCCCGCGTGTCCTGCAGCCCGACAAACGCATAGCGGTTGAAGGCCAGTCCAGCCGATTGCTGGGCGCCGGTGCCGGGATCGAAGCCTTCCTGAAGATCGAATATCGCGCTGAGTCCGGAGCCTAATGGCTCGGCCCCTTTGAAGCCAAACTTCGACGCATACAGATTGCCATTGCGCATGTACTCATTCGACTTGCCGTTCTGGTTGTTCGTATAGACAAGCGCTTCGTCCACGTTGCCATAAAGCGTCACGCTGCCTTGCGCCAATGCGGGCTCCGATGCGCAAGCGGCCAGGCACACAACCGAGCGCAGCGCGATTGCGTGCCTGGAAATCATGGTGCATGCGTTCCGGCGAAGGATTGGGCTTTAAGGCTGGAGCGCAGCGAGCCAACCTGCGCGGCGTCTACGGCGGTGGCGGCGTTGCCCCAGCTATTGCGGATGAAGGTTGCAATCGCGGCAACATCGGCATCGGACAATTTCCAGGCGAACGCGGGCATCTGCGCGCTGGTCGGGTTGCTCGCCGTGGCCGCGCCCCGGCCGCCCACGAGTATCGTGCGCAGCACGTTATTGGCGCCGGTTGCGCGCACGCCGGGATTGTTCGCGAGCGACGGCACCATCGCGTCTACGCCGTCGCCATTGCTCTTGTGGCAGGCGATGCAGTTGGTGCGATACAACTCGCTGCCCAGCGTCATCGCCGGATCGGTGGCTGCGACTGGCTGCGGGGCGCTCAGGCCCGAACCCGGCAGACTCTTGAGGTAGAGGCCAATCGCTTTCAGATCGGCGGTACTCAGATACTGGGTGGAATTCGAAACGGCTTCGCCCATCGATCCCGCTGCCACGCTGAACCGGTTGCCGCCGGTCTTCAGATAGGCGATGAAATCGTCGTCGCTCCAACTGCCGATGCCCGTATAGCGATTGCCCGTGATTTCCGGTGCGTGCCAGCCTTCCAGGTCGTAGCCCTGCAGATAATCGGTGTCGCCGCCCAACGCATTTTTGCCGCTATGGCAGGCGGTGCAATGCCCGAGGCCGTCGACCAGATACATGCCGCGATTCCATTCAACCGATTGCGAGGGATTCGGATGAAACGGCGTGGGATTGAAGAACAGCAGATTCCAGCCGAACATCATCAGCCGGATATTGAATGGAAACGGCAATTGATTGTCGGGCGGCGCTTCCGCTACCGCAGGAACGGTCTTGAGATACGCGAGAATATCGAGCAGATCGCGATCGCTCACGCGCGCGTAGAGGTTATAGGGCATTGCCGGATAAAGCAGCTTGCCGTGCGGCGCGACGCCGTTCTTTACCGCGTCGAGGAATTGCGCGCCCGTCCAGTTGCCGATGCCGTATTGCGGATCGGGCGTGATATTGCTGGAGACAATGACGCCGAACGGCGTATTCAGTCCGAGACCGCCCGCAAACGGCTTGCCGCCCTGCGCGGTATGGCAGGCGATACAGTCACCCGCGCGCGCGAGATACATGCCGCGCTTGATGGGATCGGTGGCGGCGCTGCCGTTTTCATCGCCGTAATGATGGACGTGTTGCAGCAGGTCGGAATCAGCAGGTTGGGCGTTGCGCTGCGAACTGCGCCACGCCACCAGAGCGCCGAGTACGATCAGCGCCGGCACGACTAGCGCTATCAGAACTGTCAGGACGCGTCGCCCGCGTTTTGCGCCACGCGGCGAGGAAGATTCAGGAGTGCGCGCCATGGCTTACACCTGCACCAGCGCGCCCGGCGCTTTCAGGTAGTGGTCGCGAATGGCCTGCGCCGCGTGCAAGGTGAGTGCCGCAACCGTTCCCGTGGGGTTATAACCGCCATTGTTGGCGAATGCCGATGCGCCGCAAACAAAGGTATTCGGCACATCCCAGCTTTGCAGGTATTTATTGATCGCGCTGGTCGTCGGATCGGCGCCCATGCATGCGCCGCCCGTCGTGTGCGAGGAGAGATTCGTCATCGGCGTATAAGGTTGCGCCGTGGGCTCGGAGCGCTCGATGGTCTCCGCATTCATGGCACGGGCGATTTCCTCCGATTTATCGGCCATGAATTTCGCCGAGCGTTTGTCGTTCTCATTCCAGTCGAACGTGACGCGCAGAAGCGGCTGGCCGTGACGGTCGCGGTAAGTCGGATCGAGGTCGAGAAACACATCGCGATGGGGATAGCTATTGCCCATCACATAGATCGAGTTGAAGTTCTGATAAGCCTTGCGATAGGCCTGTTTCCACGCCGAGCCCCACGCAGGCGTACCCTTGGGCACGCCCGACGACATGCCGATCGGCCGGCCGTTGGTCGAGTGGATCAGGGCCACACCGCCGCCGATAAAGTCGTAACTCGAATGGTCGAAGTTATCGCCGTTGAAATCGTCGATAGCCTGCGCGAGCGCGCCCGCGCCAATGAAGGGATTGAGGTTTTGATCCTTGAGCCAGATCGACGCGCCCGAAATCGTCTGATAGGCGTAATTGCGGCCCACCACGCCCTGGCCGGCATCGCGGTCATACGGCTTGCCGATGCCGGAAAGCAGCATGAGCCGCACGTTGTCGAACTGATAGGCGGACAGCACCACAATATCGGCGGGTTGCTCCCATTGCTGCCCGTCGTTATCGATGAATGTCACGCCTGTGGCCATCTTTTTGTCGGGCGTGAGATTGACGCGCAATACTTCGGCGTTGGGAATGACGCTAAAGTTTTTACGCGCCATCAGCGCGGGCACGACACAGGCTTGCGGGCTGCTTTTCGACCAGTTGCCGCAACCGAAGAACTCGCAATAGCCGCAGTACGTACACGGCGCCATTTTCACGCCGAGCGTATTTGTGTAGGCACCCGAAGTATTTCCGGCAGGAACTGGAAACGGGTGATAACCCAGATCGCGCGCCGCTTTATCGAACAGCAAGGCGGCCTGGGTGCGGGCGAGCGGCGGCAGCGGATAGTCGCGATTGCGCGAGCCTTCGAATACATTGCCGCCGTCGATTTTCTGACCCTGCACGTTGCCGGCCTTGCCCGACGTGCCGGCGATACGCTCGAACTTGTCGTAGAACGGTTCGAGTTCGTCATACGTAACGCCCCAATCCTGCACCTGCAATCCATCGACAAAACGATTCTTGCCGTATTTTTCTACGGTATTCGTATAGGTGACGAAATCGGTCGGCAGAAAGCGCCAGGTCATACCGTTCCAGTGCGTGCCCGCGCCGCCCACGCCCCAGCCGAACTGATAGGTGTTCAAATCGCGCAAGGGCAGCGCTTCCTGGTCGGGGCGGTTGCGGAACGTCATCGTCTCCACGCTGAGCGGTTGCAGCAATTCGCGCCGGCGCGCGTAGCGCAATTCGTCGGTGTCGATCGTGGTGGGGAAGTCCGTGCTGGTGTCGCGCCAGTTGCCGCGTTCGATGGCGACGACATTCAGGCCGGCTTGCGTGAGTTCGTTCGCCATCAGCGAGCCGGCCCATCCCAGACCGACGATGACGGCATCCGCCTTGGGCCGCTTCTGTGCCATGCTGGATGCTCCTTGTTCTCGTTCGCGAAGATGCGCGAATCAGGTCTGCTTGCGGATGAAACTCACGGGCTGAATGCCGAGCGGCTGGCCGGGCTTGTCGAGATAGTCGCGGAAGTCATATTGCGCGCCCGGAAAGCCCACCATTTTCCAGCCAGCCATGTCTTTGTTGCCGCCGTAGATGGGATCGGAGAAATAGCCTTCGCGTACGTTCCAGAGCACCAGCGAGAAGAACTGCTTTGCGTCCACGCCAGCCATCGCGAGGGTGCCCGCCTCCCATTCGCGGATCATGGCGTCCTGAGCGTCGGGCGCGAGATCGACAAAGCGTTTGCCGCCGGGCTGCGCTTTTACGGCGTTATCGAATGCAGCGAGGCCGGCGCGCCAGCGCGCCGCCGGACCGCGATCGAACTGCGGACCGGCTTGCGGAAGGCCCTGTTTGAGCGGGCCGTCGAGATAGAGGTAGGTGCCTTTGCCGTAAGCCCCGGCCAGTTGCGCGTCGATGAACACGGCGCAGCCGGCTTCCCGGCCGCCGATGCTCAGGCTGTCTGCCGGAATGAGCCGATCCGCAATGGCTCCGGCCAGCGCGGCTTCGTCCGCGGTGAAGAATTTCCAGCCATTGGCGATGACCGGTTCAGGCGGGGGAGACGGCTCGCCGGTCCATGGCATGCCGCCCCAGATAACCTTGGCTTTCGCGATTGCAAGGCCGCCCACGAGCAGGACGAACGACACCAGGAAGCCACGTCTTCGCATGGTGAACCTCTGACGAATAAGCCTGGAACGCCTGCTCCAGTATGGGCGGCCGGCATCGGGGCACCATGAATAGCCGGGCCGTCTGGGCAGCGGTGGGGCACGCTGCGTTATCCGATTCACGATAGGTGCGAATGCGTTCGTGCGCAAGCAATGTATTCACCAGGCTGGCGACTGTGGTGCGCGACTTTAAAACGCCATATCGATGCCGAGCATGCCGACGAACTGGTTATGAATCGACGACGCCGTGAGGTTTTGCGAATCGCCCACCGCAGGCGCGGCATTCACGATCTCGCCCGAACTGTCCAGCGTCTGGCCGCTCGCGTGCTGCCAGGCTTCCAGTACGTAGAGCCCAGTGCGTTTCGAGAGTCGATAACCCTGTTTCATCGATATCTGCGTATAGCGCGCGGCATTCGTGATGCCATTGCTTCGCGATGCCAGCGTGTACGACACACCCGCCGCCAGATCGACAGCCGGCTCGATCTGCCATCGGGCATACGTACCATAAGTGTCGAACGTAGCCGTATCCGCGAACAGCGAACGCGAACCCGGCAAATAGCGCACATTGGAATACATCAGACCAAGCCGCACCGAACCGAAATCGTAATTGCCGGCGAGCGCAGCATTGCGCATCGAGCGCGCCGTGAGATAGCCCTGATTCACGACCGAGTCGTTAAACGAACCGCTGGAGGACGAATCGAACGCTGCGCTCGTGCTGCTCGTGAACGCGTTGTCCATTTGCAGATAACCCGCTGCGAGTGAGAGCGGTCCATGCGAATAACGCAATGCGAGGCTAATCGTCTGACCACGCCCCGGATTGCCGGCAATGCCGCCGAAGGCAACCATACCTGCCGCCTGCAGACCGCGCCATTCCGGCGACACATACATGGCGGCGGAATTCGCGCGCACGGTCGTGTCCATGCCATCGATATCGCCTGGATGCGCGCCCGCAGCACCGGTCAGAAAGCTAACCGATGAAAGCGGCCCGAGAAAGAGGAACCAGGGCGTGTACTGGCGTCCGAGCGTGGCGCTGCCGTACTGGCTGTTGGTCAGCCCGACATAGGCTTGCCGATTGAATATCGAGCCGCTCGAGGCAGCATCGCCGTTGTTCAAATCGAAGCCCGATTCGAGCACGAAAATCGCTTTGGTGTCGCCGCCAAGAATTTCGCTACCCTTCAGGCCGAATTTCGAAGCGTATAGATTGCCTTGCCGGAGATAGAGATTCGAGTGGCCTTTCTGATTGCTGACATACGTGATTGCGTCGTCGGCCACGCCATAAAACGTAATACTGCTTTGAGCATAGGCGGGCAGTGCGGCAGTGGCTGCCGCCGTCACCAGCGCCTTGACGGTGCCGCTGAGAAAATTGCTTTCGTGCTTCATACAAAAAAGCGCGCGCCGCTCAGATGTGCGGCGCGCGCGTTGGGTGTTCCGGTGTGAGTGGTCAGCGCGCGGCGGCGCTTGAAGTCGCCGCCGGGTCGGTCATCGGCCTTACTTGCCGCTGACTGCGCTGTTGATCGTGTCGAGCACCTGACGCAGTGCCTTGGCATCGACCTGGCCCGGCGCGGACGCTTCGCCGATCATGCCGAAGGTCAGATCGGAGCCGAATACCTGGCCCGAGAAACGCGACACCGCACCCAGCCCGCCCATCGACATCGTCAGCAGCGGCTTGCGCGAATAGCGGTCGCGAATCTGTTCGGTGGCGTCGAGCAGTTTGAGCACGTCGGCGGCGTTATGCGGCATGACCGCGATCTTCAGGATGTCCGCGCCCATTTTGTCCTGCTCGCGCAGGCGGGAAACGATTTCCGCGGTGGCGGGCGTCTTCTTGAAGTCGTGGCTCGACATCACCACCTTGATACCGGCCGCATGAGCGGCAGCGACGACTTCGCGCACCACCGCCGGATCGCGGAACATTTCGACATCGAGGATATCGATAAAGTGTGCCTTGATCAGCGCGAGATACAGGTCGCCGTATGCCTTATCGGAGATATCCTTCGAACCGCCTTCGGATTTTGTGCGGAAGGTCAGGATCAGCGGTTTGCCGTTGGCTGAGGCTGCAACCTGTTTGCCCAGTTCGGCCACCTGGGCCGCATCGGTATCGAAATTCAGATAATCGATGCGATATTCGATGATATCGACGTCCGGGTTGCTGCCGATTGCACGCGCCTGCGCCAATACGTCCGCTGCCGTCGAACCTGTGGTCGGCACGATGATTTTCGGTGCGCCTTGCCCAATGACCACATGACGGATGGTAATAGGTTCAGCGTGCCGCTGCGTGACTGCTGCCGCCGGCGCGCTGGTTGCAGCCGTTGCGGGCGCAACCATTGCGAGACCCTGAATGCCCAGCAACATCGAAATCGAAATAACCGTCTTGCGCATATTCATTGCTTGAAACTCCAGTTCATCTATTCGGGTATTGATCCGACTCGTCGCCAATATCCGCTGCATGCGAGTCGAGGTCCAATCTGGTTGGACTGGCCGCGATCAGGCGATCGGCATCCTAGCAGGGGCGCCGACGAATCAATGTCACGAAAAATGAAGGATTCTTTAGGTGGCTATGCGACGGTGGGCGGAGCGGCGCAATCAGGCTGGCGCGTTATGGTTATCGGCGCGCGCCTGGACAATCGCGCTTGTAGTCGACGGCAAGGTTTTTCTCCGCGGTATTCAGATCGGCCGGATAAATCCAGTTATCCGAACCCGGCTGATAACCGCGGACTTCAAGCTCGCCCAATTCTCTCATCAGGTCCGCGTGCGTGACTTCTCCGGCGGTTTTCTTGAAGGGATAGGACGCGCATTGCTGACGCGAAAGGCCGGTCGCGGCGCTGGCATTGAAGCTCAAGGTGAGAACGGCGATGGCCGTCACGAAGGGAAGCAGGCTCGATCTGATGTTCATGGTCTGGATAGGGGGGCGATGTGCAGTGCGTTATGCAGTGCGCTGAACTTGAGCACATAGACTATCCGATCAGGTCTTTCGAGCCGCCTCTCCAAAAGTTAAAGATAATTTAGGATCTCGGCCCGATATCCAACGCGCGGAACCACGGTCACGCTCACGGGCGCACTCGCACTGGAAAAACGTTCGCGCAAACGCGAAACGAGTCGATGCAGCGAAGTGGGGTCGACCTCAAGCTCGCCAAATACATAGTCGACTAACTCGCTATGGCGGACGGTTTCACCTGGATTGCGCAGCAGGCGATCCATGAGCAGATATTCGCTGCGTCGTAGCAGCAGCGTGCTGCCGTCGCTGCACAGCAAGCTACGTTTTGAAGGCGAGAGCAATGTCTTGCGCGTCGCTTTGCCTTGCGCGTCGGCTTGTGTTATTTCATTTTCACAGCGCGTGATCGCGAGGAGCCGCGCATGAAGCTCGGCGTAATCATAAGGATCGTCCAGACAAATATCTGCGCCGGATTCAAGCAGCTTGATACGCGTTTGCGTTGTTGCTCGCGCCTCGATGATGACGAGTACGGTATGCGCTGGTCGCGCAGCAAACACGCGTGCCACATGCTCGGCATCCTCATTCGTCAATGCGATGATTGCGTCGATATATTCGTTGCGCGCGAGCCAGAGCGCGTCTTCCAGAACATCGAGCGCTACGACGCTATGATTCGATTCTTCGAGCGCTTTAGCCAGGTAAAGGCGTCGGCGCTCGCTTCCCACACAAAGGATACGCATGCACGGAGTCCTCAGTCTCGCTTGAACTGCGCCCAGCAATCCAGCCGGACACAAAGCCCTGGATGCGCGTCCGAAAGCGTCAGGCTGAAATCGTGCAATCGAACCACCGCTTGCACAATCGAAAGACCCAAGCCCGAACCCGGAACCACGCTGGTCAGATCGCTTCGATAGAAACGTTGAAATACCGCGCTACGTTCGGCATCGGGAATGCCCGGCCCGGAATCGGAGACCACGATGGTCGGGCCATCATGTCCCTCTTCGGCGCTCAGCAGAACACAGCCGCCTTCGGGCGTGAACTTGATCGCGTTGTCGAGAAGATTGGCGAGGACCTCGAACAGCAGTGGGTAATCGCCACGAATGGTCGACCGCGCGCGCAGATCGATGCGAAACGTCAGCCCATTCGCGGCTGCCACAGGCTGATAGAGATCGGCCGCCTTACGGCACAAGGCGTCGACGTCGACATCGCTGAAGCCTTTTTTCCGCTTGATCGATTCGATCTCGGAGATGCGCATGATCGCAGCGAATCGCTGGAGAACGTCTTCCGTCTCTTCCCTGGCCTGTTCGAGCAGGGGCGCGTGCGCTTGTGATAACTGTCCGGCAGGGATGCGGGCCAGCAGCGAGCGGATGTGAATCACGGGCGTGCGTAGATCGTGCGCAATGCCATCGCAGGCGCCTTTCACTTCGTGCATGAGCCGGGACATTTCGTCCAGCATGTGATTCACCATGATGGAAAGCCAGGCAATTTCATCGCGGCCCGCCTGCGGCAAGCGCGCCTCGAAATCGCCCATGGCAATCTGTTGCACCACACGGCGAACATCCCTGACACGACGCAACTGGGAACTCGAAACCAGAATGCCGATCGCCAGACCGCCAAGCACCACGATAGCCGCGCTCCAGACGAGTCCGCCCAGCATATAGGCGCGCAATCGGGCCATTTCGTCGACGTCGCGCGATACCACGAGGATGTCGCCATTCTCGAGTTTCATCGCCTTCGTGCGCAGATATTCGGGGTGCACGGCAGTTTGTCCGGCAAGAACGGGCTTGCTCCAGATACCGTCACCATCGGGTCGCACGTTTTCCGGGTAAGCGAGGATGTCGCCGGTGATGCGCTGATGATCGCCCGTGAAAAGACCATAAAAATTAATCGGGCGGCGCATTTCGCTGCGAATATGCGCCGCGATCTGCATGGGCACCTTATTCACGGGCAGCGCGGAAAAATACGCAAATTGCCAGGCGATGTTGTAGTCCGCCTGGGTCGCCGTATAGGAGGCCGAGTTCCAGTAGTTCAGATACACCACGCCCGACATCGACCCTGCGAAAACGAAACCGTAAATCAATAGCAGGCGAAAGATCGCACTGCGCCACAGGCTCATCTTCATACGACTCATCCCAGCATATAGCCTGATCCGCGGACCGTCTTGATCAGCGGCTGAAGGCCTGACCGGTCGATTTTCTTGCGCAGGATGCCGATGTAGACCTCGATCAGGTTGGTACCCGGATCGAAATGCATGTCCCACACCGATTGAAAAATCATGGTGCGCGTAACGACTTGCCCGGAATTGCGCGCCAGATATTCGAGCAATCTGAATTCAATAGGAGGCAAATTGACTTCGACTTCGGCGCGTTTCACCGTGCGCGCAATCAGGTCGATCTCAAGATCTTCAACGTTGAGCGTCGTGACAACCTGCTGCTGAAGTTTCCCTCTTCTGCGCAACAACACCTGAATTCGCGCGCGCATTTCAGTCGCGGAAAACGGCTTCGCAATGTAGTCGTCGCCACCCGCGAGCAGGCCGGTGACACGTTCATCGACATCGCTGAGTGCGCTGATCATCAGCACGGGGGTTTCGACGCCAACGCTGCGAATCGTTTTCACAATCGTCAGGCCGTCGATTCCCGGTAGCACGCGATCAAGCGTTATCGCGTCGAACTCCGGGCTCAGCGCGCGTGCGATGCCTTCCGCGCCGGTGCGAACCCATTCGACTTCAAATCCGGCGCTGGAGAGTTCTTCCGTGATATCTCTGCCGACAATGGGATCGTCTTCAATTGTGAGAATCTTGCTCATTATCCATCGTGATAAAAATAGGCGATGATCACCGTCAACGTCTGCGGCCAGTATCGCAAAGGCGCAACTCGCAAGAATGAAGGATTCTTTAGGTTGGCGACGCAGCGAGTGCACGTGCGCGCCGATTCTGCGCGAGCAGGGCGAGGTCGTTTCAGGCGCACGACGCGGCCTGTTTATGGCGTTATCGATGCTTAAGCCTTTTGCTGGAGGCAAAAGTGTTCGCAGTATTCATGCTGGCGGCTCGTGTTATTCGTGGCGTTTTGCCGCAGCGCTATTTCCACGTGGCGTGTCTCGAAGGCCATCGAAAACGGTGCGCTTTTTAAAAATTTATTCATCTGAACATTGCGGTAGTTCTGGCACCATTACGCGCATCTTTATTCGATCGACCCCGAACCCATGCGCGCTCCAGCTTTCCCGAAGATCCGCAATATCACCCTCGAACTCGCGCTGCTTGCGGGTTTGTCGATAGCAGCAGGTTCGGCCTGCGCCGCCACGCCCGCAGCGGCGCCAGGCTCGATTCCTTACGCGAATCTCTCGACCTTGCACGTCAAGGCTGCGCAATTGCAGCCTTTTCTCCAGGCGCTGCGCCATAACGCGGCGAATGCGCGCAAGGAAGCGGGCAATCTGTCTTTCACGGTCTTTCAATCGGAGAGCGCGCCGACCACGCTCTATGTGCTGGAGCAATGGAAAGATCAGGCTGCCTATGAGACGCATATGACGCAGCCGGCACTACTGGAAATGCATAAAGCCGCGCAGGCCGATCTGGAAGGCGGCATCAGCCACATGCGGATTGTGCCGGCGACTGCCGATGCCGGCATTCAACCGAAACAGATCGATCACGCTGACCTCACCAGCAACGTGCTGGTTTTCCTGTCGGTCAAAGCCTCTGAATCTTCAAAGTTCCATGCCGATGTGGCGAAGGTCACGCCGATCTTTCGCGCGGCGCCGGGCAATATCGCTTTTGATGTCTACCAGAACGTAAGCGACAGCAATGAAATGGTTCAGCTTGAACGCTGGACAACGGACGCAACGCATCAAGACAATCTGAAGCGTCCCGTCATTCAGACCATCCGCGCGGGTTATGCGGTGACGCTTGCCAAGCCCATGCTGGACGGCCGGGTACTGCTGAAAGACGTGACCAGCGAGTGAAAGTACCGGCGCACCGGCTCGTTCAATGTTCGCCTGAATCGAATTGCCCAATCTGCCCCGGCACTTGCGGCACGCGTTGAAATCTCGACGTGTCGTAGCCCATCGCGTCGAGTCGCGCCAGCAGGGCGCGATAGTCTTCCTCGCTAATCTGCGGTTGCCGGGCAAAAATCCAGCCGAGGTTTTTGCCCGGATAGCCGAGAATCGTATAGCGATAATCCGGGTCCACGTACAAGGTAATCTGCGTCACGTGGATGGGCCAGAAAAGGCGCACGCTCCACTCGCCGCCGTTGCTGCCGGGTTTGACGGTATCGAGAAACTGATAGCGCTTTTCGGGCCCATCGAAACCGCCTTTGCGTCCGATAAACACATCGTCGATACGACCGTCACTGCGCAAGGTCCATTCGGCGCGGCTTGCCACGAAGCCGCGCTCCGCGAAATAAGGAATATTCGCGATCACGTACCAGCGGCCCATGTAACGCGGCAGATCCACCGGCACGCTTTGCAGCGGCAAGTCGGCGCGCGGATTAGGGTTGGGCGGACCACTCGTGCAACCGGTCATGGCAATTGCGCTCGCGGCGCACAACATTAAAAAAGCACGGCGGAGCATTTCGCTCAATGGCGGCACACGATGCCGCTGCCAGGCATTCGAGAGCAATACGCGCGCCTGCGCTGCTCCAGCCAGCATGGCCGCGACGAGGAAAATAGGGGGCATCGTGGGGCGCTCCGTTTGATGATCTCATCGATACATACGGATGCCGCGAAGTGGCGGATGCATCGGCGAATGTATGAATCGCTTGAATCGCTTGAATCGCTGTCATGCCCGCCCGGCTCGTAGAATGCGATATGGCACGCGAAAACAGGACACTCCATGAGCGACCCCATGCACGACTCGTCAGATTTTCGCCGGCAGCGCAAAAGCGGCATTGCCGCTATCGCGCTTGCGGCGGTTTTCGCTGTGGGACTCTGGCTTGGCATCGACCATCTGATGTCACCGTTGGCGGGGATGGAAAGCCTCGCTGCGCGAATGCTATTGACGCTCAAATGCTGTTGTATGGCCGTGCTGTTCTGCCTCGTAACCGGCGTGGAAGCGGTCGCGCACGAACGCCTGACTTCACCGGCATTCGATCCGCTGGCGCGCTTCGAGACCCGAAGGCTGCGCGTCAACCAGCGCTATCTGCAGAACACAGTCGAACAGATCATCGTGTTCTGCGTGGCGCTATTCGGGCTGGCGGCTTATTGTGCGGATGGTGCGCAGATGCGCGCCGTGGTTGCCACGACGGTGGTGTGGATCGTCGCGCGAGTTGCCTTCTGGCTCGGCTACCATCGCAGCGCGGCGATGCGCGGGCTGGGCGCGCCGGGCATGGCGCTCAGCATGATCGTGCTGCTTTACGTGGCGAGCCGGTTTGGCCATGAGCTTGCGGGGGCGGTGGGCGCGATCGCGCCCGGTGCCGCGTTCGTGCTGATCGAAGCCGTGTTGTTCTGGGGCACGCGTCCACAATCGGACGCGTAATCGGCTGCGACTCAGAACATCGAACCCGAAAGCGCGTGCGCGGCAGTCTTCACGCTGTTTTCGACCCGCGTGCGCAAAGTCGTATCGGATGAGAACGCCGTGTTGGGACCGGCCACGCTCAGCGCCGCCAGCACCGTGCCGCGCGTGTCCCGCACGGCAACCGCACAGGAATCGATCCCCGCCTCGAGCCCGGAAAAGCTCCACGCGCAGCCATGCTCGCGCACGGTTTCGAGCGTGTTTTCCAGCGCATTCCAGTCGGGCGTTGCTTCATTTCCCGTTCGGCCAGCGTAGAGCGCGCGCAGCGCTTCGCCATGCAAGGGCGCGAGCATGGCAAGCCCCGGCGTCGCGCGATGCGCGGGAATGCGGCTGCCCACGCGGATGCGCGTCACGAGCGGCGTATCGGGCGTTTCGCAGAGCAGATAGACAATCTCCGCGCCTTCCAGCACCGCGAGAAACGCCGAAAGCCCCGTCTCTTCCACCAGCCCAGGCAGGATCTGGCGCGCGCGCGCCGTGAGATCCGACGCCCCGAGCGCGCTCGCAGCCAGCGTCAAAAACGGCAGGCCAAGCCGATGCGAGCCGCCCGCCGGATGTTCCTCGATCAGATCCGCAGCCTTGAGCGACTCGATGAGCCGCATCACCGTCACCCGATTCACGCCGATCTGCCGCGCAACGTCGCTGAGGTTGGCCGTCGAGCCGCCCTCGGCGATGTAGCGCAGCAGGCGAAACGCCCGCTCGACCGGAGAACTGGCCGCATCGGCGGACGGGGGTGAAGACGTATCGGTATTCATCTGATCCTGTTCAAAGGGGTGGCGGCCGGCTCAGTTCAGCGGCACCGTCCACGCGTCGTAACCGTAGACCCAGTCGGCGTTGCCGCCGGTCTTGAGCCAGTTGTTGCCGCGCGAGCCGATCTGCACGCGCGCCGTGCGCTCCTGGCGAGCCCGCGCGTAGCGCGCGAGCGCGTCGTCGAGTTCGCCCGGCGCCACGTGCGTGAGCGCGCGCGCGAGCACCACGGCGTCCTCGATCGCCATGCCCGCGCCTTGCGCCATGAACGGCATCATCGGATGGCAGGCGTCGCCGAGCAGCGTCATGCGCGCGCCGCTCCACTGCGGCAGCGGATCGCGAATATACAACGCCGAGGCCAGCACTGTGTCACATGCATCGAGCAGCGCGCGCGCTTCGGGGTGGAACGCGGCATAGGCGCGGCGCAGGGCGTCCGGGTCGCCGGGCATCGTCCACGATTCGTGGGTCCAGTCGCTTTGCGCCGTGGTGGCGAAAACGAACACGTCGCGGCCGCGGTTGAGCGGGAAGGTGACGATCTGCAGGTCGTCGCTCGGTCCCCACCACTTCACGAACGCGCCCGTGTCGATGCTGCTCAGGCGCTCGGCGGGCACCACGGCGCGATAGGACACGATGCCCGTGAACTGCGGATGCTCCGCGCCGAACAGGTGGCGGCGCACGCCCGAATGAATGCCGTCCGCGCCGATCACGAGGTCGAAGGCGTGCGAGCTGCCATCCGCGAGCGTGATGGTGGCGGCGTCGGCGTCCTGCGCGAACGAGACCGTGCGCTGGCCGAGTTGCAGCACGCCCGGTGCGAGCGCGGCTTCGAGCGCGCTCATCACGTCGGCGCGATGCATCGTCAATTGCGGTGCGCCGTACTGGCGTTGCGCTTCGTCCGACATGGCGAGGCGCGAGGTCTCCTCGCCCGTGTCCCACATGCGGCTGATGCGCGCGTTGGGCCGCGCGGCCGTCTCGCGCAGCTGCTCGCCCACGCCCAGCCCGTCGAGCGCGCGCACGGCGTTCGGCGTGAGATTGATGTCGGCGCCCACGCGCCCGAAGCGCTCCGCCTGCTCGAACACCGTCACCTGATGTCCCGCGCGGTGCAGGGCGATCGCCGCCGCCAGTCCGCCAATTCCGCCGCCCACCACTCCAATTTTCAGCATGTCTGTCTCGTCCGTCGGGTGTTGATATGTTCAAAAATGAACAGATAGAACATAAATGAACCATCATTCTGCGACGGGAGATTTTTGACATCAAGCAAAAACTGCATCCGTCGACAGGGCGCAACGTCAACCACGGGGCGCGATGACGTTTGGGACGATCGGCGACTTTTTTGGATTTTGAGGAAGTTGTGGGCCGGGGGGGCGTCGCGAAAAATGTGTTCATCGACGGCCATGCAGCCTATTCGCATGACGCCGCGTTTCCAACCAGCGAGGACACAAGACATGCTGAGCCCCGAAAAGAACCGATTGCTGACCGAGGTGGGACCGGGCACGCCGATGGGCGACTACCTGCGCCGCTACTGGCATCCGATTGCCGGCGTGGCCGAATTCGACGACAAGGCGGTGCGTCCGATTCGTCTCTTTGGCGAGGACCTCGTGCTGTTCAAGGACCTGAGCGGCACCTTCGGGCTGGTGCAGCGGCGCTGTCCGCATCGCAATGCCGATCTCGCTTTTGGCTTCGTCGAACAGTGCGGGCTGCGTTGCGCGTATCACGGCTGGGAATTCGATGCGAGCGGGCAGTGCACGCATCAGCCGTTCGAGGAAATCGTCGATGTCGATGCGCGCCTGCGCCAGAAAACGAAGATCACCGCCTACGAGGTGCGCGCGAAGGCGGGCATGATCTGGGCGTATATGGGCGCCGCGCCCGCGCCCGAATTGCCCGACTGGGAGCCGTTCAACTACGCGAACGGCTTCGCCCAGGTGGTGATGGCCGAGATTCCATGCAACTGGTTCCAGTGCCAGGAAAACTCGATCGACCCGATCCATTTCGAGTGGACGCACAACAACTGGACCTCGCGCCAGCAGGACAGCCACGCCGAACACGTGCCCACGCATCTGCGCACGCAATACGAAGAGTTCGAGCATGGCTTCGTCTACAAGCGTCTGCGCGCACACGAAAACGAAGAGAACCCGATGTGGACCACGGGCCGCGTCACGCTCTGGCCGAATGGGTTCTATCTCGGGCATCACTTCGAATGGCGCGTGCCGATCGACGATGAAAACACGCTGAGCATTCTCTGGGTGCTCAACAAGGTGCCGAAGGAGCGCGAGCCCTACGTGCAGCAGCATATTCCCGCGTGGTACGGGCCGCTGCGCGACGAGCAGGGCGAGTGGATTACCACGCACGTGGCGAATCAGGATTTCGCCGCGTGGGTGGGACAGGGCACGATTACGGACCGCACCAAGGAAACGCTGGGCGCGAGCGATCGGGGCATCGTGATGCTGCGTCGACGCTTTTTCGAAGAGCTCGAAGCGGTGGCGGCGGGCAAGGCGCCGAAGGGGCTGATAACGGACCCGCAAGCGAACCGGAATGTGTATCTGCCGTCGGCGTGCCGCGACGAGATGATCAATGGGTTGACGCTGGAAGCGCTGGCTGCGCATCCGCTGCTGGGCGCGTATCTGCGCGACTTTATCGGTCAGTATGGCCAGCCGGAGGCGGTGCGCGAAGCGTATGAAGCCGCCATCGGCCAGAAGGTTCAGCGTGCGCGATTCTTCTCCGTGCATGGCGGGCGCGCGGCGCAAGACGATGCGAACAGCGCAGCGGCTTGAATGGGACGCACGGGGCACATGATGAATGACGCTATTCACGGCGCTGGCGCGAAAGCGCACTTGCAGCCGCACTTGCAGGCGCGCGTGCGCACGCTGCGCCACGAGGCGCAGCGCATTACGAGCATCGAACTGGTGCCCATCGAAGGCGAAGTCTTTCCGCCTTTCACGCCCGGCGCGCATCTCGATCTGCATTTGCCCAACGGCCTGACGCGCAGCTATTCGCTTGTGAACGCGCCGGAGGATCGCAACCGCTACGTGATTGGCGTCTTGCACGACGAAAAGAGCCGTGGCGGCTCGCGCTGGTTGCACGAGCAACTTCATTGCGGCGCGACGCTGCCGGTCAGCGCGCCGCGCAACAACTTCGCGCTCGACGAAGCGGCGGCATCGACCTTGCTGGTGGCGGGCGGTATCGGCGTGACGCCTATGTTGTGCATGTATCGCAAGCTGCGCGAGCGAGGGCGTGCGGTGCAGTTCGTGTATTGCGCGCGCAGCCGTGCTCAGGCCGCGTTTCTCGACGAACTGGCCGCGCTGGGCGGCGACGTGCTGCTGCATTTCGACGACGAGCACGACGGCCGGCCTTTCGATCTGGCGGCTTGCCTCGCGCGTCAGCCCAGGGAGGTGCACGCGTATTGCTGCGGCCCCGGTGCGATGCTCGACGCGTTCCAGCGCGCGTGCGCGCAGGCGGGCATCGCCAACGTGCATATCGAACGCTTCGCGGCGGCCGCGCCCGTCGAGAATGCGCAAAGCAGCGGATACACGGTCGAACTCGCGCGCAGCGGCCGGACGCTTTTTGTGCCGGCCGGCAAGGCCTTGCTCGACGTGCTGCTCGACGCCGATGTCGACGTCGAATATAGCTGTCGCGAAGGGCTGTGCGGCGCGTGTCAGACGCGCGTGCTAGGCGGCTGCGTGGATCACCGCGACAGCGTGCTCACGCAGTCCGAACGCGCCGCGAACGACGCGATGATGATCTGCGTGTCGGGGGCGCAGAGCGGGACGCTGGTGCTGGATCTGGCGTGAGCTTCGCGCGGCGCGAACTAGACCACCGCGCCTTCCAGCTTCGCGGCCTCCTTTCTACGCTCCGCTGCGCAGGTTGGCATGACCACGGCCGTGCCTTCCACGACGACGAGGCCGTTCGCTTCGCAGCGCGTTTCCAGCACGACGCGCCGGCGGCCCGCAATGATCTCTTTGACCGTCACGATCGCGCACACGGTTTCCCCCAGTTTGACGGGACGCCGGAACTGCAGGTCCTGCGAGAGATAAATCGAACCGGGGCCTGGCAGTCGCGATGCAATCGCTGCTGAAATCACCGCGGCGGAGAGCATTCCATGCGCGATGCGCCCACCGAAACGCGTTTGCTTCGCGTACTCCTCGTCGAGGTGTACCGGGTTCTGATCGCCTGAGGCGCTCGCGAACAGAAAGACATCACGCTCGGACAGCGTTTTCGTGAAGCGGGCGCTCATGCCGGGCATCAGGTCTTCGAGGTCGTATCCACCAGCATCGTTCATCGTCAATTCCTCGGTTATTCGTAGTGCGTAGTATTGAATGATCAATCGATTGAAACAACGTTCGTAGCGTTAGATCGATTGCAATGCGGATTCTTCGTCCTCGTGTTCGGCAACGTCCGGGCGCGACGCGGGAAACAAGGGATCGGCGATGTGCAGCGCCGACTGCACCGCGAGTGCGCCCGCATGAGGCAGCGCCTGCATGATCGCGCTGACGATCTCCTGCCGCGAAGCACCCAGCGCGAGCGCTTCCTGAATGTGCGCGGCGAGCGTCTCTGTGTCGGCGCTTCGCGAGAGGCAGGTCAGGCAGGCGATGTCGGTGAGATGCCGCGTCTTCGCGTGTGCAATGGATTCGAACGGCGAGGCGCTCATCTCCAGTTCTTTTAAGCAGCGCTCGATATCGGGTGAAATAGTCGCCGTGCTCGCAACGCTATCAGCCGATTGCGTTTTCGCGCTGTCGAATACGTCGAGCGCCACGCGCGTCAACGGCAATACGATTGGCCAGCCGATGTAACCCGTGAGTTGAATCAGCACTTCGGTCAATTCCTCACGGCTCCAGCCAAGCTGCAGGCAGTCTTTCAAAAGGTGCCGCACTGTCGCCGGTTGATTGCCCTGCGCCATCACGATCGCAAGCGTTGCCAGCTGGCGTTCTTTTTGTGTCAGCGCCTGCGATGGTGCGTGGCCGGACACCAGCAAACGCGCAATCGACGATGCGTCGCGCAGATGGCGATACGTATCGTGTCCAACGGCGAGCCCGCGCTCGTGCAGCAGCATCAACACAAGCCGCACGCCGGCCATTGCCACCGGTGCGCCTGACCACGCGAGCGTATGCATGGCGGTTTCAAGCAGCGCTTCCGGCGTCCAGCCGGTATTCAACATGCCGCCCGCGTGATATTTGAGCGCGGATTCGGCATTGCCCATCGAAGTCAGGACTGCGACGGTAATCAGTTCGCGATATTTGAGTGACAGTCCGGGGCGCGCGATGATATCCGCATAAGCGCCTTCCACAAGTAATTTTTTGAAATCTGGATCGAGTTTGTCCAGTGCGGCGCTAAGGCTGTTGAAGCCTTCATCTCCAATCGCGCGGATCGTGGACATACCCAGTTCATGTTTCGATATTCGTTGTGCATGCATATAAATTCAATTCGAATGAACGCGGAAAGGAAAGACGCTCTGCATCATATTCGCGCGGGTGTTTGGCAATTCTGAATTTTTGTGAAGTTCGACCGGCTCGCGTTTCTTGCCCCCTAGAATCGTTTCCGAATCGCGCTGCTGATCATTGCCGCCGATGCCGTATGGATGGTCTGTCACATCAACGTAACCGGGAGAACGCATTGCTGAAGCTTCAACAGAAGGTCGCCCTTGTAACGGGTGGTAGTTCGGGTATCGGTCGGACCACGGCGTTGCTGTTTGCCAGAGAAGGTGCAAAGGTTGCGATTGCGTCGCGTCGCAAAGAGGAAGGCTTGGCCGTGGTCGAAGAAATTGGCCGCGCAGGTGGCGAAGCCATCTTCGTCAAAACCGATGTTTCGAAAGCCGAAGAGTGCGCCAATGCGGTCGAGCAGACCGTGCGCGCTTTCGGCAAGCTGGATATCGCTTTCAATAATGCAGGCGTCGAGCAATTCGGCAAGCCGGTTGCGCAAACCGATGAGGCAAGCTGGGATTTCGTCATGGATATCAACCTCAAGGGGATATTCCTTGCGATGAAATATGAAATTCCCGAGATGCTGAAAGCGGGCGGCGGCGCGATCGTCAATATGTCTTCCACTTACGGTCTTGTGGCTTCCGCATTCGGCGGCTGCGCTTATCACGCCTCGAAGGCGGGCATCATCGGCCTGACCAAAGCGGCCGCGCTCGAATATGCGAAGCAGAATATTCGCGTCAACGCGATCTGCCCGGCGTTCGTCGCGACGGCGATGGTCGAAAAGTTTCTCGATGAAACGCAGATGACCGACCAGATCAAGGCGTTTCATCCCGTGGGCCGTCTGGGTACGGAAGAGGAAATTGCACAGGGCGTGCTGTTTCTCGCCAGCAGCGCTGCGTCTTTCATGACCGGCACCGCCTTGTCGATGGACGGCGGCATGATCGCGGCCTGATTCACGCGACATTCTCACCAGGTTCGTAGCGCGAGCGCTATGCCTCTCGAAGCAGATCAATTATGGATATCAATATGGATACCGAAGTATTGGATGTCGTCGTGCAAACCCATAGCGGGCAGCCCGAGTTGTTCGAGATCGGCCGTCCGGTGCCGCTGGGCGTCGTGCCCAGAAAAATGCATGCGTGGACGATTCGCCGCGAGAACCACGGCGAACCGCAAGGCGCGTTCACGAAGGAAGTCGTGCCGGTGCCGTCGATCGGCGCCAACGAGGTGCTGATTCTCGTGATGGCTGCGGGCGTCAATTACAACGGTGTGTGGGCGGCGTTGGGCCAGCCGTTTTCGGTGCTCGATCTGCATGACGATCCGTATCACATCACCGGTTCGGATGCCGCCGGCATCGTGTGGGCCGTGGGCGCGAATGTGCGCAAGTGGAAGGTGGGCGACGAGGTGGTCGCGCATTGCTCGCAGGTCGATGGCGAAGACGAGGAGTGCAACGGCGGCGATCCCATGCTGTCGCCTTCGCAGCGCATCTGGGGTTACGAAACCACGCATGGTTCGTTCGCGCAATTTGCGCGCGTGCAGGCCACGCAATTGATGCCGCGCCCGAAGCATCTGACGTGGGCCGCGAGCGCCTGCTACACGCTCACGCTTGCGACGGCGTTTCGCATGCTGTTCGGCCACAAGCCGCACGCCTTGTCGCCGGGCCAATCGGTGCTCGTGTGGGGAGCGGCTGGCGGGCTCGGCACGATGGCGATCCAGCTTGCCGCGCTCGCGGGCGCGCGCCCCGTTGCGGTGGTCTCCGACGATTCGAAAGCCGACTTCGTCAAAAGCCTGGGCGCAGTCGGCGTGATCAATCGCTCGCATTTTTCGTGCTGGGGCGCACCGCCGCCGGTCGATGAAACGGCCGCTTATACGGCCTATATCGACAGCGTCAAAAAGTTCGGCAAGGCGATCTGGGATGCACTCGGCGAGAAGCGCGATGTCGATATGGTCTTCGAACATCCGGGGCGCAATACGTTTGCGCCGTCCTGTTATGTGGTGAAGCGCGGCGGCATGGTGGTGTTCTGCGCGGCGACGAGCGGCTACGACCTGACCTGCGATGCGCGCTATGTGTGGATGCGCCAGAAACGCATTCAGGGCAGCCACTTCGCGAGCCTCAAGGAAGCCGCGCAGGCGAGCCGGCTGGTGATGAGCGGCAAGATCGATCCTTGTCTTTCGGAAGTGTTTCCCTGGAACCGTCTGCCCGAAGCACACGCGAAGATTCGCGCCAACCAGCATCTGCCGGGCAACATGGCCGTGCTGGTGCAGGCAAGCAGCAGCGACGATCTCGACGCGGCGCGTCACCACTAGACATGCAGAACTCTTCCAGCAACGAGACCGCAATGGACCAGTCCAGCGTACCCTCCAGACGGGTCGCCATTATCGGCATGGCGTGCCGCTTTCCGGGCGGCGCCTCGTGCGCAGCCAGTTATTGGGACTTTCTCAATTCCGGGCGCAGCGCGATTCGCGAAACGCCGCGCGAACGCTTCGATATCGACGCATTCTATTCGCCGGACCCGGACGAGCCGGGCACGACTTATTCGCGCGTCGCCGGTTATGTCGACGATCCCTTTTTCTTCGATCACACGTTCTTCCGCACCTCGGCGGCCGAAGCGGTGGAAATGGACCCGCAACAGCGCTGGATGCTGGAACTCGCGTGGTCTGCGCTCGAGAACGCGGGGCTTGCGCCGGGCCAGTTGCGCGGCAAGAACGTTGGCGTTTTCATGACGACCGGCGAGGCCGATTATGGTCGCCGCACCGTCTGGTCGGGCGACCCCGCCGGCATCACGACTTATTCGAAGCTCGGCAATCTGCGGGCGATGGCGCCGGGGCGCGTGGCGCATGTGCTGGGCTTGAGCGGGCCGGCGATCTTTGTCGATACGACCTGCTCCTCGTCGCTCGTGGCCATTCATCTGGCGTCGCAAAGTCTGCTGGCGGGCGACTGCGATGTGGCGATCGCGGGCGGTGTGAACCTGATTCTCGGGCCCGAGGAAACCATCGGCGTCGCGCGGCTCCAGGCCATGTCGCCGTCGGGACAATGTCGCCCGTTCGACGCGCAGGCCGATGGCTATATTCGCGGCGAGGGCGGTGGTGCGATCGTCATGAAGCGGCTGGAGGATGCGCTGGCGCATGGCGAGCGCATCGACGCGGTGCTGGCCGGTTCCGCGCTCAATAGCGATGGTGCGAGCAACGGCCTCACCGCGCCCAACGGCGCGGCCCAGGAAGCGGTGATCCGTCGTGCACTGGCCCGCGCGGGCGTGGCCGCGCAAACGATTGCGTATGTGGAGGCGCATGGCACGGGCACATCGCTTGGCGACCCCATCGAATTATCGGCACTCCGAAATGTCTATGCGCGCGATGTCGAGCGCGACAAGCCGATCCTCGTGGGTTCCGTGAAATCCCAGGTGGGTCATCTGGAGGGTGCTGCCGGCATGGCCGGTTTCATCAAGGCGATGCTGATTTTGCGTCATCGCCATGTGCCCGCGCAGGTGAACTTCACGACGCCGAATCCGCGTTTTCACTGGGAAGGCACGCAACTGGAGATCGCGCGCGAACGCACGGCGCTCGCCGAAGGCGCGACGCTGGTTGGGGTGAGCGGATTCGGCATCACGGGCACCAATGTGCATATGATTCTGGCGGCGCCTGATCCGGTGAATACAGCGGATAGCGCGGCGGACAGCGCGGCGAATGTCGAGCGCGAGCGCGTGCTGACACTGTCGGCGCGTTCGCCTCAGGCACGTCAGCGACTCGCATCGGCATGGCGAGCCTGGCTTGCGAATACGTCCACGCCGTTGCGCGACGCTTGCCATACGGCGAGTGTGAGGCGCGATCATTTCGATCATCGCGTGGCGCTGGTCGGCACGACAAAAGACGATTTCATCGCGGGTCTCGACGCTTTTCTCGCGGCGAATCCCACCGGCCAATGGCACGCAGGCGAGCAGGCGCGCAAGCCGCGCCTGGCGTTTCTCGTGCCGGGGCAGGGCGCGTGGCAGCCCGGTGTGGGCGGCGATCTCTACAACGGCAATGGCTTTTTCCGCAAGCATGTGGACGCGTGCCTGCGCCACCTCGACGCCGAGACGGCGCGCGCCGTGCTCGATGCGATCCTTGGCCGCGACGCCGCTTCGGTGCGCCATCATCCGGGCCAGCTCGCGCACTTCAGCGTTTGCTATGCGCTCGCGCGCACGTGGATGGATCTGGGCGTGCAGCCCGATCTGCTGATCGGGCATTCGCTGGGCGAGCATGTGGCGGCCGTGATCGGCGGCGTGATGTCGCTCGCGCATGGCATCAAGGCGGTCGAAGCGCGTGGGCGCTTGTTCGATAGCGCGACGCCTGCGGGCGCGATGCTCGCCGTCGCGGCCAGCGCCGATGAACTGCGCGCACAGTTCGCGTTCGGCACGGACCTGTTCGTGGCAGGCATCAACGCGCCGGAGCAGACCGTCGTGAGCGGCACGCAGGCAGCGGTGGCGAAGGTGCAGGACGCGATGGTGGCGGCAGGCAAGCGCGTCTCGTTGCTCAAGACCTATGGAACGCCCGGCCATTCGCCGATGCTGCGTTCGATGCGCGAAGCCTTCCAGCAGGCGCTCGAATCCTTGACGTTCAAGCCGTGCGCCATCCCGATCGTCTCCACGCTGACGGGCGCGCTGGCGACTGAATCGATTGCCACTGTCGAACATTGGCTCGATCTGGTCGAGCAACCCGTGCGCTTTCACGAGGCCTTGCGCGCGGCGTGTGACGGCAAGACGCTCTTTATCGAAGTCGGCCCTGGCGCGGCGCTCGCGAGGCTCGCCCGCGCGAGTTCGGGCGGCGACTGGCAGTGTGCGATTTCATCGCTGGCAGACGGCCCGGAAGGCGACGAAGAAAGCGAAAACACCGGCTTTGCCCATGCCTGCGCGCATTTGTACGGCGCGGGTCAGACGATCGCGTGGAGCAAGCTTTACGGCAAGGCGCCACAACCTGCCGAAGCGCCAGGTTATTGCTTCGACGAAGTGCGATTCGAATTGCCGTTCCCAGATGTTGCGCGCCGCGTCGTGCAGCACTCGAATCCAATCGCGGCGAATAGCGATATGACGCGAGCGCCGCAGGCTGTATTCGCCGAAGCGAACAGCGAAGCCTTGCTCGCTACACTGCGCACGATTGTCGCGTCGGTGGCAGCAGATGGCGTGAACCTGACCGATGCGGATTCACTCGTCGGTCAGGGACTCGATTCGCTTGCGTTGACGGAATTGCGTGTGCGTCTGCATCAGCGCTTCGGCAAGATGCCGCCCATGTCGATGCTCGCGCGCGGCGCGTCGCTGGATTCATTGGCGGCGTGGTACGGCGCATCACGCGATGCAAGCGCGAACGAAGTGAAGAAAGTGCCTGAAACAAGCGATGATCGCGCACTCGTCGTGACCTTGCGCGAGGGCCGTGGTCCGCTTGTTGCGCTCGTGCATCCAGTTGGCGGCGATGTGCTTTGCTACGAGGAACTGGCCGCCGCGTGGCCGGGCGACCCAACGATTATTGCGTTCCGGCATCCCTATGCGGACCAGGATCGCCAACCCGCGTATCTCTCGATCGGGCAACTCGCGGCGCGCTATCGGGCGGCGCTGCTCGCCAGTCACGGCAAGCAGCCCGATCTGCTCGGCGGCTGGTCGTTCGGTGGCATTGTCGCGCACGAAATGGCGGCGCAATGGGAGGCGCAGGGCAATGTCGCGCCGCCGCTGCTGATCGTCGATAGTCCACTATTCGAAGGTGTTTTCGCAACGCGGCTGCGCCAGTTGGCAAGCGACTTCGAGAAGCTGGACGACACCCAGCTCATCGATCAATGGCTGGCCGATGAGCGCTTCGACGCCATGCTCGACCACGACTTTCATCTCGCCGAGGCGCGACGCCGCGCGCATCCGGCCACTTTTGCTCATCTCGCACGATTGCATGCGGCGAGTGCGGTGGCGCAGGCGCGTCATCGTCCGCGCCAGGTGGAGGCGCGCATCGAATACGCGCTTGCCGCGCGCAATGAGAGCGGCGCATCGGCCACCCACGCGGCGCAGCATTTGCGCGCGCTCACGCGCGGCGGCATCACCGTGAGCGTATTCGACGACGACCACAACTCCATCGTGCGCGAACCGGCAGCACGACGGCTCGCCGCTTTGCTGCGCTATGACGACGTTGCGCACGCAACATCTTTCTCCATCTGATCTCAAGGAACCGAACTCATGAGCGACCAACTTCACGCCGCAACCGCTAACGCGTCCAGGGTGACCGCGCAGTCGATCCTCGCCTGGATTCAGGAGTGGACCGAGGCGAACCAGCTTCAGGTGCCGACCGACCTCGACCAGACTTTCGCCGATGCCGGATTCGATTCGATGCATTCGGTCGAACTGGCGTTCTTCCTCGAAGAGCGCCTGAAGATCAAGATCGACGATACCGTGCTGTTCGACTATCCGACCTTTGCTTCGCTCGCCGATCATCTGGTTTCGCGCGTCCAGCCGGCCGCAGCCGACGAAGCCGAATCGGACGAAGCCGCTGCCGGAAGCTGGTAAGCGCGTCTGCGCCGGCGCCGGCGCGTCCTGGCTGGTCGCCCGGCGCAGCATCGATCATCATCGACTTTAATCGGAGTACTGAGGATGGCGGAAATCAACCGCGCTGGCACCTGGATGTCGCGCGTGGTGGGCTGCGGTTCGGCGCTGCCCGAGCGGCGCATGACGAATCTTGAGATCGCGCGCATGGTCGACACGACAGACGAGTGGATCACGCAACGCACGGGCATCAAGGAGCGGCGCATCGCAGCGCGCGGCGAGCTGACTTCCGATCTGGCGATTGGCGCAGCGAACGCGGCGCTCAGGCATGCCGGCATGCGTGGCGCCGATATTGACCTGATCGTCCTCGCGACCTGCACGCCCGATCGCACCATGCCGTCCACGGCGGTGCGCGTGCAGGCCGCCATCGGTATGGAAGGCGGCGCGGCGTTCGATGTGCAGGCGGTGTGTTCGGGCTTTGTATTCGCGCTTTCGGTGGCCGACAACATGATCCGTTTGGGGCAGGCGCGCACGGCGCTCGTGATCGGTGCGGAAACCATGTCGCGGGTGGTCGACTGGCACGATCGCAATAGCTGCGTGCTGTTCGGTGACGGCGCGGGCGCGGTGATTCTGCGCGCCGAGCGTCATGCCGAAGGCACGCCGCGCGGCATTCTTTCCACGCACCTGCATTCGGACGGGCGGCATCAGGACAAGATCCACACGGACGGCGGCGTGTCGTCCACCCAGACCGCCGGCACGATGCATCTGGCCGGCCGCGAGGTGTTTCTGCATGCCGTGGTGAATCTCGCCGAGGCCTCGCAGGAAGCGCTCGCCGCGAATGGTTTGAGCCAGAGCGATCTCGATTGGGTCGTGCCGCATCAGGCAAACCAGCGCATCGTGCAGACCTTGAGCGACAAGCTGCATTTGCCGATGGAGAAAGTCGTGCTCACCGTCGATCATCACGGCAACACGTCGGCGGCGTCGATTCCGCTGGCGCTCTGCGAAGCCGTTGCCGATGGGCGCATCAAGGAAAACGATCTGGTGCTCACGCCGACCATGGGATCCGGTTTCACCTGGGGCGCCGCGTTGATTCGCTGGTAGACAGGCATCGGCATTCGCACGCGGCGGCGCGTGATTACGGGCTGCCGCGCATTGCCTGGGCGCTCGCAGAAGGACGTCCGTAACGCGCGATCAATTCGTTTACGCGGGTTTCGTCCTGCGGTTTGTCGATATAAAACCCCTGCACGTCGACGTCGCGCAGCGATTGGGCCCAGGCAAACTGCTCCTGCGTTTCGACACCGGCGAGCACGATCTGCTTTCCGTGGCCGTGCGCGAATTTGACGAGCATTTCGATCACGCGCGTGGCTTCGTTATCGGCGGGTACGTTCGCAAGATACGAGCGGTCGAACTTGACGATATCGGCGGGCAGTTGTTGAAGCAGGGTCAATGAGTTATAGCCGCCGCCCAGATCGTCGAGCGCGACCCGCGTGCCGATAGCCTGAACCGCGCGAATGGCTTCCGCCAGGCCGTCCAGGCAATCCGGTTGAACCGCGCCCGTCAATTCGATATCGAGCCGCGCCGGCATGACCTCGCGTGCCGCGAAAATCGACTGGATGCGTTGCGGCAGATCGGCACTCGCCAATTCCGTTGCGCCAAGATTGATGGCCAGCGAGAGATCGCCGTGGCCGGAGCGTTGCCAGCGCTGCAGCGTGTCGGCGGCGCGCTCGATCAGCATGTCGGTAAAGCGGCGGGCCAGAATCGAATCTTCCACCAGGCTGATAAAACGCGCCGGCGCGAGAATGCCGTCATCGGGATGTCGCCATCGCATCAGGTATTCGAACCCCGAAAGCCGCTTCTCGTGCAGACGCAGTATCGGCTGGGCGACGAAGAAAAACTCGCCGCGTGCGAGTCCAAGCTCGGCGTCGCTCAACAGGGATCGCGGCGGGCGTGGGCGTGTTTCGGGCGGCTCTTGCGCGCTGCCGGAAGGCGCCGTTTCAACGGCGGCCCGAATGGGGCGCCAGAACGAACTCAACCGTTGTTTGACCTGGACTCGCATAGACGGATGGCTGGCGTGGACTACGTCAACTCTTTCTTTTGCTGTGGGGAGTGTGGTGATGCGTAACGGGTATTGACCGCGGAGGCTAACACATCGGGCCTGTTGACAAAAGCGTTTTGCCTGCGTTGCGTGCGCAACGAATTGTCAATTGGGCGTTTTTATTATTGCGTATTTTCCGAATCTTTTTGCAGATTAAAATCGTTTTCAGGGAAATTTAATAACGGTGACTTAAAGGAAATTTCTGGAAATGCGTTTGGTTGCGTGCGCAAACGTATGAAGAATAGACAATTTGTTTCATTTTGTGACAAATGCTGACGCACGCTTAACTATTTGGATAATTCAGGCTCCCGCCACTGTCGTGCATTTGCGCGAGGCAATCCGCAGTCAGAGAGTCGAGATTTACCGGTGTCAGAATTTTGCTGCATTCGCCCATCAGGCGTTTCGCGGAACCCCGTCAGCGCATCGCGCGACTTCAGCGGTTTTTCGTTGCTCACACCCTGACATGAAAGGCCGGTTCTTCTTCGGTTCCCGTAACCGCTTTCGCGATGACTCAGGATTGGCCGCGCGGGCCCAACCGGATCTATCCCGCGAGTGGCCCGGACTCGTCCTCGCGCTGATCGTGGCGTGTTTTGCGCTTTCGTGTACGCACGCACTCCATCGCGCCGACCTCGCATTCCTCGATATTGCCTCGCGTGCCCTGCATCAGGTTGCGCCGCGACGCATTCTGGTCGTCGCCATCGACGATCAGACGGTGTCCGCGCTCGGCCGCTTGCCGCTTGCGCCCAGCGTGCACGCGCGTCTGCTCGACCGGCTGACCGATGACGGCGTTGCGGCCGTGGGCCTCGTGCCGTGGGGACGCGCCATAGGCAGCGCGTCCACGGCCGAGTTGCTGCCGCTCGTGGATGCCGTGCGGCGCAACGGCAAGGTGGTGATTCCGCTGCCCGCGCCTCACACCGACGGCGACAAACTCCTCGTGCGTGCAAGCTATGCGCGCGCTTTTACCGGCGCGCGTCAGGATAGCGATGGGATTTATCGCAGCGTGCAGCTCTGGTCTGGCGTGCAGCAGGCCGAGGGGCACATTGCCGCGCTCGTGCTGCGTGCTGCGGATGAAACCATGCCGATATGCAGTCGGGACGATAAGGCGAGTGAGCGCGCCGGGGGCCGAGGATGCGTGCGCTATGTGCCATTGGGCGCGGAGCCTTCGTTCGATAGCGTGTCGTATCTCGACGTGCTGCAAGGGCGCATTCCCGCCAGTTTTCTGCGCGGGCGGATCGTCCTGATCGGCGTGACGGCCAGCGGTTACGCAGAACGGCTTCCCACACCGCTGGTCGATGGCGCATCCCTGAGCGGCATCGAGTTCGTTGCGGAGGCAACCAATGCGCTGGCGACTTCCACGCTGGTCAGGCCCAGCCAATTCTGGCAGCAATTGCTATTCGATCTCGGCGTCGTGCCGCTCGTGTGCATCGCGCTTTATCTGCTGGGGCCGCGCTGGAGCTTGTGCGTTTCCGTCGCGCTGGCCTGCATGAATGCGCTTGTCGCCTTGCTGGCGATGCGGCTGGGGCACATGTTTCTCGCCCCGGCAGTGGGGTTCGTGACTTGCCTGATCGCGTGGCCGTTATGGGCGTGGCGGCGTCAGGAGGCGCTGCTGAGCTATCTGTCGCGCGAGACCGCGAGATCGCTGCGCGAATCCACGGCGCCGTCGGGATCGACGCGTATCCGGCGCTTCGTCGATCCGATCCAGCATCGCCTGGAGGTCGTGACGTCGCTGGTCGAACGCGTGCATCGTTATCGCGAGCTGGTGGCGGACTGGGTCGACACGCTGCCCGAGGCCACGCTCGTGGCCGATTATGCGGGCACGGTGCTGCTGGCTAACGCGCAGGTGATTGCATTGTCCATGCACCCGGATGGCAACGGCGCGACATCCTCGCCGACGGGCCGTCAGGCCGCCGATGTGCTGTTCGAGATCACGTCATCGCATCGTGCCGTCGATTTCGTCGAGCAGGCGCTATCGCTGCTCGAAATGCAATACGCGGGCCGAACCCTGCCGGTGAGCGCCACAAGCCTGCTTTCGCAAGGCATCGAGATTACGAGTGCGCGCGACGGGCGGTCGCTGCTGCTCAAATGCGCGCTGATACGCCCGGGTGCGGAACGCGGCAGCGCGCTGATTTTCTATGTGACCGATCTGTCTTCGATCCGCCGCGCGGAACGGCAGCGGGATATGGCGTTGCGTTTTATGTCGCACGACATGCGTTCGCCGCAAGCCGCCTTGCTCGCACTCGTCGAGCAGATGCGGCAAGACCCGCCGCGTCTGACGCAGCGGCAGTTTGTCGAACTCGTCGAGCACTATGCGACCACGGCGCTGAGTCTGTCCGACGATTTTCTATTTCTCGCGCGCGCCGAATCGGTGGCGCCGAATTTGAGCCGGGTGGACCCGGCGTTGGCCTTGGGCGATGCCGTCGACGACTTCTGGCCGCAGGCCAGCGCCAAATCGATCGACGTGAATCTGATCGCGGAGCCCGGCGTCAATACGATTGCCGATCCCCAGCTTTTGCGGCGCGCGTTCGGCAATCTGATCGGCAATGCCATCAAGTACAGCCCGCCTTCATCGGCGATTCGCGTGCGTTTATCGGTGACGCGCAATCATTTCAAGGTCTCGGTGGTCGATCAGGGACCTGGCATTGCGGAACCCGATATGCGGCGCTTATTTCTTGAATTCGGCCAGCTCGAAAGCTCGCGGTCCTGGTCCGGTCATGGCCTGGGGCTTGCGTTCGTCAAATCGGTGGTCGATGCATTGGGCGGGCGGGTTTTTGTGCGTTCGGCCGTGGGGCAGGGGACGGTATTTACGGTTCGCCTGCCGAGGCTCGGATAGATTTTCTATGACCGGAACCGGATGTCTGGAATTAAAAGCATGCATATTCTGATTGTCGAAGACGATCCCGTTCAGGCTCAGGCCGTAGCGGGCGTATTGACGCGGCATAACTTCAGCGTGAGTGTCGTGAACGACGGCGAAGCGGCGATCCGCTTTTTGCAGGCCGAGACGGTCGATGCCGTCGTGCTCGACTGGCATTTGCCAGGCATGAGCGGCATCGAGGTCCTGAAATGGATACGCGAAGGTATTGGCGAGAAATATGGCGTGCTGTTTCTGACCAGCCGGGTTCAGGAACTCGATGTGGTGCACGCGCTGGAAGCTGGCGCCGACGATTACATCGCCAAGCCTTTTCGTTCCGATGAACTGGTCGCGCGCGTTCATGCGCTGGTGCGCCGCCTGGTGCGCAATGCGGGCGACAAGGCCATCAGGGCCGGCGAATACGTGCTGGATGCACAGGCCAGAACGATTACGCTTCGTGACGCCGATATCGTGTTGACCACCAAGGAATTTCAGCTCGTTGCGACGCTGTTCAATAACCTCGGGAAAATCCTGTCACGCGAGTTGCTTGCACTGACTGCGTGGGGGCGCGAACTCGGCGCCGAATCGCGATCACTCGACACCCATATCTACCGCATCCGGCGCAAACTGAAACTGCATCCCGAGAACGGCCTGCGGCTGACTTCGGTCTATACGGCGGGATATCGTCTGGAACCGGTCGCGCAATCTGTTTCGGATGCCTGATTGATTGCCGGTTCTCTGCGAAGAAAGAAAAAGCGGCCGGCGCTCGATGTGCCGGCCGTAAATGACGCAGCGACGGGGTTCGCTACGCCAGGAGAACGTGCTTCAAAGAAACTGACTACCTATGCGCCGCGATGAAGCGCGCGGCTAGAGACATTCGCCCACGATAACCTTGCCCGCAGCGAAACCCGGTTCGGCCGCGACCATTTCGTCGAGCCGGTATCCAACGGTGTAAACCGACGACAGACGCAGACGGTTTTCCGGGCGTAATTTCAACTTCTGGCGAATGCGATAGACATGCGTATCCAGGGAACGCGAATCCATTTCACGGCCCCAGGCAGTCTTCGCCAGCATGTCGCGCGACATGATCTTGCCGAGGTTATTGAACAGCGCGGCCGCCACGTCATATTCCTTCGGCGTGAAGTCGATCGGTTTGCCATGTAGCGACACGGTTCGGCCTTGCCGGTCCAGCACGTATTCACCGGCCTTGAGCAGGCTTTGCGGCGTACTGTTGCGCGCGGCCCGGCGCGTCAGCGCCTTCATGCGCGCTGCCAGTTCGTCCGGTCGGAACGGCTTGGTGAGATAGTCGTCCGCGCCCGCGTCGAGCGCGCTGACGACATCGCATTCCTCCACGCGGCTCGTCAGCAGCAGCACACCATACGTCCCGCCTACGCCGTCCCTGATCCAGTGCAACACGTCGATTCCCGACATTTTCGGCAGATGCCAGTCGAGCACGACCGCGTCGATAGGCTGGACGCGCAATGCCCGGATCGCGCTTTCGCCATCCCGCGCGAAGTGCACGTGATAGCCGAGCCGCGACAGGACGCCTGCCACGCCTTCCGCCTGAACGGGATCGTCCTCGACAACCAGAATGTGCACTGAGTCATCTCCTTTACGCGACGCCAAACACACGGGACAGGATCTTATTGGCGGGGAGAAGAATCGTTTGTGAACAATTGTGAACTTCGATGTGACATTGCGTGAAGAAAATGCGGATTGATGTATTTGCCGCATTGCATGGTGATGCTTTTAGTTTCGGATAAGCCTTTTCCACAGCCACTTCGACGTTGGTTTTCAGCGATTTTCAAAATCAACGGGGCGATTTCAAAAGCTTTCCAGATATTTGTGATTTCCTGACAACAGTACGTCGTTGCACAGTTGGGAGGAATACGCTATCTGCAGGCGAATAGCGCATTTCAGGCCGCGTAAACAAGGCAGTTTCGCTTTCCCTTCTTGTGTATTCAATACGCATCGCAAGTGAATCCAGTCACGCTGAATCCTTCCAAAAATTGACAAAAGTTCAGTTTTCCTTTCGCGACGAAGCCAATATTATTCGTCGCTGAAAGATCTCGTAGGAATTGGAAACAAGGTCGTCGCCCGGTTTAATCATTTCAGACGCCTATCACGCCGACGACGATTTCACGCGCCTCAAGCGCCGACGTCATAAGAATTTCCAGACCGCACGCTCTCGGTAGGTTGACCAATACGAACGAACAGCGCGCACGAACACTCGATGCGCGGCAGAGCGTTCATTGCGGATTGCATTGAATAGTAATCCGAAGCAGTTTTTTCTAAATCAATCAGAAGCCGACAACCCGGAGTGGGCCCTCATGGCTGGCAAATTCAAGAATAAATTGCATTTAAATCGCAAAGGGAACGCTGACTCGCTGAAGCTGCGTCCGATTGTTTCTATTCTCAGTCTTGTTCTCGCGAGCCTGCCGGTAACGGCGATGGCGCAGTCGAGCGGTTCTGCCGTCGTGAGCGGCGTCACGGGCTCTGGCTGCGCGACGAGTACGGCTGCCGTCGATGGAACCGCCGTCGGCTGCGACGCCAATGCAACCGGTCAGGGTGGTACCGCGCTGGGCTATTTCACTTCCGCTGGTATCAACGATACGGCGGTCGGTGAACATGCGACCGCCTCCGGTGGCGCCAGCACGGCAATTGGCGGCGGATCGATCACAACCGGGATTCGTTCGACTGCAGTGGGCGCGAGTTCCACCGCATCGTCGGCGAATTCGACTGCATTGGGTTGGGACGCGATCGCAACCGGAGACCACGCGACGGCCTTGAGCTCGCAGTCTTCCGCGGCAGGCGCCTACTCGATCGTGATCGGCAACCAGGCGATTTCGACATCGACCGCGGATGCCGGCACGGCCATCGGCTCGGGCGCCTCGGTTAGCGGTGCCTCGGCGGTCGCTATCGGTGTCAACAGCGGTGCGTCCGGCACCGGCGCGGTCGCGATCGGCTGGGGCGGCACGTCGGGTGTGCCGGGTTCCGGCACGCAGGCGAGCGGCGACAACGCCGTGGCGCTCGGCGCCAACGATGTCGCCAGCGGGGCGAACGCGCAGGCTTACGGCGTCAGCTCGACGGCGAGCGCGGATAGCTCGATCGCCATGGGTAACGGCGCCGTGGCGTCGGCGCAATACGGCATTGCGATGGGCAATGCAGCGCAGGCCACGGGCGTTTCCACGACCGCGCTCGGCGCGGGTGCACAGGCTACCGCGCTCAATGCGACGTCGCTTGGTATCAATTCGATCGCTACGGGCACCGGCAGCACGGCGCTGGGCGGCACCGCCACGGCGAGCGGCACGCTGGCGTCGGCGTTCGGCTATGGCGCGGTTGCGGCTGCGGCAGGCGCGACCGCGATGGGCCCGTCGGCGCAGGCACTCGCATCGATGACGGTGGCGTTCGGCGATAACGCCATCGTGGCCGCCGCCGCCGGAACCGGCTCGATCGCCGGCGGACACGATTCGCAGGTGACGAGCGGCACGGGCGCGATCGCGCTGGGCGAAGGTCAGACGGCCAGCGGCAATGGCGCCGTGGCGATCGGCGATCCGAACACCGCAACGGGCGACGGCGCGGTGGCGGTTGGCGCGAATAACACCGCGACCGGGCAGGGCGCGGTGGCCATCGGCAATAGCGCGGTCGCGAACGGCATCGGTGCGGTCGCGCTCGGCAATGCGTCGCAGGCCAATGCGGCGGGCGGCGTGGCGATCGGCAATGGCGCGGTGGTGCAGAGCGCGGCGACCAATGGCATCGCGCTTGGTACGAACGCGGTGGCTACGAATGCATCGGATGTCGCGCTGGGTGCGAACTCGACGACTGCTGCACCGCATACGGGCACGTTCGATCTCACGGGCGGCACGGCAGCGGCTACTGCGCCGACTTCGGTTGTATCGGTGGGCGCGGCGGGCTCGGAGCGTCAGATTCAAAACGTGGCGGCGGGCGTGGTGTCGGCCACCTCGACCGATGCGATCAACGGCTCGCAGTTGTACTCGGTGGCGAGCGCATCGAACGCAACGGGTTCGACGGTTGCGGCGGCGCTTGGCGGCGGCTCGACCTACACGGCGGGCAGCGGCGTTTCGGCACCGAGCTACACGATTCAGGGCTCGACGTACAACAATGTCGGCGATGCATTCGACGGCGTCGATACCAGCCTGACCAACATCGAAAACGAAATCGGCAGCGTGGTCAACGGCGGCGGCATCAAGTACTTCCACGCGAACTCGACGCTCGCCGACAGCCAGGCCACCGGCACCGATAGCGTGGCGATTGGACCGCTCGCCGTGTCGACGGGTGCAAGCAGCCTCGCGGCAGGCAATGGCGCGCAGGCCAGCGCCGACAACGCGACGAGCCTCGGTGCGCAGACGACGGTATCGGTTGCGGACGGTGTCGCGCTCGGCGCGGGTTCCGTCTCCGATCGCGCCGTGCTCTCGGGCATCGGTTCGATCACGGCGGGCAGCGCCGCGATTCCGTACAACACCTCGGATCGCACCTTGCTCGGCGCGGTCTCGGTGGGCGATGCGGCGACCAGTACCTATCGCCAGATCACCAACGTGGCGGACGGCACGCAGGCGCAGGACGCCGTCACGGTGCGCCAGTTGAGCGGCGCGCTGCAGGCGTTCGCGACCACCACCACGATGTACTTCCACGCCAACTCCACGGCGGCCGATTCGCTCGCCGTGGGCGATCAGTCGGTGGCGGTCGGCCCGACCACCGTGGTCAATGGCGACAGCGGCGTGGGGATCGGCAACGGTGCGATCGTCGATTCGACCGCGCCTGGCGGCATCGCCATCGGCGAGAAGTCGGAGTCGGCGCAGGCCGATGCGCTGGCGCTGGGCAGCGGCGCGACCGCTGGCGGCGCGCAGTCGATTGCGCAAGGCGCGAACGCGCTGGCGACCAGTGCGGCCGGCATCGCGCTCGGTTCGGGCGCGCAAAGCACGGCGCTCAACGCGGTGGCGATCGGCGCGGGCGCGCAGTCGACCTATGCGAACAGCGTGGCGATTGGCGCGGGCTCGGTCACGACGGTCGGCGCGCTCAGCAGCTACATCGGCTATGGCCTGAGTTCGCCGGGCTCGTCGGTGGGCGAAGTGAATGTGGGCAACCGCCAGATCACGGGCGTTGCAGCGGGCGTGGCGGCAACGGACGCGGTCAACGTGAGCCAGTTGCAGGCCGTCAACGAGGAATTGCAGACACTCATCAGCAATCAGGCCGGGAATCAGACGTCGAATCAGACCTCGAACAGCGGCACGTTCCCGTCGAACACCAGCAGCACGGCGAATACGGCGGCGGCGACCGGTTCGAATTCGTCGGCGGGCGGTTCGGGCGCGGTGGCGTCGGGGGCGAACAGCACGGCGGTCGGCACGTCTTCGACTGCATCGGGCGTCAGCTCGACGGTGATCGGTTCGGGCGCGACGTCGACGGGGACCAACTCGGTCGCGATCGGCGCGGGCAGTACGGACGATGGCCGCTCGAATGTCGTGTCGATGGGCAGCGCCGATACGCCGCGCCAGGTGACGAACGTGGCCGCCGGCACCGCGCCCACCGATGCGGTCAACGTGCAGCAGCTCAACAGCGCGATCTCGCAGGCCAACAGCTACACCGACGGCCAGATCCAGCAACTGCGTCACGACGCCGACGCAGGCACGGCCGCGGCGATGGCGGTCGCGGGACTGCCGCAGCCCTCGGGTCCGGGCAAGAGCATGGTCGCGATTGCGGGCAGCTACTACCACGGGCAGTCGGGGCAGGCGATCGGCATTTCGACGATCTCGGAGAACAACCACTGGATCTACAAGGCCGCGGTGACGACCAATACGCGCAGCTATTACGGCGCGGTGGTCGGTGCCGGCTATCAGTGGTAAGGCGATCCGTCTGACTTTCAACCGGCCTTGTCGTGGCGCGCGGCGCGCGAGTCGTTGCGACTCGCTACGGCAAGCCGGTTTTCCATCATGAGTGGTATAGGGCCATGAAACTGACCATGAAAAAAACGTCGATTGCCGTTTCGTTCGTCGCCGTGATGACGAGCGTTGTTCTGCAAGGCTGCGCGTCGCCGTACAATCCGCCGCGCTTTCCCGATCAGCAGTCCGCGTCGCCCGCGGGCGGCACCTTTGTCAACGTGGAGAATCTGCGCAATATCGGCGTCGGGCTGAACAAGGATCAGGTGCGCGATCTGATCGGACCGCCGCATTTCAACGAATGGTTCGTCGGCAATCACGTCTGGAATTATCTGTTCGATTTCCGGCGCGGCGGCGAGATTGTGTCGTGCCAGTATCAGGTGCAGTTCGATCGCCATATGCAGGTGAGCGGCACGTTCTGGCGCGATCCGTCATGCGCGGCATTGATGCAGGCCGCGGCTAGCGAGCCGGTTGCGCCCGCGACAGCGCAGCAGACCAGCGCGACCGTCGATGAATTCTCGCTGCAAACCGATGCGTTGTTCGCGTTCGGCAAATCGGATATTGCGGCGCTTCAACCCGAAGGACGCCAGGCGCTCGATGGCGCCGTCGCGCGCATCGAACATCATCAGGCGGTGAGCGAAGTGACGGTGGTGGGGCACACGGATCGTATCGGCTCCGATGCGATCAACCAGCGTCTGTCGCTCGCGCGTGCGAATACGGTGCGCGATTATCTGGTTGCGCATGGCGTCGACGCACACGTGATCCATACCGAGGGCGTGGGCGCGAGCCAGCCGGTCACGCATTGCCCAGCGGGCGAGAGCGGCGCGGTGATTGCATGCCTCAAGCCGGACCGGCGCGTGACGATCGGCGTGTCGGCACAACGTTAATACGTTTTGGGTAACTAACTATTGTGAAGGCTGGCGATTGTGTTTTGCCGCGTCAGCAGCAAGCCGGGCCTAAGGCTGCGGCTCCTGCAGATACTTGTGCACGAACGCAATCGCCATACTCCCTTCGCCGACTGCCGAGGCGACGCGTTTGATCGGACTCAATCGCACATCGCCGCACGCGAACAGGCCCGGCACACTCGTTTCGAGCAGGAAGGGATCGCGCCTGTGCAACCAGCGTCCGGCCTTGACGACGTCATCGCCGGTCAGAACATAGCCGCGCTCGTTACGTGCAATCGCATCGGGCAGCCACGAGGTTTCGGCATCGGCGCCGATAAAAACAAACAGGCCGCCACAATCGTGCCGGCTGACACTCCCGCTCGCTTTATCGACGATATCGATGGCGCTCAGATGCATCTCGCCAACCGCGCCCACCACTTCCGCCTGCAAGCGCACCGCCACATTCGACTTCCTGGCGAGTTGCTCGACCAGATAGCGCGACATGCCTTTTTCCAGCGCGTCGCCGCGAACGACCAGCGTGACCCGGCGCGCGTGATTCGAAAAATACAGCGCGGCCTGCCCGGCCGAATTGCCGCCGCCGATCAGATACACATCGAGTCCATGCGTGGCGCCGGCTTCGCCGCGCGAGGCGCCGTAATAGATGCCTTTGCCGATGAAGCGGGCGAAGCCGTCGATGGCAAGACGCCGCCACGTCACGCCCGTTGCGAGAATCAAGGTGCGGGTACGGATGACGTCGCCGCCGTCCAGATGCACATGGCGCGAATCGGCGGCTGCATCGACGTCGATGCGCGCCACGGCGCGCGTCACCAGAATCTCCGCGCCGAGGCGTTTCGCCTGTAGCAGCGCGCGATTCGCAAGCTCATCGCCCGAGACGCCGTTCGGAAATCCGAGGTAGTTTTCGATGCGCGACGAGGTGCCGGCCTGTCCGCCCGGCGCTTCGCGTTCGACCACGATGGTTCGCAAGCCTTCGGACGCGCCATACACGGCCGCCGCGAGGCCAGCCGGGCCGCCGCCGATGATGGTCGCGTCATATTCGGCGAGCCGGGCCTGAGTCTGCAGGCCCAACCGTTCGGCGAGTTCGCGGATGGCCGGTCGGTTGAGCAGGGTTCCATCGGCCAGACGCAGTGCCGGGCATTCGTGTTCCGCCGGGCAGGGGCCGGGCCAGCGTCCTTGCAGTTCCGGCGCATCGGGCGCCAGCCAGTCGCAACTGATCTGATTGCGTTCGAGGAACTGGCGCAAGCCCGTGCAGTCCGGGTCCCAGCGCGCGCCCACGAGCGTCACGCGCGGTTTGGGCGGCTCGGCGGAAAGCCCTTGCAGCCCGCCGATGCGTTCCCGGGCGAGCGCGCCCATTTTCTCCGCGACTTCCGGCGACCCGGCGGCCAGCGCGTAATAGTGCTGCGCATCCACCCGCATGACGCGCGACGCTTGCGCAGCCCGATAGGCGCCCGGGAAAGGCGAACTCAGGGCAAGCGGCACCTCGCCGAAAATGGTGCCGGGCAAACGCCATCCGAGCGTGCGCTCGACGCCGTCGAACATCTTCACGACTTCCATCTTGCCGCTCAGAACGGCATAGAGCGCGCGTTCCGCGCCTTCGTGGACGGCGAATTCGCCGGCACACAAATGCAGATCGGCCGATGTATTCGCCAGATGTTCGAGTGCGGTGTCGCCCAGCGTGGAGAACAGCGGAACGGCGCGGATATCGTCAATGGTCAGCATGATTCGTTATCCCAGGCAGGGCAGAAGATCACAGCGGATTCAAAGCAGAATCGCAGCAGAGAAAGCGCACATCGGCCAGATCGGCAACTTGCCTGGTCGAATCCAGTATAGGTTGAGCATCCGGTTTCGCGTGACCAGATGAGCGCCGCCTCGCGCTTCGTGTATAAAGGGGCAACCCAGCACAAACGGAGCCGCCCGTGGCCGCAACCCCGCCCGACAACACCCAGCCAGCCGCTGAAGGCGAGCGCACGCCCATTTCGCGCCGCCGCGGATTCTGGTTTCTATGCGCCGGCATCGGCCTGCTGGTCGTCATTCTGCTGATGGTATTCAAACCGTTCAGGGAAAGGCTCGACGACCGTGCGCTGGACAAGCTGGGGTTCTTCACGGGCGTCTGCAGCGACGGCGGCGCCACGGGCGCGCCCGAGCCAGGGTGCCTGGCATTGCGGGCCAAGCCTGGCATGACGACGTCCCAGCTGGCCGCCGCGATTACGCACCTCGACACGCTCCATCAAACACTCGAATTGAGCCTGGCGGATAGTGCGGTCGACAACATCGATTCGCTGAAAGATCTGGACGATGTGGAATCGCTCGATCTCACCGGCACCCAGGTCTGGAACATTGATGCGCTGCAAGGCATGCGTTCGCTGAAAACGCTCGTGCTGCACCGTACGCAGATTCAGAACATCGCTGCGCTAAAGGATCTGACCGGTTTGCAATCGCTCAATCTCTGGGAGACCGGGGTTTCGAATCTCGACGCACTGAAGGATCTGGGCGATCTGCGGCAACTCGATCTGCGCGATACGCAAGTGCGCGATCTGGATGTATTGGCGAAGCTGCCGCATCTGGAAACGCTCAAACTGGGTGGCGCGAGAAACGTCAGGAGCGTCAAGCCGCTCGAACAATTGACCGCGCTGAAAACACTCGATCTCAACGAAACGCAGGTCGAGCGCCTCGATCCCCTGAAGAATCTGCATGATCTTCAGGCGCTTTATCTGGCGAACACGCCCGTGCGCGATATCGATGTGTTGACGAATATGCCCAACCTGACAACGCTCGTGCTCGACGGCTCGAAAGTCGCGAATATCGACGCGATGCAGGGCTTGGTCAAGCTCGACACGCTGGTGCTTTCGCGCACGCAGGTCACGGATATTGGCGCGCTGAAGGGTTTGACCCGCCTGCAAAGACTCAACCTCTCGGACACCGGCGTCGATAACGTCGAGCCATTGGGCAATCTGAAGAACCTGAAAACGCTCAATCTCTTTCGCACCGACGTTCAGGATATCGACGCGCTGCAAGGGCTCAAGGGTTTGCAGGAACTCTATCTGGCGAATACGCCGGTCAAGAATGTCGACGTGCTCAAAGGCCTGACCGGGCTGAGGGAACTGGTGCTTTACGGCACGAGAGTGAGCAATGTCGACGATCTTAAGGCGGCGTTGCCGAATGCGAGGATTGTCTGGTGAGCGCGCGGCGCGCCGATGCAAACGCCGCGAATACTACGCCTGACTTTGTCAGCCCGCGTGTTGCGCGGGTAACGTGGAGCCCGGCCAGAGCGCCGGCTTACCGTCGAGACGATCGGCGACATAGTGGCCTATCGCTTCTGCGGGCGATCCGTCGATACTGCCTCCCGCGTTCGCCAGGACGACAATCGCACGCCCGCTTTGCCGGTTGAACGCGGCGTAGCTCGTGAAGCCGCCCGTGCCGCCGGTATGCCAATGGGTGTGTTCATCACGCCGATAAAGCCAGCCAAGACAGATCTGCCCCACGTCGCGAATCTCCTCGCGCGGCTTCTGCGCATTTTCCAGCGCTGTGCTCAATGAATGCCGATCGCTTTGCGATTTACTTCGCTGTCCTTCAGGATTGCAAAAGGCTTCTAGATAACTCAGCAGATCCGTGACCGACGCTCGCAGGCCGCCAGCACCCGCGATTGCGTCCAGATGCCAGGGCATCGTCGCCATCCCGTTTGCCCGATGGCCTTGCATGAAGCGCGTCTGCTGTTCTTCGCCCAGCGCGATAGCGGTATCGGTCAGACCTAAAGGGCCGAGAATGCGTTCGTCGAGCAATGCGAAAAACGGCTGGTTCGCGCGGTGCGCGAGTGCGTAGCCCAGCAGACCTGCGCCGAGGTTGCTGTAATTGAAGGCCGGTTTGTCCGGCTTCGTCAAGCCGTGAGAATCGATAAAGGCGAGTAACTTCTGCGCGTCGTAATCCGCATAAGGATCTTCGGGATTGGCCGGGTGCATATTCGTCGGCAGGCTGGGCAAGCCCGAATGATGCGTCGAAAGATCGACCAGTAAGATCTCCTGCGATGCTGGCTTAGTCGCTGCTTGAAGCGGCAGCAATCGACGAACGGGTTCGTCCAGTTCGACTTCGCCTTGCGCGGCCATCTGCGCGAGCAGCAATCCCGTGAACGTCTTGGAAATAGAGCCGATTTTCGAAAATCGAATCGATCTTCGCGGCGCCAAACACTGCAATCGAGCGCACGCCGTTCTGCGAAATACCGACCGCGATGCCACCGCGACTTTCGGGCGCGAGCCAGCCAGTCGTCACGATATCGCCGAAGTCGTGGGCGAGTTGTGCGCTCACTTCGCTGGCCGGGATGGGAGACAAGGCGGGCAAAACGCGGCGCGTTGGCGGCGGCGGTATTGGCGTGGCCTGTTCCTGGCGCTCGAATTCGAGCGGGGAGTTTTTGAACTGAAACCAGCGCCCCGTCAACCGGTTGTTGTCCGCGGACAGCGTGCCTGTCCATTTGCCGCCCGCTGCGGGCACATCGAAGCTGAAGGCGTCATTGTCGAACGACACGTTGGCACATGCGAGGCCGGCTGCGCGCTGATCGATGCTGTCGAGTGAAACCGCCAGTTGCCCGAGCGGGTCGGTTGAAATGAAAAGCTGAATCCGAAGCGAATCGCTCCCCGCGCGCAGACGGCCGAGCCAGATTCCGTCGAGGCGATGGTTGCGCGTGTTCCCGGGAGTTGGTTGAGCCATTTGCATGAACGCATTCCTCGTTTGAGTTCCGGTCAGTGAACGGGTACTGCGGCCATCGCGACTCGCGCCGCTGCAATCGTCTTACGCATTGTGCCCAGTTCCGTTACGCGCTGGTAAACCCGCAAATCGAAACCTTTGACACACTTTTTTTTGATCTATAGCATGTATTTCATAGAAGACAGCGTCTTCTAATAGAAGACAAAAAGGAGAAAGCAGGTATGGCAGTGCGTGCGTTGTCGTCAGTGCTGAAGTCCCTGGACGTGCTCGATGCGGTTGCCGCCGCTGCGCGTCCCATGACCTTGTCCGAGATTGCGCGTGTGGTGGGCGAAGCACGCGGCGCGACCCTGCAGCGGCTCGTCACGCTCGCGGAAGGCGGCCTCGTCGAGCAGACCGAAGCGGGTGGCTATCGTCTCACGCTGCGCATGGTGCGCTACGCGAACGCGGCGATGGAGCAGGCCAACCTGGGCGCGCGCGTGGCCGATGTGCTTCAGGACCTCGTCTCCGACAGCAACGAAACGGCGTCGCTCGCGGTGCTCGACGGTCCCGAGGCCGTGATCGTGCGACGCGTGGAATCGCGCGGCGTGTTGCGTGCCGATCTGCGCGTGGGTTCGCATCTGAATCTGGAGTTGACGGCGATGGGCCGCATCCTCGCGACCTACGCGTCGCCCGCGCAGCGCGAACGCTGGCGCGAAGCCGGCACGGCGCTGCCCGACGACGCCATGATGGCAAAGATCCGCGCCGATGGCTACGCCATCAATGGCATGACCGGCCCGCGCAGCGTGTCGGCGGTGGCGACGCCCGTGTTCGACGAGCGCGGCGATTGTGTGGCGACGGTCGCGCTTTCCGGCCCGACCGCCGGTTTCGAAATGGACGATTGCGCCGCGCTCGTCAAGGCGGCTGCGCAGAACATCAATGCACGTTTGAAAGGAGACGCTCAATGAGCCTCGTGCTCGATCCGCCCGCGCCGACCGGGCTGCAAGACCTCGTCAGGCAGATGCGCGCGCCCGCTGAACTGATGTTGCCGGAGCGGCTCGCCGCCATCCAGCCGTCGCGCGTGAGCGCGTCGCGCTCGCTGATGACACGCGCGCTGCGCGACCGCTGGTCGATCGTCTGCACGCGCTTCGACATCGACGCGCGCGGCAACGGCGTGGCGCGCTATCGCATCGACATCGGTAGCTGGCGCTTCACCTTCCCGGTGTTTTCGAAGGAGCCTTCGGCGCAGGGCCGCACCGGCCGCATCATCGGCCGTTCGTGGGACATGATGGGAGCGCTTGTCGAAGGCGATATGAGCGACGCGGCGCTCGCCGAAACGCAGCAGGAAATGCCGAAGCTCTACGAAGGGCGCGCCACGCCCGGCACGCTGATCTGGTGCCGTTCGAATCGCAGCGGGCGCTTTTTCGATCACGCGCTGCAGGCGCTGGCGGCGGGACGTCAGCCCGACGTCGCCGAACTCGCGCAGACCTGTTACCTCATGCGCAACACCGGGCTGGACGGCAACGGCACCTTCGGCACGCGATCGTTTCTCTCGCTGGAAGCCGATCATCCGCTGCGTGCGTCGCTGTCCGCGCAGATGTTGTGTGCCTACATGATGCGTGTGTTCGCGCAGGATCTGCTCGGCCATCTCGCGCGTGCGGCTTCGTCGAGCGCCGTCGAACTCGCTGCGCCGTTGCGCCGTTTTCTTGGCGTAGGTAATGGCTCGGCGCTCGGTCTCATGTTGTTCGTGAATAACCATCCGCGGCTGATCGACCGCTGGTTGTGGGTCCGCGAAGAAGCGCTGGCGCGTGCACGCGTGCTCAAGCCGGACGCCGCGCAGATCGAAACGCTGCTGCGCCTGATCGACAAGGCGATCGTATTCCGCCGCGAAGATCGCGCCGCGTACGAACAGGTCGCGTCGAGCGATGTGGTGGCGGATGCGCTCGTCACGATACGCGCCGATGTGCAGTCATTGCTCGATCGCGCACGTGCCAACGCGCCGCTCGGCGCCGCGCCGTTTGCCGCGCTGTGCGCGTCGCTGGCGGGCCGTGTGCATCAGGAAGGGCTGGAAACGCTGCATTCACTGCTGATCGAACTCGTGCCGGACGAAGCGGACGCACTGGCGCAAACGCTGGTTATCGACGAGGAGCTGAAGCTCGAGCCGGCCATGCGCGCGGGCCGTCTGCGCGAGATCCTGCGTCACGACTATGCCTGGGCTTTCGCAATGGATCTCGACGACGAAGCGGCGCGCTACGTCTGGTACAAGTCGGTGACGGCGGAAGAACCCCGTCGCGGCCCGCGCGAGGAAGTGGGCGATGCGATCAACCTGGCGCTCGATTTGCCGCGTCAGGTCGTGCGCCTGGACGCGGAACTCGCCCGCTTCGATGCGTCGGCCAGCACGGCTTCGTTTCTCGCGCAGCGGCCGTGGCATCGCGCCATCGTCACGCGTGTGCAGGCGCTGCACGGCACGCATTTCCATTCGCCTCACGCCGACATCATGAGCGAAGGCTTCGTGCCCGCGCATATCACGCGTTTGCTGAACGTGGGCGTGCACGGGATCGACAAGACGCGCGACTTCCTCAACCGCAATCTGCGCGGGGTGCTGTTTCACGGTGCGCCGACGCCCGAAGACCTCCAGTCCGGTGACGCCGATCCGCACTGGTTCTATCCCGCCGAACCTGCCCTGTGAGCGACACTGTGAGCGACCCTGTTAGTAGCGAACCGATGCAAACCGATCCCATCACCGTCAGCCTGCGCGAGAGCCGCATGGTGCTCGAACGTCTCATGCAGGTGACGCGCGTGGACGAAGGCCTCGTGCCCGCGCTGCGCGACTGCGCACTGTATTCCACGGCACTTTGCGAAGACGGTTTTATTCATTTGACAAAACATTTAGGACAGCTTTCGAAAAATCAGGCGGTGGGTGTCTCGATCGATGTGACGGATGAGGGCGCGACACGGGTGCGTTGCGCAGGCCAGCATGCGTGGCCGGTCGCGCTCACCCTCGTCGATCTCGCTGTCGACGCTGTGCAGGCAGGGCGCGAGGCCCGCTTCGTCGTCGAAGACGCCAGCGAAGCCGACGAATTGCGCGTAGCGATGGCGCTTGCCCAGCCGTATGGCCTCGAGGCCACGCTGGAGGTGAAAGACAACGCACGGCACGTAACGTTTCGCGCGGCGTCGACGCCAGCCGAAAGCACGCTCGCGCGCATCGTGCGCAAAGGCCTGAGCGTCGAGCGCGCGTATTGGTGGGCGCTCTTTCATCGCGCCAACGACGCGCTCGCACCGGACTCGTACGAGTCGCGCCGTCATGCAGGTCCGATCATCGTCGACGAGCAGGGCCGCGTGATCGGCCGTACCGACGAAGACGAAACCGATCTCTCCATGCTCTACACCGGGACCCCGTCCACTCAGGAAAACAAGGAAATTTCATGCTGATCGATGCCCTGCAATGCGGCCACTTCACGCGCGAAGTGTTAGAAGATCTGCGCGCCAGCGGCTATACCTGCGTCACGCCCACGCTCGGGTTCTGGGAAGGCACGCTCGAATCGATGGACGCGATCGGACGCTGGCGCGATTTCGAGCGCGAATGCGCGGACCTCGTCGTGATCGCACGCAAGAGCGCCGATATCCGTCGCGCCGATGAAGAGGGCAAGCTCGCCGTTGTGCTCGGTTATCAGAATAGCAATCTGTTCGAAGACCGTCTCGCGTATATCGAACTGTTCGCGGATATGGGCGTGCGCGTCGTGCAGCTTACCTATAACAACCAGAACGAGCTGGGCGGCAGTTGCTATGAAGCGCAGGACAGCGGGCTGGCGCGTTTTGGCCGCGAAGTGGTGCGCGAGATGAATCGTGTGGGCATGGTGATCGATTGCTCGCATGTGGGCGATCGCACGACGCTCGACGCCATCGAATGGTCGGAAAAGCCGGTGGCCATCACGCATGCCAACGCGCGCGCCGTCTTCGATCACAAGCGCAACAAGAGCGATGCGGTGTTGCGTGCGCTGGTGGAAAACGGTGGCGTGATCGGCTGCGTGGCCTATCGCAACATCACGCCGCAGGATGCCTGCACGACGGTGGATGCGTGGTGCCAGATGGTCGCGCGCACGGTCGAACTCACCTCGATCGACAGCGTGGGGATCGGCACCGACTACAGCCACAACACGGGCCAGCCGGATCTCGACTGGATGCGCAAGGGCCGCTGGACGCGTTCGGTGCAATACGGTGCGGGATCGGCGGCGAATCCGGGCAAGACACCGAAACCCGACTGGCTCAAGAGCGCGGGCGAACTGAACAAGGTGCACGAGGGCTTGCGCCGCATCGGCTTCAACGCGGAGGAAGTGCACAAGCTCACGGCCGGCAACTGGCTGCGTCTCTATCAGGCCGTATTCGGCTGAACGCAACACGATCCACATTTCAACCCGGTTTCCAGCCAGGAGGTCCCAGCATGAAGAGCGACGACGATTACGCGATCGACCCGACCGATCGAATCGATCCGACGATTTCCACCGCTTCAACCGTCTCGCGGCGCGGCTTTCTGCGCGCCGCCGCCGCGGGCACGGCGCTCGTGGCCGCGCCGTGGGTGCGCCGCGCGGCCGCCGCCGACGACAACATGCTCTACGTGAACACGTGGGGCGGCAACTGGGAAGCGGCCGCGCGCCAGTACCTGTTCGATCCGTTCACGAAGGACACCGGCGTGCAGATCCGCACGGTCTCGCCGATTTCCTTTGCCAAGCTTGCCGCGCAGGTGCGCAACGGCACGTATCAATTCGATGTCACGACGCTCGGCGTCACCGACACCGCGCGCGCCAACGCGGCGCAACTGATCGAACCGGCGCATGGGCATCTGGACGAGCACGCGCTGTGGTCGGGCGCGATCTACGAAAACGGTCTCGCCACCCACGCGTTCGCGAACCAGATTGCGTATCAGAAGGACGCGTTCGGCAGCGGTGGGATTCGTAACTGGAGCGACTTCTGGAATCTCAAGCAGTATCCGGGCGCGCGCAGCCTGCAACGCTACCCCACGCGCGTGCTGGCCTACGCGCTGCTCGCCGATGGCGTGCCGCCCGAGCATCTGTTTCCCTACGATCTCGACCGTGCCTTCCGCGCGCTCGACCGTCTCAAGCCCGCGATTCGCGTGTGGTGGACCGAAGGCCCGCAATCGCAGCAGCTGTTGCGTGACGGCGAAGTGAAGGCCATCGCGATCTGGAACGACTACGCGAAGACCGTCAAGGACACTTCGAAGACGCCGATCGAAATCGTCTGGAATCAGGCCGTGATCGACAAGGGCTGCTGGGTGGTGGCGAAGGGCACGCCGCGCGCGAAGAACGCGTGGCGTCTCGTGCAGCATATCGCCGGCAATCCGGCGGGGCTTGCGCGCTTCAATGCGGTCGACGGTTCCGGCCCGCTCAATCCCAAGGCGTTCGATTACATGGACGCCGCGACGAAGCAGAACGCGCCGACGTTGCCCGAGCATCTGCAGCAGGCTGTTGTGCTCGACGGCGTGAAGCTGCTGCCGCAACTCGACCAGATCGCGTCGCGTTTCGATCGCTGGATGACGCTCTGACGCTACGCGTATGGCGTGTTGCCGTTCCTTGCGCACGCGGCAATCGATGGTTGCGTGCGCAATCTTATTCCTGGAGTTCAACCTTGGCTGAATCGACCCTTTCGAGCATGCCGATCGTCGACGAAGCGGCGCAGGCCGCCGGCGCGCCCGCGCAGCGCGAGCACGTGGACCGCCGGCCCAATCCGTGGCTGCTGTACGTGCCGGCGCTGGTGTTCCTCGCCGTGTTTTTCGTTGTGCCGCTCGGCTACGTGATCTTTATGAGCGTGAGCGAGCCGACCTTCGGCTTCGGCAATTTCGTCGATCTGCTGGGCTCCGCGCATTTTCGCAGCGTGCTTGTGCACACCTTTCTCAGCTCGGCGTTCGTGACGCTGTGTGCGCTCGTCTGCGCGTATCCGCTGGCTTATGTGGCCGCGACCGGATCGGCGTTCGTCTCGCGCCTGATGCTCACCGTGCTGGCGCTCAGTTTCTGGACCAGCTTTCTCGTCAAGACGTACGCGTGGATGGTGATTCTGGGCGTGAGCGGGCCGCTTTCTGCGCTGCTCGAAACGCTCGGCTGGCGGCCCGCGCCGCACATGCTGTTCACCTCGTTCAGTTCGACACTCGCCATGACCCATGCGCTCGTGCCGTTCATGGCGATGGCGCTCTACGCGGTCATGAAGCGCATCGACGTGCGTCTCATGCGTGCCGCCGAAAGCCTGGGCGCGCAGCCGTGGCGGGCGTTTCGCGAAGTCTGGCTGCCGCTGAGCGCGCCGGGCATCGTCAACGGCTGCACGCTGGTGTTCATCACCTCGCTGGGCTTTTACGTGATGCCCGCGCTGCTCGGCAGTCCGCACGACCAGATGATTTCGGGCGTGGTGGGCGACCAGATCGAACAGGTGCTGGATTTCGGCATGGCGTCGGCGATGTCGATTGTTCTGCTCGTTCTCACCCTGGCTGTGTTCGCGCTGTATCACCGTTTCGTCGGCCTCGACCGGCTCTGGAAATGACGTCATGAAAAAGCCCGTGCAGATTCTCGCCTGCTTCATCGCGCTCGTGCTTATCGCGCCGCTCGCGATTGTCGTGCCGATGTCGTTCAGTTCGGCGGCTTCGCTCGAATTCCCGCCGCCCGGCTGGTCGGCGGCCAGCTACGCGCGCTTCTTCGCTTCGCCCGACTGGATGGGCTCGCTGTGGCATAGCGTGTTCATCGCTTCGTGCGCGACGCTGATCGCCCTGGCGCTGGCGATTCCCGCTTCGTTTGCGCTCGTGCGTCACACATTCTTCGGGCGCGGCGCATTCAACCTGCTGCTCATGATGCCGATGATCGTGCCGCAGATCGTCATGGCGCTCGGCTATTACACGTATTTCGGCCGCCTGCGCATGAGCCAGAGTTTTGCGGCCCTGATCGTTGCGCATGCCTGTCTCGCGCTGCCCGTCGCGACGCTGATCCTGACCGCCGCCATCAAATCCTTCGACCGCAATCTCGAACGCGCCGCGATGAATCTGGGCGCGCGGCCGCTGCGCACGTTCTTTCTCGTGACGCTGCCCGTGCTGCGTCCGGCCGTCATGGTCGCTGCGCTGTTCTCGTTCATCCAGTCCTTCGACGAAGCCGTGATCGCCGTGTTTCTCGCAGGCCCGGACACCGGCACGCTGCCGCGCCAGATGTTCAACAGTTTCCGTATGGAAGCCGATCCGGTGATTTCCGCTGCGTCGTCGTTTCTGCTCGCGCTCGTCTGCGCCGCGATTTTCGCGCCGCTCGCGGTGCGCCTCGTGCGCCGGCGCCTGACTGTCGCGCCGGTCGCGCCTGGCGCCGTACGTTCCTGATCAGCCGTTTGCCCATTATTCGTTGAGGTTCCCATGCAAGCCCGCTCCCTCACGCTCGACCAGGTCAGCAAGACCTACGACGGCCAGCATCGCGCCGTCGATCGCGTATCGCTCGACATCCAGCCCGGCGAGTTCGTGTCCTTTCTCGGCCCGTCGGGCTCGGGCAAGACCACGACGCTGATGATGATCGCCGGCTTCGAACACGCCAGTTCCGGCGCGATCCGCATTGCCGGTCGCGCGATCGACAATGTGCCCGCCTACGCGCGCAATATCGGCATGGTGTTTCAGAACTATGCGCTGTTTCCGCACCTGAGCGTGGCCGATAACGTGGCGTTCCCGCTGCGCATGCGCGGCGTTGCCCGGGCCGAAAAGCAACGTCGCGTGAAGACGGCGCTGGAGATGGTCGGGCTGGGCGGCTACGCGGCGCGTCACCCGGCGGCGCTCTCGGGCGGCCAGCAGCAGCGCGTGGCGCTGGCGCGCGCACTCGTGTTCGAGCCGGATGTGGTGCTGCTCGACGAACCGCTCGGCGCGCTCGACAAGGCGATGCGCGAGCATATGCAGATCGAGCTCAAGCGCATTCATCGCGATCTGGGCGTGACGATGATCTACGTGACCCACGACCAGACCGAAGCGATGACGATGTCCGATCGCATCGCGGTGTTCAACGCGGGCCGCATCGAGCAGATCGGCACGCCCGACGAGGTGTATTTCGAACCGGCTACGCGTTTTGTCGCTTCGTTCGTCGGCGACAGCAATCTGTTCGAAGGCCGCGCGCTCGGCGAGGGACGCTTCGCGCTGCCAGGCGGCGACTTCACCGGCCGCAAGCGCTTCGAGGCTACGCCGGGCGCGAAAGTGGACGTGCTGCTGCGCCCCGAAATGATCCATTGCGGCGAAGCCGTCACGCGTAATCAATGCGACGTGCAGCGCCAGTTACTGATCGACACGATGGTCAATTACGGCGACAGCGTGCTGCTGAGCGGCCGTTGCGACGACATCGCCCTGCGTGTGCGTGTGCGCGGCCCGGAAGCGCGCGAGCTTGCGCCCGGTGCGCGCTGTGCCGTGGGCTGGAAGTCGTCGGATCTGCATGTGGTGGTGTGAGGTCGAGCGCGCGAGCGCCCCGCATCGAACCCCTCTCCCTGTATTAGCGAACAAAAAAGGATTTGCCCATGAACGCCCCTCACGAAGTCATTGCGCCGAGCGCACTGCAACGCAGCGACGCCGCGCACCTGCTGCATCCCTATACGAATCTGAGCCTGCATGAAGCGGTCGGCGCGCACGTTATCACTGGCGGCGATGGCATCCATGTGATCGACGAACACGGCAAGCGCTATATCGAAGGGCTCGCCGGGCTGTTCTGCGCGGGCCTGGGCTTTAGCGAGGAACGTCTTGTCGAAGCCGCCGTACGCCAGATGCGCGCGATGCCGTTCTATCATGCGTTTGCGCACAAATCGACGGCGCCTGCCATCGAACTTGCCGAAAAGCTGCTCGCGCTCGCGCCTGTGCCCATGGCGAAAGCCTTTTTCGCCAACTCCGGTTCCGAAGCCAACGACACCGCCGTGAAGCTGATCTGGTATTACAACAACGCAATCGGCCGCCCGCAAAAGAAGAAGATCATTTCGCGCCTGCGTGCGTATCACGGCGTTACGGTGGCGTCGGCGAGTCTCACGGGGCTGCCGCTCAATCATCGCGATTTCGATCTGCCGATTCAGGGCGTGCTGCATACGATGTGCCCGCATTACTATCGCAACGGCTTGCCCGGCGAAAGCGAAGAAGCCTTCGCCAGCCGCTGCGCCGACGAACTCGAAGCGCTGATCCTGCGCGAAGGCCCGGACACCGTAGCGGCCTTTTTCGCGGAGCCGGTGATGGTCTCGGGCGGCGTGATCGTGCCGCCGAAAACCTACTTCGAAAAAGTACAGGCCGTGCTGCGCAAGTACGACATTCTCTTCGTCGCCGATGAAGTGATCTGCGGTTTCGGCCGCACCGGCAACTGGTTCGGCTCGCAGACCTTCGGCATCGAACCGGACATGATCAGCGTGGCCAAGCAGCTTTCGGCCGCCTATATGCCGATTTCGGCGCTGCTCATCAACGAGAAGATCGAACGCGTACTCGTTGCGCAGAGCGCGAAGCTCGGCTCGTTTTCGCACGGCTTCACTTACGGCGGGCATCCGGTTGCCGCCGCCGTGGCGCTGGAGGCGCTGAAGATCTACGAGGAACGCGATATCGTCGGTCACGTGCGACGCGTGGCGCCGCGCTTCGCGCAGGGCATCGCGCGGCTTGGCGCGCATCCGCTGATCGGCGAAGCGCGTGTGAGCGGCCTTGTCGCAGGTCTGGAATTCGTGCGCGACAAGACCTCGCGCGAGAACTTCGCACCGGAGGCGGGCGTGGCCGCGTTTGCGGGCCAGCGTGCGCGCGAGCATGGCGTGATTACGCGCGCGCTCGGCGATACGCTGAGCCTGTGCCCCGCGATGATCATCGACGAAACGCAGATCGACGATCTGGTCGAGCGGATCGAACGCGCGCTCGACGACGCGCTGGTCTATGCACGCGAGCGCGGCCATGTCGACTTCTGAACGCGTCGCCTGCACGGCACCCTACGCCACGCTCGGGCTGTTGATCGACGGCCGCTGGCAGACGCACGCGCGCGAAGGCGAAGCGGTGTTCGATCCCGCGACGGAGCGCGAGATCGGCTGGCTACCGCACGCCGACGATGCCGATATAAGCGCCGCGCTCGCCGCCGCACAACGCGCCTTCGTGCACTGGAGCGTGACATCGGCCTACGAGCGCGCGCGTGTGCTGCGGCGCTTTGCCGAGCGCGTGCTGGAAACCGCAGCGGCGATCGCCACCGGCATCGTGCGCGATCAGGGCAAGCCATTCGAGGAAGCGCTGGCAGAAGTGCGCTTCGCAGCCGATCACATTGTCTGGCATGCGGAAGAGTGCCGCCGCATTTACGGGCGCGAGATTCCCTCGCGCGACGTGCGTGTGCAGCAGCGCGTCGTGCGCGAACCGGTGGGCGTGTGTGTGGCATTTACGCCGTGGAATTTTCCCTTCAGCCAGGCCGTGCGCAAGGTGTGTGCGGCGCTTGGCGCGGGTTGTACGCTCGTGCTCAAGGGGCCGGAGGCGTCCCCTTCGGCCGTCGTGGCGCTGGGCCGCGCGCTGCAGGAAGCGGGCTTGCCCGATGGCTGTCTGAATCTCCTGTGGGGCAAGCCGTCGGCGTTGTCCGAGCGGCTGATTGCCGACGATATCGTGCGTAAGGTCTCGTTCACCGGTTCGGTCGAAGTCGGCAAACAACTGGCCGCGCTGGCCGGCCGCCACATGAAGCGCACGACGATGGAACTGGGCGGCCATGCCCCCGTGCTTGTCTTCGCCGATGCCGATATCGACGCCTGCGCACGCGCGCTCGCCGTGCAGAAACTGCGCAATGCGGGGCAGGTCTGCATCTCGCCCACGCGCTTTTACATCGAGCGGCCGGCCTACGAGCGGTTTGTCGGGACCTTCACGGAGGCGATGCGCGCCACGCGTGTGGGCGCGGGCGACGAACCCGGCGTGCAGATGGGGCCGTTGTGTCACGCCCGCCGCGTGCAGGCGATGCAAGACCTGGTCGACGACGCCATCGCTCACGGCGCCACGCTCGCGACAGGCGGCTCGCGTTTGCGGGAACGCGGGTACTTCTACGCGCCCACGGTGCTGTGCGGCGAACTCGGCGCGACGCGCGTGATGCGCGAAGAACCCTTCGGGCCGCTCGCCGCGGTGGTGCCGTTCGACAGTTTCGACGGCGCGATCGATGCTGCAAATGCGTTGCCTTTCGGGCTGGCCTCGTATGTATTTACGCGTTCGGCGGCGCAGGCGCATCATGCGGCGCGAAGGCTGAAAGCGGGCATGGTCAGCGTGAATCACTTCGGCCTGGCGTTGCCGGAAACGCCGTTTGGCGGCCTGCACGATAGCGGCTACGGCAGCGAAGGTGGCAGCGAAACCTTCGACGGTTATCTGGCGACACGCTTCATCACGCAGTTCGATCCCTTGCCGTAATTTTTTTGCGCATCATATTTAGGCATCCAAAATTAATGAAAGCCTTCTATTCAGACCGGCAGATGCGGCATCGGCCCACGCGTTCGTTTTATCGCGGGCGCTTTACGGCGGCACACGAAAATCCCGAACGCGTCGCCTGTCTGCAACGTGCGCTGGAGCGTGCAGGCTGCGTGACGAGCGAGCCGAAAGACGCCGGACTCGCGCCGATACTTGCTGTGCACGACAGTGGCTACGTCGAGTTCGTGCGCGACGCCTGGATGCGCTGGCGTGTCGATGGCGCACACGGCGAAGTGATTCCCAACGTGTTCCCGCCGTCGCGCGAAAGCGTGGGCGATCGCACGGGATTGCCGGTACTCGCGCAGGCTGGCGTTTATATGGGAGATCTGAGTTGCCCGATCGGCGAGGGCACGTTCGAGGGCGCGTACTGGTCGGCGCAAGCCGCGGTGTCGGCGGCGGATGCGGTGCTGGCCGGCGAAGCGCTTGCGCTCGCGGTATGCCGTCCGCCCGGCCACCACGCGCAACGCGATCGCGCATCGGGCTATTGCTTCTTCAATAACGCGGCGATTGCCGCGACGCGCTTGCGCGAGCGTTTCGAGCGCGTGGCGATCGTCGACTTCGACATGCATCACGGCGATGGCACGCAGGCGATTTTCTATACGCGCGCCGATGTGCTTACCGCATCGACGCATGCCGATCCGCGCGACACGTTCCCGTTCTATAGCGGTGCGGCCGATGAAGGCGGCGCAGGCGCGGGCCTGGGCGCGAATTTCAACATCCCGCTGCCCGCCGGCGCCGACGACGACACGTTCGTCGCCGCCGTGGCCGCGCTATTCGAGCGCGCGAGCACATTCGGCGCGCAGGCTCTGGTGATCGCGGCAGGCTGGGACGCGCACGGCGACGATCCCCTTTCTCCCTTCGACATCACCAGCGCTGCCTATACGCGGATTGCGCGACTCATGCGGGCGCAGTCGCTGCCCACGGTGATCGTGCAGGAGGGCGGCTATCACCACGGCGCGATCGAGGACGCGCTGCTCGGGTTTCTCGGCGGCCTCGCCTGAGGCGCACACACTTTTTACAACAGCAAAGGGGTTCGCAATGAAAGGCAAAATAGCGCTCGCCGCGGTCGCGGCGTCGATGGCGGGGCTCGCCCATGCGCAAAGCACAGTGACCTTGTACGGCATCCTCGATGAAGGGATGACCGTCGTCAACAACGAAGGCGGCGCGCATAACGTGCGCATGGAAAGCGGGGTTTATCGCGGCAGCCGCTGGGGCCTCGACGGATCGGAAGATCTGGGCGGCGGCATGAAGGCCGTCTTCAAGCTCGAAAACGGCTTTAGCCTCGACAACGGTTCGCTCGGGCAGGGCGGCCTGATGTTCGGACGTCAAGCGTATGTGGGCCTGAGTTCGCCCTATGGCACGCTCACGTTCGGGCGCCAGTACGACGCGACCACCGATTTCGCGTGGGACTACAACGTGGCCGCGATCGCATCGGGTTACGGCTTTCACCAGGGCGATCTGGACCGTACGCTCGGCGATAGGCTCGACAACTCGGTGAAATACCGCTCGCCGGATTTTCATGGTTTATCGGCGATTGCGATGTACGCGTTCAGCAATACCGCGGGCGAATTCCACAAGGGCAGCGCGTGGAGCAGCGGCGTGTTTTACGACCATGGGCCCTTCACGGCGGCGGTGACGTACACCTATCTCGCGGGCACGACTTTCGATCCGTACGCGGCGATGGGCTTGCGCAGTTTTATGGGCCGCACCGTCGTCACGCGTGAAGGCGATGTCGTGACGCCGGTGCAGGAATCGTTCGAACTCGATTCGCTGGGGACGCTTGGGGTTGGCGCGAGCTATGCGATCGGCGACGTTTCGCTGATCGCGAACATGACGAATACGCGCCTCAAGTATCAGGGCGATGCGACGGTGATGCAGGTCTACGAGGGCGGCGTGACGTGGCAGGCGACGCCCGCGCTGCTGACGGCGCTCGCGTATCAGCACACGCGGTTCGAGGGCCATAAATGGCATCAGGTGAGCCTGGGTGCGTATTACAGCCTGTCCAAGCGTACGCAGATCTACGCGTCGGTCGATTATCTGAAGGCGTCGTCGGGCGTGGACCCCGTGACGGCTTACGACTTTGCCCCGTCGCAGGTGAGCTGGCAGGGGAATGCGCGCGTGGGCGTGCTGCACAACTTCTGATGCGTGACGCGGGCGGTAGAACACCCACTGCGTGCGTATCGATAATGCGACTAACGGTCTGACGTCTCTGAATCCACACCCGGCGAATCTTCGATTCGCGCAGGGTTGGCAGTGCGGCTGGAAAAAGCTAACAGATGGACAACACCGTGAGGCGCAAAATTGCGCCTCGCGGTGTTTTTATTGAGCGGCGGATCGGTGGCGCGCCAGGGCCATTAACGGCGGACTAAGCTTGCCGTTGAGATGCGCGAGACTACGAGAAAACCCACTGCTAGAATGGCCGCCTTTTTCGCAGGGAGAGACCCATGAGCTGGTTTATCTATGAAGTGCCTGAGTACAACGAAGACGCCGCGCGCATCGAGCCGTTTACCGAGCTGCGCAGCCGCGTCACGAAACTCAGTGGCCCGGCGATGGCCGACGAGCTGGAAAGCGTGCGCGCAAACGCGGCGAGCTCCGCAGCCACGCCCACGCGCCGTCTGTTGACGGCCGACAATCCGCACGTATTCCCCATTCCTTACGCCGATTCCATGATCCTGGTGGGATTCATTTTCGAATTGGAGCGGGAAGGGCAGCAACTCGTGGTGTCGCCGGTGGAAATGCCCTGGTTGAAGGACGCATAAACGCGACGCATAAACGCGCCGCATAAAACCCCGCGTCGACGATCGCCTTACTGGCTATTGTCTTCGCAATCCTTCCAGTACCGCAGCGGGTCCAGATGATGCGGATAATTCGTGTCGAGCCACATCGACAGTTTGTTCCAGTCCGGATGATTGGTACCCGTTTTAGCGGACCAGGTCGACGAACGTTCGAGAATCCGGTTGCTTTCGCGATCGCGGACGATCAGGCTGCCCAGCCCCGTCGTGCTGTTCGCCTGCGCCTCGACGAGGTAGCGGGGCAGCACGCGGAGTTCGGCGTCTTCGGCCCAGCCATACAGCGCGCGGATCACGCCAGCGGCGTCGCGTAGCTGGATCGGACCGCTCGGCGGACGCACCGCTGCCCATCCTTCCGGGAATTCGGCCACCACCGAATGGTTTTCTTCCCGAACCCATCTCACGCGCCACGCCCGGACCATGGCTTCGCGCATCGCCGATACCGACGGGTAACTCGCGGGCAATTCAATCGCTTTCGGCAGCGTGACGAGGTTGTCTTTCCAGAGCGTGGATTCGTCGTCGGCGCGTTTTGCTTCGAGTTTCGTTTCCCTGAACGGATTCGATTCCTTGGACGGATTCGCTTCGAATGGGTTTTCCGGTCGGCTCGACGTTTTCGTGACGCTCGCGGGAAGTCCCTCGAAAAGCCGTTCGGCATCGAGACGAGTGAGTTTGGGTTTGCCTTTCTTCATGTGTTTCTCTTCAGCATGATGGCGTCGCGGTACCGCTGTACTGGGGTACGCCACGCGCCGCTTTTCATGCGGATAAATAGTGAATGTGCCGATCCGGCATGACCAGAGCGTGCTGGCCGTGGCCGATGCGGATGCGCGATATCCGGCCCTGGCCGCCAGTGAGTCTTTGACGGAGCAGGGTACTCGCCGTCAATCCAGTCCGTTATCCTCCGGCCCGCTTCGCGCTATGACCGGCCTTCTTGAGTTCTTCGACGATGCGCTCGCAATGGTCGCCCTGGACTTCGATCGTGCCGTCCTTGACGGTGCCGCCCGAGCCGCAGGCCGTACGCAACTGTTTGCCTAAAACGGCCAATGCCATTGGATCGAGCGCGAGTCCTTTCACGATGGTCACGCTCTTGCCGCCCCGGCCTTTGGTTTCGCGCGATACCCGCGCGACGCCGTCACCTGCTGGTTTCGTTCTGGCGATCGTTTTGCAGATGCATTCCGCAACGGGACGCCTGCATTCGGGACACATCCGCCCGCTTTCCGTGGAATAAACGAGGCCGCCCTTCGAACTGCTTTTCATGTGTTTTGGCTGAGGGAATTCAAGGCTGACGACCGGTCATTTTAACAGGTGGCGCGCCTGCGTCCTGCCCGCCGCGAAGGGCGAGCCAGCCTGCACCGAAATGGCGCGGCCGGAGCGCTATGCGGAAATCGTCATCGCAGCCGGGCTACGGGAACAAGACGGCCAGGCGCCGGTTGCCTACGATTATCGGCATGAACACGATCGATGCAACCGGCCTGACCGATGCACGGCGCACGACGCACGGCGCACTCGCAGCGATGGCGTGTTCTGCACGGATATAGCCCAAAGCGAACCCAACAAGCAAACCCGATAAGCGGCTTCACACTCATTCAGGACCCAAAGAAACATCATGAGCAACAACATCTTCACGGGTACGATTCCGGCCCTCATGACCCCGTGCACGGCAGCGCGCACGCCGGATTTCGACGCGCTCGTCGCCAAGGGGCGCGAGCTGATCGATATCGGCATGTCGGCGGTGGTTTACTGCGGTTCGATGGGCGACTGGCCGCTGCTGACCGAAGCGCAACGTCAGGAAGGCGTCGCGCGTCTGGTGGCGGCCGGCATTCCGACTATCGTCGGCACGGGCGCCGTCAACTCGAAGGAAGCGGTTTCTCATGCTGCGCACGCCGCGAAAGTGGGCGCCAGCGGCCTGATGGTGATTCCGCGCGTGCTCTCGCGCGGTGCGTCGGCTGCGGCGCAGAAGGCGCACTTCGCCGCGATTCTCGAAGCGGCTCCGGCGCTGCCCGCCGTGATCTACAACAGCCCGTACTATGGCTTCGCCACGCGCGCCGATCTGTTCTTCGAACTGCGCGCCAAGTACCCGAACCTGATCGGCTTCAAGGAGTTTGGCGGTGCGGCGGATATGCGTTACGCCGCCGAGCACATCACCAGCCAGGACGACAGCGTCACGCTGATGGCGGGCGTCGACACCCAGGTGTTCCATGGCTTCGTCAACTGCGGCGCCACGGGCGCGATCACCGGCATCGGCAATGCGCTGCCGCGCGAAGTGCTGCAGCTGGTCGATTTGTGCCGCAAGGCCGCGAAGGGCGATGTCACGGCGCGTCGTCAGGCGCGTGAGCTGGAAGCGGCGCTGGCCGTGCTGTCGTCGTTCGACGAAGGAACCGATCTGGTGCTGTACTACAAGTATCTGATGGTCCTGAATGGCGATAAGGAATATACGCTGCACTTCAATGAAACCGATGTGCTGAGCGAAGCGCAACGCCGTTATGCGCAAACGCAGTATGAGTTGTTCCGTAGCTGGTACGCGGGCTGGTCGAAGGAAGTGAATGCCTGAGGCTTGAACGCCTGCCTCACGCAGGCAATGCAGCAACGCAGCAATGAAGTATGAGAAAGCGCCCTTTTGACAGGGCGCTTTTTTTGTTTATCGATGCTATTAAAAAAACGCTGAACAGGCAGTGAACAAGCAGTGAGTTTTGCGGGAAGAAAGCACAGCGTTGCGCGTGCCAGGCACTATGCCGATTTCTGCATTTTCACTGTCGATTTTCCTCAAGACTCCTCGATTTTTGGAATCTTATATTGCTTCAGCCAACCACCGGTCAAGCCGGAAAACGAGAGGCAAGTGCCCACCACACCAGCAAGGTTGCGGGTACCGGGGTTATCCACTATCGAGGAGCAAGAGAACAATGCAATTCCAACGGACGGTCATCTCCACTGCGTTAGTCACGGGCCTTCTGGCCGGCGCAACCTGCTCCTATGCCGCGGCACCGGTCGACATCAAGATCGGTTTTGCAGCGCCCCTCACCGGCGGCCAGGCGCATTACGGTGCGGATTTCCGCAGCGGCGTGCAGTTGGCGATCGAAGATATGAATGGCACGAATCCGGTTATCGGCGGCAAGCCCGTGCATTTCGTGCTGGACGCGCAGGACGATCAGGCCGATCCCCGCACCGGCACGACGGTCGCGCAAAAGCTCGTGGACGACGGCGTGGTGGCCGTGATCGGCCACTACAACTCGGGCACCAGCATTCCGGCCGCGCCGATTTACGCCAAAGCCGGCACGCCTGAAATCGCCATGGCGACGTCGCCCACTTATACGCGTCTGGGTTTGCCCACCACCTTCCGTTTGCTGACTTCGGATACGCAGCTTGGCAGCGTGCTCGGCGACTTCGCCGTGAAGGGCCTTAAATTCAAGCGTATTGCGATCGTCGACGATCGCACGGCCTATGGGCAAGGTGTCGCGGAAGAGTTCGCCAAGGCGGCGAAGGCCGCGGGCGCCACCATCGTCGACGAAGAATACACGAGCGACAAGGCCGTGGATTTCCGCGCGATTCTCACCAAGATCAAGTCCGTGAATCCCGATGCGGTCTTCTACGGCGGCGCCGATACCCAGGCCGCGCCGATGCTCAAACAGATGCGTTCGCTGGCGATCAAATCGGTGCTGATCGGCCCCGACATGCTGCAGTCCGATAACCTCATCAAGGTCGCGGGCGAGGCTTCGGAAGGCACGCTTGCGGCATCGGAAGGCAGCCCGCTTGCGCAGATGCCGGGCGGCAAGGCGTTTGGCGAGCGTTACGCGAAGCGCTTCAACCAGCCGGTCGAACTGTACGCGCCTTATGCCTATGACGGCACGATGGCCGTATTCAATGCGATGAAGAAAGCCGATTCCACCGATCCGCATGTCTTTCTCACCGCGTTGAAAGCGACGAACATGAAGGGCGTCACGACCAGCGAACTCGCCTACGATCAATATGGCGATCTGAAGTATGGCGGCGTGACGGTGTACAAGGTCGTCAACGGTTCGTGGAAGCCGCTGCAGACGGTGGGCACGAAGTAACTGGTTTGAATCGCGGCGGTGCATAGACGCACCGCCGCGCACGCGCTTCCTTCTTCAGATGTTTCCATCGGCGCCCGCCGTGAATTCCCCATACTTTTCGATTCCCCACTCGCACACTGCAGGGCGTGTAGCGGGCACTTCGCCCGTTGCTGCGCCGTTCGTGCGCTATGCTGAAATCGTCATCGCGGTGGGCCCGTTCGAACAAGACGGCTTGACGGCCGATGCCTAGGATTGTCGACATGAACTCCATTACCGTTATCGACTCCCATACCGGCGGCGAGCCTACGCGGCTCGTCGTTGAAGGCGGCCCCGATCTGGGCCGCGGCCCGCTCGCCGAGCGGCTTGAAATCTTCCGCCGCGATTTCGATCATGTGCGCGCCGGTGTGGTCAACGAACCGCGCGGCTCGGATGTGATGGTCGGCGCGTTGCTGTGCGAGCCGCATGATCCGAGCTGTTCGGCAGGCGTGATTTTCTTCAATAACGTCGGCTTTCTGGGGATGTGCGGACACGGCACGATCGGGCTGATCGTTTCGCTTGCGCATATGGGTCGCATTCAGGCGGGCGTGCATCGGATCGAAACGCCGGTTGGCGTGGTCGAAGCCGAATTGCACGCCGATGGCAGCGTCACCGTGCACAACGTGCCCGCGTATCGCTATCGCACGGAAGTGCCGCTCGATGTGCCCGGCCTCGGTCGCGTGCACGGCGATATCGCATGGGGCGGCAACTGGTTTTTCCTCGTCGCCGATCACGGTCAAAAGCTCGAATTCGCCAACGTCGAAACGCTGACCGACGTGTCGTGGGCGATTCGCGCCGCGCTCGAAGCCAATGGCATCACCGGCGAAGGCGGCGCGCATATCGACCACATCGAACTGCTCGCCGATTCCACCACGCCGGGCCTCGACAGCCGCAACTTCGTGCTGTGCCCCGGCAAGGCCTATGACCGCTCGCCGTGCGGCACCGGCACGAGCGCGAAGATCGCTTGCCTGGCGGCGGACGCGCATCTCGCCGCGGGCGCGACGTGGCGGCAGGAAAGCATCATCGGCAGCGTGTTCGAAGCGAGCTACGCGCCGTATGTCGATGCGAGCGATGCAGGCAATACAGCGCGCAACTACGTGCGCCCGAGCATTCGCGGCACGGCTCACGTGAGCGCCGAAGCGAAGCTGATTTTCGCCGCCGACGATCCTTTCGCATGGGGCATCCGCGCGTGAGCAAGCCGCTGTATTCGAGCCCGGATGTGATCGTGGTGGGCGCGGGCATCGTCGGCGCTGCCTGCGCGCACGAATTGGCGCAGCAGGGCGCGGACGTGCTGGTGCTCGATCGCGCAGGCGTGGGCGGCGGCGTGACGGCGGCGGGCATGGGCCACCTCGTTCTGATGGACGATTCGCCGGCCGAGTTTGCATTGTCGGCGTGGTCGCGCGATCTGTGGCTCGAACTTGCGCCGCGCCTGAGCGAGCGTGAGGCGTTCGTGCGTTGCGGCACGCTCTGGGTCGCCGTCGACGACGAAGAATACGAACTCGCGCAAACACGCCAGCAGGCGCTTGCGCAGGCCGGCGTGGCGTGTTCGCTGCTGGACGCCCAGCAGGTGCGCGAAGCCGAGCCCGAACTGCGCGAGGGCTTGCGCGGCGGCATGATCCTCCCCGACGACGCGGTGGTCTACGCGCCTGCCGCCGCAGCATGGTTGCTCGCGCAACCAGTCAAGGGCCGCGTGACCTGCAGGCTCGATACGCAGGTTGTGCGCGTGACCCGCGAAGGCGTGGTGCTCGCGAACGGCGAGGCGCTCGCGGCCGGTGCCGTGTTGCTGGCCAACGGGCTTCAGTCGGTGGAGTTGCTGCCGGGTTTGCCAATGCAGGCCAAGAAAGGCCATCTGCTGATTACCGATCGCTATCCCGGCACGATCCGCCATCAGATACTCGAACTCGGCTATATCAAGAGCGCGCATAACGCGAGCGGCACGTCGGTTGCGTTCAACGTGCAGCCGCGTCCGACCGGGCAGATTCTGATCGGCTCGTCGCGGCAATTCGACAGTGTCGATCCCGCCATCGAACCGGAGATTCTTGCGCGCATGCTGCGCCGCGCCGCCGAGTATCTGCCCGCCTTGCCAACGCTCAACGCCATTCGCGCGTGGACGGGCTTTCGGCCTGCCACCAGCGACGGCTTGCCGTTGATCGGCCCGGCCGCGCAATTTGCGAACGATACGTGCCACCGCTCGACCTGGCTCGCAACGGGGCACGAAGGTCTGGGCGTGACCACCGCATTGGCGACCGGCAAGCTGATCGCTGCGCAAATGCTGAACTCAGGCGATGGTTTGCCGATCGACCCGGCGCCGTACCAGCCCGCGCGCTTCGAAACGATGGATGTGAGGGGAGTGAGCCATGGCTGATCTGTTGACCCTCGACGTCGATGGACGCAGCGTGCGGGTCGCGCACGGCAGTTCGGTCATCGCGGCGATCGCGCAGGCGAGCGGCACGGCGGACATCGTCACGCGCGAGTCGGTGAGCGGCGCGCCGCGCGGCCCGCTGTGCGGCATGGGCGTGTGTCAGGAATGCCGCGTGACGATCGATGGCGTGCGCCATCGGCTGGCATGTCAGACGCTTTGCGCCGAAGGAATGAACATCAGGACAGCAAGGTCTGAATCATGAATTTCGATATCCTGATTATTGGTTCGGGGCCTGCGGGTTTGCACGCCGCGAGCGTGGCGGCACAGGCGGGCGCGAAAGTCGGCATCGTCGACGACAATGCGTTGCCCGGCGGCCAGATCTGGCGGCAGGGCCCGCAATATGCGCCCAAAGGGCGCGCACGCCAGGCAATCGAAGCGATTGCGCAAGCGGCGAATGTTACGCGTCTGGGCGGCACGCGCGTCGTGCAGGCGCTGCGCCCCCGTGAACTGCTCGTGGAAGATGCTTCGCGTGGCTATGCGATCGGCTACCGCAAGCTGATTGTCGCGAGCGGCGCGCGCGAACGCTTTCTGCCGTATCCCGGCTGGACCTTGCCCGGCGTGACAGGGGCGGGCGGTTTGCAGGCGCTGATCAAGGGCGGCATGCCCGTGCGCGGCGAGCGCATCGTGATTGCCGGTACGGGCCCGCTGTTGTGGGCGGCTGCCGTGACCGCGCGCGAACAGGGCGCACAGGTGGCGGCCATCGTCGAGCAGGCGCCGGCGCATGCGGTGCGCGGCTTCGCGGCGTCGCTCGTGCATACGCCCGCGAAGCTCGTGCAGGCCGCGCGCATGCGTTTCGACCTGCGTGCGACGCCGTATCTGTGCGGCGCACACGTGAGCGCGGCGGAGGGCGACGGCAAACTCACCCGGGTGACGGTGCAGCAAGGGCACAAGCAGACGCAGATCGATTGCGACCGGCTCGCGTGTGCCTTCGGGCTGGTGCCGAATACCACGTTGGGTACGGCGCTCGGCTGCGATATCGACGAAATGCAAGGCGTACTGTCGATTGCAGTCGACGAGTTGCAAGCCACTTCGCAAACCGATATCTACGCAGCAGGCGAATGCACGGGCGTGGGCGGCATGGAATTGTCCGCTGTCGAAGGGCTGATCGCGGCGTATGCGGCGCTTGGCAACGTCGCGCAGGCGCGTGCGCATTTTGCCGAGCGCCAGCGTTACCGCAACTTCGCTGCGCGTATGCACGAGGCCTTCGCGCTCGATCCGCAATTGCGCGGCCTCGCCACGCCGGACACGGTGCTATGCCGTTGCGAAGACGTCCGTTTCGCCGATGCCGCGCAACATCGCACGTGGCGCGATGCCAAATTGCACACGCGCTGCGGCATGGGGCCGTGCCAGGGAAAAATCTGCGGTGAAGCGGCGGCGTTTTGCCTGGGCTGGTCGCGCAATGGCCTGCGCCCGCCGTTCTCGCCCGCACGTATCGGCACGCTGATGGCGGTGCAAACCAGCGTGCAGGCGCAAAGTTGAAACGGCTGAACGGGCGATGCGAAAGCGTCGCCCGTATTTCTTTGCAGGTGTGCAAGCGGCGGCGACGAAGGCATAATCGAGCCGATCCCGACTCGCCACGCATTGCCATGCACGACCTGCTCACGCCCGCTGCCAGCGGACACTCGACGCCGCCGCAGACGCTCGCCCAGATGGTGGCGCATTTCTCGCTGCTCGAACCGCTGTTCGACGCGATGCCCGACGTGGTCTTCTTCGTGAAGGATCACGAAGCGCGCTATGTGATCGTCAATGCAACACTGGCGGCGCGCTGCGGTTATAAGGATCGGCGTGCGCTGCTGGGCAAAACCGCTGCCGAGGCGTTTCCTTCGCGTTTCGGCCGCATTTACACCGAACAGGACGAAGCGGTCGTGCGCGACAACAGCCGCCTGATCGATCAGCTCGAACTGCATCTTTATCCGGGCCGGCAGCCTGGCTGGTGCCTCACTTCCAAGGTGCCGCTGCAGGACGCGCAAGGGCGTGTGCTGGGCGTGGCCGGTATCTCGCGCGATCTGCGCGCGGCGGAAGGCACGCATCCGGCGTATCAGCGTGTGGCTATCGCAGCGAAATACATTCAGGACAATTACGCGCAGCCGCTGAAGCTTTCGAATCTCGCGGCGCTCATCGATATGTCGGTGGCGCAGGTCGAGCGCTATTTCCATAAAGTTTTTCATCTCACGCCGCGCCAGATGCTGCTGAAAACGCGGCTCGATGCAGCATCGGAACTGCTTGCAAGCGATTCGAGCATTACCGATATCGCTACACGTTGCGGCTACAACGATCACAGCGCATTCACGCGTCAATTCAAGGCGACGGTGGGTATTACGCCGAGTCAATATCGCGCGTTGCTGCATCCGCAAGCGGCGCCATCCGATCAATAACGCATTCAAAAACGATTGTTCGACCCTGCAAATTCCGCGCGCAATTTTCTAAGTGTTCTCACCGATAGCGCTTGCGCGCGTGATTTGTTTGCATGAGTCGATAACGGCGATTGTGCCGAATTCGTCACGCTGAGGTGCGAAAGCCCTCAAGCCGAAGAGAATATGGATAGCGATACTTCTTCGCATCGTTGCTGATCTGGCGCGATGTATTCAACGAAGGAGCCTGGCACTGTGAGCCGTAACGTTATCCCATCGGGCAGCGTGTTTTCCGCCCTTAGATATCTGCATTCCGCCGCGCGTCACACTCGCGCGCCGTGGCGGCAAGTCCCCATCTTTCTGTGATCTGACGTCAGGCAGCGCGCTCGCCGCCCTGCGTGTTCACACGTGCGCAATTGCGCGTCATTCATAGCACGTCAAAGCGCATACCTCGTTCACGTTCTGCTTCTGCATGTCGATGCAGCAGGCAAACGCTCAAGCGCTAATTCCCAAATCAGGAGACTCGACTATGTCCAGTCAAGGCAATTTATCCCGTCCGCTGCCGGTTGGCGACGGCACATCGGCTGCCGCATATGAACAGGCCGGAGAAGGCCGCTTCAAGAAACAACTGTCGCTGACGGACCTCACGTTTATCGGCCTGGGCGCGATCTTCGGATCGGGCTGGCTGTTCGCCGCGAGCCATGTTTCGGCCATCGCCGGACCGGCTGGCATCGTCTCCTGGCTGATTGGCGGCTTCGCGGTGCTGCTGCTCGGCATCGTCTATTGCGAACTGGGCGCTGCCTTGCCGCGTGCGGGCGGCGTGGTGCGATATCCCGTGTATTCGCATGGTCCCTTGCTTGGCTATCTGATGGGCTTTGTCACGCTGATTGCGTTTTCCAGCCTGATTGCGATTGAAGTGGTTGCCGCGCGCCAATACGCGGCCGCCTGGTTTCCGATGCTGAGCCAACCGGGTTCGGGCAATCCGACGATGGTGGGATGGTTCGTTCAACTCGCCTTGCTCGGCCTGTTTTTCCGGCTCAATTATTCGAGCGTAAAAACCTTTGCGCGCGCGAATAACCTCATCAGCATTTTCAAATTTATCGTGCCGCTTTCGGTGATCGGCGTGCTGTTCACGTTTTTCAAACCCGCGAATCTGCACGTGCAAGGCTTTGCGCCGTTCGGTCTTTCGGGCATTGAAATGGCGGTGTCGGCGGGCGGCATCATCTTCGCGTATCTGGGTCTCACGCCGATCATTTCCGTGGCGAGCGAAGTGCGTAATCCGCAACGCACGATTCCCATTGCGCTGATTCTTTCCGTGCTGCTTTCCACGCTGATTTACGTGCTGCTGCAACTGGCGTTTATCGGCAGCATTCCGACCGATATCCTCAAGAGCGGCTGGGACGGCGTGAGCAAGGCGTTTTCGCTGCCGTATCGCGACATCGCGCTGGCGCTCGGCGTGGGCTGGCTCGCCTATATGGTGGTGGCCGACGCGGCGATTTCGCCGAGCGGTTGCGGCAACATCTACATGAACGCCACGCCGCGCGTGGTGTATGCGTGGGCAAAGACGGGCACGTTTTTCCGCGTGTTTACGCGTGTCGATGCGGCTTCGGGGATTCCGCGCCCGGGTCTGTGGCTCACGTTCGCGCTGGCCGTATTCTGGACACTGCCGTTTCCTTCGTGGGAAGCGCTGATCAACGTGGTGTCGGCGGCGCTCGTGCTCAGCTACGCCGTCGCGCCGATCTCCGTCGCGGCGTTGCGCCGCAATGCGCCCGATATGGCGCGTCCGTTTCGCGTGGGGCGTTTTGGCATCGTCGGTCCGGTGTCGTTCGTGATCGCCGCGCTGATCGTCTACTGGTCGGGCTGGAGCACGGTGTCGTGGCTGCTGGGTCTGCAGATCGTCATGTTCGTGATCTATCTTGCAGCAGGGCGTTTCGTGCCGACGCGCGATCTGAGTCTCGCGGAACAGGTGCGTTCGTCGCTGTGGCTGATTGCGTTTTACGCCGTGATGATCGTGCTGTCGTGGCAGGGCAGTTTTGGCGGTGTCGGCACGCTGGCGCATCCGTTCGACACCATCGCCGTGGCGATCGCGAGCCTCGTTATTTACTACTGGGGCGCCAATACGGGCGTGCCGGCCAGCAAGCTGCGTCTCGACGATGACGACCAGTAACGCCGCGCATCGCGACATCGCATTCAATTCTTTTGCAGGAAGCACTATGACTATTACCGGCCAGTCGTTGATCGGCGCAGCAAGCGTGAGTGGAATCGACGGCTTTTTTCAAGGCGTAAACGCACGCACGGGCGAAGCGCTCGAACCGAAGTTCGGCAGCGCGAATGCCAATGATCTGGAGCGCGCCTGCGCTCTGGCAGAGGCAGCATTCGATCGCTATCGCGAGACTTCGCTCGAAGCGCGCGCTGCATTTCTGGAAACGATAGGACAACAGATCGAATCGATTGGCGATGCGCTGATCGAACGCTGCATGGCCGAAACCGGCCTGCCGCGCGCGCGCCTCGAAGGCGAGCGCGCCCGCACGATCGGCCAGCTCAAGCTGTTTGCCAATCTGCTGCGCCAGGGCGATTACGTCGATGCACGTATCGATCCCGCGCAACCGGAACGCAAGCCGATGCCGCGCGTGGACCTGCGTCTGCGCAATATTGCGCTTGGGCCGGTGGCGGTGTTCGGCGCATCGAATTTCCCGCTGGCTTTTTCGGTAGCCGGCGGCGATACGGCTTCGGCGCTTGCGGCGGGATGTCCCGTGGTGGTGAAAGCGCACGGCGCGCATCCGGGCACGTCGGAACTCGTCGGGCGCGCGATCCAGCGTGCCGTGGCGCAATGCGGTCTGCCCGAAGGCGTGTTCTCGCTGCTGTTCGATGGCGGCATTGCAATCGGGCAGGCGCTGGTTGCGGATCGGCGGATCAAGGCGGTGGGCTTCACGGGCTCGCGCGCGGCGGGCGTAGCGCTGATGAAGATCGCCAACGCGCGCGCCGAACCGGTTCCGGTCTATGCCGAAATGAGCGCGATCAATCCCGTTGTGTTGCTGCCGCAGGCGCTGGCGGCGCGCAGATCGGCAAGCAATTCGCCGCGTCGCTCACGCTGGGCGCGGGGCAGTTCTGCACGAATCCGGGTCTGGTGCTGGCGGTGCAAGGCGACGCGCTGCGCGCGTTCGAACAGGCCGCGAGTGCGGCGCTGGCCGACACCGCCGCGCAAACGATGCTTACGCCCGGCATCCACGCAAACTATTGCCGTGGCGTGCAGCGTCTGGAAGCCGCGCCGCAGGTCGAAAAACTGGCGAGCGGTGCGACGGGCGGACCATATGACGCTCAGGCCGCGCTGTTCGCAACGTCCGCGCAAAACTTCCTTGCGAACGCGGCGCTGCACGAAGAGGTCTTCGGTCCGGCATCGCTGATCGTGCGTTGCGCGGACCTGAACGAACTGCACGAAGTCCTCAAGTCGATCGAAGGTCAGTTGACCATTGCCGTGCATCTGGACACGGCGCACGCCGCCGATCGCGATGCCTGCGCCACGCTGATCCCCACGCTCGAACGCAAGGCCGGGCGCATTCTGGCGAATGGCTTTGGCACGGGCGTGGAAGTCGGGCATGCGATGGTGCATGGCGGCCCGTTCCCGGCGACGTCGGATGCGCGCACGACGTCGGTGGGCAGTCGCGCCATCGAGCGTTTCCTGCGCCCGGTGTCGTATCAGGACTGGCCGGACGCACTGTTGCCGGGCGCGCTGCGTGACGACAATCCGCAGCATCTGGCGCGACGCGTGAACGGCGCGCCCGAGAGCGAGGCCAGGCGGCATGGCTGAACCTGCTGAGGACGTCGCGCTCTCGCTGAGCGAACTCTTCGACCTGGCGCGCCGCGCGCTCGTGCTGCATGGCGTGTCGGCGGCGCACGCGGAAGCGATCGCGCGCGTCATCACGCAGGGGCAGCGCGACGAATGCCATTCGCACGGTCTGTATCGATTGCTCGGTTGCGTGCGTTCGGTGCGCTCCGGCAAGGTCGATCCGCGTGCGGAGCCGACTGTGCGCGATGTCTCGCCAGGCGTGCTGGCCGTGGACGCGCACTACGGTTTTTCGCTGCTGGCGTTCGAAACGGGGCTGCCCAGGCTCGCCGAAAAAGCGCGCACGCAAGGCATCGCGGCGATGGCGATCAATCGCTGCTTCCATTTTTCGGCGCTCTGGCCCGAGGTGGAAACGATCGCTGCGCAAGGTCTCGTGGGTCTCGCGATGAATCCCAGTCATAGCTGGGTCGCGCCTGCAGGCGGCACGCGCGGCGTGTTCGGCACCAACCCGATCGCGTTCGCGTGGCCGCGCGCGCAAGGTCATCCGTTCGTATTCGATTTCGCCACCAGCGCGATTGCGCGCGGCGATATCGAATTGCATGCGCGCGAAGGCAAGCCGATTCCGCCGCATTGGGCCATCGACCGCGACGGCCAGCCCACCACGGATGCGCGCGCCGCGCTGGACGGCGCGATGCAGACCTTCGGCGGCCACAAGGGCTCTGCGCTGGCGGCGATGGTGGAATTGCTCGCGGGCGCGCTGATCGGCGATCTCACCAGCATGGAGTCGCAGGCCTTCGACGATGGCGCGGGCGCGAGCCCCTGTCACGGCGAACTGGTGATCGCCATCGACCCGCAGCGCTTTCTGGGCAGCGACCATGCCGCTGGCCAGGCGCGCGCCGAAAGCCTGTTCGACGCGATCGTCGATCAAGGTGCAAGGCTGCCTTCGCAGCGCCGTTTCGAAGCGCGCGAGCGCTGTATGACGAGGTGATGGGCCTTTTCAGCCAGTAAACGGAACGTCGCCCGGCGTTCCTTTCTGTTGTTCTCCGCTTCCCTTCATGCACGCGCCGGTCACGGCGCGTGCAGTTCATGCGCAATAGCGGACGATGTCCATGCCCGCCATCTATTCGCGCACTATTCGGTTGCCGCTTCGCCAACGCTGCCCACCTGCGCCGCGCCCCGATAAAACACGAAATACACGAGGCTCAGCAAGGCAAGAAAGGGCACGCCGAAAATCATCGTCATACGGAATTCCGGCGTGAATAGCGTGGTGAGCGCCGCGCCGATCGTCAGCGCTGCGCCCAGCAGCGTGAGCACCGGAAAGCCGCGCATGCGGAACGACGGCAGCGCGCGGCCCGAGCGCTTCCAGTGACGGCGGAAGAACAGATGCGTGACGAAGATCATCGCCCAGGTGAAGAGCGCGCCGAACATCGAAATCGCCATCATGATCGTGAACGACGCGTCGGGATAGAGCACGCTCAGCACCGTCGCGATGGCGATGCCCGCGCAGGACAGCAGCAGCGCCGCCACCGGCACGCCGCGCGCGCTGAGTTCGCCGAGACGGCGCGGCGCGTGGCCGGCGCGCGCGAGGCTGAACATCATGCGCGTGGTGATATAGAGCTGGCTGTTCATCGCCGAAAGCGCCGCGATCAGCACCACGAAGTTGATCACGCCCGCGGCGCCCGGCACGTGCACGGCTTCCATCACCTTGACGAAGGGGCTCTGGTCTTTGCCCGCCGCGGTCCACGGCACGATGGCGAGCATCAGCGCGAGCGTCACGATATAGAACAGCACGAGACGGCCCACGGTCAGACGGAACGCCTGGGTGACGGCGCGCTGCGGATCTTCGGCTTCGCCGGCGGCCACCGCGATCATTTCGATACTCAGGTAGCTGAAGATCGCCACGATCACCGCAACCCACGTGCCCCACAGGCCTTTCGGGAAGAAGCCGCCATCGGCCGTGTAGTGCGCGAAGCTCGCCGGCCCGGTGACCTGGCCGTCATGCGTGCCCGCCACCAGCTGCGGATTGAAAAATACCACGTACACGCCCAGCACGATAAAGCCGATGATGGCGCACACCTTCACCACCGAAAACACGTATTCCACCGAGCCGAACAGGTTCACGCTGCGCGCGTTGACGAGCACGAGCACGCTGGAGAACGCGAGAATCCAGACCCAGCCTGGCATCGCCGGCAACCAGTATTTCATGTAGAGCGCGATGGCCGTGACTTCGGTGCCGACCGCCAGCACGATGCAGGCCCAGTAGCTGTAGCGCACGAGAAAGCCCATCCACGGGCTGACGTAGTGCTCGGCATAGGCGCCGAACGAACCCGAAGTGGGATGGGCCACCGTCATCTCGGCGAGGCAGCCCATCAGCAACAGCGAGATGAGTGCGCCGATCGCGTAGCTGAGCAGCACGCTCGGCCCCGCGAAACTGATGGCGAAGCCGCTGCCGAGAAACAGGCCGGTGCCGATTGCGCCGCCGATGGCGATCATCGAAAGCTGGGAAGCGCGCAGCGTGCGGCGCAAGCCGTGCTCGCGCTGGACGATCTTCTGAAACGGGTCTTGCGTGGTCATCTAGGGACGCTCCCTGCGTGTCTGAAACAAACGAAATCGTGAGCGGCACGGCGGCTGTCATGCAGCGCCGCGCCGCATTTTACGCATGCCCTGCGCGATGGATGATTAGAACATGTGACGCAGGCCGACCGCTGCGCCCAACTGATTGTTGCTGCCCGGCAACTCGGTGACGGCGCCGCCCGAGACCTTGTTGTAATCGACGCTCCCGTACACCTGGGTCGATTTCGACAGCGCGTACTCCGATTCCAGCACGCCGGTGTAGCGCTTGCCGCTGTTGCCGGCGATGCCGTTCACGTCGCGGATCGTGTCGTAGTAGAACGCGCCGGTGACGCTCACCGCTGGCGAGACCTGCCACGCCACGCCCGAGAAGCCGATGGTGTCCTTGCGCGGATGATCGGCGAACGAGCCGTATTGCACGCTGCGGCTGCTGTCGTTGAGGAACTCGCTGTCGACCACGCCGGTGGCGTCGTTGCCGCCGATATAGCCGAGGAACACCGTGGCCGGGCCGATCGCATAACGGGCCGCCGCGCCCCACATCTGCTGCGAGCGCGCGTTGGCGTCGCGCACGTTCTGGTAGACCGCGCCCACCATCAGCGCGCCGCGCGTGTAGGCGGTGCGCACGCCCCAGTACGAATCCGCGCTCATGTCGCCGGCCTGGCCGCCGAAGCCGTAGCTCGCGCCCACGGCGAGGCCGTCGAAGTTGCCGCTGTAGCTGACCACGTTGCTCGCGCGCGCCTGGGTCAGGAAATACGGCCACATATTGGCGCTGTAATTGGCGACCGTGAGCGGATCGAGATCGCCGAACAGGTTGAAGCCTTCGGTCGCCTGGCGGCCGAGCTTGATGGTGCCCAGCTGCGATTCGAGCCCGACGTACGCATAGCGGCCGAACAGCAGGCTCGAATCGGTCTTGCCGTTTTGCGGCTCGAAGCCGTTTTCGAGCTGGAAGATCGCCTTCAGGCCGCCGCCGAGATCTTCGGCGCCCTTGAAGCCGAAGCGGCTATTGGTGATCGCGCCGTTGGTGAGCTGCACGCTGCTGTCGTTGTTCGCGTTGGCGTGCGTGGTGTAACGCAGGCTTTGATCGACGATGCCGTAGAGCGTCACCGAACTCTGCGCCTGCGCGCTCCCCGAGGCCGCGAGCGTGGCGGCGCTCAGTACGCCAGGGACTGCTAACTTGATGAAAGTCTTCAACTGGGAACTCCGATGGGTGGTCGTTTAGTTTTTGTAGAACAAGCGCTGCGTGGTGCGATTGCTAGCGCGTGGGTGTCGCCGCAGACGGCAGCCCGACATAGGCCACCAGTTCGATCAGCATGGCCGGATGCGCGAAGCCCTTGACGGCCACGCTGGTGCGATTGGGCCACGGCGCGCTGAAAAAGCGGCGGTATTCGGCGTCGATGGCTGGCATGTCGGCGGCATTGGCCATATAGATCAGCACCTGGGCGACATCGCTCAATTGCGCGCCCGCGGCCTTCACGGCCTGTTCCAGATTGGCGAGCGTGAGGCGCGTCTGCGCGACGATGTCCTCGCCGGCAATGGCGCCGCTGGAATCCATCGGGCCGTGCGCGGTGAACATCAGGCCGCCGGCACGCGTGGCCCACGAAAACGGCTGGCCGGGATTGGGCAAGCCGGTCTCGATCGTATCGGGCATGGGTTCTCCTCCTTGTGTTTTTTGGGGTGTCGCGTGGTGCGCGTTATTGCGGTGCGAGCACGCTGGCCATCGCTTCGGCCACGTAGTCGAGATTGCTGGCGTTCAGTCCGGCGACGCACAGGCGCCCCGAGCGCAACAGATAGACGCCAAAACGTTCGCGCAACGCATCCACTTCGTGCGCGCGCAGACCGGTGTAACTGAACATGCCGCGCTGCTCGACGAGGTAGTCGAAGGCGCGGCCCGGCAGCGCATCGCGCAGGCGGTCGCGCAGGCCCGTGCGCATCGACTTGATACGCGCGCGCATGGCCGCCACTTCGGCGTCCCATTGCGCGTAAAGCTGCGCGTCGCCCAGCACCTGAGCGACGAGTTGCGCGCCGAACAGCGGCGGGCTCGAATAGGCGCGGCGCACGCCCGCCTGCATCTGCGTGAGCACGCGGGTGGCTTCCTGCTCGCTCGAACAGACGACCGAGAGCCCGCCGCAACGCTCGCCATAGAGCGAAAAATTCTTCGAGAACGAATTGCTGACGAGAAAGGCCACGCCCGCATCGCTCATGGCGCGGATCGCCCAGGCATCGTCGTCGAGGCCGTCGCCGAAACCTTGATACGCCATGTCGATGAACGGAATCAGGCCGCGCGCCTGCACGCAGGCGATCACGGCGCGCCATTGTTCGCGCGTGAGATCGAGGCCGGTGGGATTGTGGCAACACGGTTGCAGCAGCACGAAACTGCGCGCCGGCAGTGTTTCGAGCGTGGCGAGCATGGCGTCGAAACGGATGCCGTTGCTGGCCGCGTCGTAATACGGATAGCTGTGCACCTCGATCTGCGCGCCCGCGAACAGGACGCGGTGATTGTCCCAGCTCGGATCGCTGATCCAGATCGCGCTATCGGGGAAATAGCGCTTGATGAACTCCGCGCCCAGACGCAGCGCGCCCGAACCGCCAAGCGTCTGCAAGGTCGCGACGCGGCGCTCGCGCACGGCCGCGCAGGCCTCGCCGAACACCACGCGCTGCACGGCCTCGCGAAACGGCGCCGAGCCTTCCATCGGCAAGTAGGTGTGGGGCGCGCCCTGCGCGGCGATGCGCGCGGCGGCGTTGCGCACGCTTTCCAGCACGGGAATGGCGCCGTTTTCGTCGTAGAACAGGCCGATGCTCAGATTGACCTTGCGCGCTTGCGGGTCGCGCTGGAAGTCCTGGAACAGGGACAGGATCGGGTCGCCGGGGTAGGCGTTGACGTGGTGAAACATGCTCGAATCCTTGTGGTTTTCGTCGAATTATTGCGAGCATGTTATAGAGGAGGAAATAAAATATGCTTCGTTTATCGTGCGTCTTTTGCTTGTGGCGTGGTAGAGTCTGCGAATATTTCCACAATTCTTGAATGAGTCTGCTGACCACCTATGGACCGTACAGACATGCGCATTTTGCGCGTTTTGGAGAAGGATGGCCGCATCAGCAATCAGGATCTCGCAGACGCGGTGAAACTCTCGCCTTCGGCCTGTTTGCGGCGCGTGAAGATCCTGGAGGAGCGGGGCGTGATCGTCGGCTATCGGTCGGTGATTGCGCCCAAGGCGATCGGCGTGGGTTTCGAGGCGCTGGTGCAGGTGTCGATGCGGCCGGAGGAGGACGACTGGCACGCGCGCTTTTCGGAGGCGATTCAGGCGTGGCCCGAAGTGGTGTCGGCGCAGATCGTCACGGGCACGTCCAATTACGTGTTGCGCGTGCGCGCGCGCGACCTCGATCACTATTCCGATTTCGTGATTCACCGCCTGCATCGCGCGCCCGGCGTCATGGCCATCAACTCGAATATCGTGCTGGCGACGGTGAAGGATGGCGGATCGGTGCTGGATCTTGCGGTGCTACCGGGTTGAGCGGCTGGCGCGCTGCGGTTTCGATCGGTGATCGCGTGTTTTCTGCTGTTATGACAAAATGTCCCGACTTATAAGGAGTCAACGAGACATTTTGCGCAAATCTATGAAGACTGCAGACCTTTCTTATGCACTGGCACGCCTTGGCTGGACCCAGGTGACGTTCGCCGAATACGCCGGATACGACCGCCGCACAGTCGGACGCTGGATGAATGGCGAGTCACCTGTGCCCTTGCTGGTCGAAAAGCATATCGACCTGTTGCTGGCGATTCGTGACAGGATGCCTTGAGTTGCGCGGCAAAAAACCTGAGTGATCGGGCGGGCTCGCGCTCGAAAAAGAATGGCGCTATTCGATTCAAAATAAATAATCTTGATTCACGGCGAATAGTTTTCGCAAAGGGAGCGCCATTCAATTCAAACAGCGCTTCCTCTTGAAGGTCGCCGGTATACACTTCCCCAATCGATAATCAGAACGCAGGGGAATGAATTGATTGCAGTTCCGGTGTGGTCGAACGCGCAGTTCACGATTATCCTGCTTTCGGTTTTATCGACTTTTGCACTCATCGTCGGCGGCCTGCTGCTCGCGGTGATTCCGCCTGTGCGTCGCTGGGTAGGGCTGAGGCCTAAACTGCGCATCGGCCTGCTGGTATCGACGCCATTGCTGTTGCTGGCCTCGCTGCCCACACTGGTGATGGCCATGGCGGCGTTCGGTGCGTGGCGCTCGGTCACCGCGCCGGAATCGGAGCGTCATATTACGCTGGAGCACGATCAGACAATCGACGGCTTTACGTTGCCCGCCGGTACGCATCTGGATCTGATCGAGGCTTATGAAATCGATTCATTCAAGCACGCCCGTTTTCCCCATCCAGTCAACATGCTCGACGTGACAGCGACCGGAATGAATTCGGTCTTGCCTTATTCGGTTGCCTTCACGGGGACGGGCGAACAGACGATCGCGGGCTGGACCTGCGATGCAACGGACGAAATCGAATTCAGCCGAAGCACCGACAAGCATTTCGATCTGGACATGAAATCGCCTTTTCACTTTAGCGGTTGCACGCTGGGGCACGGCAACAGGATTGCGGGCCGTCTTTTGCTGCCCGCGAACGCTACGATCGCTGAAGGCACGCTGCACGCGGAGTTTTTCAACGTCAAAGTGGCCGATCCCTTGCCGATTGGGCCGGGCGGTGCGCTGTTGAAAACCAATTGTCTGGTGATCGACCGCAACAGCCGCATGCCCCAGGATATGAATACCGGGCTGCTGGTGAATCCGCTCAAGTGGAAAAACAAGACCTGGCCCGCCGGAACCGAAGTGATGTGGGATGCACCGAAGCCTGGCGCGTCTGCAAAAGTCACTGCCTGGTCGTTCTTCGAGCATTCGGCCAGTCTGGATTCGAACGATTCGTTTTCTTGCCTTGGTTAAGCCGGGTTTCTACGGCGAATCGCCCGGGCATGCTCACGTGGATTCACTACGATTCTCCCGTCACGCGCCGTTTCTATGCGGGCAGTGACGAACTAATTCACATTAGCGTGGAAACTGCTTTATCTGCTGTCGGCAACGTGGTCGTGCGGACTCTGGAGTTACGTCATGCGCTGGCGTGGTGTGCCAAAGGAAGATGAATTCACTGCGCGTGGGTTTTAAGGGCGGCAAATCGGTAAATTGGCAAAAAAGGGGCGGGTGCAGGCCATCCGCTAATTCTTTCCTGTGAAACGGGCCGTAACGCGACGGGATTTTCAAGGCTGGATTTGAGTGAGTACCGGGGCTTATCGTACGAGCGCTCGACGAGCTTCAGTGCTTTGCCAAGGAGAATTCAGCCATGAAGAAAATACAGATCGTTATCGCCGCTATTGCCGCTTCGGCTGCCGTCTCGCTGCAAGTTCGCGCCGACGAACCGGTTCCGCCGATGCCCGACCATCACGCGCCCATGTTCGCCGGCGATATGGGGCAGGTCCCTCCGTTCCATGGCCCGGATTTCGACGTCATCAACGATCTCGAGCAATTGCGCCGCCTGTATAGCCTGTCTGGGCGTCCTGGCGACATCGTGGCGGTCTATCACGAGGTGCTGGACAAGTCGCACAATCCGGCGGTGCGCCGCTTCGCCTATGACGCCCTGGCTCGCGAACAGCTGAAGCCGGCGGACCCCGCAGCGGCCATCGCAACGATCCACGCCAGCCTCGAAGAAGATCTCGATCGCGCCAACAAGCCGCCGCGCGCAGAAGGCGGGCAAAAGCCGGGCGTGCCGCATCCCTGAGGTGCGGGAACCGGGGCGGAAAGTCGGCGAATGGCGCGCCTGAAGTCCTCACTGAACCTTACGGAAGGTTTCTTTCCGCAACGGATCAGAAAGGATTGGCGCGCAGCTTTCCATGCTGGCACTGATTGCAGAACCGCATGGCCGCCGCCTCGCGCGGCCATGGATCGCGTCCCCAAAACCGATCACGAAATTCAATAGTTCACGCGCGAAAATTATCATTTTTCAATGCCGTGCCGATGACTAAATAATCCGTCACCAGCTCACACAATGACGGAGACAGCATGTCATCACCCGCACAGATCAAGCGCGGCATCAGCCTTTACAGCTATCAGGAAGAGTTTTTCCTGCTCAAGCTCGACCTCGAAGGCTGCCTCGCCGAAGCGGCGAAAATCGGCGCTCATGGAATCGAGATCGTCAGTGAACAGATGATTCCGCGTGCACCGCACGCCGCCGACGCGTTCTACGCGCAATGGCACGAGTGGATGGCGCAATACGGCCTCACGCCCGTGTGCCACGATCTCTTTCTCGACACGAAACGCTATCCCGATCGCCGCCTGAGCGATGACGAATGCGTGGCATCGATCGAAGCCGACCTGCGCCATGCGCATCGTCTGGGTTGCCGTTTCGTGCGCGTGCTCGTGAGCGTCTCACCGCATATTCTCGCGCGCTGCGTGAGCGCCGCCGAACGCTACGACGTGAAAATGCTGCTGGAAGTGCACTCGCCGCTGCATTTCGATCATCCGTGGATCATGCGTCACGCGGAATCGATGGAGCGTCTGGGCACGCAGCACATCGGCTTCATGCCCGACATGGGGATCTTCGTCAAGCGTTACCCGCGTGTCATGCGCGACCGATTCGTGCGGATGGGTGCGCGCGCAACGATCGCCGATTTCATCTGCGCCGCTTACGACGATCGCATTCTCTCCGAATACCTCGTGCAGGATGTGCGCCAGATGGGCGGTACGCCGGTTGAACTGGCCATGGCCGAAACCGTGCGCCACACGATCTGGTCGAACCCGCGGCGCCTGCTCGAATTCATGCCGCGCATTCATCATATTCACGCGAAGTTCTACGAGATGACGCCCGAGTGCATCGAGCCGAGCATTCCCTATGACGAAATCCTTCCGGTGCTGATCGAAGGCGGCTACAACGGCTATCTGTCGAGCGAATACGAAGGCAATCGCCACGTGCAGGACGCGTTCGACGTGGACAGCATCGAACAGGTGCGCAGGCAGCATCGCATGTTCGAAACGCTGCTCGATCAGCACGCTGCAATCGCTGCGGTCGCGGCTTAAACCGTTTTGGCCGGCTTCGGCATTCAGGTAAGGAGACAACTCATTATGTTCGACAAATACATCATCTGCGAAAACGGCTTGCGTCCGCGCGCTGGAAACGAAGCCGCAGCGGGTTTTTCGCTGGAATTACGTTTGCCGTATTACCGCGCGCTCGGTCTTTCGATGGTGGAAAAGATCGCGCTGACGATCGACGGCGAAACCGTGCCGGTCGAGCGCATGACGCTGAACGTCGAGGACGGCGCGTTCGCCGTCGCCGATCTCGGCAAGGTGGACGACGCGCGCTGGGGTTTCGGCGAAGTCGCGCGTCTCGATGTGGCGGGCGTGACGCTCAAGGCGACGCCCGAGGGCGGTCACGACGTCCAGGTCGAACAGCATCTGCGTATCAGCTATCTGCCGTTCACGCTGGTCGGCAAGGATCGAAAATGCCTTGCGCTGGAGGCGGCGCTGGCGTGATTTGGCGCGACATGCAAAGCTGGTAGCATTCGCGCGCATGCGAACGCAAGCGCAAGCTGGAACAGGATGGTGAGCGGGCAAGGGTGCGAAGAACACTCGCCCGTCCGGTCGATTTGAATCGATCATGAAAAGAGTCGTGAAAAGACTCATGAGAAAAGTCAGAGGCCGCGAGGCGGCCTCAAGGAGACACGTATGACGAACAGAACTGCAGGCGCGGCGCAAGGCCTCGTGCTGAGCGTGGCATCGACGATGTCGGTGATGGGCGCGGTGGTCATGGCCCCGTTGCTGCCGAGCCTTCACGCGCAATTCGCCACCACACCCGGCGTCGATTTCCTCGTGCCGATGGCGCTTACCGCGCCTTCGTTGTGTGTGGCTTTGCTCGCGCCCGTGATTGGCGTGGCGGCCGACCGCATCGGCCGTCGCCGCGCGTATCTCTTCGCGCTGCTGCTGTACGTGCTCTTTGGCACCGCGCCGCTTTATCTCCAGACCTTGCCGCAGATTCTCGCCAGCCGCGTGGGCGTGGGTTTCGCCGAGGCCGTCATCATGGTCTGCAGCACGACGCTGCTGGGCGATTATTTCACCGGCCCGGAGCGTGTGAAATGGCTTTCGGCGCAATCCGGTATTGCGTCGGTATCGGGTATCGCTTTCATCATGCTTGGCGGCGTGCTCGGGCGCGACAACTGGCGCATTCCGTTCGCCATGTACGCACTGAGCCTCGTGCTGTTTGCCTTCACGCTGCTGCTGACCTGGGAGCCCGCGCCGCGCGCACGCGAGACCACGCAGGCGCAGCGCTTTCCCTGGGGCAACCTGTTGAGCAACGGCGTGCTGACGGTGATCGGCTCGCTGCTGTTCTATCTGATTCCCGTGCAGATGGGCGCGGTGCTGGCCGGGCACGGCGTCACTTCGCCCGCCACCATCGGCATTCTGATTTCGATCGCCAGCATTCTTATTCCGATCGGCGCGTTTCTGTTTCGCCGCGCGGCGCTGCGGATTCGTCTCGATGCGATCGTGTGTCTGCCGTTTCTGCTGATGGGCGCGGGTCTCATCGCGCTTGGCCGCACCGGCGACGCGACGATGGACGTGATCGCCGCTTCGGTCCATCAACTCGGCGGCGGTTTCGTCCTGCCGGTATTGCTGACGATGGCGCTGCAACGTCTGCCGTTCGAATTGCGCGGACGCGGCACCGGCATCTGGATGTGCGCGTTCTTTCTCGGTCAGTTCATCAGCGCGCCCGTGGCGATTGGGGCGATGAAAGCGGCGGGTAGCATCGGTGTATCGCTGGGCTGGCTGGGCGTCATGAGTCTTGTCGTGTGCGCGGTGCTCGTGGTGGCTGCTGTGCCGCGTGCGCGCCGCGAAGGCTGGGGCGTATTGCCGAATACGACGCCTGGTCAATAACGATTCGCCGATACGAAAACGCCATGCCGCTTATGCCGGCATGGCGTTTTGTTTTGTGCGGTACGTAGCGTGAGAATCGTGATGTCAGGCGACGACGTCCGGCGCGATTTCACTCGCGCAATCGAGCAGCACGTCGCGAAACCACGCATACGCCGGGTCGTTTTCGCGCGTCTGCTGCCATTGCACGACTTCGGTGAGCGGCGGCAAGGCAATCGGGCAATCGATCACGCGCAATTCCGGTTCGCGCGCCGCGAAGCGCGCGGCAACAAAAGACGGCAGCGTTGCAATCAACGGCGTGCCTACGATGGCGAAGGGAATCGCCAGCAGATGTTCGGTGCGCACGGCGCGCTCGCGTTGCGCGCGATGAATCAAGGCATCGTCGGATTCGATCGTCATGACGCTGCCGTCCAGCAAGGTCGGCACGATATGCGGCAGCGCGTAGAAAGCGGCTTCGTCGAGCGGCTTTTGCTTCGCGCGCGTGCCGGACACAGCGCGATTGCCGCGCCACACCAGACATTGATACGGCGCGCTCAGCAACTGCCGGCGCGGATGATCCGCCGACGTGAACAGCCCCGGCAGCACCACGAAATCCAGTCCTTGCCGCTCCAGCGCTTCGACGGCCGGCGCGCGTGCTTCGCGAAACGCGCTGAATGTGCGCACATTGAGGCTGATGCCCGGCGCTTCTTTCGCGAGGCGCGCGCTCACGAGCGGTAGCAGAAAGCCCGCCACGATCTCCGAGCAGGCAATCGCAAACCGCCGTTCGGCGCGCGACGGATCGAATCCCGGTTTCGCCGATGTCAGCACGCGCGCGCGTTCGAGCCATGCCTGCACGGCCGGTTTCAATTCGAGCGCGACGGGGCTCAGGACCAGTTTGCGGCCCGCCTGAATCAGCAGCGGATCGCCAAAATGCTCGCGCAGACGCGCCAGCATCGCGCTGATAGCGGGTTGCCCTACGTTGAGACGGTCGGCCACGCGCGTGACGCTGGGGTCGTCGAGCAGCGCGTCCAGCACCACGAGCAGATTCAGATCGATCGAGCGATAGCGCATGGCGAATGCTCCATTAAAAGTTGCGCGCGCAATCAACGATCACGCGTGCGAGCCATTCGACCGCCGGGTCGCCCGCGTGCGCGGCGCTGACCTGCAGCGTTTCCCATACGTCGATAGCCGCGAACGGCGCGGGCACGACGCGCAGCGGCATCGAGCGCGCCGAGGCCTGCGCGAGCCGTGCGGGCACCGTGCCGATCCGCTCGGTGCCCACCACGAATTCCGGCACGAGCAGAAAGTTCGGCACGATGACTTCGACCTTGCGCGCGACGCCTGCCCGATCGAGGCGACGTCCTTCGACGGTATTGGCCGCCGAATCCATAAACGTGGCGATCACATGCGGCAGCGCCGAATAGAGTTTCGTGCTGAGCCGCTCGCCCACCTGCGGATTATCGTCCGCGACGATGCAGGTAAAGGTCTCGTGAAAGAGATCGACCGAGGGTTGATCGGCGGACGTGAATTCCTTGGGCGCAATCGCCAGATGCGCGCCGCGCCGCTCCAGTTCGTCGCCCATCAGATTGCGCGAACGCGGCAGCAGGCTGATCAGCGGCCTCATGGATAGCGACACTCCCGGCGCTTCCTGCATCAGCCGCGCAATCACGCGCGGCATGAACACCTGCGCCACATAGTCCGAGCAAAGCACGACGAATTCCTGCTGCGCTTCTTCGGGCACGAAGGCGTGATTGGCGTTGGCGATCACATCGGCGCGTTGCAGCAGCGTGCGCAGAACCGGCTGCAATTCGTAGCCGAGCGTGGTGGGCGTCATCTGCCGGTTGCGCCATTCGAGCAGCACATCGTCGAAATGCTCGCGCAGACGCCCGAGCGCCGAGCTGACCGCCGACTGTTTCAGGCCAATGCGCAGCGCCGCGCGCGAGACGCTGCGCTCGGTGAGCAGGGCGTCGAGCACGACGAGCAGATTCAGATCGAGACCTTTGAGGCGCATGGGCGGTGTTTGTGGGGACGTTGTGCGGACGTAAAGCGCTTGGGCCACGACGGCGTGCACGCGCGATGAGAGGGATTGTCCGAAACAATAGTTTGCTTGCGCTGCTAGTGATTTCCCCAGGCACGCAAAGCCCGGGCACGCACGAAAAGCCCGTATTCCAGCGCCTCGCAACGATTTCGCCAGCCATCATGAAAATCAATACATGGCAGGCGATATTTTTCATTTTTCGGCATGCCAGCGCCCGGAAATAATCCATTCCACGCGCCGCAGACAGCGCGAACAAAAAAGACGTTACGCAAAAAACAAAGCCGCAGGAACGGTCAGGAGACGACAACGATGAATCGCCAATGCGACGGGCGCGCGCGCCCACGCCGATGGAGCATGCTGTGCCGTGTGGGCATCCCGCTCGGGCTGTGTCTGGGCGGCAACGCCGCGAGCGCACAGCAGGTCACGCTGTACGGCACGATGGACACGGGCTTCACCTACATTTCGAACAGCGGCGGCAGCAAGCTCATCGAAATGCAGCCGAACATCATGTGGAAAAGCGCCTTCGGCATGCGCGGCAGCGAGGATCTCGGCGGCGGCACCAAGGCGTTCTTCGATGTCAGCAAGACATTCAATACGTCCACCGGCGCGGATTATGGTTTCGGCCCTTCGATGGGCCTGAGCGACGACCGCTGGGGCACGCTCACGATGGGTCAGCTCAACGACTTCATGTTTCTTTCGCTGACCGTGCAGCGTTGGGGCCCCGAACTCTATTCGATGCCGCCGTACAACACCTCGGCGGGGCCGTTCACGTCGCTCGGCCTGAGCTCCGGCTCGACCGACTTCAACGGCACGGCGGGCTGGTACGTGTTCAACAACGCCGTGAGTTATCGCTCGCCGACGATCGACGGTTTCACCGTCGGCGCGATGTATGCGTTCGGCAATGTAGCCGGTCATGTCGGGCGAGGCGATACGCAGAGTTATGGCGTCGATTACAGCATCGGGCCCGTGCAACTGGACGCTGCCTACACGCTCTCGCGTTCCACCGATATGGTCGAGAACGGCGCCGCGCTGCGCAATTGGGGCTTCGGCGGGCGGCTTGCGGTGGGCGGCGCATGGCTCGACGCGCTCTATACGAACACGCGCAATACCAGCCTTGGCACCGGCGTGCAGGTGGTCAGCGCGGGCGGGCAGTTCCCGGTGACGCGCAATACGGTGATGTCGCTGAACTATCACTACGACTGGGCGAATGCAGCGGCGGACAGCTATCACGCGCATCAGATTTCGGCAGGGCTGTTCTACGGTTTTTCGCGGCGCACCGATGTCTATGCCACGGTGACTTTTCAACGCGCGAGCGGTAACGGCGCCACCGCGATGGTGGATTACACGATGGCGCGCTCGTCCACGGCTTCGCAGACCGTGGCGCGTATCGGCATCACGCATCGCTTTTGACGCGACGTGCTGCACCGCTCAATTCAACGCCAACAGGGGAACATCATGACCACACGCATTCTGCTCGCGCTGCTGCTGATCGTCGCGGCGATGGGCCGCGCGAGCGCAGCCGAGGAAGTCAGGCGAGTCTGCCGCAACGTCTGGAAACACGACCACTACGAAGAAAAGTGTCACACGGTCCGGCGCGCGCCGCCGCCCGCGCCACGCATCGACGCACCGCCGCCGCCGCCCAATTCGAAGAAAGACGGCCCGCAAAGCGGCCCGCTCAAGCATCCGCATCAACCGAAAGAGCCGAAGGACGTGCAGCCCGTGAGCGTGAAGCGCCCGGCGTCGAATTGAATTCATCAGGAGAAACGCACTTCATGAAAACGATAGCGGGTCCCGCCATTTTTCTCGCGCAGTTCGCCAGCGACGAAGCGCCATTTAATTCGCTCGCGGCGATCGCACGCTGGGCGGCTGGCCTTGGCTATCGGGGCGTGCAGATTCCGGCCTGGGACGCACGCCTGATCGACCTGTCGCTCGCCGCGAGAAGCCAGACTTATGCGGACGAAGTTCGCGGCACGCTGGATGAGCACGGCATGGCTGTGACCGAGTTGTCCACGCATCTGCAGGGGCAGCTGGTTGCCGTGCATCCGGCCTATGACGCAGCGTTCGACGGTTTTTGTCCGCCCGCGCTGCGCGGCAATCCGCAGGCGCGCCAGCAGTGGGCGGTCGAGCAATTGATGCTGGCCGCGCAGGCGAGCCGCCGTCTAGGACTGCGTGCGCACGCAACGTTTTCGGGTGCGCTGGCGTGGCCGTTTCTGTATCCGTGGCCGCAGCGCCCGGCCGGGCTCGTGGAGATGGCGTTCGAGGAACTGGCGCGCCGCTGGCGGCCGATTCTCGACGCATTCGACGAAGCGGGCGTGGATGTGTGTTTCGAAATCCATCCCGGCGAGGATCTGCACGACGGCGCGAGTTTCGAGCGCTTTCTCGATGCGCTTGGCGGCCACGCGCGCGCCAACATTCTGTATGACCCGAGCCATCTGCATCTTCAACAGATGGATTACCTCGCGTTTATCGATCTCTATCACGAGCGCATCAAGGCCGTGCATATCAAGGATGCCGAATTCCGTCCCGATGGACGCAGCGGCGTGTATGGCGGCTATGGATCGTGGCTCGAACGCGCGGGGCGCTTCCGCTCGCTGGGCGACGGCCAGATCGATTTTCGCGCGATTTTTTCGAAGCTCGCGCAGTACGACTTCGAAGGCTGGGCGGTGCTCGAATGGGAATGCGCGCTCAAGGACGCAGCAGTGGGCGCACGCGAAGGGGCGCGCTTTATCGCCGATCACATCATCGAAGTCACTGCGCGCGCATTCGACGACTTCGCGGCGTCGGGCGTAGACGAAGCGGCCAACCGGCGGCTGCTCGGTCTCGCGTAAGTCAATGTACTCAGGATAGCGAATGATGAAAGACCGTATACGGATCGGCATGGTGGGCGGCGGCGACGGGGCGTTTATCGGCGCGGTTCATCGCATGGCGGCACGGCTCGACGGCGAATTTCAGCTGGTGGCGGGCGCCTTTTCCGCCGATGCAGAACGCTCGCGGGCATCGGGCGCCGCGTTGGGTATCGAGCCCGCACGCGCCTATGCGGACTGGCAAGCCATGCTCTCAGCCGAAGCGCAGCGCGCCGATGGCATCGAAGCCGTCGTCATCGTCACGCCCAATCATCTGCATGCGCGGGTCGCGCGCGATTGCCTGGCCGCTGGCGTGCATGTGCTCTGCGACAAACCGCTGGCGACGACGCTCGACGAAGCCCGCGAACTCGCGCGTATCGCCCGCGCATCGGCATGTTTGTTCGGCGTGACGTACACGTATAGCGGTTACCCGCTCGTGCGCCACGCGCGCGCGCTGGTGGCGGCGGGCGAGATTGGCGAGATCCGCTCGGTGCAGGTGCGCTACGCGCAGGATTGGCTGAGCGAAGCGATCGAGACATCGGGCAACAAGCAGGCGGCGTGGCGTAGCGACCCGGCGCTCGCGGGCGAGGGCGGTGCGATCGCCGATATCGGCACGCACGCGTATCACCTTGCGCGCTATGTGAGCGGGCTGGACGCGCAAGCTTTGCTGGCGGATCTCACGAACGCTGTGCCCGGCCGCCGCGTCGACGACAACGCTCACGTGCTGCTGCGTTACGCCAACGGCGCACGCGGCATGCTGTGGGCGAGCCAGACATCGCCTGGTAATGCTAACAATCTGGAACTGGCGATATACGGCTCGCGCGGCGGTTTGAGCTGGCGCCAGGAAACGCCCGATGAACTCTGGTTCGCGCCGCTCGGCGACAACACGCGCGTGATCCGGCGCGGCGATAAAAGCCTCAGTCCTGCGGCCGTGAAAGCAACGCGCGTGCCGATGGGACATCCCGAAGGCTATCTGGAAGCGTTCGCGAATCTATACGCCGATTTCGCCGCGGCCGTTCATGCGTATCGCGCAGGCGAGCGCGGTGCGAATGGTGCGGGAGCGAGCACGTTTCCGACCATCGAAGACGGCCTGGACGGCATGCGCTTCGTTCACACGGCACTGGCTTCGTCGCGAGAAGGCGGCGTATGGCTGCCGTTGCGCCCTTGACGTGCGCGGCGACGAATTCACGAATATCGATTAGCAGGGGAGTTTAATGAGCAATCTGGACGATACGTTTGACTATGTGATTGTGGGCGCGGGTTCGTCGGGCAGCGTGCTGGCCGACCGGCTCACGCGCGATGGCAAGAGCCGCGTGTTGCTGCTCGAAGCGGGCGGCGACAATGAATCCGAGCTGGTGCGCATGCCGCGCGCCTTCATGAAAATGTGGGGCAATCCGCAGTATTTCTGGCAGTTTCCCGTGAAGGCGCAAAAGGATCGCCCGGCCAATGAAACGTGGGTCTATGGCCGGGGTCTGGGCGGATCGAGTTCGACCAACGGCACGTGGTATCTGCGCGGGATGCCCGCGGATTACGACGCCTGGCGCGATATGGGTTTGCACGAATGGTCGTGGCGCGAAGTCGAGCGCTGCTTCAACGAAATGGAAAGCTATCGCTATCGTCACGCGCATCGTTCGCGCGGGCGTAACGGACCGCTGCAGGTGACGGAACTGCCGTTTCGCTCGCCCGTGATTCGCGCGGCGCGCGAGGCGGGCAGGCAGATGGGCTTGCCCGTGCTCGACGACATCAATACACCGGATACGCAGGGGATCGGCTATACGCAGGCCACGGTGGATCGACGCGGCCGCCGTGCTTCGGCGTATCGCGCGTTTCTTAAACCGGCGATGCGCCGAAGCAATCTCACGGTAATGACCGGCGCGCTCGTGGAGCGCATCGTATTTGAAGGCACGCGTGCTGCGGGCGTGCGTTATCGCGTGAACGGCGCAACGCGCGTCGCCCGCGCGCGGCACGAAGTCATTCTGTGCGCGGGCGTGCTGCAAAGCCCCAAGCTCCTGCAACTCTCAGGCGTGGGGCCCGCCGATGTGCTGACGCAAGCGGGCGTGGCGGTGGTCAAAGATTTACCCGCAGTGGGCCGCCATCTCGCCGATCACGCGATGTTCTCGATTTCGTTTCGCATGCGCAACGATGCGGGTTTCAATCGCGAATTCCACGGCTGGCGCCTCATGCGTCACGTGCTTCAGTACTACACGACGCGCACCGGTCTGATGGCCTATACGTCGCCGGAATTGACGGCGCTGGTATCGATGCGTTCCGCGCCGAATTGGCCCGACGTGCAGTTTGGCGTGGGACCGTTCTCGATGCGTTCCAGCGAGGAAATCAAGGCCGATCCGGGGCGCGGCGCGCTCGAAGATCAACCGGGCCTCACGCTCAACGGCTACTATCTGCGGCCGAAGAGTCGCGGCAGCGTCGCGATCCTGTCGGCCGACGTTACGCAGCCGGTTCTCGTCGATGCAAACTGGTGGGGCGATCCTGAAGATCGCAAGCTGCTTGTCGACATGCTGCGACTCATGCGCGAGTTTGCGGCGCAGCCCGCGCTTGCGCCTTATATCGTTCGCGAGGTGGTGCCAGGCGCGCAACATCAGAGCGACGATGAAATCTTCGAGGCGCTCAAGTGGCTTGTGAGTCCCGGCGTTCACGCCACGGGTACGTGCCGGATGGGTTCGCCCGCCGATTCCGTGCTCGACTCGCGGCTGCGCGTGCATGGGCTAAGCGGCTTGCGTGTGGTGGATTGTTCGTCCATGCCCACGCTGCCGTCGGGCAATACGAACGGTCCCGCCATGATGCTGGGTTATCGGGCGGCGGAACTGATTCTTGAGGACCGCGACCGGCAGCGAGAAGGGGCGGCCGGTGCAACGAATCTTCGCGCCGATGCGTTGATGCAATAGATGCGATAGTTTCAGCGCGGGTTCAGCGCGTGCGCGTTACTTCGCGACAAAGCGCATGATCATCTCGATCACAAATTCGCGCCGTGCATCGATAGCCGCGGGCGATTCCATATCGTTTTCGAACAGCAACGAAAAGGTATGGCGGTTCGAGACAGGATAAAAACAGAGCGCCGCGATCGACATACGCAAATCGACGGGATTGATGCCGGGGCGAAACAGCCCCGCTTTGACACCGTCGTCGTAAATGCCGCGCACGCGGTCCTTCACGGACAGATTCATGCGGCGGATAAAGTCGCTCTGCGCGAAAACCTCTCCATTGCGTGCGTTTTCATTCATGATCAGGCGCACGAACATCGCATTGCGCTGGTGATAATCGAAGCTGAAGCCCACGAGCTTGCGTAAAGCTTCGTCGGGCTTCAGTTCGTCGAGCTGCAATTGCGCTTCGCTGCGCGCCTGCGACTGGAAGGCGCGTTCGAGCACTGCCAGATAGAGCGCTTCCTTGCTGTCGAAGTGGTAGTAAATCATCCGCTTGCTCGCGCGCGTGAGCCGGGCAATCTCATCCACGCGCGCGCCGCTCAGTCCCTTCTCCGCAAACTCCACCGTGGCCACTTCCAGAATGTCGGCAAGCGACTGCGCCGCATCGTAGGGGCGCGTTTCCGTTTTGGACTCTCTGGCCTTTATTGCCTGCGTTGCCTGTGTTGTCGATTGGACTTCAGGCGTTGCGGGCGATGTTTTGGTGCGTGGCTTCATCAGTTCTGACAAATGGATCGAAGAAGGCGATGGGCCCCATTGTACAAGGGCACGATCGGGTCGACTGGTTTGGTCCATCGGGTTAATAAACGGGACAGGACGCAGGAGAAACGCTGAGCGTAAACCCTCAATGGAAAGTAAACGTACTAGATAGTACATTTCGCTGAACCCAATCAGGACATCATGGAGACAGCACGTGGACCATCATCGGGATGAGCGCCGGAACGCGGATGCAGTGGGACGAACACCAAGGATCGCGGCTTTTTCAAGCTGGCTGGGCAGCGCGCTCGAATACTACGATTTCTTTATCTACGGCACGGCGGCGGCGCTGGTTTTCGGCAAGCTGTTCTTTCCGGTCGCCGACCCGAAAGTATCGGCTGTCGCGGCGTTCGCGACCTTCGGCGTCGGCTATATCGCGCGGCCCGTCGGGGCGTTCTTCATGGGCCATATCGGCGACCGCTTCGGCCGCAAGCAGATCCTCATGCTGACGCTGCTCATGATGGGCGTGTCGACTTTCCTGATCGGCGTGCTGCCGACTTACGCACAGGCTGGCATCGTCGCGCCGGTCCTGCTCGTGTGCCTGCGACTGTTGCAGGGACTTTCGGCGTCGGGCGAGCAGGCCGGCGCCGCGTCGCTCACGCTCGAACATGCGCCCGCCAACCGCCGTGGTTTCGTAAGCAGCTTCGCCTTGAGCGGAGCATCGATGGGCTTCGTGCTGGCCACGCTCGTGTTTCTGCCGATCGCCGCATTGCCCGACGAGCAGCTTTACGCATGGGGCTGGCGCATTCCGTTTCTGCTGAGCGTGGTGGTCATCGGCGTGGGTCTGTGGGTGCGCCGTGGCTTGCCGGAAACACCGGTATTCACCGAGGAAACGAGCCACGGCGGAACTGCCGGTGCGCCGGTGGCCGAACTCTTCCGAACCCAGGGCACGGATGTATTTCGCCTCGTGCTGGCCGCGCTCTATTCGGTGACGGCGAGCATTTTCAGCATCTTCGTGCTCTCGTATGCGGTCAACACGATGCACGTGCCGCGCACCCGCATGCTGACGCTGCTCGTGGCGATCAATGTCGTCAGCCTCGCGCTCGTACCCATGTGGGGCTGGCTCTCCGATCGCATTGGCCGGCGGCCGGTGTTCATCACGGGCGCGGTAGGCGGCGCGATCTTTATCTGGCCCACCTTATGGGCGATTTCGCGCGCCGATGTGACGCTGATCTGCGTATTCGGCTTTATCGTGCTCAGCGTGTTTTATAGCGCGTCGAACGCCGTGTGGCCTTCTTTTTCAGGCGAAATGTTTGCGACGCGCGTGCGGCTTTCGGGTGTCGCGATCGGCTCGCAGATTGGCATCACGCTTGGCGGCGCAGCTCCCGCGCTCAGCGCTGCGTTGCTGAAGGATGGCCCGGACGGCTGGATGCCCGTGGCGACACTGGTGAGCGTCGCGGGCCTGATTGCCGCGGCCGCCGCATGGAGTGCGCGCGAAACCTTCGACGTTCCGCTCGATCGGCTGGGAGAAAACCGCAGCACGCAGGTGCATTCCGCACCGACCTGACCGACGCAGCGCGCTTAGTCGCGCCGAGTTGCAAATACCTCTTTCCCAGCGGCACACAACCCATTGCAGTACGCGAGATGCGCTTCCTGAACCGGACCAGCGCAGGCTTCTGGCCGCCTTTTAAATCTATTCAAACGAGGACATTGCCAATTGACTCTCTCCATGCCTGACTCCATGTGTGCGCAATCGAGCGGCGCGTATCCCATTACGGTCGATGGCGGCACGATTGCGGGAATCGTCGATAAGGATCGCTCGCTGATCGAATATCGCGCCATTCCTTTTGCTGCGCCGCCCGTCGGTGAATTGCGCTGGCGCGCCCCGCAACCGGTCGTGCCGTGGGACGGTGTGCGCGTGTGCGATCGCTTTGCGCCGATGTGCGCGCAGCCCGAACGCCCCGCGCGCTCGGTCTTCCTCGAATACGCAGGCGAGCAGCGAACCAGCGAGGATTGTCTTTACCTCAACGTGTTTGCGCCGCTCGACCGGCCCGCAGAAAAATTGCCCGTGATGGTCTGGATTCACGGCGGTGCGTTTCAGGTGGGCTCGAGTACGAATGCCACCTTCGTGCGCGGCGATCTTACGCGGCATGGCGTGATCCTCGTCACGGTCAATTACCGCGTGAATGCCTTTGGCTTTCTCTCACATCCCGAATTGACCGCCGAATCGGAGCATAAAGCCTCGGGCAATTACGGACTGATGGATCAGATCGCGGCGCTTGCGTGGGTACGCAGGACTATCGCAGCATTCGGCGGCGATGCAGACGCGGTGACGGTTTTTGGTCAGTCGGCAGGAGGCGCGAGTATTGCGAATCTGATGGCGTCGCCGCTGGCAAACGGTCTGTTTCATCGGGCGATTATTCAAAGCGTCGCCTTCATGCCGATGATGCCGCTTGCGCAGGCCGAGCAGCAGGGCGTCGACTTCATGAAGCGCGCGGGCGCCGCGTCGATTGCCGAATTGCGCGCCCGGCCCGCCAGTCAGATCGTCGGACTTGCGAAGGCGACATTGCCGTTGATCTGGCCTTCGGTCGACGGATACGTGATGCCTGAATCCGCCGAAGCTTCTTTCGCGGCCCAGCGGCAGATGCGCATGCCCGTGCTGACTGGCTGGACGCGTGACGAAGGCACGGTGTTTCCCGCCTACGAGGAAGCGGGCGCATTGCGCGAGGCGTTGCGTGCACGCTTTGGTTCGCGGCTGGCCGAAGCCTTGCACCATTACCCCGCCGCCGACGCTACGCAGGCGCGCGATTCCGCAAAGCGCATCAATGGCGATGCGCTCGCGGGTGCGGGCGTATGGAAGGCCGCGTGCGCGCACGCGCAGGGCGGCAATCCGGTTTGGCTCTATCACTTCGAACACGAGCAGCCGTTCCACGGCGGTCAGGCCTATGCGGAGAGCGACCCTGCAGCGGCGCTCGGGGTCTTTCACAGTGCCGATTATCCCTATGTATTCGGAACGCTCAAAGAGCTCACGCGGGCGTGGACGCCGGCTGATGAGGTGGTGCGCGACGTGATGCAGCGCTACTGGGTCAGTTTCGCGCGAAGCGGCCATCCGCATGTCGATGGCCTGCCCGCATGGCCGTGTTTCGATGCGGATGGGGACGCCACGATGCGCCTTGGCGCTGTACCCCACATGGATTCGATTCCGCGTCTCGATGCACTACGTTTTCTCTGCGCAGAAAACATGATCGGCAATTTCCTCTAAATGCTGTAAAAGCTGGCGGTGCAGATGCACCTCCAGCCCGAAGTCCAATCAATCGCCAATCTTTAACTAAGGATTGCGAATAAAAATTAAAGAGGCAATGGAGATCGAATCGTGGACAAAAAGCAACTCTTCAGGCTGGCAACGGCAGGTGTGCTGGCATCGTCCGGGTGTCATGCCGCATTCGCACAATCGTCGATACAGATGTTTGGCATTATCGATTCTGGATTGACCTACGTGACGAATGTTGGCGGTCATTCGAAAGTCGCGGCGACGGACGGCATTCAGCGCAACAATTTCTGGGGCATTCAGGGAGCGGAAGATCTGGGCGGCGGCACACAGGCGATTTTCCGGCTGGAGAATTATTTCGCGCTGAATACAGGCGCAATTGCGGGCAGCGCGTTCTTCACCGATACCTATGTGGGTTTGCGCGACAAACGCCTCGGACAATTGAGTTTTGGCCGGCAATATGATTTCGGCTCGAATCTCGTGCGCTATATTGCCTGTCTCGAGTGCGGCGTGTATAGCGTGCAGAACGCGGATCTCGATCGCGCTGCCGGCGATCATCTGAGCAACACGATCCAGTACAAGAGCCCGAATTTTGCGGGCTTTACGTTGGGCGCAATGTATGGATTCGGCCAGAACGCGACGGGGTCGAGCAATCTCGGCCGCTCGTACAGTCTGCTCGCGCAGTACGAAAACGGTCCGTTCAGCAGCGCGCTGATCACCACCAACATTAACGGCTCGCCGGTGTCGACCGCAACGATTGGCGCTGCGGAATTTCTGGGCGTGGACACCACGAAAACGTCCACGATCTATGCCGATCAACGCCGTATTTTTGGCGCGGGCGCTTCGTATCGATTCGGCGCGTTGACTGCAATGGCGATGTACACCAACACGCACTTCACCTTGCAGTCCCAGCATGCAACGGACCAGGTCGTGCGGGCGGGCGTGACGTGGCTCGCGCGGCCCGACGTGTTGTTTTCGGTGATGGAAACCTTCGATCGCCTCGACGACGATCGCTGGTATTCCTCGTATGCCAGCGCGACGTATCTGCTTTCGAAGCGCACGCGCGTTTATACCGACCTTGCTTTCCAGAAAGCCAGCGGGCAGGGCGCTGTGGCTTCGATCTATCAGATCGGGCGCTCTTCGACGACTTCGCAGGGACTGGTTCGTATCGGCATGGTGCACACGTTTTGAGTGGCGGCGCTGGTCACGGCGGTGCCGTCCGTCGCCAGCGCCTGTCGAAAGCCCGTTGCCGTGCACTGCGCGGGAACGGGCGAAGGTAACACTGCGATCAGTACGACAATCCGTACCCGAACGCGTACAAAGGATGCTGCGTATCGTGAGGAACATCCTCGCGTTGCGCGACGACTTCATCCATCGACGAAGGCAGTTCGAATGGCAAATGCCCTTCGGGTTTCGCCTTGCCGGTTAGTACATCGAACAATGCCGTATCGCTAATACCGAAGTTGGCGAGAATGGCGGTCGCCTTGTCCTGCACGTTCGTGAGAATCGCCGGTCGATCCATATACACGCTGACGATGGACTTCGGCGCCAGCGCGGCCTGTTTGATGGCTTCGTAATCGGCGCTGCCGTCCTTGAACGCGAGACTGCCTTCGTGCTGCATCGAGCCGAACAGATAGGTCGGATGCAGCGTTTCATAAGGCGTACTCACGCGGACAATTGCGACATCGGCGTCCTGCGGATTACTGACCACGGTGTAGCCGTATTGCTGCGCGACAGTCGAATCGATGCCGTATAACCAGACCTTTTTGCCGGTTGCGCTCATCGGCAGATAATTGCCGGTGTTTTGCAGCAGCACCAGCGAGCGCCGTTGCGCGTCGAGTGCCTGCGCCTGGAACGAAGCATTGCCCACGATCGAGCTGGCGGCGTCTGCATCCACATAAGGATGATCGAATAGTCCTTGCTGGAACTTCTGCAGCAGCACGCGATAAGCCGATTCGCTCAAACGGCTTTCGCTAAGCAAGCCTTCTTTGACGGCCTCGATGAGAAATGACGGATCGCCTTCGCCGCCGAACTGGTCGATGCCGGCATTCGTGGCTCTCACGAAACGTTGCAGCCGCGTGGCGGTTTCCATACCCCACGGCGTCCCGAATCCGACGAACGAAGGCGCACCGGAGGAAACCCCATTGAGGCAGTTCGAATCGCAATCCGAGGCGATGCCCCAGTCCGAGACGATCACGCCCTGAAAGCCATATTTGCCGCGCAGCAGATCGGTCAGCAACGGTTTGTCGAAGGCGCCGCCCACCTGTTCTAGTGTGATGCCGTCGATCGTCACCGCTGAATCGGGTTCGGAATAAGTTGGCATGACCGAGCCGACCTGAGCCGCGAAGGCGCCTTCGAACGGTTTCAGATGATACGCAAAGTTATTGCCGGGATAGGTTGCATAGCGCCCGTAGTAATTGTGGCTGTCGTAGCCGTCCTTTTGCGCGCCATAACCGGCCCAATGCTTGACCACCGCAATCACGCTGCGATCGTTGATGCCGGTCGCGCCGCCCTGAAAGCCTTCGATATAGGCCTGCACCTGGGCTTTGGCGAGATCGGCATCTTCGCCGAAGGTGCCGTTGATACGCGCCCAGCGCGGCTCCGTCGCCAGATCGGCCTGCGGGGACAGCGCTTCGGTGATACCCACCGCGCGATACTCCTGGCGGACGATATCGCCGAATGTGCGTGTCAGCGTCGCATCGCCGATGGCGGCAAAGCCTAGCGTTTCAGGCCATTGGGAGAAGCCGCCGCCGCCCGCGCTGGCCCCGAGTACATACTGGAAATGACTGCGCGGGTCTGAGCTGATCGAGACCGGAATTGCCAATCGCGACTGCTCGGCCAGCGTCTGGATCTGGTTGTATTGTTGCGCCATGGTGTGTGCGTCGGCGCTCATCCGCGTGATGAAGGTGTTGATCGCCAGATCGTTGATCTGCGTTTTCAGGCTGGCGAGATCGTAGGCGGAGCCGGTGCCGGCGCCGGTCGTGTCGTCGAGCACCGGGGCCGTGCCGTGCAGCATCAAGCCCGCCTTTTCGGCTATCGTCAGGCGGTTCGTCAAATCCCGCGCGCGCGTTTCGGCGGGCAATCGCCAGTCTTCATAGGGATCGAGCTGGCCATTGCGATTCATGTCCTTGAACTGAAAGCCCTCGGCTTTGATGAGCGGTAAGGTGGTGTAGCCGAGATCGCGCTGGGTAACGGTCGAATCCAGATGGTTGCCCCCGCAAGCATACAGGCCGCCAATCAGTGCCGAAGCGATAGTGACCGGTACAGACAGGCGCAGTACGGGTCGTGAAGCGATACGCATTGTTTCCTCCATATATCGAGCGAAATACGCTCGTTTTATTGTTGCGAGAAGCAGGAGGAATGCTAGCGTCAGCCGCCCTGGCGGGTTTGACCGCAGGGTGCAGGATTTGACCGCGTGGAGCAGCAGATGTAACGCAATGTAAGGCGTCATGGCAAGACCCTATGGTGCAGGCCAGCACGCGCAAGCATGATCGGCCATTCAGGAACTATTCACTGTGATCGATGCGATCGATGTCTGCGCAACCTTTGTCGGGCGCCGCACTGCGCTCCCGTACCGTATCGAATCGCCTTGCCGCCGATGTACTGGATGCGGCAGTCGCCGCTGGCGTCGGGCCTGATCTGTTTGCGCAACGTACCGGCATTTCGGCGCGCGATCTCACGGATGTCGATGGCCGTATCGATGGCGTCAGACATGCACGGTTCGTCGAATTCATGTGTTCGCTGTCACCGTCGATAGAGTGGCTGGTCGAGCGGCGCTGTGCGCTCTTTCCGCATTTTCCCGCGCTCGGCAATCTGTGTTTCAACGCGCGGACATTGCGTGATGCCATCGATGCTTTCATGCGATTCAGGCCGATCGTCGGCGAATTCGATTTTCTATTTTTCAGGGAAACCGCGGACTGGGTTCAGATCGAATATGTGGCGGAATTCATGCCGCAACATTGCCTGCAGGCGCTCGCCAATTTTCAGGTGCTGGCAACGCTGATACGCGCATACGATATGACGGGCACCACGCTGTTTCACGTGTCTCTGACCGGTCGCGCGCCTCGCAACGCACGGCTGCTTGCCGATTATTTCGGTGCGCCCATTCAATTCGAAGCGAGTGCGAATTGCATGCGTTTCGCGGCTTCGCTGCTCGATCGACCTTTTTCGCATTACAACGCGCCGCTCGCGCCTCATCTGCTCCAGCAGGCCCAGCAGAAATTGCAGCAATCGCAGCGCGGGTATCGTTTTTCCGCGAGTGTGGAGCAACTCATTACCGCGCTCGTGACCGACCCGGATAACGATATGCCCGGCACAGCCTCGTTGCTGGCGAGAGTGTGCGAACGGCTCGAGACGTCGCGCTGGACGCTGCACAGGCGTTTAAGAATCGAAGGATTGAATTTCGGCGATCTGGAGGCGCGCGTCAAACTCGATCAAGCCTGTCGTCTGCTAGGCGAGACCCAGCGCAGCCTTTCGGAGATCAGCGAAATGCTGGGCTTTTCTTCGCAGAGCGCTTTCACGCGGTTCTTCCGCAGCCGGCATCAGATGGCGCCTCAGGCTTTTCGGCAGCACCAGCAACAATGGAATGCTGTGTCGTCCTGCGAGAGCGCGCGGGCGTGAGTTGTTGCGTGATTCCAGCGGCAATAGCACGATGTTTATGTGCTGTACATCGCATGACTTTTCGTCAAGGCGCGGTAATGAAAACAATAACTCTGCGCGCCACGTCAGGATTTAAAGTGTCGTAAAATTCCGCCGAAAAGTTAGAATGGCGATTTGTTGCAAATCAGGATGATGCGCGCTGTTATTCGTATTGAATATCTGCGCGATGTGAATCATCCGCAATCTCCCATTTTGCATAATATTATTGTCGATCAAGAAAGCTTGATTGACTGTCATGTCACTGTGCCAATGATGTGAAAAGATGCACGTGGCGTTCGCGTCTTCGTAAAACAGGCCGCTTATGCAATGAATCGCATAAGCGGTCGCATATCGCCTATACAACAGAGCGCGCGCCTGAATCGATGTGGAATGACTCACGTTCGATATCTGGAGCGGCGATTCAATAGTAGTAAAAGTCAATGAAACGGGGATAAGAATTCGTGCTTGCCCCCGAAAAAGGTAAGCATGGATATCCTGCGATTGCTCTTCGTACTGCCCCTGCGTGTGCTGCGTGGCCTGTTCCATTTGATCGTGAAGATATTGCGGCCGGTGTTCGGCAGCGTCTCATGGTCGGCACCGGGCTGGGCGATTAGCACGAGCGCGGCGCTTCGCGAGCGCCCCCGATACTTTGCGGTTCGTGCGTTTGGCGCCGTTGCGTTGGCCATTGCGGCCTGGGGCGCGTGGCACTGGTATGTGCATCGCCCAAAGCCCGCCGAGCCGCAGCGCATTACGTTCCAGGCCCGGGTGCCGGCGGTGACGGATTACGTTTCAGCGGACGGCACGCCGAAGATCACCGTTCATCCGCTCGAAGTGGTCTTTTCCGGTTCGGCCGCGCCGATCGAACTCGTGGGCAAGACCGTTACCAAAGGCATCGCCATGAAACCCGCCCTGAAGGGCGAGTGGAGCTGGACGGACGATCACACGCTGCGTTTCGTGCCAGCCGCCGACTGGCCGGTAGGCGGCCATATCGAACTCGACTTCGATGTGCGCCAGGCGTTTGCTCCGCACGTACTCATGGCTGACGATCATCTGGCTTTCGATCTCGCGCCGTTCGTCGCCAAAGCCGGTAATGCGGAGTTCTATCAGGACCCGCAGAACGCCACGGCGAAGAAGACCATCATGCCGGTGAGCTTCAATTACCCGGTCGATACCGCGCAATTCGAAAAGCGCATCTCGCTCGCCCTGGCGGGCAGCGACGGCAAATTCAATACGCCGCTTAAATTCACGGTGACCTACGACGCCTACAAGCTGAATGCATGGGTTCACTCGCAGCCGCTCGATCTGCCGCGTGACGACGGCGCGGTGAAGCTGACCGTGGATAGCGGCGCACGAAGCTCGCGTGGCGGCGCCGGCATCAAAGATCCGCTGACGTCGATTGTGCGCGTACCGGGTCTGTATAGCCTCGCGGTAAATAGCGTGAGCCCGACTCTGGTCGATAACGACCGGTATGAGCCGGAGCAGGTGCTCGTCACCGAAATCAGCGGGGCGGTGCGCGGCACTGATCTCAATGGCCTGATCAAGGCGTGGGTGTTGCCAAAACGCAGGAAAGGCGTCGACCAGAAAGACGACGACCCGCCGTATGAATGGAACGCAGAAGATGTGAGCGAAGACGTCTTGCAGCATTCGCAGGCGCTGCCGCTCGAACTCGTTCCCACCGAAAGCGACTACGCAGAACTGCAGAGTTTCAAATTTCACGCGGAACCGGGGCAACGTGTCTACGTGCGCATAGCTCCCGGGCTGAAATCGTTTGGCGGCTATATGCTCGGCCAGTCTGCGCTGCAGACGTTTACCGTGCCCGACTATCCGAAGCTCCTGCACTTCATGGCCGATGGCTCGCTGCTTTCCTTGAGTGGCAGCAAGCGTATCTCGGTGGTGTCGCGCAATCTGCCGGGTATGCGACTGGAGATTGGCCGCGTATTGCCGGATCAATTGCAGCATCTGGTGAGTTTCAATCAAGGCAGCTATACGCATCCTGACCTTGGCTATAGCTTCAGTGAGGACCACATCGTCGAGCGCTTCGAGCAGAAGCGGGTGTTTCCGAAGGCAGGCCCCGGTCAGGCGCATTACGAGGGTATCGATCTTGGCCAGTATCTGACGAGCGGCAAGCGCGGCGTGTTCCTGCTGCATCTGTCGGCTTACGACCCGGTAGCCGAAAAGAAGAAGGCCGAAAAGGCCGCGCAAGCCGCGGATCAAGGCTCGGGCAATGGCAACAGCGACGGCGGCTCCAGCGACGATAACAGCACGGATGACAGCGGCGATAACGGCGGCGACGAAGCCTCGCCCACCGACACCCGCATGATCGTCATCACGGATCTGGGCATGCTGGTCAAGCGTGCGCTCGACGGCAGCCAGGACGTGTTCGTGCAGTCGATCCGCACCGGCCAGCCGGTTGGCGGCGCGACGGTATCGGTCCTCGCGCTCAATGGCCAGACCCTGTACACGCAGGACACCACGGCAGACGGCGTCGTGCATTTCCCCACCTTCAAGGGTCTCGACCGCGACAAGCGGCCGATGCTGTACGTCGTGAAAAAGGCCGACGACCTGTCGTTCCTGCCGGTGGGCGGCCAGGATCGCCAGCTCGATTTTTCGCGTTTCGATGTGGGCGGCGAGCGCAATCCGGTCAGCGAAGGCCAGTTGTCGGCGTATCTGTTTTCGGATCGCGGCATTTACCGGCCCGGCGATCTGTTTCATATCGGCGTGATCGTGCGCGCGTCGAACTGGACGCATAGCCCGTCCGGCGTGCCGCTGCAGGCGGAAATCGTCGATCCGCGTGGCATGACGGTCAAACGCATGCCGCTTGCCGTCGATAATTCCGGCTTTAGCGAACTGTCATACACGCCGTCGGAAACCGCACCCACGGGCACGTGGGCGGTGAATCTCTACATCGTGAAGAACGGCAAGACGGATGAACCGATCGGCTCGACGACCGTGCAGGTAAAAGAGTTTCTGCCGGACCGCATGAAAGTGCAGGCAAAGCTCTCGCAGCAGGTGGCCGAAGGCTGGGTCAAGCCCGATCAGCTCAAGGGCGTAGTGGATGCGCAGAATCTGTTCGGCACGCCGGCGGCGAACCGGCGCGTCGAAGCGTCCTTGACGCTGCGACCGGTCTGGCCGCAATTCCGTAGCTGGCAGGACTATCACTTTTTCGACGTGCGGCGCGCGAAAGAGGGCTACACGACCAACCTGCAGGACGGCAAGACCGACGACAAGGGCCATGCCGAATTCGATCTCGACCTCAAGAAATATGCGGACGCTACCTATCAGCTCTATTTCCTGAGCAAGGCGTACGAGGCCGAGGGCGGCCGCAATGTGGCCGCCAATGCGCAGACGCTGGTTTCCAGCGACGACTGGCTGGTGGGCTATAAATCGGTTGACGATCTCGACTACGTGAAGCGTGGCAGTCCGCGCGCCGTGCGTCTGGTCGCGATCAATCCGCAGGCGAAAGCCATCGAACTGAAAGACCTGAAGGCGCAACTGGTGGAGCGACGCTATGTGTCGGTGCTGACCAAACAGGATTCGGGCGTCTACAAGTACGATTCGCGCCTGAAGGAAGTGCCGGTGAGCGAAAACCCGCTGACGATTCCGGCCGCCGGTCTGGACTTCAAGCTGCCGACCGACAAGCCGGGTAACTATGCGCTGATCATTCGGAGTGCAGATAATACTGAAGTCAATCGGGTCGAGTATTCCGTAGCAGGCGATGCCAACGTGTCCCGTTCGCTCGACCGCAATGCCGAATTGCAGATCAATCTGAGCAAGCACGATTACGCCCAGGGCGAACCCGTCGAAATCGCAATTCGCGCGCCGTATGCGGGCAGCGGCCTGATCACCATCGAGCGAGACAAGGTCTACGCACACGCATGGTTTCATTCCGATACCACCAGTTCGGTCCAGCACATCACCGTGCCGCCGGATTTCGAAGGCAACGGCTATATCAACGTACAGTACGTGCGTGATCCGTCGTCGGACGAAGTGTTCATGAGCCCGCTGAGCTATGGCGTCGTGCCGTTCTCGGTCAATATGGATGCGCGCCGCAATCGCCTGACGCTCGACGCGCCGCCGCTGGTCAAGCCGGGACAGACGGTCACGTTCAAACTGCATGCGGGACGCCCGACCAAAGCCGTCGTGTTCGCGGTGGACGAAGGCATCCTGCAGGTCGGCCGCTACAAGCTGGGCGATCCGCTCAAGTTCTTCTTCCGCAAGCGCATGCTGGAAGTGGGCACGTCGCAGATTCTCGATCTGATCTTGCCCGACTTCGAAAAGCTGATGGCCATGGCGGCGCCCGGCGGCGATGCGGACGACGCCATCGGCAGCCAGCTCAATCCGTTCAGGCGCAAGCGCGACAAGCCCGTGGTGTATTGGTCCGGCATTGTCGATGTGGACGGCGAGAAGGACGTGAGCTACACCGTGCCCGATTATTTCAACGGCAAGCTGCGGGTCATGGCGGTGTCGGTATCGCCCGATCTGGTGGGCACGGTCGAGTCGGCCACCACGGTGCGCGGCGACTTCGTGCTGTCGCCGAATGTGCCGACCACGCTCGCGCCCGGCGACGAAGCCGAAGTCAGCGTGGGTGTCGCCAACAATCTCACCGGTGTCGGCGACAAACCGGTGCCGGTGACCGTGGCGCTCAAGACCGGGCCGCAGCTTCAGGTGCTCGGCAATGCGGCGCAGAGTGTAAATCTCGCATCCATGCATGAAGGCGTCGCGATTTTCCGCGTCAAGGCAACGCAGACGCTCGGCTCGGGCAATCTGACCTTCAGCGCGAGTTACGGCGCGAAGTCGGCGGCGCAGAGTCTCGATCTTTCGGTGCGGCCAGCCGCTGCGTATCGGGCCCAGGTCGATATTGCGCGAGTCGATCCGAACAGCAAGGCGGACGTGTCCGGCCTGCGCAAGATGTACGACGCGTACGCTTCGCGCGACGCGAGTATTTCGACCTTGCCGCTGGTGCTCTCGCAAGGCTTGACGTCCTGGCTCGTGAACGTGCAGAACTACTGCAGCGAGCAGATCGTCAGTGCGACCATGCCGCGCCTGATCGCATCGAAATGGCCGACGGTGCCTGCGCTGACCCGCGCGCTGCAGCCAGCCAATGCGATCAATGGCGGCACGCCGCAGACCAGCGACCAGGCGCTGGCGCAAACGCTCGATGTGCTGCGTTCGCGGCAGAACAGCCAGGGCGGTTTCGGCCTGTGGTCGGCCACGCCGGATGCCGAGCCTTTTGTTTCGGCCTATACGATGCATTTCCTGCTGGAAGCGCGCGAGCGCGGCGTAGCGGTGCCGGGCGACATGCTGGACGCGGGCAATCAGTATCTGCACAAGCTCGCCAGCGACGACAGCCTGGATTCGCTCGATTTGCTGCGTCAGCGTGCCTATGCCGTCTATCTGCTGACGCGTCAGGGTAATGTGACGACCAACGATCTGGCCGCCGTGCAAAAGCGCCTCCAGGAAGCGTTCCCGAACGACTGGAAGAACGATCTGGCGGCGGCGTGGCTGGCGGCTTCGTACGAACTGCTCAAGCAGGACAAGGAGGCCAGCAAGCTGATCGCGGGGCCGCAGCGCGAACTCGAGGGCAAGGCGGATGCGTCGAAGTTCGCCTACGGCTACTACACCGATCCGCTCACGCGCGACGCGAGCACGCTCTATCTGTTGTCGAAGTACTTCCCCGACAGGGCGAAGGCGCTTTCGCCGCAGGTCATGGAGAACATCGCCGGGCCGCTGGCGCGCAACGAGTTCAACACGCTATCGGCGGCCATGACGGTGCTCGCGCTCGATGCCTATGCGAGCGTCAATGCCGCCGGGCTGGATAAACTCGCCATCGACGAAGTACGCGCCGACGGCACGCTCAAAGCGTTTTCGAGCTTGCAGGCCAACGTCTTGCAGGCCGGTAGCTGGAGCGCGGGCGCAACCCGGCTGCGCTTCATCAACGGCAGCGGCATGCCGGCGTGGCGTGTGACCAGTCAGGCCGGTTACGACCGCGGCGCACCGGACAAGGCGATCAAGGACGGGCTCGAAATCGTGCGCGACTACACCGATGCCAATGGCAAACCGCTCGACAGCATCAAGCCTGGGCAGGAGATCGAAGTCCACGTGAAGATCCGTGCGACCGAAGACGATGAAGTCGATAACGTGGCGATCGTCGATTTGCTGCCGGGCGGCTTCGACCCGGTGATCGAGCCGCCGCCCGCGCCCGCGCCGCAGGACGACAGCAATAGCGCTCAGGCGGAGCAAGGCGATCAAGGCGGCGATACAGGCAACAACGGCAACGCCGACGCCGATGGTTCGCAACCCGCACCGTGGCGCTCGCCGATCGGCCTCGCGAGTTCGACGTGGCAACCCGAGTACGCCGATATCCGCGAAGACCGCGTCGTGATCTACGGCACGGCGACGAAGGACGTCAAGGAATTCGTCTATCGCATCAAGGCCAGCAACGCCGGCAAGTTCATCGTGCCGCCGGCATTCGGTGAGTCGATGTACGATCGCCGGATTCAGGCGCGCTCGCCGGGCGGCGCTGTGCTCACGGTCGTGCGCCAACCCTGAACCGTGCTGCCACACGTCCGAAGCGAAAGCTGACGACGTGTGGCAGCCGCGCTGAAGTCATTCCTGTTTTCCTTGAATTTCCCCATTGTGTCTTTGCTTCGTTCCTCGTTGCGTGCGTGCGGCCGCTGGATTGATCGCTGGCAGAACTGGCTGGTTGCTGTGCTGCTTGTCGCGGGCGTGCTGCTGGGTTGCCGGTTGTGGCCGCATCCTTCGTTGCAGGGCTGGAAGCCCAGTTCCACCGCGGTCTACGACGATCGCGGCCGCTTGCTGCGCCTGACGCTGGCAAGCGATGACCGTTTTCGCCTGTGGGTGCCGCTCAAGGACATGTCGCCGCAACTGGTGGACGGCGTGCTGCTGCATGAGGACCGCTGGTTCCGCTGGCATCCCGGCTTCAATCTGTATGGTCTCGCGCGCGGGGCGTGGGTCACCTACGTGCGGCACGGCAACCGCCAGGGTGGCTCGACCGTCACCATGCAACTGGCGCGTTCGCTCTGGCAACTCAACACGCGCACGCCCTGGGGCAAACTCGGGCAGGTGGGACGTGCGATCGAGCTCGAACTGTTCTATTCGAAAGCGCAGATTCTCGAGGCTTATCTGAACGATGCGCCCTATGGGCGCAATGTCGAAGGCGCGGGGGCCGCGAGCATCGCGTACTTCAACAAACCGGTAGGCGATTTGAGCTTGCCGGAGGCCTTGACGCTTGCGGTGATTCCGCAGGACCCCGCCCGTCGTCTGCCGAGCGTGCCGACGCAGACGGCCGACGGCGGCGCGCAAGTGATCAACCGGCAACTCGCGACATCGCGCAATCGTCTTTACGCCCGCTGGCTCAAGGGGCATCCGCAGGACGCGGCGCTCAAGCCGCTGTTCGATCTGCCGCTGAATATCCGGCCGTTGTCACGTTTGCCGTTCGAAGCGCCGCATGCGGTAGAGCAGGTGCTGGCGGCTCGCCGCATGGACGGCGACGACCGCGAATCGCGTGTGCGGACGACGCTCGATCTGGATCTGCAGCATATTCTCGAACGGCAGATCACCCGCTACGTGGCGCGCAATAACGGTATCGGGATTCGCAATGCGTCGGCGATGCTGGTCGATACGCGCGATATGGGCATCAAGGCACTGGTCGGCTCGGCGGACTTCTTCAACCGCTCGATCCAGGGGCAGGTCAACGGCACGCAGGCGCGGCGCTCGCCGGGTTCGGCGCTCAAACCGTTTATTTACGCATTGGGATTCGATCAGGGCGTGCTGCATCCGCAGACCGTGTTGCGCGATGTGCCGACTTCGTTCGGCCCGTACACGCCGGAGAATTTCGACGGCCATTTTCTCGGACCGATCACGGCCACCGACGCACTGAACCGCAGCCGCAATATTCCGGCCGTGTGGGTGGCCTCGCAATTGCATCAGCCCGATCTGTATCAGTTCCTGCAGCAAGCGGGCATTGGCCACATGGCGAGCGAGCAGCACTACGGGCTTGCACTGGTGCTCGGCGGCGGCGAAGTGACGATGCAGGAACTGGCCGGCCTGTACGCGATGCTCGCCAATCGCGGCGAACTGAAGCCCTTGCGACTGCGCGCCGGCGATCCTCAGGTGGCCGGCACGCGCATGCTCAGCGACGAGGCGAGCTTCATGGTCATGGACATGCTGCGCCAGCATCTGCGGCCTGACGAGACCACTGGGGCGCAACCGTCGCATCTGCCGGTCTACTGGAAAACCGGCACGTCATGGGCGTTTCGCGACGCGTGGACTGCGGGCATCTTCGGCCCCTATGTGCTGGTGGTCTGGGTGGGTAATTTCGATAGCACCGGCAATCCGGCGTTCGTCGGCGTGGATGCGGCTGCGCCGCTGTTTTTCCAGATCGTCGATGGTCTGGAAGCCGAGCGGCCGCAACTGGCTGAACCGTTTCGCCCCAGGCCGGCCAATCTCAAACGCGTGCAGATCTGTCTGGCGAGCGGCGATCTGCCCAACCAGTGGTGCCCGCAACGTGGCTGGACCTGGTTCATTCCGGGCAAATCGCCGATACGCGTGAGCAACGTGCATCGTCCGGTGGTGATCGACGATGCGACGGGACTGCCGGCCTGTCCGCCTTATACGGACAAGCATGTGCATGAGGAAGTGTTCGAATACTGGTCTTCCGATCTGCAGCAGGTGTTTGCGCAAGCGGGTATTCCGCGCCGCAAACCGCCGCAAAATCCGCAGTGCCGCGATGCGGGCACACCCGACGGCGCGCCGCCGCAGATCACCTCACCGGTGCGCGGCAGCACGTATGCGTTGCGCCTGAAACAGATCGGTCAGCAGCGCATTGCGTTTAGCGCCATCACCGATGCCGACGCGCACACGCTGTACTGGTTCGTCAACGACGCCTATGTGGGCCGCAGCGACCCCGGCGCCGCGCTGTACTGGCAGCCGCGCACGGCGGGCAGCTACACCGTGCGGGCAATCGACGATCATGGGCGTGTCGATCAACGCATGCTGGCAGTGAGTTTGCTGGAGTGAGGGGGAATCAGCTGCCCGCTGCGATTATCGCCTTCGTCGGATTCCAGAGCCTGTGAAGCAGATTGTTTTCGTCGTTGTGTTTTTCGACCACGGTATTTGCGATCGACTGTCACAACTTGCCCGGGGGAATCGGGCCCGACGCCGCGCAAGCCGGTCTGCAATGTGCGGAACAGGATCGTGCAATAGCCGACCGTGCACTTAACGACACGTATAAAAAATTGCGTGCACAACTAAACAATAATCGGGAAGCGCAGACGTCCATGACAGACTCATTGCTGGCGGCGCAACACGCATGGCTTGTTTACAGGAATACGGAATGCGATTTCCGCGCGAGCCTGAGTGACGCGGCGCCTCAGTGGCTCGCGGTCAATCGTAAAGAGTGCCTGACGGAATTGACGACTGCCCGAGTCAAGATACTCGAGGACTATCTGGAAGATACGCAATAAAAATCGAACTCAGCGCACCGGCGGCGCAGCAGCCAGCAGGCCGCGCAAGAACATCATGATCATGCGTCCAATGGGCGCTTCGGCGAGCAGCGTTCGCTGCAATGCGAGTCCTTGCGAGAGCCCCATGAAGGACGCAGCCAGCACAGCGGGCGATTCTGGCGGCACCTTTTTCATTCTGGCGAAAATCTGCGTGATGCACCAGGCAAGGCCATCGCGGTGAGCGTTCAGGAGTTCTTCCGAGGCCGCAGCAAACACGGGGCTGCGCCGGCCTTGAAGCTTGAACTCCACGCCCAGCACCGACCACTCGGGTTCAGCGTCAAGCGTCTGCGCCCAGATCTCCAGCGCGTTCAATATGTCTTCTGCCGAGGCCGATGGGTCACTGAGCGCCCGCGCAATATCGGTGACTTGCGTCGTTGAGCGCTCTCGCATCAATTCCACGAACAGCTCTTCTTTGCTGGCGAAATTCGAATAGAAAGCACCTTGCGTATAACCAGCCTCGGACGCAATGTCCCTGAGCGATGTTGCGCCGAATCCTCGCTCGACGAATAAGCGCTTTGCAGCAGCAAGCAAATGGGTTCGAGTCTGCAATCGACTGGCTTCGCGGCTCAACCGCGGTGGGGAGGACGCCGCTTTCATGGCCGCAAGGATATCAGTTGATATTTAAATTTCAAATGGATATTATTACATTCACATATCAATTGATACGTGAATGTAAGGGTTGCGTCCCTGTGAGGCAGGGCGCGGGTATCGGCAAAAGACTGGGTGTGCGATGCAGGGTGTGCAATGCACTAACCAGTGCCATGAATTACGGAAAGCGAGCATGAACAGCAAGGTGAGCGTGTTGAAGCAGCAACTCGTGCGACTCGATGAGCGAATTTCAGTCGCCTGGCAACAGGAGCAGAAAGCTGCGATCGAGCACATCCGCCAGGTCATGAACTTCTTCAACCTTGTGCCGAATCAGTTGCGTGTCGACCGGCGCGGCCGCTATAACACCCGACCGCTTCAGATGAAGTATCAGGACCCCGTCACCGGCGCGACATGGACCGGCCGCGGACGCGCGCCGTCGTGGATACGGAACAAAAGCTATAACGACTTTCTGGTCCCTCAGCCCAATGGCGTTGAGACAGACGCGAGAGGGCGTTCGAATCGATCGAACGCCTCTGACGAAATCCTGCGCTGAACTGCTTACACCGCCCTTTACGCCGCGTCAGCCTGCTCGCGCATACGACGGGCTTCGTCGCGCAGGAATTGCTGGTAATCGTCCAGATCGCCATCGAAGGGTTCGACGCCGCCCTTGGTGACCAGCCAGAACTCGTCGCAGACCGCGCGCAGCAGCGCCCGGTCGTGACTGACCAGCATCACCGTGCCCTCGAATTCATTGAGCGCCATGGCGAGCGCTTCGCGCGTAGCGAGGTCGAGGTGGTTGGTCGGTTCGTCGAGCAGCAGCAGGTTGGGGCGCTGCCACACGATCATGCACAGCACGAGGCGCGCCTTTTCGCCGCCGCTCATCGTGTGAACGGCCTGGTGCACCGTGTCGCCGCTGAAATTGAAGGTGCCGAGGAAGGTGCGCAGCGATTGTTCCGTGCCGCTCTGACCCGGCGCGCGCATGCTCGGCGGCGTGTCCCTGGCAAGGCGGATCATGTGCTCCATCGGCGTGTCTTGCGGGCGCAGGACGTCGAGTTCCTGCTGCGCGAAATAGCCGATGTTCAGGCCCTTGCCCTCGCTGATTTCACCGGCAATCGGCTTCAGCGCATGCGCGACCGTTTTCACCAGCGTCGACTTGCCCTGGCCGTTGGCACCGAGAATGCCGATGCGCTGCCCGGCCAGCACGGAGCGATTGATGCCCCGCACGATGACCGTAGGCGGCGTGCCCGGCGCTGCGTCTTCCGGCGCGGGATAACCGAAACTCGCGTCGAGCATCGACAACAGCGGGTTCGGGACGTTGAGCGGCTCCTTGAACTCGAAGTTGAACTCGGCTTCCGCAAGCACCGGCGCGATCTTCTCCATGCGTTCGAGCGCCTTGACGCGGCTCTGCGCCTGCTTCGCCTTCGAGGCCTTGGCCTTGAAACGGTCGATGAACTTCTGCAGATGCGCGATCTTGTCCGCCTGTCTGGCGAGCGCGGCCTGCTGCAACTCCAGCTGCTCGGCGCGCATGTCTTCGAACTTGCTGTAGTTGCCGCCGTAGCGCACGAGCTTGGCGTTGTCGACGTGCACGGTCACCTGCGTGACCGCGTCGAGGAATTCGCGGTCGTGGCTGATCACCACGAGCGTGCCCTGATAGCGTTTGAGCCAGGCTTCCAGCCAGACCAGTGCATCGAGGTCCAGGTGGTTGGTCGGTTCGTCGAGCAGCAGCAGGTCGGACGGGCACATCAGCGCGCGCGCCAGTTGCAGTCGCATGCGCCAGCCGCCGGAGAAACTGCTGACCGGCTGGTCAAGCTGCGCGGCCGTAAAGCCGAGTCCCTGAATCAGCGCCTGGGCGCGTGCGGACGCATCGTGCGCGCCGGCGTCGTGCAGGGCCATGTAGGCGTGCGCCATGCGCATGCCGTCGTCGCTGGCCTCGGCGGCGGCGACTTCGGCCTGCGCGGCCAGCAGGACGGTGTCACCCTCGACCACGAAGTCCGTCGCGCCTTGCTCGGTCTCCGGCATATCCTGCGCGACCTGGCCCATTTTCCAGGCAGCCGGGATCGAGAACTCGCCGCTGTCTTCGTGCAGCGTGCCGTTGAGAAGCGCGAAGAATGACGATTTGCCGGCGCCATTGCGGCCGACCAGACCGATCTTTTCGCCAGGGGTAAAGGTGACGGAGGCGCTGTCGAGCACGACCTTGACGCCGCGGCGCAGCGTGACATTACGGACGGAAATCATAAGAAGCTACTTCGGAGAGGAATGGCATGATAGCCGACCGGGCGCGCGGGGCGGTCTCTTTTCTGAGCCGCCTGCGCTTGACGGCCGTTTTGGCCGCGTTTATTGGTCGTGCTTATTGGCCATGATTATCGGCGACAAGGCAGGCCTCACCGGAAGCGCTTCAGTCGGCAGCGAGATACCCAGGCGTTTCCGGAAGGTACTGGGTTTCGCTTTGTTCCGCTTCGATGAAAGCCGTGAAATCGGCTGCCTGCAGTGCCGCGGTATCGGCACTCGCGAGCGGACGTTTTCGCATGGCCTGGCTCAGGATATAAGGCGCGTGCTGATAGAAGAGTTCGAGTTGCCGCGCATCCGATGCGCGAGGCGCGAGGCCAAAAACTTCCTCGAGCGCCCGGCGTGAGAGATGAAAACGCTGAAGTCCGCGAATGACGCGGACCTGAAACACCACCCCATCACTGTTGTGAGGGATTGCAGCCCAAACCAGCGCGCTGCCCATGACGAGCCCCCATTCGGCGACAAACCTGATTTAAAGTTCGTTGCTTGATGATGGCTCGCGAAAAATCCGTTTCAAAAATACGATGACCTGACTTTGGTATTTTCACCACACATGGCGAGTGAGTTTGAAGTCAGGCGGAAATCGCGTTATCCGCGCGTATCGACCCAGTTGCGCGCCCAGCGTGTCGAGTGCTGCAGCGCCTGTTCTTCCGTTGCGAAGTAGTCGAGCGAATAGAACTGATAGCAACCGTCGGCGTGCGCACTATTGGTGCGTTCGAGCATCAGGTTGGATGAAAAGCATCCGTCGGCCAAACGATGCGCGGACGGTGTAACGGCATAGCCGTTGTATTGGTGAATTTGATTGGTTTGCATTTTAATTTTATTAGTATCCGAATGCGCGTGTGTCGTGCGATACGAGCACAGGCGAGCCGATTCAAAGCCACTGCGAGCCGAATCTGGAGTAATCGGAAAACAAAAAGGCGTGAGAGCCGAAGGGGAGAATGAGGTGCAACGAGGCGTATGGCGTCGGGCCAAGCTGCTCGATACATGGCAGCCGAGGGCGATCGCGCCAACTTTGGGAGACTTATGCTCCGCGAGGGTGTCGCTGCAACCCGGCGTCCGTTGTCGGAAGCCGGGTCCTTCAAACTTTACAGCGGCTTGATGTTAGCCGCTTGCAGACCCTTCGGGCCTTGCTTCGTTTCGAAGCTCACTTTCTGGTTTTCAGCGAGCGTCTTGAAGCCGTCGGTCTTGATTTCCGAGAAATGAGCGAACAGGTCGTCGCCACCCTTGTCCGGGGTGATGAAGCCAAAGCCCTTGCTGTCGTTGAACCACTTAACGGTACCGGTTTCCATGGAAAATCCTTGAGGTAAAAAATACGAAAGTTCGCTCAATAAAAGAGAGCGTGTGAAGCGACAAGGAGGGAGGTGACCACGAATACCGCTGAGGAGCGAGCAATTGATGAACAGCAATCGAACTTCTTGACCTTCGAACGACACACTAACCGCATGAGCGTATCAGCGTCAAGAATTATCTTGTAACTGTTCCGCCGAGCGTTCGTTCGGGTCAATGAGCGATGCGGCCCCCATTGCCCGCGCGCCTCATCGGGCGCGGCATGTGTGCAACCCTGCTTGCGCGATGGGCGGCCGCTTTATCAGGGCCGCGCTCCATCGCTTCGATCAGTAGCGCTTTTTCGGCGGCATCGACCGCTTGGCCAGCTTGCGCACGCGTGCGACCGCAGCCGCCTTCTTGCGCTTGCGTTCGGTCGTAGGCTTTTCATAGGCCGTGCGGGAACGCAGTTCCTGAATCAGGCCAGTGCGCTCGATTGCGCGACGGAAGCGGCGCAGTGCGACGTCCACGGGTTCGTCGGGTTTCAGAATTACGGTAGTCAACTCATTCCTTTGTTGAGATCCGGCAGCAGGGAAAAGGGCGATGTTGATGCCATTTTCCCTGACTGGCAGCGATCAGGCGGATCGTGGTGAGCAGCAGAGACGCTGGTGCTTGCACCTCGCAGCGCCGCAAGTGTAGCAATTGTTGCTGCTTTCGCGTGGAGTAATCGACCGGATGTGGCGTTCGGCGCGGGTGCGGGGCCTTAAAATGGGTCCAAAACCTCGATGGCAGGGATCGCGCCGGCACCGCGTTCCGGTGGCCGACGTCGGCGGTACGTTCAATTTATAGCGGATAAACAGCAGCGGAGAAGACGGGCAATGAAAATGGCAGACCTCATGACCACGCGCCTGGTCACGGTGGGTTTCGACGACACGCTTGAAACCGTCAAGGAGATCTTTGAGCAGACCGGGTTTCATCACCTGCTGGTGGTCGAGGACAGAAAGCTGCAAGGTGTGGTGTCCGATCGAGACCTCCTGCGCGCGTTGAGCCCGTTCATTGACAGCGTGGTGGAGACGAAGCGGGATCTGGGGACACTGGCGAGGCGCGTTCATCAGATCATGAGCCGAAAGCCGCTGACACTCGGCGCGGACGCCGGGGTGGAAGAAGCGATCGAGTTATTTCTCGAGAATTCGATTTCGTGTATTCCCATCGTGAACGCTGAATTCGTTCCGATCGGCATTGTGAGCTGGCGGGATATTCTGCGGTCTTATCCGCGTCAGTAAGGAATCGCCGGCCACCTCGTTCGTTCTGAAACAAGGGCACGGACGCGAGGCGTTTGATGCTGCTAAGGTTAAACGTGTCGCGTCGGCAAACCAGAGCGCGGTCGCACGCGACGACGTCCAGTCAACCGGCGAAGGAGAGGCTATGAGGAAGCTTGTGACGCTTGCGATCACGGTCGCAGTAGCCAGTTCATTGAGTGGGTGTTTCTGGGGCCCGCCACCTGGCGGAGGACCCGGCGGTCCTGGCGGACCCGGAGGCGGCCAGGGTGGCCCCGGTGGAGGAGGTCCAGGCGGCCCCGGTGATGGTCCCGGTCCTCACGGGGCAATCGTCGTGCCGCATGTAGATCGGGCGGTCTGACCGCAAAACCGGAGCCGGCAAGGTGCCAGGCGCAGAGGCGTTCAGTGCAGCGAACGCCGATTCTGCGTGGAAATGGACTCAGCGTGTGAGTCGCCTGTCACCTTGAGCGGCACCTCGCCAATACCCATCGCCCCATCGCGCGTTCGATGAGTAGCTTGTCGCCCTCGGCGCCACCTCGCAGGCCTGCAGATCGCGAACATTCCTGGACAGGACGAACTGACTTTTCAAAGGCAGAAAGCGCAGTAAATCCTTTAACCAGCGCGGCTTTTCATAGTCGGGCATGGCGTCGTTTAAAGCATGCCCATTAAATCCGCCCATAAAACCGGCTAATCGCCGGCAGTAAGGCCGCCAGGGCGCGACGTCCCGGACCCTGGCACCCCAACCGCCATCCATCGTTACGCGCCGTTCGATCCGAAAGCAGCGGATGCATCGCCGGCACCCGACGAACTTTCATTCGTGATCACCACATAGCGGCCATAAAAGAACGGCATGCCGAAATCGAGGCCGTCCTCGACGAGACCGTACACGCCGATATCGTTGAACGCATAGACGCCGCTGCTGCTCAGCAGCGTATTCACATTGCCGACCTTGAACGTGCCGGTATAGGAGCCGCTGGAACTGCTGGCGCCGCTGTTGGGCGCGAACGTCACGGATTCGGTCTGCACCGACGACGGACAGTAATAGCCGCTATAGGTGCCCGTGCACTGCGTCAGCGAGCTGTCCTGGAAGTACAGGAAGTTCGTGCCGGAGTCGATGAAGCTGTACTGGTTGGCGGTGCCGCCGTAGGTTGCGGTGAACTCGAAGTTCGCGTCGAGCGCAATCGTGCTCAGCGACGTCAGCGTATTGTCCGACTGCGTGCCGACGCCGAGATAGAGCGTTCCGGTCGCGCTTGCCTGGCCGCTGTCCGACACGCTCGGCATCGAAAGGACGATGCCGTTATTGTCGTTGGTGAGCATGCTGACCGGATTGGTCACCTGCTGGGTCAAAGGCACGGCGCTCTCCGTCGAGCAACCCGAGCCGCCCGAACAGGCGTAGTAGAGCGGCAGCGCGCTGCTCGCGCACGATTGCCCGCAGTCGCGGATCTGCCCTTGCACGCCCAGAATGCCGTACGCGCCCAACTGGCTGACGGTGCCCATGTTCGTACCGGCGCTCGCGCATGACGACGGCGCCGAACCAGCCGCCGAATCGGCGATCACCTCGATCGGCACGCTCGACGCCGTCTCGCTGCCCAGTTCCACATCGGCCAGACGCACCGAGCCCCAGGTATAGCCGCTGACGAACTGGCTGCATTCATCGATGTAATAGCCCGACGACGACAATTGCTCGCGGCTCATGCCGGCCAGCGTCGTCGAACTCAGCTTCGACGCCAGCACGCGCAGGCCGGTGGAACCGGTATCCAGCAGCACGTGATCGATCGTGTCGCAGGTACTGGTGCCGGGCGCGCAGACGGTCACCGTGACGAAGGGCAGGTTCGGGTAGTTGCTGAGGCTTTTCTCCACCGTCACCGTCATCGAGTTGCTCACGCTCGCGGATGCCGTCGTCCCCGTCGAGGTCGATGAGCTTGACGAACTCGATGAACTCGACGAGTCGCTCGAACTGGAGGAACTGCTTGAGCCGTCCGACGATCCGCCACCGCCGCAGGCCGCCAGTGCAAGCACCAGACCACACGCTGCGATCCGGGCGACAGTGCGACGCGGCGCCAGTACGAACGCGCGTTGGAACGAGGCGCGGCTGGCAGGAAAAGGACTCGCCAGCAGCGCGATAGCGCAGGCGAATACCGCGAGGAAAGACATTGTCGTCATGACTGGACTATGGCGAGAAAAACGAAAGCGGAAGAGGACACCGGCCGCGCAAAGGCAGCGCGTTACCGATGCGTCAGTTACTGGATGACCGACGTGCTGAGGTCGGTCGGCAACAGTGACGGCAGCCAGGCGCGGCCGTGGAAGTGCCGTTGATGGCCTTGCACCTGCACGACGAAATCATCGGTGCTGATATTCACGCCACCGTTGCGCTGCCGGTTGGTCTGGCTTTGCAGCGCGGCCACGTATTCGGAGAAGATCGTGCTACCCATGAAGGTGCGCAGATCGGGAATGAAGGGACCGTCCCACGCCAGCGCGAACACCGTGCCGTCGACATTCAGGTATTCGCGTTCGGTCACGCCGTTGTCGAGCGTCGATTCGCGCACCGTGTACGTGGTGGAGGTGCTGGTGGACGAGGCCGTAGACGTGCTGCTCGTGGCCTTCAGCGCGACGGCTTCGGAGGTCCGCACGCTGGTCATCGGCAATGTCGGCTGACCGCCGAGCGCGGCATGGGCGCCGGCGCAGAACACGCTGCCCGATACCAGCACGGCGACCAGCACGGCGATCTGCGCCGCGGCCCGCGTGGTCGCGGACGTATGAGGGACGGCGGGCATGACGGCTGACACAGCCGCCGCACAACGCAAGCGATTCACGGGAATCTCTCCTGACAAACGGGAAACGGGATGATAAATACGCTATTTTTGTTAGCGCGCTCATCGCTGCGGCGAATGCCGGCTTTCGATGGGCGCGACGCTATTTTTCGCGCGATATTCGAATTGTCGATGTCAACAATGACGATTCAATGTTGCATGCAGCCGGAAATCCGGCTGCAGCGGCGCAATATTAATTGAGCATGCAACGAATCGCGCGATTCTACACAAGAAGAATCATTCATTCAGCCCCAGAAAACCTGACTTATCGCTGATGATCGGATATTCCACCTACCCAAAGCGCTTCAGCGTCTGGAATATCTTGAGAAGCGCATCCAGATAAAAGGATCGGGGATTCTTCCGCTGCGAAATCGATCGATATAGCGGTATTTATCGAGGCGTTCCTTACTTTGTCTTTCCTGCCGGCCTGCGGGCCGTCGCGCGTTGTGTCTAATCAGCCAGGAAGCGATGCATGACGTAGGCGTCGACATAGCCCAATTTGGGGTGGCGAAAAACGCTGGGCAGTGTTCCCACAATCGAAAAGCCCAGTTTCTGCCAGAGAGCGACCGCAGCCGTATTGGTGCTGACCACAAAGTTGAATTGCATCGCCTCATAGCCGGCCTTGCGGGCCTCCTGCAGGCAGTGCAATCCCAATCGCTGACCAATGCCTTTGCCGCTGTGACCAGGCGAGACCATGAACGACGCGTTGGCGACGTGGTTGCCCAGGTCACGCGTATTGGGAATCAGCTTATAGAAGCCGACGATCTGGCCATCCTCCTGCGCTACATAAGAGACAACGCCGGGTCCGAACCAGTAGGCAAAAGCGTCCTCGTACGATGTATCGGGGGCAAATACATACGTGTCCCCGGCGCTGATCACTTGCTGGAAAATCGGCCAGATGGCTTCAAAATCGGATTCGACTGCCGGGCGGATATTCATACAGGGCGTGGTTCCTTTATTTCGAGTCTGCTGAGGGGCTCAACGCGGTCGTGCGCAACCTTGCTGGCGCAGGATCGTCCCGGCCAATGGGCCGCATCACGCGCGGCTGGGTCGAGTCTAGCACCCTCAAAATGGCCGGTTGACTGCCTGAAAAGCGACCGACGCCGCCACGCGCGGCCTGCCTGTTCGTCGATGCCCCATTTCAATCGCGGTCCGACCCGATCGGGTGTCTTTGACCGACTGCGCAGATCTTGCTGACGCTCTCTCTTGGTGTTTTCTCCTATAGCGGAAATTTCGCCAAAATGTCCTTGCATCAAACGAGATTTACTTCTATCAAACAAATTTTGACGCCAAATTTTGTTCCTGATATCGTTTCTTTACGTGGGAAGGGGGCAGGTCGCCACGCACGCAGAAGAGACGTTTTTCTACGTGATCGACGGTGAAATGTCGCTGGAACTGGCAGGCAGGGCGAGTGCGCCGGGAGCAGAAGATCCGGCTCATGATCAGTCCACGGTGCGGTAACAACGTGGGTAAACAAGCGGTTGTCATTCAGCGAATGACGCGGCTGTTCCAGTTGGGAGACACAGGTAGCGACGCGTGGCGCTTGCCTGCATAAAATTGTAAGGATGGCGAAGTGAATAAGTTGCATCGGCTGCGGTCGTCAATATGACGCTGGCCATTGCGACTTGAGGCGACGTGCACTCTGTGCGCCGTCATCTGCATTAAAAAACCATTTCAATCAAATAATTACATCAGGCAGTGGAACACAGATGAAGAACAACAACATCAAACTCAGCGTTATCGCTGTGGCTGCTTTCGCAGCATCCTCGGCAGCCATGGCGCAGTCGTCGGTCACGTTGTACGGCATGCTCGACGCAGGTATCGGCTATACCTCGAACGTCGGCGGTCACAGCAAGGTGAGCCAGGACGGCGGTGCGGCAGGTTCGAACAAGTGGGGCCTCAAAGGACAGGAAGATCTCGGTGGCGGCCTCAAGGCAGTCTTCAAGCTCGAAAATGGTTTCAACATCGGCACCGGCAAAATTAACGGCCAGGGTCCTATTGGCTCCACGCGTTCGCTGTTCAACCGTCAGGCTTACGTAGGCCTCGCATCGGACGAATACGGTACGGTGCGTCTGGGTCGCCAGATCGACGCTGTGACGGAAATGATTCAAGGCCTCACGGGCGACGGCATTTCGGCAGCGGCATTCTCGACCCCGGGCGATGTCGACAACAACGACAACACGACGAACCAGAACAACGCCGTCAAGTACATTTCGCCGGTTTTCCACGGCTTGCAGGTTGAAGGCGCGTACTCGTTCGGTGGCGTTGCCGGCGCAATGGGCTCGGGCCAATCGTGGTCGGTGGCAGCGGATTACGTTCAAGGCGGCCTGACCGCGGCTGGCGGCTACTTCCGTGCCGTGAATCAAGGCGAGAGCGGCTGGGAAAACGCAACGGCACAGCCGTCGTTCGGCGGCGCGCTGGGCTATCCGAGCTCGGGCTACTACGGCGGCAATGCGTTCAAGAGCGCGGGCATTGCGCAAGTCGCGGGTCAATACCAGTTCGGTCCGTACACGGCTGGCCTGCGTTACTCGAACGCACAGTACGAGGGTTTCAACGGTCAACCGTCGATTCACTTCAACGTGTTCGCAGGTCTTCTGCAGTATCAGGTCACCCCGGCGCTTTCGCTGGCGACCGAATACACGTACGTCTACGGTTCGGCGGCCACGCCTGATCAATCGACCCAGGGCCGCACGATGGCCTCGATCAACCAGGTGTCGCTGGGCGCTACGTATGCGCTGTCGAAGAGCACCTCGGTCTATGTGATGGGTGCCTATGTTCACGCATTGGGCGCTCAGGCATCGGTTGCTGACTTTGGTAACACCGCATCGGGTGGCAACCAGATTCAAGCCAATATCGGCATGTATCACGCCTTCTAATCTAATCGCTAGTGCAGGATGCCGGAGTCATGTTTGCATGACTCCGGCACAGAAGCTCTGCGCGATTGAACCTCGGCTGTCCTGACTGGCATCGACCCGGAATAACCATGAAAGAAAACAACCTGTTGCGTGCAGCACGAATGACCTCGCTCGTGGCGCTCGCAGCGGCATCGATTGCAGGCGCGCCGCTCGCGCACGCCGGCAGCATCCCGAACAAGACGCTCGTCTACTGC
>NZ_JAAGPR010000054.1 GCF_017104965.1 Paraburkholderia sp. Ac-20340
GGACTATCAATCTGAACCAGCAAACGTGAACGGAGAATGTGTTACCCATGTCTCCGTACACCTGTTACCTATGTCTCCAGTCCATACACCGCTGCAAAGAAAAGTAGGTGCCGCCCCGCACAGGGGCAACGCTAATAGACCGACACGAACTCAAGGATACGCGACGCCGCCAATAAACCGCCCCAAAAAAACCCACCCTAAAAATCCCGCCCAAAAACAATAGTAGGCACATCAACAATAGAAGACCCACCATCAGCAACAATAGCTGCCCCAGTAACAACACTAGCCGCAGGCGAAACAAGAAACCCACAAACCTGAGCGATCTCATCGGCACTAGCAGCCCGCCGCAAAGGCACATCACGACAAACCCGTTCATAAGCCTGATCCAGCGAATCGCCATAGCGATCAATGAGAGGCTGCATTTCACCATCAGCCATAGGCGTCCTGACCCACCCCGGACAAACGGCATTAACCCTCACACCCAGCGGCCCGTAGTCCCGCGCAAGCGAGCGCATCAATCCGATCAGCGCATGCTTGGCCGTCGTATACCCACAAACCTCCGGCCCAGCCGCAAGCGAAGCGATAGAAGCAACCATCACAATCGCCCCCCGCCGCTCGATCAATTGCGGCAAACAAGCCCGCGCACTCACAAACGCGGTATCCACATTAGCCCGCATGGCAGCAGCCCAATCACCGTCGCTGGTTTGAAGCGCACTCCCCATCCCCAATCCACCCGCACAAGCCACCAGCGCAGCAACACCGCCTTCAGCTTCCAGCACAGCACCAAACCGCTCCCAATCGGCAGCAGAAGCGGCATCGCCTTCCAGCACAATCCCGCCCGTTTCCTGCGCAACACGCTCAAGCGGCCCACGCCGCCGCCCAATCAACGCAACACGCGCGCCTTGCGCGGCAAACAGCTTCGCGCAAGCTTCGCCAATACCCGTCCCCGCACCGGTAATAACAACACAGCCCTGCGCAGATGAATTAGCAGATGTCATGCAAGCAACTCCAGAGTGAATAGACCCGAACAGCGCCAAAAAGCAGGCGTGCGCCGAGTCTAGGCGCCCCTCATAGCCCAGCCTATCGGGCAAAAGGATGACAACGCCCCGCCCATTTGCCAATTTGCGCTCACACCTGGGCCGCCCGCCTGCCTAGCATCGTCGAACAATCCCGCCGATATCCGAGGGACGATGGAGATCTCACATGCCCAGGCAAGACCACCGCGCCGCCGCGCTGGAAACCGCCGTTGCCGCGCTCACGAAGCTGCTGCGCCCAGGCGCGACCGTGTTCTACCGCATCGGCGCGCATCAGCAGCCTTCGGGTTTCGAGCTTTTCGGTCTCGCGGAAACCATGCATCGCACGTGGCTCCAGCGCTATCTGGTGCTCGATCCGATGCACCCGTCGCGCTATTTGCGCCAGCATGGCAACGTCCTCACGCTCGCGGGCGAGTTGCCCGAGGCGCTGCGCGCGCAATCGGTCTACTGGCGACGTTTTTTGCAGCCGCATCGCGTCGTGGATGTGATGGAAGTGCTGCTCCGCGATGAAGGCACGGTCGCCGCCGCGTTTTCGCTGCTGCGCTTTGCCCCCGATCCGCCGTTCACGCCGGACGAAATCGATCAGGCCAACACGTTGCAACCGCTGCTGGAACTCGCGCTCGAGCCCGTGCTGCGCAGCGAGGCCGCCATGCATCTGGCCGCGCCCGCCGACGATGCCGATGCACCGCGCCTCACGCACCGCGAGGAACAGATTGCGCGTCTCGTGCGCGATGGCCTGTCCAACAAGGCGATTGCGCGCGATCTCGAACTCTCGCAACCGACGGTGAAAACGCACTTGCTGCGCATGTTCCGCAAGCTCGGCGTGTCGAGCCGCACGGAATTGATCGGCGCGCTGTTCCTATGAATTGCCTTTCGACGAGGTCCGCACGATGAGCGCCTGCGCGCCCCAGTTGGTCGACGCCGCTCCCGCCACGTATGAAGAAAGCGGTCTTTTGCTCTATGCGGTCGCCGCTGTGGCCGTCGAGCCCGCGCAGGAGCCGGGCTGGTTCCGCCGCTGCGCGCACGCCGGCGCCGCGGTGATCTCGCGCGAGGAGGACGTGCCCGATGTCCTGCTGCGTTTGCCCGACTGCTGGAATATCGCCGATACCGCGCGCTGTCACGGTCTGCACGACGATCCCGATATCGTCGCCGCCGATCCGCGCTTCAGGCATGGCGACGACGACACCGCCTTCGCCATCGTCGCGCATGACGACGGCCTGCGTCACGTGCTGCTGATGCAGGTGAACGCCGCCGAAGCCGTGCTGATGCCCGAGCGTCCGTTTCGCGAGCGCGACGGTTTCGAGCGCTGCGTGTGGGGCTGAGCGCAAGCGCACGCGTGAACCTGCATCGATGTATACCCGCAGCGCATCTCGATCTGCCAATTTGCGCTAACGCCCCATGACTTGCGCCCCTAAAGTCGGCATCAGATGCCCGTCCGCGCCAGCGCACCGACCGCCGCGCGGGGCTTTGCCCACTGGTGATTAGCGAGAGATTGACGATATGAGTAGCGATGCGAAGGTCCGGGTCAGCGACAACGTGCGTGCGTTTCTGGCGCGCGAACACGGTCTCTTTATCAACGGCGGTCCGCAGCCCGCGCAAGCCGCGCAGCGTGTCAACGTATTCGATCCGTCCACGGGCGAGGTGATCGCCACGGTTGCGGACGCCAACGCCGCCGATGTCGATCGCGCCGTCACCAATGCACGCGAGGCCTTCGACGCACGCGTCTGGAGCGGTTTGCGCCCTGCGGATCGCGAGCGCATCCTGCTGCATTTCGCCGATCTCATCGAAGCCAACACCGAAGATCTCGCGCAGCTCGAAACGCTGGAGCAGGGCAAATCGATCAATATCGCGCGTGCGATCGAAGTGGGCGCGACCGTCGAATACGTGCGTTATATGGCCGGCTGGGCCACCAAGATCACCGGCGAAACGCTCGACGTGTCGATTCCGTTCCCGCCCGGCGCACGCTACACAGCCTTCACGCGCAAGGAGCCGGTTGGCGTGGTCGCGGGCATCGTGCCGTGGAATTTCCCGCTGATGATCGCCGTGTGGAAGCTGATTCCCGCGCTCGCGGCGGGCTGCACGATCGTCATCAAGCCGTCGCCGGAAACGCCGCTCACGGCGCTGCGTCTCGCGGAACTCGCCGGGGAAGCGGGCATTCCGCCGGGCGTGTTCAACGTCGTCACGGGCGGGCGCGAATGCGGCGCGGCGCTCGCATCGCATCCTGCCATCGCGAAGATTTCCTTCACCGGATCGACGCCCACGGGCAAGTTGATCGGCACGGCCGCCGTGCAGAACATGACGCGCTTTTCACTGGAACTGGGCGGCAAGAATCCGGCCGTCATGCTCGCCGATGTCGATGTCGATCAGGCCGTGCAGGGCGCGCTCGCAGGCGGTTTTCTGAACCAGGGGCAGGTGTGCGCGGCGGCTTCGCGCATCTATATCCATCGCAGCAAGTATCGGCAGATCGCCGACGGTCTCGCCGATGTCGCGAAGTCGATGACGCTCGGCGCCGGGCTCGATCCGAACGCGCAGATCAATCCGCTGGTGTCGGCGCAGCATCGCGATCGTGTGGAGCAGCATATCGCGCGCGCGCACGCCGATGGCCTGCGCTTTCTCGCAGGCGGCACGCGCGTCGATCATCCCGGCTATTACGTGCGTCCCACCGTGATCGACGATGTGCCGCACGACGCCGCGCTCGTGCGCGACGAGGTGTTCGGCCCGGTGCTCGCGCTGATTCCCTTCGACGATCCCGAGCAGGCGCTGCGCCTTGCCAACGATTCGCCTTATGGCCTGGCCGCGAGCCTCTGGAGCAACGATCTGCGCGCCGTGATGAATCTCGTGCCGCGCATCGAGGCCGGCACGGTCTGGGTGAACTGCCACGTGCCGCTCGATCCGTCGATGCCGTTCGGCGGCTACAAGCAATCGGGCATGGGTCGCGAATTCGGCAAATACGCCGTTGAAGGCTTTACCGAAACCAAATCCATCTGCATTGCGCATTGAACGCGCGCATTCATCGAGTATTCGACGGAGACACCATGAGCAAGACCAATTCCGCTTTCTGGCACCCGATGATCCATCCCGCCGAAATGCAGCAACGTACGCCGATCCGCATCGTGCGCGGCGACGGCTGCTTTGTATTCGACGAACACGGCAAGCAGCTTGTCGACGGCGTGGCGGGTCTGTGGAATGTGAACATCGGCCACAACCGTTCCGAGGTGAAAGCGGCCATTACCGCGCAACTCGACGAGCTCGAATATTTCCAGCTTTTCGATGGCATTTCGCATCCGCGCGCCGAAGAACTCTCGCGTCTGTTGATCGACATGCTCGAACCCGAAGGCATGACGCGCGTGATGTACAGCTCGGGCGGTTCGGACGCGGTGGAATCGGCGCTCAAGCTTGCACGCCAGTACTGGAAGGTCGAAGGTCAGGCCGATCGTACCAAATTCATTTCGCTCAAGCAGGGCTATCACGGCACGCATTTTGGCGGCGCGTCGGTCAATGGCAATACGGTTTTTCGCCGCAATTACGAGCCGAATCTGCCCGGCTGCTTCCATGTGGAAACGCCGTGGCTTTATCGCAATCCGTTCACGCAGGACCCGCAGGAACTGGGCCGCATCTGTGCGGAAATGCTCGAACGCGAGATCCTGTTCCAGAGCCCGGATACGGTGGCCGCTTTCATCGCCGAGCCGGTGCAGGGCGCGGGCGGCGTGATCGTGCCGCCGGAGAACTACTGGCCGCTGATTCGCGAAGTCTGCGATAAATACGGAGTCCTGCTGATCGCCGACGAAATCGTCACCGGTTTTGGCCGCACGGGCAGCCTGTTCGGCAGCCGTGGCTGGGGTGTGAAGCCGGACATCATGTGCTTCGCGAAGGGTATTTCATCGGGCTATATTCCGCTGGGCGCGACGGCTTTCAACGCGCGCATCGAACAGGCCTTCATGAAGAACGCCGACTTCACGGGCGCGCTCATGCACGGCTACACCTATGCGGGGCATCCGGTTGCGTGCGCGGCGGCGCTGGCCAACCTCAAGATCGTTGCCGATGAAAACCTGCCGGCCAATGCGGCCGCGCAGGGCAAGCATCTGCTCGAAGCGCTGCAGCCGTTCGCGCAGCGCTATGCGGCTGTAGGCGATGTACGCGGCAAGGGCTTGATGGTGGCGCTCGATCTGGTCAAGGACAAGGCCACGCGCGAACCGATCGATCCCACCGACGGTTACGCCAGCCGCGTCGCCGAAATCGCCCGCGAGAACGGCGTGCTGGTGCGCCCGGTCGGCACGAAGATCATTCTCTCGCCGCCGCTCGTGATCGAGACCGAACAGATCGACGCCATCGTCAAGGCGCTGGCGGCGGGTTTCGAACAGGCCTGAATTTCAGCGCATTCTTCATCGCAACCTATTCGGGCATTTATTTAAGGCAAGACCGCTCCCTGGTTCATCGATTAAAATTCGTCGACAGGCATTCGACGATCAGGATGCTGCTGATTCATGCAGGAGACAGCCGATGGATTTCAGGGTCAGCGCGCTTGCCGACGTGCATGATCATTCGCTCGCCGTGAGCGGCTGGGAGCAGGTCTATCGTCAGATGACGCCGGGCCGCTACGAAAGCCGGCTCGTGCAGGCTTCGTCGAGCGAATTTCACTTCTTTCGCGAGCAGACCAACCGCCGCGTGGTCCAGGCGGGCGTCTCGCCCGCGGGCTTCGCTTCGCTCGCCGTGCCGCTGTACGCGCCCGTCGTCGGCACGTTCCAGGGCCAGAAGGTGGACGGCTATGCGCTCATGCAACTCGGCCCCGGCGAGGAGTTCCGCTTCTACACGCCCGAGGCCATGCATTACGTAGGCGTGAGCCTGCCCGCCGAAACCATGTTCGAACTCGTGGCCGTCACCATCGGTGAAGAGGCCGCGCGCCAGTTGCGCCGCAACGTGGTGCCGTTTCCCGCCGAAGCCGCACAGGTGCTGCGCCTGCGCCTTGCCCCTTTTCTCGATGCCAGCGAGCGCGATCGCGCGGCGTTTGCCGATGCGGCCGCCCATGGCGCCAGCGTCAAACGGTTCCAGGACGAAGTGCTGAGCGTGCTGCTCGGCCTGCTCGAAAGCGCGACGGGTTTGCCCTCGCGCGACCTCACACACGCCACCTATAGCGATATCGTCAAGCGCTGCGAGCGCATCACCGAAGACAACACCGAAGAATCGCTCACCGTGCTCGACCTGTGCCGCATGCTGCGCTGCAGTCGCCGCACGCTGCAAACGAGCTTCCAGCGCGTGGCGAACGTCACGCCGGTGGAATATCTGCGCTCGCTGCGTTTGAACGCCGTGCATCGTCTGCTGCGCTCCACCAGCGCGGATGAACTCCTGATTGGCGATGCGGCCGCGCGTTGGGGCTTTACGCACCTGAGTTATTTCGCGCGCGAATATCGCGACCTGTTCGGCGAACTGCCCTCGCAAACGGTGCGCAAAAGCTGATCGGCAGTTTTCGTTTGACTGACAACACCGCCTGTTTCAGGGCGCATTCTTCTCCCGACTAACCCTGGTTCCGCCCCCTTGCCGCGCGGCTTGCCGATTTGTGCTGCCGGTCGGCAATATTGGCTCTCTACAGTGCATCTCGACACCCGGCCTGCATGCGTGCGCGCCGCGGCACGATTAATACTTATCGGAGCGAGATACATGAACGTCGCGGCAGAACCCACGCCCTCGACCGAACTACGCAAAGGCGCTTTAGGCCTGGGCTTCATCGTCTTTTTCGTCATTTCCGCTGCCGGTCCGCTGGTGGCCATCGCGGGCGGTTTTCCTATCGGCATCATGCTTGGCAACGGCGCGGGCACACCGGCGCTGCTCGTGGCCACGGTCGTGATCCTGCTGCTGTTTGCAGCGGGTTATACGGCGATGTCGCGTCACGTCACGAATGCGGGCGGCTTCTATGCGTTCACCGCGCGCGGGCTTGGCGGGACGGCCGGCGGCGCGGCGGCACTGCTGGCGCTGCTCGGCTACAACACGATGCAGATCGGTCTTTACGGCATGTTCGGCGCGGTGGCGTCGGGCTTTCTGCAAACGCACTTCGGCGTGAATGCGCCGTGGTGGATCTGCTCGCTCGCGGCGATGGCGAGCATTGCGGTGCTGGGCTATCGGCAGATAGATTTGTCGGCCAAGGTGCTTTCGCTGCTGGTGCTCGGCGAATATGTGGTCGTGCTGATTCTCGATCTCGCGATTCTCAAGAGCGGCGGCGCGCATGGCGTCAACGCCGTGTCGTTCACGCCGCGCGTGTTCCTGAGCGGTACGCCTGCGCTGGGCTTTCTGTTCTGCTTCGCGAGCTTTATCGGCTTCGAGGCCACGACGATCTACAGCGAAGAGGCCAAAGATCCGCAGCGCACGGTGCCGCTCGCGACGTATATCTCGGTGCTGCTGATCGGCGGGTTCTACGCGTTCTCGGTCTGGTGCATGGTGATCGGCGCGGGCGCGGACGATATCGTCAAGACGCTCGGCGCGCTGCAGGACCCGACCACCTTCCTCTACACGCTCTCCGATCACTACGCCAACGGCACGCTGACCGGCGCGATGAGCGTGCTGTTCATCACGAGCGTGTATGCCGGGCTGCTGGCGTTCCACAACTCCGCGGCGCGTTACTTTTTTGCGAGCGGCCGCGAAGGTCTGCTGCCGAAGTCGCTTGGCCGCACGCATGCGCAGCATTGCAGCCCGCATATCGGATCGCTCTGGCAATCGGCGATTGCGGCCGTGGTGGTGCTGGTGTTCATCGTCGCGCATGCCGACCCGGTGCTGACGCTGTTCTCGTGGCTCACCAATGTGGCGACGCTGTGCATCATCGCGCTGATGACGCTGGCTTCGGCGGCGGTGTTCGTGTTCTTCCGCCGCCAGACGGTGCGCGAGGAAGGCGCGCTGCGCGTCGTCTGGTTCCCGCTGATTTCGGGGGTTGCGCTCGCGGTGGTGCTGCTGCTGGCGGTGGCGAACTTCCCGTTGCTCACCGGTGCCGGCGCGACGCTCTCGTATGCGTTGACGGCGCTGCTGCCGGTGTTTGCGGTGATCGGCGTGGCGCTGGCGCGCCGTCTGAAGCGCCGCGATGCGCTGGCGTACAGCCGGCTCGGGCGTTCGCGGCTGTGACGTCGCACTGAAAGAGGGGTAGTGAGCCTGCGCGGCCCGTCCATGACGGGCCGCGTGGCGTTTACGGCACGCGCTTTGCGAGACGCAGCGATGGGTTTCAACGATCGGAAACATTCTGCGAATTGCCGCTGCGCCACGCCTGTCGCGCGTCGCGGCATCCCGGCGCGGGCGGCGATGCCAAACGCCGTCGGCTGGCGTACCGATTTCAGGGTCACAGCGATACACTCGCCCAAAACTCAGACGGCGGATGTCAGGGAGCCGATCGCGGCCAGCAAGCGCTCGCGTCGTCCGCAACCGTTATTCAAGGAAGATATGCCGGCCTTCATCGTCAAATATACGCATCGTCATGTGAACACTTCGACGGATATCGGCTCGGCAATCCGCGTCGATGCCGTGTCCGGCGATGCCGCCGTCGATCAAGCCTGGGTCCTGCTCAAGCAGCGCCATCCCGGTGAATACATCGTGGTGACGGCTGCGATCAGGAAGTAGCGCTCAGCCTCTGCGGTCACGACAATTTGATCTTGCTTCCGCTAGCTGTCGCGCGCCGGGTCAGTAAATTCCGAAATGGCGGCGCGTTGCGCGCAACGGCGTCGGGCATGTTGTACCGTCAGGGATGCACGGGTTTCGATCGCCGCTCAGGTAGCACACAAGCAGAACTCAGGCAGAAGCCCGGCGTGCTCGCCGCCCTGTGGACCGGCTTCGCGGATCTCACCCGGCGGCGTATCGACATGCTCGCTTACCCGGTGGCCAATATGAAAACAATCCACTTCCTCCCCGCACTTCCTGCACTCGTGGCGATATTCGCCGTCACTTCCGCGTGCGCACAACCGTTGCCGATGAGCGCGCAAAGTCCCGCGCGGCAGCAGGCGGCCATGGCGAACCCGGCTTCGGTCAACTGCATCCACAACGGCGGAACGCTGCAGATCGTCGAAACGGCGGACGGCCAGACCGGCATCTGCAAGCTGCCGAACGGCCATCAATGCGAAGAGTGGGCCTTGCTGCGCGGCGATTGCCAGGTGGGCCGGCCATGAGTGCGGGTATGAGTGCGGCCATGGGCACGGCCGCCGTCGATTTCGACTACGGCGGCCAGGTGCAGGTGCTCGCGCATGCACTGCACGCGAGCATCGACCATGAAGCCTCCATGCCGCGAGCGCAGGTCTGGGTGGTGCATCTGCCCAATATCGATCCCGATGCCACGCTGCTGCTGCGTTTCTCGCCGCCTGAGGCGGCGGGGCGGCTGGTGGTGGAATCGGTGCTCGCGTTGAACGGCGCGCCGGTGCTGGCGGCTGAATATCCGAGCATCGAAATGGTGCGCGCGTGCGGCTACCGGCGCGCGATCTCGCTGTCGCTGAGCAAGAAGGCCAACCGTCTCGCCGAGGATATCAAGGTGCGTCTGATGCCGGGCTATATCGACGTGCTCGAGCGGATTCGCGCGGCGCGCCGGCTCGGTGACGCGCAGCCGGTACGCATGGCGCATGTGCAGTCGCAGATGCAGGCGCCGCCCAGCGTGCCCGCGCTCGCGATCGCGCAGCCCGCTCACGGCTTTCTGATGCCCAGACTACTGGCGAGTATCGGCTTGCATAGCACCGAATGGACAGGGCATAGCCGCGTGGCGCTGCCGCGTCTGGTCACGGGCGGCCCGCAGATCGACGTTGCTGTCGACGGCGAGCAATCGGGCACGGTGCATCTGTCGATCCGCGATCTGCCGCTCGAACGGGCGCAGGCCGTTCTGCAGCTTATCTGCGAGTTGCGCTGAAAATGACGTGATCGCCAACGTCGGCAGTGTGAAGCGCGTGTGACAGGACGTTTTCGGGACGGCGATTTCCGAAGCTCCGGCATACTTTCGCCTGACGAGGAAAAGACCGGCGCTGCGGCGCCGCCTCGGCAACCAGCAACCCCATAGGAGTCAAGCAAATGAGCATTTTTGGCGATATCGTGAACAAGTTGTTCCACAAGGCCAAACCCGACCAGACGCCGCCGGCCGCCGAGCCGACGCCGGACCCCGCAGCCGCCCAGGCCGCCGCTCCCGAAGCCGCGCCGGCGCCCGCGCCGCTCACCGATGTCGATGTTGCCGCCGTGATGGACCAGCTGGTGTCCGAAAGCGGCCAGACGCTGAACTGGCGCGTGTCGATCGTCGATACGATGAAGGCGCTCGGCGTGGACAGCAGCCTCGATCACCGCAAGCAACTCGCGCAGGAGCTCAAGTACTCGGGCGACATGAACGACTCCGCGAGCATGAACATCTGGTTGCACAAGCAGGTGATGGCTGCGCTGGCCGCGAACGGCGGCAAGCTGCCGGCCGATCTGGCAGGTTGAGTTGATGCAGACCGCCGCGCGCTGATGGCGCGAGCCGGTTTCCGAAGCTGTTGAAAAGCGGGCCGCTGGAATTTCCAGCGGCCCGCTTTTTATTCGTGAGCTTCGTATGACGCGGTATTTCAGTGCGGCGGATTGACGACGATGTACTGCACCGTCGTTCCCGAGTACTGCGGTTGATAATAGGTCGAGCCGCACTGCTGATACGTGACACCGTTGACGTTAATCGCCGAACAGCTAGGCGGCAGCGTGTGGACGATCGAGCCCACCACGGCCGCTGTGGCGACCACTGCGCCAGTCACTGCGGCGGCTGTCGCAACCGGGTGATCGTTGTACCAGCCGCCGTTATAACAGCAGCCGCCGTGGTTGTCGTTGTAGTTGTTGGCGACATTGGCGCGGTTATTGCTGATGTTTTGCGCTGCATTGGTCCGGTTCGAACTGACCTGCTGGGCGGTGTTCTGGCGATTGCCTTCGCGCGTGGTTCGATTGGCTTGCCGCGTGGCGACATTGGTATCGTGCGAACTTGCCATATTCGCGCGATTCACGGACGTTTGCGCACCACCGCGGACCTGAAACGCGCTCGCCGAAGTCGTGCTCATTGCAACGATCAGTGCCACGCCAGTCGCCGTCAAGATTCTCTTTGATTTCATGATGATCTCTGGATTGAAAGGCTATTGGTCTATCGGGCTCTTGGCCTATTGGGCGCCGTTGGTTTGCACGAACTTGATCTGATGTGCATTTTCAGGAGGCGAGAAGTCGAACAGCTTCGCGCTGATTTCCGGCTTCAGATTCCAGTGGTAGATCGCCGTGTACTGTGGCCGTTCCTTGTCCTGCGACGTGACGATATTTAACTTGCAGGGCAAAGGTTGGCTGCCTTTCTGAATCCAGATTTGCCAGTCCAGATTGTTTTGACGGTAGGCATAGTGGGAACACGTATTGCCACTGACGACTTCATCGCCGATATAGACGGCCGATGTCACACGTTTTAAATCGTCGGGATTGGCGCCTAGCGTGAAGATATCGCTGAGCGGCAACTCAATGCCGTATTTGTTCTCGAGATCGCCCATTAGCTCCTTGATTGTTGCAGGAGCCGGAGCACTGGCATAGTAATTACCCGGTTCGGTAAACAGTGTAAAAGTTTTGCCGTTGTAAAAAACGTGGCGGCTGTAACCCGGCGCGCCACCGACAATATCGACCTTGAGACTATCGGGACGGCTAACTGTCAGTTTCGTGTTGTGCGATAGCTGGATCAATTGCGTCGTTGCGCCGTTGACCATGATCTGATCGGTCGTTGAATCAACGTCTAGATCGAATTGCTTGACCGTCTCCATGAAGCTGCTCATTCTGGTCAGGGCGTCCAGTGCCTCTGGATCGGGTTTCGTTGCAGCAGCTGGCGCGACGACTTTCTTAGCCGCCATGGCAGCCTCGCCGGCTGCGCAGAACGTGAGCGCCACTGCCGCGAGGGCTGCAAGTCTGTCAAGACGTTGTGTCATTCGCCTTCTCCTTTAATCAGGCTTCTTCAACCGCTGGTTTGACAACGTTGTTGCTGCCACGGCCAACGACGGGAGTACGTCAGTCCCACGGACTCCCATGCAGGAAATCGATACGCAAGACCCTATTAAACAACGCTTTTCGGATCAGGGTTCTGTGAAGTGGCAGGGGCGCAATATTTAACATGTGCGCAGCGGGCCAACCATGATTTGAAACAAGGAGAAGACAACAGAATGGAGGACGCTATCGTCGAATTGCCGAATGGATCATGCTTTTATATTTAAAAGCATGCTGGAGACATGAAAGTCAGTGGCGAATTCAGACATTGCAATGCGATATGGTTTTTATCGGCGATCAGAATTTCGCATAAACATGACTTTCGATTGCGTCATTCTCAGTGGCATTCCTGCTGGATAAAACCTTGCGGGTTTTGTTCGCTCGAGCCGGCTGCAAAGCGAGGCAATGCAGCCGCGAGCGATTTAATCCGTCTTTATGGCGTTCAGCCGGGCATTAACCGGGTTGGCGCGAATTGGCGTCCACATACACCCACGCCTGCTTGCCGGAAGCGAGCGTGACGAGATCGCGCCGGTATTCGGCGACTTCATAGGCATCGGCGTGCGCGAGTTCTTCCGGCGTGATGGCGAACACGGCGCCGCTCACGCGATCGGCGGGATTGCCGGTCCAGGTCACGACAGGATGATGGGTCTTGCCGCTGGTTGCGACCACAGCCGGGTCTTCGATCTTGAGCATCGTGAGCGAAAAGCCAGGCATCTCGTCGGCTTCGCCATCGAGCTTGCGGCCGAAGGTGGCGATCTGCACCTGCTCGAGCTGCAGGGTGCCGTAGGAGAAGAGCTGTTCGGAGAACGGGGAGTCGGTGTGGGTCATGGTGCGGGTCCGAAAGAGAACGGCGAATACGTCGATACACTGCGCCAGTCATTATAGGGTTCGTTTTGCGCGGCTGCCCGCGGGTCGGCAAGCGGCGGTGCGCCCGTTGCCCGTAAAATAAGCGGCTGCACCCTGCAATCGACGGAGACCGCATCGCATGGAAGCCCCGCATCATCAACTCGACATCGTTCCCGACGCGCAACGCGAACACCATTTGCCGCCCAACGTCATGGCCCGCTTGCCAGCAGAAGGCGTGACGGTTTTCAGCGTCGCCGACGATGCCTCCGACACCGCGCAATTCAGCGAGCGTTATGGTTTCGGCCTCGAAGACTGCGCGAATACGCTGGTGCTGCGCTACAAGCGCGAGGGTGCGGAACGCCACGCCGCCGTGGTGACGCTCGGCTCGCGCCGGCTCGACGTCAATGGCGCGGTCAAGGCGCGGCTGGGTGCGCAGCGGCTGTCGTTCGCGAAGCGCGAACAGGCGGTCGAACTCACGGGGATGGAGTTCGGCGGCATCACGGCATTCGGCGTGCCCGACGACTGGGTCGTGCTCGTCGATGCTGCGGTGATGGCGCGCGAGCGCATTGTCATGGGCGCAGGCGTGCGGGCCACCAAGCTGTTGCTCGCGCCCGCGCTGCTCGAACAGTTGCCCAATGTCGATATTGCGCCGCTGGTCTTCGATGAAGATGAAACTACACAGGCATCCTGATTAATTTTCAGGTATCGACCATCTTGCGCGAGCCCGGCGCTCGCTTCAAACGGCTCGTGCTACGCGCCCGATCGCATCGACGATAACTTGCGGCGCGTCGCGCTGCACGAAATGCTCGCTCTGCGGTGCGCGTATCAGTTCGGCGCGTGAAGACAGCGCGAGAAAACCTTCCTGCATACGCTCCCAGGCACGTTGCAACGCCTCGCGCTGTTCGGCAGCGAAGAAAGGCGAATGCTCGAACGACGCCGCCACGATCACGGCCATCGGCAGATCGCCCAGCGTATCGATTGCGCTTACCGCGCGAAAGCTGGCGGGGAAGTCGATGTTTTCGGGCGTGGTGTGCGCATCGCGCCAGCCTTCGCGCCAGAGTGCGCGCATCGACTGCAGGGCGCTCGAATCGTCCGGCGTAGGTTCGACGAATGCAGGGCCGAAGCGCTCGAATTGCCCTTCGTGCATGGCTTCGACAAGCACGAGCCCGCAGGTCTGCGCGCGAAAACGATGAGCGAAGAGGCGCATGAGCAGACCGCCAAACGAATGACCGACCAGCAGCCACGGCGTGGGAAGGCGTGCTGACTGCAGGAGTTGCGCGAGGTCTTCGATCATGGCGTTAGCGTCGCGCGGACCGCGCGCGGGATCGCTGGCGCCGCGTCCCGCGCGATCGTAGCGAAACACGCGAAAGTGCGGCTCGATTGCGGCTTGCACGTCCTGCCAGGCTGCACTCTCCAGGCCCAGGCCGGTTTCGAGCACGACGCTGGGCGAGCCCTTGCCCGATGTCCACCAGGCAAGGCGCTTGCCGCGGATATCGGTGAAATGGGGGGCGGCGGCGGGAAGAGCAGCTTGATCCGGCATGATGGGCGGGACGTTTCAAGGCGCGACATGCGCAATACACGCGCACTATAACCGCATCTCGCCGTCTGGCATTACGCTCGCGCCGAGGCCAGTGCGTGCAACGCTTGCGCGACGCGCGCGACCACGGGTTGCCAGTCGCCGGGGCGCGGCTGGCGGAACAGCGTGACGCTGTCGTACCAGCGCTGCTTTTCGGCGCTTCCCCACGCCCATTGCGATACGTGATCGAGCATCGCATAAACCGGCACGCCCAACGCGCCGCCAAGGTGCAGCGGCGCGCTGTCGATGGTCACGATGGCATCGAGTGTGCTGACATGCGCGGCCACATCGTCGAAGCCGAGCTGATAGTGATGCGTGAGATCGCAATGCGCCACGCTGGCGGGCAGTGCCGCGCCGCCGGGTGTCAGCGGATGAAAAACCACATTGGGCACAGAAAAGAGCGCGTCGAGCGTTTCCAGATCCATCGAGCGTTGAGCGTCGCGTCGATGTTTGGAGTCGCCGCGCCAGACGAGGCCGATCTGCAATGCGTCGCGCCGGGGCGTGCGTGCATGAACGAGCGCGCGCCACGCCTCCACGCGGGAGGCGTCCGCTGCCAGATACGGCGTGCCGCGCACGTCGTCCGGCTTGAGGCGCAGCATGAGCGGCACACTCATGATCGGCAGGCAGTAGTCGGGCGTGCCGTGCTGCGCGTAGGCCTGCGTTTCGATTTCGACGCAAGGCGCGAAATGACGCGAAAAAAGCGCATGCAGTGCCTGCCTGCACGCCAGCACCATCCGGCCGCCTTCATGCTGCACGCGTGCCGCGAGCGCGGGCAGCAGGCGCGCCATTTGCAGATCGTCGCCGTTGCCTTGTTCGCTGTACACCAGCAAGGTGCGGCCTTCGAGCGATTGACCGGCCCAATGCGGCGCGACACGCGCCATGATCGACACGATGCTGTTGTGCGCGCGATCCGCCCGGCCAAGGCGCGCTTCGTAGCGCGCCCAGCCGCGTCGCCAATCGCCGTTGCGCAATTCGATTTCGGCGAGATCCACGGCTGGCGTGGTCGCGCCGGGATCGAGCTTGAGCGCGCGTTCGTAGAGACGCTGGGCCTCGCCGTAACGGCCTTGCTCCGCCACGAACTGCGCCATGGCAGCGACGATGTTCGCGTTGCCGGGGTTGAGGGCATGGGCGCCGCGCATGGTGTTTTCGGCCGCTGCGGGCGCATGCCGGCGCCATTGCGCGCCAGCCAGTTGCCACGCGACTTCCGCATTGGCGGGATCATGGGCCAGCGACGTGAGACACAGGCTTTCGACCGCTGCCCAATCGCCCGCGAAGCGCTTTTCGAGGATGGTCTGAAGCGACGGATTCGGAGCGTCGATCAGGGCTTCGGCGTCTGGCATGGCGGTGTTATCGGTATGATTGGTATTCCTGATTATTGCGATGCTGCGAGTGATCAGGAAAAGGGCGCACATTATCGCCCGAAGCCGCGCTGCAAACCTCTGGAATCCGTGCCGATGCCTTGATGGGCGTCATTGGCCAGGTGCTTGACAGGCCGGCAAGCGAGTAAAAAGCGGCACGGCCGACGCCCGTGCCGTTAATGCCCCTTTAAAGAAGCGCTTTAAAGAAGAGGCTTTAAAGCGCCCGCAACCCTTCCATATCGACGATACGAATCAGCTTGCCTTGCGCGTCGATCAGATTGCGCTTCTGGAAGCGCGAGAGAATCCGGCTCACCGTTTCGAGCGTAATGCCCAGATAGCTGCCCATATCCTCACGGGACATGCGCAGATGGAATTCGGTGTGCGAGTAGCCGCGCTGCCAGTTGCGCTCCGAGACATCGAGCAGGAACGCGGCCACGCGTTCTTCGGCGGAGAGCGAGCCCAGCACCATCATCTGCGAGGCTTCGCGATTGAACTGGTCGCCCATCAGGCGGTGCAGGCGTTCCTGCATCGTCGCGGTTTCGCGGCACAGGCTCTTGAGCGCGGCGTAGGGCAGGGTGCAGATCGAACTGTCTTCCAGCGCGATGGCGCTGAACGCATGCGTGTCGCTGGCGATGCCGTCGAGGCCGAGCGCTTCGCCCGCCAGTTGCAGGCCGGTGATCTGCTCGCGGCCGTCACGATGCACGATCAGCGTCTTGAGCGAGCCGGAGCGCACGGCGTAGAGGTTGTCGAAGCGGTCGCCGGCGCGGTAGAGCGCTTCGCCGCGGCGGACCTTGCGCACGCTGCAGATCAGGGCTTCGAGCTTGGGCACTTCGTCGGAGGCGAGGCCTTGCGGGATGCACAGATGGCGCATCGCGCAGGCCGAGCAGCGCGCGACCGTCTGTTTGGCGGCGATGGGCGCGCGGCTGGCAGGACCGCCATGGCGGACGACGACTTGGGATACCGCGGTAGGGGACAGCATCGAAACACTCCTCTGATCGGTTCCTGAATATTGTCCCCTCACAGAGAAGGGTTAAATAGGCGACAAAATGACGCGCATCAGGAACGGCTCTGGTCGAGCCTTGTCAGGTGGCGCTTTTCGTGATCGTGCTATCCCGGAAAAAAGATGCGACTTGGGAAAATGTGCCGAAAACGGACAATCTAGTCGCGACCGCTCTTGTCACAATGCGAAAAAGACGCCCCTCTCGCGTTATTGAGCGCAGACATCCGAGATGGGCATGCGCGCTTCAGACGTAGCGAACGGCAGGCATTCTTCCTTGAACACTGCCTGCCGGCCGCCTGGTCCGGCGATCTGTTCAATAAACCGATGCCATACCAGGTGGTCGATGCTTGAAGCGCCGGTGCACCCAGTAATACTGCTCGGGATATTTAACGACCTGCTCCTCGAGAAACGCATTCATGCGGCGTGCGTCGACCACATCACACCCCGATGGGAAATTCGCGAGCGGCTCGAAAATCGTCAACTTATATCCCTGATAGTTCGGGAGCACCTCAGTCACGAATGGAACGACCCGCGCGCGTCCCAGTTTCGCGAGACGCGAAACAGCGGTTAGCGTGCAGGCGGGAACGCCGAAGAACGGGACAAAAACTGAGTTGTCCACGCCCTGGTCCATGTCTGCCGCGAGCATGACGGGTTTGCCGGAACGTAACAATCCCACGATCCTTTTGGCGCTGGTCGCGCGTTCGATCATCTCTGCCCCGAAGCGCCCGCGTTGTCGCCTGGCCAGCGCACATAGGGCCGTGCTTGACATACGTGTGTACAGCGAGGCAACCGGTAGGCGGGTCGAGTAGAGCATGCAACCGACCTCGATGCCCACGAAGTGAAACCCCATAAAGATGGTGGGCGGGGCCGCGTCGTCGTCCAGATCAATTTTGCTTTCGATCTGAACGATGTCCCGGATCGCCTGCGCACTGCCGAACCACTGGATGCCTCGCTCGAGATAACTGCGAACAACGTGGCGGAAGTGCTCTCTTGCGAGCTGCTGAAGTTCGCTGCTGGTTTTCTCGGGGAAGCAGAGACGCAAGTTCACAAGGACGATATGCTTGCGGCGGCTGGGAACAGCATACAGCGCAGTGCCGATCACCATCCCAAGCCTTGCGACGAATTGATAAGGAAGTATCGAAAGCGTACGTAGCAACGCCACGATGAACACGAAACCGAGGCGTTTCAAAGATTGTCCCCTCTGGATAAAAAAGTGCGAAAAGTGCCGCGGAACGCCATGCATTTGCCCGGCGCGTGATGACATCTTTAATGTTGGGCCCATGACATTGTTGAGCGTGCCAGTAAGGGCGGCCCATCAGCTCTGCCGCTAACCAGAAGCCGACACATTCAGCTCTCCGAGCTTGAGCGCCGATTTCCCGCTACGCGAAGATATGACTGCCGGTACAGGTCGAATCAACTCATGCACCATCGATTCGATATCCTCGAACGGAACAGATCGTGCATTCAGACCGCTAGACTCAAATCGTCCAACCGCCACGACGATCTGTCGTTGTACGACCGAGAAATCAATTGAATTCCAGTGTTCGGTCGAATCAGCAGCCATGAAGCCATCGAAACTTCGCGCGTGAACTGAATATTTCAGAGTGGTCTTGCACTCGGTACGCTCAGTGCCGTGGCTATAGAGGGTGCTTGATATTCCTTCCTCGTGCAGAGAAATCTCGATAGCCCGAAGAAGATCGCCCGATGGCACCGATTCATTAACATCTACGCAAACATGGTTCGTGGTCACCGGTAATCCACTCACTGAGACCCTTGGTGGTTGAACACTGCTGCAACCAAACAGAACAGTGGACGTTATCAAAATCGCAAAGAGCTTTGCTGGCGACGGATAGATTAAAAATGCGTTATTAGAGAGGGGCATTCGTTTGCTGCTACTCAACAAGTTATTCTTCAATTGGCTACCAGCCAGAATCTGGCGCTTGACATGCGATTACACAACCGAGTGCTCCAATTGCACCCACAGATCCCACGCCGGCTCCCAGTGCTTCGCTTAAGGATAAAAAATAACTTGAGAAACACACCGTACCTTAGAGTTGGCTTCTTGTTTGCCGGGCATAAGATACCGTTTTCGCATCAATGCAAAATAAGGATGTCGATGCTGGAATGGATGCTACTTACAAGATATTACTTTTCAAATTCATTGCGTATTTGTATGAATAACTCGCGCCGAAATATTGAATAATAGTTATTGTCATTCATTGTTGATCGTTCGGAATCGGAGCGTGTTGGTTGTGAGATTCAAGCGGTTTTTCACGGAATAAATTCTATTTATGACGAAAATGTAATCGCCGGGTAATGCTGATGTCATCATTCGATGAATGCCGCCGTATTGCAGATTGGCGCCTTCCATTGAGTTTGAAATGTTTCGTCATGATTGCGTGTCGATCCGTCCGGCAGTGATTGAATACGCTCGCCCGGTACCCTGGATGTCGGGACAAAAAAAGCCCCGAACAATGTCGGGGCTTGAAACGATGATGCTGGCGAGGGCAGCCGTGAGGGCCAACGCGTGCCTCGAACGCGTCATGCGCTCGCGCTCCCCAGGCTCCCATCGTCCCTCAAGCGGCTTCCGGCCAAGGCAGGTCGGGCGATGCCCAGTCCAGTTCGACGGCGAGCAAGACTTGCTGGCTATTGATCTCGATGGCGATCGAAGCGATCACGCACAGGCAGCCCGTCAGCGGCGAGAGCATTGGGCCGGAGTAGACCGCCTGGCCGTTGTTGCGCGTGGCTTTCCAGAAGAACGCGCGATGGTCCCAGCGGCCGCCGGCCGCGTCGCTGCCGTTGTGCAGGCTCAGCGGCGGGTCGGTGCGCGCCGCGCCGCGCGCTTCGAACAGCGTGGGCCGGCCAGTCGGGCCGAGCACGAAGGCGCGCACGCATTGCGGCCCGGCCAGCAGTTTCGCCAGCGATTCGGGATAGGGGACGCCGGACTGCACCTGGCGGCTTGCTTCCGCGAGGTCGGTGAGCCACGGGCGGATTGCGCCGTCGAAGCGGCTCATGCGCACCGCGCGCGCTTCGGCGGCAATATCGAAAGCATGGTCGATGCGCGTGGGCGTGGTGTCGGCGGGCGCCAGCGAAGCGTTCGGGCGCCCGAGCAGAAAGCCTTGGGCGATATCGACTTTCGCCTCGACGGCCAGCACGAGTTCTTCGGTCGTCTCCACGCCTTCGACCACCACGACGATATCGGCCTGATGCAGCAGCGTGACCATATCGCGCAACAAAGGGCGGCCCGAGCGGCGATTGCGCGCGCGGATCAGTTCGCCATCCAGTTTCACGAGGTCGGGCTGGATGCGCAGCAGGCGGTCGAGATTCGAGTAGCGCGCGCCAAAGTCGTCCACGGCGATCAGGAAGCCGCAGTCGCGATAGCGGTTCGCGGCCAGCGAGAGCGCGTCCGGGCAGGCATCGTCGGACTCGAGCAGTTCCAGCACGATATCGCCGGGCGCGAGACCCGCTGCGTCGACCATGCGCGCGAGTTCGGTGTCGTAACCCGTGCGGATGAAAGTCGAGGGCAGGATGTTCAGGAACAGCCGCGCGCCTTCCGGCAGTCGGCCCGCGGCGCTTTGCAGATGGCAGCGATGCGCGAGCACATCGAGTTCGCGTAATTCGGCCGGCGTGAGGCCGCCGAACAGCACGACTGGCGGCACGAGGCCGCCGTGATCGTCTTCGCCGCGCAGCAGCGCCTCTACGCCGATCAGCTTTTCGCGCGGCAGGCTCCAGAGCGGCTGGAAATGCGATAGCAGCGTGACGTCGCGCCAGCGCAGGCGTTGCGCTGGTTGCGGCGCGCTGGCCTGCTGAACGGCGTCGTTCGCGGCCGTGTTGCGCACGGTCACCAGCGAGGTGCCGCGCTCGAATGCCAGCTGATTGCGCCCGGCCTGCTTGGCGCGGAATAGCGCTTCGTCGGCGCGTTCGAGCAGCGCGGCGAGATTGTCGTCGATATCGTCGTCGGTAATTTCAGCGCGCATTTGCGCCACGCCGATGCTCACGGTCACGAAGCCGTCGGGCCGCGCGATCTGCGAAACCACATGGCGCAGCGACTGGGCCAGGCCCGCGATGGGCGTGGGCGCCTGTTCTTCCACCAGCACGACGAATTCCTCGCCGCCCATGCGGGCGATCAGCGCGCCTTCGGGCGCGTGCTGCACGATCGCATCGGCTACGTTCTGCAGCGCCTTGTCGCCCGCGCCATGGCCGAACTGTTCGTTGATCGACTTGAACTGGTCGACATCGACAAACAGCAGGGCGACGGGGCGGCCCGCTTTGCGGCGCGCGTCGATAAAACTGGCGGCTTCGTCGAGAAAGGCGCGCCGGTTCAGCACGCCGGTCAAGGCATCGGTGGCGGCGAGCCTGGTGAGCGTTTCTTCGAGCCGGAACTGGCGATAGCGGAAGTGATAGAAGCCGAAATGAAACACCACGGCCGTCGCGAACGCGATCACGACCCATACGGCGAAGATCGCGAGTTGCGCGGCGTCGTGCGGCAGGCTGAATACGAAGGGCAGCGTCGCGGCGTAATAACCCACGCTGCCCACCGCGAAATGGCGCGGCGTGAGCCAGAGCGGCGCGGCGCACAGCGTAATGGCCACGACGGCGGGTGTCATCCAGGCGAGCTTGTCGTCGGTGCCTTGCACGAGCGCGTTGGCCGCCAGTTGCATGATCACCACATAGGCCACGCCGATAAAGCCGAATTGCGCCGTCGTACGCGAGCGCGGAATGGCCAGCACCAGCAGCACGAGCAGCAGGCCGGCGATCGCCGTGATCCAGAACGGGAACGGCGCGCTGAACAGTTGCGCGCGCGCCACCGCGAACAGCGTAAAGGCGCCGATCGACAGCGACATGGTGACGAACGAAAGCGGGCGCTGATGCTCGAGCGAGCGCGCATGAAATCGATTTCGTTCGGCCGCGTTGGCCGGGGAAGCAAAGACGGAAAACCGCATGACTCGCACTCCGGCGATTTGTCGGACGAAAGGAGGCGCCCAGTATAGCCGCCGTGGATGCTTTGCGGATATGCGCGTCAAAAGACGGCGCGGCGGCCAGAAGCTCGTGCGCCCGGAAGTCGCAAATTGGCCGTATAGAATGGGCTCGAATATAACTTGAGCCCATGCGATGCAATTACTCGACCATGTATCGATCGGCGTGCCCGATCTGGACGCAGCCCGTCCGTTTTATGACGCCATCATGACAGCGCTCGGTGCCTGCAAGGTCTATGACCGGCCTGCGGCGCTCGGCTACGGAGAACGTTGCGATGCCAACGATCTGACTTCGACTTGCCTCGCCGTGTATCTGGATGCCAGCGGCGATACCCGCGAAATCGCGCCAAACAAGCGCCATTGGTGCTTCAAGGCGCAATCGCGCGCTGAGGTCGACGCCTTCTTCGAAGCCGGGCTCGCAGCGGGCGGACGCTCGGACGGCGAACCCGGTTTGCGCGAACATTATCATCGCGATTACTACGCGGCGTTTCTTGTCGATCCGGCGGGCAATCGCGTCGAAGCGGTCTGTCATGCGGCCAGCGCGCCTTGATGCGCTGGCCGTCTAGCGCTCCCAGGGCGCATCGCGGCCGCTGCGCGCGAAATGCGCGAGGCGCTCCTGCGCCTTGAGTACCGTAAATACCGGCGCGCGGCGCAATTGCCGCTCGTGCAGATCGAGCAGCCAGGCCGCGAGCGCCTTGTCGTCTTCGCGCAGCGCGTAGAGATCGAGATCGGTATCGTGCGTGGTGCTGCCGATCATTCGTTCGATGTCCTTAAATTCTGTGTGATCGGCATGACAGATTCCCGCGTCGCATAAGAACCAGGTCAGATACGCCGTTTCGATCAGCACGGCCAGTTGATGGCCATTGCCTTTGCCGCACAGCAGGGCTGCAAGCGCGAGGTGGATACGCAGCAGGCGCTCCTGGATCGCCGTGGGCGACCCGGGCAACAACATCGACTTACTGAGGGGTTTCTTGCCGTACATGGTGCCGTTCAGTCGATGTCATTTCGTCACGTACCACAGGGCGCTCGTGCCCGGGTTTGCGTTCGTGTTGGTGCTGTTCGTGTCGCTCTTTGCGGGTGCCGATGGCTTGTTGACCGACGGTGTTTGTGCGACCGGCCACGTTGCCCCGGCAGCAGGCGGCGTGGCCTGTGCCTCGGTCTGCACCGCGGTACGCGCCGGCTCCTGTGCTTTTGTCTGCACCTGGGCGGCCTGGCGCGGCACGTTGAGATACCAGAGCGCATCGGTCGAAGGCGCGGCCGCTTTATCGGTCTTATCGGCTTTATCGGCCTTATTGCTCTTTGCCGCCGTATTCTGCGCGCCAGGCGAAGCCGGGCGGCCCGCATCGGCGTTCGCGGTTTTTTGCGCCCGTGCCTCGGACGTGCCGATCTGGAAAATCAGCGTGCGTTCCGCCGATGAGATCACCGCATAGGGCGGCTGCGCTTCCCAGCGCAACAGCACGCGCCCGCGCGGCGTGTCCGCGAAGATCGCGGGCGGGCGTTTCATGTCGCTGAACTGCACGTAGATCTTCGCGCCGTCGTCGAATACCTGTACGGGCTTGGCGTCGTCCGCGCCGGTCACGGCCCAGCCGAAGCTGTAGGCGCCGGGCGCCACGCCTTGCGCGATCGCCTGCGAGGCCGGCAGCGCAGCGGGCGCCGACTGCGTGGTGCGCGGCGCGTTCATGCGGACCTGCGTGACTTCGAGATTCGAAAACGGGTTGTAGCCGCCCGCGGGCGGCGTGTAGGAGGGCGGGAGGATAGGCATGGGCGAGTCCGGCGAACGGGTGATGGATTGCGCGGTGGCGTAGACCTTTTGCGCGTAGGCCAGGCGCTTTTCGGGCGAGGCGGCGTTGTACGCACCGATCGCATTCCATGTCGGGCCGAACTGGCGGATGTTTTCCGCGAGAATCCAGGCGGCGACGTAGGCGTTCGTGCAGGGATCGTAAAGGCTCTGTTCGGTGATGCCCACCTGCGCGAGGCGCGGCAACCAGGAACTGTTGATCTGCATGAGGCCGATATCGACCGTGCCGTTGCTGTTGCGATTGACGACGTTGGTCTGGGTGCCGGATTCCACCTGCGCAATGGCGCGCATCAGGCTCACGTTGACGTGCTGGAACGCGGCCGCGTCGTCGATGCAATCGGCGAAGGCGAGGCCGGGCGCGGCGCTCAGGAACGCGGCGAGCGCGAGCAGGCGGGGCGGAACAGGGCGTAGCGAGGGCGTGGTCGGGTACTGCATGATTGGTCTGGTCTATGCGCGAGAGTTCGCCGTGCGGCGGCGATCGTTTTTCTTCGCAGTGACATTCCCCGGTCGTGGTGGTTTTAAATCGCGCTGCGCATTCGAAGACAAGGCTGCGCGAATTTCGCTTTGGTCAATTTTTGCCGGTTTGTCACCGGCAGGTATTTTATGCTGATTTTGTTCTTCTCGCGCCACGATATTGGACGCGGTTCGGCATTTTAATTTGAATCGACCGGATTGCGATAGATGGTGAAGTGAATAATATGGCTTATGGATTTTGTAAATGGCTTTCAGGCCGCGGCGGGCGGCTCGGGCGACCGCCGCGGGCGGCTGGCGCTGCCTTGCATTGCCGGTGGATATTCGCCGGTAATTTATCCCGTCATATGCCGATCGCATCGAATGACGGCATTTTTTTCGTGAATTTCCGAAATATTCCGAGTTGTTAAATTGATTTAATTTCAGGTTCCGATCTGAAAAGCCGTGGGCTTTATTCCGGCTAAATAGGTTCGGGAAACGTCCGGCGATGTCCGGCGATGTCCCAATCCGCCAGGCGACTGTCATCCACGATCAAGCGCGGCGCGCATCGAAGCCGAACAATAAGGCGCATTCCCACCGATCGTCTGCTCGCCACCTGGAGATTCCCCATGAACTTTCTCGACGGCCATCTTTTCCCCGAGAACCAGCCGCCGCTGATCATCACCGCCGCGCCCTATGCGCCCGGCTGGCTGCCCGGCGATTTTCCCGATGACATTCCCGTGACGATGGAGGCGCAGATCCAGAAGGCCGTCGATTGCTACAACGCGGGCGCGACGGTGCTGCATCTGCATGTGCGCGAACTCGACGGCAAGGGCAGCAAGCGGCTATCGCAATTCAATGCGCTGATTGCCGGTGTGCGCCGGGCGGTGCCGCAGATGATCATCCAGGTGGGCGGATCGATCTCATTCGCGCCGGAAAACGAAGGGCAGGCTGCGCAATGGCTGTCCGACGACACGCGCCATATGCTCGCCGATCTCGAACCCGCGCCGGACCAGGTCACGGTGACGGTCAACACCTCGCAGATGAACGTGACCGATCAGGCCGAAGACGCTGATTTCAAGGGCACCTCGCGCGAGCATCCCGCGATCTTCGGCGCCTATAAGGAAATGACGGTTCCGGCCCAGCCGGGATGGGTCGAGGAACACGTGCGCCGTCTCACGGCGAAGGGTATTCAGAGCGCGTTCCAGTGCTACAACCTCAACAGCTTCGAGTCGGTCGAGCGGCTGATGCGGCGCGGCTTCTACAAAGGGCCGCTGGTGATGAACTGGGTCGCGATTGCGGGCGGCATGGATACGCCCAGCGTCTATAGCCTCGCCAATTTCATGCGCGCGGTGCCCGATGGCGCGGTGGTCACGGTGGAAAGCAACGTGCGCAATGTGCTGCCCGTGAACATGATGGGCATTGCGATGGGCCTGCACGTGCGCTGCGGTATCGAAGACTGTTTGTGGAACCAGGCGCGCACGGCAAAAATGAGTACCGTAAAGCAGATCGAGCAACTGGTGCGCATCGCACGCGAGTTCGGCCGCGATATCGCTACGGCGAAAGAGGCACGCGAGATATCGCGCATCGGCGTGTTTTACGACACGGTCGAAGCATCGCTGCTCGCGAATGGCTTTGCGCCGAATCGCCAAGGCGCGAATCAGGGCTTTCTGCGCAAAAGCGCATGAGCGCGCTTATGAACACACCCATTCCCGTTTGCGCCGATAGCGACCTGGGTGAAGGGCAGCGCAAACTCGTATTCGTCGATGGCGGCAGCGTGGTGGTCTTTCGTATCGAAGGGCAATTGCATGCCATCGAAAATAGTTGTCCGCACAACGGTGCATCGCTTGCGAATGGCGCGTTGCAAGGGAGCGTGCTGAGTTGCCCCGCGCACGGTTTGCGTTTCGATCTGCGTACTGGGCGTGTAATGGGCGGCGGCCAGCTTTGTCTGAACCGCCTGAGCACGCAGGTGATCGATGAGCAGATCAGCGTGGCGAAGCCATAGAAAGCGCGATCTAGTGGCCGGTGTGAACAGAACCGTTGGCGTTCTGTTCGAGCAGCGCGCCGCGCCAATGGCTGGGCGCCTGACCGAACTCGCTGCTGAACCAGCGTGAAAACGCACTCAATTCCGAAAACCCCAGCAGGTCCGCGACATCGGAAACCGAATGGCGCGGCTGCGTCAAATAGCGGATCGCCAGCGACGCTCGTACTTCGTTGAGCAGCGTCGAAAAGCGCATGCCGGTCTGTTCGAGCTGACGTTGCAGCGTGCGTGGCGTGAGGCCCAGCCGCATGCTGACGGGCTCGATCGCGCCCTGTCCACGCGGCAGCAGGATATGCAGCGTGCGCCGCACATTGTCGGCGAGCGATTCCTGCTGATAACGCGGCTGCAGGTCGAGCAATTCTTTGGCGTAGTGCGCGAGATGCGCATCGGCGAGCGGATTGGCGCGATCGAGATCGTGCCGCGCCATCACGATGCCATCGCACTCGCTTTCGAATTCCACCCGCTGGCCGAAGAAGCGCCGATGCACTTCTACGCTAACGGGCGCTGCATGCGTGAAATGCACGCTGCGCGGCATGTATTGGGGACCCAGCATCGCGCGTACGAGGCTGAAGACCGCGCCCACCGCCATTTCGACGATTTCGGGGCCGGGGTGCGGGCGGCCGGTCATCAACGCCACATGAAGTACCGCCACGTCGTCGACTTCCTCGACATGCACGGCGACCGAATCGCTTAGCAGATGCCGATAGCTTTCGATCTGCGCGAGCACGTCGCGCAGCGTGGCCTGATGCTGCAAAAACAGGCTCAGCGCGCCGAAATCGGCCAGCCGCCACGCCTCGCCGATACGTACGCCCAGCGCCGCGCCGCGTTGGTGCGCCGAGACCTCGAACACGCGCGCGAAGCTCGCTTCGGGAATGCGCAGGTCCGGTGTCGTCAGACAGGACGGATCGATGCCGGCTTCGCGCAGCGCGCGCACGGGATCGAGGCCGATGCTGCGGGCGATCTGGGCGTACTTGGTGAGGGAGGCGGTGCGAACCAGGAGGGGCATGGCGTGAAAAACAGACGTGATCCGTCGAGGCTACCGTCGGCGCGGGGCGGCGTCTGTCAGGAATAACCATGAACGCGGGCCGTGTCAGCAGCGCGTGCAGGCGCTTGTCGTTCAGCGTCAGGTCGTGTCGCGCGTGGTCAAGCGCGCCGGGCGTGGGCTTACCACAATGGGGTTTCATGACGGTGCGCCAGATAAACCGATGTCGATGCCGATGCAGCCAAGACGCTGCAAGCGCAGACGGCATCGAAAAGAAACGACGCATTGATACGAACAATCCGCTCTACAGGAGACACGAAGTGGCCCATGCAATCCGATTTCACGAGACGGGCGCGCCCGACGTCATGCGCTGGGAGGAGGTGGCCGTCGGCGCGCCGGGCGCGGGCCAGGTGAGGCTGCGCCACGAGGCGGTCGGACTGAATTTCGCCGATACGTATTTCCGCAGCGGGCTTTATCCGGTGCCGCTGCCGGCCGGCATGGGCGTGGAGGCGGCCGGCGTCGTGGAAGCGGTGGGCGCGGGCGTGAGCGGCGTGGTGCCGGGCGATCGCGTGACCTATACGGGCTTCGTCAACACGCTGGGCGCATATAGCACCGAGCGCCTGATCGGCGCGGATTCCCTCATCAAACTGCCCGACGCGATCGCCTGCGAAACGGCGGCCGCCATGACCATGCGCGGCCTGACCGCTGCGTACCTGATGCGCCGCATCTGGCCGCTCGCGCCGGGCGAAACGATCCTTGTGCACGCCGCGGCGGGCGGTGTCGGTTTGATCCTTTGCCAATGGGCCAAACTGCTCGGGCTCACGGTGATCGGTACGGTGTCGAGCGAGCAGAAAGCGGCCGTGGCCCGCGCGCACGGCTGCGATCACGTCATCTTTTACACGCGCGAAGACGTGGCGAAGCGCGTGCGCGAACTGACCGATGGCGCAGGCGTGGCCGTGGTGTACGACAGCGTCGGCAAGGACACGTTTGCGGCTTCGCTCGATTCGCTCAAGCGGCGCGGACTGCTGGTGTGCGTGGGCACGGCCTCGGGCAAGGCGCCCGCCTTCGAGCCGCAGATGCTGGCCATGAAAGGCTCGCTCTATGTGACGCGTCCGGCGCTGGCCGATTACATCGCCGATCCCGCCGAAAAAGCGGCGCTCGCCGATGAGATTTTCGGTCACGTCGCGGCCGGGCGCATCCGCATCGAAATCAATCAGCGTTATGCGCTCGAAGATGCCGTGCAGGCGCATCGCGATATCGAGGCGCGCCGCACGACCGGTTCGTCGGTCTTCACGCTCTGAGGAGGCGCGATGAAAGTCGAGCAATTGACCTGCGCGATCGGCGCGGAACTGGTGGGCGTCGATCTCGCCGATGCCGTGCACGACGACGGCCTGTTTGCCGCGATCAAGGCGGCGCTGCTCAGGCATAAGGTGCTGTTCCTGCGTGGCCAGACGCTCTCGCGCGCGGAGCACGTAGCGTTTGCCGAGCGTTTTGGCGCGCTGGAAGATCACCCCGTTGCGGGCAGCCATCCCGATCATCCGGGGCTGGTGCAGATTTACAAGACGCCCGATCACCCGAACGATCGCTACGAAAACGCCTGGCATTCCGACGCCACCTGGCGCGCCGCGCCGCAAATGGGCGCGGTGCTGCGCTGCGTGGAATGCCCGCCGGTAGGCGGCGATACCATGTGGGCCAATATGGCGCTGGCCTACGAAAAACTGCCGGAGACCGTGAAGGCGCAGATCGCGGATCTGCGTGCGAATCACAGCATCCAGTCGAGTTTTGGCGCAGCGATGCCGATCGACAAGCGGCTCGCGTTGAAAGCGCAATATCCCGATGCCGAACATCCGGTCGTGCGCACGCACCCCGAAACCGAAGAGAAAGTGCTGTTCGTCAACGGCTTCACGACGCATTTCGTCAACTATCACACGGCTGCGCGCGTGCGTATCGGCCAGGACCACAACCCCGGCGCGGGCCAGTTGCTGCATTACCTGATCAGCCAGGCCTACGTGCCCGAATACCAGGTGCGCTGGCGCTGGCAACCGGGCAGCGTGGCGATCTGGGACAACCGCAGCACGCAGCACTACGCCGTGATGGATTACCCGCCGTGTCATCGCAAGATGGAGCGCGCGGGCATTATCGGCGACATTCCGTATTGATACGGATGCCGAATCAATTATCGGTTTATCGATTCATTCATCGTACAAAAAAGACATTGGAGCCCGCACATGCAATTCTTCGACGATTCGCTGCATCCCGAGAACATGGACAAGGTCGTGATCACGGTGGCGCCTTATGGCCCCGAGTGGATGCCCGAGGACTTCCCGGAAGATATTCCGGTGACGATGGACGAGCAGGTGCAGAAAGCGGTGGACTGCTATAACGCGGGCGCGACGGTGCTGCATCTGCATGTGCGCGAGCTGGACGGCAAGGGTTCGAAACGTCTGTCGAAATTCAACGAGCTGATTGCCGGCGTGCGCAAGGCCGTGCCCGACATGATCATCCAGGTAGGCGGCTCGATTTCGTTCGCGCCGGAAGACGACGGCCAGGCCGCCAAATGGCTCTCCGACGATACGCGCCACATGCTGGCCGAACTCGAACCGCGCCCCGACCAGGTGACGGTCGCCATCAACACCACGCAGATGAACATCATGGAGTTGCTGTACCCGGAGTATCTGCAGGGCACGTCGCTGGCGAATCCGGCCTTGCAGGCGGCCTATGCGGAGATGACGGTGCCGGCGGGCCCGGCGTGGGTAGAGGAGCATCTGCGCCGCCTGCAGAACGCGGGCATCCAGCCGCATTTCCAGCTCACGGGCATTCACGCGCTGGAGACGCTGGAGCGGCTGGTGCGCAAGGGCGCGTATCGCGGTCCGCTCAATCTCACGTGGATCGGCATCGGCGGCGGTTTCGACGGCCCGAATCCGTTCAACTTCTTCAACTTCGTGCACCGCGCGCCGCAAGGCTGCACGCTCACCGCCGAGTCGCTGCTCAAGAATGTACTGCCGTTCAACATGATGGCGATGTCGATGGGGCTGCATCCGCGCTGCGGGATCGAGGATACGATCATCGGCCAGCATGGCGAGCGCATGAGTTCGGTGCAGCAGATCGAGCAGTGCGTGCGCGTGGCGCGCGAACTGGGGCGCGAGATCGCCAGCGGCAAGGAGGCGCGTGCGATTTACCGCATCGGCACCTTCTACGACGACGTGGATACGACGCTCGCCGCCAATGGCTATCTGCCGAATCGCGCGCTCGCGTCGGGCCTCGGGCTCGTGAAGTCGGCGGCGTGAACGGGAAAAGCACCATGACGCACACCATCAGGCGCGAACCGTGGGTTGTGATCGTCCCTGGTCTGCGCGATCACATCGAGCAGCATTGGCAGACGCTGCTGGAGGCGCGCTTGCGAGCCGCGCGCCGGCCCGTGGCGGCGGTCGCGCCGATGGGCCGTGCCGATCTCGATTGCGCCGCGCGCGTGGACGCGATAGAAGCAGCGGTAAGGTCGTGCGTTCGCGCGAGCGCAGCGCCGGTGGTGATCGTCGCGCACAGCGCCGGTTGCCTTTCGGTCGCGCACTGGGCGCGCCGGTATCCGCGCACGGCCAGCGAAGCGATACGCGGCGCGTTGCTGGCGGTGCCGCCCGATTTCGACACGCCGATGCCCGAGGGCTATCCGCAAGCCGACGCGCTGGCGGCTGCGGGCTGGCTGCCGGTGCCGCGCGAAGCCCTGCCGTTCGCGTCGATCGTGGCGGCAAGCGGCAATGATCCACTCGCCCGTCATGCGTGGGTGGGCTCGATCGCGCGTGACTGGGGCAGCGAGTGCGTCGAACTCGGCGATGTGGGGCATCTGAATCCGGCCAGCGGTCACGGCGAATGGCCGGCCGCCGAGGGGCTGATCGAAGTGCTCGCGCGGCCTGGCGCGTTGTGACGGCTTGCGCGTAGTGTCCAGAACACGCACCCGGAATACAAGCCAGGAACAAGCGCCAGGAACAAGCCCCTGAAACAAGCGAACACACAAGGAGACGAACGTGGGAATGCAAGCGACCATCGCGATCGGCGAAGCCGACGCGGCCGCGCCAGATGTACCCAGGGCCTACGCTTGGTGCGTTTTCGCGCTGACCTTCGGCCTGCTGCTCGCGGATTACATGTCGCGCCAGGTGCTCAACGCGGTGTTTCCGCTGCTCAAGGCGCAATGGCAGCTTTCGGATACGCAACTGGGTTCGCTCAGCAGCATCGTCGCGCTGATGGTCGGGCTGCTGACCTTCCCGCTGTCTCTGCTCGCCGATCGCTGGGGCCGCGTGCGCAGCCTGATCCTGATGGCCGTGCTCTGGAGTCTCGCCACGCTGGGCTGTGCGGTCTCGGCGAACTACGGCCAGATGTTCGCGGCGCGCTTCTTTGTGGGCGTGGGCGAAGCCGCTTATGGCAGCGTGGGTCTGGCGGTGGTGCTCAGCGTGTTTCCCGCCCATCTGCGCGCGACGCTTTCGGGCTCGTTTCTCGCGGGCGGCGCATTCGGTTCGATGCTCGGCATGGCGCTTAGCGGCATCGTCGCGGCGCATCTGGGCTGGCGCTGGTCGTTCGCGACGATGGCCGTGTTCGGACTCGTGCTGGCCTCGCTTTACCGGCTCGTCGTGACGGAGCGGCGCATCGCGCCACGTGGGTTCAACGCGCAACGCACCGCGCGGCCGCGCTTCACACCGCGCAGCATTGCCAATGCCTTATTCGCAACCAGAGCCGTAATCTTCGCGTATGTGGGCTGCGGCATTCAACTGATCCTGCCCGGCGCGCTGTTCGCGTGGCTGCCGAGCTACCTCGTGCGTGCCTACGACATGCGTCTCGACCGCGCAAGCGTGATCGCCGCGTTGTTCGTGCTGACTTCGGGTTTGGGCATGATCGTTTGCGGCGCCTTGACCGATCGCATCAGCCGTCATCGGCCTGCGCGTAAATGGACGATGGCGGCGCTCTTTTGCGCTGCCTCGCTGGTTGCGTTCGCAACGGCTTTTCATCTGCCGCCGGGCACGCTGCAACTTGTGCTGATCGGCGGCGGCATGTTTATTACCTCCGGCGCGTGCGGGCCCACGGGCGCGCTGGTGGCCGAACTCACGCCGCCCGACATTCACGGCACCGCCATGGCGCTCTGGGCGCTCGCCAATAATCTGCTGGGCCTGGCCGCCGGGCCCGTGATTACCGGCTTGCTCGCCGATCGCATGGGCCTGCATGCCGCGCTGGAATGGATTCCTTTCGCGGCGCTGGCTTCCGCGCTGCTGTTCGCGGCGGGCCGGCGCAGCCATCTGCGCGTATTGCGCCGATAAAGCACACCACGCATCGCAACACGCCCGCGATCCCTATAAGAAAAATACGCGGGCACAACGAGATCGGGCCGGCACGTATCGGCACGGGCAATGGGCCTGCACAGGCCATCGGAGATCTGAGGAGACGCAATGAGAAAGCAGTGGAGTGCTGTGGCCGCCTGTGCGGCCATGGCGGGCGCAGCGCACGCGCAATCTTCGGTGACGCTGTATGGCGCCATCGATACCGGGCTGTTCTATCAAAGCTCGTTCGCGGCCTCGTTTTCGCCGGCCGCGAAAAACCTGGGCCACGTCTATGCCTTGAAAGACGCCGGTATTTACGCGAGTTTCTGGGGCATCAAGGGGAGTGAAGATATCGGCGGCGGCTACAAGGTCAATTTCCGGCTGCAGGGCGTGTTCAATAGCGGCAACGGCAAACTGGGTCTCGCCGATACCACCGGCGCCACCGCCGTGTTCAACCAGCAGACGACGATAGGCGTTTCCGGGCCGTTCGGCTCGATCGACGTCGGACGGCAATTCACGCCCATGATCTACGCGATGGCCGAAACCGACGTGCGCTCGGCGCAATATTTCGGCAGCATCCTGAGTGCGTGGCTGGGCATGAACCAGGTGGCGGGCTGGTCGGGCACGAACACCAACGTGCCGGTGGGCGCGCTCTACGATAGCAATGCCATCGTCTGGCAATCGCCGAAATGGCAGGGCGCTTCGCTTGCGCTTGAATACGCGCCGGGCGGCGTGCCGGGGCAGATCCAGGGCGGCACGCGCGAATCCGCAGTGCTCAAGTATTCGAATTACGGCCTGAATCTGGCTGCGGTGTACTACAACGCGCACGATACCAATCTCGCCGCCAATGTGCCGTCAACCGGCCTCGACAATAACCGGCTTTATTACTTCGGCGCGAAATACACGTTTCATGGGCTGTCGGTTTCGGCGTCGTATGGTATCGGCAAAAATCCGTCGAATACCGGTCACGCCGATTTTCAGCTCATTTCGGCCGGGCTTGGCTACCAGTTCACGCCGTTTTTTCGTGTGACGTCGGGCTTTTATTATCTGCGCGACCGGAATGACTCGGCGAATCATTCGGCCGAATATGCAATTGGCGCGGAATACAACCTCTCGAAGCGCACGCTGCTCTACGCGCAGGCGGGTTATGTGGCGAATCGCGGCAACATGAATCAGGCGATTACCTATGGCGAACCGGTCGCGCCCGGTATTTCGACCACGGCGGCGATGCTCGGCGTTCGCCATACGTTCTGAGTCTCACAGTAGCCATCACGCTTGGAGAAGTCGATGAGATATAGAGGAATCCTGTTTATGATTGCCGCGCTTTCTGGGCTGGTTTCGCTGCAAGCGCTGGCGCAGACCCATGCCGCGCCGGTTGCGCCATCGACTGCGAAGGATGCCCGCAAGGCCAATCGCGTGCTGAGCCGCAAGGTCTATGCGGCGATAGCGCAGCACAAGGAGATCGACGCGGGCAATATCAGCGTCGTCGCGCGAAACGGTGCGATCACGCTCGATGGCACGGTGAGGGAGGCCAGCCAGATCGATGCGGTGAGCGCCATCGCTCGCGCAGTGCCGGGCGTGACGGCCGTCACGAACCGGCTTTCGGTGCTGCGGCCGATGGGGGGATGACGCAGGACTTGCGTGCCACGCGTGCACCTATGCGGCGGCGCGGCGGCTACGCGCCGCCGCGATCCCCAGTGCGCGGCGCTTCAGATTGACGGTCTTGGCGGACAGACCAATGCGCTTGCCCAGTTCGAAATCGGAAATCTGGCCCAGCAGGGCAAGCTCCTCTTCGGTCCACGCGTGCCGCACGGGCGCAATGCCCAGTTCGGTGCGCTTCTTGTAGACGGTGGTATTGCTGCAGCCGATGCGCTCGGCGATCACGGCGTCGCTGACCTTGCCGAGTAGCGCAAGATGCTCCTCGCTCCATTGCAGGCGCGCACGCACGGGCGGCAGGCCGCGCCGGATGCGCTCGCTGCGCACGGTGTTGTAGCTCTTGCCGTAGCGCCAGGCCAGTTCCAGATCGGGCATCGTGCCGACCAGCGCAAGCCCTTCGGTCAGCCAGTTGCCGACGGTCTGGCCAGGCGGCAAACCCTGAGCCTGCGCGCCGCCCGCTATGCCCACTACGCCTGCCACGCCGCTGTGCGGATGCCGCCTGCGGCCGCGTTCGGCAACCGCCGCAAGGCCGAGCTTGCGCCGCTGCAAGCGCACCGTCACCGTCGCCAGCCCGATGCGCCTCGCGAGCTTCGCATCCGGAATCTGGCCGAGCAGTTGCAGTTCCTCGGGGCTCCATTGATGCCGCGCGCGTTCAATGCCCAGATATCGGCGCTTCTTGTTCACGACGGTTTCCGAAAGATTCAGCCGCAGTGCGACCTTGGCGTCGGACAGGGTGCCGAGCAGCGCGATCTCGTCTTCGGTCCAGACGTGCACGGTCTTGCAGGCGGCAATGCCGCACGCGACGCGCGCCCGCACGATCACGCCGGTGCTGACGCCTGCCTGGCGCGCCAGCGTGGCGTCGGGCAGTTTGCCGAGCAAGGCCAGCGTTTGCACATTGAGCTCGATGGCGCGCGATTTGGGCGCGATGCCCAGCCTGTGCCGCATCGCGCCGATGGTCTGCGGCACGACGCCGAAGCGCTGCGCGGCGTCCACGTCGGTGATCTTGCCGAGCAGGGCGATTTTTTCGCTGGTCCAGCGATGGCCGACGACGCCGCGCTCGCGCGCCGACTCGATGCCGAGCGCGCGCCGCTTGGCGCTCACCGTGGGCAACGAGGCGCCGGTGATGTGCGCAACCTGGGCGTCGGTCATCGTGCCGAGCAGCGCGACGACCTCGGGCGGCCACTGGTAGCGCGGCGGTCGGCCCCGGCGGTCGCGACGCTGCGCAGGGCGGGCGTTGGGCCGGCTTTCCGCGGGCGTGGCACAACGCTGGGACGGGCTGGATGTGACGCGCGGGGTTTGCGGCACGCCCGACGAAGGAGAATCGCTAATCAAAGGAAAGACGCGCATTTATTTTGTCATCCTGATTAATGAGAGTGGGAACTTCGGCGCGGCGAGGGTCGCCGTCGATCAGCCTGATCGACGAGCCGGGCGCGAGCCGAAGATTTAACTAGGGTGGGATAAAGATGTCTTTTGGAATACCCGAAAAATCCGAATTTTTATGTTTTCGGGTTCCGGTACGGCTCAAGACCGTCGCCGTTTGACCTTGGCTTGATCTTCGACAAGTTCGGTCAGGGTCGGTCAGGTTCGCAGGTAGGCGCTCTGCCGCACGTTCGCGGAGCAGAACACGCGGAATTCCACCGGCTCGTCGGCGCCCGCGCGCTCGACGATGCCGCACGCGTGCAGCGCATGCTGCAGGGCGGAGATGACCTGGCCGTCCGGGTCCTGGTCGATGACGATGTCCATGATGCCGGCGTCGATGTACTGACGGTGGGCATCGAACATCTCGTGGCCGATCCAGACCACCTCGCCCGCAAGCCCCGCCTTGCGCAGGGCCGCTTCGATGCCCGCCGATCCATAACCCGTGTTGTAGATGCCGGCGAGCGGCCCGCGCCGCAGGGCCGCGCTCACGGCCTGATAGCAGCGGTCGTCCTGATCGAGCGACTCGACGCTGGCGCTTTCGCAGACCAGATGCCCGTAGTGCGCGGCGATCTGCGCGCGGCAGCCTTCGATGCGGTCGGCGTGCGCGCGGTAGTCGAGCCGCGCGGGCAACAGCAGCACGCGCCCAGGCTTCGCCAGCCGCCCGAGAAAGTAGCCGGCGGTCTGCCCGGCGCGCAGATTGTCGATGCCCGCATAGTGCAGCCGGTCGATACCGCCGATGTCGGTGACCATCGTCACCACGGCTTCGCCGCGCGCGATGGCGGCCGCGAGCGCCGCGCGCACCTCGGGCGTGTCCTGGGCGGTGACGATCAGCGCCGCGCGAGGGTGACGCGAGCGGCCGATCGAAAGCGGCAGGCGCGCTTCGTCGGCGGCGGACAGCATGGTGCGGTGCACGATCACGCGGCGGTCCAGCATCTGCGTCGAGCGTTGCAGCGCCTCGCGCAGACGGCGGAAGAACGGCGAGTCGCTGCTGGGCACCAGCACATCGATATGGATGAGCCCGTGCTGGGTATCCGGCAACAGGCGCGGCACCGCAAGCTGGCGGGCCGCGGCGATCACGCGCTCGCGCGCCTGCGCCGAAACGCTGCCGCGCTCGTTGAGCACCCGGTCGACCGTGGTGGCGCTCACACCGGCCAGTTCGGCGATTTCGACGAAACGCGCGGTGCGTTTGCGCCAGCGCTGCGGGCTGTCTTCGGGCACGGTGTCTCCAGATCGGCGGAACCAGAAAAACGGAACAAGATAAACGCCATGCTGCGAGAAAGACGAAATTTCGTCAATTTTCCCGTTGAGGTCGGCGCGTTGCTGGCCTATTTTCGTGACATGAGTTTTCGTGACACGAGTTCCGCGCCAAAGAAGCGGAACCGAACCTGGACAAGGAGACACAGGTGGCGCCTACCGGAAACACCCAGAATGCGGCCGCGGCGCGCAGCGCCTACCGGCTGATTGGCGGCGCGGGCGAACGCGCGCGGGCCGCGGGGCTCGTCAACGCGCAGTGGTATCAATGCGCGGTGCCGCGCCCGGTGATGAAGCGATTGATGCAGCGCAGCGACGCGCGAGCGATCCGCGACACGCTGCTCTGGTACGCCGCGATCGTGGCGAGCGGCGCGCTCGCCGGACTGGCCTGGCACCTGCATTCGCTCTGGGCGATTGCGGCCTTCTTCGTGTACGGCACGCTGTATTGCAGCCCGGCCGATTCGCGCTGGCACGAGTCGGGCCACGGCACGGCCTTCAAGACGCGCTGGATGAACGACGTGCTGTATCAGATCGCCTCGTTCCAGGTATTCCGGCGCGCCACGGTCTGGCGCTGGAGCCACGCGCGCCATCACACCGATACGCTCGTGGTGGGCCGCGACCCGGAGATCGGCGCGCCGCGTCCGACCGACTGGCCTGGCATCGCGCTCAACGTATTCGCCATCAAGCACGTCTCGCATGAATTGCCGAAGATGGTGAGCGCCGCCTTCGGCAAAGTGGGCGCCGAAGAAGAGACCTTCATTCCCGCATCCGAATGGCCGAAGGTGGTGCGCGAGGCGCGTGTGAGCCTGAGTGTGTACGCGCTGGTGATTGCTGCGTGCATCGGCTTCCATTCGATTTTGCCGCTGCTTTATATCGGCTTGCCGAGCCTCTACGGCGCATGGCTTTATCTGTATTTCGGGCTCACGCAGCACGCCGGCATGCCGGAGAACGTGCTCGATCATCGACGCAATTGCCGCACGGTGCGGATGAACCCGCTGTTCCGCTTTCTGTACTGGAACATGAATTACCACGTCGAACACCATATGTTTCCGATGGTGCCGTTTCATGCGCTGCCGGATCTGCACGAAATCGTGAAGCACGACATGCCGCCGCCTTATAGCAGCACGCTGGCCGCCTATGCGGAGATTATCCCGGCGCTGGTGCGTCAGACGCGCGACCCCGAGTACGCCGTCGCGCGACCAATCCCGGAAACGGTGCGAGCCTGAACAATCAGTACACCCTATAAAACTGGAGACAACCATGACACAGTGGATCGACGCGGCGGCGCTGGACGATATCGAAGACGAAGACGTGATGCGTTTCGATCACGCGGGGCGTACCTTTGCGATTTATCGCATCGGCGACGATGTGTACGCGAGCGACGGCCTTTGCACACACGAACAGGTGCATCTGGGCGACGGACTCGTGATGGGGCATGTGATCGAATGCCCGAAACACAACGGCCGATTCGACGTGCGCGATGGCCGGCCGCTGAGCGCGCCGGTTTGCGAAAAGCTCAAGACCTGGCCCGCGAAAGTCGAGGGCGGGCGCATCCTGATCGAGGTGTGAAACGATGAACACCGAACGGGTGATGACGATCGTCGGCGCGGGACACGCGGGCGGGCGCGCGGCGCAGACGCTGCGCGAAGCGGGGTGGACTGGCGGCATCGCGATGATCGGCGCGGAGCGGCATCTGCCTTACGAACGTCCGCCGCTTTCCAAAGGCTTGTTGACGGGCGAGCGCGAAGCGCAGCAATGCCAGTTGCGGGCGCCGCATGCGTGGCGCGACGATCGGATCGAGCATGTGGTGGGCAAGGTGCAGGCGATCGATCCGCAGGCGCGCACGCTGCAACTCGCCGATGGCCGCAGCGTTGCGTATGAAGCGTTGCTGCTGGCGACGGGTGGGCATTTGCGTCGGCTATCGATTCCGGGGGCGCAGCTGGAGGGCGTGGTGGGGCTGCGCACGCTGGACGATGCTGCGGCTTTGGCGCCGCGTTTTGAAGAGCAGGCGAGAGTGGTGGTGATTGGCGGCGGGTTTATCGGGCTGGAAGTGGCGGCTTCTGCGCGGGCGCGCGGGTGTCGTGTGTGTGTTGTCGAAGGCGCTGCGCGATTGCTGGGACGCTGTGTGCCGGCTGCCATTGCGGCGCAGGTGCAGGCGTTGCATGAGCGTCATGGCGTGCGTGTCGTGCTGGAGGTGTCGCCTGTTTCGATTACGCGTAGCGATGATGGCGCGCTTGCTGTTTTGCTGGATTCTGGCGAAGTGCTGGAGGCGGATACGGTGGTGGTGGGAATCGGTATCGAACCTGCCGATGAGCTTGCGCGCGAGGCTGGGTTGGAGACTGCGCGGGGCGTTGTGGTGGGTGAGACGCTGGAGAGTTCTGTGGCGGGTGTTTTTGCGGCTGGAGATGTGGCGGTGTTTCCTAGCCGGTTGGGGGAGCATCGGATTCGGCAGGAGACGTGGCATAACGCGCAGTCGCAGGCGTGTGTGGCGGCGCGCAATATGCTGGGTGCTGGGGAGGTTTATCGCGAGACGCCGTGGTTCTGGTCGGATCAGTTTGATCGGCAATTGCAGGTGGTGGGGGAGCCGGCTCTCGGTGTGCGGGAGGTTGTTAGGGATGTGGCGGGGGATGGGCGTGTTTATTTTGCTTTTGATGGTGGGGGGCGCCTGGTGGCGGCTAGTGGGTTTGGGGCGGTTTCCGGTTTTGCGAAGGAGATGCGCGTGGCGCGGTTGATGGTGGAGCGTGGGGTGGCTGTTGATGGTTTGGCGCTTGCTGATCCGCTTGTTAAGTTGAAGAGTTTTATTTGAATTGGTGTTGCTGTTGCTGTTGCTGTTGCTGTTGTTGGCATTTCCTTGTTTTCGTGTCGGTCTATTAGCGTCGCCCCTGTGCGGGGCGGCACCTACTTTTCTTTGCAGCGGTGTATGGACTGGAGACATAGGTAACAGGTGTACGGAGACATGGGTAACACATTCTCCGTTCACGTTT
>NZ_JAAGPR010000055.1 GCF_017104965.1 Paraburkholderia sp. Ac-20340
TCTGCGCTGGCGCTTCGCGGCGCTGATGCTGGCGCTGCTCGGCGCGCTCGCGCTCAGCCTCGTTTTCGCGCGCGGCCCGCAAGGCTGGCACTTCAGCAGCTTCACCGAACTCTCGCAGGTGACGATCTGGCGCGCGCCGCGCGCCCTCGCCGCACTCGCCGCCGGCGCGATGCTCGCGGTCGCCGGCACGCTGATGCAGCGCCTGACCGGCAATCCGCTCGCCAGCCCGGAACTGCTCGGCGTCAGCGCGGGCGCGGCGCTCGGCCTGATCGTGCTGGTGATCGGCGTGGGCGGCTGGTTCGATATCGGCAGCGTGGGCGGGGCGAGTCATGCCGCGCGCCTGGCGGCGACCAGCCTCGGCGCACTGGCCGCGCTGCTCGCGATCCTCGCCTTCTCGCACCGTGCGCGCTACGCGCCGGAGCGCGTGATGCTCGCGGGCGTGGCGATCGGCGCGCTGTTCCAGGCGGTGGTGGCGGTGTCGATCGCCACCGGCGGCGAACAGGCCGCCACGCTGCTGCAATGGCTTTCCGGTTCCACCTACACGATCACGCCCACCGACGCCGTCTTCGCGCTGCTGCTCTGCGTCGCGCTGTGCGCGCTGCTGCCGTTCACGCAGCGCTGGCTGCAGATCCTGCCGCTGGGCGATGCGTCGGCGCGCGCGCTCGGCGTGCCGATGCGCGGCGCGCGCCTCGCGCTGCTCGTGTTGATCGCGCTGCTCACGGCCGCCGCCACCTTGATCGTCGGGCCGCTGTCGTTCGCGGGCCTGATCGCGCCGCATTTCGCGCGGCTGTTCGGCGCGCGCAAGCCGTTGCAGCAACTCGCGCTGGCCGCGCCCACCGGCGCGCTCACGCTGGTGCTCGCCGACTGGCTCGGCCGCACGCTGCTGATGCCGCGCGAACTGCCCGCAGGACTCGTGGCGACGCTGATCGGCGCGCCTTATCTGATGTGGCTGCTCAGCCGGCGTCGCTGAGCTTGCCGCTGTTGTGATGAACGCTGTGGAACACCGTGCCGCACTCCGGTGCGCGCGCATGAACTTCTGAAATTTCTGGGGAACACGATGCTTGCGCAATTGCTAAGACTGCTCAGACGCCTTTGGCCGATCACCGTGCTGGCCACGATGATGGGCGCGGCGAGCGGGATCGCCACCGCCGCCCTGCTGGCCGTCACCAACCGCACGCTGCAAAGCGGCACCGACGCCCTGCCCACCCTGCTGCTGAGCTTCGCGGGACTGTGCGCGATCGCGCTGATCGGCGAGGTGGTCTCGGATATCGGCAACAACATCGTCGGGCAGCGCGTGATCGCGATGCTGCGCAAGGATCTGAGCGAGCGCATTCTGGCCGCGCCCATCGGCCAGATCGAGCAGTTCCGCAGCCATCGGCTCGTGACCGCGCTCAATCAGGATATCGATACGATCAGCTCGTTTTCCTTCATGTTTTCGAGCCTCGCCATCGCCACGGCGACGATTCTCGGCTGCCTCGGCTATCTGCTGGTGCTGTCGCCGGTCATGCTGCTGATCGCGATTGCCGCGATTGCCATCGGCTCGGTGGTGCAGACGCTCGCGCGCCGCGTGGGCATCGGCCGTTTCGGTCAGGCGCGCGCCGCCGAAGACCGCCTGCAAAAACACTATCGCTCGATCACCGACGGCGCGAAGGAACTGCGCCTGAACGGCCAGCGCCGCCGCTTCGTCTTCGATAACGAACTGAGCGGCACCATCGACGAAATCCAGCGCCTGCGCGTGCGCGCGGCGAACGTGTTCGTGTCGGCCAATGCGTTCGGCTCGCTGCTGTTCTTTATCGTGGTCGGATTGATGCTCGCGCTGCAGCACGGCGTGGCGGGCGCGGACCGCGCCATCGCCACCGGCTTCGTGCTGGTGCTGCTGTACATGAAGGGGCCGATCCAGGAGATCGTCGGCGCGCTGCCGTCGATCGGCCGCGCGCAGGTGGCGTTCCAGCGCATCGCCGAACTGCAGGCGCGCTTTTCGACGCGCGAACCGGCTCTGGTGGTCGAAGGCGCAAACGTACAACCTGGCGCGCAAAGCTGGGAAAACTTCACGTCGATCTCGCTCGATCACGCGCATTACCGCTTCGCCGCGCCGCTCGCCACTGGCGACGACGATAAAAACAAGCACGCGGATCAAAACGATTCGCCCGCGCCTGGCGGCTTCGCGCTCGGTCCGGTCGATCTGACCATCGCGCGCGGCGAGACGCTCTTTATCGTCGGCGAAAACGGCTGCGGCAAGACCACGCTGATCAAGCTGCTGCTCGGCCTCTATCGTCCCGATGCGGGGCAGTTGCAAGTGGACGGCCAGCCCGTCGACGACCGCGATCTCGACGCTTATCGCCAGCTCTTTTCGGCGGTGTTTTCCGACTACTACCTGTTCGACACGCTGATTCCGGGCGAAGCGCGCCTGGGCGCTCAGGCGCAGCGCTATCTCGAACGCCTCGAAATCGCCCATAAGGTGCAGGTGCGCGACGGCGCGTTCACCACCACCGATCTCTCGACCGGCCAGCGCAAGCGGCTCGCGCTCGTGCACGCGTATCTCGAACAGCGCCCGGTGATGGTGCTCGACGAATGGGCCGCCGATCAGGACCCGACCTTCCGCCGCGTGTTCTACACCGAGATCCTGCCGGACCTGAAGCGCCAGGGCAAAACGCTGATCGTGATTTCGCACGACGACCGTTATTTCGATGCGTCGGATCGCTATATCCGGCTGGAGAACGGCCGCATCGTCGAGGAAGTGCGTCCGCAGCGCGCCGGCGAAGTCCAGCCCGCTCGCGCCGACGCGCACTGAAGCTCGCACAAGCTCGCACAAGCGCACACCAACGCAACCGATACCGAAAGCCATGCCCGATTTTTCGTTCGCTCACCGCCTTCGCCAGCTTCATCGCCAGCTTGACGCTTTGCGCGCGCCGGCCGCGCTCGGCGGCGCGCTGGCCGTCGCGCTGCTGCTGCAAAGCTGCGCCACGCCGTCGCGCGATACGCAGACGTCGTTCGCCCCGCAAGGCGGCCCGTACCAGGTCGATATCCGCCGCACCGCGCTCGGCATTCCGCACGTGAAAGCCGACGACTGGGGCAGCCTCGGCTACGGCTATGGCTACAGTCAGGCCGAAGACAATCTCTGCACGATGGCCGAAGCCTTCGTGACCTATCGCGGCGAGCGCTCGCGCTACTTCGGCCCGCAGGCGCGGCCCGAAACCGGCGCGACCTTCGGCCAGCCGGACAATCTGGACGCCGACTTCTTCTTCCGCTTCGTCGCCGACGATGCCGCCGTCGCCCGTTACCGCGACAGCCAGACGCCGACCATGCGCAAGCTGATCGACGGTTTCGTCGATGGCTACAACCGCTATGCGGGCGAAGTGCGCGCGGGCGATCACGCAGGCGCGCACGCGGCCTGCCGCGGCGCGGCGTGGCTCACGCCGATTGCCCGCGCCGACGTCTACCGCCGCCTCTACGCCGCGAATCTCGCCGGCGGCGAAGCGCGCTTCGTCGCGGCGATCGCGACCGCGCAGCCGCCCGCCGCCCAGGCCGCCGCCGAACCTCACGCCGCCATCGGCCAACGCGCCGAAACGCTTGCCGCAACCGCGCCACTCGAATACGTGGGCGGTCAGGCGGGCATCGGCAGCAACGCCCTCGCCTTTGGCGCGGACGCGACCCACGACGGCCGCGCGCTGCTGTTCGGCAATCCGCACTGGTTCTGGACCGGCCCCGACCGCTTCTACCAGGCACAGCTGACGATTCCCGGCCAGCTCGATGTGAGCGGCGTGTCGTTCCTCGGCGTGCCGCTGATCGTGATGGGCTTCAACCAGAACGTCGCGTGGACCCACACGGTTTCCAGCGCAAAGCGCTTCGGCGTGTTCCAGCTCAAGCTGGTGCCGGGCGCGCCCACGCGCTACGTCTACGACGGCCACGAAGAAGCCATGACGCCGGTGCGCCTGAACGTGCAGGCGCGCGCCGCCGACGGCACGCTGCACACCGTCACGCGCACGCTCTACCGTTCGCGCTTCGGCCCGCTGGTGAATCTGGGCGCGCTGTCGCCCGCGCTCGGCTGGAACGCGCAGCAGGCCTTCGCGCTGCGCGACATCAACGCCGATAACTTCCGCGTATTCGAAAACTTCCTCGACTGGGGCCAGGCGCGCTCGCTCGACGATTTCATCGCGATCCAGAAACGCAACGCGGCGGTGCCGTGGGTCAACACGTTCGCGATCGGGCGCGGCGATCCGCGTGCCTGGTATGCGGATATCGGCGCGGTGCCGGACGTGAGCGCCGCGCTCGCGCAGCGCTGCACGCCGCCGCTCGGGCACGCTGTCGCCGCGCGCATGCCGGGCCTGCCCTTCCTCGACGGTTCGCGCAGCGACTGCGACTGGCAGAGCAATGCGCAGGCAGCGCAGCCCGGCGCCATGCCGGCCGCCGATCTGCCCTCGCTCGCGCGCCGCGATTACGTCGGCAATTTCAACGGCAGCTACTGGCTCACCAATCCGGCCGCGCCGCTGACGGGCTTCGCGCCGGTGGTCGGCGAAACCGGTACGGCGCAGTCGCTGCGCACGCGTCTGGGTCACGAGATCGCCGCGCAGCAGATGGCGCAGCCGGGCCGCGTGAACCCCGCCTCGCTGATGCAAAGCGTGCTCGACAGCCGCGCGATGTCGGCTGTGCTGTTCAAGGATGCGGTGCTCGCGCGCGTCTGCACGCCCGCCGCGACCGCACACGACGCCGATCTGCACGAAGCCTGCAGCGTGCTGGCCGCCTGGAACGACGAAGGCAGCGCGAACGCACGCGGCGCGACGCTGTGGGACGTCTACTGGAAGCAGCTCGCGGCGATCCCGGCGCAGCAGCTCTATGCCGTGCCCTTCGATCCGCAGCAGCCGCTGACGACGCCTGCGGGCATCGCCGCCGACCCGGCCACGCTCACCGCCGCGCTGCGCAAGGCGATCGCCACGCTGCGCGCCGCGGGTCTCGCGCTCGATGCGCCGCACGACGCCGCGCTCTACGTGCAGCGCGACGACGCACGCATCGGCCTGTACGGCGGCTGCGACGCCGAAGGCTATTTCACGGCGGCCTGCGCCATGCATCCGTTCGATAAGGAAGCCGAATCGATGAACCGCAACCCGAACGGCAACACGTATCTGCAAGTGGTGTCGTTCGACGATCACGGCGTCCTCGCGCATACGCTGATCGCCTCGTCCGAATCCGACGATCCGGCCTCGCCGCATTACGCCGATGGCGTGCGCGCCTACGCGGCGCAGCGCTGGCTGGCCGTGCCGTTCACCGAAGAAGCGATCACGCGCGATACGCAGAGCCGCCGCGTGCTCAGCAGCCCGTCCACGCAGATGCAATAACCCGACACTGGCATGGAGGACCGACCGCATGTCATATCTCGCCTCGCAAACGGAACTCACCCCGCGCTACGGCCGGCGGCTGTCGCGCAGCCGCGCAGCGCGCAGCGCGTCGAACTCGCCCGTCTTCACGACGCACCGGCTCACGCGGCGCTATCCCGCGCAGCTCAAGATGCCCGATGCCGGCGTGCTGCATCTGTGGCGCTTTCGCGCCAGCTGGCTGCCGGTGGCGATCCACGAAAGCGAAAAATGGCTGTCCGACGCCGAGCGTAATCGCGCGCGCTTTCATCCGAACGCGGCGCTGCGCCATCGCTATATCGCGAGCCGCGTGATGCTGCGCTGGATCGGCGCGAATCTGACTGGCTTGCCGCCACGCGAAGTGCAGATCGTCGATGGACATGGCGAGCATCGCGGCGCGCAGATCGTGGTCGGCGATCGGTGTTTGAGTGTGGATATCGCGTTTGGCGGCATCTGGGTGTTGATCGGCATCGGGCCGTCGACGCTGGGACTGGGCATTACGATGCCGCGTCCCGGCAGCGAAACCAGCGGCGCGGAGGACCTCGCGCGCGCGAGCGTGTGGGAATTCGCCCAGGCCAGCACGCGCCGCCAGCAGGAAGACGCCAGCCGCCGCCACGCCGATGCGCTGCGCCGCACCGCGCGCCACACCAGCCTGTCGGGCGCGATGCGGGTCGAAGACGCGACGGCGGCAGGCGACGACCTCGACGAACTCGACGAAGACAGCCCCGCCGTCTGGATCGATCTCGCCGACGAAGGCCGCTGGCATGTGATCGACGTGCCGATGCCCGGCGAGATTCGCGGCGCGATTTCGGTCGCGCAGCCGGTCAGGCAGATTCACGCGGTAGGCTGGATCGGGCCTTAAGCGCCGGTGCGCGCGCTGCTGCCGGGCTTTGCAAAGGCGAGGCAGCAGGCGTAGCCGGGCAGATCGTCGAGCCAGCGGTAGTGCAACTGGCTGGCCGCGCCGAACTCCGCGGCGCTGCCAACCACGTGCGGCGATGCGGCACGCTCCACGCCGCCCTCGCCCGCCAGATCGACGCCCAGCGCCAGCAGTCCGTGCGCGATGCCCAGACCCAGCGCTTTGAGCAAGGCTTCCTTCGCGGTCCAGCAGTGCATGAACAGCGCGGCCTGCGATGGCGGCGGCGCGCTGTCGAGCGCCTGCCGCTCGGCGGGCGTGCATACGAGCCGCGAGAGCCCGCGCCAGTCGATCGACGCGTTGTGCTGCTCGATGTCGATACCGACCTCGCGCGTGCGGGAAAGCGCGATCAACGCGTGATTGCCCGCGTGCGAGACGTTGAACGATAGCCCGATGTGATCCTGCAACTGCGGCTTGCCGCGCTCGGAAAAGACGAAGCGCAGCGCGTCGGGCGCATCGCCGATGGCATCGGCGAGCAACTGGCGCAACACCGAGCGCGTGACGGCAAAACGGATCTGATCGGCGCGCTGGAGATAGCGCTGGGCCCTGGCGCGCTCGGCATCGTCGAGAAAAGGCGCGTCGGCGGGCGTCTGCGCGAAGTCGAAGTCGACACGCCAGAGCGCGATATCGTCGGGCCAACGGCCGCGCGCGGCGAGCCGCTGCGGTCGAGCGCCGGCGCTTTGCGTCGCCGGGCTGATGGGTTGTCCGGCGTCGGGCCGGGCTGAAGCATCGAACACCATCCGCTTATGCCATCGCTTGAAAAATGAACTTTGAATGATAATGCATCTTATTACCGACGCAAAAGCTATACTGCCCCGGTCGATCAAGACCGCAGACAGATCGCTGAAAACGGGCAAAACCGGACGATAGCGCCCGCAGCCGCCTTGCCAGCTGGAATGTTATGGAAGACTTTTCGAATCGAACGGACAACGCGCTCATCATGCCCGATCCGGCCGCCGCCGCGGCGCCGGAGGACGTTCTGCCGCCCGTGTACGGCGAGGCGATCGAGTACGAAGCGGGCGCGCGCGAATTCGCGCACCGGCATGCTCACGCCCAGTTGCTCTACGCCACGAGCGGGTTGATCCGCGTACGCACGCCGGCCGCGAGCTGGGTCGTGACGCCCGATTGCGCGATGCTCGTGCCGCCTTTCGTCGAACACGAACTGGAGATGGTCGGCAAGGTGGGGTTTCGCACGCTCTATCTCGATCCGTGTCCGCTGAACGCCGCCGACGAAGGCCGTCTATTGCCGGTCGGCGGGCTGCTGCGCGAGGCGATTCTCGCGCTCGTGAAGGAGCCCGCGCGAACGCGCGCGCCCGGCAGTCTCGCCGATATCCTCACCCAGTTGATCGTCAAACTGCTCGCCGCGGCCACGCCCGCCGACGAACCGCCCGGCCGCCTGCCGCTGCCGCAGCATCCGCGTCTGCACCGCATCTGCCAGGCGCTGATCGAAGAGCCCGCCAACAGCGATTCGCTCGAACATTGGGGCGACCGTTTCGGCGCGAGTTCGCGCACGCTCGCGCGGCATTTCCAGCGCGAAACCGGCATGCCGTTCGCGAAATGGCGCGAGGAAATGCGCGTGTCGGAAGCGATGTGCCTGCTGTCCACGCATACGCCCATCGACGAAGTGGCCCGCTATCTCGGTTACGCCGACGCCAGTTCCTTCGCCGTGATGTTCAAGCGCGTGCTGCATATGACGCCGGTGAAATACCAGTCGATGATGCGCTCGGGTGTGGTAGAGGCGTAGTGTCTCGCCGGACGCTGGCCGTCCTGGCTGGCGCAGTCGCACACAGTCGCGCACAGTCGCGTTAATTGAGCGGTTTTCTGCGCTGTTTTCGCCGCTGCTTGTGGCTAGCTCGCACGCTTACAATCAAGGGCCAATGATTGACCCACGAATCGTTCCGATTGCAGAGAAAGCTATGAGCGCCCAAGCACTTTCACATCATGACTGGCGCCGCGCGCCGCGGCTTCTGACTTGTCTCGCCGTAGCGTCGGCGGCGCTGGCCGCATCGGCCGTTCATGCGGCGGGCTGGACCACCGTGGCGTCCGTGCCGAACCGATGGACCGAATCGGTCAACACCGATTCCATCGTGCGCGAAGGCGCCATTCGCCGCGCCTGGATTCAGATTCGCTACGCCGAGCCCACGGCGATTTCGCACGCGCTCGCGCCGGTAACGTTGCTCAAGCAACGAATCGCGTTCGACTGCAAAAAACATCAGACCTCGCTGACCAGCCGCCTGAGCTACGACGCGCAAGGCCAGTTGCTGGATCGCGTCGACACGCTGCCCACGGTCAGCAACGAAACCTTCACCGATGTCGAACCCGACACCGAACTCGACCGGGCGCTCAAGTTCGTCTGCGCCTCGTAACCATTCGCATACCGTAACAATGCGCGGCTCCGCCGGGCGGAACCGCGCGCTGCTTCTCACTGCCGGTTACAGATACCGCGCCTGATCCAGATCCGAGATCAGCGACGGCCCGCTCGGCCGCCAGCCCAGACGCGCCTGCGTTAGGGCGCTGGAAGCAGGCATATCCATGCCGACGAACATCGCCATCCAGCCGAACTGCGCTTGCGCCTGCTCCGCCGGAATCGACACGACCGGCAGTTTCAGGCCGCGCCCGAGCGACTCGGCGATCTCGCGGCTGCTGACGCCCTCTTCGCCGACCGCGTGATAACGCGCGCCGCGCTCCGCTTTTTCGATCGCCAGCCGATAAAGCCGCACGACATCGGATAGATGCCCGGCCGGCCAGCGGTTGCGCCCCTCGCCCACATAGGCCACCGCGCCTTTTTCGCGCGCAATCGCAATCAGCGGCGAAATCAGCCCTTGCCTGAACGGGTTGTGCACCTGCGGCAAACGCATCACCGAAACATTCACGCCCGCTTCGAGCAGCGCATTGCCCGCGATTTCCGAGCCGATGCGCGGATTAGGATGCGTGGTATTGAACACGTCCTCGCGCGCAAGCTCGCCCTGTTCGCCGCTGCCGACGCCGGTGCCCGACGTAATCAGCAGCGGCCGGTCCGAACCGGCCAGCACGGAACCCAGCGCCGCAATCGCGCGCTTGTCCTTTTCGCAGTTCTCCACGAAGCGGGAAAAATCGTGATCGAACGCCGCGTGAATGACCGCATCCGCGTTGTCGGCCCCGCGCTTGAGGCTTTCGACGTCTTCGAGCGTGCCGAAATGCGCCTGGGCGCCGGCTTGCGCGAGCGCCTGCGCACCGGCGTCCGAGCGCGTCATGCCGCTCACCTGATGGCCCGCCTGAATCAGTTCAGGGATAAGGGCCGAGCCGATAAAACCGGTCGCGCCCGTCAAAAAGATTCGCATCGTCAACTCCTTCTGGTCGTGACCTCCGCACTATCTGACGGATTCTTATTCCGTTAAAGTAGTGACGTTATCATGGTAAAACGACTAACAGGATTCCCATGTCGGTCACCACGTCCTCCCCCAGTTCCACCTCGCTCGGCGACTTCCTGAAGAGCCGCCGCACCCGGCTCGATCCCGCGAGCTTCGGCTTTTCCGGGCGGCGGCGCACGCCTGGCCTGCGTCGCGAGGAAGTCGCGCAGCGCGCCAATATCAGCCCGACCTGGTACACGTGGCTCGAACAGGGCCGTGGCGGCGCGCCCTCGGCGAGCGTGCTCGAACGCATCGCGGGCGCGCTGATGCTCACCCACACCGAACGCGAACATCTCTTCATGCTCGGCCTCGGCCGGCCGCCGGAAGTGCGCTACCGCGCCGTCAACGACGTGCATCCGCGCTTGCAGCGCTTTCTGGATTCGCTGCCGTCGAGTCCTGCCATCATCAAGAATCCCGTCTGGGACGTGATCGCGTGGAATCGCGCCGCTGCGGTCGTGCTGACCGATTACGGCGCGCTGCCGCCCGACGGCCGCAATATCCTGCGGTTTCTGTTCGGCCATGCCGAGGTGCGCGCGAAGCAGCATGACTGGGAGAGCGTCGCGCGTTTTGTGGTGGGCGCGTTTCGGGCCGATGTGGCGCGCGCGGGTCTGGTGTCGGAGGCGGGGGAACTCGTCGAGGAACTGAGCAGCGTGAGCCCGGAATTCGCCGCGCTTTGGCGCGAGAACGACCTGCACAATCACGCCGATGGCGGCGTCAAGCGCCTGCAGCATCCCGTGCTTGGCGCGATCGAGCTGGAGTATTCGGCTTTTGCCGTCGATGGCCGCCCGGATCTGGGCATGATCGTCTACACGCCGCTCGACGACGATATAGCCGCACGCATCAAGACACTCGCCGACAGCGCGACGCTGGCTGCGCCCGCTGCTGCTGCGGCCATGCCGGAATAAACCGGAGCGCCGAAGCCGCGATCGTTGAACAACCCGGTTGGACAACCCCGGCCGGACAATCCCGCTCAATCGTCCCCCACGCCGTACCGGTTTCCGGCTGACAATCTGTACCGGTACTGTACCGATCCATCTCGTTACACTGACTCCTCGACGATCATCAGGATCGCCATCTTTTCCCCGGAGTCTTCGCCTCATGCTGCCCGAAATGCTCAGCGCCCTGCCCGCCGGCATGCTGTTCGTGGTCGTCACGTCCATCACGCCCGGCCCGAACAACACGATGCTGCTCACCTCCGGCGTCAACTTCGGCTTCCGGCGCACGGTGCCGCATATGCTCGGCATCAGCGCGGGCGTCGTGGTCCTGATGCTGTGCGTGGGTTTCGGTCTGGGCGAAGCGTTCCGGCGCATTCCCGTGCTGTACACGGTGCTCGAAGCCGCGAGCGTGGCTTATCTGCTGTGGCTGGCGTGGAAGATCGGCACTTCGGGCGGCATGAAGATCAAGAGCGGCGAGCGCCGCCCGATGCGCTTTCACGAAGCCATCGCGTTCCAGTGGATCAACCCCAAAGCGTGGATGATGGTGCTCACGGCCGTGACCACGATTCGTCTGTCGACGGATTTCGGCCTCAATACCGTAGCGATGGCCGTGCTGTTCTACGTGGTCGGCCTGCCCTGCATCTGCGTGTGGGCGGCGTTCGGCACGGGCATGCGCCGTTTTCTCGCCGATCCGCGCCGCCTGCGCCTGTTCAACATCGCCATGGCGCTGTCGCTGGTCGCGTCGATGTATCCGCTGCTTGTGCATCTGCTGCAGCGCTGATCCGTCTCATCAGGATTGCCGATCAAATCCTTTTGCCGATGCGCTCGATGAACCGCCAGAGCGCATCGTCGAGCGAATACGGCGCGTTGAAGCGGAACCACGCGCTGGCCGCGTCGTCGGGGCGAAAATAGGAGCCGGGCGCGAGCCAGATGCCGTCGCGCAACGCGGCGGTGGCGATCTCACCGGCGCGCGCCGCTTCCACCGGCAGGCGCACCAGCATGAACAGGCCCGCGCGCGGCCGGCAGAACGGCTCCAGCCCCAGCGAATCGATACGATCTTCGAACGCCGCATGCGCGGCTTTCAACTGCTCGTTGACGATCTCGACGTGGCGCGTGTAACGCCCTTCCACCAGCACCTTGTCGACGATGCGCTCGATCGTCTCCGAAGACGTCAGCCCCACCGCCATCTTCGCGCGCGCGAGTTCGCGCAGCACGTCGCGCTCTGCGACCACATAGCCGCAGCGCAGCGAAGGCGTCACCGTCTTCGAAAATCCGCTCACATAAAGCACGCGGCGCAGGCCTTCCATCGCGGCCAGCAGCGGCGCGCCGGGCGGCGCGAGTTCGCGGCTCACATCGTCTTCCACGACCCACATGCGTTCGCGTTCCGCGATCTGCAGCAGCCGGAATGCGTTGGCCATCGTGTAGGTCGCGCCGGTGGGATTCTGCAGCGTCGTGTTGACGAAGATCGCCTTCGGACGATGGGCGGCCACCTGCTGTTCGAGCGCGTCGAGATCGAGCCCGGCGGGCGTGCGCGGCACGCCATGCACCGTGAGGCCCGCCAGCTTGAGAATCTGCAGCAGGTTGCAATAGCCGGGATCTTCCACCAGCACGGCGTCGCCGGGACGCAGCAGCGTGCGCACGATCAGATCGAGGCCTTGCGTCGCGCCCTGCGTGAGCAGCACGTTGCCGGTTTCGACCGGCAAACCCTGGCGGTCCAGCTGCGCGGCAATGCGCTCGCGCAGCGGCGCAAAACCGTACGGGTGGCCGTAGTCGCCCAGACGCACTGCGGGCACGCGGCTCGTCGCGCGCAATGCGTGATGCAGGCCGGTTTCGTTGATCCACTCGGCTGGCATCCAGCCGCAGCCCGCCTTGATCGGCACCGAATGATCGGCGAAGACGTCGGACAGCAGCCAGGTGGCCGTGAGCGCGGGCGGCTGCCAGACGGCCGCGCCGGCACTCGCACGCGGCGCGGCTTCGCGCGGCGCCACGCGATACCCCGAGCCGCGCCGCGCCACCACCAGCCCCATCGACACCAGACGGTTGTACGCGTCCGTCACCGTATAGGTGGACAGCGCGTGCGATTGCGCCAGTTGGCGCACCGAAGGCAGCAGCGCGCCCGCGCGCAGCGAGTTGCCCTCGATCGCCTGCGCGAAGGCCCGCACCAGTTGCTCGACAAGCGTGGCGGCGGCCCCGCGGCCGCGTTCCAGTTCGAATTCGATCATGAGAATGTGAGTGGCACGTTATGCACAGACCAATACAGTTGCGGCAGATTGTCCAGCACGGTTATCAGCGCAGTATAGAGACTGTATATGCCGCGCTTCAAGCCCGGACGCTACATTCTGTTCAACCACTTTGGAGGAGAAACTCATGACTTCGCGCCCCGTCATCGACGATCTTTCGTCGTTCTGGATGCCCTTTACGGCCAACCGTCAGTTCAAGGCCGCGCCGCGCCTGCTGGAATCGGCCAAGGGCATGTATTACCGCACGACCGACGGCCGTGAGGTGATGGACGGCAGCGCCGGTCTCTGGTGCGTGAACGCGGGTCACGGTCGCGATGAAATCGTCGCGGCGATTGCGCAACAGGCAGGCAAGCTCGACTTCGCGCCCACCTTCCAGATGGGTCACCCGCTCGCTTTCGAAGCGGCCAGCAAGATCGCCGAAATCATGCCGGAAGGCCTCGACCGCGTGTTCTTCACGAACTCGGGTTCGGAATCGGTCGATACGGCGCTGAAGATCGCCCTCGCCTACCATCGCTCGCGCGGCGAAGGCCAGCGCACCAAGCTGATCGGCCGCGAGCGCGGCTATCACGGCGTGGGCTTCGGCGGCATTTCGGTCGGCGGGATCGGCGCGAATCGCAAGACCTTCTCGGGCCAGTTGCTGCCCGCCATCGATCATCTGCCGCACACGCACAACCTCGAACAGAACGCTTTCACGAAGGGCCAGCCCGCGTGGGGCGCGCATCTCGCGGATGACCTCGAACGCATCGTCGCGCTGCACGATGCGTCGACGATCGCCGCCGTGATCGTCGAGCCGGTTGCCGGTTCGACGGGCGTGCTGATTCCGCCGCAAGGCTATCTGCAACGTCTGCGCGAAATCTGCACGAAGCACGGCATCGTGCTGATTTTCGACGAAGTCATCACCGGTTTCGGCCGTCTGGGCAAGGCCACGGCGAGCGAGTATTTCGGCGTGACGCCGGACATCATCACGATGGCCAAGGCGATCAACAACGCCGCCGTGCCGATGGGCGGCGTGGCCGTGAGCCGCACGATCCACGACACGGTGGTCAACAGCGGCGCGCCGGGCGCGATCGAACTGTTCCACGGCTACACGTATTCGGCACACCCGCTGGCTGCGGCGGCGGCGATCGCCACCCAGGATCTGTACCGCCGCGAAGGCCTGTTCGAACGCGCGCACAGCCTCGCGCCGAAGTTCGAAGCCGCCGCGCACGCGCTGCGCGACGCGCCGCACGTGAAGGACGTGCGCAACCTGGGCATGGTTGCGGGCATCGAGCTCGATTCGCGCGACGGCGCGGTGGGCGCGCGCGCTTACGAGGTGTTCGTGAAGTGCTTCGAAGCGGGCGTGCTGATCCGCTTCACGGGCGATATTCTCGCGTTCTCGCCGCCGCTCATCATCACCGAAGAGGAAATCGAGCGCCTGTTCGGCACGGTGCGCGAAGTGCTGACGAAGGTCGCGTAACGCGGCTTCGGCATTGCGCGGTTGCCACGGCCTGCTCGCTACGAGCGGGCCGTTTTGCTTTCAGCCGGCGCGCATTCGTCCGATCATCATGCGCGCACGGCGGGCGTCATCGGCGTATCGTTGGCTGATGGACACGGCAAGGCGGGAGGTCTGGCGATGAAGACACCAATTCGCGTGGGCGCGCACATCGAAGGCGTTCACTGGGTAGCGGAATATACGGCGGCGACACACGAGATTCGCGTGTTCCGCGAAGGCCACGAGTTCGAGACGATCGCGGCGCCGCCCGCATTGCTGGGCGAAGAGGAAGAAGCGGGATCGGCCAGCGACGCGGCGAGCCGCGCGGAAGATGCCGCGGTGCTCGCCGTGCTGCGCCAGTATGTGGCGGAGCACGACGCCGCCGAGTAAGCACTTGCAGGGCACGCGCGAGGCGTGCCCTTTTGCATGGGTCAGGCGGCCCGGCGATCCGGCCGGATCAGGCCTTTTCTGCCGCTGCAGCGTCTTCCTCGCGGAAGATCTTATCGGCCAGATGGAAGGCCGAATTCGCCGCCGGCACGCCGCAGTAGATCGCGGTCTGCAGCAGCACTTCCTTGATTTCCTCGCGCGTCACGCCGTTGTTCTTCGCGGCACGCAGATGGAGCGCCAGCTCCTCGTTGCGATTGAGCGCGACCATCATCGAGATCGTCAGCAGGCTGCGCGTGTGGCGCGGCAGACCTTCGCGCGTCCAGATTTCGCCCCACGCATAGCGCGAAATGAGTTTCTGGAATTCTTCGGTCAGGTCCGTGCGGTTGGCGATCGAGCGATCGACGTGCGCGTCGCCCAGCACCGCGCGACGCACCTTCAAACCCGCTTCGTAGCGATCGTCTTCGTTCATTTCGACTCCAGCAGGAAACTCAGGACTACCTTGTTGAATTCGTCCGTCAATTCGACGTTCGAGATGTGCGAGGCATTCAGTTCGACGTAACGGCCGCCCGGCACCGATTCGGCGAGTTCGCGGCCCTGTGCGGGCGTGGCGGCCAGATCGTGCGTGCCCGAGATCACGAGCGTCGGCGCCTTGATCGAAGCGGCTTCGCCGCGCAGATCGGCGGCGTTGAGCGCGTCGCAGTTCGAAGCGTAGCCGTCCTTGTCGGTGTGCACGAACACGTCGCGCGCCTGCGCGATCACGAGCGGGTTGCGCTCCATGAATTCGGCCGTGAACCAGCGCGGCAGCACCGCATCCGCGAGCGACAGCATGCCTTCGTTGCGGGCCTTCGCCGCGCGCGGCTCCCACACTTGCGGCGTGCCGATCTTCGCCGCCGTGTTGCACAGCACGAGACGGTCGATGCGGCTCGCGAAACGCGCGCCCAGGCCCACGCCCGTGAGACCGCCCATCGAGACGCCGCAGAAATGCGCGCGTGCGATGCCCAGATGATCGAGCAGGCCGATCACGTCGCCGGTCAGTTGCTCGATGGTGTACGGACCTTGCGGCGCGGCCGAGTGGCCGTGGCCGCGCGTGTCGTAGCGCAGCACGCGGAAGTGCTTCGAGAATTCGACGAGCTGGGGCGTCCACATCGACACATCGCTGCCGAGCGAGTTCGACAGAACCAGCCAGGGCGCGTCGGTGTTCTCTGCGCCATCGATGCGGTAGAACAGCTGCGTGTCGTTGACGGCTGCGTAAGGCATGCGGTTACTCCTGATGAGTCTGCGATGAAGAAGGGGGCGTGCGCTGCAGGGCGCTCGCATACGACGCGAGCACCGCGTCGACGAACGCGTGCGCTTCGCCCACGTAATTGGCGGGATCGAGCAGCGCCTTCAGGCGCGCTTCGTCCAGATGTTGCGTGATGGCGGGTTCGGCCGCCAGCACGTCGTACAGCGTGCGGCCCGACTGCACCGCCGATTTCGATGCGCGCTCAACCAGATGATGCGCATCCAGGCGGCCGATGCGGTCTCCAAGCGCGAGCATCACGGCTTCGCCCAGAATCAGGCCGTGCGTGACGTCGAGATTCGCGGCGAGACGCTCGGGACGCACTTCGAGTCCGCCCGCGATCTGCTCGATCTGCGCGAGCGCACCGCCGGCGAGGCGGGCGAGTTCGGGCAGCGCGTCCCATTCGGCTTGCCAGCCGCCGAGCGCGCGTTCGTGCTCCTGCACCATGCCCGCGAACACCGTGGCGACGAGGCCAGGCGCGCGCGTGGCGGCGGTCAGCACAGCCGCGCAGCCCACCGGATTGCGCTTGTGCGGCATGGTCGACGAACCGCCCTTGCCTGCCGCCGCAGGCTCGCCGAGTTCGCCGATTTCGGTCTGCATCTGCAGCGAAATATCGCGCGCGATCTTGCCGAGCGTGCCGATCAGCATGCCGAAGAACGAAGCGGCTTCGGCGATGCGATCGCGCTGCGTGTGCCACGGCAGCGCGGGCTGCGCGAGGCCGAGGTCTTTGGCGAGTTCGGCGCTGACGTTCGCAGCGGCAGCGCGCAGGCTCGCGAGCGTGCCCGCCGCGCCGCCGAACTGCAGCACCAGCGCGCGTTCGCGCAGCGCAGCCAGACGCTCGCGATGACGCAGCAGCGTGTCGAGCCACTGCGCGAATTTGAGGCCGAGCGTAATCGGCAAAGCCTGTTGCAGCCAGGTGCGGCCCACGGCGGGCGTCGCGCGATGCGCACGCGCGAGATCGGCAACTTTTGCGCAGGTGGCGTCGAGGCTGGTTTCGATCAGCGCGAGCGCGTCGCGCAGTTGCAGCACGGTCGCCGTATCGATGATGTCCTGGCTCGTCGCGCCCCAATGCACGAATTTGGCGGCTTCGGGGTCGGCGTCTTTCACGCGCGCCGTCAATTGCTTGACGAGCGGAATCGCCAGATTGCCGCCCAGCGCGGCGTCGCGTGCGAGCGCTTCGGCGTCGAGCTGGCTGGCCTTGCAGGTCGCGACGATGGCGGCCACGGCGCTGTGCGGAATCACGCCATGGACTGCCGATGCGCGCGCCAGCGCCGCTTCCACGTCGAGCATGCGCTGCAGCGTGGCCTCGGTCGACCAGACGGCGTTCATCGGCTCGGTGCCGCAGATCAGGCTCGTGAGGCGTTCAATCATGGATCGATATGAAAAAAGTCTGGATGCGCGCGCGACAAACATCGCGCGCAAATGCAGATGGCGCGACGCCCGGCGACGATTGCCGCCAGACGCCGCGCCACGCTGATTCACATACGTTAAGCGCGTTGCAGGAGTTTACGCTGCGCGGCGGTTTTGCGTCGCGTCGATCAGCGCCACGCCGGCAAGCTTCTGCAGCGCGTCAAAGTCGATATCCGAATAGATTTCGCGCACTTCGAGGCCATCCGGCGTCACGTCGAACGCGGCGAGGTCGGTGTAGATGCGGCCCACGCAGCCCACGCCCGTGACCGGGTACGAGCATTCGTTCACGAGCTTGCTTTCGCCCTGCTTCGTGAGCAGTTCCATCATCACGAACACCTGCTTGGCGCCCAGTGCGAGGTCCATTGCGCCGCCCACGGCGGGGATCGCATCGGGTGCGCCGGTGTGCCAGTTCGCGAGGTCGCCCTTCACGGACACCTGGAACGCGCCGAGCACGCAGTAGTCGAGGTGGCCGCCGCGCATCATCGCGAACGAATCCGCGTGATGGAAGAACGCGCCGCCGGTGAGCAGCGTGACGTGCTGCTTGCCTGCGTTGATCAGTTCGTCGTCTTCCGCGCCAGCCGCCGGTGCCGGGCCCATGCCGAGCAGACCGTTTTCGCTGTGCAGGAAGATTTCCTTGCTCGGATCGAGGTGGTTGGCCACCAGCGTCGGCACGCCGATACCGAGATTCACATAAGCGCCCTCAGGAATGTCCTGAGCCACGCGTTGAGCCATTTCGTCGCGATTCAACCGTTTCATTGCTTAACTCCGTAGCTTCAGGCGGCCTGACCGGCTTGCTGCGCTTGATGCGCCGCCTGCGGCACTTCAACGACGCGTTGCACGAAAATGCCCGGCGTCACGATGTTTTCGGGGTCCAGAGCGCCGAGTTCGACGACTTCCGAGACCTGCGCGATCGCAACCTTCGCTGCGCTCGCCATGATCGGGCCGAAGTTGCGCGCCGTTTTACGATAGACCAGATTGCCCCAGCGATCGCCCTTGTACGCCTTGATGAGCGCGAAGTCGGCGTGCAGCGGCGCTTCGAGCACGTAATGGCGGCCGTCGATCAGGCGCGTTTCCTTGCCTTCGGCCAGCTTCGTGCCGTAGCCCGTGGGCGTGAAGAAACCGCCGATGCCTGCGCCCGCCGCGCGGATGCGCTCGGCCAGGTTGCCCTGCGGCACGAGTTCGAGCTCGACTTCGCCGGCGCGATACAGGCCGTCGAACACGTACGAGTCGGTCTGGCGCGGGAACGAGCAGATGATCTTGCGTACCCGTTTGGCCTTGAGCAGCGCGGCCAGACCCGTGTCACCGTTACCGGCGTTGTTGTTCACGATCGTCAGCTCGCGCGAGCCTTGCGCGATCAGCGCGTCGATCAGTTCCGCCGGCATCCCGGCCGTGCCGAAGCCGCCGATCATGACCGTGGCGCCGTCCTGAATGTCGGCGACGGCGGCTTGAAGCGAATCAAAAATCTTGTTGATCATGCCTGTTCCTGAAAGCGATGCGCATCGCGGAAAGTCCACGCCACCCGATCGCGAAAAGTTCTATATACGAACACTGATTCGTTTAGCGAACGTCCAGCGCATTATCGGAGTGTGAATGCGCGCTTGTCAAGGCGGGGTGAACCCGAGGCCGTTATCGCCGGAAGCGCGCTTTATCAGACGAAACGCCAATTATCGGGAGACATCAAAGTTTGCAGCAAACCTGCGCTGGAAGGCTTACAAGACCGTGTGTAGCCGGCCGGCTTTCTGGAATCAAAGTCTGCAGCCATTCGTTCGTGACGCATCCAGTGGCGCCATTCATGGACATAAAGTCTGCAGCATCCCATCAGCTAAAGCGGAGACACCTCTTAGAAAAATGGGGTGCCATAAAAAAATGCTGCGCCGCGTCAATTCCGTGGCCGTTTGCACGGAGGCGCACTTGAGGCTGCTCGAATACACGACAGCGCAACTCGCTCCACCTGGGACCTCAGCCGTCCGGGGTCGTAAAGGTGCAGGAAGCTGTAGAGCGCTAGTGAGCTGCCCCTGCGCTTGTTGGGCGAGCCGCTGGAAGCAGGTCAACCGACCATCACTATCGCCGCGCCCCACAGCAAGGCATTGGCACATATAAAAGGGGCCGTTCGAAACGCCATAATCCCATGCCGTGCAGTTGGCCCGCAGCCAACACCGACACAGCGGAGCAGCGTTGCGCACACACCCCGAGACTACTCTTCAGCAACCGCCTCTATCTCTCTCGATAGCAAACGACAAATCCTTACCCTTTGCTCTTCACTGAAGCTGGTCCGATATAAACCGGTCAGCGTGCGAACTTCCTCAAAATTCCTCAAAGGTTGCCGTTTCGACAAAGCAGTCATCCACACAATCACCCTCTCGCTATAAGCCGCACGTGATTCGGACAGTTCTGCTAGGAGCCCCGAGAATGGCGAATCACGAGCCGCCGATTCCCGTAGCCCCGCTTTTCGGGCAATCGCGGCTCGGCTAACGTGAACCGGTGGCTCGACCCGCTTGAGCAAATCACTCGCGGCGCAAATCTTCAGCTGCGTCTGCCGAAACAGCTCGCTCCTGGCGTTGCTCCTAACGTTTGTCCTCCGATGGCCGTCCTTGACACCACGACGCAACGACCCATTCTGCCGGTTAAACTCTAGTAACCACTCCCTATCGAAGCGCTCCAGCTTCGAACGCGTCGCTCGGCCCATCCGAGTCGCTGATACGATTCGATTTCTTGATGGAGCGCTCTCGACAAACTCACGCCACTCCGCACGAAGCCTCCGTAGGTCCGTTGCGGATACCGTGACGCTATCGACCTCTTGTCGCTTCCACTCCAATGCCGTTTTCGGCGACAGACCCAATTCACGTGCCGCCCCGTTGATACTTGTACCCCTCGCCATCATTGTCTGAAAATGCTGCTGATATTTCAGCCCATACCGAACAGCCTTCATCCGGGGTGACGTCACGTCCAAGCTCTCCTTCACAAAATAAGTCACCCCACATGAGCAAACAACTTTCCAGCGACCTGACTTTTTGGATTTTCCGAAAATTTTGAAACTATCGCTGTCTCTGTGCAGAGCGGCGGAGCAGACCAATTGTCCTAGTTGGCCTACGTCATCATCCCCTCGGCACACAGGCGTTACAACGGCACAGTTTTCCTTACGAACCCCTATCGCGGGAACAAATGAGCCTAGAGACTTCAAGCGGTGTTCAAAAAACGATTCCGCCGCGAGAAACATGAACGGATGCGGAAACTCACTTCCTCCCACACGACCCGTTGCACTGGTCGCCCACGAATAAATCTTCTGCTCACTCATGCTGGTTAGCTGACAATATTCAGCGCCGAAGTACGCCAACCATTCACGAACCAATGGTCCGTAAGAAATTTTCGTTTCAGTGGTGGCAAATCCCGCATCGCGTAAAAGCTCCTGATAGGCGCGCTGCGACTTTGACGGTCGATTTAGCGCTCTCTGGTCGACGCTCCTTAAAGCTACATCGGCTACGACGGCTCTCTCCGCTGGAGTCGATTGCCGTAAAACGAATTCATCGGTTGCCTGAAAAACATCCGCAACTGGGGAATCCATTTTCATCTCCGAAATTGATTTATTTGCGAATTTAAGTACCGTCAAATGTTCAGTACAAAAATAAACACCCGGCAACTGATGGTCCATCTTCCAGAATGGTTGCCTCCGTGCGTCTCTCCACTCAGCCAAGCATTGTTCGCAATATCTGAGTCTTGGAACAAGCTCACCTCTTAACCCACAAATATTCAACCTTATGCTTGTGGACGTCGGAGGTCCGAGCATCTTCTCTAGCAGCGCCCCACGAATTTTTGACGACGCCATCATGGTCGCGTACCTGAACTCCGTGTGATTGTCGATTATCTCTTGTGCTTTCAGATTCCAGTAATCACGCGTCTGCTCCGCGAGATAAGATACGGAGCATGGCAGGCGTGTTCCAGGCTTACACGGGTACCCGAAAAGTCGTTTTCTGAGGATACGGGTGGAGCTTAAGTTCATATATTCAGCATAGCGACCAAAATTACTTCCAATGCCTTCTCCGTCGCATAGAGGAAATAGTGCGATTGCCATCGTCCTCTCCAGTTAAATTGACAATCGAGTCTCTATCTTTCAAAAACACACCCGCGTCACTGACTCGATTTACGCGTCTTGTACATGTAAAGACGCCTCCTAAACTGTTCTCCCGATTCCACAATTGCCGCCAAAAACTCCCGACACTGAGGAAGTTTCTTGAGTTGCCTATGAAAGCCAGGGGAAACCTTCGATAGCACCAGAATCCGGTGGACACTGACCCTTCTCGGCGGTATCTCAAGGCGCACGTTATTTGCAGCATGCTTTAAGAACTCTAGATAGACTTCGTCGCGATGACTCCAGTCGATACTTGGTCTAGTGCGGAGGCTAGTGCCCAAATCCATCGTGACCTCTCGCATGCTGACACCGTCCCGAGCAGCCTCAGGTGAATTTCTCAAGTGACCACTATGGCTCACCCGAACGCCCTGAGAAAGGACGTTCCCGCCACCGAAGCGCGATACCGAAATGGAGTTCCACGACAAAAACTGCTGCAGAAGAATGTGCGAAATGGTCGGCGCAATGGTTGGCCCTTGACATAGCAGCGGGATAATCCAGTCTCGAGCCTCACGCCCCGGCGTATGCAAGCCAAGCCACGACAAATACGGTCGTCCAAAGTAAGAAACCATGGCGCTGGACAACTCGTCGAGTCGGCAATTCCCGTTGCCATGCATGAGGCCAATCTCATCGAGACGCGCCTTGTAGTGCTTCGACAGGTCGAAATAGGCCGATGGCTCAGCATGAATCAGTGTTTGTGCTGAGCGCTTCGCAACCTCGCTCAGCACCTGTATCCCAATACCATTGGGATTTTCGCCCTGAAGGTCGTCACCGTCTGCGAATACATCGAGGTACTCTTTTGCACCGCCGATATGTAGCGTCGATGCTCGAAGTCCTGAACAGGTTAGATAATTTCCGTGTTTTGGACATACAGCGACCCCGGGTAGCTGCTGAGTTCTGCGGAAGTAAGGGCGCCGACCCTCCACTCGGTCTTCAGCGATACATTGGCGGCAATAGCGCAGGAAGGTTTTATCGGAATACAGTCCAAAGCCCAACTCAGCGCGATTGAAGTTCTTTGTGCGCGCACCTGTCATACTGGTGAGCACATCTTCCGCCACCGAGCAGGGACTGCTAGCAACGTGATACGGCATACAGGTCAATTGGCGCGCGATTTCTTCTGCCGTCAGGTTCCAGTAGTCACGCGTCTCTTCGCTAAGCCGCTTGAGGCCACGTGGCATTGAGACCAGCGAAGACGTCTGGCACCCTAGAATTGACCGCAAGAATGCACGCCGGTCCGCAACTTGTTCCTCGGCTACATACTCGATGATGAGCGTGGAAAGAACCTCATCATCGAATGGGAGTCGCAACGCAAGTGCCATCTCCGCCTCCTATGCTTTCGCCAAAGTGGCGGTGGCAGCGCAACCGCTAGCCACCGCCCCTGTTGCTTTAGACGATTTCCTCCTGCTTGACCTGCGTGCCCTTGTTCAGCGACTCGGATGGAGCTTTACCCTGATAGAACTGCCGGGCTGCTTCGTTGCTCAGCTGTTGACTGGTCGCAGCCGGATATTCGCGCTGCACCTGACTGATGAGCGCCGACGCAATATCCTGCGGTACGCCCAGAAGCATCAGCCTCGAGACCGCGCTGATTGCAGACTCGTTCTTATCATGCTCCATCGCTGCCTCGTGGTAGCCGTAGCGCTTTGCTTGTTCCTCAATAGATTCAACGATATCGTCGAGCGTATCCCCCAAGATGTCGTCGTACTTGAACATGCGAACTTTGCTTCGGGAGCGGATAGCTGCCAGAATCGGCCTAAGCGATGCCATCTTCTCATCGAAAACGTCCTTGAAAATCGTACGCGAGAGCCTTTCCACACCGTTCGTAATAGCGGCGTACTGGGAGAGTTGAAACAACGGTATGGCTATTCCAGGCAATCCAAGGGTCAGTGTGTGAAGATAGTTGCGGTCAGCTGACGTTAGCGGTTGAGCGTCAGACAACCACTGGTACTTTTGCAACTGATTGCAGAACCTCCCCCAGTCCGTCTTGTCGGATAGGCCGTTCCATGTGATGACACCATGACTACTGATACGTCGTGCGGAGCGCAGCGTCTTACGGAAGAGGCCCGCAGCCTTCGGGGTACCGCTTACCATCACCGGCACCTGAACAACGTTTGTGAGATTCACGAAGAAGTCGAATAGCGGGTCGCTCTTTGTCACGGCATGCAGCGCATTCTGCATTTCATCGAGGACGATGAGACCCAAGTGATGTCGCCTCGCGACACGATGCAGCTTGTTTGCATGGTCCGCTAAGGTAGCGCGGCTGCCAACCTCTTTGACATACTTGGTTCCGAGTACGTCATCGACGGTTTCCAAGATAACCTTGAGCGTGTCTTTCAAGCTCGCACCTCTTGGCACATCAACCTTAAGCCATACAAGCTGATTGAACCCAAACTTGGTATGGTGAATGACTTTTGGAAAGAGCCTTAAAGCAGATTCGAGGGTCGTCGATTTGCCTGCTCCCGACAGGCCAAAAACCCCTGAACAGTAAGCGTGCGTTCTACGATGCGGATAAATCGGCACAAGCTTGCCGTCATGTGACATTTTGTACCTGTCGCGAATTTCGTTCGTCCAATCATCATTCAAGTTGTGGTCAACGTAGTGCTGCCTGATTATGAGCTGCGCACTGTTCGCAACGTCCAGTTGCGCTGGCAAAGGGACGACGAGTCGAGAGAGACGTCCGATTGCGTGCAGCCGGTACTCTGGAGATTTCAGGCATTCAGAATCCGAGAATGCAATCGGAGCGCTGAGCGCGTTCATGAGGGACTGAGAATCCCATAGCGGCCCAAGGGCGGAAATGAGGGGATTGCTAGCGTATTCTGGCGGCAAATCACCCTCGTAATACTGCGCCTCCACCGCTTAGATGCATTGACTGACCGGCTCAGACTAGCGCGACGCTTAGTGCGCTTAGTCACGTAGAGTTTCAATTTTCGCCGTCATCACAGCTCCTATTCGTCGAGAAATTCGAGCAACTTCCGGGCGCGCTCTTCGCGCAGGTCTCTGCTGGTCAGATTCGCTTTACCCTCCTCGGCCTCACGGCCTGTAGTGACAGACTCCTCGCAAATATCCCCTTCTTCGTCATACTTAATGGGCTGCTCCTCAGAAGACTCGGTCAACACAAATCCCGAAAATTTCTTCATCAATTTCTTTAGCCCCCCACCCTTCGTCTTGCGAGTCTTCTTGGCGACAGGTTCATCCGGACCGCGCTCGATTGCCCGCTCCGTCTCGCGCGAATCATCCATGCCGCTGATGTCGGGTCGCTTTATGCCCTCAGCTTCCAGTGCTGCTGCTGTCTTCGTAACGGCGTCCCTGCCAATCTTCGAGATGTTGTGACTGGTCTTCGCGCGGTCGGCCTCGCCATCTTCATCCGCCATCCCGCAGTTAGTCGCATCGAGGTCCTTGTAGAGCAGATACTCCTGATACGAGACCCCGGCGAATTTTTCGGACTCACGATTCGAGAGCGGACACCGAATCGGCTCCCCCAACCCGAGCAGTTCAATGGAGCCAACGTCTGTCGAATCAAACTGGATATCAACAGAGGTTTCAGCAGTCTTGGCTCGCGCCATCGACTGGCGCTCTACTAGCGAGAGCGTGGGACAGCTGTATCGCATGGCGTTGTGCACGATGCCTTCTTTGTCGATGGGAACCGTCAGCCGTGGCATCATCTTTGCCCGAAATTCAGCGACATCGACATGTCGCCCGCAGCCATTGACCTCAGTCCCGTACCGCCACAGATTCAATGGCGTCGGCGCCAGCTCGCGGTCCACCATCTCCGGTGGAGTCGGGTAACCTCGAATCACACGCTTGTTGGCACTGAGAATCGCGTAGGTGATAACTCGGCGCATCTCCTTTATGTCGAGTGCTGCGTGATATGCCGGATGCTCGACGCCGCGCTCGAACGATGATTTCTCGACGATTCCCGGCAGGAGCGAGTTCCAGATTCGTGGCAGCATGCCGAATCTGCGCTCCATTACGCTTCTGAGGTCAGGGCGATACGCCGGCGCATTCGACACTTCAACGTGATAGAAATTGATTAGCGGGTGCGCCTTATGCACACTGCTCACCTCACCCTGGTCGGCATATAGCACCTCACATAGGCGACTTGCAGGCCACTGCTCCTCAGTGATGTCAATGCCCAGCGACTTGCAGAACGGAACCTTGGGGCTCACAGCATGCGCGAGCGCCATCATGGCGCCGTTCCAGCACGCCGGGTCGAACGTGAGATAAAAACCCACATAGAGACCGGAATAGTCATCGACCACCAAATACAAAACGGCTCTTCCGATTACCCGCGTCCGCAGTACCTGACCGACCAGATAAATGTCGATGACGGTGGCATCAATGTGAAAACGCTCGCCGGGTCCTCGGGACGTGCGAAGTCGCCCCGTAAGCGGTCGCTCATGCAGCATGTACTGCCTGAGGCCAACTTTGTGTATGCGGCGCTCTTCGTATGTAGACTCCTGCTGAACGTGGTATTGCAGTTGCCGCCTCGTCAGCACAATCGTGCGGTCGAGCGTAAGGTCGACAAGCTCGCCGCTTTCGTTGTATACAGCGCGGTCAGTCAGGAACGTTTTTCGGAGCCAGTCCAGCGCGACATCCAGCGACTTCTGCGACCGCTTCCCCTTGCTGTAAGCAAAGCTGAGGTAATAATCGGCCGCCAGCGAAAGCAGGCGCCGTATTTCTTGATTCTTAGCCGAGGCACTCAGTTTCCTCCGCGACGCGCACTTGCCCGGTCGACGCTTCCAATTCCTCACCTTCCCTCTGCCGCCACAGCGGTCGTAATCGTCCGACGCAGCCGCCGGTGTCATCCCTTGCTGACAGTAGCGTCTAAAAGTACGATACACGGAGGCCTCAGATATCCCTGAGATTTGGCTGTACCGCTTGATGCGTTTGTGCCTCGTTTCTCTATGAAGTAGTTCTTCGAACTCGTCTCCGATGTTTAAAGCTTGAGGTGGTTTGCCGTCGGCCCCACGTGGTAAGTCGAAGGTGAGCAGGCCTTCGATGGTTTTCCAGCCCTTTGACTGCTTCGGGTCGAGTACACAGTTCTTATACTTTTCCGACCGCCTAGAGAGCACATACGGCAGTGACTCGCGGCGCGCGGTCACGTTATTTGGAAGTTTCTCGAGCTTTTTCAGCGCAAGTTCCGGCTCGCAGTTGTCGGACAGACGCAGTAGCAGCTCATCCGTTTTGAGCTTGAACGGCTGGGCTCGACGGTGCGCAGCCGATGCTGCCTTATGTTCGATGTCGATGAGATGCGTCCAGCGGTGACCTCTCCCTGTTTTCAATACAATGTAGATTCGCTCGCCGTTGCGTTCTGCGAGCACGTCGCACACTGAAACTTCGGTTGGACAGGTTGATTTCACGAGCATAGCAACCTCCGTGAAGCGGCTTGAGACACAAGTGTTGATTCACTTCCTGCGCGCAGGCATCCAAACATCTGCCACGAGCACTTCGAGCGGGTCAGCCACGTTGAGGTCGAAGGCAATCCTCTTGGCGGCTGCGAGTTGTCGAAAGGCGCGCACGCCGGAGCCGAGTGGTAGCCCAGCGCATCTCTCCGCGTACCTGCAAGCATCCACGACTCGCATCTCTTTGCGTCTACGAATGACCCCGAGAAGCTCACGCTGGGCCTTTAGCTCGACGTCGGAAAGGTCTCGCCCCAATGAATCGCTTTCAGCTCGAAAAAGCCACGCGAGATTTTTTGAACGGTTTGCGTGCATGCCGTTGGAACGCACCGAAACAAAGTTCGCTCCGTCGTTCTCCCACGCCCTCTTTTCAATCAGCTGCTTCTTTTTGAGCTCCTCGTCGGTGGAGCCAGTCGACTTGACGGAGCGAGCTTCTCGTCCATGAGAGCCATTCCCCTTTGAGACGACGTACACCAGGTCTGTCGAAAGGACCGCTGGCTCTGCGCTGCTGAACAACATCGGGTGTTCCGCGTTAACTTGAACAGCTGCCCGAGTGGTCTTTTCCGTATTGAGCGGAACCTGGTCATAGATAAGCCGCACATCATCCCGGTACCAGCCCTCGAGAAGCTCCGCATGTTCAGCCTCGGACATCAGATGCACCTCGCCGAGTGCTGCCTTCGAGCAAAACAGGCGAGTCTTGACACCGGTTCCTGGCATATCCCCAGTGCTAAGCCAGCGGTAGTGAACCCCCTCCTTCTGGGCCTGCTGAAGCTCCTTGAGCTTGCGGGTATGGGTCGCTCTCTTCATCGTTAGCGTTCTTGATGTCATCGCTCACCTCCACGTGTTCGTCATCAGAAACTTCGATTCCCCATGGGTGTCCTTTTGGGACTTTGCAATCAACCGGACACTCCTATTTCGGTATCGGCCTTGATATCATTTCGGATTACTAACTTCATATATTGAAATCACCGGGCGATATCCGTTCTAAGCTGCCATCACACAGGCAGTGCGTGCGCGCTCTGCCGCCGAATACTGCGGATGGCTGACGGACAAACTGCGTCGTCCGACGGCGTACCGCCCACTCAGTTGAGAGAACTGACCGCGAACGAGGCGGAGGCAAGGGCCTGCTGACCTACTAGCGAGCCGGTGCCGCCACCCTTTCACGTTTCACTACGTTAGGTACAGGCGTTTACAAGCACTTCCATTCGCGCAGAAGGCGATGAACTGCGAACTCGTTGCAATACGCATTCGCGTATTTGGCGCGCAACAGTGCTGCAACGGCATCTGGCACCGACTCGTCGCTCTCTCCGGCGTCGCTCTCCGCCTCAGCAGGCTCATCGTCAAATTCTTGAACGGTCGGTTCGACGAGAGAGCAGTCGTAGGCTGCCTCCGATGCGACATTGACGGGGCTCGGGGCCCCTGCCTTGCTCAGCCGGCGAAGGCTGTCGCAGAACCCCCAGGCGTCCAATCGAGGCGGAGCAAAGCGCGACCACTTTTCGCTCCGACCATCCACCGTGTAGGACGAGAAGAGGACGACGCAACCGAGGGTCCGCAGATAGAATCTGAGCGACCGTGTATCGCTGTACCGCCCGTCGACCGCGCAGACGACAAGAACGTCCCTGCTCGCGAGTTGATGAAGCAGCGCAGCGATACGGACGGGCCGCCCCAGCCATCGGTCACGACCGTCGATGCCGAGGACAATCCGTGCCTCCTCCCGGTCTACCGTAGCAAGCGTTTCGAGCAGTTGTGAGAGCTGCAGCACCGTGCTGCCTCCCTCGCACCGGAGCATTACCGCCGGTCGGTGATTGGCCTCAGCGAGCCGCTTGACATGTGCCTGGAGAATGCTGTGCCGCACCCGGCCTTCAGGTGCGTCCAGCAACCGGACGATTTTCTGTTCATCTTCACCGCACTCCACAGCCGGCCAGACCGGCGGGGAACGCCGGGGCCGCTCTTCAATATCAAGCGCTTCCACGTACGTCGAAGGTTGCCGATGCGGGGTCGAAGTCAAAATCTGTACTGACGAGTTCATGCCTGCCTCCTGAAGGGCCACTTGACAAACTGTGCGGGCTGGCAGAGCATGTGGTTGTTGGCTTCCTGCTCTGTCGCACGACCGAGATAGGGACAAAATGGGCGTCCAGCTGCAACTGGACGCCCATTTTCTATGTGTCGATTATTTTCTAGACCGATAGGCGCTCCTTCGTAGGTGGGCTGCGCTTTCGTTTCCTTGGATTCGCTCGGAACCAAGGGCTAGTTCACCCTAATTGACCATAAACCGACGCGAGTTGGCAATATGGCCCCAGAAAAAACTTTTCTGTCATGGCCGCCAATTAGAAAAATTCGACTTCGCGTCCGACGTGTTCTATGCAGTTACAGGGGCCTTTAAAGCTATTCAGCCCTATTTTGCGAATCACCTAAAATTTCGCGTTTCCCGACCGCGAACCGCATTCCTCATCCCGCCTATTTCCGTTCTTCCACCGGCAATTTTTTAGCTGTCTGTCTTCGGCGACATCCCGTCGAGATTCGCCCACGCTGCACTGCCTTCCTCTATTTTTCCGCTGGTTTACGAAATGCGCGTACGTCGCAAATGTCTTGCCCTGCTCCACCTAGCAAGGTGACTCCTTCAAGTCGGCAGGAGGAGTAAAAATTTAGCTAGATGTCTTCTAAAATATTGCGCCGGTCGAAAACTTCTCGGAAGGCAGTGAGGGTATCCTCTCCAAATCCTCAGGTTGAGAGCACTTTCTCCTCCGTCGCCGCTAGCACTATTTCTCGTTTATTAAATGTGTTTTCATTCGGACTCCTTCTCAAATGTGGCGCAAAAAAAACATGGGTCGCCTCGAGAGACTATTGACATCGCATCAATTTGAGCGTAAGGACGCGAAATCATGCGACACAATAGACATGTTTGCTATCCACTACACCAACTGGTGCGGAGCTGAGATGTCCGAGCCGAGGGGTCGTTTTCGCGAATATTTTAGATTTTAGTTTTTACCCTTGAGATTTTCCCAGCCTCCGCGCTGGCGAGACTGACCATGACAGAGCCGCGGGGGATACGCGGACATCGAGTTGCCTGCGCGTACATGCCATCTGTGCAAAGCGGCCAAGGTACCTCCCGCATCGCCAAGAGATGCTACTAACGTCACAGCGCTGTTCAACGTTGGCGAATCTGCGGTGCCAGCCCGTTCACTGCCAGCTGCGCTCAATTGTGAGGTACGTCGTGCATGCACCGCGAATGCGGCTCGGCGAGCGCTTATTTCAGACTTTCGAATCGATTCATTTTCAGAGAACAGGGGCGAAGGCCATCTTCCAATAGTTCTCGTTTCTCGTAAGGGCAGTTTCTTGACTTGGCGCCGTTACCCTTCCGGACTATCAGCCGTGCAGCGTGGTCACATGTAGAAGCTATATTTTGGTTGCACTACCGAGTTCTCCCCGACGTACTTGAGCACTTTCCCCACCTGATGTGCAACGCGCATCGTTATCGGTTCGCCGCCATCGAACTGCGTATTGTTCCAGTTCAGCTTGGTCAGTGCGAGCAACTCTTCAGCAAGTCGGCGTGGACTCTCTGCGGATTGCGCAATCATGAACTTCAACGGGCGGGGTATGTACATACCTGGGTAGGTAGCGTAGTACGGCACACTGCCTCGCGTATACAGCAGATGGATTTTCTCGTCGATACTAAGCATCGTCCCGCGCAACGGCGGGTATACGCCGGGCCGATAGAGCCGCGTCATCGCTTTGCCAACGACGAGGAAATCCGCGGCTTCCAAATCCTGTGCTTCTACAGCTTCATTGAAGCCATCAAGCTCGGCTGGACTGTATGTCGAACTCTTATGCATCACTACCCGCGCGGGTGCGTGCTTATGCTCACGGCGATATTCTTTCAATGCCGATGAAAGCAAGGCCTCAGCATCGATAGCGGATAGATGTGGTTGTCGGTCTTCTTTTGCAAGCTCAACAGGCTTACCTCGGACAATCACGCCTTCGCCTCTCTCGTCATACACTTGAGCCATACTTGTCATCAGCTTCGATTGGTCCATCGAGCGATAGAAGCTGATACCGACAAAGCAGGTCTGCAGGTCAGTGGCATTTCGAACGATGCGCCATGGACGGTAGTTGGCCTTGTAGTAAAGCGCCGTGTGGAAGTTCCAAGCGCGCGTCGCCTCATCCTGCAACGCCCCTGTACCGGTGCTCGTCTTCTTTGACGAGCCATCGTACGTTTGAGGCAAAACAAGCTGAATGGGCTGCCCCATCTTCATGGCTTTCGCCTTCAGGAGATGCCGCAAGTCCATCGTCGTTTCGAATTCGTGCTGTTCCTTCTCAAATTCCGAAACCAGCTCGCTTTCGTCGTCATCGTCCTTTGCGACCAGCTCGGAGGGCACTGCGACAACCACGACGTCCGGCCTCCCCTTTTCCACGATTGCCTGTACCTCCGCAGCAAGCAGGTCGCTTCCTTCTACAGCCGTCATCATTGGCGACAATTTCGATAACTTCGCAATGTCCCGCGGCGACAAAGTGCGCATGAGGCTCTGGTCAATTTCGAACTCTGTCTTGAATGGAGAGTCAGCCCCAAAGCCGGGAAATGCAGGAAATAAATTCGGTTGCCGACTCTTTTTCGCTGCCACTCCAGACCGAGCCCTGCTCAGCCATGCAACGATTCCATCGATAGTCGCTTGCGTGCCGACAAACCCCAGCCTGATGCGTCGAGGAGACGATTCGGATGAATCTAGTGGGCCGAAAAGGCTAAGGCCTTGACGAATGTCGAGATGACGATTGTTGCCGCCAAACTCGAGCAGAGGTTCTTCGAGATAGTCGATTTTCATCACAGCAACATGTATTGTTCTTCGGAAGTTTTCGCTTGTGTCTGCTTGTCTCGCACAATATCCGGCGCCGTCCATGCACCATCATCGATTCCAACGAGCATCGAGAACTCTCGCGGCTCCCCAAATCCAAGATAGGGATATGGCTGAGCGAACAAGCTTTCCTTCGTACGCAGCAGGTCAGCCCACATCAAAAGCTGCCCACGTACGGCTTGGTTATTCTCAAACTCCTTGAGCCTTTTTAGCCAGTCGCCATGTAACCTGCTCTGCTCGAAACCATCCTTGGTGAAGAAGTAGGTCGGCGTCACTTCCAGATACCAGGCACCTTCCAGAAAAAGGAACTGTGCTTTCATGGCAGAGTGCCGGTAGCCCATGACGTGCCCTTCCGTCTTGTTTATCAACCTCTTAAAGACCTCACGTGTCGCCCCATTCTTGGCACTCCGATAGGTGTACTCATATGCTTCCCGATTCGCGGATGGCGGAAAGCAATAGCATGAGGTTTCCTTGTCGTAACGGATACTCTCAGGCAACGTCCTCAAAAGCTCCCGAAGGCAACCATTCAGTAGCCGAACGAAGTCCCGTCGCTTGTCCAAATCGTTCGATTGCGCCCATTCTCGGCAAGCGAAATCCTCGACTGTGCCTCTGTCGCAAATCGACTCATAAGCTTGGTCGGACAGGTCGCGGACAGCTAATATGCGCTCATTCTTGAGTACGAACTCCAGCGAGAGCCGATTTTCGCGCAATAGGGCAACGACATCTGCGGGCTTTCGGTGTTGTGTGGAAGCAAGATAGAGACGGTCAGGCAGGACCGTAACAGGGATGAGGTTACTCAAGAGTGCTTCGACTCTAGGCTCAGGGGCAAGCACTGCGCCCACTGTGCCAGCTTGCCCAAGACTCATAAGGCGACCGCGAGCGTTTTCATCTAGCCGGTCTTGTTCTTTGACGAAATGAAAAGCTTTCTTGCCGGCAGCCGCGGCAACCTGCTCCCGTACCGGTAGCCAGTAGACATCGTTAGTCCGTGGGCGAGATACGATGAGAATCACTGGCACGTTGTGGGAAAGCCAATACTCAACGTCGCGTGGGTCCGGCCAGTAATCGAAGCCTTCGTCTGTCTCGTTGCGTAAGGCAGACAGTGCCTTACTCTGCGCTTTTATGATGACGCCGGACATGTGTCCCGTGGTCGGGTCACGAATCTCAATTTCGCCGTCGACGCCCGAATCGAGCACAGCGGTCGGACGCCAAACGAATCCCATCCGACTAACCACAACATCGATTAATCCGGTCCCCTGCGCTCCCAACAACTGCGCATCAGTAATCGTCTTATTCAATATTGACCGTCCCTAGAAATCGTGCGTACCAGCGTGTTGAGCAATTGGTCCATCGAAGTTGGCCGTCCAGCACACACGGTCAGTTCTGCAACCTGAAGCAGGTGTAGCACTGGGGCGGAACCGAACGCTGACACGCTCGAACCGCCCCCGACGGCACCGATTCGCCATGTCCACTGCCCTCGTCGACGGTGCATTGTCACTTTACCGAATCAGACGACCAACCTACCGAGCCGGTTTCCCGATGAACTCAATATACTTCGATTTCCAGCGAAACGTTGTGGATAACTTTAATTTATGCCATATTTGGCATACTTAGAAAAGGGTCGCCAGTATGGCTACAGAAAACGATTTCGACCAACTCCAGACGCTGGATGATGTACAGCTCTGTGGATATCTCGCAGACCGGATACGCAGCGAGCGTAAGAAACGGGGGCTGTCACAGGCGAAATTTGCCACTTTGGCTGGCGTCTCGTTACGAACCTACATTCGCTTTGAACAGCATGGGAGCGGTACGCTCGAGACCTTTGTGCGCGCCTTCAAGGCTTTGGGGAACGTGCGAAACCTTTATTTACTCTTTCCGCAAGCGCTGCCTGAGAATAGAGGCCTCTCTTTACAAATAGAACGGCTTGCAGCATTTCGAAGAGCTGAAGAGGAAAGGAGCAATTCGCAATAGGATAAGCCTTGAACTACGGCTTGGCAGCGTGCTCTTTTAGAACTGCATCCAGACGTGCAAGAATCGGTTCAAAGCCAGCAAAATTGATGGTGTTCTGCTTTTTCTTCACGACATACTCAGCGAAATGATGCTTGCCGTATTGCGTTGCGGGGTCAAACTGGTCCTTCCCGCTAAACACCTTTGTACCAAGTCTCTCGGTCAATACTACCGGGTCGAAAAAGTTCTCAATTGTCGTGTCCTTCTTGCCTAGTTGAGGAACGGCCACCACGTAGAAATTGTCCGCTATATGATAGAAGGACGCGCTGCCATCTATCGCTGTTTTGCTACCCGTAGCGGTCTTGACAGTGGAGAAGATTTTCTTGGTCCCGTCGTCATTGTCAACCAACAGAATTACCGGCTGTCGCTGTCCCTTGGCGTAGAAGCCCTTGAACTCGGTGCCGTATTTTGCGATGAGGTCTTGAAAGTCACCGGTCCCTCCGCCAAGCCGTAGAATGCGGTCCGCGACTTTTGTAAAGTTGAAAAACGAAACATGAATGTCCACTCCACTCTTAGTCCTTGTGGCAAGTTGGGGATGCGCGTCCACAAGCTGTCGCAAAGCACATTGGATGTAGACCTTATCTGTTTTGCCTTCGCAGATAATTAGCGGCTTTTCCGGATTGAAAAACTGCGTGTGTAGCAGGAACCGGCGGAAAGTGCGAGCAGCGCTATCCATGTCCTTGATTTCAACCCGAGGTACCCGGTAATCCCGCTTCGTCTTCTTCGCTGACGCGTGCTTCTGTTGCTCAAATAGCCGCACGCTATCGATATAGCTAAGAATTCCGCGAAGTTGGCCCACCGTACCATCCACCAACTCGTTCGTCCATGCGCCCTTCTCGTCTCGATACTGCTTTTCGGAGTAAAAAACTCCTTTTGTCACGTATGAGTCGACCATTGCACGGGCATTTTTCACGTACTCGCGGCGGACATTGAGTGTCCGGTTGACAATGACCCCAGTGACATCCTGGCGGAAGCGAGCAAACTGCATCCTCGTCTTTTCAGGATTTATCTCAAATCGAGATTCTTTGATTATTTTGAGTAGAATCTTACCCGCGACCCATTCGTTAGTATCTCCGACGCGTCGCGCAATCTCCGATGGGAAAACGGGGCGATTTGTAGAAAACGTAAGGTCGTCTGCATATCGGGAATAGTGACAGTCGTTTCTCGCAGCGAGGCGGCCCAATCGAATGTCCAAGATATGTGCAATAAGGTTCGCGATTGCGGGCGAACATGGGCTTCCTTGTGGCAACACCTTCTGATGGCATGCTATCTGTGCCAGCATTCGCGCCACGGTCGGATTCAGCTGGAAATGTTTATTCTTCTTGAGATATCCGACAACGCGGCCGAAGTCAACGGTACCAAAGAAGTTGTGAAGGTCGACATTAAATACGTAGCGGCGATTCCGATGTGGTGCAGCGTTGGTCAGGATTGAGTGCTTCTTCCGAAATCCATGAGAAAGCGTATTTCTCACACCACGCTCGGCATCGATTTCTTCGACGCATGCATCCAAGAGTGTTGCCACGCGCCGTTGCAGCAGCTTCAGCTTTTCGATGGGTGCACTAATAGTGCGTACCCCACCCCGCCGTTTCGGAATCTGGAAATCAGTATATTTGTACTTGTCGTCTATTCCATAGACCACATAAGCCAGACCCTTAGGCTCATAACCCAAGAGACGCGCGAGCGAGTGAAGCGAACTGATTGACCTCAAGCGCGCGATGTGAGTTGGCGTTTTCATCGTCAAAGGGAGAATGTCTGCGGACACTCTATGGCAAGGCTCATCTCATGGCGGATGCTACGATATGCGAGGGCAACGTCGCCTAACGATACGTCCATTTATCGCGAAACACGATAACAAATCTGTCCGCAGACGAAGCCAATCGTATCACCACTTATATCAAGATGCGAATTTTTTCTATGAACATGATTCGCGTTGGATATATCTTGGTCGTTGGAAAGCTCTCCAGCAATTCGATAGGATGCCTTTAACTGGAGGAAGTCTTCTGGCATCCTCTCCCCCTCGGTTGTCAAGTAACGTGCAGTGACTTCGTCGACCACTGCGGGATTTCCTTACGAGCCCAGTCGGCGATTTTTTCTTGCCACGCATTTACCGCCTTAATCTCGTCTAAGATGAAGACAGACTTCGGAATATTGAAGTTTCTGCGCACGATTCCATTCGTGACCAACAGGAATCCGAGAGACCGCTCCGTGTTGGCATTGCGCAGCGACTCAAAGCGGGCGATTTGTGTCAGCACAGTCGAATCAGCCAAAGTGGGCGACGATGTGTACTTGAACTCAAATATGTAAATACGACCATCGGATAGGTCTGGCTCAAAGATGAAGTCAAGTTCCCAGATGGCACCAATACCACCGAGCCGCTCATTGCGGCTGGTAACCGCATTTCGTCCCAACGTCCTGTCAGCGGCGTTAAGAAGGACTTTCTCAAACTGAACTGGATTAGAGAAGAATTCCATGATTATGCGCCAGATTGGGCGACACCCCAAGAATAGGCCGATGTCGCAAACTTATGTTGAATCCAAAGGATGACGAATGTTGCCGCAGCGATGGTGATTGCACCGCCGACATAGAACGAGAGCGTCTTCCACGCCCCAGGCTGCAACTGGGCCGCCTTAGTCATTGCCAGACCTACCGGAACCGCGACACCCACTGCAGTGGACCTTGCAGTCGTACGAACGTAGTCTTTGAAGGAGACACGCCGCGTTATTTCAATGCCCGTCTCGAGGCCAGCAAGCCGAGCCTCGCCGGTCAGGTTAGGTTTCTGACGATAGAACCGCCACCATTGTTTTGCGTTGCTAGGTAGATGTGGAAGCCAAGTGCTCGTGTCAGCCAATAGCTTAAGGTGCGTGCGCTTCATACCAGGCATGTCAACGAATCCGAAGTGCACGTGTACATCCCATTCGCTTCCCCAGGTAGCGGTGACCCAGCGCGTAGTTCCGAGATACCAAACGTCGGGCTTGGTAAGCGGTTGGCCAGCCGCCATCAGATTGTTCGATTGCGCGAAGGCTCCCCAGTCGCTTAGCCTGGGCTCCTGTGCATTTCCCCCGCCAACCATCTTCCTTAGATATGCCTGTAGGCGCTCCCTATCCATCTCCCACTTGATATCACCGGTGATAGTGATGAGCAAGTGCGGCGCAATTGACAAGAGGGCCTCCCCTGGATTCAGGCCTCCCCCGCCTACCGGGGACTTAAGACTCGTCCGCCCGATATTGCCTGGCCTAGCCGTCGCCGCGCTAGCCGCTGCACTGGCGCTTGGTCCGATATTCATGACGTTTTTATCCTTATTGCGTCTAATAGTCCGGCTCTTAGGTTTGTAGATAAGGGCGCAATCCCCTCGTAGATTACTTACGGCAATCTCGCCGAATACTTGAGTCACGGCACACTGCAAATCGCACCCATTTGGCATCAAACACGAAGCGAACGTAAGATTTCCAGACTCGCAGGCTTCGAAGCGTTTAGAAATTGCTTAGTAGGCGTTCATTGCAGTCGACATCGTGCGTGGCTTAGTTGAGCGCTGCGATGTCCTTGTGCCGTGTCAGAACCACGATTTTCGGAGTGCTCGCGTTCGCTCGACGCTTCTGCTCGGCTCGCAGTAGACTGTAGTTTCGCATTCCTTGGCACTCCAAACTGGGCGCGCAGTTTACAGCAATGCGAGCCTCTTCAACTCTCGTCCTACTAGCGGCGATAGCTTCTTAAGCTTGGCGCTCGACAATGACTTCAACTGCTTTTAATAAAAGCTTCCCGTCTCCCCACATCCTCATATTGAGAATGCGAAGGAGCGGCATTCTAGTCATGTGAGCTCTATCTGGCAAGCGGTTTTTGAGCCGCCTGAAACTGGCAGGAAGGAAACTGT
>NZ_JAAGPR010000056.1 GCF_017104965.1 Paraburkholderia sp. Ac-20340
ATTATCATCAAGCGCCCACACTTATCGGCTGTAAATTTTTAAAGATCGATTCGCGAACACCAGTCAGACTTGAAACTTTCCGGCGGGTTCTGCGTCGCTGCGTCAGCAGCAGAGAAACGAGATTATGCAGAGTATCGAACGATCCGTCAACAAGTTTTTTAACTTCACTTAAAACTCGCTGGCGTTACTGCTTGTCGCTCAACAGACTTCAGCGCCTTTAATAAAAGCTTCCCGTCTCCCCACATCCTCATATTGAGAATGCGAAGGAGCGGCATTCTAGTCATGTGAGCTCTATCTGGCAAGCGGTTTTTGAGCCGCCTGAAACTGGCAGGAAGGAAACTGTCTTAAGCGTGGCGCTGCATCACGCGATCGACGATCTGCAGGTAATGGTCGAGGTCCGGCGTTTCTTTACCGGCGATCTTCGCGAGATCATCCCAACGACGCAGACGCACCGCATCGTCGGCATAAGGGCGGGCGGCGAAAGCGCGCGCGCCTTCTTCATCGAAGATACCGCCTTGCAGCTGCAGACTGCGCACCGAATCGGCGGACAAACAACTGAAGTACGCTTCGTCGGTGGCGCATAGGTAGCGCTTCGCATCGACGTGCAGGCGGATCGGCTCCAGCACGCTCTCCGGCAGAATCGGCCGCAGAAACGGCAGCGCATAGTATTGATGCAGGTCGTCGATACCGCGTTCGGTCGGCGTTTCGCCCTGATGATTCAGCAGATGCCCGAGGTCGTGCAGGAACGCCGCCGCCACGAGTTCCTCGCTCGCGCCCTGCTCTTCCGCCAGCGCACCGCTTTGCAGCGCGTGCTCCAGTTGCGTGACCGGCTCGCCGCTATAAGCCTGTCCGCCGTGCTGCTCGAACAAGCCGCGAATATCTTCCAGACTGAGTGCCATATTCCCCATTTCCTTTCGTCGAGCCCTGCTGCGCGAGCATCACTTGCTACGCGCGCATTTGCGCAGCCGCTTCGTCGGCGTCGCGGGATGCTAGCGCATTCAACACCGCGCGATGCTGCGCAAACGCGGCTTCGCGCTGCGCGTCGTCAAGCTCGGTGCGATTCGATAGCCGCGCCTCGCTCACCGCACGTTGATACGACTCGTGCAGCTTGCCATTGCCCGCCGCCGCAACCAGCGCATCGCGAAACGCCGCGCGTGCTTGTGCGAATTCGCTATCGTCGTCGAGTGCGTCGCGCATTGCGTCCAGGCGTGCGCGCAACTCGGCGACCTGGGCTGCGTCGATACGCGCCGCCAGCATCCGGCACGCCGCCTCTTCAAGCACCGCGCAAAGCGCAGCGAGTTCGCGCGCCTCGAGATCCGACACGCTACGCACAAACACGCCGCGATGCTTCTCGTTGCGCACGAGCCCGGTCTGCTCGAGCGCACGCAGCGCTTCGCGCACCGGTCCGCGCGACACCTGCAGCCGCGCGGCCCATTCCGCTTCCACCAGCTTTGCGCCCGGCGCCAGTTGACCGCGCGTAATGCAACGCTCGATCTCCACACGCACAAGGTCGGTCAGCGAATGCTGGCGCACCATCGCGATGGGCGCGGCGGCACTCTCAGAGGCGTCGCGATCACGCCGATGCACGGCATCGATCCGCATGGCTTCCATCGACTCAATCCGCGCGTTTGCGAGGCGCACGCGCCGCAATCAGCAACAGCGCCACCAGCGAAACGATCAGCAAAATCAGCGAGAGCGCCGAGGCCGGCAGATAGTAACCACGCTCCACCGCGCCCACCACGACGATCGGCACCGTCGCAAATCCGGGCGGATAAACCGTAAGCGTCGCGCCGAGTTCGCCGAGCGAGAGCGCAAAGCCCAGCGCGAGACTCGCGCGGATCGCCGGCACCAGTTGCGGCAGCACCACGCGACGCAACACCATCGCGGGCGGCGCACCGAGGCTCGCGGCCGCTTCGCGCAGAACCGTCAACTCCGGGCGCAGCGCCGCCGACGCGCACCGATAACAAAACGGCAGCACCAGCGCCAACTGCACAAAGACAACGATTGCCGCCGAGCTAGACAGATCCACCGGCGCCTTGTGATAAGCGATCAGCACGGCCAGACCGAGCACCACGCTCGGTACGCCATTGGGCACCATCGCGAGCGTATCGACGACCACGCCCAGCCCCTTGCGATCGCGTCCCTCCAGCGCGAGCGCGAGCCACAGGCCCAGCGCCGTACCGAGCACCGCCACGCCAAAGCCAATCTCCAGGCTCGTCACGAGCGCATCGAAATCGCTCGAACCCAGCCGCTCGAACCAGCGCATGCTGAAACCATCGGGCAGGATCGTGCCGGACCAGTGCGAAGCCACGCTCGACAGCGCCACCACGATCACCGGCAGCACAAACAGCCAGAAACACAGCAGCGCAGCCAGCGCGAGCAGCACGCCACTGCCGATCCGCGCAACGAAGCCACGTTCGACCGGCCGCGCGCGCAGATGCTTCGGCGGCAGCGTGACGGCGTCCGTCGCCGGATTCATCGAAGAATTACTTGCCATTGCGCGCGCCTCCATGACTGCGGCGATTCACGCGCCGATACAGCGCATACAAAGAGAGCGACATCGCGAGCATCACCACGGCACCCGCGGCGGCGGTCGGCAGATCGAGATCGACGGTTGCCGAGCTATAGATCGCCACCGGCAGCGTGACCAGATGCGCGCTGCCGAGCACGAGCAGAATGCCGAATTCGTTGAACGTCAGCAGGAAACAAAGGATCGTGCCCGCGGCGATACCCGGCCACGCGAGCGGCAGAATCACGCGCGCCGCGACCATACGGTTGTTCGCGCCCAGGCTGCGCGCCGCTTCGATCAAACGCATGTCGAGCAGCGCAAACGCGGCGAGCGTCGGGCGCACCACGAAGGGCGCGTAGAACACCACCTCCGCCAGCACCACCCCGCCGATACCGAACAGGAAATCGAGCGGCGGCGCTTGCAGATGAAAGAGCTGCTGCAAGCCAATGCTCACCGAACCCTGCGAGCCGTACAGAAAGATCAGCGTGAACGCGACCAGAAACGACGGGAACGCCACGAACAGTTCCAGAAAGCGCGTGACCAGCTGCGCGCACGGAAACGGTTTGAAGAACAGGATCGCCGCAATCGCCACGCCGAGCAGCGAGGCCACGCCCGCGCTCAGGAACAGAATCCACAGCGTCGTGCCGATCACGCCGCGCGAATCGGGATTGCCGAAGAACGTTGCGTACGCACCGAAACTCAGACCATGCGCGCCCGTCAGGCTCAGCAATACGAGCCGGAACAGCGGATAGACCACGAGCGGCCCGAGCACGAACACGAGCAGAAACGCGATATGCCATTGCGCGCGGCGTTCGCGGCGGCGCACGGCGGCTGCGTGGGCGTCCGCGCCCGGCAGCGAGAGATCAGGGGTTGATAAGGACGACATCGTCAGCCTCGTAACGCAGGGAGACGCGCATGCCTTTTTCCGGCGTCATGCCGTGGCCGCGCTGCATGGTGACGAGCACCGGTTCGTTCGGCATCGCGTCGAGCAAAACCGGCACGGAAAGCACCGAGCCATACCATTCGACCGACTCGATCGTGCCGTGCAACTGGCCTTCGCCAAGCGGCGCGATGCGCAGGCTTTCCGGCCGCAGGCAGGCGAGCTTGTCGCGCACATCGTGACGCGGATCGCCAACCGGAAACGCCACGCCCGGCGGCAGCAGGTTTGCCGCGCCCAGATAACGCGCGACGTAGGCGTCATTCGGCGTGTCGTAGAGTTCCTGCGGCGTGCCGAGCTGGGCGATATGACCGTCGCGCATCAGCAGCGTGCGGTCCGAGAGCACCAGCGCGTCGTCCTGATCGTGCGTCACGCAGACGATCGTCAGGTTCGGCAGGCGCTCGTGCAGCGCCTTCAATTCCGAGCGCACCGAAGCGCGCAGATTGGCGTCGAGCGCCGAAAGCGGTTCGTCGAGCAGCAGCACATCGGGCTCGATCACGAGCGCACGCGCGAGCGCCACGCGCTGCTGCATGCCGCCCGACAGCTGCGCAGGCATCACGTGGCCCTGATCGCCGAGTTGCACGAGCTTGAGCGCATCGGCCACGCGGCGGGCGATATCGCGCGACGGCACGCGGCGCGCCTTGAGGCCGAACGCCACATTCTCGAACACCGACAGATGCGGGAACAGCGCGTAGCTCTGGAACAGCAGCCCCAGATTGCGCTGATGCGGCGGCACATGCGTGAGGTCGCGACCGGCGACGGTCAGCGAGCCTGCAAGGCCATCGGCTTCGATGAACCCGGCGATGAAACGCAGCAAGGTGGTCTTGCCGCAACCGCTGCGGCCGAGCACGGTCAGCAACTCGCCGCGACGGATGGTGAGCGACAGATCGTTGAGCACCGTGCGCGTGCCGAAACGCACGCTCAGGTGATCGATCTGCACGCCCGCCGCGCCGTGCGCGCCGGTTGCATCGAGGCCGGACGCGTCCGGCAGTGCGCGGGCCATATCGGCCGACGCAAGGCTTGCGGTATTCACCGGGTTCATCTCCTGCATGTGATACGGGTATGACTGGACCAGACTGCCTGAATCAGACGGCCTTACTTCGGCTTGACGACTTCGAGCTGCTTACCCGACGAGCCGATCACTTCGTTCTTCCAGCGCGTCGTCCAGTCAGCCTTCTTCGCCATCACCTGGTTCCAGTCCACCGGAATCAGCTTCACGCCGTCGATCGCCTGCTTGACCGCTGCACCGTTCTTGCCCGTGAGCGCCACGTCCGTGCGGCCCGGAATACCGAAGATGTCCGGCACCTTCGACTGCACATCCGTCGACATCAGATAGTCGATCAGCTTCTTGCCTTCGTCCTGGTTCGGACCGTTCTTGATCAGGCCGATCGCGTACGGCAGCTGGAACGTGGTCGGATGGCCGCTGGCGTCGGCGGCAAGGAAGATCGGCTTGAGCGAGAGGCCGCCGTTGGCTGCGTCGTCGAGATCCATCTGCAGGTCGCCGTTGGCCACCGAGATTTCGTTACGCGAGAGCAGCACGTCGAGGTAACCCGTGCCCTTGGTGTGGAACTTGGCGCTCTGCTCGAGCTTCTTGAGGTAGTCGAACGCCTTGTCTTCGCCCATCAGCGAGGTCGTGAGGATGATCACGGCCATGCCGTCGCCCGCCGTGGCCGGGTTCGAGTAGGCGATCTTGCCCGAGTAGTCCGGATGCAGCAGATCGGCGAAAGTCTTCGGCTGGTTCTTGACGACTTCCGGGTTGATCGCGAACGAGAAGTAGTTGTTCACGAACGTCGCCCACGAACCGTCGGTCGCCTTGGCGATCGTCGGCACGTTCTTGTAGTTCACGCTCTGGTACGGCTGCAGCAGGCCGCTTTGCTGGGCCTGCTGGATAAACGGCGGCAGCGTGATGATCACGTCGGCCTTCGGTGCGTCTTTTTCGACGTTGGCGCGGTTCACCACTTCGCCACTGCCGGCCGTCACGATATTGACCTTCACGCCTTCCTTCTTCTCGAAGGCCGGCAGAACGTCGCGGTAGAGATTTTCGAGGCCGTCAGCCGTGTACAGCACGACGGCGTTGGCGGCGTGGGCGCTCATCGCTGCGCATTGCAGCAGCGTGGCGGCAACCATCATCGGCAGGGCCTTGCGAGCGAAACCCGCGCGATGGGAATTCCTGTGGTTCATGTCACTCTCCGAAGGCAAAAACCATGTGCTCGGGGCTACCCGATGCGTGTTTAATGAGTCGTCGAACGTCGGCGGACTGCGCCGCCTGCCATTGCCCATCCGCTGCGGTCCGGTGTGGCGCCCGGATTGCAGATTGTCTGCAATCCGTCGCTGCCACCCTAAAACCGCCCGGCCGCCCGGCGCGCCCGGGACCTCCCGTTTCGCGCGCCAGCCCCGTCTGTACAGGCCCGGCAAGAATTACAGGTTTTCATGACACCGCCATGACGATTGTGGCGTTTGTCAAAAAATTCCACAATTCGCCAAAAATAAGCAACTTGGCACACGTGAGGCGGCGCGTGCGAAAACCTCCGCACACGCGTCGGATCAGTGAATCAGAACAAAAAGAAGAATTGATGCGCGGCGTACGAAAGCGCCGCGCCTGAAGCAGGAGGGAGGTAAATCAGGCGACCACGAGTTCCGGCCCGCGCGACTCGATGGCGCGCGCCACACCCTTTTCGGGCGCCAGTTCGGTGATGACGTAACGCGCGCGCTCGAAGCCGTTGATGCGAACCGGCGTCATGCGGCCGAATTTCGAATGGTCCGCCACGACGATCGCACAGGCGGCGGCGGTGAGCATGCGGCTGCGCACTTCGGCGACCATGCGCGAGTAATCGGTCAGCCAGCCGTCCGCGGTAATGCCGCCCGCGCCGACAAAAGCGTAATCGGCGTGATATTGCGTCAGTTGCAGCACGGTATCGAGGCCAAACGTGGCTTCCTCGTGATCGGACAACTCGCCGCCCAGCAGCGTCACGCGATTTTCGTTGCGACGGCCCAGCAGCAAGGCGATGCGCCAGTCGTTCGTATAGACCGTGAGGCGATGCCGGTCCATCAGCGCGCGCGCCAGCGCATGCGTCGTGCTGCCCGAATCGATGATGACGGACGCGCCATCAGGCACGAACTCTGCTGCGCGTTCGCCGATCGCGCGTTTGGCGCTGGCATTGGCGGTGTCGCGCACGTCGAGATCGGGCTCGCGCCGATCGCTCGAAAGCGCGCCGCCGTGCGTCGTGACCAGCAGGCCGCGCCCGGCCAGCGTGTTGAGATCGCGGCGGATGGTCTCGCGCGAAACCCGCAGTTCGCGCACGAGGTCCGCAACCGACAGCGCGCCGGTGCGATTCACTTGCGAAAGGATGTATTGGTGACGTTGTTCTGCGAGCATCGGGGGGGCAATCGGACAATCGGACGTAAATCGGCGGGCTTGAACCGGTAAAGCCGCCGTATTGTATTACGCGCATTCAAGGGCCGCGCTGATGCCTCCCGATGCAGCGCGCATGCGGCATACGCGCATGCGCAAAAACCGGGCGAAAACGCGCCCTGCCATCGCGCGATCATCCCTGCTAATCTCGTGTTGGCCGCCGGGGCGCCGGACGGTCAACCGTTCTATCGTTAATGCGACGCTATTGCGACCGCCGAATTCATGCGTTCAAGACTTCGCCAACTGCGTCTTCTGTTCTGCGCACTGCGCTATGGCATCCGGCTGATCTGGCTTGCCGCACCCGAACACCACAAGCTGCACTGGATCGTGTCGCTCGCGGCGCGCATGCGCGAGGACGAAAAGCTCGCCGCGCATCTGTCGAGCGCCCTGCCGCGCCTCGCGCCGATTGCGAGCGCGTTCGCACAATCCGTCGCCACGCACCCGGAACTGGCGACCTCGACCTTGCACGACGCCATCGACACGATCGAGCACTTCGAAGAACCGCTCACGCCCGACCAGTTGAACGCCACCTTTCAGCACGCGTTCGGCAAAGCGCCGCAGGATCTTTTTTCGTGGATCGACCCCACGCCTTGCCACAACGGCTGGTGCGAACAAACCCACGTCGCGCGCTTGAAACTGCCGGCCAACGGCCATCAGATGGTGACCGTGCGCGTGCTGCGCGCAAAGCAGGCTCAGGAAGTCGATGACGACGCCGCGCTGCTCTGCGCAGTCGCACGCTGGCTCGAACGCTTTTCGAGCGGTGCGCGCAAGCTGAAGCTGCGCACCCTCGCCCAGACGCTGCGCGACGATCTGCAACGCCGCTTCGACCTGCGCGCGCAGGCCGCCAACCTGAGCCAGAGCGGCCATCATCTCGCCGACGACAAACGCGTGCTCGTGCCCGACGTGATCTGGGACTTCTGCACGCCGCAGACGCTGACGGTCGAGCACGTCGATACCTTGCGCGCCACCGACATCGCCGGTCTGACGATGCATCACATCAACGTCACGGTGGTGGCCGCGCACCTGATCGAAGTGGTCACACAGCAGGCGTTCGAACACGGCTTCTTCCATGCGGCCTTCGACGCGCGACGCGTCGCCGTGAGCATCGAACCCGCCACGCGCGGGCGGCTGGTGTTCGCGAGCGCGGCGCTGATGACCTCGCTGTCTTCGCCGGAACGCGAATTCTTCGTGCATGGCGCGACGGCGCTGTTCGAGCAGGACTATGGGCGGCTGGCGACGCTGCATCACGTCGCGGGCCATGTGCCGGCGCATGCGCGCCCCGAACAGATCGAAGCGGAACTGCGCACCCGCGCCGAAGCCCATTTCGCCGACGATGCCAACGATCGCAGCGCCGGCGCGCTGTTCCACCATCTGCTGAATGCCGTGCAGCCGTTTGGCGGCGCGGTGTCGCCGCGGCTGGCTGCGGCGCAACGCGCGTTCGGGCAGGCGGAGGCGCTGGCGCGCACGATTCATCCCGATGTCGATGCGTGGGGTATCGCGAAAACCACGCTCGGCGATATCGCGCGGCGCGATCTGGGTCCGCACGGCTGGATCAATCGGCTTGCGCAGGAGTTGCCGCATCTCGCGCAGATCGGGCCGCGCGTGCCGCAGCTTATCTATCGCTTCATGCACCATCACGCCGGCGCGCAGCATGGGCAGCGCGGTGCGCATGGGCAGGCGCAGGCCGCGTTGCTCGATGAAATGCGTCGCGAAAACCGGCGCACGCGCGCGCTGCTGATTGCCTGTGCGTTGAGCGGAACGCTGATCGGCGTGGCGGCGACGTTTTTCTAGCGCGCCTTTATTTTGTGCGCCGCCACCCTCACTCAACTTATAGGCGCCGCGCGAAACTGGCTGTTAGTTGCAATTCAAACATGACGAGGCGAGTGCAGTCCTGAACAAGACTGCCGCGTCGTGCGCGGGCGATACTCCGGGCCTTTCGCTCAACCGCGCGCGCCCAAAACCAAACCGATGCTCGCCTCGCTCACGCCCACGCTGTTCGTCTTGCTCTGGTCGACGGGTTTTGTCGTCGCCCGCGCCATCGCGCCTTACGCCGATCCCAACCTGTTCCTGCTCGCGCGCTTCGGCGGCACGGCGCTGCTGTTCGCCTGCGTGGCGCTCGCGATGCGCGCGCCCTGGCCGCGCGGACGCGAAATCGGCAAACACCTGTTCGCCGGCGCCTTGCTGCAAGGCGTGTATCTGGGTGCGGGCTACTGGGCCGTCGCACAAGGCCTGAGCGCGGGAGTCATGGCGCTGCTCGGCGCACTGCAGCCGCTCCTGACCGCCGCGCTCGCCGCGCCCCTGTTCGGCGAGAAGATTTCGCTGCGGCGCTGGCAAGGTCTCGGGCTCGGCCTCGCTGGCGTGGTGCTCGTACTGATGCCGAAACTGCTGCCGAAACTCCAGGCCAGCGCGCACGCAGCCGCCGACGGCGTCGCGCACGCGAATCCGCTGCTCGTGGTGCTTGTCTCGGTGCTGTCGATCGGCGCCATCACGGCGGGCACTCTGTATCAGAAGACCTCGCTCGCAAAGGCCGATATCCGCAGCGCGAGCGCCGTGCAGAACGCGGGCGCGGCGATCGTCGCGGCGCTGCTGGTGCTCGCGCTGGGCGAGCATCGCTGGATCGCCTCGCCAACATTGTGGATTTCGCTCGCGTGGGGTATCGCGATGCTGTCAGGCGCGGGCGTAACGCTGCTTGTCTGGATGGTGCGTCACGGCGATGCGGCCCGCGCAACGGCACTGCTATTTCTCGCGCCGCCGCTCGCCGCGCTGGAAAGCTGGCTGCTGTTCCGCGAAACGCTCACGCCGCTGCAACTCGCAGGTTTCGGCGTGGCGCTCGCGGGCGTGCTGATCGCGCGGCGCGGCTGAGCACGCCGCGCGGCGAATGCCGCGTCAATCGGCGTTATCGCCGCCCTTGGGCAGCTTTGCGCGCGCCTGGCTGCCCGGCGCTGGCGACCAGGCCGGCCGCGTCTTGCGCGCCGAGTCGATCACGACGATAAAGCGCCCCGCATACGGCGTGATATTGCGGCCCGGATGCAGCACCCACAGCGATTTGCCCGACGCGACGAGCGCCTCGTATTCGGCATCGATGATGCCGTTATGGTCGATAAACGTATTGAGCGAGGCCGGAATGCGCACGCAGCCCTTCGAATGGCGGATGCCGAGCAGCGGTTCGAGTCGGTCGGGATCGGTCGCGTGCATCTGGAAACGCATCTGCGAAAAGCCGCCCTTGCCCCAACCGCGCTCGCCGTCGACCCAGCCCAGATCGTAGATGCGCATATCGCGCTTGCCGTAGCCGCGAATGCCGTTGTCGTTCATCGTGCCTTCGGCGCGGAAATCCATGTTCGACGGCGTGTGCTCGAACACACCAGGCGGCGTAAGAAAGTGATCGAATTCGCCGGGCCGGCCCGTTGCGACCGGCGATGCGCCGATCATCTGCCAGGCCTCGCCCGGCATCGCGCGGAAATAGATGAAAAGCGCCTGCACGTTCGCGCTGCGATCCACGAGGATGACGTACTCGCCCGCCAGCGCGCCGAGATTCTTGGCGTCGAGCGCGGCTTGCAGACGCTGGCCATAGGCGCGCTGATCGGCCAGCGGCACGCGCAGGCGGCGCGTCACGCTGCGCGCGAAGGTGTCGCGCATGGCGAGTGCGCGACGGGTTTCGTCGGCGGCCTGTTCGGGCGTCAGTTTGGGATGCTCGGGCAGCACGAGCGGCGCGGGCCCCGAGGCGGCGACAGGCGCGGAAGCAGCCGTGGTCGACGCCGGAGATGCGGCTGATGCCGCTGGCACGGCGGAAGTTGATTGCGCAGATGGCGCGGATATAGCCGCCGAGGCGGAGGCAGCCGCCGAAGCCGCTCTCGAAGCCGATGCCGAAGCAGCTGACACACCTGACGCGCCCGGCGCCACCGCAGCATCCGCCGCCGCAGCGCTCGCGCACCAACCCCACGCGCACAGCGCCGCCAACAGCGCAAACGCCCGCGCAGGCCGCGCACGCAGCAGCACTGGCCACGCACCGTGATAATGAGCGGTGCCTCCCCGGACACCGCCGTCTACGCACGCCTGAGCGCCGCGCGAAGCATATTCGTTCATCGTGAATCCGGCAGAGTTTTGTCTGAGATCGGACGCTTTCGTGGCCGACAAACCATGCCCTGCAAATTACGCGCCCGGACCGTTCACCATTAAACCAGACATCGCGCATCCGCCGCCGCGCGACTGGGCAAACCTCAACGAGCGAGAAACTTCAATGAACGCAGAAGCCGCATTGCAACAGGAAACACCGCGCGAAATCGCAGCCGCACTGGGCGTGAGCGCCGAGTTTTCCCCGCAGGCCGAAATCGAACGCCGCGTCGCTTTTCTCGCCCACAGCCTGCGCAACAGCGGACTGCGCGCGCTGGTGCTCGGCATCAGCGGCGGTATCGATTCGACAACGGCCGGGCGTCTCGCACAACTCGCCGTCGAAGCGCTGCGCGCGCAAGGCCATGCGGCGCGCTTTATCGCCATGCGCCTGCCCTACGGCACGCAGCGCGACGAAGCCGATGCCGCCGCCGCGCTCGCCTTCATCCAGCCCGACGAAACGCTGACCACCGACATCGCCCCGCCCGCCGACGCGATGCTCGCCTCGCTCGCCGCAGGCGGCCTGGCGTTCGCCGACGCGGCCCAGCAGGATTTCGTGCTCGGCAACATCAAGGCGCGCGAGCGGATGATTGCGCAATACGCGGTGGCGGGCGCACGCGCGGGACTCGTGGTCGGCACGGACCACGCGGCGGAATCGCTGATGGGTTTCTTCACGAAGTTCGGCGATGGCGGCGCGGATGTGCTGCCGCTGGCCGGTTTGACGAAACGCCGCGTGCGGGCGCTGGCGCGCCAGCTTGGCGCGCCGCAAGGTCTCGTCGATAAAACACCGACGGCGGATCTCGAAACCCTACGCCCGCTCAGACCCGACGAAGACGCCTACGGCCTGGGCTACGACGCCATCGACGATTTTCTGGAGGGCAAGCCGGTGAGCGCGGCAGCGCGCGAAACGATCCTGCGCTTTTACAACGCAACGCGACACAAGCGTGCGCTGCCCTACACGCCCGATCAACCGATACCGCGCGACGTCAATTGAACGAAATGCTCAGGGCGCGGAGGGCCAGTGCTTTTCCGGCTCCTCGCTATCGAACGGCGGCGCGCTGACCTGCAGCGTCACGCCGGCAAGGCGCCGGCTCTGCAATTCGCGCGCGACGGCCTCGCCCACGTAAGGCACTTCCGAATCGAGTTCGAGATCGGCGTGGGCGTTGGGCGTGCCCGCGTCGTACACCGTGACGGCCTTGGCGTAATGCCCGAGTTCATGCTTGAAAAAATCGCGCACTTCCTGCTCGCTGCAGGTTTCGGGGACGTTCCAGACAGTCAGGTGCATATCGATCTACCGGTAGTGGCGCGGACGGTTCGCGCGAACGCGCACGGGTTGCAGACTCGCCGCCGCCCTCGCGCGCATCCAGATGGACTGGCCGAGCAAGGCCGCGGAAAGCAGGACAAGTATCGAAAGGCCGGACGCTAACATTTCGTTCACTCCTTCTTATTGATATAAGTCAGAGTAGACCGATTTCTCAGCGACTGCACTGCGTCAAATTGTCGGAATGCCGGGCGCAGCGCGACATCGCGAAGCGCGCCGCAATGCGCGTGCCACGAGCGCGCGACGCGCAGACCGTAGTGGGAAAATCCGCAAAAGGGGACGATTCAAAAGGCCGACGGTTCAAGGCCCTTCGTCGCGGCTCGCCGACGTGGTATCGCCGAAATCGGTGCCGCATTGCATGCGCGTGAGCTGATCGTACTGACGCGACCAGTTGCCCGCGATAGTGGCCTGAGCCTGCGCGAGCGACATGCGGCCCGCGCAGACGCAGCGCTTCAGACGCACCGTGAGCAACGACTTGCGGCGTTCGCCCGCGTGACCGCCCCACGGCAACAGATCGAAATTCGCCGATGCATCGGGCGAGCCGCCCAGCAGGATCGGCACATGACGGTCGAGCGCGTACGTGACGCCATCTTCAGCGTCGATGCCGCGCGCCGCCAGCAGGCGCTCTTTCAGGGCCATTGCCGCGTCGAACGACGGCGCCACGGTATCTGCGTAACCGGGCCGGCAGATCGTTTCCGCGACCGATTCCTGCGACACGCGCGCGTCGAGCAAGCGCGGATCTTGCGCCCAGGCGGGCAGACTGCGCACCGCACCGCCCACGGCGAGCGCCAGCAGCATGCCATGCAGCGCTGCACGCGCGCGCGGCGTCTTCCAACGCGCCGCACCTTTTGCCATGCGACGCACGGTCAGACAAGTTTCTGCCAATTCTGCGTTCATGGTAAATGCACCATACGCTGCCGTACGATGCTGAATGGATGGTCAATGCTGCCTAATTAAAACACATTCGAATTTTTGCGGGGTGAATCTGCACAAGAACGCCATGCGCAGGAGCGGAGTTTGCGCAGGCGGCGCCGGCTTGTGTAACGCTCTTGCAGCCGGTTTGCGGGCGACGCAGTCAGCAGGATGGCCAGTCATGCTGAAATGCGTCACATCGCTAAGCATCCGACACGAAACAGAAAATTTATTTCGGCATCCCGATTAATATTCGGGCGCCGGTGAATTTCTAACACGCGTTTCATCTCGCTCCAGCACCGATATCAAATCAGACGTCCATGCGTATGCGCAAGATCGGCCGTTCGGCCAATGGCAGCCGTAAACCCGTTGGCGCATAATGGTCCGCCCGCTGCAACTCCGCACCGGTGGAGTGACGCGTGCCCAAATCAAGGAAACGAGGAATCCCCATGTCCATCACCATGTATCAAGCCTCGGTGCCCGTGCTCGTGCACGGTCTCGCCAACCTGCAGAACATCATCGGCAAGGCGCAGGCGCACGCGGCCGAGAAGCAGATCGACCCTTCGGTGCTGACCGGTGCACGGCTTTTCCCCGACATGCTGCCGCTCGCGCGCCAGATCCATATCGCCACGGATACCGCCAAGGGTTGCGCCGCGCGTCTCGCAGGCGTGGACGCGCCGAAGTTCGACGACGTGGAGGTGAGCTTCGACGACCTGCACACGCGCATCCAGAAGACCATCGACTATCTGAATACCTTCAAGCCGGAACAGATCGACGGTACGGAAGACAAGAGCATCACGCTGAAGATGCGCACGGGCCCGATCGACTTCACGGGTCAAAGCTATCTACTGGGCTTCGTGCTGCCCAACTTCTTCTTTCATGTGACCACGGCCTACGACATCCTGCGCCATAACGGCGTAGAACTCGGCAAGCTCGACTATCTGGGCGGCCGCCCGAACTAAGGCGCGGCGCGAAGCTGCAGCGGCCGCCTGGGTCCGAAGACCGGGGCGGCCGCTGCGGAAAAACTGCGGAAAAAATGCGGGATAGCGTCGGCTCAGTCGAGCGAAAGACGCACCGCGAAGCCGATCAACGCGGAAGAAAATGCCCACTTCTGCACGGTCTGCGCGAGCGGATGGCGGCGCAGCCAGACGGCAATGCGCGCCGCCCCCAGCACATAAAGAACATCGAACAGCGCGCAGACGATCACCAGCACAATGCCCAGTTCGATCACCTGCAGCCAGACCGAACCCAGATCCGGGCGAATGAACTGCGGCAGCAACACCGAGCAGAACAGCAACGCCTTCGGGTTGAGCAGATTGGTCAGCAAGCCTTTGAGGAAATCCGCGCGTAACGGGCGTTCCACGGCCACGCCATCCGCTTGCGGCAGCGCGAAAACCGGCGCGCGGAAAATCTGCACGGCAATCCAGGTCAGGTAAATCGCGCCCACATAGCGCACCACTTCGTAGAGCCACGGCGCGTTGTGCAGCAACGCCGCCAGCCCGCACGCCGACAGCGTCACATGCGTCGCGCGCGCCAGCCCAAGCCCGCAAGCCGCCGCAAAACCCCGCCGCGCGCCGCGGCTCATGCTGGTTTGCATCACCAGCGCCATATCCGCGCCAGGCAGTGCGCAAACGACGATCAGTGCGGCAATGAACATCAACAACAGGTGGGCGGAAATCATGATGGCCTCGACTGGAAGAGGCTCTATGTTGCCGCTAAATCAGGAGCGATTTATGGCGTATTGGGTAGCGAAAACCTCGCCATCGAGTGGAATGCTCTAAAATTCACGCATCCGAACAGGAAAAGCACTCACGCCCATGAGCGACCTCGACAAACTCGATCGCGCCATCCTCGGCGCCTTGCAGGCCGATGGCCGGATGCCCAATGCGCGCCTCGCGGAAACGGTCGGTTTGAGCGAAACGCCCTGCGCGCGCCGCCTCAAGCGGCTGGAGCAGGACGGCTATATCGAGCGCTACCGCGCGATGCTGTCGCGCCGCGCGCTCGGCTATGGCGTGGTCGCGTATGTGTCGGTGCGCTTTGCGGTGCACGACCGCGCGCTGGCCGACCGTTTCGAGCGCGAAGTCTGCGCAATCGAGCGGATTCTCTCCTGCCACAACGTTGCCGGCACGGCGGACTATATTCTGATGATCGTCGCGCGCGATCTCGACGATTACGGCAACTTCATGCGCGACGAATTGCGCAGCCTGCCGGGCGTCACGTCGGTGGAATCGGCGCTGTCGATGCGCGAAGTGAAATCCGAAGGCGGATTGCCGCTATCCTGAACGCCGCCTTGCGGCTAGCCACTACAAACTGGAACACACTGGAGTTTTCGATGACCCAAGCATTGCCCCCCGAACAGGCGCGCGCCGAAGAAGCGGCCGCGATGGACCGCGTGCTGAACGCCACGCAACGCGTCAAATCCGCCTTCACGTCGCTGCAGACGCAATTCCCGCCGCAGGGCGAAGGCCGCCCGTCGCAGTTCGCGCTGCAGACTTTCGACGCCGCCCTGCAGGAACTCGAAGACGCCCAGGCCGCATTCGACGAACTGCTCAACGATCTGCTCGACGGCAACCGTTAAGCGTCGCGTCGCGTCGCGCCGTTCAGCCACCGACGGCGATGCCGCGCGCCGCGAGATTCGCGTAGAGCGCGCGCACGCCGAACGTCCACGGCGCGATCTCGTCGCTGAGTTTGACGGTGTTGACGAGCGCGCCCAGTTGCGGCGCTGATATCGTCACCACATCGCCGATGTGATGCGTGAAGCCGGAGCCCGGCGCGTCGCGGTCCTGGATCGGCGAGAACATCGTGCCGAGAAACAGCATGAAGCCGTCCGGGTATTGATGATGCGTGCCGCAAGTCTGCGCGACGAGTTGCAGCGGATCGCGGCTGATTTCGCGCATGTGGCTCACGCCGTCGAGCACGAAATGATCGTCCGCGCCTTCCACGCGTAGCGAAACGCTTGCCGCGCGTACCGAATCCATCGTGAAGCGCCCGTCGAACAGGCGCACGAACGGACCGATCGCGCACGAGCCGTTATTGTCCTTGCACTTGCCGAGCAAAAGCGCCGAACGGCCTTCGATATCGCGCAGGTTCACATCGTTGCCGAGCGTCGCGCCCACGGTTTCTCCGCGCGCATTCACCGCCAGCACGATTTCCGGTTCCGGGTTGTTCCAGGCCGAAGCCCGCAGCAAACCCACATCCGCGCCAAAGCCCACCGCCGACATAGGCTGGGATTTCGAAAATACTTCGGCATCCGTACCAATCCCCACTTCGAGATATTGCGACCACGCACCGCGACGCTGCAACTCGGCCTTCAGACGCATGGCGGCGTCCGAACCCGGTTCGATGGCCGAAAGATCCGTGCCGATCAGCGCCGTGATGGTCTCGCGCACCTGTGCCGCCTTCGCGCGGTCGCCGCCCGCCTGCTCTTCGATCACGCGCTCCAGCAGACTCACCGCAAACGTCACGCCGCAAGCCTTGATCGCCTGCACATCGCAGGGCGCGAGCAGATGCGCGCGAGTTGACTCTTTCTGCACGCCGGGCAAGCTCGCCGCGAGCAGATCCTTCACATCGCCGATTAACTCGCCGGGCGCGTGGCGCGCGATCTCGACGGCGTCGGCGCGATCGAACAGGTCCGCCGTGGTCGCCACCGTGCGCGTGATATCGAACACCTGGCCGCCGCGCACGACAATCACGCCCGGTCCTTCGTGCGCGCCGTCGCGCCGCCACACGCGGCCGACCAGCAAAGCATCGTCGAGATCGACGGGCAGGAAAGCGGAAACGGACGATTCAGTCATGAGCATCAACCTGTTGCGTGATTGAAGTAAATAAGCGCGGTAATGCAATGTCAGCGACAACGCGCAACGATCGTATGATCGGCCACGCACGCTGTCCAACCAGATGCTAGTATTTCCAACCTGTTGGAAGCCGCCGATACGCCCAGGTCACCATGTCCACTGCCTACGAAGTGCCCGCGCTCAAGCGCATTCACGACATCCTCGACGTTCTCGCGCACGCGCAGGCACCCGTGCGCGCGGCCGTCATTGCGGAGCAAACCGGGCTATCGCGCAGCACGCTGTATCTGATGCTCGATTCGCTGGAACGCAGGCGCTGGATCGAAAAGCGCGCGGATGGTTACATCGTCGGCGTGACGCTGTTCGAACTGGGCAGCGCGTATGTGCGCCACGACCGACTGCACGACGCCTTCCGCCACGAAGCCGCAAGCTTTATCGCCAAGCACAACGAGGTCGTGCAACTTGCCGTGCTCGACGGCACGGAAGTCGTCTATATTGCGCGCGAAGATCCGGCCCGCCCGGTGCGGCTGATTTCCGATCTCGGCTCGCGCCTGCCCGCCCATTGCTGCGCGCTGGGTAAGGCGCTGCTCGCCAGTCTTTCGGATGCCGAAATAATGACGATCGTGCCGAAGCAACTCCCGGCCATCACGCCCAATACGATCACGCGGCGTCAGGATTTGCTGCTCGCGCTCGATGCGATCCGCCGTTCGGGACTCGCGCACGAGCGCGAAGAAGTCACGGCGGGTCTCACGTGTTTCGCCGCGTTCGTGGGCGTGACGGCGCTCGGCAAGCGCGTGGCGGTGAGCACGAGTCTGCCGCTCGAACGTATCGATGCGCGCCGCGAAAAGCGCATCGCCATCGCCGTCGTGGAGATGGCGCATCGCATCGGCAAGACGCTTTAAGTCGCGCGTCAGTGCGAGTGACGCGGCTCGCCGCGCTCCTCGATCACACGCAGATACAGCGTGGCCGGTTCGAGACAACCGCCCGTCGATAACTGGCCCACAGTCTGCCGATAAAGCGCCTGCCACGGCGTTTGCGAAGGCGGCGCGTCAAATGCCGCGTGCTCGCGACGCTGCGCCAGTTCCTGCGCATCGATCAGCAGTTCGACGCGCCGCGCGTTCAGATCGACCTTGATGCGGTCGTCCGTGCGCAGCAGCGCGAGGCCGCCGCCCACGGCCGCTTCCGGCGACATGTTGAGTATCGACGGACTCGCCGACGTGCCGCTCTGCCGCCCGTCGCCCATGCAGGGCAGCGACGTCACGCCGCGCTTCACGAGTTCGGAGGGCGGCGCCATGTTCACCACTTCTGCGCTGCCCGGATAACCGACCGTACCGCAGCCGCGTATCACCAGCATGCAGCGCTCGTCGATATTCAACGCGGGATCGTTGATGCGCGCGCGATAGTCCTCGGGGCCGTCGAACACGATGGCGCGCGCTTCGAACACATTTTCCGCGCCCGGCTCGCTCAGATACGTCTTGCGAAACGCCTCGCCCACCACCGACATCTTCATGATCGCGCTATCGAAGAAGTTGCCCGACAGCACGATGAAACCCGCGCCATGCATGAGCGGCGCATCGCAGGTGTGAATCACGTCGCGGTCGGCGGCGGGCGCGGCATCGGCAATCTCGCCGGTCGTGCGGCCCGACACCGTGGCGCAATTGCGCCGCACGAGCCCCGCGCGATCGAGTTCGCGCAGCACCGCCGGCACGCCGCCCGCACGATGAAAACTCTCGCCCAGATATTCGCCGGCGGGCATCGTATTCGCGAGCAAAGGCACGGGCTCGCCAAAGCGCTGCCAGTCTTCGAGCGTGAGATCGACGCCGATATGACGCGCGATTGCGATCAGATGCGGCGGGCAATTCGTCGATGCGCCCAGCGCCGACGCCACCACGATCGCATTCTCGAACGCCGCCCGCGTCATGATGTGCGACGGCCGCACATCCTCGCGCACCAGATCGACGCTGCGCTTGCCCGTGACATACGCCATTTGTCCGCGCTCGCGGTACGCCGCCGGAATGCTCGCGCAGCCAGGCAAGGACATGCCCAGCGCTTCGGCGAGGCAATTCATCGACAGCGCCGTGCCCATGGTGTTGCAATGCCCGATCGACGGCGACGACGCCGTGGTGAGCGCCATAAAACCTTCGTAATCGATTTCGCCCGCCGCCAGCAGATTGCGCGCATGCCAGATGACCGTGCCGGAACCGACGCGCTTGCCCTCGTGCCAGCCGTCGAGCATCGGGCCGCCCGACAGGACGATGGCGGGCAGATCGACGGTGGCCGCCGCCATCAGACAGGCCGGCGTGGTCTTGTCGCAACCGGTCGTCAGCACCACGCCATCGAGCGGAAAGCCGTGCAGGATTTCCACCAGCCCGAGATAGGCAAGGTTGCGGTCGAGCGCGGCCGTGGGACGGCGGCTCTGCTCCGCGAGCGGATGCACGGGAAACTCCATCGGAATGCCGCCCGCGTCGCGAATGCCCGCTTTGACGCGCTCCGCGAGCGCAATGTGATGGCGATTGCAGGGCGCGAGATCGCTGCCCGTCTGCGCGATGCCGATAATCGGCCGCCCGGACTGCAACTCTTCGCGCGTGAGACCGTAATTCATGAAGCGCTCGACGTAGAGCGCGGTCATGTCCGCGTGCGCGGGATCGTCGAACCATGCCTGGCTGCGCAGGCGGCGTGCTGGCGTTTGGGCCATGATGCGTGTCTCCTGTCTCATCCGATTGATCTGCTGCGTCGGATCTATGGCTTACACATATCGAAATGTTACCGATAACATTTCGATACTAGCACGCGGCAAATGCAGCGCGCAGCCAGGGTGACTACGACATCCGAAAGGAGATAGAAAGCCTGCTTTTTACACGCGCTTAGGCGCTCAGGCGCTCTCGCGCTCGACCACGTTGTAGTGAATACGCGTCTTCACGGTGCGCCGCGCGTGCGCCCCGCTCTCGCTGTCCTCCGCGGCCAGCGCGCCGAGCAGCGCTTCGCCCGCGCGCCGCCCGATCCCGTAGGCATCGACGGAAACCGTCGTGATGGCCGGATGGCAGCAAGCCGCAATTTCGAAGTTACCGAAGCCCGCCACCGCGATCTGGCCCGGCACCGCGATGCCGCGCCGCTGGCATTCCATGATCGCGCCGAACGCCGACATATCGCTCACGCACATCACCGCCTCGGTATCGGGCCAGCGTTCGAGCAGCGCGGCCAGCGCGGGCGCGCCGTGGCTCATCGTGATCGGCGAATCGCCGTGGCGCACCATGCGCGGCTCGCCCAGCCCGAGCGCCTTCATTTCCTGCTGATAGCCCTTGAGGCGGTCGAGGCCGCGCCAGTCCAGCTCGCTCGCCCCGCCGATAAACGCGATGCGTTTATGCCCTTTGCCCGCCAGATAGCGCACCATTTCGCGCGCCGCGCTCACGTTCGAAAAGCCCACACTCATATCGATCGGATGCGCAGGCTGATCCCACATTTCGACGACCGGCACGCCCGAGCGTTCGAGCAGCGCGCGCGTGGCCTCCGTGTGCTGCGAGCCGGTCAGCGCGATGCAGCGCGGCTGATGGCGCAGCATCTGGCGCACGAGGCGCTCTTCGCGCTCCAGCGAATAATCGGTATCGCCGATCAGCAGTTCGAGCCCTTGCGCCTCCAGCACGGCGGTCAGGCCGCTCACGGTGTCCGAGAAGTTCGAGCTCGACATCGACGGCACCAGCACGGCGACAAACGACGAGCGCCCCGACGACAACGCGCCCGCCGCCGCATCGGCCACATAGCCAAGTTCGTCGATGGCGCGCTGCACGCGCGCACGCGTGGCTTCCGAGGCGCTGCGGCCCGCCAGCACGCGCGAAACCGTCATCTTCGATACCCCGGCGAGTTCGGCGACATCGGACATGCGCGGCGGCGTGGATTTCGGTGCGGGTGTCTTGACCATCGGGGCAAACGTGTCGAAGTGTGAACAGTGCATATGATAGCGGCAGCGGCGCGGGCCTCGTCCGCGCCGGCGGCCATCGCGATTCACGCACGGCTGAAGCACGACGGCGCGTGCTGGCGCACAATGCACGCTGCCTCTTCATGCACCCAACACGTTCAGGAGACACTCCATGCCCACCACGCCCCGCAGCGTCGCGGAAAAACGCGCCGCATTCCGCGCCCTGCATGCTTCGGGCTGCTTCGTATTGCCGAATCCGTGGGACGCAGGCAGCGCCCGCTATCTGGAAAGCGCCGGCTTCAAGGCGCTCGCGACGACGAGTTCGGGTTTCGCGTGGTCGCACGCTCACGCCGACAACCACGTCTCGCGCGATGCCGTGCTGGCCCATCTGCGCGACATCGTGGCGGCGACGAATCTGCCCGTCAACGCCGACTTCGAAAGCGGCTTCGGCGCCGACGCGGCGGGCGTGGCCGAAAGCGTGGGACTCGCGGTCGATACCGGCATCGCAGGGCTTTCCATCGAAGACTCCACCGGCAACGACGGCGCGCCGCTCCTGCCGCTGCACGTCGCCGTCGAACGCATGAAGGCCGCGCGCAGCGCCATCGACGCGCGCGGCGGCGATACCTTGCTGATCGGCCGGGCGGAGAACTTCGTCGCGGGCGTGCCCGATCTCGCCGATGCCATCGCGCGCCTCAAGGCTTACGCGGATGCAGGCGCGGACTGCCTCTACGCGCCGGGCCTGCACACGCGCGAACAGATCGAGGCGGTCGTGGCCGCCGTCGCGCCGAAGCCGGTGAATGTGCTGGTGGGATCGGTATCGGCGTTCACGGTGCCGGAACTCGCGGCGATGGGCGTGCGGCGCGTGAGCGTCGGCGGCGCGCTGGCGCGCGCGGCGTGGGGCGGATTTATCCGCGCGGTGGAAACGCTCAAGGAAGGCCGCTTCGATGGTTTTATCGACGCCGCGCCTGGCCATGCGCTCAACGATCTGTTCGGCAAAGCGCAGTGAGAACGCGCTCGTGAGCGCTCAGGAAATCAGGGAATCGTGAAGCGCTTCACGAGCGTCAGTTCGCCGGCCTTGCGCATCGGTGCGCGGATCGTTTCGCTCTTCTCGTTCGGCGTGCCTTCGTCTGTGATGATGGTGATCTGCGCCACCGTCATGTCGCTGCCGCTGTTGCCGCTGCCGTAGTAGTTCACGTACACCAGATACGTGCCGTGCAGCGGCGCGGCGCTCGAATAGATTTCGGGACCGTAGCCGGTCGTCACGTCCACGTCGAGCGCGCCGCCGTTGGGCGCGACGCGATCGGCGTAGAACGTGTGCACGCCGTCGGGCGACACCACATGCAGGTCGAGGTCAGTGCCGTCGGTGTCCCAGGCGAGCACGATGCGCAGGCGCGCGTGCGTCTTGTTCGCGTAGGCATCGTAGAACTGCACGCGCTTTTTCGTGCCGTCCTGGGTGCGCAACTCGACGCTATTGCTGCCCGCGCCGAACGCAAACGGCCGCGAGAACGTGCCGTCTTCTTCGATGCGCTGCGGCATCGGCGTGCCGTTCACGACCAGCGTGCCCACCGACGTCCCCGCCTTCGCTTTCGGCGCCGCCTTGATCTGCCCGGCGATCAGCGCGTTCGCGCTCTGGCCTTCGGGCGTGCTCACCGCCACCGCCGGATAGTGGACATCCTGCGTGTAACGCGCTTCGTCGCCGGCCGAATTGCGCCAGCCGTTCAGCGGCGCAGTGAAGTCGATGGTGTCGGCGTGCGCCGCGCCCGCGCAGATCGCAAGCGCAACAGCGGCCAGGCCGTGGCGCGCGGGACGTTGTTTGAGCGAGATCGCTTTCATGTGGGTTCGCCTTCGTGGGCCGGTTTGCCGTTGCGTGTTTATAGCTGCTCGCTCTTCACGAGCAACAGATCGCCGATCTTGCGCAGCGGCACCACGCGCGTCTCGCGGCGCTCGTTCGGCGTGTTCTCGTTGAACACGAGCGTAAGCGTTGCGGTGATGACTTCGCGATCGTGCGCATGGGCGTCGAAGTTATAGCCGGTCGAATCGAAATTGCCCCAGTAATTCAGGAAGAATAGCCAGGTTCCATGCTCGGGCGCCGCCGACGAAAAAATCCCCGGACCCGCGCCATCGACGGAATCGACATCGAAACCGCTGCCGTCTTCCAGCGTCGGATTCGCGAAGAACGCGTGCAAGCCGTCCGGCGTAATCACATGCAGATCGACCTGCGCGTGCGGATCGTCCCACGTCACGATCGCGCGCAGTTTGGCCTGCGGCTTGGTGCGATCGGCCTCGTAGAACTGCATGCGCTGATGCTTCGTGCCGTCCGGCGAAATGATCTCGATGCTGTTCGAGCCTGCGCCGAACGCCCAGGGACGCGCGAACCAGCCTTGCTCGTCGGTGTAAAGCGGCGTGGCGTTGCCGTTGATGACGAGCGTGGGCGGACGGCGCGCATGCGGATCGACGTGCTTCAACTGACCTTCGATCAGCGTGCGAAAGCGCTGCGAGCCGCGATCGACGGGCGGACGCGGATACGCCGCAACATACTGCTCGCCTTCGTTCGTGAGGCCGCTGTGACGCCAGCCGTTGAACGCGCCGGTGATGCGGGCGAGCGTGCCGCCGCTATCCGGCTTATCCTGGCCGTCGCCGGCCGCCAGCGCATTGCCGCTGGTCATCGACAACGCGCCGACGCAGGCCAGCGTCGTAGCGAAAGTGAGCGCTTGCGCGAACGGTTTCATCGTCATTCAACTTCCTGTGAGAATCAGCTTGCGCGCGGTCTGCTCGATGAACGTCTCATCCTGTCCGCGCGGATGATGCGCGAAAGCGAGATGCAGATATTCATGCGTGAGCGCGATGCGGTCGTCGTCGGAGCGCAGACGGCGGATATAGACGCGATTGCGCCCGGCATCGGCATAAGGACGGCCCGAGGTGACTTCGCACACCGCCGGTAGTTCGGGCTCCTCATAACCTGGCTCGCCGGCCAGGCGCCGCGCCCAGAGCGGCGCCTCGCGGCCCAGCCAGTCGCGCGCGCCCATCACCGGTTCGCAGTCGCCCGCCAGCGGACTCGCGAACGAGGTGAGCGTGGCTTGCGGCCAGGTGCGCGCGAGAATCGCGTCGAACGTCAGGCCGCGTTGCGCGGCGGCTTTGGCGTCGAGCCAGCTCATCTGCCCCGGCGCCGCCTTGTCGTGATGGAACTGCACGGGCACGCCCGCGAGCACGAGGCCGTCGGTGAAATCGGCGGCATTGCGCGACGCGGCGCGCGGCGCACGCGGCAACACGCGCTGCGCGCGGCTGCTGTCGTCGATCTCGTAGCAGCCGCGCTCGCGCCCGGCGTTCTGCACGAGATAGCTGCGCGCCGCCACGGCGAGCGCGCGCGCCGCCTGCGGCTGCGCCGTGTCGCCTTCGCGCTCGACCACGCGCGCGATGTAGTCGTTCATGCCAAAGCGCCCGACGATGTGCAGCTTGCCGTCATCGGCGCGATCGAGGCGCATATCGCCATGACTTTCGATCGGCAGCGAATTGCCGTTTTCGAATGCCACGTTGAAGCTGCCGTCGAGCAGGCCAGCTGGCACTGCGCGCCCGCCCGCGCGCGTATCGAAGACATTGCGGATGGGGTAACGCGAGAAAAATTCGACGCTCACGCAGGCGCGATCGTCCGCGACCGTCGTTTGCGCGACCAGCGGCGCGATGCGCGGCGCGGCGGCCGCCAGCACGCGCACGCTGCCGCCGCGCCCGCCCATCCAGACCGGCGTGCCATCGGCGAGCCAACCCGCTGCGCCGCCTTCGTAGCCGCCCGACGCATCGGGCATCGTCCAGGTTTTCGCGCGCAGCAAGCTGCCATATAGCGACACCGTGCCCTCGCCGCGCCCGCTCGTGACGACCGAAACCAGCGTGTTGCCGGTGTCGTCGCGCGCATGCGATGGAATCGACTGCAAGGCCGCGAGCAGATCCGCCACGCGCACGCGCCTGGCCGGCTTCAGCGCGTAGAGATCCTGCAGCCACGCAGGCGCTTTACGCGCGCGCCAATATTGGCGCCAGCCGGCCGGATCGAGTTGTAGACGGTGCGGCTCGAAGAACAGTCCACATGACTGCACCAGCGCGCGATCGCGGTCGATGTGGCCGCCCGTCATGCAGCAGTAGACCTCTTCGCGGTCGCCGCCTTCGCATTGATAGTCGGGCGCGGGAATCTGCCGATCCACCACGTACGCGTAGACGAACAGCTTCCAGACGCTGCCGAGCTGCGTGTCGAGCGTCGCCGGGAGCGCTTCGCCCGCGCCGGGAGGAACGGTTTCGCTCGCGGTATCGAAGGTCCACAGACGCGCATTGCCGTCGCGCAGCCACGCGAAGCGCAACGCCGCGCCTTCGGCATGCGCGCTCGCGGCGGCGCTTGCGCAAGCCAGCGCAAGCAGCCACGTCACGAGCCGAACGCAAAGACGCGCCCTCACCTTCGCCTCACTCGATGCGCAGCGTGACCATGCGGTCGCTGCTGCCGCCCTGATACGCCTTCTGCTCCGGCTGATACATGCGGAAGTAGCGCGCCGGCGGCATCGTGAAGGTGCCCGGCAGCGCGAAACGCACAAGCTGGCGCAGCGACACCGGACGATCGAGCAAAGGCACAGGCTGGTGATAGCTGAGATCGCCCATTTCATAGCTGGCCGCGCGCGCGAACGGCTGCGGACCGCTACCGCCTTCGCCCGGACCCGGAAGACCGTCGATGCTCACACCCCAGCTCGTCGCTTCGACCGAGCCGCCCGGCGGCAGCGGCACGTCGAGCAGACCGTAATGCAGCGCCGCCTGATCCTGCGGCGTAAGCGTGACTTCATCGACGTAAAGCGCGTTGCTGTCGATCGCGTCGCCCGCTTTCACGCGATGCGCGGAGAACGTGAAGTGACCTTCGGCCTTGTCGGCGTCGGATTTCGGCGCGATCGGATCAAGTCGATAGAAGGTGCGCTCGATCTTCACGGGCAGTCGGCTTTGCTGCACCGCGCGGCTGCGGTACGAGACCAGCGCGGCCACGTCCGGGCGTGCCGAACCCACGTCGAGCGACGTCGGCAGCGCCGTGCCCGTCCACTTCCAGAGGCTCGCGCCCGTGGGCGAAGTCGTGCGCGCCCAGCCGCTGCCCTGCAACGCGGGCAAGGGTTGCGCGGCGTCGCCGCTGCGCGAACCCGCCATCGCCTTGCGCAGCCACAGCAGCGTAAGCGCGCGGTCGACGGTCGGATACGACGCGCTGCTCTGTGCGAGCACGGCGTTCGCATCGACCGGCGTGCCGGCGTCGCCTGCCATCGCCAGCAGGCTCTGGATCAGCGGCGTGGGGTTCGTCATCAGCGCGGCGCGGGCGCGCGCGGCCAGCGGCTCGAAGCCTTCGGGCAGACTCGCGTTGGTCGCGTGCGCCGTGTAGGCCGTGAGGATCGCCGCCGCCTGCAAGCCGCGCGGCGAATCCGGCGCGGCGAACACGAGGCTGTCTTCGACACCGTAGTTATCGCGCGATGCCTTGGTTTGCTGATCGAACATCGCCGATGTCTGTTGCGCGAGCTGACCCGCCACGCCCGACACCGGCGTCGCGACCGGCAGGCCCATCTGCTGCAGCAGCCAGAGCGCGAGCGCGCGATGCAGCAAGGGCTCCTTCGCACCTTCGTCGCGATAGACGTCGAGCGCGTGCTGCCAGTTGCTGTCCGGCAGCGTGATGCCGAGGCTGCGGCTCGCGAGCCAGTCCGCGTAATACGCGTAGGCCGTGATGAACGCGCTGCCGCCCGTGGTATCGCCCCACCAGCCGAATGCGCCGTTGATGCCCGCGAGCAGCGCAAGACGCTGACGCTGGTTGCGCAGGCGCGCTTCGATGCCCTGCGTCGTGCTTTGCGGCGCGGCGCCATCGGCATTGCGGCCCAGCACGTCGTGCGCCAGGGCGAGCGGAATCAGGCGGCTCGAGGTCTGCTCGGCGCAACCGTACGGATACTCGATGAGATCGTCGGCCACGCGCGCGAACTGGCTCGTGCCGTTCGACACGAGTCGCACGCGCACGTCCTGCGCATCGGGCGCAAGCGCGAGCGGCTTCGGATTCGCGTCGAGCGTCACCGGCACTTCGCGCAGATCGAGCCAGCCCGGCGCGCCCAGCTTCACCGTGGTCTGCAGATGATCGAGTTCCTTGCCGTTCACGCGCACGCTCGCATCGACGAGACCCGGCGTGAGCGCCACGCGCGGCAAGGCCAGATAGTTCGCGCCCGGCTTGAGCGTGACCTTGCGGTCGACCGCAAGACCCGCGCCGCTCACGGTCCATTGCGCGTCCACGTCGGCGTTGCCCTGATTGAACGCGATCATGTCGATCACGGGCTGGTCGCCGCTACGGAAGCTCGACGGGCCGCTCCACTTCAGATAGAGCGGTTTGTCCGAACGCACATAGGCCGTGCGCTGCCCCACCGTCCCGTCCGCCGAAATCGCGCGCACGGTGACGCGCCAGCGCGCGAGCGCATCGGGCATGCGGAAGGTCATGCGGGCGTGGCCGCTCGCATCGGTTTGCAGATCGGCTTGCCATGCTGCCGTGTCGATATCGTCGCGACGCGGACGCTCCAGCACCTTCACGCCGCGCTCGTTGTACTGGCCGCGTTGCGGGCCGCCCGGCGCGCCGCGCATCGCCGAAAGCGCCAGGTCGTAGGTGATGAACGACAGGCTCGACGTGGTGCGCACGTTGTTGCGGCGCGGGTGATAGAAGAAGTCGGAAATGTCCGGCGCGATTTCCGGCTGCAGCACATAGACCATTTCGTCGACCACGCTCACGGTCAGATGCGCGGGCAAGGGCTTGCCGGCCAGCGCGCTGCCGAGATCGAGCGTGACGGTTTCGCCGGGCTGATACACCGGCTTGTCGCTCTTGACGCTCAGATCGATCGACGGTTTGGCGACCACGATGCCCGCGTTCTGGAACACGTACTCGCCGTCGTGCACGTAGAGCACCGAGAACGTCATGTTCGGCGCGAATTCCGGGCCGACCTTGATACGCGCCTTCCATTGCGTCGGCGCGACGCGCGTGAGGCTCAGCCAGTCCGCGCCCTTCGAAAGCAGCGCGCGCGCTTCGACCTTGTCGCGTTCGAGCGTGAGCAGCGCGTCGTCCACGGCATACGGGAAGGTGATGAGCGCTTCGGCCGTATCGCCGATCTGGTAGTGATCGCGATCGAACACGATCTCGACGCTGCCCGGAATCGCCTTGAGGCCATCGCCCGCCACCCAGTGGCTGGCCGCCGCGAGCAGATTGCCCGCATCGTCCTTCACCGACAGCATGTACGAGCCGGGCTGGTCGAATTGCAGCGGGAAACTCACGCGGCCGTCCGCGCCCGCTGCGGGCAGCGTGCCTTCGGTTTTGGTCTGCGATTCGAGGCGCGTCCATTCCCACTTCGCGGGCTTGTGCGGCGTGGGCGCGTTCGCGCCGGTGGTGTTATTCGCCAGCGCGGCGAGCGTGAACGTCACGCTCTCGTGCGGCTGCGAGAACGACTTCGCCGTGCTCAGCCGGTACGGCGTCGCGCCGCGCGCGATCAGCACTTCGCGCGTCACACGCACGCGATACGCCGCGCCGTCGCGTGCGAACAGCGTGAGCGCGTAGCGGCTCGGCTCCTTCGCGGCGGGCAGCGTGAGCGTGGCGTTGCCGTCGCTATCGGTTTCCAGTTCCTGCTGTTCGAGCTTCACCGGAAAGAGACCCGAGTAACGCAGTTCGCCATCGACGATCGCGACTTTCTGCGCGCGCAAGGTCACCGATACCTTGCCGTCCTTCACCGGTTTGCCGTCCGGGTAGCGCAGCGCGATCTTGCCCTTGGGCGTGTCGCCGGTCGCGTAATCGGACTTGTCCATCGTGAGATTGACGTCGAAGTGCGGCTTCACGTAATCCGCCACGCGGAAGGCGCCGCCGTAGGTATCGCCGTTGTAGTCGAAGCGCAGCGTGTAGCCGCCGCCCTGCGCCGTGGTCGGCAAGGTGAAGGTGGTTTCGCCGCCGGTTTCCGAGGCGAAATCCACATTGCGCGTGGCGATGGGCGCGCCGTTCGGATCGACGACATCGAGCTTGAGTTGCGCGGCGGCGGGCGCCGTCGACTGGTTCGCGCTCTGGAACGTGCGGCCGATGAACTTCACGTGCACCGTATCGCCCGGCCGATAAAGCGGACGATCCGTGACCGAATAGATCTTGGTGTTGTAGATCTCGCTGTCGTAATAGAAGTTTTCCGAAACGAAAACCCCGCCCTGCGGATCGCTGCCGATCACATAACTGCGCTCGGGCGAGACGTGATCGAGCACGAGCGCGCCGTCCGCGCCGGTCGAGCCGCTTTGCAGCACGCCTACGCCATCGGTCCAGTTGACTTCGGTATTGGGCACCGGTTTGCCGTTATCGCGGCGCGTGGTCCACACGAGCATGCCGCTCGACGCCGCCTTCACCACGGCGACCGTATCGGAAACGAACAGCAGCGTATGCGCGCGGTAGTTTCCGATCATCGCCTCGACGAGATAGAGGCCCGGCGGCAGCTTGCCGACCGGAATCATCACGTTGCCCGACGATGCCTCGACAAAGTTGCTGCTGCTGCCTGCCAGATCGACGCCCTTGGGCGGCTGGATCGTCTTCGCATTCCAGATCGGATAGCGGAAGCGCGCCACGAGGTCATAGCCGCGCAGCGGCGCGAAATGCGATTCGGGCTCGAAATGCGTGGGCGCGCTCACCTGATCGCCGAGCTTGAATTCGGGCTTCGCTTCCGTGACCTTGCTGCGCGTCGCGAACGACAGTACGCGCTGCCAGGCGCGGCGCGCGTCGCTGAGCCAGCGGTCCCAGAGATACGCGAGCGTGTTCGCGAGGCCTTCGCCCTGGTAATTCGGCTTGATATTCAGACGATGCAGATTCTTCTGCGCCTTCAGGAACGCGAGCGGATTCGGCACCTTGTAGACCACGATATCCGCGCCGCCGTAGCCTTCGAGCTCCGACTGGTATTCGCGGCCCGGCGCTTCCAGACGCACCTGCGCGAGCTGGTTGCTGCCGTAACTCGCATCGGAGAGCAGGAAGAACGGCTGGCCTTGTACGGTCTGGCTGTCGTAGTTGCTCGGATTGGGCGCGCCTAGCGTGGGGTTGGCGTCGATGTTCTGCTGTGCGGGGTCGTCGTCGGCCCAGGCGGGCGCGAGACCCGCGCCGAGCAGCATCAGAATGGCGAACAGGGAAACGAAGAGACGTTGCATGGCGGCACTCATGGCGTCAGGAACGCGAAACGAAACACACCGACGAAGTTCGGATTGCCGTCGAACGGCTGCCAGCGGGAATCTTTCCATTGCATCAGGTCGGAAACGGCGACGGCACGCAGACCGCTATCGGTCGGTGTGACGGTGCCCGTGTGATAAGCGATGTAGCGGTCGAGCCAGATCATCAGATGCTGGTCGTCGCCTTGATCGAAGAACAGCAGATCGCCCGGCCAGGCCTGATTGACGTCGCGCGAAACGAAGCGGCTGTTGCGTTGAATCAGCGCGATCGCCGAGGCATAGGCGCCCACGCTGCCGTCGATGCGGGTCCAGCGGCTCGCCAGCGCGCGCTGCTGCGCGTTCAACTGCAACTCGGGCGGCAGGCGGCTTGCATCGGCGACGCCATTCATGCCGTTCGCCTTGAGCCAGCGTGCGTCGTGCTCGCGCAGCGCTTCCATGGCGGCGAAGCGCACGAGGCCCGCGCAGTCGCGCTGGGTCCAGCGTGGCGTGGGGCCGCTGCGCATCTGCTGATCGACGATACGCACGAACCACGCGCGAAAGATCGCCGATTGCTCGGGCGTGAGCGCATCGGGATCGGGCGCGGCCTGGGTCGGCATGAGCGCCCACGCGGGACGCACGAGCGCGAGGCCCAGCGCAGCCGCGCAGCGTTGAAGAAACCGGCGGCGCATGGTCAGTCGTCGCCCGTGCCGGGTTGGGCTGGCTGGGCGGCTTGCGCGTCCGGGCTCGCGGGTGCGGCGGTGGTGTCGTCGTCCGTGTTTTTCGGACCCGCACCGAGCGGACGCCCCGCCGCCGCATCGCCGCGCGGCGACGCACTCGCGCGCGCCTCGAAATGCCACTCGACCGGCACCCAGCCCAGCGAAGACGGCAGGGAGTCCGGCAAGCTCAAGGCCAGCGGCGGATAGCTCGCGACCGCGTGCAGCTTCGGCAGCAGATGCGTGCGCGCGGCGTTGCGGAAGATCGCTTCCTGATCGGCGGGTAGCGCGCGGCCCGCTTCGCGCTCGATGAGCGCTGCCGAAGTGCCCGGCGTGATCGACACCATGGTGGTCGCAAGGCGCTGCGGCGCAAGCGTATCGGCGATGGCCGGATAGCGCTTGTCGAGCACGGCAAGCGTGTCGTCCACGAGGCGCGCATCCGGCGAGAACACCACGTAGCCGTGCGCAAGCGCGAGCGTGACCGGGAAATAGCGCGGCGCCGAAAGCTGCGCCGCGTACGACGAGCCCGCGCTTTGCGCCGTGCCTGAACGCGCGCTGACGGCACGCGTCCAGAGCGTGACGCCCGCTGACGGTTCGCTCGTCTTCACCGGCAGGCGGCGATAACCCGCTTCATTGCCCGCCTTCGCTTCGTATGCGCCGATGGCGTCGCCGAATACGCCCGCGAGCGCCGTCTTGATGGCGGCGAGTTGCGTTGCGTCCTGCGCGGCTTGCGGCTTCAGACGCGCGACGAACACCGGCGCAACCAGCGTCGATTTCGCGTACCAGCACACGCCTGCGGGACCGGCGAAGCTGTCGCGCACGATCTTCGATGCGGCCTGTTCGCCGTCGCCGAGTTTGTCGAACAGATCGGCGGCGTCGCTCCAGTCCACCGGCAGGCTCGCGCAAGCGGCGGCGTTGGCGGGCAGCGCGCGCCAGAGATCGGCGCTATCCCAGTGCTGCGGCAAGTGGGCCGGATCGATCAGCGCGGCCGTGCTCCATGCACCGCTCGCATCGGCATCGCCGGCGTTCTTGCCCGATGCGGCGAAGTCGAAACGCACCGCGTTCACGCCCGAGAAAAAGGCCTGATAACCGAACGACAGATAGTTGACCGAGACGATCAGGCGATGGCCGTTGAAACCGGCGGGCGTGTCGTCGAGGCGGTAGGTATGCAGGGCGTCCGCGCCGCCATCGTCGAGCATCTTGCCGAGCGCCGATGCGCGATCGCCGATGGTCTTGCCATCCGCATCGAGCAGAATGCCCGGCTCCGACATCACCACGAGGCGATCGTCCTTCGCGGCGAACAGCAGCGTGTGGCCGACCGCGAGCTTGAGCGCATACACGGGCACGCCGCCGGAAAGCGTGGCCGCCTGGCTGAGTTGCGTATCGCCGGCCGCCACATTGCCGACGGCCTGCATCAGCTTGGCGAGACCGTTGCGGTGCATCGTCATGACCCAGTAGCCGAGCCGGCCGTCGGGCGAGCGCCAGAGCAGTACACGCGAGGGTTCGTCGAAGACGCGTTTGATCAGTTCGTCGCGCCAGTCGAGATCGTGTTCGAACGCGAGCCGCCGCACGGCGCCTTCCGCCGACAGACGCGCGGCATTCGATTCGTAATAGTCGACGAAATCGCGCGTGAGCAAGGCATGCAGCAGCGGCACGCGAATCATGTCGCGCGGCAGACGCGAAAGCGCGGCACTGTCGATGATTGCGTCGGGATATCGAATATCGAATGCGGCTTCGTGAGAGCGAAATGCTCCTTTGCCGCCGAATGGTCGCCAAATCGCCTGAATGGCGACCAGCGCAACGATTAAAACCGCAGCGGTTAGCGCGGCCTTTTTGCGCGTTAACTTCATGGGATCAAACGCCCTGGAATTGATATTGGTCTTCTCTTGCACCAGCGCGCTTTACCGCGTGCGCGTGGCCGTTTATTTGCCGCGTACCGCTTTAATTTCCGAGATCGGCTATTTCCGGCAGGCACGAATACTACCCTAAAAGCTGTTTTAGCAACATGACGGTTTCTCGCTTTTCGACAATTAGGACTATGCGTATTGATTATTCAAAATTAATGAATCCCGTAATTACCGAATCGTTTTGAATACGCTCAGTTAATACGTAAAAAATACGTCTATCGGTATTTGTCTGATTTGTTGCGTCTATGCGCAAGTCAGTGTCTTCAGATGAATTCCGCTTTGATCTGCGTCGCCGATGTCGTCAATCAACTTGTCAAATCAGGGTCATCACCTGGGCCATGTAGCTTGACAAGCTATATCTTGTCTAACAACAATTCCTGTCCAAAACCAGCCGATCCTTACGGCTTACGGCAGGCACGCCGCGCACGCGGCACAGAAGAACAAGTTCATCGAGACAACCAGGAGGCGACATCCATGACAACGCAAAAGAACGACTCGCGCTTCAACCCGATCGGCAAAGCCGGCACGCCAGCATCGCCGGGACGCCGCAGCTTCATGGCGTTCGCGGGCGCCACCGCCGGTGCGACGCTGCTGGGCGGCTTGCCCGGCTGCGGCGGCAATGTGGGCGACAGTTCGGCGACGGCTGCGTCGGCGGGCGGCACGACGCCGGTTGCGGTCGATCCCATCTGGGGTTCCACGGGCGCGGCGCAGCAGATCATCAATGCGTTGCAGGGCATCACGACATCGATGTTTGCCTCGGTGGACTTCACGGTCACCGCCTACGGCGCGCAACCGCTGACCACGCAGGTCGTTGCGGCGACGGCATGGAGCCCGGCGATTCCATGGCTCGGCCAGAGCGCCTCGCCCACCAGTCCAGGCGCGGATCAGATGGTGTCATCCGCGCTGACCGGCACGGCGTTCGATTCGCACACGGCATTCAATAACGCGATCATTGCCGCCAATGCCGCGGGTGGCGGGCGCGTGGTCGTGCCTGCGGGCAACTGGTATTGCGGCGGTCCGATCGTACTGCTTAGCAATGTCAATTTTCACCTGAGCGCGAACTGCACGATCTACTTCAGCCCGAATCCCGCCGACTACGCCACGAACGGCCCGCATACGACGTCGAACGGCAATCTCTACTGGACGCGCTGGCAGGCGAACGACTGCCTGAACTTTGGCTCGCCGGTTTACGCCTATCAGCAGAAAAATATCGGCCTGACCGGAGAAGGCGATACGTCGATTCTCAACGGACAATCGATGACGCCCGCGCAGGCCAACGGCACGACGGCGTCGTTTTGCTGGTGGACCTTCAAAGGCACGAGTGGCGCGTATGGTTGTGCCGGTTCATCGACACCATCGCAGGCGTATGTGAATCCGAACAATGCGGCGCTCACATCGCTCAGCAGTTCGGCAATGACGAACCCCGATGCAGCGACCTTGTTGCCGCTGCTCGATACGGGCACGTCGTGGGCGCAGGATCAAAACTATTTGCCCGCCTTAGCCGAACTGGGCGTGGCTGTCGAGCAGCGCATTTTCGGCAATGGGCATTACCTGCGGCCGTGTATGGTGGAATTCATCGGCTGTACCAATGTGTTGATGCAGAACTATCACACGCAAAACACGCCGTTCTGGCAGCACCATCCAACCGACTGCAAAAACGTCGTAATTCAAGGGGTTTTCGCGGACAGCATCGGTCCGAACAACGATGGTTTCGATCCCGATGCCTGCAATTACGTGCTCGCCGATGGCGTGAAATTCAATACCGGTGATGACTGTATCGCGATCAAGTCTGGCAAGGCGAACGACACCGAATATGGTCCCGCACAAAATCATGTGATTCAGAATTGCACGATGAACAGCGGCCACGGCGGCCTGACGCTGGGCAGCGAAATGAGTGCAGGAGTCCAGAATATCTATGCGCGCAATCTGAACATGCTTAACGAGAATTGGGCGACGAATCCGCTCAATATCGCCATTCGCATCAAGACGAATATGAATCGCGGCGGCGCGGTGCAGGACGTCTGGATCGACGGCGTGACGCTGCCGAATGGCGTTACGCTCGTCGGCAAGGGGTATGGGTCGAACAATATGATCGCGGGGAGCCCGATTACGGCGTCGGTTCCGGTGGGTACGACGAGCTCGTCGGGTTCGAATCCGGCGGCTTCGCAAGGCGGTCTGATCACCTTCGATTGCGACTACAGCCCTGCCGGCGATGCGGTTCGCATCAGTCCGCCGGTGGTGAAGAACATCAATATTTCGAACGTGACGGCCAGCAATGTGACATCCGGGAGCACGACGGCTTCGTGCTTTCAGGCGATCGTCGCTCAAGGTCCGGTTGCTGCGGACTACAACGGTCCGGCACCCACGCCGACTGTGCCGCCCATCAGCGCCGTGACGATCTCGAATTGCAATCTGGGAACGCCGGTGTGCAGCGGCACGGCATCGGCAACCAATCCGGGGCCGATTTACGTGAACAACGTAAATGCGATTACGTTGAGCAATGTGGTGATCGGCGGGACGACGTACAACACTTCGCTGGTGGGCTAAGTGCTGGTTAGCTAATGTCATCGCGCCCGGTTGGTGACCGGGCGCGGTGATTTCGATTGCCGTGTCTAATCGACTTCGCGCACGGGTACGACCTGCGCGCTGATGGTGCGGTTGTGCCAGAAGATATTGTGGATACGCGTCTGTAGCGTGCGCAGCACTTCGTCGCTGAGGTGGGTGTAGCGCAGCAAGGCAGCTGGGCGCCCGGCACCTTCGATGCGCTGAATCTCGTCATACGGCGGGAAGCCGTACTTCTGCAAAAAGACGTTGATTTCCTCGTCGGGAATATTCTCTTCGACGTTTCCGAGCAGCAGTTCAGCCATGGCACACCTCTGTTTGAGTGATGAGATCAGGCGTTCGATATCGGCGCTTCGCAGCTCATGATAATGTGCGGCGCAGCATGACGTCCTGAAATGTGCCCAGAGATGGTTAGGGTTTTGATATCACGCAGTTGCTGGTTTTTTGAATGCGTAAACGCCAGAACCCCGGTTCTCGCTTGGAGCAACCGGGGTTCTGGACGTACTGCATAAGGAGCCTGACGATTACCTACTTTCACACGGGCAATCCGCACTATCATCGGCGTGGAGTTGTTTCACGGTCCTGTTCGGGATGGGAAGGGGTGGGACCAACT
>NZ_JAAGPR010000057.1 GCF_017104965.1 Paraburkholderia sp. Ac-20340
TTGTCACTTGTGTCTAGATCTGATCTCTCATTCTTGCGTCATACTGTACTAATCTCGGCTCACTCGTTCACATACTCTGTTATTTGTCGTACGTGTATGCTTCTTATCATTTTTGCTTATTTATCTATAGTACTCTCTCAGCTGTATCACATAATTCTCATTTTTTAGTCGATTTATCTTCTTTTCATACGTGTTTCATCTTTTCTTGTCTATTTCTTTTTTTTTTTTTTTTTTTTT
>NZ_JAAGPR010000058.1 GCF_017104965.1 Paraburkholderia sp. Ac-20340
TCCAGCGCGCCCGCCGAACGGTCGACGGCCCACACGCGCGCATCGGGCCGCGCCGAGGCGATCGCCACGGCAATCGCGCCGCTGCCGGTGCCCAGATCGAGCACGCGCGGCTGCGCCGTGCCTTCCATCGCCGCGAGCGCGGTTTCCACCAGCAATTCGGTTTCCGGGCGCGGAATCAGCACGTCGGGCGTGACTTCGAAATCGAGGCCGAAGAACTCGCGCGCGCCCACCAGTTGCGCGATCGGCTCACCGGCCGCGCGGCGCGCTTCGAGCGCGCGATACGCGGCAACATTGGCGGCATCGAGCGCCTGATCGCCGCGCGTGATGAGATCGGTGCGACGCCACCGCAGCACGTGCATCAGCAGGATGCGCGTTTCGAGCGCGGGCAGCGGCGAGGCGCGCAGCAGCGCGTCCGCGGTGACTTGTTGCGGGTCGGATTGCGAAGCGTTCACGGGTTCAGCGCGCCTTAATCCGCATCGCCGAGCGAGGCCAGCTGTTCAGCCTGATGCTCGGACAACAGCGCGCCGATCAGCTCTTGCAGATCGCCGTCCATGATCGCTTCGAGGCGATAAAGCGTCAGATTGATCCGATGATCGGTCAGACGCCCTTGCGGGAAGTTGTAGGTGCGGATGCGCTCCGAGCGGTCGCCCGAGCCCACGAGGCTCTTGCGCGTGGCCGCTTCCTTCGCGTGCTGCTCCTGATACTGCTTGTCCTTGATGCGCGCGGCCAGCACCTTGAGCGCGCGATCCTTGTTCTTGTGCTGCGAGCGATCGTCCTGACATTCCACGACGATGCCCGTCGGCATGTGCGTCACACGCACGGCCGAATCGGTCTTGTTGATGTGCTGACCGCCCGCGCCGGAGGCACGGAAAGTGTCGATGCGCAGATCGGCGGGATTGATTTCGACTTCGCCGATTTCGTCCGCTTCCGGCATCACCGCGACCGTACACGCCGACGTATGGATGCGGCCCTGCGTTTCGGTCGCCGGCACGCGCTGCACGCGATGGCCGCCCGACTCGAACTTGAGCCTGGAGTAGGCCGCCTCGCCCGCGATGCGCACGATCACTTCCTTGTAGCCGCCCAGATCCGACTCGCTCGCCGACATCATCTCGATCTGCCAGCGGTTGCGTTCCGCGTAGCGCAGATACATGCGCAGCAGGTCGCCCGCGAACAGCGCCGATTCGTCGCCGCCCGTGCCCGCGCGGATTTCGAGGAACACGTTGCGGTCGTCGTTGGGGTCCTTCGGCAGCAGCATCATCTGCAATTCGTGCTGAAGCTGCGCCATGCGTTCGCGCGAAGCCTTCACCTCTTCTTCGGCGAAATCGCGCATCGAGGCGTCGCTCAGCAGATCCTTCGCGGCCGTTTCGTCGTCTTTCGCCTGGCGCCATTGCGCGTAATGCTCGACCACCGGCCCGATTTCCGCGTGCTCGCGCGTGAGCTTGCGGTACTGGTCGCGGTTGGACGTCACATCGGGACGGCTCAACAGGTCGTTCAGCTCGGCCAGGCGTGTCGTCAGCTGGTCGAGCTTCGATTGCATGCTCGTTTTCATCGGGCGGTACGGAGCGGGCTCCGGTCAGGACTGCGGGAAAAGAGGGGCGGGCGCAAGCCCAGGCGTTGCCGCGCAAATGCCATGCGCGGACGTTTGGCGCGGCGAGTGCCGCTAACGGTCCGAAGAGCCGGACGCGTTGGACGATTCGTCGAGGTTCGATGCCTGCGCGGTGGTCTGCGGCTCGCGCGCATCGCTGCCTTTGGCCAGCTGGCCGTGGCGATAGAAACCGCTCATCAGCTCGATCAGCGAATCGCGGCTTTCGCCGCTCGACGTGTTGAGCGCGTGCGTCGGGCCGTGAATCAGCTTGTTGGTGAGCGCCTGCGACAGCGCTTCGAGCACGACGGACGGATCTTCGCCGCGCGCGAGCATCTTGCGCGCGCGATCGAGTTCGGCGCGGCGCAGCGCGTCGGCTTGCGTGTGCATGTGGCGGATCACCGGCACGATGCTGCGCGAGTCGAGCCACTGCATGAAGTTCGCCACGCGCGATTCGATGATGGTTTCGGCCTGCGCCACCGCCGCCTGACGCGAAGCATTGCCTTCGCGCACGATGGTGCCGAGGTCGTCGACGGTGTAGAGGAACACGTCTTCGAGCTGGCCGACTTCGGCTTCGATATCGCGCGGCACGGCGAGGTCGACCATGAAGATCGGACGGTGACGGCGCGCCTTCACCGCACGCTCGACCGCGCCCAGACCGATGATCGGCAGCGTGGAGGCCGTACATGACACGATGATGTCGAATTCGTGCATGCGCGCGGGCAGCTCGGAGAGCGGAATCGACTTGCCGCCGAAACGTTCTGCAACAGAGCGGCCGCGTTCGGCGGTGCGATTGGCGACCACCAGTTCGCGCGGCTGCTGCGCGGCGAAGTGCGCGGCGCACAGCTCGATCATTTCGCCCGCGCCGATGAACAGCACGCGCTGGTTGGCGATCTTGTCGAAGATGCGCTGCGCGAGACGCACGGCGGCGGCGGCCATCGATACGGATTGCGCCCCGATTTCCGTGGTGCTGCGCACTTCCTTCGCCACGGCGAAGGTGCGCTGGAACAACTGGTTCAGATAGGTGCCCAGCGCGCCGGCCTCGGTGGCGGTGCGCACGGCCGTTTTCATCTGACCGACGATCTGGGTTTCGCCCAGCACCATCGAATCGAGACCCGAGGCCACGCGAAACGCGTGACGCACGGCTTCGGACTGCGGCAGCGTATAGACGTGCGGCGCGAGTTCCTCGGCGCGGATACCGTGATAGTGCGAGAGCCATTCCACCGCGGAGTCGCGCGAAGCCTGCGCGTCGGTCGCGCAGTAGAGTTCGGTGCGGTTGCAGGTGGAGAGGATGGCAGCTTCGGGCGCGCTGAGGGAGCGCTTGCCGCCGGTCCACGCCTCTTTGAAGAGTTCGAGGGCCGGTTTGATCTGTTCGAGCGGAAACGCCACGCGTTCGCGCAAGGCGACGGGCGCGGTGTGGTGATTGATTCCGATCGTTAGAAGCTGCATACCATGGGGCGAAGATTTAGGCGGATATTATAACTTTTCCGCGCTTCTGACATTGGCGTCGGCAATGTCAGCGTCCTCCCCAGTATTAATCGGCAGTCGTTCGAGTTGATATCCGTAGCCGTATAGCGTGGTTAAGCGCCAGCCATGCTCGGGCCCGAGCTGCAATTTGCTGCGCAGCCGCGAGGCGTGCGTATCGAGCGTGCGCGACCGAACGTCGCGGTTCAGATTCCAGACCGTTTCCAGAATGCGCGCGCGCGAAACGGGGCGCGATGCATTGGTGAAAAGCAGCAGTGCGAAGCGAAATTCCTTGGGCGTGAGCGTGACGCTATGGCCCCTGAAAGTGACCGCGTAGCGCGCCGAATCGAATTGATAATCGCCGAAACCATAGTGCGCGCGATTGCGCGGGCGGCGCACGCCTGCGCGGCGCAGCAGCGCGTCGATGCGGGCGAGCATTTCGGGGCCGCGTACCGGCTTGGCGATGCAGTCGTCTGCACCGGCCTGGAGGCTGGCGACGATTTCGCTTTCATGCGGCGAGGCCATCAGCACGATGGCGGGCAGGCCCGGCAGCAGACGGCGCACGCGCGGGATGAGTTCGTCGCCGCCGGCGTCGCCGCACCAGTAGGCGGCCATCAGCAGGTCGAAGGCGTCGTCTTCGAGCGCTTCGACGAGCGGAGCGCCGAGAGGGAAATGGCGACAGGCGTGACCGCCTGCAATCAGCAGACGTTCGATGATTTCGGCCTGGCGCGCGTCAGGTTCGACAAGAGCGATTCGCATAGGGGTGTCCAGCCAGGGCGGGCCGGGGTGCGCTTGCCTTGCGCCATCCCGCCCCCTACACTCAACCGCTACGCGGGAAGCGCCAAGCCGACCGTTTTCCGGTAAAAATACTGTTGTAAAAGAGACAAAAGAATGCTATCCGCCGCCCCCTTGCAGTCCTATAGGACTCGTCTGAAATTCCTTAGGACAAAGCGCTAATGGGCTGGCCAGGCATCGTCGTGCTCGGACTCGTCACGGGTTTCGCGGGATGGCTGCTCCACCCGCTGCGCCGCGCCTCCGGGCCCGCCGGTCGCACGCTCCTGCTCGCGATTGCCGCTGCGCTCATTGGTGCGGCGCTCGCGAAAACGGCGGGCCGCGCGACCGGTCTTTTCTACGATGGCGAACTGCTCGAATGGCCGGTCTGCACGGCCGTCGCGTTTGTCTTCGTGGCCGTGCTGGTGGCGCTGCGCGCCCGCCGCTGACCGCCCAGACATCCGCCAATGCGCACCTGATTAATGCCTATCCAAGGTTCGAATAGCGCCCCACGCGCATCACTACTCTCGCAGGTGAAAACATGAACGCCCGACTCCCCGAAACGTCCACGACTCCCGAACGCATTGCCGCGCTGCGCGTCGCCATGGCCGCTGCCGGCGTGGACGCCGCCCTCGTGCCGTCCGCCGATCCGCATCTCTCCGAATATCTGCCGCGCCGCTGGCAGGGCCGCGAGTGGCTGTCGGGCTTCACGGGCTCGGTGGGCACGCTGGTCGTGACGAAGGATTTCGCGGGCGTGTGGGTCGATAGCCGCTATTGGGTGCAGGCCGAAAACCAGCTCGTCGGCACCGGCGTGCAACTGATGAAGATGACGGCCGGCCAGCAGAGCGCGCCGCACATCGCCTGGCTCGCGCAGAACGTGCCTGCGGGCGGCGCGGTCGCGGTGGATGGCGCCGTGCTGGGCGTGGCCTCGGCGCGTGCGCTGGCCGACGCGCTCGAAGCGCGCGACGTCAAGCTGCGCACCGATCTCGATCTGCTCGACGATGTCTGGAGCGCGCGTCCCTCGCTGCCGGTCGAGCCGGTGTACGAGCACGTCGCGCCGCACGCCGACGCGCAACGCGCGGGCAAGCTCGCGCAGGTGCGCGCGGCGATGGCCGAACTGGGCGCGCAGTGGCACTTCGTTTCGACGCTCGATGACCTCGCGTGGCTGTTCAATCTGCGCGGCACCGACGTGAACTACAACCCGGTGTTCGTCGCGCATGCGCTGATCGGCCCGGACGATGCAACGCTGTTCGTCGCCGACGGCAAGGTGTCCGCCGATCTCGTGCAATCGCTCGCGCGCGACAACGTGCGCGTCGTGCCTTACACGCAAACCGCGGCGGCACTCGGCGCGCTGCCTGCGGGCGCTACGCTGCTGGTCGATCCGCGCCGCGTGACCTTCGGTGTGCTCGAAGCGGTGCCGGCGCAGGTGAAGCTGGTCGAGGCGCTGAATCCGAGCACCTATCTGAAGTCGCGCAAGACGGCCGTGGAAGCGCAGCACGTGCGCGCGACCATGGAGCAGGACGGCGCGGCGCTGGCCGAATTCTTCGCGTGGTTCGAAGCGGCGCTGGGCCACGAAACCATCACCGAACTCACCGTCGACGAAAAGCTCACGGCGGCGCGCGCGCGCCGTCCGGGCTATGTGTCGCTGTCGTTCTCGACGATTGCGGGCTTCAACGCGAACGGCGCGATGCCGCATTACCGCGCGACCGAACAGTCGCATAGCGTGATCGAAGGCGATGGCCTGCTGCTGATCGATTCGGGCGGCCAGTACCTGGACGGCACCACCGACATCACCCGCGTGGTGCCCGTGGGCACGCCCAGCGCGGAGCAAAAGCGCGACTTCACGCTGGTGCTCAAGGGCATGATGGCGCTCTCGCGTGCGCAGTTCCCGCGCGGCATCCGCTCGCCGATGCTCGACGCCATCGCGCGTGCGCCGATCTGGGAAGCGGGCGCCGATTACGGTCACGGCACCGGTCACGGCGTGGGCTACTTCCTGAACGTGCACGAAGGTCCGCAGGTGATTTCGCACTACGCGCCGGCCGAGCCGTGGACCGCGATGGAAGAGGGCATGATCACCTCGAACGAGCCGGGCATCTATCGTCCGGGCAAGTGGGGCGTGCGGATCGAAAACCTCGTGCTCAACGTGAGCGCGGGCGCGACCGAATTCGGCGATTTCCTGAAGTTCGAAACGCTGACGCTTTGTCCGATTGATACGCGTTGTATTGATCTGGCGCTGTTGCGCGAAGACGAGCGCGCGTGGCTCAATGCGTACCATCAGACGGTTCGCGAACGCGTCTCGCCGCACGTCAGCGGCGATGCGCTGGCGTGGCTCGAAAAGCGCACGCAGCCGATCTGACCTTTCAACGGCGGAGCAACGCAAACGCAACGCAAACCCAGGGAGCGCAGGCGCATGGCGATCAAGGCAGTGGTGTTCGATTTCGGCGGAGTGCTGGTGGACTGGAGTCCTGAGTATCTCTATCGCAAGCTGATTCCCAACGACGACGAACGCCGCTGGTTTCTCACCCACGTCTGCGCGATGGACTGGGTCGTGCGCCAGGACGGCGGCGAGCCGATCGCCGTCGGCACCGAAGAACTGGTCGCGCGCTTTCCCGGGCACGAAGCGCTGATCCGCGCGTTCTACGAGCGCTGGCACGAGATGATCGGCGGGCTGCTCGAAGGCGGCGTGGCCACGTTCGAGCGTCTGGAAGCGGCGAATGTGCCGATCTTCGGTCTGACCAACTGGTCGGCGGAAACTTTTCCGTGGGCGTGGGAGCGCTTCGGCATCCTGCGCCGTTGCCGCGATGTGGTGGTGTCGGGGCGCGTGCGGCTCGCGAAGCCCGATCCGGCGATTTACCACGAGATGTTCCGCCGCATCGAAGCGCAACTGCCCGGCGTGCAGCCCGACGAACTCGTTTTTATCGACGACAACCCGCACAACGCCGCGACCGCCACGAAGCTCGGCTGGCATGCGGTGCATCACACGAGCAACGCCGGCACCGATGCGAAGCTGCGCGAACTCGGTCTGCCGGTTTAAGCCGGCGTCACTTTGAAGCCGGCGCGGCAGGCTGCGCCGGTTTGACGAACAGGCTGCGCAGCGCGTCGGCGATGCCCTTTGCGGTTTGCCCGGCGCCTTGCGCCACACCTTGCGCGCTCACCCCGAGCGCCTGTGCGAAGCCCGCGCGCAACTCGGTCATCAGGCTCTCGTTGAGCTTGAATTTCGGATCGTGCAAATCTCCGTCGAGTACGAAATGCAGCGTGATGTCGCCCTTGTGCGACTTGAGCGCGGCGACGGCGGCGCGCGTCGGAATCGACATGAAGGTATCGAGCGGATCGCTGCTTTCGGCCAGTTGAAGCTGGCGGATCGTCACCACGCCAGGCGCGTGCAGGCGATAGCCGCGCACCGTCGCGGTGAGATCGAGATCGAGCGTGCCGCCGGTGATACGGGTCTTCGCGCCGGCTTTTTTCAGCAGATAAGGATCGAGCGTGAGGATGTCCACGCCGCGCAGCACCGTATGCGTCTGCGAGTCCTTGCTCGCGATGCGGATGGTGCCTTCGAAACTCACGTGGCCGGTGTGCGCCGGACCCTTGATCGCGCCCGTGACCGCGACGTGCGTGGGTTCGTCGAGCGTGGGCAATTGCACGTGATCGACGCTCGCGTGGGCGTCGCTCACCGTCACGCGCCACGGCGGATTGCCCACCGAGCGGTCGTAGAACACGAAGCGGCCATTGTCGAAGACGATGTGGTCGATCAGCTTTTCGCTGGGAAGTTTGATAACGCTGTCGCTCGCAGCGGCCGATGCAGAAGATGCCGGACCCGCGCTCGCCGCTTCCATCTCGCGCCGCAGATTCGGCAGCAGCGCGATCGAACCGTTCGGGCGGCGCAGCACCGTCATCGTGAAATCGCTCAGATGCACTTCGCGCACGTGTACGCGGTGCGAAAGCAGGGCGCGCAGATCGGGCGTGATGGTGATGCGGCCGGCGCGCAACATGTCGGCGGCCGGCCAGTCGGGCGGCGGTTTGAGGCGCACGTCGGTGAGCTCGACCGAGGTGAGCCAGAACGCCACGTTCACCTGCGCCGCCGTGCCGATGGGCGCGAGCGCCGCTTCCACGCGCGCTTTGGCCTCGCGCTGCAGCGCGTACAGCGCGCCGAACGCGAGCACCAACAGCGCCACGACGACCATCGCGACGATCAACAGAATTCGGGAGGCCGGATGGTGGCGGTTCGGCGTCGACATGCGGTGCACCTCGGCGGGAGACAGTGCGGCGTGAGCGGACAAGGCTTCAAGCGTAGCCGCATCCAGCAACCGCCGTGCCGCAGATGCGCGGCGTCACGGCATGCGCGCGAAAAAAAACGGCAGCCCGCAGGCTGCCGTTTTCGTCGATACACCGCCGGGATTAACGGCTGATCGGCTTGTAGCGCAGACGCTTCGGACGCGCGGCTTCTTCGCCCAGACGCTTGATCTTGTCGGCTTCGTATTCCTGGTAGTTGCCGTCGAAGAACGTGACTTGCGAGTCGCCTTCGAACGCCAGGATGTGCGTGGCGATACGGTCGAGGAACCAGCGATCGTGGGAAATCACCATCACCGAACCCGCGAATTCGAGCAGCGCGTCTTCGAGCGCACGCAGCGTTTCGACGTCGAGGTCGTTCGACGGTTCGTCCAGCAGCAGGACGTTGCCGCCCGAAATCAGCGTCTTGGCCAGATGCAGACGGCCGCGCTCACCACCCGACAGATTGCCGACGATCTTCTGCTGATCGCCGCCCTTGAAGTTGAAGCGGCCGATGTACGCGCGCGACGGCGTTTCGTACTTGCCCACCGTCAGCACGTCCGCGCCGCCCGAGATTTCCTCGAACACGGTCTTGTTCGACGCCAGCGCGTCGCGGCTCTGATCGACGTAGGCGAGCTTGACCGTCGGGCCTTGCACGATTTCGCCCGAATCCGGCTGTTCCTTGCCCGTGAGCATGCGGAACAGCGTCGACTTACCGGCGCCGTTCGGGCCGATGATGCCGACGATCGCGCCCGCCGGAATCTTGAAGCTGAGATCGTCGATCAGCAGACGGTCGCCGTACGACTTGCTGACGTTCTTGAACTCGATGACTTCGTTGCCCAGACGCTCGCCCGCCGGAATGAAGATTTCCTGCGTTTCGTTGCGCTTCTGGTAATCCGAGCTCGACAGTTCCTCGAAGCGGGCGATACGCGCCTTCGACTTCGCCTGACGGCCCTTCGGGTTCTGGCGCACCCACTCCAGTTCCTTCTTGATGGCCTTCTGACGCGCCGATTCCGTCGCTTCTTCCTGCTTCAGGCGGTCTTCCTTCTGGTCGAGCCAGCTGGAGTAGTTGCCCTTCCAGGGAATGCCGTGGCCACGGTCGAGTTCGAGAATCCACTCGGCGGCGTTATCCAGGAAGTAGCGATCGTGGGTGACGGCCACGACCGTGCCCGGGAAGCGCGTGAGGAACTGTTCGAGCCACTCGACGGATTCGGCGTCAAGGTGGTTGGTCGGCTCATCCAGCAGCAGCATGTCCGGCTTTTCGAGCAGTAGCTTGCACAGCGCGACGCGGCGCTTTTCACCGCCCGACAGATTGCCGATCTTCGCGTCCCATGCCGGCAGACGCAGCGCGTCGGCGGCGATTTCGATCTGCTGTTCCGCGCTGCCGTCAGACGTGGCGAGGATCGCTTCGTACTTCGCCTGTTCGGCGGCCAGCGCGTCGAAGTCGGCGTCTGGTTCCGCGTAGGCGGCGTAGATCTCGTCGAGCTTCTTTTGCGCGCCGAACACTTCGCCCAGACCTTCCTCGACCGCTTCGCGCACGGTCTTTTCCGGGTCGAGCTGCGGTTCCTGCGGCAGGTAGCCGATGTTCAGGTTCGGCATCGGCGTGGCTTCGCCTTCGATGTCCTTGTCGACGCCGGCCATGATCTTGATGAGCGTGGACTTGCCCGAGCCGTTCAGGCCGAGCAGACCGATCTTCGCGCCGGGAAAGAACGACAGCGAAATGTCCTTCAGGATCTGGCGCTTGGGCGGCACGATCTTGCCGACCCGGTTCATGGTGAAGACGTATTGGGCCATGAGAGTGTCTTTGGAGTCTGAAAAAGCGGGAGAAAAAGGGGGCGGAATTCTGTCTTGAAACGCGGCGATGGCGTCCAGCGAGGCTGGGGATGCCGCGTCGAAACCGCGAATGCGGAAATGCGCAAACCGCTATTGTACGGGGCGCGGGCGATGGGGGAGCGACGCGTGGCTAGTCGCCGTACAGCCCGCCGTACAGCCCGCCGATAGGCTCGCAAACAAGCCCGCAAAAAAGCCCGCTTGCAGGCGGGCTTTTCGGCACTTCCAGACAGCGTCGCTTAAACGTTGAACAGGAAGTTCATCACGTCGCCGTCGTGCACGACATATTCCTTGCCTTCGGCGCGCATCTTGCCGGCTTCCTTCGCGCCGGTTTCGCCCTTGTACTGGATGTAGTCGTCGAACGCGATGGTCTGCGCGCGGATGAAGCCGCGCTCGAAGTCCGTGTGGATCGCGCCGGCGGCCTGCGGGGCCGTATCGCCAACGTGAATCGTCCACGCGCGCACTTCCTTCACGCCTGCCGTGAAGTACGTTTGCAGACCGAGCAGACGGAAGCCCGCGCGGATCACGCGGTCGAGGCCCGGCTCTTCCATGCCCATGTCCGAGAGGAAGGCGATCTTGTCTTCGTCGTCCAGATCGGCGATTTCCGCTTCGATCGCGGCGCACACGGCCACGACCGGCGCACCTTCGGCTTCGGCGTGCTTGCGCACGGCGTCGAGGTACGGGTTGTTGTCGAAGCCGTCGTCCTTCACGTTGGCGACGTACATCGTCTTCTTCGCCGTGATCAGGCAGAACGGCTTGAGCAGCGCCTGTTCGTCTTCGTTCAGGTCGAGCGCGCGCACCGGCTTGGCCTGGTCGAGCTGGGCGCGCACGCGCTCCAGCACGGCGACGAGCTTCGCCGCTTCCTTGTCGTTACCCGACTTGGCCGCCTTCGAGTAGCGCGTGAGCGACTTTTCGACGGTGCTGAGGTCGGCCAGCGCCAGTTCGGTGTTGATGACTTCGATGTCCGCGAGCGGATCGACCTTGCCGGCGACGTGAATCACGTTCTCGTCTTCGAAGCAGCGCACGACGTGGGTGATCGCATCGGTTTCGCGGATGTTGGCGAGGAACTGGTTGCCCAGACCTTCACCCTTGCTCGCGCCCGCGACCAGACCGGCGATGTCGACGAATTCGACCACGGCCGGCACGACGCGCTCGGGCTTGACGATCTCGGAGAGCGCCTTCAGACGCGGGTCCGGCACTTCCACGACGCCGACGTTCGGCTCGATCGTGCAGAACGGATAGTTTTCAGCCGCGATGCCGGCTTTGGTCAGCGCGTTGAAGAGGGTGGACTTGCCGACGTTGGGCAGGCCGACGATGCCGCATTTGAGGCTCATGAAATTCTCTGCATGTCAGGGTGGCGACGTGCGGCTCGCCGGGGTCGGGCGTGAGCTGCGGGGCCGGACCGGCTGGCGCGGGAGCGCCTGGCGGGCAGCCCGGATGGCACGAAAATGCACGTCAGGGGCGTGACGCGAAGTCACGAAAACCGTAATTGTAACCTTGTCCGCGCATGGCTTTGACGATGGCTGTGGCGCGATGCGCAAGCGGCGTAAAGGGCGCGATCCGGTGCGGGCGCCGAAGTCCCTGCGGCAAGCCACCGCGCCCGCTTGCCGTAACGCAAGCGGCGGTGCGCCGGGCTGCCCATCCGGCCCTGTCAGACAAGGCCCCGCAGCTATAATGCGCGGATGACTGCAAGCAACCAGACCTTTGATGTCGCCGTGATCGGCGGCGGGCTCGTCGGCAAGTCGGCGGCGCTGGCGCTGACCCAGAACGGCCTGCGCGTGGCGCTGCTCGCGCAACCCTGCGCGCCGCTGCCGCCCGGCGCCGTGTTCGACGCGCGCGTCTACGCTTTCTCGCGCAGCTCCGAGGCGCTGTTCGAGCGGCTGCGGGTCTGGCAGGCGGTCGACGCCACGCGCCTCACGCCGGTCTACGACATGCGCGTGTTCGGCGACGCGGCCGCGGAACTGCACTTCTCGGCGTATCAGGCTTCGGTTTCGCACCTCGCGTGGATCGCCGAATCGTCGCTGGTCGAACGCGCGCTGGATTCCGCGCTGCATTTCCAGCCCAATCTCACCTGGATCGATTCGCGCGCGCAAACGCTCGACATCAAGCCGGACGCCGCCGTGATCGGCCTCGCCAACGGCCGAACGATCGAAGCCGATCTGGCCGTGGGCGCCGACGGCGCGCATTCGTGGGTGCGTTCGCAGATCGGTTCGAAGGTCGATCGCCGCGATTACCGGCAGACCGGCGTGGTCGCCAATTTCCGCGCGCAGAAGCCGCACGGCGAATGCGCGTACCAATGGTTCCGCGATGGCGAGATCATCGCGTTGCTGCCGTTGCCCGATCAGCACGTCTCGCTCGTGTGGTCCGCGCAGAGCGAGCATGCCGAAGCGCTCCTCAAGCTCGAACCCGAACAACTCGCCGCCGAAGTCGAACGCGCCACGCAAAATCTGCACGGCGCGCTCGAATGCGTGACGCCCGCGCGCGGTTTCCCGCTTTCGCTGCAAACGGTCGACAAGCTGATTGCGCCGCGCGTCGCGCTGGTGGGCGACGCCGCGCATCTGATTCACCCGCTCGCCGGGCAGGGTGTGAACCTGGGCCTGCGCGACGTGGCTGCGCTGGTCGACGTGATCGCGAAGAAGGAAGCGTTCCGCGATCTCGGCGATACCGTGCTGCTGCGCCGTTACGAGCGCGGCCGCCGCGAGGACATTCAGAAGCTCGTCGTGGCCACCGACGGTCTGCAGCGCCTCTTCGCCGTGCCCGGCACGATCGCGCGCGCGGTGCGCAACACCGGCATGGCGTTCGTCGGCGCGCAGCCGCTCGTCAAACGCTGGCTCGTCGCTGCGGCGCTCGGCTGATTTATCGCCGCCCCTGCAACTCCCAGGCGCCGCGCGGGCATTTCCGATGCTCCAGGCCTCAAGCGGCTTAGAATGGCGGATCAGGCCGTGCCGGCGTCAGGTTCGATCGAATCGACCGATATCGATCCGATCCGCGCCCGAATTTCACCTGGACCGTGTCGCGCACCGAACCTGCGCCGCGTTCCCGAATCAGGAAAGCATTCCATGCAAAAGCGTATCCGCATTGCCGCGCTCGTCGTCGCGGCGGCCGCCTCGGTGCTCGGCTGCTCGGCACAGGCCGACCAGACCACCGACAAGATCAAGGCCGCGCTGCAGCAGCGTCTGGGCGTCGATGCCGGCGATATCAAGGGCATCCAGAAAGCGCCCGTCGCCGGTCTGTACGAGGTGAACCTCGGCACGCAGATCATTTATAGCGACGTCAACGGCGACTACGTGCTGACCGGCGATCTCGTCGATACGAAAGCGCACCGCAATCTCACCGAAGCGCGTCTGGCCGAACTGAACAAGGTCGATTTTGCCAAGCTGCCGTTCGAAAACGCGGTGAAGGTGGTGAAGGGCAACGGCAAGCGCACGATCGCGGTGTTCTCCGATCCGAACTGCCCGTACTGCCATCAGCTCGAGACCACGCTCAAGTCGATCGACAACGTGACGGTCTACACCTTCCTCTATCCGGTGCTCTCGGACGATTCGACGGCCAAGGCCAAGTCGATCTGGTGTTCGACGGACCGCGCCAAGGCGTGGGAATCGTGGATGGTGGACCGCAAGGCGCCCACCGCTGCCGGCACCTGCAACACGGCCGCGATCGACAGCAATCTGAAGCTGGGCGCGAAGATGAACGTGAACGGCACGCCCACCGTGATTCTGGCCGATGGCCGCCGCCTGCCGGGCGCGGTCAGCGCCGACAAGCTCGAAAGCGAGCTGAGCGCCGCGCACTGACGCCTCGCCCGAATCCGCCGGCCGCTTCTGCGGCCGGTACTTTTTTGTCTGCCAGATTTTTCGCCGAATTTTTGCCGTCCCGCGTTTCGCAGACGCGCGCCACGAGCGCCCCGCCGCGCGAACGCTGGACCTAACGCTTACCGAATCGTCACCACGAATCGTCACCACACCTAGCCGATGAAGCCGATCCGATACACCATCGTCCCGAAGAATCCCGCCGCGCATCTGTTCGAGGTGACGCTCACCGTCGCCGATCCCGCGCCGGACGGCCAGCGCTTCATGCTGCCCGTGTGGATTCCGGGCAGCTACATGGTGCGCGAATTCGCGCGCAACATCGTCACGCTGCGCGCCACCAACGAAGCGGGCCGCAAGGTGCGCGTGACCAAGACCGACAAGCATTCGTGGCAGGCCGCGCCGGTCAAGGGCGCGCTCACGCTGCGCTACGAGGTGTACGCGTGGGATCTGTCGGTGCGCGCCGCGCATCTGGACGACATGACCGGTTTCTTCAACGGCACGAGCGTATTTCTCGCGGCGCTCGGTCACGAGGACGCGCAGCATATCGTCGATATCCAGCGCCCGGACGGTCACGCGTTCCGTCACTGGCGCGTGGCGACCGCGCTGCCGGAAGCGCGCGGCACCAAGCGCTATGGCTTCGGCGATTACACGGCGGCGAACTACGACGAGCTGATCGATCATCCGGTGACGCTCGGCGAATTCACGCTCGCGAGCTTCAAGGCGCATGACGTGCCGCACGATATCGTGATCGCCGGCCGCGTGGTGGCGCTCGACATGGAGCGTCTGTCGAACGATCTGAAGAAGATCTGCGAAGCGCAGATCGCGATGTTCGAGCCGCGCACCAAACGCGCGCCGATGGAGCGCTACGTCTTCATGACGCAGGCCGTGAGCGACGGTTACGGCGGCCTCGAACACCGCGCATCGACGGCGCTCATCTGCAATCGCACCGATCTGCCCGTGAAAGGCAAGACCGAGATGACCGAGGGCTACCGCACCTATCTGGGTCTGTGCAGCCACGAGTATTTCCACACCTGGAACGTCAAGCGCATCAAGCCCGCGGCCTTCGTGCCCTACGACCTCGCGCAGGAGGACTACACCTCGCTGCTGTGGCTGTTCGAAGGTTTCACGTCCTACTACGACGATCTGGTGCTGGTGCGCAGCGGCCTGATTTCCGTCGATGACTACTTCGGCCTCGTCGGCAAGACGGTGGCCGGGGTGCTGCGCGGCGCGGGGCGCCTGAAGCAGAGCGTCGCGGAAAGCTCGTTCGACGCGTGGGTCAAGTACTACCGCCAGGACGAGAACGCAGCCAACGCCATCGTCAGCTATTACACGAAGGGCTCGCTGGTCGCGCTCGCGTTCGATCTGGCGATCCGCACGGAAACCAGCGGCCGCAAGTCGCTCGACGATGTGATGCGTCTGCTGTGGCAGCGCTACGGCCGCGACTTCTATCGCGGCAAGCCGGTGGGCGTGGGCGAGGACGATGTCGAAGCGCTGATCGCCGAAGCCACCGGCGTGGAACTGGGCGCGCTGTTCGCCGATGCCGTGCGCGGCACGCGCGATCTGCCGCTGGCGACGCTGCTGGAGCCGTTCGGCGTCAAGCTCGAAGGCGAGCCGGAACGCGGCGCAAAGCCGTCGCTGGGCGCGCGCCTGCGCGGCGGCGCGGAAGCCACGCTCGCGGTGGTCTACGAAGGCGGCGCGGCGCAGAAGGCCGGGCTATCGGCCGGCGATGTGGTGATTGCGCTCGACGGCCTGCGCGTGACCGGCGGCAATCTCGACACGCTGCTCTCGCGCTATCAAGCGGGCGCGAAGGTGGAGATCCACGCGTTCCGCCGCGACGAACTGCGCGTTGCGCGCCTCACGCTCGACGCGCCCGATATCGCGCGCTACAAGCTCAGCGTCACCGACAAGCGTCCGGCCTCGCGCACGCTGCGCGATCGCTGGCTGGCGGCCTGATTTTGGCTTGAAACTGGTCTGATCGCTTGATCCGGCGGCGCGACGAACGCCGCCGCACCCCACAAGAAGCGGCGAGGCCGATCCGGCCCCGCCGTTTTTTATGCCCGCGATTGTTCTACCGTTGCAACAATCCGTCATCGGCGGGCTACTTTTTCGGGGCGCAGCAAAAAAACACAATGGCTCCACTCGCGCAACACCGCGCACACAGACCCGAAGGAGTGACCATGACCACGATCCTGCAAATCAATTCCGCCGCCCGCTCGCAAGGCGCCCAGTCGACGCTGCTCGTCAACGAATTGACGGCCAAGCTGCAACAATCGAATCCGGGCGCGCAAGTCGTCTCGCGTAACCTGCAAGCCGATCCGCTGCCGCACCTGGACGACAGCGTCCTCGGCGCGTTCTTCACGCCCGCCGACCAGCGCACGCCGGAACAGCAGGCTATCGCCGCACGCAGCGAAGCACTGATCGCCGAACTGCAAGCCGCCGACATCGTCGTGATCGGTGCGCCGCTGTACAACTTCGGCATCTCGTCGCAACTGAAGACGTACTTCGACTGGATCGCCCGCGCTGGCATCACGTTCCAGTACACGGCGAACGGCCCCGAAGGCCTCGTGAAGGGCAAGAAGGTGTTCGTGGTGTCGGCACGCGGCGGCAAGTACCAAGGCACCGCGCACGACAGCCAGACGCCGTACCTGACGTCGTTCCTGGGCTTCCTCGGCATGACCGACGTGAACTTCATCTACGCCGAAGGCCTGAACATGGGCCCGGAAGCTGCCAGCGCAGCGCTCGCCGGCGCGCGCGAAGCCATCGCCGCTGCTTAAGCAATGACGCAGGCCGCGCTTCGTTGCGCGGCAAAGCAAAAACGCCACGAAAGCGATTTCGTGGCGTTTTTTTATGGCGTTTGTGCTGGCGAGAAAAACCTCAGGCGAGCACTTCGCCGACTTCCGGCAAGCGCCATTCGATCGGCTGGCGGCCGTGGGCCTGCAGGTAGGCGTTCGCCTGCACGAAATGCCCGCAGCCCAGAAAGCCGCGATGCGCCGAAAGCGGCGACGGATGCGGCGCTTCCAGCACGCAATGCTCGCCATTGCCGAGCAGCGCGCGCTTGTTCTGCGCATGCGCGCCCCAGAGCATGAACACCAGATTCTGGTGACGCGTGGCGAGTTCGCGGATCAGCGTATCGGTGCAACGTTCCCAGCCGCGCTTCGCGTGGCTCGCGGCGTTGGCGCGCTCGACCGTCAGCACGGTGTTGAGCAGCAGCACGCCCTGACGCGCCCAGGCGTCGAGACAACCGTGCGCGGGCGCGTCGATGCCCAGGCTCGCCGCGATCTCCTTGAACATATTGCGCAGCGACGGCGGCGGACGCACGCCCGGCGGCACCGAAAACGCCAGGCCATGCGCCTGCGGCGTGCCGCGATCGTCGCCGTGATACGGGTCCTGGCCGAGGATCACCACTTTGACGTCGTCGGGCGAGGTCAGGCGCAGCGCGCGGAACACATCGGCGGGATAGACGGTCTTGCCCGCGTCGCGCTCGGCGTCGACGAATGTGCAGAGCGGCGCAAAGGCGTCGCTGGCGATGAACGGATCGAGCAGGCCGCGCCACGCAGCGGGCAGGGCGGCGAACTGGTCTTCGAGGCGCGCGGGTGCGGCAGCGGTCTGGGTCATGGTTTTGGCGGGAGCAGGTGCGGGCACGGGTGCGGCGTCTTGCAGGGTTGCTGCGGTGCTCGTGGCAGCCGGCAGCGGAAATTCGTCATCCCCGAACAGCGAAAAAATCGTGATCTGGCGCGGATCGACTTCAGGCAAGGCCGGGTCGTCGAGGGTGGCCTGCGCGAGATCGGGCAGAGCGTCGTCGAAGAGCGAGGCTTGCACCGGCGTCGCGGCGCGCGTGCGTTTCGTGGATGTCATGGGCGGGAAGTGTCGCAGCAAACTCGCGGCGGTTCAATGCGGCGGGCGCGGCGTGGGGCGCTTCGGTATTTGTTGTGCAACTAACTGCGGGTTCGCGCTGAAAGTGTCGGGCGATAAAAAACGGCGCGATTGTATCGCGCCGCCTGAGGGTTCTGGATTTAGCCTTCGCGCAGCCTGTAACCGCGCTGGGCCTTGCTGATGTCGTCCGGGGCGAGGCCCGGCAGCGCTTTCGCGAGTTCATCCGCGAGCGTGTGCAGGGCGGCTTCGTCGCCGTCTTTCAGTTCCAGCTCGATTTCGCAGATGGGCGCGCGGCGGGTCTCACCGTTCACCTCGGCCACGATCTCGCCCTGATCGACCGCCGCTTCGACCTGCGTGCCCGCCACCGTCAAGGTCCAGAGCGTGCGCGTGAAGTCGGTGCGAAAGAGCGGAATCAGGTTCGCAGCAGCGGCGGAAAGCGCCGTCGAAACGCCCGCTTCATCGCATTCGTGCAGCAGCTTGCCGACTTCCAGCGCTTCGCCCGCCACCGGCATTTCCCACTCGTGCCGCGCATGCAGACCATTCTGCGCCACACCCACGGTCTTGAAGGTTTGCAGCCAGCCTTCCGGCGCACGGCGCAGACGCAGCGCGCTTTTCGCCCGCGCGAGCGTCAGTTCCGGCGTGTCGAAGTAGATGTTCTCCAGCCGGATCGCGTGGCCAGGCGCGCCCGCGCGCGTTTCGAAGAAACGCAGCGCGGCGTCCACCTGATCCTGCGGCAGCGCGAGCTTGATTTCGCGTTCGATACCCATGACAGCCTGTATCCCGAAACTCAGAAGAACATGCGGGCGAGTTCCGCGCCCGGTTGTTCGGCGCGCATGAACGCCTCGCCGACCAGGAACGAATGCACGGCCAGTTCGCGCATCTTCTCGACATCGGCGCGCGACAGAATGCCCGATTCCGTCACGACGATGCGGTCTTCCGGCACATCGTCGAGCATGCCGATGGTGGTTTGCAGCGTCGTTTCGAAGGTGCGCAGATTACGGTTGTTGATGCCGATGAGCGGCGTCTTCAGCGTGAGCGCGTGCGTGAGTTCTTCGCGGTCGTGCACCTCGACCAGCACGGCGAGGCCGAGCGAATGCGCCAGTGCTTCGAGATCGCGCATCTGCTGCGGTTCGAGCGCGGCGGCGATCAGCAGGATCGCATCGGCGCCCATCGCGCGCGCTTCGACGATCTGGTACGGATCGACGATGAAGTCCTTGCGCAGCACCGGCAGATCGCACGCGGCGCGCGCGGCCTGCAGATACTCGACGCTGCCATGGAAGAACTGCACGTCGGTGAGCACGGAAAGGCAGGCGGCGCCGTGATTGGCATACGAGCGCGCGATTTCGGCGGGCTCGAAGTGCTCGCGCAGGATGCCTTTCGACGGGCTGGCCTTCTTCACTTCGGCGATCACGGCCGCCTGGCCGTTCGCGTGTTTCGCACGCATCGCGCCGACGAAGTCGCGCAGATCGCGTGTGCTCGCGGCCAGACGCAGTTCTTCGAGCGGGGCGCTCTGCTCGGCGGCGCGCACTTCTTCGTGCTTCACCGCGATGATTTTCTGGAGGATGTCGCTCATGATGGTCTGCTAAAAACGGTGCTGGATCAGCGGGTTAGCGCTTGAATTGTTGCGTGAAGCGTACCAGTTCATCGACTTTGGCGCGCGCGCGGCCGCTGGCGATGGTCTCGCGCGCAAGCGCGATGCCGTCCGCGATCGAATCGACCACGTTCGCCGAATAGAGCGCCGTGCCGGAATTGAGCGCGACGATTTCGCGTGCCGTGCCCGCTTCGTTCGACAGCGCGCCCAGCAGCATGGCCTTCGATTCGTCGGCGTTTTCGACCTTCAGCGAGCGGTTCGACACCATCTGCAGACCGAAGTCTTCCGGATGGATTTCGTACTCGCGAATCTCGCCGTCCTTCAGTTCGCCCACGAGCGTGGCCGCGCCCAGCGACACTTCGTCCATGCCGTCCTTGCCGTACACCACGAGCACGTGCTTTGCGCCCAGGCGCTGCATCACGCGCACCTGAATCCCGACGAGGTCGGCATGGAACACGCCCATCAACTGATTGGGCGCGCCGGCCGGATTGGTGAGCGGGCCGAGGATGTTGAAGATGGTGCGCACGCCCAGTTCGCGGCGCACGGCGGCGATGTTCTTCATCGCCGGATGATGGTTGGGCGCGAACATGAAGCCCATGCCGGTTTCGGCGATCGACGCGGCAACCTGATCCGGTTGCAGATCGATATTCACGCCGAGCGCGTCGAGCACATCCGCGCTGCCCGATTTGCTGGAGACGCCGCGATTGCCGTGCTTGGCGACCTTCGCGCCCGCCGCCGCCACGACGAACATCGACGCCGTGGAAATATTGAAGGTGTGCGAACCATCGCCGCCCGTACCGACGATATCGATGAAATTCGAGTTGTCCTTCACCTCGACGTGATGCGCGAATTCGCGCATCACCGTCGCGGCCGCCGTGATTTCGCCGATGGTTTCCTTCTTCACGCGCAGGCCGGTAATGATGGCCGACGACAGCACCGGCGACAGCTCGCCGCGCATGATCATGCGCATGAGATGCAGCATCTCGTCGTGGAAGATTTCGCGGTGCTCGATCGTGCGTTGCAGCGCTTCCTGAGGGGTAATCATGTTCGTGCCTCCCGCTTTACGCGCGCTTGGTCTGCTTCAGGAAATTCTCGAAGAGCGCGTGGCCGTGCTCGGAGAGAATCGATTCCGGATGGAACTGCACGCCTTCGACCGCAAGCGTCTTGTGGCGCACGCCCATGATTTCGCCGTCTTCGGTCCACGCGGACACTTCGAGGCAATCGGGCAGCGATTCGCGCTCGATCGCCAGCGAGTGATAGCGCGTGATGTTGAAGTGCTTCGGCAGATCGGCGAACACACCTTTGCAATCGGTTTCGATCTGGCTGACCTTGCCGTGCATGATGGTTTTGGCGCGCACGACGCGCCCGCCGAATGCTTCGCCGATAGCCTGATGGCCGAGGCACACGCCCAGAATCGGCGTCTTGCCGGCGAATTCGCGCAGCACGTCGAGCGTGATGCCCGCGTTCTGCGGATTGCTCGGGCCCGGCGAGAGGCAGATGCGCTCGGGGTTGAGCGCCTTGATCTCGTCGATGGTGATTTCGTCGTTACGATGCGTGCGGACGTCTTCGCCAAGCTCGCCGAAGTACTGGACGATGTTGTAGGTAAACGAATCGTAGTTGTCGATCATGAGCAACATGGTCTATCTCCGCTCAAATCAGAAGTCGCTGTCGAGGCCGTCCTGCACCTGCTCGGCGGCGCGCAGCACGGCGCGCGCCTTGTTTTCCGTCTCTTGCCATTCCGACTCGGGCACCGAATCGGCCACCACGCCGGCTGCGGCCTGCACATACAGATTGCCGTTGTGGATGACGCCCGTGCGGATCGTGATGGCCAGATCCATCTCGCCGTTGAACGAGAGATAGCCGACCGCGCCGCCGTACAGGCCGCGCTTCACGGGTTCGAGTTCGTCGATCAGTTCCATCGCGCGCACCTTGGGCGCGCCCGACAGCGTGCCGGCGGGGAAGGTCGCGCGCAGCACGTCGTAATTCGTCATGCCCTGTTTAAGCTTGCCTTCGACCGAGCTGACGATGTGCTGCACGTGCGAGTACTTTTCGATGACCATCTTGTCGGTCACCGTCACCGAACCGATTTCGGCGATACGGCCCACGTCGTTGCGCGCGAGGTCGATCAGCATGACGTGCTCGGCGATCTCCTTCGGATCGTTGAGCAGTTCGGTCGCGAGTTCGGCGTCGCGCTCGGGCGTGTTGCCGCGCGGACGCGTGCCGGCGAGCGGACGGATCGTCACGATGCGGTCTTCGCCGCGCTGTTCCTGACGCACCAGAATCTCCGGCGACGCGCCCACCACGTGGAATTCGCCGAAGTTGTAGTAGTACATGTACGGCGACGGGTTCAGCGAACGCAGCGCGCGATACAGCGAGAGCGGATTATCGCGATACGGCTTGGTCAGGCGCTGGCCGACCTGCACCTGCATCAGCTCGCCCGCCGCGATGTATTCCTTCGCCTTGCGCACGGCCGCGAGGTAATCGTCCTTCTTGAATTCGCGATAGGTCTCGGTGCGCACGCTCGCCGTCGTGACCGGCGGCTGCACCGTGGCGCGCAGACGCTGCTTGAGCTCACGCAGGCGAAGTTTCGCCTTGGTGTAGGCCTCGGGCGTTTGCGGATCGGCGTAGACGATCAGGTAGAGCTTGCCCGCGAGATTGTCGATCACCGCGACTTCTTCGCTGAGCAGCAGCTGGATGTCGGGCAGGCCGAGATCGTCGGGCGGGCAGGTCGTCGCGAGTTTTTTCTCGATATAACGCACCGCGTCGTAGCCGAAGTAGCCGGCCAGACCGCCGCAGAAACGCGGCAGGCCCGAACGCTGCGCGACCTTGAAGCGCGACTGGTATTGAGCGATGAATTCGAGCGGATCGCCGTTGTGCGTTTCGATCACCTGGCCGTCGCGCACGACTTCCGAGACGCCGTCTTTCACGCGGATCAGCGAGCGTGCGGGCAGGCCGATGAACGAGTAGCGCCCGAAGCGCTCGCCGCCCACGACGGATTCCAGCAGGAAGGAGTTGGCGCCGCCGCGCTCGGGTTGCGCGAGCTTCAGATACAGCGAAAGCGGCGTTTCGAGATCGGCCAGTGCTTCGGCGATCAGCGGGATGCGATTGTAGCCCTCGTTGGCGAGGGACTGAAATTCGAGTTCGGTCATGTTCCGATCCTGTGCGTGCTGCCGTTCGCGACGTCGGGTGCGGGCCCAGTGCGGCTCAAAAAGGGGCGCGGCGTGTGCGCGATGGCGTCTGTTTTGAGTGCTTGAGTACGCTGGCGCTCGCTCGTGCGGCCCGTTGTCGTGCAGGTGCGCGAGCACTTGCCGGGCCGGAGTGCGGACAATCGGCAGCGAGGTGTGGCGTAGGCGCTGGCGGCCCGGCATGCGCGAGATCGGCATGCAAGGACGGCGAAAGCCCACGGCAAAACCAGCCGACGGGTAACCGCAACAGTGTAGAGACGAGTGGGACGAAACACGCGCAAGCGCGCAGCGAAGTAAAAAACGGAGCTGAAGAGGGGCTTGCGCGCGACTTCAGCGAACCTCGAGTGAGGTTAGCGCGACCAGCGACGCCAGGGCCAGGCTCCCCGGTCGATGCTGCTCAGACTCCGTTTTTTATTCAGAAACATGAGGATAAGGTGACGGTAAGTACAGAACTTAGGTCAGAAGATTGTGTGCTGCGATGGCGTTGGACGCCTCAAGCAGCGTGGCAACTATACCATCCGACTCAATTTTTTGTACAGGTTGGCCGTGATTGTAGCCATAGGGCACCGTGAGCGTTGCCGCACCGGCTGCACGGCCGGCGATGGCGTCGTTTTCCGAATCGCCGATAGCGACGGCCGCCTGCGGTTTCACGCCCAGGCGCTCGCACGCCGTGAGCATGGGCAGCGGATCGGGCTTCTTCTTCGGCAGACTGTCGCCGCCCAGCACGACCTCGAAGTAGCGCGCGAGGCCGTATTGCTGAAGCAGCTCGACGGCAAAGCGATGCGGCTTGTTGGTCACGCAGGCAAGACGAATGCCCTGATCGCGCAGCGCGGCCAGACCCGCTTCCACATCGGGATACAGATGCGTGTGGCGGCCGTTGATCTTCGCGTACTCGTCCTGATAAAGCGCCAGCGCTTCGTCGAAGCGCGACTGGGCTTCATCTTGCGCAAAACGCGGGGCGAGCACGCTCTTGATCAAATGTTCCGAACCCTTGCCGACATAACCCATCACTTCTTCGCGCGTGGTTTCCTCGGCGTCGAACTGGGCGAGCATGCCGTTCAGGCCGGCGGCGAAGTCGTCGGCGGTATCGACCATGGTGCCGTCGAGGTCGATCAGCGCCGCTTCGATGCGCGGCGCCGTGAACTTGACGGTGGCGCTCATTGCGCGCCCGCGCCCTTGACCGTGGCGAGCTGTGCGCGCATCTGGTCGATCACCGCCTTGTAATCCGGCTTGCCGAACACGGCCGAACCGGCGACGAAGGTATCTGCGCCTGCTGCGGCGATTTCGGCGATGTTGTCGATCTTCACGCCGCCATCCACTTCAAGGTGAATTTCGCGGCCGGTGCGCGCCGTGTAGGCGTCGATCTTCGCGCGTGCTTCACGCAGCTTGTTGAGCGCTTCGGGAATGAACGACTGGCCGCCGAAGCCCGGGTTCACCGACATGATCAGCACGAGGTCGACCTTGTCCATCACGTGGTCGAGATAGCTCAGCGACGTGGCCGGGTTGAACACCAGACCGGCCTTGCAGCCGTGGTCGCGGATCAGCGACAGCGTGCGGTCGATGTGATCCGAGCCTTCCGGGTGGAAGCTGATCAGGTTCGCGCCGGCCTTGGCGAAATCGGGCACGATGCGGTCGACCGGGCGCACCATCAGATGCACGTCGATGGGCACGTCCACGTGCGGGCGGATCGCCTCGCACACGAGCGGGCCGATGGTGAGGTTCGGCACGTAATGGTTGTCCATCACGTCGAAGTGAATCCAGTCGGCGCCGGCGGCGACAACATTACGGACTTCCTCGCCAAGCCGCGCGAAGTCGGCCGAGAGGATGCTGGGAGCGATGCGGAATTGCGTCATGGCGGCAATCGGAAAGACAGACGGGAAAACCGTATTTTACCGTCAGAGCGAGGGCGGCCTGCTCGTCCGAAGGCGCTTTCCGGCAACGTTGGCCATCCGGCCAGGACGGTGCACCGCGCTGGTGCGAAAGCAGACGAAGCCCAGCGCGCGGGGACAGACTGGCGAGCCGCGCCGGAGGCGGATCTGCGGGCGATGCCGGGTTGCGGGGGGCGGGCGCATCAAGCAGAATGCCATCCCATGTCCCCCGCATATCGGGCGGCCCGTCACAGCGGCCAAGTGGCCCGGCACATGGAACAAGGATGAGTCAGTACGAATTCAGCGTGACCTCGCAGGTGCGCTACCTGCCCGAAGAATCGGACCCGGAGCGCCGGCAATATGCTTTCGCCTACACGCTGACGATTCGCAACACCGGCCAGGTGAGCGCGCAACTGATCGCGCGCCATTGGGTCATCACGGACAGCGAAGACCACGTGCAGGAAGTGAAGGGGCTCGGCGTGGTCGGCCATCAGCCGTTGCTCAAGCCAGGCGAGCAGTTCGAATACACGAGCTGGGCCGTGATCGCCACGCCCGTAGGCACGATGCGCGGCGAATACTTCTGCGTGGCCGAAGACGCCGAACGCTTCGAAGCGCCCGTGCCCGAGTTCGTCCTGCGCATGCCGCGCACGCTTCACTGAACTGAAGCGTTGGCGCGCGCCATTTCACCTGTTGCAGTCATCGTTTTGAACCGTTGCCCGAATTTGGGGTCTGCTAGTCACGCCGGTCGTGCGGGGCTCGCTTTTTCCTGCCCGACGCGGTCCATACAACGATGAAAATCAACAGGAGGAGCGCGAGCAGCGCTTCCAGCCCAAACATGAGCATCGGGTATTCGTCGAGCAGATCAGACATGGCGGCTTCCATCGAAAACAACGCAGATTGTGCGCCAGAATTGGCGCGCACTTCCGGCCTGATGCCGGAATTAACGGCGGCGCGCGCATCGGTGCGCCGGTTCATTTCGACGCGTGCGACGAAGCGCGCGGGCACGCGGCTCGGCAAGCAGGTCGCCGGCTGGATCGGTGCGGCATCGCTCGCGGCATTGCTGGCCGCGTGCGGCGGTTCGAACTACACGCGCACGGCACCGCCCAAAGGCGCGCCCACCTTGCCCGGCCAGATCGCGGCCGCGCGTCTCACGCCGGTGGCGTGGCAGCAGGTGCCGGGCTGGCAGGACGATTCGCTGATTGGCGCGACGGCCGCGCTGCGCGCCAACTGCACGCGGCTGGCGCGCGAACCGCGCTGGCAGCGCGCCTGTGCGGCGGCTTCGCAACTCGACGATCTCGACGCCTCGGGCGCGCGCACGTTCTTCGAGACGTACTTCACGCCGTATCAATTCGCCAATAACGACGGCACGCTCGACGGTCTCGTGACCGGTTACTACGAGCCGCTGCTGCATGGCTCGCGCACGCGCCACGGCGTCTATCAGACTGCGCTGTATCGCTGGCCGTCCGGTTATCGCGCGGGCACGCCGCTGCCGGTACGCGCGCAGCTCGAACGCTCGGGCGTGCTCAACGGCAACGAACTTGTCTGGGTCGACGATCCGATCGAAGCGTTCTTCCTGCAGGTGCAGGGCTCGGGGCGCGTCGTCATGGAAGACGGCAGCGTGATGCGCGTGGGCTTTGGCGGCACCAACAACCAGCCGTACAAGTCGATTGGCCGCTGGTTGCTCGATCGCGGCGAACTCACGCCCGCGCAGGCGACCATGCAGGGCATCAAGGCCTGGGCGCGCGCAAATCCGACGCGCGTCGATGCGCTGCTCGATACCAATCCGCGCTTCGTGTTCTTCCGCGAAATGCCGTCGGCCGAGAGCGCGGCGCAAGGCGGCGCAGATGGCCCGATCGGCGCGCTGGGTGTGCCGCTCACGCCGGAGCGCTCGATTGCCGTCGATCCTTCGTCGATCCCGTTGGGCACGCCGGTGTTTTTGACGACCACGCGGCCGCTCACGAACACGCCGCTCAATCGCCTCGTGTTCGCGCAGGACACGGGCACGGCGATCAAGGGCGGCGTGCGCGCCGACTACTTCTGGGGTCTCGGCGACGACGCGGGCGACCTGGCCGGCAAGATGAAGCAGGGCGGCCGCATGTGGCTGCTGTTCCCGAATTCCTGAGCGCTTTCGCGACGCTCGGGCAGATGTGAAAAGCCGGCTCATGCCGGCTTTTTTTGTTGCTGCGTGCGTTGTTCGATTCGCTGAGCTTATTTGGGCCGCTTGTCGATCACGCGGCGCGCCTTGCCGACCGAACGCTCGATACCGTTCACATCCAGCACATTGATCTTCGCCGTCACGCCGATCAGCGCCTTGATGTCGTAAGCAAGCGCCTTCGCCGCGGCATCGAGCGCGCCATAGTCGGGCGCGGTTTCGGGGCAGGGCTCGCAGTTCAGCGTCATCACGTCCATCGGACCCTCCTTGGTGAGGACGATCTGATAGTGCGGCGCGAGCGCGGGCTGCTTGAGCAGCAGTTCTTCGATCTGCGTGGGGAACACGTTCACGCCGCGGATGATGAGCATGTCGTCCGAGCGGCCCGTGATCTTTTCCATGCGGCGCATGGTGCGCGCCGTGCCTGGTAGCAGACGCGTGAGATCGCGCGTGCGATAGCGGACGATCGGCAACGCTTCCTTCGTGAGCGAGGTGAAAACGAGTTCGCCGAACTCGCCGTCGGGCAGCACTTCGCCGGTATCCGGGTCGATGATCTCGGGATAGAAGTGGTCTTCCCAGATGGTCGGGCCATCCTGGGTTTCGGCGCACTCGGACGCCACGCCCGGACCCATGACTTCGGAGAGCCCATAAATATCGACGGCCTTGATGCCCATGCGCTTTTCGATCGCCGTACGCATGTCGTTGGTCCACGGCTCCGCACCGAAGATGCCGATGCGCAGTGACGTCGACGCCGGATCGATTCCCTGACGCTCCATTTCATCGGCGATCGCCAGCATGTAGCTGGGCGTGACCATGATGATGTCGGGGCGGAAATCCTGGATCAGTTGCACCTGTTTTTCAGTCTGGCCGCCGCCGAACGGAATCACCGTGAGACCCGCGCGCTCCGCGCCGTAATGCGCGCCGAGACCGCCCGTGAACAGACCGTAGCCGTAGCTGATATGCACCTTGTCGCCACGCTGCGCGCCCGCCGCCCGCACCGAACGCGCGACGAGATTCGCCCACGTATCGATATCCTTCGCCGTATAGCCGACCACCGTAGGCTTGCCCGTCGTACCCGACGACGCGTGAATGCGCGAAATCTGCTCCTGCGGCACGGCGAACATCCCGAACGGATAGCTGTCGCGCAGATCCTTCTTTGTCGTGAACGGAAAGCGTGCGAGATCGGCGAGCGTTTTCAGTTCGGACGGATGGACGCCCGCTTCGTCGAACTTGCGCCGATACACCGGCGAATGCTCGTAAGCGTGAGTGAGCGACCATTTCAGCCGTTCGAGCTGAAGCGCCGCGAGTTCTTCGCGGCTGGCCGTTTCGATCGGCTCGAGCGGCAGCGTGGTAGTCATGAATGTCTCCGTAACTATAAGAATGGTTTGCGGGGCGGGCTGGCTTTTTGTTCAGTCTTCCGCCTGGCCTTCGATGGGAATCACGGTGCCGCGAATCTGTGCGGATTTGCCTCTGAACATCGCCACCGCTTCGCCTGCGCGGTTCGTCACGCGGATGTCGTAGATGCCGGTGCGGCCGGATAGCACCTGTTCGACGGCTTCGGCGGTGAGCACGTCGTCGGGCTGGACCGGGCGCAGGAATTCGATCGCACAACCCGCCGCGACCGTGTTTGCGTTGTACGAGTTGCACGCAAACGCGAAGGTCGAATCGGCCAGCGTGAAGATCATCCCGCCGTGGCAGATCTGATGACCGTTGAGAAACTCGGGCCGCACGGCCATGGACAGGCGCGCGTAGCCGGCGCGCACTTCGAGCAGTTCCATGCCGAGCGCGCGGCTGCACCCATCGGCTTCGTACATGGCCTGCGCGGTGGCGCGTGCGAGTTCGTCGGGCGACATGCCGGCGTGGGCGCGAATCGATGCGGATGTGGACATATCAGCGGCCCTCGAAGCGCGGTGCGCGTTTTTCGATGAAGGCCTGCACGCCTTCCGCGTAATCGTGCGAATTGCCGAGTTCGCGTTGCAGGTCGCGTTCGAGATCGAGCTGCTGGTCGAGCGTATTCGTGGCCGAGGCGCGCAAGGCTTCACGCGTGGCAACAATGGCGCGCGTGGGCTGCTTTGCGAGTTGTGCGGCAAATGCGGTGGCCGTGGCCGCGAGTTCGGCGTCATCCGTCACTTGCCAGACGAGGCCCCAGCTTTCGGCTTTTTCGGCGCTGAGTTTGTCGCCGGTCATTGCCAGTCCGAGCGCGCGCGCCATGCCCACGCGCTTTGGCAGGAACCATGTGCCGCCCGAATCCGGCACGAGTCCGATTTTCACGAAAGCCTGAATAAAGCTCGCGCTGCGCGCGGCCAGCACGAGATCGCAGGCGAGTGCGAGATTCGCGCCTGCGCCGGCGGCCGTGCCGTTGACGGCGGCGATCACCGGCATCGGCAGCGCCTGCAGCCTTCTGATGAGCGGATTGAAATGCGTGTCGATGAGCGCGCCCAGGTCGGTCATCGCGCCCGGCGTGAAATCGAGATCGGCGAGATCCTGGCCTGCGCAAAAACCGCGACCCGCACCGGTCAGCACGAGCGCGCGCGAACCGGCTTTTTCGACTTCGTCGAGCGCCTGTGCGAGTTCGCCGTGCATGGCGCGCGTGAAGCTGTTGAGCTTGTCCGGGCGGTTCAGTGTGATTGTCGCGACATGCGTGGAAGGGTCGATTTCGACGCGGATCGTTTCAAAGGGCATTGCCTGTCTCCTCCTGTATCCGCCGCGCCTGCCGCCCGGCGGTGTGCTACGCCGTTCTGTTGCCGCTCAGACCCGCTCGATGGCGAGCGCAATGCCCTGACCGACGCCGATACACATCGTGCAGAGCGCGTAGCGTCCCTGCGTACGTTCGAGTTGATGCAGCGCTGTTGTGACCAGACGCGCGCCCGATGCGCCCAGCGGATGACCGAGCGCGATGGCGCCGCCGTTCGGGTTCACGCGCGCATCGTCGCCGGCGATGCCGAGTGCGCGCAGTACCGCGAGCCCTTGCGAGGCGAAGGCTTCGTTGAGCTCGATCACGTCGAACTGGTCGATCGTCATGCCGAGCTGCTTGAGCAGCTTCTGCGTGGCGGGCGCGGGACCGAAGCCCATGATGCGCGGCTCGACGCCGGCCGTGGCCATGCCCAGCACGCGGGCGCGACGACGCAGGCCGTACTTGCTGGCGGCGGTGTCGCTGGCGAGCAGCAGCGCGCAGGCGCCGTCGTTCACGCCCGATGCATTGCCCGCCGTGACCGTGCCATCCGGCTTCACTACGCCTTTGAGTTTGCCGAGTGCTTCGAGCGACGTTTCGCGCGGATGCTCGTCGAGCGTTACGCGCACGGGATCGCCTTTCTTCTGTGCAATCTCGACCGGAACGATTTCCTGCGCGAGCGTGCCGTCTTGTTGCGCGCGTGCGGCTTTCTGCTGGCTGCGCAGCGCGAACGCGTCTTGATCGGCGCGGCTGATGTTGAAATCGACCGCGACGTTCTCTGCGGTTTCCGGCATCGAATCGACGCCGTATTGCTGCTTCATCAGCTTGTTGACGAAACGCCAGCCGATGGTGGTGTCGTAAATGGCGGATTCGCGCGAGAAGGCCGATGCTGCCTTGCCCATGACGAACGGCGCGCGTGTCATGCTTTCGACGCCGCCCGCGATCATCAGATGCGCCTCGCCTGCCTTGATGGCGCGCGCGGCGCTGCCCACCGCATCGAGCCCCGAGCCGCACAGCCGGTTGAGCGTGGCGCCGGGCGCGTCCGCCGGCAAGCCCGCAAGCAACGCGGACATACGCGCGACGTTGCGATTGTCTTCGCCCGCCTGGTTGGCGCAGCCGTAGAGAATGTCGTCGAGCGCGCGCCAGTCCACGCCGGGATTGCGCTCGACAAGCGCGCGGATGGGCACGGCGCCGAGGTCGTCGGCGCGCACGTCCTTGAGGGCGCCGCCGTAGCGGCCGAACGGAGTGCGAATCGCATCGCAGATATAGGCTTCGGTCATCTCGGATTCCTGCGGCACGAGCGCGGAAGTGCACTCGTGCCGGACATGCTAGAGGGAAGGGGATTCGTGCGCCATTCGGCCAAACGGCATAGGCCGTTTAGCCGACTGTTGGCGCAGCCGCTTTCGGTTCAACATGGACGCGGCTTTGAACCACGCGGAAGCGGTTCGCCACGAACGCGGCGTCGGCCAGCGCGGCGTTGGCGGCGGGGTTCGCGCCGGTGCCGTGGAAATCCGAGAAAGCCGCCGACTGATTCACGAACACGCCACCCGTCAGATTGATCGACAGCGCTACGCCGCCGGTGATCGCGGCGTCGTGAGCGGCGTCGATCACCGCGTCGCTCGTGCTGTATACAGAGAGCGTGAGCGCGCCGTGGTCGCGTGCGGTCGTGCCGGCGATATCGAGCGACTGCGCGGTGGAGTCGGTCGCGATCACGAACGAGATCGGGCCGAACCATTCGCGCGTGAACGAGGCGGCGTCGCGGGCCGCGTCGAGCGAGAGGACGAGCGGCGTGCGCACGCGTGCACCAGGGAATTGCGGGTGCTCGAGGGTTTGGCTATCTGCGAGTACGGTGCCCAGCTTGCGCGCCTCGTCGATGCGGGCGGTCACGCCGTCGTTCTGGATCGCGCCGAGCACTTCCACGGCGCGTGCCGGATCGGCCACGAATTTCGTGACGGCGCCGGCGATGGCTTGTGCCACGGCTTCGAAGCTCACGTGGCCTTCGGCGGTCTCGATACCATCGCGCGGCACATAGATGTTCTGCGGCGCGGTGCACATCTGGCCCGAGTACAGCGAGAGCGAGAAGGCGATGTTGCGTGCGGCGGTTTTCAGGTCGGATACGGAATCGATCACGATCTGGTTCACGCCGGCTTTCTCGGTATAGACCTGCGCCTGGTGGGCATTGCGTTCGAGCCAGTCGCCGTTCTGCGTGCTGCCGGTGAAATCGATCAGCTTGATTTCCGGGCGCAGTGCGAGTTGCTGGACAAGCGCGCCGTCGTTGGGATCGGTCGCCAGCAGCGTGACGACGTTCGGATCGAAGCCGGCTTCGCGCAGCACGTCGCGGGCGATGCGCACGGTGATCGCGAGCGGCAAAATCGCGCCGGGGTGCGGCTTGACGATGACCGTATTGCCGGTCGCCAGATCGGCGAACAGGCCCGGATAGCCGTTCCAGGTCGGGAAGGTGCAGCAGCCGAGCACGAGACCGGTGCCGCGCGGCACGACGGCGAAGCGCTTTTGCATCGCGAGCGGCGGATTCTTGCCTTGCGGCTTTTCCCAGTGCGCATCGGCCGGAATGCGACGCAGCTGATCCCACGCATAGGTCACCGCTTCGAGCGCGCGGTCCTGAGCGTGCGGGCCGCCTGCCTGGAAGGCCATCATGTAGGCCTGGCCGGTCGTATGCATCACGCTGAACGCAATTTCGAAGCTCGCGCGATTCAGTCGCTCGAGAATTTCGAGGCTTACGCCGACCCATGCCTGCGGGCCGGCTGCGCGCCAGTCGCGTTGCGCCTGCTGGGCGGCGTCGATCAGCTGATCGGGCGTCGATTTCGGATAGCGCGCACCGAGCGCGAAGCCAAACGGCGAAGTCTCGCTGCCGACGGTTTCTCCGGTCGAGGGCTGATCGAGTTCGAAGCTGCGATCGAGGTGCGCCTTGAACGCGGCTTCACCCTCTGCGCTGGCGGTTTCCCCGTACACTTTGGGGCTTGGCATTTCGCTGAACGGGCTCCAGTACCCGCGTGTTTCGATGGCGGCCAACGCTTTCTGCAGCAGGCCTTCGTGCTTGGCGAACAACGGATGTGTCATGGCTCGACTTGAATTGAGGGGTGAGTAGAGGCCCGTGCCAATTAATTGACCGACCGGTTGGTTGGCAAATGTTAGCATTAGTCAAACTTCGGCGTAAAAGATTTTTTTGGGGACTTTCTTTAGAGGGAAGGAGGACGTATGGGGTACGAAAACATCCTGGTCGAGACGCGCGGCAAAGTCGGCCTGATCACCTTGAATCGCCCGAAAGCGCTCAATGCGCTGAACGATGCGTTGATGGACGAACTGGGTGCGGCGCTGAAGGCGTTCGACGCGGATGAAGGTATCGGCGCGATCGTCATCACGGGCAGCGAGAAAGCGTTCGCCGCCGGCGCCGACATCGGCATGATGGCGAGCTACGGCTTCATGGATGTCTATAAGGGCGACTACATCACGCGCAACTGGGAGACGATCCGCTCGATCCGCAAGCCGATCATCGCGGCGGTCGCGGGCTTCGCACTGGGCGGCGGCTGCGAACTGGCGATGATGTGCGACATGGTCTTCGCGGCCGACACCGCCAGGTTCGGGCAGCCGGAAATCAAGCTCGGCGTCATTCCGGGTGCGGGCGGGACGCAGCGCCTGCCGCGCGCGGTCTCCAAGGCAAAGGCAATGGATCTGTGCCTGACGGCGCGAATGATGGATGCAGATGAAGCCGAGAGGGCGGGGCTGGTGTCGCGTGTGATTCCGGCTGCGGATCTGCTCACGGAGACGATCGCTGCCGCGACGACCATCAGCGAGTATTCATTGCCCGCAGTCATGATGGCGAAGGAAGCGGTGAATCGCGCCTACGAGACAACGCTCGCCGAGGGCGTGCATTTCGAGCGCCGCATGTTTCACTCGCTGTTTGCGACCGAAGATCAGAAGGAAGGGATGACCGCGTTCGTTGAGAAGCGCAAACCGGCGTTCAAGAACAAATAAGCGGTGCGCGGGCGAGGGCGGGTGGATTTTTTGCAGCCACCCCCTTGCGGGGTGGCGCCCATAGCGCTAAGATTCGCCCCCTTCGCTGCACGCCGTACCGCAGCGAAGCCGCCGACAGAAACACGGCGGTTCGATCCGGCAGCGTCTTTTAAGCAGTAGCATAAAAAAAGATGTTGACGAAACGAAGAAGAGCCTTCATAATCTCGTTTCTCTGCTGCTGACGCAGCGACGCAGAACCCGCCGGAAAGTTTGGATGTCTGGCTGGTGTTCGCGAATCGATCTTTAAAAATTTACAGCCGATAAGTGTGGGCGCTTGATGATAATGCGGCCCGATGAGTTCTCCGGAATTCGCCGGGAGTGGCAAAAGTATCAAGAGTCTCGCACAAAAGTAAGTCAGGTTTTTGAAGTAATTCAAATTCCTGTCAGCTTTGAGTGAGCGACCGGTTCGAGAGAACCGAAAACAGTAACAGGTTTAAACTGAAGAGTTTGATCCTGGCTCAGATTGAAC
>NZ_JAAGPR010000059.1 GCF_017104965.1 Paraburkholderia sp. Ac-20340
TGAACGACGCCGATGCGCAAGTGCGCCTCGAAGCCGTGGCCGTGCTCGGCTGGCTCAAGGACGCGCGCGCGCTCGCTCCGCTCTCGGCGTTGCTGGCAACCGATGCGCAAGTGCCGGTGCGCCACGCGGCGGCGGGCGCGCTCGGCTTCGCGGCGCCCGACGATGCCCACGCCGCGCCCGCACTCCTTCACGCGCTAGGCGACGCCGACTGGCAGGTGCGCGAAGAAGCGGCGACAACGCTCGGCAAGCTGCGCAGCCATGCGGCGCGCGATGCGCTCGTGACCGCCCTCGCCGACGATTACTGGCAAGTGCGTCTGCGCGCGACACGCGCGCTCGGGCGTCTCGCCGATCCACAAGCCGCTGCTGCCATCGGCGCGCTGCTGACGCATTCGATCAGCAATCTGCGCAAGGAAGCGGCCTTGGCGCTAGGCGAAATCGGCGCGCCCGCGAGCATCGCGCTATTGCAGGCGGCGCTGGAAGATCGTGATCCCGAAGTCCGCAAGGCCGTGCGCATCGCCTTGCAGCAAGTCGAAGGCCGCACATCATGAAAGTGCCGGCGGAATTACGTAGCGAAGGCAGCACGCTCGTGCTGGTTTGGCCCGATGGCGTTCATCAGCGCGTGGCGCTGAATGCACTGCGCGCGGCCTGCCCGTGCGGATATTGCCGTGCGGCGCGTTTGCGGGGCAGTCAGGCGCGTGAAGCGTTCCCGGCGGATCTGCTTCTCACCGGCATTGCGCCGATGGGCTATGGCGTGCAGCTTGTGTTCAGCGACGGCCACGATCGTGGCATTTATCCATGGAGCTGGCTCGAAAATTTCCAGGCCGACGCGCTTGCAAACGTGCTTACAACGCTTCCTGGCACAGCGACATCATCCGCTGCACCATGGTCGATGCCTCATTGAGTTCCATTTCGGCGGTAAACAGCACCGATACACTCGAAAGCCGCACGGCGATCCCGGCGCCCAGCAGATCGCGGCTGGCAATCTTCAGCGCAAGCTGGCCCAGACGCACGCGATCGAGCCAGTGCATGGTCGCACCGGCTTTTTGCAGCCATTCGCGGCAGCACGACACCACATGGTCGACGCGCCATTCCTGCGTCAGCGCGTATGACGACGCGGCGATCGCCACGAGATAACAGAGCAATTCCGGGCGGGCACTGCTCGCTTCGATAAATTCCGTTTTCACTGGCATGCTGTCCCTCGTTTCCAGACATAGGCTCCATAGCTATGACCGGACATCGCAAAAGCAAGCAAAGAACGCATTGTGCATCGGATCAGCCGCCGCCTGGTTAAAGCTGGCTGGCTTTGTCCGGCACCGCACGCACGTCGTGGCGCATTTCCTGCGGCGCGACGCCATACGCGCGCCGAAACGCGCGCGTAAAGTCGGAAGCGCTCTTGAAACCCACCGCATAAGCGATGTCCTGCACCGCGAGGCCAGGAAACGCCACGAGTTCGCTGGCCGCCGTGCGCAGGCGTAAGTGGCGAATATACGCTCCCAGGCCGCCCTCGTGCTGAAACAGCCGGTACAACGACGGCCGCGACAGCCCGAGCGAACTCACGACCTGCTCCGGCGTGAGGTCCGCATCGGCGAGATGGGTACGCACATAACGCCGTGCGCCGTCGAACGCAAGCGCCCGCGCGGTGGCGCGCTGGCCGCCCTTGATGCCCGCCTCTTCGCCGTAAGCTTCCAGAAGCAGATCGACGATTTCGCTCACTTCGTCGTATGCGCGCTCTGCCGCCAGAAACGGCATATGCGCCGCCAGCGACACGGCGCGCCCCACCAGATAGCGCACGAGCGGCATCTGCGGCGAAAGCAGGCGACCGTGCAATGCGCCCGGATCGGGGAAGACCTGCCCGAGACGCACGCCGGGCACGAAGATGGTGATATGGCGGCAGGCGTCGCGCACGAGGCGCACGGGATGATCGAGATCGACCGCGAGAATGCCGCAATCGATTTCCACGCCGCTACGCTTCGCCGTATGCGTAAGCACGCCTTTACCCGTGCCGTCGACGAAAAGATGAAACACCACGCTGCGCACGTTATCGCGCGAAATACGTGCGATCGTGCGGTCGAGCGTCAGCGGGTCCGTATAGCAATCGGCGAACATGAATTCGCCCACGTCGTAACGATCGATCGAGGCGCGAAACGGCCGCTCCACTTCATCCCGCGAAGGCACCACATCGGTGACCGAACCCATGCGCTCGCGCCACGCGAGCAACTGGCGGCCTACCGGCAGATTCAGCACGTCGAAATGCTGATGCGCGAGCGCGCGGCGCTGTAATGCATCGCTGCGGATCGGTAAATCCTGGTAGTGCGTGCTCGAATTCGCCATGCCGTGGTCTCGCGCGTGGATTCGGGTCATCCGTGCAACCCGGTTTGAGTTTTGAACGCCGGCCTATACCCAGATCATGATAGAGCAAGGCGGACTTTTGACAATAATGCACGACGAATCAGGTCGGAAATGCGACAGCGCCGCGCACCGGTTCTCGACGTTGCCATTCGTTAGTGATACCAGGCAATTTCCCGTGACGCCGAGATGACAGGCATCACCGGTAAATCGAATGGCAAAGCGTACAAAAAAAGTGCATGACGTGCACGAAAAAACCGCTTTTCATGCGTGCCGATTCAAGCTCGCGCCGTTTGCGGATCGACCTGAAAAAATATTTCGATCCGTCATGCATGCGCGAAGCCGCGCGCGTGCGTGCGCGAATTCAACGCGCATGGCGTGCAGGGCAAACGTTTGCATTCACCTTGCATGGCGGCACGGCGCTTGCTCGCGAACGGGCCGCGCACTGCATCGCGCGACGTAGTTTCTGCTTTTGTCCACTTTCACTCTCATCGCCGCATTGAATGACGGCATCAGGAGTTTGCTCCATGTTTTCCAGGCGCACGCGCACTATTCAGGTCACGCTGCTTTCGGCCGCAGCCCTCGCCCTTTTTTCACCTGTTGCGCCCGCGCAGCAATACACCACCGACTGGCTCGCCAATACTTACGGCACGCTCGCCGCGCATGTCGGCAACGGCGCGCGTTCGATGTGGGTCTCGCCCGAAGGGGTCGTGTATACCGCCTCGTTCTGGGACGAAAACGAAGGCGGCGTCGCTATTTACCAGAATGGCAAAAGCCTGGGCTCGATCGGCATTCACGACGAATTCCAGGGCGGCGCCATCACCGGCAATACCACGTCGATTTTCGCGGTTCTGCAGTCGGGCACCTCGTTCGGCAGCGGCACGGTCGGGCGCTACAACCGCGCGGATGGCACGCGCGATCTCACCATCAACGTGAGCGTCTGGAACAAGGTCAGCCGCGCCGACGCCATCACCGGCCTCGCCACCGCCGGCTCCACGCTTTACGCCAGCGACTTCATCGCCAACCGCGTGCGCGCGTTCACCACCGACGGCGTCTGGCAACGCGACATATCGATCAAAAGCCCCGGCGCGCTCGCCATCGATAGCGCGGGCAATCTCTGGGTCGCGCAAAAGAGCGCAGGCACGATCAGCGAATTCAGCGCGGCGGGCGCGCCATTGCAGACCGTCCAGATGCCAGCGGGCGCGCAACCTTCGGCGCTGTATTTCGATGCCTCGACCGGTCTGCTGATGGTGGGCGACGAAGGCCCGGACCAGAACATCAAGCTCTATAGCCTTTCCGGTGCGCCTGCATTGACGGGCACCTTCGGCGTGACAGGCGGCTATCTGGACGCCACGAGCGGCATCAAGGGCCAAGTGGGCGACAAGCGCTTCACGCGCATTACCGGCATCGGCAAGGACAGTGCGGGCAATCTCTATGTGCTCAACAATCCCTGGGGCGGCGGCTGGGATCTGGGCCGCAACGGCGGCACCGATATCCACGCCTATAACGCGGCAGGCACACTGCTCTACAAGCTGCAGGCGCTCAATTTCGAAGGCGTGGCCGCGCCCGATCCGCTCACCGACGCCACGCTTTTCTATAGCGGCACCGATATTTTCACGGGCACGGCGGGCGGTAGCTTCGTCGCCAATACGGTCGACCCGTTCACGTACCCGAACGATCCGCGCCTGAACATGAACGACACGCAGCGCGACGAACATTTCGGCCAGCTCGTGACGGTGGGCGGCAACCGCATACTCGTGGCATCCGGGCAAAACCCCGGTATTTTTTATTTCTATCACTTCAATACCGCCAGCGGGTATATCGCGATTCCCGATGCCGCGCTGCCCGGCGCCGCGTTCAACACGGCGCTGCAGGTCACCGGTGGCTTCTGCCTCGACAACAAGGGCGATATCTGGGCCGGACTCGATCGCACCAATCACATCTATCACTACCCGCTCACCGGCTTCGACGGCAACGGCAAACCGTCATGGGGACCGGCTGTGACGACCTCGACGCCCGAAAGCGTGCGGCCCACCGCGCGCATCGTCTATCAGCCGGAAACCGACACGATGATTCTCGCGCAAGGTCTCGCCGGCAACTGGGACTGGACCGCGATGAACGGCTATATCGAGGTCTATCACGGCTGGGCGGCCGGCAATATCAGCAAGCCGAGCCCCGTCATCACGCTCACCAGCGCGAATCCGAAATCGATTGCGGCAGCGGGCAATTATCTGTTTGTCGGCTATGTGCATACGGTGCCCAACATCGACGTCTACAACCTGACGAGCGGCCAGCTCGTCACCACGCTGACCAACGCGAACCCGGGCACGGTGGACGTGGGCAACGACGTCGATTCGATGTACGGACTGCGCGCCTACCTGCGCTCGAACGGCGAATACGTGATCACGAAAGACAATTACAACGGCACCAGCGTGATCGTGCATCGGTGGATGCCGTAAGGCATTCGTCTGCTGATGTTTTATCGATGTAGGTGTTTGATTTTATTGACTGCGCATCGGTCGCCGGGCGCACGATAAAGCACACTTGATCGACTTCAGCCCAGGGTAGAATTCGGCGCTTGAACTGCCCATGCCGTCGTCAAGACTTCATTTTTCGGCGCAGGTGCCGATATATCGGTGCCATATAAGATCGTCCGTCGAAGGCGGTCATGGAACTGTTGGGCTAAAGCAGACAATACACCGTGGTCCGGCGCACTGCGCCGGATCGCCAGAAAAGGGCGTCCGACCCTGCCTGAGAAAAAAAATGATCCCCACTATCTTTGCACGACCGTACCTCCCCTCCGCAGTGAGTCAGGATGAGCGAATCGCAGGATTGAAGAACGCCATGATTGAATGGCGCGACGGCGCACGCGCCATGTTTGCCAGCGTCCGGCCCTACCGGCGCGCCGCATGACGTTCGCCCAGATCCGGCGCTTCGTCGGCTATACGTGCGTGGGCGCGGCCGGCACCGCTGTGCAGTACGGCGTGCTCAGCGCGCTCGTGCTGATTCACGCCTGCGGTGCGGTGGTGGCATCGGCGCTTGGCGCGATCGCCGGAGCCATCGTCAATTACGGCCTCAACTACCGCCTGACGTTTCGCGCCACGCGTTCGCACCGCGAAGCCGCGCCGCGTTTCTTCGCGGTCGCCGCAGTGGGCGTCGCGCTCAATAGCGCGCTCATGTACGTGCTGATCCATCTGCTCGGGATCGGCTGGCTGCTTGCGCAATGCGCGACCACGGGCTGCGTCCTGATCCTCACCTATAGCGCCAATTCGCTCTGGACCTTCCAGACGCGCCGCACCTGAGCGCCGCACCCGAGCGCCGCGCGCCCATCACCCTCTTCCTGCACTGCGAATCATCGATGTCCGATACTTCCACCCTGGAGCTGTCCCTACCCACCGCGGCCCGCACGCGGCAAAGCAAGTCCGGCGAGCTGGGCCTGCTGCTCTGGCTGCTGCCGCTGCACGCACTCGTCTGGACCCTGGGCGCCTGGCTCGCCAGCAGCAATCTCGACACCCCGGGCGACATGATCGAGAACTACGCCTGGGGCATCGAATGGCAGGCCGGTTACGCCAAGCATCCGCCACTGTTCGCATGGATCACGGCGGCGTGGTTCCGCGTGTTTCCGCATACCGACATCGCTTATTTCGCGCTGTCGTCGCTGAACGCGATGGCAGGACTGTTCGGCATCGTCGCGCTGGCCGGGCGCTTCGTGCCGCGCCGCCTCGCGCTGCTGGCCGGCGTGGCGATGGCCGTCTCGCCGCTGTACTCGAACCTCGCGATCAAATTCAACGCGAATTCGGTGCTGCTTTCCATCTGGCCGTGGGCCGCGTACTTTTTCGTGCGCTACATGCAAACGCGCGGCTGGGTATCGGCGCTGGCGCTCGGCGCGCTTGCCGCAGCGGCGGTGCTAGGCAAGTATTTCTCGATTGTGCTGCTGCTCGCACTGGCTTTCGCGACACTCGCGCGGCCCGACTGGCGCGCGCGCCTGATCGACTGGCGCACGCTGCTGGTTGCCGCCGCGTTCGCGGCCGTGCTCGCACCGCACGTGCACTGGCTCGTGGTCAATCACTTCCCCACCTTCGCTTACGCCGACAAACGCACGGGCGGAACCTTCGCCGCCGCGATCGGCCGCTTCGGCATCTACACGCTCGCGCAGATCGGCTACCTGGCGCTGAGCTTCGTCGCCTTGCTGCTGATGGTGCGCAAGCGCCGCGGCGAAGCGGCAAAGCTGATGGCCGCCAGTATCGTCAAACCGTCGATGTGTCCCGACCTCTGGTGGCTCACGCTTGCCCCGCTGTTCGCCGTCGGCCTGATCGCGTGCGCCGCTCGCACGCAGATGGCCTCGGTCTGGGGCATGGCGCAGTGGTTCGCCGTCGCGCCGTTGTGGCTGACCGTGCTGCATCGCGCCGGCATCCGGCTCGAACCGGCGCGCGCCGTGCGCGTGCTGGGCGGCTACTGGCTGATCGTGCTCGCGGCGACGACGACGGTTGGCTACCTGGGCGCGCGTCACAACAGCGACGCCGCCGCCGAACCGCGCGCCGAACTCGCGGCCGCCGCGCAGGACATGTGGAAGGAGCGCTTTGGCAGCGACGTGCCGAGCGTGGCGGGATCGGTCCACGAAGCGCAATCCGTGGCTTTTTATAGCCACGGGCACACGCAGTTCTGGAGCATGGGCGAGCCGCAGACGACGCCGTGGCTGCAACTTGGCGAACTGGATCGACACGGCGCCCTGTTCGTGTGCCGCGCGAACGACGTGCCCTGCATCGTGCAGGCGCGCTGGATCACCGGCGAGCAACCCGATCCGGTCACGGTGCACAAGCACGCGTGGGGACGTGAGCTGGCCGCGCGCCAGTATGTGTTCTTCGTGGTCGCGCCGGATCGGTAAATGTTCGCGCCGTCGCGCAGCGCAGTCTGCGCGACGGGTTCAATCGGCGAGACCTTCTCTCGCCAACACCGTCTGAACGCAGGGCCGCGCTCGCACGCCCTCGTACCAGCGTTGCAGATTCTCAAAGCCGCTCAAGTCGATATCGGCGTGATAGACGGATTTTATCCAGGTGGCCTTGGCCCAGCCGGTCAGCGCGAATAGATAGGCATCGGCTAGCGTGAATGTTTCGCCCATGAGATAGCGCTTGCCTTCGAGTTGCTGGTCGAGCCACTTGAAGCGCGCAAGCAGTTTGGGCCGCGCCGTGTCGACATATTTCCCCGCAGCCACCGCATAGAGCAGCGGTATAAACCCCTTGTGAATTTCCGATGTGAGGAAATTCAGCCACTCCTGCAGCCGATAACGCGCCATCGTTCCGTGTGCGGGCGCGAGAGCGCTTTGAGGTTTCAGATCGGCGAGATATTGCGCGATGACCGGGCCTTCGCGTAACACGGTGCCGTCGTCGAGCACGAGCAGCGGAACGTAGCCCAGTGGCGTGATTTCGTAATAGTCTCCGCCGCCTTTGATCACATGGCGACGTGCATCGACTTCGACCAGTTCCGCGTCCAGGTTGGCTTCGAGTAAAACAATATGGACTGCTTGAGAACAACTGCCGGGTGCGTGATAGAGCTTCATGGATTTCCTTCATGTTTCCAGGTGCGAGGTGCAGGCCGCACTATCGCGCAGTCGCGGGAAAAATTGAAGAAGGAAGAAGTTTGTGGGGTAGGCACAAAAGGTATACCGAGGGACGCGATTTTCGCGCGAAAATAGCAGACTTGAATTTTAGAGACGATCGGTCTAATATCCATCGCATGGACACCAACCCCACCCTCAAGCCTCGTCGCGGACGCCCGCCTAGAGATCCGCGCGCGCACGGCGACACGCGCGACATGCTGATTCGCGCGGGCATGGAACTGCTGACGAGCCAGGGTTTCGCCGCCACGGGCCTCGACACCGTGCTCAAGCTCGCCGGCATTCCCAAGGGCTCGTTCTATCACTACTTCGACAGCAAGGAAGCGTTCGGCCGTGCGCTGATGGACGCTTACGACGCCTATTTCTGCGCGATGCTCGACCGCTGGCTGATCGACGATACACAGCCCGCGCTGGATCGCCTCGCCGCCTTCGTCGAGAACGCCAAAACCGGCATGGCGCGCTACGACTACACGCGCGGCTGCCTGGTCGGCAATCTGGGACTGGAGGTGGGCATCCTGCCCGAGGACTACCGCACACGGCTGGAGGCCGCGCTGCAAGGCTGGCAGGCGCGCGTGCGCGCGTGTCTCGCCGATGCCCAGCGCGAAGGCCACGTCGCCAGCGATGCCGATCTCGACGCATTGGCCGCGTTCTTCTGGATTGGCTGGGAAGGCGCTGTGCTGCGCGCGCGGGTCGTGCGCGATGCGGCACCGCTCGACACGTTTTTTCGCGGCTTCATCGCCGGGCTTGGCTGCACGGCCCGGCCGCAATAATCCCTCTTCAGCCGGGCGCCTTGCGTTCCGGCTCGCTCACCGTTGAATCAACACGCGAGACACACCATGTTCAAAGCCATTCTCATTGAGAAGGAATCCGAAATATATTCGGCGAAAGTGACCGAAATCGACGAAGCGAGTCTGCCCGCAGGCGACGTACTCGTCGATGTGCAGTACAGCACGTTGAACTACAAGGACGGACTCGCGATCACGGGCAAAGGCCCGGTCGTGCGCAGCTTTCCGATGGTGCCGGGCATCGACTTCGCGGGCGTGGTCGCGCATAGCGACGATCCGCGCTACGCCGTGGGCGATGCGGTCGTGCTCAACGGCTGGGGCGTGGGCGAACAGCATTGGGGCGGGCTCGCCCAAAAGGCGCGCGTGCGCGGCGACTGGCTGATTCCGTTGCCCAAAGGCCTCACCGCACGACAGGCGATGGCGGTGGGCACCGCGGGCTACACGGCCATGCTATGCGTGCTCGCGCTCGAACGTTACGGTATTCGCGCCGATCAGGGCGATGTGCTCGTGACAGGCGCAAGTGGCGGTGTTGGCAGTTTTGCGATCGCCCTGCTCGCGCGGCGCGGCTATCGCGTGGTGGCATCAACCGGCAAGCTCAACGAAACCGCCTACCTGCAGCAACTGGGCGCCGCCGAAGTCATCGATCGCGCGACGCTTTCCGCGCCCGGCAAGCCTTTGCAAAAGGAACGCTGGGCGGCGGCCGTCGATTCGGTCGGCGGTCATACGCTCGCCAATGTCTGCGCAAGCCTGCGCGCGGATGGCGCCGTGGCCGCCTGCGGCCTCGCACAAGGCATGGAGCTTCCCGCCACGGTCGCGCCGTTTATCCTGCGTGGCGTGAGCCTGCTGGGCGTGAACAGCGTGACGCGTCCTTTCGCCGAGCGTCAGCAGGCCTGGCAGGCTTTGGCCGAGACATTCGATCTGGCCATGCTCGATACGCTTACGCAGGAAGTCGGGCTCGACGCGGCGATTCCGGCCGCGCACGATCTGCTCGATGGGCGCGTGCGCGGACGTATCGTCGTCGATGTGAATCGCTGAGCGCGCCTGAAGCGGCACGCATGCAACGTTGAAGCGGTCCTTCGCGGAGACTCGTGAAGGACGCTAAAGACAGGCCAATCCAGGACAGGCCATCCAGGATCGCCCGCGCTCACGCTGCGCCACGGGGCGCGCACGAGAACACGCCCGAAGGCGTCGGCGAGCAATCCAGCCGGCTATTACCGGCGACGCATACCGGGGCGCGGCTGCGCACCACCGGACGAACCGTCCTTGTGACGGAAGTTGATACGACCCTTCGTCAGATCGTAGACCGACAACTCGAGCGTGACCCGGTCGCCAGCAATAATACGGATGTGATTCTTGCGCATACGACCCGATGCGTATGCATTCACGACCACGCCGTTTTCGAGCGTGACGCGATATTTGCTGTCCGGCAGCACTTCGTCGACAACGCCGTCGAGTTCAAGCAACTCTTCCTTCGCCAAATCCATTCCTCCAGAAATTTCCAATGCCGCGTCCACGAGACGCGCAGTCCATTGCCCAATGGCGAGCCACTTTCGACTGATTCCGGGAACCCCAGAAGCGTGTCAAATTTCGCCGATGCCGGGCAACTTGTGCTCTTGATGAGCCAACCGGGGAACGGATCGCCAGCATTGACCTGGACCCAACCGCGGAGACAAACATCGGGCGCGTATGCGGGCGACGTGATCCGACTGCGAGCGCAGAGAACACGTGCGCAAGAACACGCACAAGATACGCGTGGCACCGAAGTGCCACGGTCTGAGACAGGGCAATCGCGCCGCCTGATTGCCTGAGAGGAAAACCTCAAAGGCTGGGCCGGCGCGATGCAAACACCTTACAGCGGGGTGATGTTCGAAGCCTGGAGGCCCTTAGGACCACGCTTGGTTTCGTAGCTGACCTTCTGGCCTTCTGCCAGGGTCTTGAAGCCCGTGCCACGCACTTCCGAGAAGTGAGCGAACAGATCGTCGCCGCCCTTGTCCGGAGTGATGAAGCCAAAGCCCTTGCTGTCGTTAAACCATTTGACGGTACCGGTTTCCACTAAAAAATCCTCAAAAAACAAATAAAAACACTCGCACCTGGACAGGGCGAATTCAAATCAGGCTCAAGCGGTAGAGGTCAACGAAAGCCGCGAGTAGCGGCGATTGATGAGCAGACACAGCTGAAAGATTATCTTGGTGAACATACGCGCTATCTGGAGGCCCGTCAAGCAGTTTCGTCAGCCCCGGCGCAAAGGACGCAGGGCGTTGCCGGACGAAAGAGCCCCCATAAAGCGGAAAACGCGCGGCTCAGCCGCGCGTTTTGTACGACGAAAGTCGCGCAGACCTTCGCCTGACCACGTGTTAAAGCCTTACGCCGTGGCGTTTTCCACGTTCGCCTTCGTGACCGCGCCGGTGCTCACGTCGTAGTGATAGCCCTGCTGACCGAGCTGGGCGCTCATCGTTTCGACGATCACGCGCTGCTGGACTTCCTTACGCAGCAGATCGTTCTCGGGGCTGATCTCGCCGAGTTCGGTCGCCAGACGGCGGCTCAGCGAGGCTTCGCCCACGCCGCGCGCATGCACGAGCATCATCTTTTCGTTGGCCTGCACCAGTTGCTGCTTCAGGTTGTTGGCGTAATCGGACCACTTCTTCAGGTTGTCGTGCGCTTCGGCGATGGCCGCTGCCTGCACTTGCGCTTCCTGCGCGAACTGGCTCTTCAGGGCTTCGACGGCTTCTTCGTCGAGACCCGTCGGCGCTGCCGCTTCGTGCTCGACCTTCTCGCCGGCCGCCATGCTCTGCGCGACGAGTTCGGCCGCGTGTTCCTGCACTTCGGTCAGGCTGGCCGACAGGCGGGCGATTTCCGTCGCGCCCGCGTCGCGCTCGTTCGTCAGATTGGTGACCTGAGCCTGCGCCATCTGCAGTTCGAGCGCCGCGGCGTCGCGTGCTGCATGGGCGTCGCCGATCGCTTCGCGCTGGGCTGCGTGCGCTTCCTGCTCTGCCTGCAGGGCGACGCGGATCGCTTCCAGCTCGCCTTCGAGGCGCGTGACCGCTTCGGCGTGCGAGGCTTCGAGCGCCGTGCGTTGCGATTCGTGCTCTTCACGCGCGGCTGCGGCGGCTGCCTCGGCCTTTGCGTCGGCTTTCGCGTCGTACTCTGCGCGCAGCGCTTCTTCGTCGATGGCGTCGTGAGCGACGCTTTGCGCGATTTCCTCGCCTTCCTGCGGCACAGCTTCCTGCGCTGCCGCTTCAGCAGCAGCGGCTTCCCGCGCAGCCGCTTCCGCAGCGGCAGCTTCAGCAACAGCGGCGGCTTCCGCGGCCGCGGCTTCGACCGCTGCGGCAGCTTCTGCAGCCGCCGCAGCAGCCGCTTCGGCTTCTGCCACAGCCGCTTCGCGTGCGGCTCGCTCCTGCGCCAGTTCTTCGAGTGCGCGCGCCAGATCCGCTTCGAGCTGTTCCACGCGTTCGACCAGTTCCTGCGCGCGCTTTTCAGCGGCGTCGGTACGCTGGACGGCCTGCGCGATATCGTCTTCCAGGCCCGAGGTCGAATCGACCTTGGCGTCCTGGGCCGCCGTCAGGCGGTCGAGCTGGACCTGCAACGAATCCAGTTCCTGAACCGTGTTCTGCAATTCCGACAGTGCGTCGTCGCGTTCGCTGCACGCATCGTCGACGCGCTGGCGCATCGACGCCAGGCGGCGCGCGACCGCGCGTTCAGCCTCGTCCTGCGCGGACGTCCAGAGGCGGTCGAGCGCGTCGCGCATCGTGTCGGTCACGGTCGCGGGCAAAGCCGGACGCTCGATGACCTGCTGCGGGCGCGGAGCACGCGCTTCGCGCCACTTGCGCAGCGACGCAGCGACGGACACCACCGATCCGGTGTGGACTTCGGACCAGATGGCCACAGGCGAGACCGTCTGACCTTCTTCAGCCATCCGGTCCGCAATTTCCGCAACGAGTTCGTCCGTGATCGCAATGCTGCTAGACATATCTGCCTCAATAACGCGTAAGTAAGAGTGGCGAAGACCGTTCGCCGATCGGTGGGTGGGCGCAGTATCACCCCCGCAATACGAATGATTGTCCGGGAACGGCCGCCTGCTTGATCGGCCGAAAAGCCGGGTTTACAGGGAGCTATTCGCCCGATAGACGCGCAACCCGGTAGCGACCAACCTATAAGGGTCGCAAGACGATTGCGCACCGGACGATTTTAACCGCTGAAATACCGGTTCCAGAGTTCAACCCGCCGCAGTTCGGCTAGCCGCAGTTCAACCTGCCGCATTTCAACCAGCAATCCGGGCACGCAGGTCGGCCAGCGCGGCTTCGGTTTCTCGCTGCAGCGTGCGCACCAACTCGGCGGCCGGCAATGCGCGGGCGAGCGTCGCCGCCTGCCCTGCCCATTGCGCGCCGTAGCCCGCTTCGCCGTGCGCCTTCGCAGCCGCGTTGAGCGCCTTGCCCGCATCGTAGGCGACGGGATACGCAGGCACCGCCGGTTTGTCCGCCAGCTCGCCCAATTCCGTGAACCGGTTCACGAGGCCGCGCGCCATCCGGCCCGATATTGCCGACGTGAAGGTGGTGAGCCGCGCGCCGTCGCCAATCAGTGCGCGCCGGTAGCCATCGTCGATGGCGGTCTCCGGGCTCGCGACGAAGGCCGTGCCCAGTTGCGCGGCCTGCGCGCCGAGTGCCAGCGCCGCCGCAATGCCCGCGCCGTCCATGATGCCGCCCGCCGCCACGACCGGCACGTCGAAGCGCGTCGCCAGCAGCCGCGTGAGCGCGAAGGTGCCGAGCAGCGGGTCGCGTGCGTCGGGGTCGAACACGCCGCGATGACCGCCGCCCTCGATGCCTTGCGCGACCAGCGCATCCACGCCCGCCGCCACGGCCTGCGCGGCTTCGTCCGGGTTGGTCGCGGTGGCGAACAGCAGAATGTCGGCGGCATGCAGCGCGTCGATGGCCGCTTGCGGCGGCAAGCCGAAGTGGAAACTCACCACCGCCGGACGCTCCTCGATCAACATCGCCAGCATCGCGGCATCGTCGACGAAGCTCACGTAGATTTCCTTGAGCGATGCGGGCGGCTGCACGCCGAACTGCGCAAAACGCGGCGCGAGCCACTCGGTCCAGTGGCGGTTGACATCGGCATCGACGCGCGCCGGCCGGTGGCAGAACACGTTGACGTTGAACGGCCGGCTGGTCAGCGCGCGGGTTTCGCGCAGCGTCTTGCGCGCGGTTTCGACATTCATCGCGCCGATGCCCAGCGAGCCGAGGCCGCCCTCATTCGACACGGCGGCGGCCAGCGCAGGCGTGCTGACGCCGGCCATCGGCGCCTGCACGATCGGACGGGTCATCTGGAGCCTGTCGAGCAGGCGGATGGGCATTGCGTTCATCGATACACCTCGTTCGTTACTCGTTCGTTACTCGTGCGTTAAGCGCGCGGCATGCTAGCGCGTGCGCCGTTTTGGCTTCGGGCCCAACTGATCGACCAGAAAGTCGACAAATACCCGCACCCGCGACGTCAGATAGCGGCCATGCGGATACAGCAGGAAAAACGGCCGCGAGCAGCCGCCCTTGTCGGGCAACACTTCCACGAGCCGCCCCGCCGCCAGATCGTCTTCGACGATAAACCGGTAGGTCTGGAACAGACCCGCACTGTGCCGCGCGAGCGTGACGCCCGCCAGCACGTCGCCGGAGGTGCCATAGCCGCCCTGAGTGGCCAGTTCGAGTTCGTTGCCGCCTTCGTTGAAAAGCCAGGGAATAGGTCGGCCGCTGCTGGGCAGTTCGAACTGAATACACTCGTGATGCTGCAGATCCTCGATGCTGCGCGGCTTGCCTGCGCGCTTCAGATATGCGCCCGTGCCGACGATCACCAGTTCCGCGTCTTCGAGCTTGCGCGCCACGAGATTCGAATCGTCGGGGGCGCGGCCGCGGATGGCCAGATCGAAGCCCTCATCGGCGAAATCGATGTTGCGGTTGCTCAGATGCGTTTCCACCTGCACCTGCGGATACCGCGCGCGAAAGCTCGCCAGCAGCGGCAGGACGCGATAGTGCCCATACGGCGTCGGCATGCTGATACGCAGCACGCCAGCGGGCGTCGTCTGCTGGCCGGTGACTTCGCGCTCGGCATCGACGAGTTGCGCGAGCGCGTCGCGGCATTGTTCGAAGTAGCGCCGGCCGCCATCGGTCAGACGGATCTGGCGCGTGGTGCGCACGAACAGACGCACGCCGAGCCGCGCTTCCAGACGCGCCACCGACCGGCTCACCGCCGCGGGCGTCACGCTCGCCTGCGTGGCCGCCAGCGTGAAACTGCCCAGTTCGGCCGCAAGGCAGAACAGTTCGATGCTGCCCAGTAACAAATCGTCGAAATTGCGTTGCATGGATTCGTGACAGCCGTGACATCGGTTCGTCATGGTAACCGCAGCCAGGCGCCGATCAATCCCGCTCGCCGCACTTGACTTGTTACATGGCGTTGAAAGAGCCATGCGCGGCGCGGGCTGGCTGCTGCGAGTCGTCACGGCTAGAGTGCGTGGCATCTGAAGCAGCAAAAAGAGGAACCCTGAATGACGATCGAAACCCGCCTCAAGGCACTCGGCTTGACGCTGCCCGAAGCGCCGCAGCCGCTCGGCAGTTATACGGCAGTGAGCGAGGCCGGCAACCTGCTGTTCATCTCGGGCCAGGTGCCGCTCGTGAACGGCAAGATGGCTTTCAGCGGGCAGATTGGGCGCGACCTGAGTCTCGAAGACGGCCGCGCCGCGGCGCGCATAACGGCGCTCAACGTGCTGGCGCAGATTGCGCGCCACGTAGGCGGCGTGGCGCAACTGGAACGACTGGAGCGCATCGTGCGCGTGGAGGGCCACGTGAGCAGCGCCGACGGTTTCTACGATCAACCGGCCGTGCTCGACGGCGCATCCGAACTGTTCGCGCAGGTGCTGGGCGACAAGGCCGGGCACGCGCGCTCGGCGTTTTCCCAGACGCAACTGCCCGCGAATGCGGCGCTCGCGCTGGTGGTGATCGCTTCTTTGCGACCGGCTTGACAGCGGGCAGGCACGACGCAACCCGCCGGCCACGTGCTTCATGCCGGCGTGAGAGAATCGCCGGATGCGCTCAGCGCCCCATTTCTGGAACCACCATGTCCCAAGCCTCTCCCGCAGCCCAGCCGCTGCAAATCGACTTCATCTCCGATATCGCCTGTCCGTGGTGCGCGATCGGTCTTGCGTCGCTGCAACGTGCGCTTGAAAACCTCGGCGATGCCGTCGACGCGCGCGTTGTCGTGCATCCCTTCGAACTGACGCCCGATATGCCCGCGGGCGGCGCCTCGCTGGTCGACTACCTCGGCAAGAAGTACGGCCGCACGCCCGAACAGATCGCCGAAACCCAGGAAGCGATCCGCGAGCGCGGCGCCAGCGTGGGCTTCGCTTTCGGCCCGCGCACGCGGGTCTACAACACCTTCGACGCGCATCGCCTGCTGCAGTGGGCCGGTCTCGAAGGCAAGCAGCTCTCGTTCAAGCTGGCGCTGCTGCGCGCCTATCACGGCGATTGCCTCGACGTGAGCAACCACGACGTCCTGGTGCAGACCGCCCAGTCGGTCGGCCTGGACGCCGATGCCGCGCGCGCGGTGCTGGAGAGCGACGCTTTCGCCGACGAAGTGCGCGCCGAGGAAGCCCAGGTGCAGGCGATGGGCATCCAGTCGGTGCCGGCCATCGTGTTCAATCAGCAATATCTGATCAACGGCGGCCAGCCGGTCGAAACGTTCGAAAACGCAATCCGGCAGATTCTGGCGGAGCCGCAAGAGGAAGGCGAAGAGTAAGACCAAGAGTCAGCGTCAGCGCAGATAGCTGGCGCTACGAAGCCGCGACGGGCGATCGACGCAGATCGAACCATCACCCGGGGAATTCACATGACCGCCGTTTCGGCCTTCAAGCTCGTCCTGCTTTCCCTGATCGCGATTGTGGCGCTGGAACTGCTGGCGCGGCGGCTGCGCCTGCCGCCCGCTGCGGCGCTGCTGGTGGGCGGCGCGGCCATGGCGTTCGCACCGGGCTTGCCGCCCGTCGTGCTCGATCCCGATCTCGTGCTGATCGTGTTTCTGCCGCCGTTGCTGATGGACGGCGCCTACTTCTTCGTCTGGGCTGACTTCAAACGTCATATCACGCCGATCCTGCTGTTCGCGATCGGCGCGGTGGCGTTCACCACCTGGGCGGTCGGCCTGGTCGCCCACTGGGTCGTGCCCACGCTGCCGTGGGCCGTGTGCTTCGCGCTGGGCGCGGTGGTCTCGCCGCCCGACGCCGTGGCCGCGCGCGCCGTGCTGGAGCGCCTCGCGCTGCCGCGCCGCATCATGGTCCTGCTCGAAGGCGAAAGCCTGCTCAACGACGCCGCCGGCCTCGTGCTGTTCCGTTTCGCCGTGGCCGCCGCGCTGACCGGCGCCTTCAGCACCTCGGGCGCGCTGCTGACCTTCGCGGGACTCGCCATCGGCGGGATCGCGGTGGGCTGGCTGGTCGGCTATCTCGCGGTCAATCTGCTGCGCCTGCTCGAAGACGACTATCTGATCATCACGGTTGCCGTGAGCGCCGGCTGGTTCAGCTATATCGCCGGCGACATGGCGCATGTCTCGAGCGTGATCGCCACCGTCACTTGCGGCATGTATCTGGGCTGGCATCAGCACGACATCTTCACCGCCCGTGTGCGCATGCGCGGCACCGCGTTCTGGCAGGTGCTCGTGTTCGTGCTGGAGGCGCTGGTGTTCGTGCTGATCGGGCTGTCGCTGCGCGGCGTGATCGTGCGGCTGGGCGGCGCGGGCGAGGCTTTCGCCCAGCTCGGTCCCGCCGCGCTGGCCGTGGTGGCGGCCGTGGTGCTCTCGCGCTGCGTCTGGACTTTCGGCATCGAAACGATCCGCGCGTTCGCGCATCGCCTCATGCCGCGCCGCGTGCTCGACGCCGACTTCCGCGCGGCCGCCGTCGTCAGTTGGGCGGGCATGCGCGGCGTGGTCACGCTGGCGATCGCGCTGACCTTGCCCGAGAGCCTGCCGGGGCGCGACCTGATCCTGTTCGCGGCGTTCGCCGTGATTCTTTTCACCGTGCTGCTTCAGGGCGTGACGATCGGCCCGCTGATCCGCCTCGTGCGCCCGCTGCAGGACGCCCAGGCCGGCGCGGCCTACCTGAGCGAGCCGCAGGTCTGGGCCCGCATGCTGGCCGTGCAGCTCGAAACGATCCGGCCGCTCGTGCACGGGCCGGACGGCAGCGTGATCCATCCGCGCCTGCTGGAGCAATACACCTACCGCGCAACCATCTCGCAGCAGTTCGAGCACGCCGAAACCCTGCCCGTCGATGTCCGCACCGCCCATTACGATGTCGTGCTCGCCGCCGTGCACGCGGGCCGCACGGAAATCCTGCGCATGCACCGCGCCGGGCTGATCAGCGACGCCTTGCTGCACGCCGTCGAACACGATCTCGATCTGGAAGAACTGGGCGCGCAGCACGCGCGCGGCTAGGCTTCCTACGGCATCCGCACCACACTTGCCCGCCTTTCCCGGCCAATCTCGGGGCTTTGCGGTCCGTATCCGTTAAAATCGCGGCACGCGCGGCGCGAACCCCCGATCCATCGATCAGTCCGTTCAGCGCCGCCCGATCCATTCCTGCCGCCTTTGCGCGGCATCCGCCCCAACCGGGGCGCGAGACCCAGCATGACGAATACACCCACCGCCACGTCCTTCAGCGAGCTTGCGCTCGCGCCCGCCACGCTCGAGAACCTCAGCCGGCTCGGCTACGCCGAAATGACGCCGATCCAGGCCGCCAGCCTGCCGATCGCGCTCGCCGGCCACGACCTCATCGCGCAAGCCAAGACCGGCAGCGGCAAGACTGCCGCCTTTTCGCTGGCGCTGCTCGCGAAGCTCGACGTGCGCCGCCTCGACGTCCAGGCGATGATCCTCTGCCCCACGCGCGAACTGGCCGACCAGGTCGCGACGGAAATCCGCCGCCTCGCGCGCGCCGAAGAAAACGTCAAGGTGCTCACGCTTTGCGGCGGCACGCCGATGCGCCCGCAGATCGCCAGCCTCGAACACGGCGCGCACATCGTCGTCGGTACGCCCGGCCGCATCATGGACCACCTGGAGCGCGGCATCCTCTCGCTCGACTCGCTCAACACGCTGGTGCTCGACGAAGCGGACCGCATGCTCGACATGGGTTTCTTCGACGATATCGCCAAGGTCGCGCGCCAGTGCCCGAAGGATCGCCAGACCCTGCTGTTCTCGGCGACCTATCCCGAAGGGATCGCCAAGCTGAGCCAGCAGTTCCTGCGCAACCCGAAGGAAGTCAAGCTGCAGGAACGTCACGACGACAGCAAGATCCGCCAGCGTTTCTACGAAGTGGAAGAAACCGGCCGCCTGCACGCCGTCGGCCAGTTGCTCAACCATTTCCGCCCGGTCAGCACGATCGCGTTCTGCAACACCAAGCAGCAATGCCGAGATCTGCTCGACGTGCTGCGCGCGCAGGGCTTTCACGCGCTGGCGCTGCACGGCGAACTCGACCAGCGCGAGCGCGACCAGGTGCTGATCCAGTTCGCCAACCGTAGCTGCTCGGTGCTGGTGGCGACCGACGTGGCCGCGCGCGGTCTCGACATCGCCCAGCTCGAAGCCGTTATCAACGTGGATGTCACGCCGGACCCGGAAGTCTACGTGCACCGCATCGGCCGCACGGGCCGCGCGGATCAGGACGGCTGGGCGCTGTCGCTGGCGACCATGAACGAAATGGGCCGTGTGGGCGGCATCGAACAGGCGATCAAGCGCGAAGTCGAATGGCATCCGATCGCCGAACTCAAACCCGCCAGCAACGCCCCGCTGCTGCCGCCGATGGAAACCGTGCAGATTCTGGGCGGCAAAAAGGAAAAGATCCGTCCGGGCGACGTGCTCGGCGCGCTCACGGGCGAAGCCGGCTTCACCGGCGCGCAGATCGGCAAGATCAACGTGACGGAATTCTCGACCTATGTAGCGGTCGAGCGCAGCATCGCGCGCGACGCCGTGCGCAAGCTCAACGCCGGCAAGGTCAAGGGCAAGAAGGTGCGCGCGCGCCTGATGGACGAGTGAGGATGCACGATTAAAGCCGGGTTGCGGCGAAGCCGATCGATGAGTTCGATGAACTAGAATGCTGGGTTCACCGCTCATCGATTAGCTTTTTTCATGCTTATCCCGCATGACCGCACCCGGAGGCCGCAGCGATGCTCGAACGCATCCATCTCGTGATCATTCGCGAAGTCGAGCGTCAGGGCTCGCTCACAGCCGCCGCCGGCACGCTGTTTCTCACGCAGTCGGCGCTGAGCCATACCGTCAAGAAAATCGAGCAGCAGCTCGGCACGCCCATCTGGGACCGTGAGGGGCGCAGCCTGCGGCTCACGCAGGCGGGGCATTATCTGCTCGCGCTCGCCAACCGCCTGCTGCCGCAATTCGAGCACGCCGAAGCGCGCATGAAGCAATACGCGGACGGCGAGCGCGGCACGTTGCGCATCGGCATGGAATGCCATCCGTGCTACCAGTGGCTGCTGAAAGTGGTGTCGCCGTATCTGGCGCGCTGGCCCGATGTCGATGTGGACGTCAAGCAGCGCTTCCAGTTTGGCGGCATCGGCGCGCTGTTCGGTTACGACATCGACGTGCTGGTGACGCCCGATCCGCTCATGCGCCCCGGCCTGCGCTTCGAACCCGTGTTCGACTACGAACAGGTGCTGGTGGTCTCCGAGCGTCACGCGCTCGCGGGCGCGCGCCACGTGAAGCCCGAGCAACTCGCCGACGAAACCCTCATCACCTACCCCGTCGAGACCGACCGGCTCGACATCTACAACCAGTTCCTGCGCCCGGCGGGCGTGACGCCGCGCCGGCACAAAACCATCGAAACCACCGACATCATGCTGCAGATGGTGGCAAGCGATCGCGGCGTGGCCGCGCTGCCGCGCTGGCTCGCCGACGAATACGCCGAGCGCATGCCGGTGGTGAGCGTGAAGCTGGGCAAGCAAGGCATCGCCAAACAGATTTTTCTGGGCACGCGCGAGGCCGATGCATCGATCGATTATCTGGACGCATTCGTCGAACTCGCGCGCAGTTCTGACTGGCGCGGCGCGCGCGTGCGTTGATCCGATGCGCGCGGCGGCGCGTGATGAAGGGCCGGCACGTGCTGCAGCATCTCGAACATCGCCGCGACCATGGCCGCGCCGTCACGCACGAAATCGACATGTTGCGGCATGAGCAGATTGTCGCGAATCAGACCTGACACCTGAGCATGCAGCAGCGCGGCGGCGAGACGCACATCGAGCGTGGGCGCAAGCTGCTTGCGATGCTTCGCATTGCTCAGACCGCGCTCCAGATTCTCCAGACCATCGCGTGCGTATTCGCGCATGCGGCTGGCCACCGGCGCCATGTCGTCGACCAGTTCACAGCGATTGAAGACGATCTCGGCGACCCGGCGGCGACGCGCATCGCACTGGGCATCGCGCAGACAGACGAGAATCGCGCGCTGCATCGCGGCCAGCGGCGCCTGAGCCTGCGGATCGACGAACGCGCCGATCAATTCTTCCAGCGGCAAACGCGTGCGCTCCAGCAGCGCTTCGAGCAGATCGGCCTTATTGCGGAAGTGGCCGTAGATCGCGCCGCGCGTGAGACTCGCAGCATCGGCGATATCGGCCAGCGTGGTGTGCGAGACGCCGTGCAGGGCGAACAGCGTTTCAGCGCTATCGAGCAGACGGGTGCGGGTTTCCTGCGCCGCTTCTTTGGTGCGTTTTGCCATTCAGATCGCGCTTGTGCCGGCGGGGATGCGGTTCGGTGCGGGATCGTTTTCGCCTTGCAGCACGCAGGCTGTGCCGCCTGGCGTGTACATGCTGACCACGCAACGGTTGCAGGACGTGCAGCCTGAGACCGCTTCTGTTTCGCTTTTTAGCCGATTGACGAAGCCGGGCTCGAATAACAGCGCGCGTGCCAGCGCTACGGCATCGAAACCCTCGTTCATCGCCTGCGCCACATTGGCCGCCGAACGCACGCCGCCCAGATAAGCCAGCGGCAAATCGACTGCCGCACGCACCTTGCGGGAGTGTTCGAGGAAATACATCTCGCGAAAGCCGTCGAAGCGCGGCTCGGTGAGTTTCTGCAAGTGCATGGCTGCGCGAACGATGGGATTTGCAACATTCGCGCGCGCTTCGGCCGGCAATGGACTGCCGAAAAGCTGCCAGACGGATTCGACGTTCATGCCGCCGCTGAGCACCAGCATGTGCGCGCCTTCTGCTTCCAGCCGTTGCGCGACTTCTGCCGCGTCTTCGGCGGTGCTGCCGCCTTTCACGCCTTCGGTCACGCCGATCTTGCAGAGCACGGCGCAATCGCGGCCGACGGCGTCCAGTACCTGGCGCAGCACGCGCAAGGGAAACTGCGCACGTTGCGCGGCCGTGCCGCCGTAGGCGTCGCTTCGCCGGTTATAGAGCGGCGAGAGAAACTGACTGAGCAGATAGCCGTGGCCCATGTGGATTTCGATGGCGTCGAAACCCGCATCGCGGGCGTGGCGCGCGGCCTGGGCGAACTGGGCTGCGCATGCCTGCATGTGCGCTTCGCTCATCGCCTGCTTGAAGAACCGGCCGCTCATCAGGCCGACTTTGTTGATGCCTCCCGATGCGCTTAGCGGGCGTTTGGTGGAGAGCTCCGGCAGGAATGTGAAGCAGCCGCCATGCGTGATTTGTGCGCTGGCTGCTGCGCCGTGGCGATGCACTGCGTCGGTCAGCGCGCGGAATGCGGTGCGGGTGCTGCCATCCAGTTGGGGTTGATCGATGAAGGTGCGGGCGTCCGGGCCGATTGCGCAGTAGGCGACGGTGGTGAGGGCTGCGCCGCCTGCTGCGGTGGCTTCGTGCAGGTTCAGCAAGGCTTGCGATGGGACGCCGTGCGGCGCCATGCCCTCGTTTGTCGCCGATTTGATGAAACGGTTGCGTAGGGTGAGTGGGCCGAGTTTGAGTGGGCTGAATGGGGTGGACTCTGGGTCGAGGTCTGCGGTCATTTTTGTTCCGCAATGTGGTAGTCGTCTGGGCCCCAGTAGGCGCGCATGCTTGTGATCTTGCCTTCGGTGTTGAATTCCATGACGTCGGTGACGTCGATGTGGGCTGGGGTGCCTTCTGGGCCTTTTATGTGCACCTTGAAGGTGATCGTCGCCGCGTTCGAGTGGGAGCCTCGCGGTGGGGCGATTAGTTCGAGGCGGGCGCCTAGTGAGGTGGCGTGAGCGTAGAAGGCGGTTATTTCTGCTCTGCCGCGTTTCAGGGGGGTGCCCACCGGGTCTTCTATTGTGGCGTCTTCGGAAAATAGCGACACGATGCGGGCGGTGTCGGAGGCGTTGAAGGATTCTATGTAGTTCAGGAGGGTGGGTTTCATTTTGGTTTGCTCTTTTTTATTTGGGGTGCTTAGTAATTGCTTTTTGCTTGTTTAATTGCGGGGTTGGCATTTCCTTGTGTTCGCGTCGGTCTATTAGCGTTGCCCCTGTGCGGGGCGGCACCTACTTTCTTTGCGGCGGCAAAGAAAGTAGGCAAAGAAAGCCGCTCACACCGCCAATGTGACGCAGTCCACAACCAGCCTTTAAGGGGGAATGGTATAGGGGCGTCCGTCACCTCGCACCTTCAAAGGTAGTGACAAAGCCGTCATACATCCCGTTGCTCGCTGCGCGCGCAACGGTTGGGTTTGCAGGTGAAACCAGCAAACCTTCGGTTTGCGGTTATGCCCCTCGGGGCGCGTAGCGCCCCCGGGTGGGCGGGCGCCTTGTCACTTAGTGGTAGGGTGCGAGGGACCGGATGCTCCTATACCTTTCCCCCTAAAAGGCTGTTTGTGGACTGCGTCATTCTGGCGTTTGTAGCGGCTTTCTTTTGCCTACTTTTCTTTGCCGCTGCAAAGAAAAGTAGGTGCCGCCCCGCACAGGGGCGACGCTAATAGACCGACACGAAAACAAGGAAATGCCAACACCCCAAGAAAAACAACATCAACGAGCCGTATACCCCCCATCAATCACCAGCTCAGTCCCAGTAACATACCTCCCCGCCGGCGAAACAAGATAAAGAATCCCAGCCGCAATATCCTGCGGATCACCAATCTTCCCCATCGGCACCATCATCTTCATCTGACCAAAAATCTGCTCAGGATCGCCCAGCTTTTCAAAAGCCTCCTCAAGCAACGGCGTCCTGATAAACCCTGGATGCACAGAATTAGCCCGAATATTCTGCGCCGCATACAGCATGGCATCGGTTTTAGCCATCAAGCGCACCGCCCCTTTAGAAGCATGATAAGCCGGCACATCCGGCCCACCCACCAGCCCATACATGGAAGACAGATTGACGATCGACCCGCCGCCCACATTCTGAATAGCCGGAATCGCGTGCTTGGTGCAAAGAAAAACGCCCGTCACATTCACATCCATCACCTGTCGCCACTGCTCAAGCGACATCTGATGCGTAGGCACATTCGCCCCTTCAATCCCAGCGTTATTCACCAGCGCATCAAGCCGCCCAAAGCGCGCGACAATCTCCCCAAATACACGCTCGACTTCCGCTTCCTGCGTGACATCGAGCCGCCAGAAATAAGCCTTCCCGCCCGCAGCCACAATCTCGGCCGCCAGTTCCTCGCCGTGCGGCGACACATCGAGCACCGCCACCGCGGCTCCAGCCGCCGCCAAAGTACGCGCCGTCTGCGCACCAATGCCGCGCGCCGCGCCCGTAATCGCCGCCACCTTGCCGCTCATATCGAAGAGTTGCTGCGTGATCGTCTGCAGGTTGCTCATGCTGTCTCCTTGTCGTTGTGTTCAATGCTCGCCGGCGCAGTCTGCAACCCCGCCAGAAAATCCAGGCACTCGCGATTGAAGTAGTCGCGATGCTCCACCATCACCCAATGCCCGCAACGGTTCATCAGCACGAATCGCGCGTCTTCGCAATGCTCCAGAAAATGCATCGCGCCACTCACCGGATTAAAACGGTCATTGGTGCCCCAGAAACCCAATACCGGGCAACGCAATTCCGCCAGCCGTTCGGTCAGGTTCGGCACCCGCATCGTCGCGAGCACTTCCGGCGGCTGCGTTTCGCACACTTTGAGGCGCTCTTCCACCAGCGCATCCGTCACGAGCGCACGGTCATGCACCAGTAACTCCAGCAAATAACGCATCGTCTGCCGGTTCATCTGACGATTGGTGAACAGCGTCACCATCTTCTGGATGCCTTCCATGCGGAAGTAGGTTTCGCGCTCCTCCACGCCGCCTGGCGCCATCATGATCAGCGCAGAAACGTCGTCCGGGTAATCGAGTGCGTATTTGAGCGCGATCGCCCCGCCCAGCGAATTGCCGAGCAAGGTGGCGCGCCCCACGCCCAGTGCGCTCAATTGCGCGCGCAATGCGGCCACGAAGTAGTCGAGCGTGTACTGGGCATCCGCGGGTTTCGACGATGCACCATAACCCGGCAGATCCACCACGATAACGCGGTAGCCCGCCGCCGCGAACTGCGGATAGTTATGGCGGAAATTGCTGATGCCGCTGGCGCCGGGGCCGCTGCCGTGTATAAACACGACCGGCTCGCCGCTGCCCGCTTCGACATGATGCAGTTTCAGGCCGCCTGGGGCATCGGTGTATGCGCCGATAGCGCCAGCGGGCAATGCAGTATTCGGGGTTGCTGTCATGCGCGCGTGTCTCCTGTTTTTTGCCTGGCCCGCCTCGCCGCGGCAGCGCGGGACCGGCCTGCCAACGATGATCGGGGGCACGAGCACGCGCCGCATCGTCTTTTCAGACTAAGAAACCACCCGGGCTTTTCTCTACCATCGGCCTCGATCTTTTCTTCTTCTGGAGACGGGCCATGACAGCCTTCGATTCAAACAGTCAATACAGCGGCAAAACCGTACTCGTGACGGGCGGCACACGCGGTATCGGCGCCGCGATTGCGCACGCGTTCCGCCGTGCAGGTGCCATCGTTTATGTCTGCGGACGCAGCGTGCCCGAGCCAACCCATAACACCGATTGCGCCGATGAAACCGGCCTGCACCCGCTACGCGCCATCGCCGCCGACGTGCGCGACATCGATGCCATCGACGCGCTCATCGCCCGCATCGAAGCCGAAACCGGCCGCCTGGACGTGGTCGTGAGCAACGCGGGCGGCGCGCCCTTCGCGCTCGCAGCGCAGGCGTCGCCGCGCTTCACCGAATCTGTGATCCGCCTGAATCTGATCGCACCGCTCTGGCTCGCGCAACGCGCCAACGCCGTCATGCAACGCCAGCCCGAAGGCGGCGTGCTGCTGTTCGTGGGCAGTGTGAGCGGCTTGCGCGCGTCGCCGGGCACGGCAGCCTACGGCGCGGCGAAAGCCGGCGTGCTCAACGCCGTGCGTTCGCTCGCGGTGGAATGGGCGCCGAAGGTCCGCGTCGTCGCCGTGAGCCCGAGCCTCGTGCAAACGGACGCTGCAACCGCGGACCATATCGGCGAGGAAAGTCTGCACGCGGCGGCGGCCACTGTGCCCGCCGGTCGTCTCGCGATACCCGATGACGTCGCGCAGGCTTGCCTCTTTCTCGCGTCCCGCGAGGCGTCTTATGCGTCGGGCTCGAATCTCGTGCTGGAAGGCGGTGGCGAAGTGCCCGCGTTTCTCGCGGCCACGGCGGCAGGAAACGCCTTCGAGCGTGCATAAGCACAGATCGGCCGCCATCGCTTCACACGATCACTGAGGGGAACCAGGTAGTCCGTTTTGACGATTCTCGCTGCGCACGCGCCCCCTAACCTCTGAGCACACCGACGCCACGACAAAACCACAACGGAGCCTCAGAGGAGACGCAATGAGAATCGACACACCGCGCGCATTACGACCGATCGCATTGGGACCGATCACTGCCGCCTGCCGGCTCGCCCTGGCTGCCGCGTGCGTGAGCGCCGCGGCGCCTGCCTGGGCGGGCGACACGCTCGCACTCGGCGCGAACACCACGCTCGACTACAACTTCACGATCGGCTACGGACTGGGCATTCGCACGCATTCGCCCAGCGGCAATCTGCTTGGCCCGGACAATATCAACGGCGACGACGGCGACCGTAACTTCAAGTCCGGCAAGCTGATGCAGAACCAGGCCAATATCCTCGGCGAAGTCAATCTCAAACACGATGACTGGGGCGTATTCGTGCGCGCCGATGCGTTCTACGATCAGGTCTATCACCGCCCGAACTACAACGACGCGCCCGACACCGTCAATCATTCGGGCGCCTATAACCAGTTCACCGGCGATACGAGTTACTGGGCCGGCGCGCGCCCGCAATTGCTGGCCGCCTATGCGTACAACACCTTTCACATCGGCAAAACCAACCTCAATGTGAAGGTCGGCGACCAGGTGCTCGCATGGGGCGAAAGCGTGTTCTTCCCGAACATCGCAGGCGCTCAAGGCCCCGCGGACGCCACGAAATCCTATGTCGCCGGTGCCGAAGTCAAAGACATTCTGCTGCCGGTTCCGCAGATTTCGGCGCAATGGCAACTCGCCACCAATTTCAGCCTGCTCGGCTATTGGCAATTTGCTTTCGAGCACAACGATCTCACTGCGCCGGGCAGCTATTTCAGCTATTCGGATGTGACCGGCCCCGGCGCGCAATTCCTGATCGGACCGGGCGGCACGCTGATTCCCCGCGGCGCGGACATCAAGCCGAATAACAACGATCAATGGGGTATCGGTGCGCGCTGGCGTGTATTCGGCGATACGGAAATCGGCGCCTATTATCTGCACTACAACGACATGAATCCGAGTGTCGTATTCAGTTATTACCCGACACTCCAGTATCAGCAAAAGTATTTCGATCACATCAAACTCACTGGCTTGAGCTTTTCGACCGAAGCGGCGGGCGTGAATATCGCGGGCGAAACGTCATATCGCCAGGGCGCGGCCGTGCTGGTCAACGCGCCAACCGGCGCGACCGCCACGCGCGGCGATGTGTGGCAATCGAATCTTTCCGCCATCTATTCGATCGGCCCGACATTTCTCGCGGCCTCGCAAACGCTGGTCGCGGAAGTCTCCTATGTTCACACCGGCAACGTCACGCCGGTCAACGGCTCGACCACGCTCGCCAATACGCGCAATGCCGCCGCATTCGAGCTGGCCTGGACGCTCAGCTACAAGAACGTATTCAACGGCTGGGATATGGATGTGCCGCTCACCTACTCCGACGATTTCACGGGTAAATCCGCGCTGTCCGGCGCGCTTGGCTCGCTCACCGGCGTGGGCGACCATCGCTTCACGGTAGGCGTCGATTTCACGCGCCTCTCGAATCTCAAACTCTCGCTGGTCTACGCGAAGTTCCTCGGCACGCCGGACCCGGTACAGCGTCCGCTCGCCGATCGCGATTACGTACTCGCTACCGCCACGTATTCCTTCTGAATACCGGCCTTATTTTCACTGCAAGAGGAATGGTCATGAGCAGAACCTTTCATTACGCCATGCAAGCCTGCGCCCTCGCGGCAGGCGTCGCGCTTGCCGCGGGCACGTTTGCGAAAACGAGTGCCGCCGATCTCGCGAAACTCGACAGCACGCTCACGCCGATGGGCGCGGAACGCGCCGGCAACGCCGACGGCAGTATCCCCGCGTGGACCGGCAAGTATGTCGGCACGCCCGCGGGTGTCAACTACAAAGCTGGCGAGCGCTATCCCGATCCGTATGCGAGCGACAAACCGCTTTTCACGATCACCGCGCAAAACATGCAGCAATACGCAGCGCGCCTGAGCGACGGCGAAAAGGCCTTGTTCAAGAAGTACCCGGATACCTTCAAGATCACCGTTTATCCGAGCCACCGCGACTTCGCGTATCCGGACGCCGTCTACAAGGCGATTCGCACCTACGCGCCCAACACGGTGATGACGAAAGACCAGAACGGCCTGAAGGACTTCCCGCCCGTCACGCCCTTTCCGGTGCCGAAGAACGGCGTAGAGGCGATGTGGGATCTGCGCTTCGCCTCGATGATCGAATCGGAAAACGCCACCTATGATCAGGCGGTGGTCTATCCAGACGGCAATATCGCCTGGGGCAAGGTGCAATATTCGATTTACGGGCCGCGCGCGACGGTGCCCTTCCAGTCGGACAGCAAACTCAATGGCCGGAGTTTCTTCCGCCAGACTACGGTGCTGCCGCTTTCCGATCGTGGCACGATTATTACGGGCTACGAAATGTGGGATCAGGAAGGCTCGGACACGCGCCGTACCTGGTCGTATAACCCCGGCACGCGACGGGTGCGCCAGTCGCCCGAATTCGGTTTCGACCAGCCCGAAGGTCCGGGCGGTTTCCGCACGGTGGACGACGACCGCCTCTTCAACGGCTCGGGCGAGCGCTACGACTGGAAGATCGTCGGCAAACGCGAAATCTACGTGCCGTACGACAACTACCGCATGATGGACCCGTCGATCAAGTACACCGCGCTGCTCACCAAGGGCCATGAAGACATGCAGACGATGCGCTTCGAACTGCATCGCGTCTGGGTACTCGAAGCCACGCTCAAACCGGGTTTCCGCCATCAATACGCCAAGCGCGTGCTGTATCTGGATGAGGACACCTGGAACGCTGTCGCCGCCGATAACTACGACGCGCGCGGCACGCTCTGGCGCACCAACTTCGCGCCCACGCTTTACGCGTTCGATGCGAAGACCTTCTATTCGACTTCGGTGTTCTATCACGACCTGATCTCGGGCGCCTATTACGCGGACCGCCTGACGAATCAGGAGCCGATGCCGGTTCTCACGCCCACCACGCAAACCAACGAGGCCTATTACTCGCCCGATGCGATTCGCGGCGACGGCGTCTGACGTAGGCTGCCCTCTCACGCCCGCCTGCCTTTACGCAGGTGGGCGCTTTTACGTGCTTTCACGTGTTTTCACGCTTCGAACGAAGCGCTTTTCATCCCATCGTCATGACATCAGCCCAACTCGCGGCGCTTGGCGACGCGCTCTACGCCGCCTGGCGCGAGCGCACGCCCATCGCACCGCTTAGCGCGCGCCTGCCCGCGCTGCCGCTCGCCGACGCCTATCGCATCCAGCAACACTACATCGCACGCCGCGTGGCGGCGGGCGAAACCGTCGTCGGCAAGAAGATCGGCGTGACGAGCCAGGCCGTGCAGGACATGCTCGATGTGCGCCAGCCCGACTTCGGCATGCTGCTTTCCGGCATGCAGTACGAAAGCGGCGCTGCGATTCGCGCCGATACGCTGATCCAGCCGCGCGCCGAAGGCGAGATCGCGTTTTATCTGCGCCGCGACCTGCGCGGCCCGGGCGTCGATCGTACCGAAGTGCTGGAAGCCACCGAAGCAGTGGGCGCCTGCTTCGAGATCGTCGATTCGCGGATTCGCGACTGGGCGATCCGCATTGGCGATACCGTGGCCGATAACGCCTCCAGTGGCGTGTATGTGCTCGGCCGCGAGCGCGTCGCGCCGCATGCCGTGGACCTCGCAGCCTGCCGCATGCGTATCGACAAGAACGGCGCAAACGCGGGTGAAGGCATAGGCGCGGCCGCACTGGGCCACCCCGCCGATGCCGTCGCCTGGCTGGCCAACACGCTCGGCGAGCTGGGCATGCCGCTGCTTGCGGGCGAAGTCGTGCTGTCGGGCGCGCTGGCCGTGCTGATTCCGGTGACGACGGGCGACCGGTTATCGATGCAGATCGAAGGTATCGGCGGCTGTGAAGTGAGTTTCGTCTGACCGGCAAATAACTCATCTGCAATCCGAATGATTTGAAACAGGATTTCGACAAGGACACTCCATGAGCAAAATTCCATGCGCGCTGATCGGCCCTGGCAATATCGGCACCGATCTGCTTTATAAACTGCGCCGTAGCGCCGTGCTCGACCCCGTCTGGATGGTGGGCGTCGATCCGTCTTCCGATGGACTCGCACGCGCCCAGGCGCTGGGCCTCAAGATCACTGCCGAAGGCATCGACGGACTGTTGCCGCATCTGCAAGCCGACGGCATCCGTATCGCCTTCGACGCCACTTCGGCTTATGTACACCGCGAGCACTCCGACAAACTCACGGCGCGCGGCGTGCGCGTGATCGACCTCACGCCTGCTGCCATCGGCCCGTTTTGCGTGCCGCCCGTTAATCTCGGCGAGTTTCTGGCCGACACGCCCAACGTCAACATGGTCACCTGCGGCGGCCAGGCGACGATTCCAATCGTGCATGCCGTCGCACGCGTTCAACCCGTGGCCTATGGCGAGATCGTCGCGACGGTGTCATCGCGCTCGGTTGGTCCGGGCACGCGTAAAAATATCGACGAATTCACGCGCACCACTTCGCGTGCGATCGAAACCGTGGGCGGCGCTCAGCGCGGCAAAGCCATCATCGTCATCAACCCCGCCGAGCCGCCGCTCATCATGCGCGACACGATTCACTGCCTGACCGTCGACGCACCGGATGTCGAAGCGATTACCGCATCGGTGCATGCGATGGTGAAAGAAGTGCAGCGCTACGTGCCGGGCTACACGCTCAAGAACGGCCCGGTGTTCGACGGCAAACGCGTCTCCGTATTCATGGAAGTCGCCGGCCTGGGCGATTACCTGCCGCGCTACGCGGGCAATCTCGACATCATGACGGCCGCCGCCGCGCGTACCGGCGAGATCTTCGCCGAGCAGATGCTGGCCGCGGTCTGAAATCGCACACGAGGGAACGACGATGCAAAAAACTGCTGAAAAAGACGCTGTAAAAGCCACTCACCCGCTCGCGGGCAAACGCATCACCGTGCACGACATGACGCTGCGCGACGGCATGCATCCCAAGCGCCACCAGATCTCGCTGGATCAGATGCGCGCCATTGCACGAGGACTAGACGCCGCTGGCGTGCCGCTTATCGAAGTCACGCACGGCGACGGCCTGGGCGGAGCATCGGTCAATTACGGCTTTCCGGCGCATAGCGACGAAGCCTATCTGGAAGCGGTGATTGGCGAATTGAAACAGGCGAAGGTATCGGCGTTATTGCTGCCAGGCATTGGCACGGTCGAACATCTGCGCATGGCGCATGGCCTGGGCGTGAATACGATCCGCGTGGCGACGCATTGCACGGAAGCCGACGTATCGGGCCAGCACATTGGCCTCGCACGCGAACTGGGCATGGATACCGTGGGCTTTCTGATGATGGCGCACATGGCGCCGCCTGAATTGCTCGTGCAGCAGGCGAAGCTCATGGAATCGTATGGGGCGAACTGCATTTACATTACCGATTCGGCGGGCTACATGCTGCCCGATGACGTGAGCGCGCGCCTTGTGCCCGTGCGCGAAGCACTGCGGCCGGAGACCGAACTCGGCTTTCATGGCCACCATAATCTGGCGATGGGGATTGCCAACTCACTCGCGGCAATTGCCGCTGGCGCGAATCGTATCGATGCGGCGGCCGCTGGACTCGGCGCGGGCGCAGGCAATACGCCGATGGAAGTTTTCGTGGCCGTATGCGAGCGCATGGGTATCGAAACGGGTGTGGATGTCTTTGCGATTTCCGATGTTGCCGAAGACCTCGTCATGCCGATCATGGATGCGCCAATTCGAATTGATCGCGATGCGCTGACGCTGGGTTATGCCGGGGTTTATTCGTCGTTCCTGCTGTTTGCCAAGCGTGCTGAAGCCCGATATGGCGTGCCGGCGCGGGACATTCTTGTGGAGATGGGGCGACAGCGGCTCGTGGGCGGCCAGGAAGACATGATCGAGGACACCGCGATTACGTTGGCGCGCGAGCGCGGTTTGAGTGTTGCTGTTTGATTGTTTTGCTTCTTTTGTTTCATTTGCCTGCTATTTCGGATACGCGCGCTGTCGCTGGATGGTGCGCGTTTTTTCTTTGCGCGGAATTTATGACTCGAACTCTATTCAAGCTTCAGATTGCGGGTGTGTCGCTTTGCATCGGATTGGCTGCGGGCAGTGCATTCGCTCAGGATTCCGATCGCCCGGTTCCTATGCAGCATATCCAGAATCTGCGCGATCTGGGCGGCCTTGTGGGCGCCGACGGCAAGGTGATCGCGCCACATCGGCTTTATCGTAGCGGCAATCCTGCGTTAGGGACGGCTGGGGATTTTGAGCGGCTGGATGCGATGCGGCTCGACGCGGTGGTCGATTTTCGGGCCGATAGCGAGAAGACTTCGGCTGAAGCGGCTTTTGCTGAGCGATTTCCGTGGCGTGCCGATCCTGTGCTTGCTGGCGATCTGTCGCCGGCTGCGATCGTGCCGATGCTCAAGCGGTCTACGCCTGCGCAAATGCATGCGTTTATGGTAAGGATTTATCGGCAGTTTCCTGTGGACTATCAGGAGCAGTTTGCGCGCTTTTTGAAGCGTGCTGAGGCCGATCAGACTTTGCTCTTTCACTGTACCGCAGGGAAGGATCGGACTGGGTTTGCGACTGTTTTGCTGCTTTCTGCGTTAGGGGTGGATCGCGCTACTGTCGTTGCTAACTATCTTGAGTCTAATCGGGTTAATGCGGGTTATAACGCTTTGGCGATTGGGCAGTTACGGGAAATTGGGGTGGAGCCTGCGGTGGTCTTGCCTTTGCTTGAGGTGGATGCTGACTATATTGGCGCTGCGATGCAGGTTATCGATGCGCGGTATGGTGGGATGCAGCGGTATTTGCGCGATGTGCTGCATGTTGATGTTGATTTGATTCGGCGGAATTATCTTTTGGGGCGTGGAGTTGCTTTTTAGTTTTTCTTTTGTTTAATTGGGGGGTTGGCATTTCCTTGTGGTCATGTCGGTCTATTAGCGTTGCCCCTGTGCGGGGCGGCACCTACTTTTCTTTGCAGCGGTGTATGGACTGGAGACATAGGTAACAGGTGTGCGGGGACATGGGTAACACTTCGGACAAGTGAATCGTCTGGAGCCGGCCATGCCGTG
>NZ_JAAGPR010000060.1 GCF_017104965.1 Paraburkholderia sp. Ac-20340
AATAGACTGGGTACGAGCGTATGAATGTAGATAGAGAGGTAGACAGTTGTAGCAGTAGTGATAAGGTGGCGTAGGGGAGTTGAATGAGACACGTGAAATAGTACAGATAATGTGGGGAGGCTTGTGTTCACGAAGTTTGAGTTATTATGATAAGCGAGATCGTGTCGTAATGATTTATATTCGTTCTTTATGTTATGAGAAGGAAGCAGTGTTCAGTGTTTTGTTTTTTTTTTTTTT
>NZ_JAAGPR010000061.1 GCF_017104965.1 Paraburkholderia sp. Ac-20340
TGGATCAAGCGGCGGCTGCGGTTGCGGCGGCGGCGGATCGAGCGGCAGCGGCAGCGGCTCCGGCAGCGGCGGTCACGGCGGCGGCTTTGGTGGTGGATTCGGAGGCGGCTTCGGCGGTGGATTCGGAGGCGGCTTCGGTGGCGGTGGATTCGGCAAGGGTGGTTCGTCGGGCGGCCCGGGCGGCGGGAGCGGCGGCGGCCACGGTGGCGGCAATGGCGGCAGTCATTGAACTCGCACGGCGGTGCGCAAGCCCCGCTGCTGCCACCCCGAATTGGCGTGACGGCCGGTCACGCCACTCCAGGCAGCAACGGCGGCGGTTTTCCGGTCCCCCGGCCGGAAGCCGCCGCCGGTGGCCGGAGCATGGCCAGCAGCTTTGTCTGCTGGCCAACCGGTCTGCCCTACCCTGATCGACGATCGATCGTCGATCGTTCACGACGCAGCGCGCACTCGCGAGCCCCCTCGCCTTCCCTCGTGCGCGCTTCGCGCTTTCTCCCCTCGTGCGGCCGAACCTACAGCATCTCCAGCGCACGCTTCGCACGCGGCGGCTTGAAGTACGCGTCGAGCACGGCGTGATCCTGCGCATCCAGCACGAGATCGAGCGCAGCGCGGTTGTCGCGCACATGCTCGACGCGCGCGGCCTTCGGAATCGCACACACGCCCGGCTGACGCAGCACCCACGCCAGCGCGACCTGATACACCGAAACGCCGTGCCGTGCCGCGATATCGTCGAGTGGCGAACGTTTAGGCAGCCGCGCATGATCGACGGGGCTATACGCCATCACCGGCACGCCCTCTTGCGCGCTCCACGGCAGCAGATCGAATTCGGCACCGCGCCGCGCCACGTTGTAGAGGATCTGATTCATCGCGCAGGCGTCGCCGCCGGGAATCCCGACGAGTTCTTCCATGTCCTCGGTGTCGAAATTGCTGACGCCCCAGTAGCGGATCTTGCCCGCGCGCACCAGCGCCTCGAAACCCGCGACGGTCTCCTCGAGCGGCACGCCGCCGCGCCAGTGCAGCAGATACAGATCGAGCCGGTCGGTGCCCAGACGCTTAAGGCTCGCCTCGCAGGCACGCTCCACGCCGCGCCGGCTGGCGTTATGCGGATACACCTTGCTGACGAGAAACACCTCCTCGCGCAGGCCCGCGAGCGCTTCGCCGACGAGCGATTCGGTCGCGCCGTCGCCGTACATTTCGGCGGTGTCGATCAGCGTCATGCCCAGCGCCACGCCTTCGCGCAGCGCGGCGATTTCGTCGGCGCGCCGCGTTGCGCGCTCGCCCATCTCCCAGGTGCCCTGTCCCAGCTTCGCGATGCGTTCGCCGCCGGGCAAGGCGATGCTGGCGATATCGGTCGTCATGTTGTCGTCCTTTCGATGCAAGGCCACGTCTGCGCCGTGCGCGCAGCGAAGGGCCAGTGTAGCGCCTCATGCGGCGCGTCTTCATGCGTCGGACGATAAGCCGGTCATTTCCGCGCAGCCGCGGCGATGTCATAAAATCGACGTTCGCCTTCCATGCCTGCCTCCCATGAACGCTCCCACGGAAGACCGCTGGCGCGGCCTGCGCCCGGACCCGGACAACGACACGCCGCTGTATCTGCAACTCGCCCGCAAGCTCAGCGATGCGATTCACGAGAATCGCTGGGCCGCCGGCGAGGCGCTGCCCTCCGAACGCGTGCTCGCCGATGCGCTCGGCGTTTCGCGCATCACCGCGCGCAAGGCCATCGCGCTGCTGGTCGAGCAAGGTCTGATTCGCCGCACCCAGGGCGCGGGCAGCTTCATCACGCCGCGCTACGAAGATCCGCTGTCGCGTCTGACGAGCTTTTCGGAGATGCTGCGCCAGCGCGGCTTCACGCCCAGCTCGCGCTGGCTCTCGCGCGAGATCCAGCCCGCGAGCCGCGATGAAGTGATCCAGCTGGGCCTCTCGCCCGCCGCCGCCGTCACGCGTCTGAAACGCTTGCGTCTGGCCGACGGCATCGTCATGGCGGTCGAGAATTCGACCTTCCCGGCCGCGCTGATTCCCGACCCGAACGCGATCGGCGACTCGCTTTACAGCTTTCTGGAGCAGCGCGGCCTGTCGATCGTGCGCGCGCTGCAGCACTTCCGCGCGGTGAACGCGAGCGAAGAGATTGCGAAGCAGATGAGCATCGCGCCCAACGAAGCGCTGCTGCTCATCACGCGCGTGGGCTATACCGCCGATCAGCGCGCCATCGAGCTGACCGATACGTACTGCCGCAACGATTACTACGACTTCGTCGCGGAACTGCGCAAGTAAGGTATCGAGCGCGCAGCACGCTGCGAACGCCGCAGCTTCACGCGCGCCACTGCGGCTGGTCGGTGCCGATCGGCACGCACGCACGCGCGTAAAACGCCGGCGTGCGTTCGAGTTGTTCGGCGGGCGCCACGGCGCGCACGCGGCCGAACGGCGTCGGCGTTTCCTCGAGGCAATCGGCAAGATCCTGGGCGCTCACTTCGGGCGCCTGCTGTCCGTGCGCGATCATTCCCATCGACTGCAGCCAGCGGCCCGTCTGCGCGAGCGACACGCGCACGTGCCAGCTACCGCCTTCGCGCGCGCGACGCGCCAGCGCCACCATCGCGCCGAACGCGGCGAGATAGCCGGTCGCATGATCGAGCGCCTGACACGGCAGCGGACGCAGCGAGCCGAAGCCGCCCGCCGCCGCGCTTTCCTCCCAGACGATGCCGCTCGCCGACTGCACGAGGCTGTCGAAACCGCGCCGCTCGCGCCACGGCCCGCGATGCGAATACGCGCAGATCGACACGCAGACGATGCCCGGCCGCTCGCGCGCCAGTTGCTCCGGCGCGAAGCCGTGCGCGGCCAGCGCGCCGGGGCGATAGCCTTGCAGGAACACATCGGCGTCCTTGATGAGCGCCTGAAGCTGCGCGCGCTCGCTTGCCTCGCGCAGATCGAGCGTGGCCGAGCGCTTGCCGCGCCCGTTGTCGATCACGAGCGGCGCGATATTCGGCAGATGCGGACCGTTGATGAGCATGACGTCGGCGCCATGATGCGCGAGCGTGCGCCCCGCCACCGGCCCGGCGATGATGCGCGTGAGATCGACCACGCGCACGCCTTCGAGCGGACGCACGCCGGGCGTGAGCGCGGGCGCGTCGGCCTCGCCGATGCGTTCGATGTCGAACAGCGGCAGACTCGCCACCGCTTGCGCCTGCTCGTGCGCGGCCCATTCGGCGGGCGAGCGCACGAGCGCCGCGCAGAGTCCCGCTTCGGCGAGCGCGGCGTCGAGCGTCGCGCCATCCCAGTTCGCGCGGATGGCGCGCGCGACATCGTCGTGACTGTCGCCGCAGCCGAGCACACGCAGAATGCCATGCAGATGATGCGGGAAGTTCGCGTGCAACTGGACCCAGCGGCCGTCGCGCGTTTCGAAGTAGCCCGTCACGGGATGCCGCAACTCGAACGGCGCGCCGCCATCGACGCTCAGATAGCGTTCGCTGCGAAACGCCGCCAGCGCACGGCGCACGTCGATCGACACGCGTTGATCGGGACCGCCGCGCAGCGCATGCAGACGCGCAGCCGCCAGTCCCGCCGCGCCGATCGAAGCCGCCGCCAGCGTGCCGACACGGAATACCGATGGCAGGCCGGGATCGTCGCCGTGCACATCGATCAGATCGAGCGCGGCGCGAGCGTCAGAAGCGTGCTGGCCATCTTGCGGATGAGCCAGCTTCCAGAGGTGTTCGAGCTCGTTGCGGGGCGTCATGGCGCAATCCTGTGGGCTTGAATGAAGTCCGCTCAGGTTACGGGCAGCGCCCCATCGCGATCAATCTTGATCGGGATAATCAACGCCGCGCGTCAGCTCGCCGTGCGCGTGCTCCACGGCCACTGCGCCGCACGCAAACGCAGCGCCTGCGCAACCCAGGCAGCCACGCCCGCGCCGCCGCGCTGCGCATTCATCGACACGGCAGAACGCGCCGACGCGCCGCCCAGCGCGAGCACGAAGCGCGCGCCCTTACCTTCGCTGTTGCCCACGCCGCCCGCGCTCAGCCACACGCGTGCGCCCGCCGCGAGTTCGATCGACTCGCCCGCGCGCAGCCAGTAATCGTGCGCGTCGCCGCCGATCGTCAGCCAGAGTTCGCCCTCGCTCACATGCAGTTGCATCGCCTGGTCGAGCCGCCACGTTTCGGCGGGTTCGCCCTGTTCCAGTTCGAAAATTCGGATTTCGCGCATTGCCTCGCTCCTTGCCAAAGCGCTTCCCGGGCGGCTGGAGCGTGGCGTTTGCGCCCCGCAAATTGCGCCTTGAAGCGTGTTCCGGATGGGAGCATTATTGCCCTCGGTGTCCGCCAACCCCATGCACAGTTCCGAACAGTTCACCCGGAACTGTCCAGTCAAAAAACCGGACACTTGCCTCGTTCTTCACCGCTTTCACCGCCCGAGACCCGCATGAAACTCGAACTCGACCGCGCCAGCAACGTCCCGCTCACCGAGCAGATCGTCGCTGGCGTGCAAAGCTGGATTCGCTCGCGCTCGGCGCATCCGGGCGCGCGCCTGCCGTCGATCCGCCAGTTCGCCGCCGACTACCAGATCAGCCGTTTCCCGGTGATCGAGGCCTACGACCGGCTGGTGTCGCTCGGCTGGCTGGATTCGCGCCACAGTTCGGGCTTTTTCGTGAGCGAGTACGCGCGCGCGGGCATGGCCGGCATGGGCACCTGCGACGTCTCGAACGCCGCCGACGAAACCGGCCATCTGCTCGCCAATCTGAACCGCCCCGGCGAAACGCTGCAACTGGACAGCGGCTCGGTCCCGCAGGCATGGCGCGACGTCGATGCGATCGGCCAGGCGATCCGCCATGTCTCGCGCACCGATCCGTCGAGCCTGATCGATTACGGTTCGCCGCTGGGCGACGCGACGCTGCGCGAACATCTGCGCAATCGCCTGGCGCCACTGGGCATCGCCGCCGAAGTGCAGCAGATTCTCCTGACCGAAGGCGCGAGCGAAGGCCTCGATCTGCTGATCCGCTACATGCTCAAGCCCGGCGACACGGTGTTCGTCGAAGACCCCGGTTACTACAATCTCTACGGACTCCTGAAGCTGCACGGGCTGCGGCTGGTTGGCGTGCGACGCAACGCGAACGGTCCCGATCTCGACCATCTGCATACGCTGCTCGCGCAGCATCGCCCGCGCGCGTTCTTCGTCAACACGGTGTTCCACAACCCGACCGGTACGACGATCTCGCCGCCCGTGGCGTTCCGCCTGCTGCAACTCGCGCGCGAACACGCTTTCACCATCGTCGAAGACGATATTTACGCCGATTTCCAGACCGATCCCACCGACCGGCTCGCCGCGCTCGACCAGTTCGAACATGTGATGTATGTGGGCGGATTGTCGAAGACGCTGTCGTCGTCGCTGCGGGTGGGATATGTGGTCGCGAGCCCGGCGGTCGTGCGCGATCTCGCGGCGATCAAGGCGCTCACCAGCATCTGCGGTTCGCGCTTCACGCAGGCCGTGGCGGCCACGCTGCTCGAACGCGGCGCCTATCGCAAGTATCTGGACCGCTTGCGGCGGCGCATCACCGAAGCGCTCGGCAGCGCCACGCGCTCGCTCGAAGAGCACGGCTGGGAACTGTTCGGCGGGCCGGCCAGCGCGAGCGGCGGCGCAGCGAGCGGCCGCTCGCATCCGCTCACGGGCGGCAAGTTCGTGTGGGCGCGCGTGCCGCATATCGAAGATTCGGCGCGGCTCGTGGCCTGCGGCGAGCCGTTCGGCGTGAGCGCGTCGCCGGGCAGCCACTTCCGCCCGCACGGCGAACCGAGCCCGTGGCTGCGCATCAACGCCGCGTTCGCGCTGGACCCGCGCGCGCAGGCCTTCTTCGCGGCGGCGGCGCGCCTGCCGGGCTAGCGGGCAGACTCAGGCTTAAGCGCGCGAGCGCGCCGGGTTCTCTACAATGACGGCTGCCAGCCACAGCCTGCCCGGTGCTTATGTCCGATCCCAGCAACGCGTCCGATCTTTCGTCCGGCGTTTCGTCCACGCTCACGCCTTCGCCACGCTCGCTGTCGGTGATGTTGTGGATCGTCGCGACGGGCTTTTTCATGCAGACGCTCGACTCGACCATCGTCAACACGGCGCTGCCCGCGATGGCGACGAGTCTCGGCGAATTGCCGTTGCGCATGCAATCGGTGGTGATCGCCTACTCGCTGACGATGGCGGTCATGATCCCCGTTTCCGGCTGGCTCGCCGATAAACTCGGCACGCGCCGGGTGTTTCTCGGCGCGATCTTCGTGTTTACGGTCGGCTCGCTGCTGTGCGCGAGCGCGCATACGCTCAATCAGCTTGTGCTGTCGCGCATCGCGCAGGGCGTGGGCGGCGCGATGCTGCTGCCGGTCGGGCGCCTGGCCGTATTGCGCACCTTCCCCGCCGAACGCTATCTGCCCGCGCTGTCCTTCGTGGCGATTCCCGGGCTGATCGGCCCGCTGATCGGCCCGACGCTCGGCGGCTGGCTCGTGCAGATCGCCTCGTGGCACTGGATCTTTCTGATCAACGTGCCGGTGGGCATCATCGGCTGCATTTTCACCTTCATCTTCATGCCCGACAGCCGCAACCCGGATACGGGCAAGTTCGACGTGCCGGGCTATCTGCTGCTGGTCGTCGGCATGGTGACGATTTCGTTCGCGCTGGACGGCCGCTCCGAACTGGGCATTCCGCAGGCCGTCGTGCTGGTGCTGCTGATCGTCTCGCTCGCGGCGTTCGTGGCGTATGGCCTGCACGCGCAACGCTCGCCGCGGCCGATCTTCTCGCTCGAACTCTTCAAGATCCACACCTTCAGCGTGGGGCTGCTCGGCAACCTGTTCGCGCGCATCGGCAGCGGCGCGATGCCGTATCTGATTCCGCTGCTGCTGCAGGTGGCGCTCGGCTATACGCCGTTCGAAGCCGGCCTGATGATGCTGCCGGTCGCGGCAGCCGGCATGGGCTCCAAGCGGCTCGTGACGTATCTGATCACGCGCGTGGGCTACCGGCGCGTGCTGGTGGTCAACACGGTGCTGGTCGGGCTGATGATGGCGAGCTTCGCGCTTTCCACGCCGAACGAGCCGCTGTGGCTGCGCATCGTGCAACTGGCCGTGTTCGGCGGCGTCAACTCGATGCAGTTCACGGCGATGAACACGCTCACGCTCAAGGACCTGGGCATGGGCGGCGCAAGCAGCGGCAACAGCCTGTTCTCGCTCGTGCAGATGCTGTCGATGAGTCTGGGCGTGACGGTGGCAGGCGCGATGCTGACGACCTTCACCGGGTTGATCGGCCATATGACGGCTTCGAACGTGATCCCGGCGTTCCATGCGACCTTCGTCTGCGTGGGCGTCATCACGGCGGCTTCGTCGTGGATCTTTGCCCAGCTCTCCAACGACGTGCGCCGCACGACGAAGCGCACCGATCCGTCCGAGCGCACCTGAACGAACCTGAGCGCACCAGCGGGCACACCCGCACCGCAACAGTGCACGCGGCGCGCCGGGCAAGTGCCTGCGGGCCGCGACCATGCGCCGCCAGGCCGCCGCAAGCCCTCTCAAAATGCCGATTATTCAAGGCGGATCGTCTGATCCGCCTTGTGTCTGAACGCGCATACTTTTTGCACGGCTATCCAGTAATGTAAACTTGAGGATCGCGCGCATCGTCCGGAAACGCTTCCGGGCCACCCAGAGCGCGCGCCATTCAGGCCTATGAACAGCATGATCGACCTCGATCCCCCCGGCTATCAGTCGCGCCCCGTCGCGGGTGAAGAAGGCGCCCGGCGCACCGTGCTCTACGGCGGATACACCGTTTTCAGTGTGTTCCAGCCGGTGTTTTCGGTCGCCCACCGCCGTGCGATCGGCTATCACGCGTCGCTGCGCGCGCACGACGAACATGGCCAGCAGGTGCCGTCGCAGGAGGTCTTCACACAGGCCGCGCGGCGTGGCGATCTGCTCGAACTCGGCCGTCTGGCCGAATCGCTGCATCTGGGCAATTTCAACGCCTTCGATTCGCATGACGAATGGCTGTTCCTGAGCCTGCATCCCGCCGCGCTGATGGACACGAGTTACGGCGACGCCCTGCTCGCCGGCATCAAGGCGCTCGGCCTGCCGCCGCAGCGCGTGGTGCTGGAAGTGTCCGAACAGGCGGGCGGCGAGAATTCGCGTTTCGCCGAAATCATCGACGCGCTGCGCAAGGCCGGTTTCGTGATCGCGCTGGACGGCTTCGGCGCCAAGCATTCGAACATCGACCGCGTCTGGCAACTGCGCCCCGATATCGTCACGCTCGACCGCAGCCTGCTCGCCCAGGCGAGCCGCCACGCGCATATCGAGCGCGTGCTGCCGGGGCTGGTGTCGATGCTGCACGAGTCCGGTCAGCTGGTGATGGTGGGCGGTCTGTCGACCGAACGCGACGCGCTGATCGCGCTGGAAAGCAACGCCGATTTCGTGCAGGGCGCGTATTTCGCGCGGCCCGACGTGGAGCCGGTGCCGCCCGCCAAGGCGGCGCATCTGATGGACGATCTGTCGGCGCGTCTGCGCGAGCGCGTGAGCGCGCGCGAACGCGCCCAGAGCGCCCGCCTCGCGCCGTATGTGAGCGCGCTCGAAGCGGCGGCGGCGCAACTGGCCGCCGGGGCGAGCATGAGCGACGCCACGCTACCGCTGCTCGGGCTCGCCGAAACGGCGCGCAGCTTCCTGCTGGACGCCTCGGGCCGCCAGATCGGCGACAACGTGCTGCCGGACGGCCGCACTTCGCAGCGCGCCAAGCGCTTCCGGCCGCTGCTGCATTCCGAAGGCGCGAGCTGGGAACGCCGGCCCTACTTTATCGGTGCGATGAAGTCGCCGGGCAACGTGCAGTTCACGCCGCCCTATCTCTCGATCAACGAAGCGCACCTGTGCGTGACGGCGTCGATCGCCGCGCAGACGGCGCATGGCCTGCAGGTGCTATGCGTCGACATCAACTGGGAAGCCGCTGCGCAGCGGGGCTAGGCGAACACGGCGAAAGCGGTGGCAAATGGCGTTGGCGATGCGCTCGCGTATCCCGCCAGCAGCGTGCGAACCGCTGCGCCGCCGAACTGACGATTCGCGCCTCGCACGACGCCCGCTCCGGCTGCGCAGATCACGGGCATGAAACCTTGCCCGTCGTCGGCTTCGCGCACGTGCAGCCAGGCGGCCAGTTCGCCATCCGCAGCGAGTAGCGCGATGCCCGGCTCGCCGTCCAGCGCGAGCATTTCGGCGCGCAGCGCGCGTGGTGCGCCGCCCGACGCACAGGCCAGCGCCGTCGCCGTCACACCGAGCAAATCCATCAGACCGATTCGATCCTGCGCATGCAGCACATCGCGCAGACGCTCGAGCGTGCGCGCGTGCTGTGCGGCATCGGCGGGCGCGGCTTGCGGCGCGGCATCGCGCGCCAGTCGCCCGCGCGCGCGATGCACGATCTGGCGGCAATGCACGAGCGTGCAGCCGGTGAGCGCGGCGATCTCGGCGTAATCGCATTCAAACGCCTCGCGCAGCACGAATACCGCCTGCTCAAGCGGCGCGAGCCGTTCGAGCAACATCAGCAACGCTTCCGAAAGATGCGCGGCGCGCAAGCCTGTTTCTTCCGCCGATGGCGCACAGCCGTCGAGCCCGGAAAGCTCGCCAGCGAGCCCGTCTTGCACGGCGCTGTCGCGGCGCAGCTTGCGCAAGCGGTCGATCGCCAGCCGCACCGTCACCGTCGCGAGCCACGCCTGCGGCGTGCGCATCGCTGCGGCATCGGCGTCACGCCAGCGAAACCACGCGTCCTGCACGACATCTTCAGCCTCGGCGCGGCTGCCGAGCACGCGCGTGGCCAGCGCCAGCAGACGCGCGCGTTCCTCGCCGAAGACCGCCGCGCGGCGCGCTTCGTCCCACTGCGGCGCCTCGAATCCGTTCACTTCATCGCGTATTGCATCGATCACCGTCATGCGCGTCACTCCTTCGCCTGGCGCGTGACTCGCGCCCTGTTTTGGCGGACGGCCCGCGCCGCCCCTCGCCCCTATGACGTCCGGCGCGCCGCCGATGTGACAGGCAAGCGCAAAAAATATTTCCGTCACACGGGCCTGGCGGCAAGCGTCTTCGAGGCAGTGGCGCAAACACATCGCGCCGCTTTCGCCGATCCATCGAAAACCACCGCTTCGCGAGGCCTCACATGCACGCCAACGTCCAGCATCATGCAGCAATCGCGCCACGTGCGCTCAATCTCGTGCCGACCGTCATCGAGACCTCCGGGCGCGGCGAGCGCGCTTACGACATCTACTCGCGGCTGCTGCGCGAGCGCATCGTGTTTCTCGTCGGTCCGGTGACGGAGCAGACCGCGAGCGTGGTGGTCGCGCAGCTCCTGTTTCTCGAAGCCGAAAATCCGGAAAAAGACATCAGTCTCTATATCAATTCGCCGGGCGGTTCGGTCTACGACGGCATGGCGATCCACGACACCATGCAGTTCGTGAAGCCCGATGTCTCCACGCTCTGCACCGGTTTCGCGGCCAGCATGGGCTCGTTTTTGCTCGCCGCGGGCGCGCACGGAAAACGCTTCGCACTCCCGAACGCGCGCATCATGATCCATCAGCCGTCGGGCGGCAGCCAGGGCACGGCCGCCGATGTCGAGGTGCAGGCGCGCGAGGTGCTGTATCAGCGCGAGCGGCTCAACGCGATGCTCGCCGCGCACACGGGACGCGATATCGGCCAGATCGTGCGCGACACCGACCGCGATCACTTCATGTCCGCCGAAGCCGCGGCGGAATACGGGCTGATCGACCGTGTGCTGCATACGCGCGACGAACAGACGCCGCGCTAGCCGCCACCACGCTCAGACCAGCCGCACCGCCAGCCACGCCGCCAGCACGCCTTTGTACTCGGCGACTAGCAGCTTGCGCTCCCTGGGTTTGGCGGCCGCATAAAGCGGGTTCAGGCTCTTGACGACCTGCAGCATGACTTCGGCGATGCGATATGCCTCGTCGGCGGACAGCGCCTCGTTATAGCGACGGAACAGCGTCGAGAAGCGCTGACGCAGCTTGTTGCGCGCGGCCGCATCGCGGCGAAAATCGAGCGACGCGGACAGCAGCGGCAAATACGCCGGGTACGTGTCCATCAGATCGACCATCATGTCGAACAGGCGCTCGGCGAGCTGGGCGGGCGGCAGCGCGGGCGCGTCGGCCTGCGCCTCGATAAAGGTGCTCCAGCGCGCATCCATGTCGTTGCCATATTGCTGACGCAGCGCCAGCGCAAGCTCATCCTTGTTGCGGAAATACTGATACGCCGCGCCGATCGACACGCCCGCCTGTTGCGCGATCTGCGTCATGGTCGCGCCCTCGAAACCGCGCTCGGCGAAATCCTGCGCCGCCGCGTCGAGCAGCGCCTCGACCGTGCGCGCAGCGCGCTCCTGACGCGGCACGCGGCGCCCCGCTTCTTTCGGTGCGCTATTTGCAACGGCGCCTGGCCGCAGCGGTGTTGCCGCCATATCTGAGCCCTCCCTCATATTCATGTATCATATGTGAGGCTATCCTCACATAATGGTGCACCATGACGCAAGCTAACTCTTCCCTTTCGCTCGATCCGCGCAAGACCGCGCTCGTGATGATCGACCTGCAGCACGGTATTGTCAGCCGTCCTATCGCACCGCACAGCGGCGCGCAAGTGGTCGAAAAAGGCCGTGCGCTCGCCGACGCGCTGCGCGCCAAGGGCGGCACCGTCGTCTGGGTTCACGTGCTGCTCAACGAAATCCTCGCGCTGCCTGCCGATGCGCCCACGCGCACGCCGGACGCGCCGCTCGCCCCGGCCATCGCTTCGGAACTCGTGCCGGAAATCGGCGCACAGGAAGGCGATGTGATCGTCGCCAAGCGCCAATGGGGCGCGTTCTACGGCACCAATCTCGAACAGCAACTGCGCCGCCGCGGCATCGACACCATCGTGATGGGCGGTATCGCCACGAACTTCGGCGTCGAATCCACCGCGCGCGCGGCGTTCGACTTCGGCTTCAAGCTGGTGTTCGCCGAAGACGCGACCTCGGCGCTGAACGAAGAGATGCATCACTTCACGTTCGAAAAGCTGTTCCGTCACATGGGCCACGTGCGTTCGACGGAAGAAACCATCGCTGCGCTGGGCTGATATCGAGCGATACTGGCCGATATCGCCGTAGCAAACAAAAAAGCCCTCGATGCGAATCGAGGGCTTTTTCCATGGCGCCGCGTAAAAACGCGACGCGCGAACCGGCTGCACTTAAGCGAAATTCTTCGCTGCGAAGTCCCAGTTCACGATGTTCCAGAACGCTTCGACGAACTTCGGACGAGCGTTGCGGTAGTCGATGTAGTAAGCGTGTTCCCACACGTCGATCGTGATCAGCGCGGTTGCGTCGGTCGTGAGCGGCGTTGCGGCGTTGCTGGTCGACACGATGTCGAGCGAGCCGTCAGCCTTCTTCACGAGCCACGTCCAGCCCGAACCGAAGTTGCCGACTGCAGCCTTCGTGAACGCTTCCTTGAATGCGTCGTAGGAACCCCACTTCGCGTTGATCGCGTCGCCCAGTGCGCCCGTCGGTGCACCGCCACCTTGCGGCGAGAGGCTGTTCCAGAAGAACGTGTGATTCCAGATCTGGGCTGCGTTGTTGAACACGCCACCCGACGACTTCTTGACGATCTCTTCGAGCGAGAGCTTTTCGAACTCGGTGCCCGGGATCAGGTTGTTCAGGTTCGTGACGTATGCCTGGTGATGCTTGCCGTAGTGGAACTCGAGCGTTTCTTCCGACATGTTCGGAGCAAGAGCGTTCTTCTCGAACGGCAGCGGCGGGAGCGTAAATGACATGATTCGGTTCCTTCGTCGTGTTGTGGGGAGTTTTGCGTGAAGTTCTACATTCTGGCCAGCATGGAGCACTCGATTGTAGGCGAGTTGGAATAACCCCGCAAACGAGCGGACATTATGCCGAACATCCGCTGGGCAAGGCTTTCAGGCCTGCTTTCCGCTTCTGTTCGCGCTCGAATCGAGCTTGATTCCAGCTTGATTCGTCTTCAATCGAGTGCTCCGCGCAGCGATCTCCGCGCGATGACGGCAAACCGCGAACGGCCCGCCATGCAGCATCGGCGCATGGGCTGCCGGACCTGCGCAAGGCGATGTCCGGGCAGCGCTAACGCTGTCTGTGCTGCGATGTCTGCGCATGTCGCGCGCCTGGCCGTTCACGCTGCGCTCACGCCCAGCATCGGCCTGCAACGTGGCAAACAGATTGCAAAGCCCGTTGCAAAGCGATCGCTAGTTCAGGCGCGCTCGCAGTAGAAACCTTAGAAACCGTCGGCAAGACGCGGCTGCACGTCGGCGAGCGAAACATCGGCGCTGCCTTGCGCAAGATGCACGGTGAGGCGCTTGCCCGGCTTGAGCGCACCGGGCGCGAGCACGGCCGCGCCGCTTTGCGCGTCGAGCAACGCCGCGTAGCCGCGTTCCAGCGTGCGCTGCGGGCTCAACACTTCAAGCCGCGCCGAAAGCGCCGCAACACGCTCGCCGGCGCGCTCGCGCCCGCGCGCAAACGCGGCGTCGAGACGCCGTTCGAGCGACTGGATCTGCACCTGCTGCGCTGCCGCGTCGGGGCGCGTGCGCTGCCAGCGCATCTGCACGATGTTGAAGCCGGCACGCGCCTGCGCAGTCGAGCGCGAACCTGCCGACGCCAGCCGGATCGCCAGTTGGCGCAGATGCGAGCGCTGCTGCGCCAGCCGTTCCGCCGGCGAAACGAGCCGCCGCGCGAGCCAGTCCAGTTGCTGCGCGCGCCGCTCCATCAACCGGCCGAAACCGCGCGCCAGCGTTGCGTGGCGCTGATCCAGCTCGCGCAGCAGCAGCGCGCGTTGCGGGCTGACCAGCTCGGCGGCGCCCGTAGGCGTGGGCGCGCGCACATCGGCGGCGAAATCGGCGATGGTGAAATCGGTTTCGTGACCCACGCCGCTCACGACGGGAATCCCGCTCGCGGCGATGGCGCGGGCCAGCGCTTCGTCGTTGAACGACCAGAGATCTTCGATCGAACCGCCGCCACGGCACAGCACGATCACATCGACTTCATTGCGCGCATTGGCGGTGTCGAGCATGGCCGTGAGCTTGTCGGCCGAACCCGCGCCCTGCACCGGCGCGGGGTACACGATCACGGGCACATGGGGCGCGCGGCGGCACAGCGTCGTGAGCACGTCGCGCAGCGCAGCCGCCTGCATCGACGTAATCACGCCGATCGCGCGCGGATGGGTGGGCAAAGCGCGCTTGCGCGCCTCGTCGAACAGCCCTTCGGCTTCGAGTTGCGCCTTCAGCCGCAGGAACGCTTCGTAGAGCCGCCCTTGCCCCGTGCGGCGCACCGCCTCGACGTTGAGCTGGAGTTCGCCGCGCGGCTCGTACATCGTCACGCTCGCGCGCACCTCGATGCGGTCGCCTTCGCGCGGCGTGAATTCGGCGTACTGGGCACGGCCGCGGAACATCACGCAGCGGATCTGCGCCTGCGCGTCCTTGATCGAAAAGTACCAATGGCCGCTCGCAGCGCGCGTGAAATTCGACACTTCGCCGGAAATCCAGGCGAGCGGAAAATTGCGCTCGAGCATCGAGCCGATTGCGCGATTGAGCGCCGAAACCGGGATGACGGCGTCGCCGCCAGGCGCGGAAGATAAGCGGTCGGAGAACATTGCAGACGGTGTGGATAAACGGCAGGCGCGAAGCGGCCCGCACAGACGATAGACGCTTCAGGGGGCCGCGTCCAGCAGGAAACGCTCCCAGCGCGTGATCGGCCTGACAGGCGGGGTGAAGTTTCCACATTGGTTACACCAACTGTCACATTTGCGGCAGATCGTGCGCAAGCGCAAAAATATCACGTATGTTATTGATTTATATGTAATTTATATATCGACGAAGAAACCTTACACCGATGGAATGGCGCACGAATGCGCCTTTGCGGCCGCGGGGCACCGACTTCTCCACAAAGTTGTCCACAGGGGGTGGATTTTTCGGAGGAAACACCTGCCTGGCCTGCTTCTGCTTCACCTCCCGCCCGCACCGCTTGCCGCCTCTCCCGCACCCGCGCTAGAGTGCCGGGTTCACGTCGGCCTCTCGACGGCCTGGTCGGCGCTGCGCCGTTTGCCCACATCGAACTGGAGAACCGCTCCGATGCCCACCCCGTCCCGCCTTCTCACTCGCCAGACTCGCCGATGAGCGGCCCGATCGCCGATTTCAAGACGCGCGCCGAAGCCGGTCTCACGCGCGCCTGGCAGCAGCGCGGCCCGCTCGCGTGGGCGCTTTCGCCGCTCGCCGCCGTGTTCGCGGCCATCAGCGGAGCGCGTCGCGCGGCCTTTGCGGCCGGCTGGCTCAAGTCGGTGCGCGTGGGCGTGCCGGTTGTGGTGGTCGGCAACGTGACGGTCGGCGGCACCGGCAAGACGCCCACGGTCATCGCGCTCGTCGAGGCGCTGCGCGCCGCCGGTTACGCACCGGGCGTGGTGTCGCGCGGCTACGGCGCGAAGATCGAACGCCCCACGCCCGTGACGGCATCGACGCCCGCCAGCAACTGCGGCGACGAACCGCTGCTGATCGCGCGGCGCACCGGCGTGCCGGTCTGGGTGTCGCCCGATCGCGTGGCCGCCGTGCAGGCGCTGTGCGCGGCCCATCGCGATGTCGACGTCATCGTCAGCGACGACGGCCTGCAGCACTATCGCCTGCAGCGCGACGTCGAACTCGTGGTGTTCGATCATCGCCTGGGCGGCAACGGTTTCCTGCTGCCCGCTGGTCCACTGCGCGAACCGCTTTCGCGCCACCGCGACGCCACGCTCGTGAACAACCCGTTCGCGCGCGCCCTGCCCGACTGGCCGAACACCTTCGCCCTCAAGCTGGAGCCGGGCGAAGCCTGGCATCTGGCGAATCCGTCGCTGCGCCGCCCGCTCGCGCAGTTCGGCGGCGTCGTCAACGGCCCCGCCGGCGCTCAACAGGCGCCCCAGCGCCTCGTGGCCGCCGCCGGCATCGGCTCGCCGGAGCGCTTTTTTGCGACCTTGCGCGCGGCCGGTCTCGCCCCGCAAACCCTGCCGCTGCCCGACCATTACGACTACGCGACGAACCCGTTCAGCGAAATCGACGCCGACGCCATCCTGGTCACCGAAAAGGATGCAGTAAAATTGGGGGCCTGGAACGACGCGCGCATCTGGGTTGTCCCTGTGGAAGCCGCGCTCGATCATCGCCTTATCACCCTGGTTGTGGAGAAACTCCGTGGACGCCCGTCTGCTTGAAATTTTGGTCTGCCCGATCTGCAAGGGCCCGCTCAGCTACGACCGCGCCGCGCAGGAATTGATCTGCAACGCCGACAAGCTGGCCTATCCGATCCGCGACGGTATCCCCGTCATGCTCGTCGACGAAGCACGTCAGACCGTCGAAGGCACGCCCGTCGACCCGAACGGTCCGGCTTCGGCCTGACGTTCCCCGCTGCGGCCTGCGCGGGCAGCACGCCGCCTGCCGCCGCAGCATCCCGAATTCCCGCGCGCCGCTCACGGCGCGCCTTCATCGCCCTCGCCCGAACTGGCCATGACCGCTCCCGTGCAACCCTTTATCGCCGTTGTGCCGGCGCGTCTCGCGTCCACCCGGCTGCCGAACAAACCGCTCGCCGATATCGGCGGCAAGCCGATGGTCGTGCGCGTGGCCGAGCGCGCCGCCGCTTCGGGCGCCCAGCAGGTGCTGGTGGCCTCCGACGCGCAGAGCGTGCTGGACGCCGCGCGCGAGCATGGCTTCGAAGCCGTCCTCACGCGCGCCGACCATCCTTCGGGCACGGATCGCCTCGCCGAAGTCGCCGAGCACTTCGGCTGGAATGACGATTTGATCGTGGTCAATGTTCAGGGCGACGAACCGCTGATCGACCCCGCGCTGATCTGCGACGTGGCGTCGCACCTGGCCGCCCACCCGGAATGCGCGATCGCCACGGCCGCTCACCCCATCACCGCCCAGGACGAAATCTTCAGTCCGAACGTGGTGAAGGTCGTGCTCGATGCGCATGGCGTGGCGCTCTACTTCTCGCGCGCACCGATTCCCTGGGCACGCGACGCATGGCAGCCGCACTGGTCGCCGGCCCGCCTCGATCTGGCCGCGATGCCCGCCCCGCCTGCCCCTGCGACGGTTTATCGGCATATCGGCCTGTACGCCTACCGCGCCAAATTCCTGCGTGCCTATCCCGGCCTCGCGCAGTCGCCGATCGAGCAGGTCGAAGCGCTCGAACAACTGCGCGCGATGTGGCACGGCGAGCGCATTGCAGTGCTGGTAACGGCCGAAGCGCCGGCGCCCGGCGTCGACACGCCCGCCGACCTCGCACGTGTACAGGCGTTATTCCGACCTTAATAGCGCTGGTGGGCCGAAAAACCCGTGGCATAATCAATTGTTTGCGCGAGCCGTCCAAGCCTTTGTGCGTGGGGGTTTCCCCGCCGTTGCCCGGTTTCGCTCGCAGCCTTTCATGGCTTTTCGCTACCCGCCGCGCCGCGCTGGATTTCACTCCGGCGCTTTTTCATGCGCGGCTCAGGCGTAGCGCCGCCGGCCGCTGCACGATGCAGCAGGCACGACGGGCGCGAGCAAACGGGTAGGAGACGCACGACGCTGCAATGCCGCCCTCATCACATCAAGGGCAGCCGCCGCGCCGCAAGAATTCACACAGATCGGAGAAAGTTGAAATGCGTTTGATCCTGTTGGGCGCCCCCGGCGCGGGCAAGGGAACCCAGGCAAACTTCATCAAGGAGAAGTTCGGCATTCCGCAGATCTCGACCGGCGACATGCTGCGTGCCGCGGTCAAGGCGGGTACGCCGCTCGGCATCGAAGCCAAGCGTTTCATGGACGCAGGCGAGCTGGTGACCGACGAGCTGATCATCAACCTGGTGAAGGAACGTCTGAAAGAAGACGACTGCAAGAACGGCTATCTGTTCGACGGTTTCCCCCGTACGCTGCCGCAAGCCGAAGCCATGAAGCAGGCTGGCGTCGCCATCGACTACGTGCTGGAGATCGACGTGCCGTTCGACGAGATCATCACGCGTATGAGCGGCCGCCGCATGCACCCGGGTTCGGGCCGCACGTACCACGTCAAGTTCAATCCTCCGAAGGAAGAGATGAAGGACGACGTGACGGGCGAAGCACTCGTTCAGCGCGACGACGACAAGGAAGAGACCGTGCGCAAGCGTCTCGACGTCTACGTCGCACAAACCAAGCCGCTCATCGCCTACTACAGCGACTGGGCCAAGCGCGGTGAAGAAAACAGCCTGCAGGCGCCGCAGTATCGCGCGATCTCGGGTCTGGGCGCGGTCGACGAAATCCGCAATCGCGTGTTCGACGCGCTCAAGTAAGCGCTCAACGTCTCTTGCCGGCCAAAGCCGGGCGAGGCCCGGCGACAACGCCGGCCCTCGCCCGTTTTGCTTTCTGGCCGGCCCTTCCCCTCTTCTGCGTATCTGGCGGATGAATCGTGGGCTGGCCCGCGCAGCATCCCGCCAATAAAAATCACATCGAGCAGCAAGGAGGAAGACAGATGCAAATCCGCGATAACGTATTTCTGATCACCGGCGGCGCTTCGGGTCTCGGCGCGGCTTCGGCCCGCCTGATCGCCGCGGAAGGCGGCAAGGTCGTACTCGCCGATCTCAACGAGGAAGCCGGCCACGCGCTCGCCCAGGAACTGGGCGGCGTGTTCGTGAAGTGCAACGTCGCCAGCGAAGAAGATGGCGCCAAAGCCGTGGCGGCCGCGACGGCGCTCGGCACGTTGCGCGCGCTGGTGAACTGCGCGGGCATCGCGCCTGCGATCAAAACCGTCGGCAAGGACGGCCCGCATCCGCTCGACGCCTTCAGCAAGACCATTTCGGTCAATCTGATCGGCACGTTCAACATGATCCGCCTCGCGGCCGCCGCGATCGCCCAGACCGCGCCCGGCGCAGGCGGCGAGCGCGGCGTGATCGTCAATACCGCTTCCGTGGCGGCGTATGACGGGCAGATCGGCCAGGCGGCCTATGCGGCGTCCAAGGGCGGCGTGGTCGCCATGACGCTGCCGATCGCGCGCGATCTGTCGCGCAGCGGCATCCGCGTGATGACGATCGCCCCCGGCATCTTCGAAACGCCGATGCTGCTGGGCATGCCCCAGGAAGTGCAGGATGCGCTCGGCGCGATGGTGCCGTTCCCGCCGCGCCTGGGCAAGCCGGACGAGTACGCGATGCTCGTCAAGCAGATCGTCGAGAACCCGATGCTCAACGGCGAAGTGATCCGCCTCGACGGCGCGATCCGCATGCAGCCGAAGTAACACCGTCGAAGAATGCAAAAAAGCCCGCGTTGCATGCGGGCTTTTTTGCTGCTGAAGCGCGATATTTCAGCGCGATTCAGTCGTTATCGAGCATGCGCTGACGCAGCTCCTGCAACTGCGATTCGACGACCGTGGCGTCTTCCGCGTCCGGGCGTTCATCGAGATATTCCTCGAGATCTTCCAGCGCCGGGCGCACGTAATCGAGCCGCGCGAAGGCAAAACCGCGATCGCGCACTTCTTCGACGTTATCGGGCAGCAAAATCACCAGCCGTTGCTGGATGCCGAGCAAGCGCTCCCAGCGTTCCGTCTGCAGATACACCGATTTCAGATTGCGCAGCATGCGCGCGACGATTTCGCGCCGCGTGGCCGGTTCGAGCAGCATGCGCAGCGCCCGCGCGACCGAATCGCCGGCGTTCGCCACATAGGGCTCGAGCATTTCGACCATATCGGCTTCGGTGAGCGCGCGGCCGGTGGTGGGGTCGAGCATGGCGTCGCCGTCGGGCAGCGAGACGCGCAGCAGGAAATGCCCCGGAAACGACACGCCCTGCACCGGCAGACCGAGCTGGCTCGCGATCTCCAGATACAGCACGGCGAGCGAAATCGGAATGCCGCGACGGCGCCGCAAGACGACGTGCAGATGGCTGTTATCGGGATCGAAAAAATCGTTGAGATTGGCCGCGAAACCCATCTCGCGAAAGAACACGCGGTTCAGAAACGCAACCTGCTGGCGCACGTCCGCATTGTCGGGCAGACGCTTGCTGACACGCAGCGCCAGTTCGTCGATTTCGGCGAGCGTGCCCTGCAGATCGAGATCGGGGTACGCATCCTGCGCGATCGACAGCGCCGCTTCGGTGAGCGGCAGGCTTTCGTCTTCCGCGACGAGCGCGCTGAAATAGTCCAGCACCCGCGTGTTCATCGTCATCACTTCGTGCGCCTCTTGAAGTATGCGTATTTGAAGCCCATCAGCCAAAGCATACCGAAATATAGCGTCGCGAACAGGACAAGGCAGGACCCGAGCAGCAGGATACGCGCGAGCGGCTCGTGGCGCAGGCCGATCCAGTCATAGCTGATCGCGCACCAATGCATCGCTCCTGCCAGCACGAGGCATGCCCCGATGAGTTGCACGAAGAATCTCGACCAGCCCGCGGACGGCATATAGATGCCACGGCGGCGCAAGCCGATGAAGAGCAGCAGCGCATTCATGCAGGCGCCCAGGCCCACGGAGAGCGTGAGACCGGCGTGCGAAAAAATCGGCACGAAGATGTAATTGCTGATCTGCGTGGCGACCAGCACGCCCACGCCGATCTTCACGGGCGTCTTGATGTCCTGGCGCGCGTAGAAACCGGGCGCGAGGATCTTGATCAGGATGAGGCCGACCAGCCCCACGCCATACGCCGACAACGCGCGGCCGGTCATGACGACCGAGTTCGAATCGAATTTGCCGTAGTCGAACAGCGTCGCGGTCAGCGGCTGGGCGAAGAAGAACAGCGCGACCGCCGACGGCGCGGCCAGCAGGAAAGTGACGCGCAGGCCCCAGTCGAGCAGCGCCGAATACTCGTGCGGATCGGCATCGACGTGCGCCTTCGAGAGCGACGGCAGCAGGATCGTGCCGAGCGCCACGCCGAGCAGCGCGGTGGGAAATTCCATCAACCGGTCGGCGTAATTGATCCACGAGACCGCGCCCGCGCCCAGCCGCGAAGCAATATTCGTGTTGATGATGAGGCTGATCTGCGCGACCGACACCGCGAACATGGCCGGCACCATTTTCGCGAGCACGCGCTTGACGCCGCGATGCGCGAGCGCCTTGAGCGGATTCAGGCCAATGCGCGGCATCATGTCGATGCGCTTGAGTCCTGGCAACTGCACGAGGAACTGCAGCACGCCGCCGACGATCACGGCCCACGCCAGCGCATAGACCGGCTGCTTCATATGCGGCGCGAACGCCACCGCCGCCACGATGAACGAGACGTTGAGCAGCACCGGCGCGAACGCGGGCAGCGAAAACTGCTTGTACGTGTTGAGCACGCCGGACGCCAGCGACGTCAGCGAAATGAACACGATGTACGGGAACATGATGCGCGTCATCACGACGGCAAGCTGATACGCCTGCCCGTCGCTCTTCAGCCCGGACGCCACCACGGTCACGACAAACGAGGCGCCGACGATGCCGAGCACCGAAAGAATCGCCAGCACCCAGGCGAGCACGGTCGACGTGGCATCGACGAGCGCGCGGGTGGGATCGTGGCCTTGCTGGTTCTTGAACTCCGCGAGGATCGGCACGAAGGCCTGCGAAAACGCGCCCTCCGCCGAAATGCGGCGCAGCAGGTTGGGAATACGGAACGCGACGTAAAAGGCGTCGGTGTACTGACTCGCGCCGAATGCTCGGGCGATCAGTGTCTCTCGGGCCAGTCCGGTCACGCGCGACAGCAGCGTGAAGCCGCTGACCGTCAGCAGGGCTCGGAATAGATTCATGGGGCGCTTATTATACGGGTGCCTTTTGACCGATCGCCGATCGGCGCGGTCGAACAAAATTCGGGCGGGAGCATTGTGACCGCATCGCGCAAAGGACGTTCAGCCGATGTGCGGTCTACCTTGGCCTGATTTGGCGTGATTGTCACGCCCATGATTTTGTTGCTATAATCGTCGATTCCCTGTCCCTCTCATGGGCTTGGAACGCGTTCTGGAAAGGAAGCGGCGGATTATCCGGCAGTTCAGTCTGTACGGACCACTCTCCCGCTTTGGCACAAGGAACGTGGTCAGCAGCACCACAGCCTGTCATCGGCTGGAAGCGGCGAAGCTGGCAAATACCGTTTTGCGCTTTTGGGTATGGCCCGAAGCGCAGATCCAGGCACGGAGCGTCGGCCAGTTCGCGCTCTACAATCAAGGAAAAATGTAATGGCAAATTCCGCACAAGCACGTAAGCGTGCACGTCAAGCCACCAAGGCTAACTCGCACAACTCGGCACTGCGCTCGAAGTTCCGCACGGCTATCAAGGCTGTCCGCAAGGCAATCGACGCAGGCGACAAGGCTGCTGCAGCTGAAATCCTGAAGGCATCGGGCAAGACGCTCGACATCATCGCCGACAAGAAAATCGTTCACAAGAACAAGGCTGCTCGTCATAAGAGCCGTCTGGCTGCTGCTGTCAAGGCAATGGCCTAAGCGATTCAGGCTGCTCGCTACGGCGGGTACACACTGACGCTGCATCGAAAAAACCCGCTTCGGCGGGTTTTTTTGTTTCTGGCCGATGGAAACTGCGCAGCGCGGCCAGACGTAAAAAAACCCGCGTGGGCGGGTCGTTTTCGTACTGCCGGTACTGCCGGGAGCGCGCCGTGTCTAGCGCCCGCCGCTTTGCTGCGTGGCGTGATCGTGCGGCAGCTCGCAAGCCTCGGTCACGACAAGATCGTTGTCCTTGGCGAAGTTCAGCACGAAGTTGAAGGCCATCGGCTCGATGTCCTTCAGACGCGAATCGAGCACCACCACCTTGAGGTCGCCGATCATCGTCGGGCGTACGTAGAGGGAATAACGCAGATAGGCGTTCGGGCCGCGCGCGTTGGCCGACGCCTTGGGCCCGAAGCTCGACATCACACCCGCCAGACGCTCCGACCAGTCGCTCGGACGAAACTTCTTCCCTTTGCTGGTGATGCCTTGAATGAAGTATTCGGTTGGAGCGTCTTCGGCCATGTAGAAGTACCTGTGTGACTGCGCGGCTCGGCTTGTGGCCCGACTTTTCGCGTGGCGTTTGGGTCTGCATTTGAGTCTGCGGCTGGGCGCGCGATTGAGTCTGCAATCGCAACGTGCCGCCACCCAACAAACAAGGGCACGATCGCACCGCCCGCGCACCCCAACCGGTAACGAGCCGCCTCTCGCACTATCGAAACACAGCGTATGCCACCGCCGGAAATCGCGTGCGCGGCGCCCTGCCGGCCAGCGCACAGGCCGCTTTGGCAGGCCTCGCGTATTGCGGGAAAGCGCCTGCATCGTGCCTGAAAAATCTAACGGATTATAGCGCAGCGGGCCTTTTGACGCACCGCACACAAGACAGTTGACGGCATCGGCGGGCTCTGTCTGAAGGCTTGTCTGTATCGACCGGATTTGCCCTTTGACGATGGCGCGCCGTCCATCGTCCCGGCGCGCCCGGCCTTTTAGCCAACTCGTCAAATTCCGCAAAATCCTTTATGCTGCTTTGACTTACCACCAACCGCAGCGGCGTCGCCGGCCTTCTCCTGCAGTTCGAAGCCGGATCGGGCGCCGTTTTCGCTTCATGACCTCCCGGACCATTCGCCATTACCTGCAGTTCTCGGATTTCTCTCTTGATGAATATGACTATGTGCTGGAGCGCGCGCGCATCCTGAAGCGCAAGTTCAAGAACTACGAGACCTACCATCCGCTGCACGACCGCACGCTCGCGATGATCTTCGAGAAGAACTCGACGCGCACGCGCCTTTCGTTCGAAGCAGGCATCTTCCAGCTGGGCGGCCACGCCGTGTTCATGAACACGCGCGATACGCAACTCGGCCGCGGCGAGCCGATCGAAGATTCCGCGCAGGTGATCTCGCGCATGGTCGACATCATCATGATCCGCACGTTCGGCCAGGACATCATCCGCCGCTTCGCGGAAAGCTCGCGCGTGCCGGTCATCAACGGTCTGACGAACGAGTACCACCCCTGTCAGGTGCTGGCCGACATCTTCACGTTCTACGAGCACCGCGGCCCGATCCGCGGCAAGACCGTCGCGTGGGTCGGTGACGCGAACAACATGCTCTACACGTGGATCGAAGCCGCTGAGATCCTCGACTTCAAGCTGCGCATTTCCACGCCGCCGGGCTATCCGATCGATCCGGCGCTGGTCGCCGAAAGCAGCAAGCCGTTCATCGCCGTGTTCGAGGACCCGAACGAAGCCTGCGCGGGCGCCGATCTCGTGACCACGGACGTGTGGACGAGCATGGGCTTCGAAGCGGAAAACGAAGCGCGCAAGAAGGCGTTCGCCGACTGGTGCGTGGACGCGGAAATGATGGCGCGCGCCAACGCCGACGCACTCTTCATGCACTGCCTGCCCGCTCACCGCGGCGAGGAAGTGAGCGCCGAAGTCATCGACGGTCCGCAAAGCGTGGTCTGGGACGAAGCGGAAAACCGCCTGCACGTCCAGAAGGCGCTGATGGAATTCCTGCTGCTGGGCAAGCTCAATCATTGAGCCATTAACGCGCGCAGCACGTCAAAAAGCCGGGATCGTTTCCCGGCTTTTTGTTTTTCAGCGGTGCTTCAAACCGTTTCGCCCAGCCGCCGCGCCAGCGACTTCAGCAGCGGCGCAACGCGCTCGCGAAACACTTCTTCTCCCATCGACGAAGCCGGTCCGCTGCAACTGAGCACCAGCCAGCGCCGCTCGCGCGGCTCGCGAAACGGCACGGCCACGGCGTTGACGTCCTCGTGCCAGTCGCGAAACGAAAAGCACGCGCCCTCTTTCGCGAAGTTTTCGATCTCGCGCTTCGCGGCGGCGACCTGTGCGGGACCGTCCGCGCCCGCCGCTTTCTCCAGCTCCGCGAACAGCGCCGTGCGGACATCGAGCGGCTGCACGGCCAGATACGCGCGCCCCATCGAACTCGTCAGCATCGACAGCCGCGAGCCGGACGCAAGACCCAGCGTGAGCGCCGTTTCGCTGCGAATCGTCTCCAGATAGATCACGTCGAGCCCGTCGCGCCCGCCCAGCGACACCGCCGCGCCCACCTCGCGCGCGAATGCACGCAGATGCGGACGCGCCAACTCCAGCGTGTCCGTGCCCGAGAGCAGCGCAAAGCCCAGCGACAGCACGCCGGCATCGAGCGCGTACTTGCCCAGCGATTCGTCGAAACGCAGATAGCCGAGCATGGTCAGCGTGTAGGCAAGCCGGTTCACGGTGGCCTTGGGCAATCCCGTGCGCTCGACGAAATCGCGATTGCCGAGCAGCGTCTCGCCGGGCCGGAACGCCCGCAGCAATTCCAGCCCGCGCGCGAGCGCGACGACGAATTTGCGCTCGTCGATCGGCCCGGCAGCCAGCGTCGACGCGAACGAGGAAGAGGGATTCATTTCTGGTGCGGACATAAGCGGGCTAGTGATACACTGAAGTCAGTTTGCAAAACATTGTTCCGCTTAGCGGAACTCAAGTCAAGCGCAAATTACCCTATGCCGTTGCCCGATCGGGTTAAGAGACTCAGGAGAGACACCATGGCCGCACACGCCCAGTTCCATTGGGAAGATCCGCTGTTGCTCGACCAGCAGCTCACCGAAGACGAGCGCATGGTGCGCGACGCCGCCGCCGCTTACGCGCAGGACAAGCTTGCGCCACGCGTGGTCGAAGCGTTCCGCCATGAAAAGACCGACGCTTCGATCTTCCGCGAGATGGGCGAAGTCGGCCTGCTCGGCCCGACGATTCCCGAACAGTACGGCGGCCCGGGCCTCAACTACGTCGCTTACGGCCTGATCGCGCGCGAAGTCGAGCGGGTGGATTCGGGCTATCGCTCGATGATGTCGGTGCAATCGTCGCTGGTCATGGTGCCGATCTTCGAATTCGGCTCGGACGCGCAAAAGGAAAAATATCTGCCGAAGCTCGCCAGCGGCGAATGGATCGGCTGCTTCGGCCTGACCGAGCCGAACCACGGCTCCGATCCGGGCAGCATGGTCACGCGCGCGAAGAAGGTGAACGGCGGCTACTCGCTTTCGGGCGCGAAGATGTGGATCACGAATTCGCCGATCGCCGACGTGTTCGTCGTCTGGGCCAAGCTCGAAGAAGACGGCAAGGACGAGATCCGCGGCTTCATCCTGGAGAAAGGCTGGAAGGGTCTGTCGGCGCCGGCGATTCACGGCAAGGTCGGCCTGCGCGCCTCGATCACCGGCGAAATCGTGCTCGACGAAGTGTTCGTGCCCGAAGAAAACCTCATGCCGGGCGTGAAGGGCCTGCGCGGCCCGTTCACCTGCCTGAACTCGGCGCGCTACGGCATCGCGTGGGGCGCGCTGGGCGCGGCGGAATCGTGCTGGCACACGGCGCGTCAGTACGTGCTCGATCGCAAGCAGTTCGGCCGCCCGCTCGCCGCGAATCAGTTGATCCAGAAAAAGCTCGCCGATATGCAGACGGAAATCACGCTCGGCCTGCAAGGCTGCCTGCGTCTGGGCCGCATGAAGGACGAAGGCACGGCCGCGGTCGAAATCACGTCGATCATGAAGCGCAATTCGTGCGGCAAGTCGCTCGATATCGCCCGTCTTGCGCGCGACATGCTGGGCGGCAACGGTATCTCGGACGAATTCGGCGTGGCGCGCCACCTCGTGAACCTCGAAGTGGTGAACACGTACGAAGGCACGCACGACATCCACGCGCTGATCCTCGGCCGCGCGCAGACGGGCATTCAGGCGTTTTTCTAAGCGCCCGCTTCGGCGTCCTCGCCCGCTCGCGTCCGATTCACACGCAAAAAAGCGCCGCACGATTGAACGTGCGGCGCTTTTTGTTTTGCGGCCTTTACGGCAGGCGACCTTGCGGCGCGCGCAGCAAACGCGGTGAGCGCTTACTTGTTCGGCTGCGGCGTCAGGCGCAGGTACGGGCGCAGCGCCTTGTAACCCTTCGGGAATTTCTGCTTGATCACGTCCTCGTCCTTCAGCGACGGCACGATCACGACGTCGTCGCCCTGCTTCCAGTTACCCGGCGTCGCGACCTGATAGTTATCGGTCAGTTGCAGCGAGTCGATCACACGCAGGATTTCGTCGAAATTGCGGCCCGTGCTCGCCGGGTAGGTGATGATCAGGCGCACCTTCTTGTTCGGATCGATCACGAACAGCGAGCGCACGGTCAGCGTTTCGTTCGCATTCGGATGGATCATGTCGTACAGCGTCGACACCGTACGATCGCCGTCCGCGAGGATCGGGAAACCGACGCTCGCCGCCTGGGTCTCGTTGATGTCCTTGATCCACTCGTTATGCGACTCGGCGCTGTCCACCGACAACGCGATCGTCTTCACATTGCGCTTTTCGAACTCGTCCTTGAGCTTCGCGGTCAGGCCCAGCTCGGTCGTGCAAACCGGCGTGAAGTCGGCCGGATGCGAGAACAGCACGCCCCAGCTATTGCCGAGCCACTCATGAAACTTGATGCGGCCAACGCTCGAATCCTGCTCGAAGTCGGGTGCGATATCGCCAAGACGTAGACTCATGGTGCGGTTCCTTTAACGAGATGGGCGAAGCGAGGCGCACCGCCCGGTTGATCCGGCATGACGCGCGCTGGGCGATAGCGGCCCGCTGCGCCGGTGGACATTCACGATATTGAAGCATACAGGGCACGGTCATGCCCCGCGAACGAACATCGGGTCACACCGGTATGAGTTTTTGTAATTTTGAATCGCTGACCGGAAACTTTACGTGTCAGATCAACTCCATGTCAGTCCCCGACGTTTTTTCGTACAGCGTCGTCGGAACCGTAGCGAGCACTCGCTATCCGTACTGGAAGCGAGAAAAACGCCCGCGATGGCAGCAATCAGGAACGAATCGTGCGTCGATTTTTCGACGAACGAGCAACGACAGCGGCGCGCCACGCTTGCCAGCGCTCGTTTCTTTGTTACGATTCACGCGTAATGTGACACGTTGGGAGCCAGTCAATGTCAGAGGTCAATAAGGAGAGGCTGATGTCGGATATCAAAACCGTCCTCGCGGATGCAGAGGACCTGCTCAAGCAAGCGGCGAGCGCCACCGGCGAACGTGCTTCGGAGCTGCGTGAAACGGCCCTCTCGCGCCTGAAGCAGGCGAAGGAAAAGGCGGCGGACGTTCAGGTCGTCGTCGTCGAGAAGGGCAAGAAGGCCGCACGTGCGACCGACGACTACGTACACGAACATCCGTGGACATCGATCGGCATCGCTGCCGGTGTCGGCGTGCTCGTGGGCTTGCTGATCAACCGCAAGTAAATCGGCTGAAGCTTGTCGCGAGACGGTCGCCGTACCGCTCGCGAACCGGTGACGTCGCACACCGACGCACACCGCTTCGGCCCAGCGCTGAGCTGACAGGCCGGTGCGCTGCACCGGCCTGTCTTTTCTGGGCGCTTTCCGCGCAGCTTTTTTCGCGCGCCCGCCAACGTGGATACGTTGGCGCAACCCTCACTCGCCATGACGACAGACACCCGCTCGCAGAACGAACATGGGCCGTTGCGCCGTCTACTCGGCTCCGCGTTCTCGATCATCCAGACGCGTCTCGAGCTGATCGGCATCGAACTGGCCGAAGAGAAGGAACGCCTGCTGGGCGTGCTGTTTCTCGGACTCGCGGCGATGATGCTGGCGACCATGGCGCTGATCGCGCTGACCGCGCTCGTCGCGATCGCTTTCTGGGACACCTGGCGCTGGCAATCGCTTGCCGGCATCACGCTCGTGTATGCCCTGGCCGCCCTCGTCTGCGCACTGAAAGCGCGTCAGGGACTGCGTAACGCGCCAATGGTTTTCCAGGCGACGCTCGAAGAATTCGAGAAGGATCGCGAAATCCTTCGCAAACCCTAGCATCGACGCCATGAGCCAATCTCGACCGGATCAAGCCTTCCGCCCCGCGCGGCCGCGTAGCCGCGATCTTTCGACGCCGCAGATGCGCGCCCTGCGCAAGGAACTGCTGCTGGTGCGCGCAAGCGTCGAACGCGCCGAAATGGCCGCTTCGATCATTGAACTGCGCGAGTCCGTCACGCATTTCAGCTGGCTGCGTTTTCTCGTGCCGGGCTTCGGCCGCGCGGCCGCGAGCGCCTCAAACCTCGGCCTGGGCAACATGGGCACGGGCTTCGGCAATCTGCTCAAGCAATATCCGCTCTTGAGCTCGCTCGTGTCGTTCGTGGTGGCCAAGCCGCTGCGCGACAGCATCGCTTCGGCGGCCAAACCGGTCGTCAAGTGGGGCGGTCTTGCCTTCACCGCGTATGAAGCGTGGCGCGTGTGGCAACAGATGCGCCGCCAACGCACGGGCACCACGGGCACCGCGGGCACCGATACCCGCGCCCGTCGCGCCGCATCCGACGAAGACGACCTCACGGGTTGAGACTCGCAGCGAGCGGGCTTCGCTAGCGCTCGCGCCAGCAGTCGCGCGTGGCGGGTGCGCTTTCTCCTATGGCTTCGTTGCTGTGCGCGCCGTTCGCCTCGAGCACGAACGCGCCGCACGGATCGCCGCGCATCGGCCCGCTTGCGGTGGGCGTTGCGACGATTGCATAGCCGCCATTCGCATCATCCCCTGCCCTCAGCTTGAGCCGATACACCGCGTTGCCCGACGGCGGCGCCTGATCGAATCCAGCAGGCAGCGACGCCGACGCGCCGCTTTGCGCATCGACATACTGCGCCGCGCGATACAGCGCCGCGACCGCATCGATACGATGCCCGCGCGCCATCTGGCCACGCCAGCCCGGCAGTGCGAAGGCCGCGACGATAGCGGCCGCCGCGAGCGCAATCATCATCTCCAGCAGCGTGAAAGCACGGATCTTGAGCCGCATCTTTGCTCCGTCCATCAAAACGGCCGCGCGACGATGCGCCGCCAATGACGCTCGACACGCGTGTTATCGATCACGATCTGCATTTGCAGCCAGCTTTGCGCGTCCTGTGCCGCGCCGAAACCGCGTGCCGTGACCAGAAACGCTCGCGCGGAAGGCCGCGTTTCGATACGCCATGCCTCCACAAGACACTGCGGCGGACGCAGCGAACCGGGCCACGTCGATAAAGGCGTGGTCGCGAATGCTTCGAACGTATCCTGACGTCGCCACTGCTGCGGCTCACCCGTTTGCGCTGCCGATAGCGGCGCCGTTAGCGCACCATCGATCAACGCACGCGAGCAGAGCGTCAGGGCGCCATCGGCGGCATGGAACGACTGCAATTGATCGAGCACAGCGGCCGCGTTACGCGCCTCGAAAAGCGACGACTCGAACGATGCCGCCGACGTGACCAGCATCATCGAAACGATCAGCAGCACGACCGGCAAGGCGATTCCGCGCTCACGCGTCGTACCGCACCTCGTACCGTGCCTCGTACTGCGCCTCATGACTGCGCTCCAGGCGCGTTGCGCAACACCACATGACGCCAGAACGCCTGACGCGCGCGGCCGTCGCTTGCTATAAGCGATGCGCCATCGCAATCGACATAACGCACGCGCCGCGATAGGGCCGCGCCCCGCACGAGCACGCACAAATCGACGGCCACCACCGCGTCCCAGCGCTCGCGCGGCAACGCGGCTGCGTCCAACGCTTGCGTCGCGCCTGGAATCCAGTAGCGCAAGCGAAGGCGTTCGACGCCTTCCACCAGCGGCTGCGCAGTGCCGATCTTGCCGGTGCCTTCGCAATACAGTTCCGGCTCGCCGGTCGATGAACTCGCCTTCGCGTGGAAGCGATTGAGCACTTCCTCCGCCGATGCACCAATCGCCTGGCCGAGGCAATCGGTGGCTTGTCCGTTCGTCGCGAGCCACGTCGATTCGCCGTCGGCGCGATAACGCACTGCGATACCGTCCGAGCGATTCGATAGCGCCTCGCACGTGAGGCTCGCGCCTGTGCCCGTAGGTCGCCCAGCGGCGCAGCCAAAGAGCGGTGGCCCGGTAAGCGCCGCTGTGTCGTCTGCGGAGGTGAAGCCGGCCATCTGGATCTGCTCGCCAATCAGCGTCAATGCGTTGACACCCGCCTCCTGAATCCGCGCGGCGTCGATCGCATACGCCAATGCCTGGCGCTGCGAACGATACGCGGTGATGGCGCCTGCAATCACGATCAGGCCGAGCGCGACCGCGATCGTGAATTCGAGCAAGGTATGACCTGCGTCGGCGCGCTTTCTCATGGCGAGATCGCGAGCGCAACACACGCCCGCCCTGCTTCGGTCATGGCCGCACTCGCGCATTCATCGCCCGGTGCAGACTCGTCGCGTGGCGCCGACCACGAAAGCGTGATCTGCGAGCCAGATTCGCTCAGCAGACCATCGGGCACGATCGCGGCGGCACGCGTACGCCATTGCTCGCGCGCGGCCGGGCCGGTTTCGAGCGCGGCTTCCGCCATCGCATCGACGGCAAACGCCGCACGTGCGCGCGTTGCGCTGGCCAACGCGTGACGCGCGATGCCAAGTTGCGCGCTCAGCAAACCCAGGCCGCACATCGCCATCAGCGCCATTGCCAGCACGACTTCCAGCAGCGCAGACCCAGCCGCGACTCGCGAATATCGGCTCATGACCCGCTCCCGCACGCACCATCGCTGATACGCGCGCGGCCACCCGCCGCGACGCGGATGCAGCGCCGCCAGGCAGCGCTACGCGTCGATGCCGACGTCACGCGCGGCGCGATCTCGAAGTTGCGCAAACTGCCGATTGTCTGCCCTGCCGGCGGCGTAAAAGTGAGCGCCGTCAACGCAGACGCCACCGCGATTTCATCGATCGCCGGCTGCATACGCAGCAACAGCGACGCGCCCGCATGATCGGCCATCACCGCCCAGCCGCACGACCAGTCGGCCAGCCCTGATGGACAACGCTTGCCCGCCGCCAGACACTGGCGAGCCGCATCGACACGACACACCGAAACCCGCACCTTGCGCCGGATCGCTTCGCTGCGCGCGTAAGACAGCGTGCCGAGCAGCGCATTCGCACGCGCATCCATCTGATCGCGCACGCGCCACGCAACGAACGCAGGCGCACTCGTGCTCGCGCAGATCGCGATCAGCACGATTACGGCCATCGTTTCCAGCAAGGTGAAGCCGGCGCATTTCATCTGCAATCCTTATCGATGAGGAATTGCAGTCAATCTATCGACGAAAACGAATCGGAACAATTAGCCGAATGGCTAGCTATCGCGCACACGATCCACTCGCGAGAATGCGAGGGTCACGGGCAACGGCTGGGAGAAAGGAAATGCGAAGAGAGGATGCGCGCTGGCGTTCAGCGCTTTTTGGGCGGCGTGGCCGCGCCGCTTGCACGGCGGAATTCCTCGATCACGTCTTCGAATTCGGAGACGTCCTCGAAACGGCGGTACACGGAAGCAAAGCGAACGAAGGCCACTTTGTCGAGTTCGCGCAGTTCGCCCATCACAAGCTCGCCCAGACGCTCGCTGCGCACTTCGCGCTCGCCGCTACCGAGCAGTTGATACTCGATGCGGGCAACCGCCGCGTCGATCGCGTCGGCAGCAACGGGCCGCTTGCGCAGCGCCAGTTGCATGCTCGCCATGATCTTGCGGCGGTCGAATTCGGTGCGGCTGCCATCCTTCTTGACGATCGCCGGCATCGCCAGCTCGACCCGCTCGTACGTCGTGAAACGCTTGTCGCAGGCCGGGCAGCGACGGCGGCGCCGAATCGCGGCGCCGTCCTCGGACACGCGCGAGTCCACCACTTGCGTGTCTTCATGCCGGCAGAAGGGGCAGCGCATGCTGGCTTATCGCAGGGCTTAGCGGTAAACCGGGAAACGCTTCGTCAGCTCCGAAACCTGCGCCTTCACGCGCTCGATCGTTGCTGCGTCTTCCGGGTTTTCCAGCACGTCGGCGATCAGGTTACCGACCTGCTCGGCTTCCTTCACGCCGAAGCCGCGCGTGGTCATCGCCGGCGAACCCAGACGGATACCGCTCGTCACGAACGGCTTTTCCGGGTCGTTCGGGATCGCGTTCTTGTTGACCGTGATGTGCG
>NZ_JAAGPR010000062.1 GCF_017104965.1 Paraburkholderia sp. Ac-20340
TGACTGCTATGACCTGTATTTTGCGCACCACTGCTTTGGGACTATCAATCTGAACCAGCAAACGTGAACGGATAATGTGTTACCCATGTCTCCGTACACCTGTTACCCATGTCTGCGGTCTGTACACGGCGGCAAAGAAAGTAAGCAAAGAAAGCCGCTCACACCGCCAATGTGACGCAGTCCACAACCAGCCTTACACGGGGAATGGTATAGGGGCGTCCGGCGTCTCGCGCCTTCAAAGGTAGTGACAAAGCCGTCATACATCCCGTTGCTCGCTGCGCGCGCAACGGTTGGGTTTGCCGGTGAAACCAGCAAACCTTCGGTTTGCGTTATGCCTCTCGGGGCGCGCAGCGCCCCCGGGTGGGCGGGCGCCTTGTCACTAGCTTTGGTGGTACGAGGGACCGGATGCTCCTATACCATTCCCCCTCAAAGGCTGTTTGCCAACTGCGTCACACTGGCGGTGTGAGCGGCTTTCTTTTGCCTACTTTTCTTTGCCGCTGCAAAGAAAAGTAGGTGCTGCCCCGCACAGGGGCGACGCTAATAGACCGACACGAATTCAAAGTTTCGCAATCCAGACTAATCAGCAAGCCCACCCAGAAACGCTTCAATCTCATCAGCAAGCCACCCCCTCAAAGCCCGCACCTTAAAATCATCCCGACTCCCGATCCGATAAACCAGATCATGCCCGCGCTCTGACTTAAGCCGCACATGCGGAAAAGGCGCCACCAACCGCCCAGCAGCAATATCATCAGCGACGATAACACTACGCCCAAGCGCCACCCCTTCCCCCCGAATAGCCGCCTCGATCGCCAGACTCCCATGACTATAAGCAGGCCCACGATCGCTGCGCACCTCCTCGACCCCAGCAAGCGCAAACCACTGCTCCCAGTTCGCGAGCATCCCTCCCTCATGCAGCAAAGTACACCCCGCAAGCTGCGAAACCGCCCGCAACCCGCGCATCTTCTCGCGATAAGCAGGACTACAAACCGGCGTCACCGTCTCCTCAAGAATCCGCTCGGCAAGCAAACGCGGATACCGCCCGCTACCATAACGAATAGCGACATCCGCCTCGCCCTCATTCAGATCGATGAATTTATCGGTCACATCGAGATGAACATCCAGCCCGGGAAAGCGGGCCTTGAACCGATACAACCTCGGCGCAAGCCACTTATTCGCAAATGAAACGCTGGCGTTAATCTTGAACCGCTCGACGCCATCGTGCCCGCGCACGCGATCGGCTTCTTTAGTGAGTTCGCCCAGCACCCGCGTGACCGCCAGCAGAAACTCCGCCCCCGCCTCGGTCAATACGATCCGGCGCGTCAGCCGCTGAAACAGCGCCACGCCCAGATGCTCCTCAAGCGTCTTGATATGCCGGCTAACCGCACCGTGAGTGACATGCAGCTCCTGAGCCGCCAGCGTCATGCTCAGATGGCGGCCGGTTGCCTCGAAGGCGCGCAGCGTTTGCAAAGGGGGAAGCCGATCGAACACGTTCGAACCATGCGTGAGTTTAACTCACGCATTATATGACGATAAATGGTTTGTCAGCCCCGCCGACGGCCGCCAAACTGGGCTCAAAGACGCTTCATCACAGACTCACTGAACGCCGCTTGCCCATCATGGATCTCCTGCTTTTCAAACTCTTCGTCACGCCTTTATTGCTGTTGGCCGCTTCGCTCGCCGTGCGCCGCTGGGGCGAGGCCGTCGGCGGATTGCTGGTCGGCATGCCGCTGACCTCGGGGCCGATCTCGGTGTTTCTCGCGCTGGAGCACGGGCCGGTATTCGCCACGCAGGCCACGGCGGGCTCGCTCGTCGCCACGGCGGCGCAGGCGGCGTTCTGCTTCGTGTATTGCCGGCTGGCGTCGTCGGGCTGGCGTCTCGCGCTCACTGGCGCAGGCGGCGCGTTCGTGATCGTGGCCGCGCTGCTGCAATGGAGCGCCCTGCCGCAAACGCTGTTGTTCCTGCTCGCGCTGATCGCCATCACGCTCGCGCTCAACTTCATGCCGAACACAGCCACGTCGAGCGCCCGCGTCGAAGCGCCGTGGTGGGATCTGCCGCTGCGCATGGCGCTGATCGCCGCGCTGGTGGTGAGCGTGACGCTGCTGGCTCCGTTCGTCGGCGCGGGTGTGGCCGGGGTGATCGCCTCGTTCCCGTTCATGGCGATCATCCTCGCGGTGTTTGCGCATCGTTCCAGCGGCGCCGCGGCCGCCCAGCAGGTGATGCGCGGCATGGTCACGGGGCTGCTCGGCTTCGCGGCATTCTTCTTCGTGCTGAGTTTCGCGCTCACCCGCACGCATCTGGTGGTTGCCTATGGCTGCGCAATCTTCTGCACGCTCGCGATCCAGGCGCTGTCGTTCTATCGCATGCGCATGCCTGCCGCGCTGCCGGTGGAATAAACGCGGCACTCCTATAATCGGTGAGCGCCGCGCGCCCGGCCTTGCGCTGCATCCGCCGCGCGCGGCTTCCCGCCACCGATCAGCTCTAACAGGATTGCCGCATGTATATCGCCATGAATCGTTTCAAGGTTGCCCTCGGCTCCGAAGCCGCGTTCGAGGAAGTCTGGGCGAACCGCGACACGCATCTGAAAGAAGTGCCCGGTTTTATCGAGTTTCATCTGCTCAAAGGTCCGCAGCGCGAGGATCACGTGCTCTACGCGAGCCACACGATCTGGGCCAACCACGCCGCTTTCGACGACTGGACGCGCTCGGACGCCTTCCGCGCCGCGCACCGCAACGCGGGCAACGCGGGCCAAAGCCGCCCGCTCTATCTGAGCCACCCGGAATTCGAAGGCTTCGAAGTCGTGCAGACGGTCAAGTGAGCACGCCCATCGGCCCGCACGCTTCAGAGTGAAAACTGCACGCGCGTCACGCCAAAGCTACACGCGGCGCGACGCGCGGCCGCCTTCCCCGCCGCGCGCGGCACGCTTGCAGATCGCGCGAACACCTTGCGCCACAAGCGTTTCGCCGCGCCGCAACATCTCTCGCGCACCACGCCCCTCGCCATTGGCCCGAAGCTTGCTAACGCTATAAAGGGTTGAGCCGGGCAGCCTCCATCGCACCTTCTGCTTCGTCCTCCGCGCGCCGTTCAGCAACCGCATCAAGCGTTCATCAAGCGTTGTTCACCTGCACTCACCGGGGGAGTCACCTTGTCGTCCAACGTTCTCAACGTGTTGATGGTCGCCGCCGAGGCCGCGCCGCTTGCAAAAAGCGGCGGTCTGGGCGACATGGTCAGCAGCCAGTCGATGGCGCTGCGCCGTCGCGGTGTCGATGTCTCGATTCTCCTGCCCGGCTACGAATGTGCGTTCGAGCGCGTGATCGCGCCCACGCCGCTCGGCTATATCCGCGATCTGCCCGGCGGCGATGCGCGGCTCTGGCGCGCCGCGATGCCCGATTCCGACGTGCCGGTCCTGCTGCTGCAAATGGATCATCTATTCGCCGGGCGCGGCAGCGGGCTCTATCAGGACGAATGCGGGCGCGATTACATCGACAACTTCGCGCGTTTCGCCTCGCTTTCCGCTGCGGCGGCGCGCATTGCCACCGGCGTGCGCGGCGTCAAGCGTCCGCGCGTGGTGCATGCACACGACTGGCACGCGGGCCTCACGCCGCTGCTGATGAAACTCGCGGGCGCTTCGGCGCGCAGCGTGTTCACGATCCACAACCTGGCCTTTCAGGGCAACTATCCGCTCGGGCTCGCGCCGTATGCGGGCATTCCGTCCGAACTGCTCGCGCCCGCGCCGCGCGAGCCGCGCAGCATCGAGTTCTACGACACGCTGAGCTTCATGAAAGCCGCCATCGTCCATGCGGATCGGCTCACCGCCGTGAGCGAGCGTTACGCGCGCGAGATTCTCACGCCGCACTTCGGCAATCGCATGGAAGGCGTGCTGGCCGCGCACGCGCACAAGCTCACGGGCATCGTCAACGGTATCGACGATGCGCAGTGGAATCCGCTCGACGACCCAGCGCTCGCCCAGCCCTACAGTCACGACGATCTCGCGGGCAAGCACGCCTGCAAGAAAGCCCTGCAGCACAGCTATGGCCTGCGCGTCGATCCGTTCGCGCCGCTGGTGGCGATCGGCAGCCGCCTGAGCGCGCAAAAACTCGCCGATGTGGTCTGCGAAGCGCTGCCCGCCGCACTCGCGCGCTGGCCGCGCGTGCAGTTCGTGGTGCTCGGCCAGGGCGACGCCGCCATCGAGCAGACCTTGCGCGGCCTGGCCGCCGCGTGGCCGGGGCGGCTCGGTCTGCATATCGGCTATGACGAAGCGCGGGCGCACCGCCTGCATGCGGGCGCCGATATCCTGCTGCACGCGAGCCGCTTCGAACCGTGCGGCCTCACGCAGCTTTACGCGATGCGCTACGGCACGATTCCTGTGGCCTCGCGCGTGGGCGGCCTCGCCGACACGATCATCGATTGCCCGCCGCGCGCCACGAACCAGGCCACCGGTTTCCTGTTCGACGGCGAACGCGCCAGCGACCTCTTTCACGCGCTTGGCCGCGCCTTCGACGCCTTCGCCCAGCCGCAGACGTGGCGCGTGCTCCAGCGCAACGCCATGCAGCGCGATTCGAGCTGGCAAACGAGCGCCGCCCGTTATCACGAGCTTTACCTGGCGCTGACCGGCGTACCGGGCAAGCCAGGCGCACACGCGCCGCGCAATCTCAGCGCCGCGGCCAAGTCGCGCCGCACCAGCACGGCCCAGCGCCATCGCCGCGCGCTCGCCGATGTGCGCCGCATCGCCTGAAATCCGCGCGACGCCCGCACCCCCGTCCCACTCACGCCAGCGAGCCACCATGAGCAAGAAGACCGCCACCCGCATCGAAGAAGGCCAGCCGTTTCCGCATGGCGCCACCTGGACCGGGCGCGGCGTGAACTTCTCGCTGTTCTCGGCGAACGCCAGCAAAGTCGAACTGTGTCTGTTCGACAAAACCGGCCTGCGCGAAATCGAGCGCATCGAACTGCCCGAGTACACCGACGAAATCTTCCACGTCTTCCTGCCCGATCTCGAACCCGGCGCGATCTACGGTTATCGCGTGCATGGACCGTACGAACCGGACGCCGGTCATCGCTTCAATCCGAACAAGCTCTTGCTCGATCCTTATGCGAAAGCGCACGTGGGCGAGCTCAAATGGCATCCGGCCGTATTCGGCTACACGCTCGACAGCCCCGACGCCGATCTGTCCTTCGACACGCGTGACAGCGCGCGCTACGTGCCGCGCTGCCGCGTGGTCGATCAAACCTTTAGCTGGCATCACCCGCTGCGCGAACGGGTGCCGCGCGAGCGCGCCGTGATCTACGAAACGCATGTACGCGGCTATACGATCCGCCATCCCGACGTGCCCGAAGGCGATCGCGGCACCTTCGCGGGCCTGGCGAATTCGAAGGTGCTCGACTATATTCGCGGCCTTGGCGTCACCTCGGTCGAACTGATGCCCGTGCATACCTTCGTCAACGATTCCTATCTGCTCGAACGCGGCCTGAAGAACTACTGGGGCTACAACACCATCGGCTTCTTCGCGCCCGATCCGCGTTATTCGGTGGGCGCGCACGGTTCCATCGACGAATTCAAGAACATGGTGGACCGGCTGCACCAGGCGGGCCTCGAAGTGATCCTCGACGTGGTCTACAACCACACGGCCGAAGGTAGCGAACTCGGGCCGACGCTGTCGTTTCGCGGCATCGACAATGCCTCGTATTACCGCCTCGTCGACGATAACCCGCGCTATCACATCAACGACACCGGCACCGGCAACACGCTCAATCTCTCGCATCCGCGCGTGCTGCAGATGGTCACGGACAGCCTGCGTTACTGGGTCGTGGAAATGGGCGTCGACGGTTTCCGCTTCGATCTGGCGACGATCCTCGGGCGCGAGCCGTATGGTTTCGACGAAGGCGGCGGCTTTCTCGACAGTTGCCGCCAGGACCCGATTCTCTCCAGCGTGAAACTGATTGCCGAGCCTTGGGACTGCGGCCCCGGCGGCTATCAGGTGGGCGGCTTTCCGCCGGGCTGGGGCGAATGGAACGACCGCTTTCGCGACACCGTGCGCGGCTGGTGGAAAGGCGACGAAGGCCAGGCCGCCGATCTCGCCACGCGCCTGGCCGCCTCGGGCGACAAGTTCAACCGGCGCGGGCGCCGCCCGTGGTCGAGCGTGAACTTCGTCACCGCGCACGACGGCTTCACGCTGCACGATCTGGTGTCCTACAACGAGCGCCACAACGAAGCCAATGGCGAAGAAAACCGCGACGGCCATTCGGACAATCTCTCGTGGAATTGCGGCGCGGAAGGCCCGACCGACGACACCGAAATCCGCACGCTACGCGAGCGCCAGAAACGCAATTTCCTCGCCACGCTGCTGCTTTCGCAAGGCACGCCGATGCTGCTGGCAGGAGACGAATTCGGCCGCACGCAGCGCGGCAATAACAACGCCTATTGCCAGGACAACGACATCAGTTGGGTCGACTGGGAAGGCATCGACGAAGACGGCCATGCGCTCGCCGATTTCGTGCGCAAGCTCACGACGCTGCGTCATGCGCTGCCGGTGCTGCGTCGCAATCGCTTCCTGACCGGCGAGCACAACGCTACGCTCGACGTCACCGATGTCGAATGGCTCTCGCCCGCAGGCGTGCCGCTCACCGGCGATCAATGGGGCGATGCGCAGATGCGATGCTTCGGCATGCTGATCGATGGCAGATCGCAGACCAGCGGCATCATGCGCCTGGCCTCCGACGCCACCATGCTGATCGTGCTGAACGCCTATCACGACGTTGTGGAATTCACGCTGCCTTCGGTGCCGGGCAACGATCAATGGAGTTGCCTGATCGACACGAATATGCCGGTGCGCGACGAGTTGCCGGAGTTCGAAGCCGGCGATATCTACCAGGTGACGGGCCGTTCGTTGCTGCTGTTCGCGCTGCATGCGCGCGGCGCAACGCAGCGCGTGTTCGAGCGGCTGGAGGAAAACCTCACGAGTTGAGCGGGTGCGGGCGTCATGACCGTGCCGCAAGCGCGGCACATGATTTGCTGAAGCATGCCGACCCCTCGACATGTCCCATCACGGAGTATTCATGACCCATCAGGCACCGGCCAGCACGCACGCTTCGCAAGCGGACTGTGCCAGTGAGCCGATCCATCTTCCCGGCAGCATCCAGCCACATGGGTTTCTGATCAGCCTCGACCATGACGGCCGCATCGCGCAACTCAGCGCCAATGCTGGCGCGCTCGCCGGCACCACGGCGCAGGCGTTGCTGGGCGCGCCGCTCGCGCAACTGATTGGCGAAAGCGCGGCGCAGGCCACGCTCGCTGCGCTCGCCGAGCCCGCTTCGGACGGCACGCCGCGTTTTATCGGCGCGATTGCCGATCCGCGCGATCTACGCACGCCTTCAGATGCGCCTGCCGATGCACACCCGCCGCTCGCCATCGTCGCGCATCGCTACGACGGCATCGCGATCGTCGAGCTTGAGCCCGCGCTCGGCACCGCCGATGTGTTTTCCTCGCTCTATCCGCTCGTGCGCACGTTCCTGCGCGGCCTGCAGGAATGCGAGACAGTAGACGATCTCGCCCGGCTCGCCGCGAACGAAGTCAAGCGCATTACCGGTTTTGGCCGCACGCTCGTCTACAACTTCGATGACGACGGTAACGGCCACGTCATCGCGGAAGCGCTCGACACCGGCTACGCGTCGTATCTCGACCAGCATTTCCCCGCCGCCGATATTCCCGCGCAGGCACGCGCGCTCTACGTGCACAACCGCATCCGTCTGATCGCCGATGCCGGTTACGCCAGCGTGCCGCTCGTACCGCCGCTGCATCCGGCCACGGGCCGCCCGACCGATCTTACCTGGGCATCGCTGCGCAGCGTCTCTCCCGTGCACGTGCAGTACATGAAGAACATGGGCACGGGTGCGTCGATGTCGATGTCGATCGTCGTGCGCGGGCGGCTCTGGGGACTTATTTCCTGTCACCACGCGCATGCGCGCGTGCCCGCTTTCGAGGTTCGCGCCGCCTGCGAGCACATCGCGCAGATGCTTTCGCTGCAGGTGGAAGCGCGCGAGGATCGCGCCCAGGCCGAATATCGGCTTGCGTTGCGCCATCGACTTTCGCGCCTGCTCGCGGCGATGGCCAATAGCGAGCACTTCGTCACGGCGCTCAGCGACGCGCCGCGCGATCTGCTCGGGCTCGCGAATGCGACGGGCGCGGCCATCGTGTTCGACGGACGCATCGTGACGGTGGGCACGACGCCGGACAAGGCGCAGATCGAAGCGATCCTCAGTTGGCTCGATCGTCAGGATAGCGAAATTTACGCCGCCGATCAATTCGCCAGCGACGCAGCCGTGCCATTCCATCACGACGCGGCCGGCATGCTCGCGGTATCGATCTCGCGGCTCTTTCGCAATTACGTGATCTGGTTCCGGCCAGAAGTCGTGCGCGCGCTCAAATGGGCGGGTGACCCGCGCGCGAAGCTGGCAACGCTCGCGAATTCGCTTTCGCCCCGTGCGAGTTTCGAAGTCTGGACCGAGGAAGTACGTGAACGCTCGCTGCCCTGGCACGCCGCCGAGCAGGAAATCGCGCTGGAATTTCGCGCCGCGCTGCTCGATATCGTGCTGCGCCGCGCCGAAGAACTGGCGCAACTCGCGCTCGAACTGGGCCGCGCGAATCAGGAACTCGAAGGCTTTTCTTATACGGTTTCGCACGATCTACGCGCGCCGTTGCGCCATATCGTCGGTTTCGCCGATCTGCTGGCACAGAACGAAGGCGAGCGTTTATCGGCTCGCGGCAAACATTTCATCGAGCGTATCGCCGATTCGGCGCGCTTCGGCGGCAAGCTCGTCGACGATCTGCTGGCGTTTTCGCAGATGGGCCGCGCGGCGCTCCACAAACAGCGCGTCGATCTGAACCGGCTCGTGAAAGAACTCGTCGCCGATCAACAGCGCGATCATCCGCAACGCACGATCGAATGGCGTATCGATACGCTGCATGCGCTCATCGTGGACCCGGTGCTGATGCACGTCGTCCTGCGCAATCTGATCGACAACGCCGTGAAGTTCACCAGCAATCACGCCAACGCGGATGACCCCGCGATCATCGAAATCGGCTGTAGCGCGGGCGCGGACGATTCGCCGCTCGCCAATCACGACATCGTGTTCGTGCGCGATAACGGCGTGGGGTTCGACGCGCGTTACGTGGGCAAGCTGTTCGGCGTGTTCCAGCGCCTGCATCGTTTCGAGGACTTCGAAGGCACGGGCATCGGGCTTGCTAGCGTCAAACGGATCGTCGAACGGCACGGCGGGAGCACGTGGGCGGAGGGCAAGCTCGACGTGGGCACGACCGTGTCGTTTGCGATTCCGCGTTCGGCTGGCGCGGCGCCCGCGCAAAGCGGGCCAGAAACCGCAGCGGCGGCCGTCGCGCGGCTCGCCTCCGTGACACCCGAGGCGCAGCCGTTCAGAAACGTGCGCAAACCGGAATAAGGCCACTCGCACCTTATTTGCAGGCTTCCAATTTGCAACAGGCATTCACGCGCCCGAGGCGCAGTAGAAGAAGGAAATCGTCGTGCTGAGACCCATTTTGCTGGTAGAAGACAATCCCAACGATATCGAGCTGACGCTGATCGCGCTCGAAAAAGCCAGGCTCGCCAATCCGGTCGTGGCGCTGCGCGACGGCGCGGAAGCGCTCGATTATCTGCGTCGCGAAGGCCAATGGGCCGAGCGCCCCGATGAAAACCCCGCCGTGATCCTGCTCGACAAGAAATTGCCGAAGGTAGACGGCCACGAAGTGCTCAAGATCGTGCGCGAGGACGACCGCCTCAGACGCGTGCCGATTGTCATGCTCACGTCGTCGCGCGAGGAAAAAGACCTGCTGCGCAGCTACGATCTGGGCGTGAACGCCTACGTTGTGAAGCCCGTGGAATTCGACGAATTCATGGACGCCATCAATGACCTGGGCGTGTTCTGGGCCGTGCTCAACGAACCGCCGCCGTATAGCGGCTAATGCGGGTATGCGGCAAATGTAGCCGCTCGTTAAAGCTCATTGTGCTTTTTCGCGCTGCCCTTCGCCTTCTCGACCGGATAGCGCGTTTCGTTCACGCGCACTTTATCGGCGGCTGCCTGCACGAGGTCGAAGCCTGCGGTCTGCGCCACGAGTAGCAGATAGATAAAGACATCGGCGCATTCCTGTTTGAGATGCGCGAGTCCTTTAGCGTCGGCGAGCATGGCGGCAATCTGCGCGTCGTCTTTCCACTGGATCGTTTCGAGCAGTTCGCCCGCCTCGATGCTGGTGGAGACGATCAGGTTGCGCAGCGTATGAAATTGCTGCCAGTCGCGCGCTTCGCGAAAGGCAAGCACCTGCTCGATGAGTCGATCGAGGGGCGTGTCGGGTTTGGCTTCGGTCATGACAACGGGTTCGCGGTGCAAAGTGCGGATTGTACCGCTGTGCCTGTGTCATTCCTCGGCGAAACCCTGCCCGGCTGCCTGCAATTTGAGCCGGTCTTCCGTCAAGGTGGACTGGTTGTGGAACCGGGCGGGCTCGAACGAGGCGATACCGTTGAGATAATCGTATTTGTTATGCAGGATGCGCGTGGGATAGCGTTCGGCGAATTGCTGGTCTTTCAGAAAGACCGCCACAAAATCATTCCACAAGCCGGTCTGCTGAAGGCTCGTATACGATTCGAGCAGAAGCGGCTGCATGCCATTGCGTTTCGCCCAGGTGACCAGCGCGTTACCGCTATCTGGATAGAAGCGCCAGCAGTCGACCGGCCAGCGATGAAAGTCCCCATTGGAAGGCACGTTCAGATAAAACAGGCCCGTGGGTTTAAGAACGCGCATGATTTCCAGAAAGAGCACCCAGAACATTTCGGAGTGCTCGAAAACAGAACTGGCGAGCACCACATCTGCACTGGCATCGCCAAACGGCAGCACATAAGGATCTTGCAGCACCACATCGACGCCCCGCCCTTCCACGAAATCCACACCGGTATAGCTCACGCCTTGCGGGCAAACGCTGCGCAGCGAGCCGTTGACATCCTGGCTGCCGATTTCGATGATGCTGGCTTGCGTGTCAGGCGAAACAATATGCGGCGCGTAGCAATCAAAAAACTCGCGGGCGTTTTTCAGGGCGGTGAGGTGCATGGACATTCTCCGGTGCAAAGACGCATTGAGGTCACTCCACGGCTATTGTCACTCGCAAAAGCCTTTGCGATCTTCGTTACCGATTGATCTTTCGCAAAGATCGGCACATAGCACAACCAGATCGTGCGAAACGCCGGTCGCCTGCAGGCTCTGCACGAATTGCGCTTCATTCCAGATCTGCCGGTAACGCATATACATCGCCTTGATGCAGTCGAATTTTCGGAGTTCGCAATAAGCAATCAGCAATTGCAGTACTTCGCGCGAGGCATAGGTGCGTTGCTCGAGCGTATTGATCATCCCGATCATGGTGTCGTCATCGACATGACGCCACATATTGAATGCAGCATGAAAACCGAACGTCGGCGCGCCGGGGCGCTCATGTTCATAAGCGAAGCGCGAAGCGATTTCCGCAGGCGCGAAGCGAATGCCGGAATCCGCTTCGAGTTGCGGCCGAAACTGACGGCAAATGAATTCGTCTTCGCTCACGCCATAAGGCAACTGGATACGCTCATCGGCCAGTGCGTGCAGCAGCTTCGCCGAGCGCAGCGAAAAACCGCCGTTGCCCACGGTCATGCCATCGCGATGAAACGGCCAGACTGCGCCGATATAGTCGTAATCGAAGAAAGCATCGCTCCATGCTGCGCCATCCAGCACATAGCCGTCCCACTGGATCACCAGCACCCATGGCGTGCTCACGTGGCGCACCAGTTGCTTGATCATGAAATCCGAATAGTCTTCCCTCGACTGCAGGCGCGGTATCGGCACGATGCGCGCGGAGGTCGGCACGGCCTCGTGTGTGAAGAGAATCGAGTCGCCGAAACGGCATTGGATTGCAGACGTTTCAAGCGCCCGCGCGGCAAGCTGCGGATGTATCGAGTCTGCGGCGCATAGCGTCACGTTTTGCAGGTCCACGGTCGCCATCCTGTTCTTTCGTGTTTGTCCTGTGCCGGCTTGAATGGCCAGCGAGACGTTTCCTGACGTCACTCTCCGGCCGTGGCAATCGCTGAAACTGACAATACGCGAAAATTATAGGCGTCGATCATCGAGACCGCGTTTCAGATGTCCCGGTCGCCTGAAAACCCTGGCAATCCTATGTGTTTCCAACAGGCGAGCGCCGTCAACCGAGGTGACGGCGGGCATCGAAACGGGAGGAAAAACGAAAAAAGGCGAGACGCGCTCAGACCGTTTCGGCACGCGATGCGGCGGGCGTGTCGACCGGCGCGGCCTCGGGCAGCAGCGCCTTCAGGCGGTCGAATGCGGCGCGTGCGCCCGCGCAGGCCTGATCGACTTCGCGCGGCGTGTGCACGTCGCGGCGCATGGCGGCGACGAAGGCATGCCAGCGCGGGCCGGGTGCGTTGCCATCGCCGCTCAGATAGTCGAGCGGATGCGGCGCGAAGGTGCCCGCGTAACGGCGCAGCAGCACGGCGCCGCCCAGTTGCGAGCCTTCCACCACATAGCAGGCGCCCCAGCGCCACGCCGCGCTGGCTTCGAACGGCACGAGCGGGCGATCCGCAGCAGGCACGGCAACCGCGTCCGGCGTCGGCAGACCTTGCAAGGCGGGATGCGCGAGATCGCGCTCGATCAGCGCAAGGCGCGCAAGCGGCGGCAATAAGGTGGGATCTTGCGGGCCGTCGGCGAAGCGCCGGAACCAGGCATCCAGCGGCGCGAGCCAGGCGTGTAAAACCCGCAGGTGTTGCCGGTAATCGGCCAGAGTCGGCGTTGCTGCGGCGAGCGGCATGGCCCGCTCCACGCTGTCGTGGCGGGACGCGGTCGCGAGGCGCAAGGCGCCGAGGACGTCGACAAACGAGGATTCGGCTGCGGATCGAATTGCGGTCACGGGTCGGGTCCGGGTAAGTAAACGCGAAGCGTAAAGAGTGGTTGGCCCTGTAGTGGCTCGCGCGGTCGCTGCTGCGCCACGCGAAGGCCCACACAATCGGGGCATTATCGCGTCACGCTCGCATTTACGCACGGGGTACGTGTGAAATATGCGCCGGATCGCCGCTACAAAGGCATTGCGGAGAATGGCAGCAGTTTTCGTGCCCGGGCATTGCACCCAGGCTTCGCGGCGAGAAAGCGCTACTTGAGAGGCGCGGGAGCCTATTGCGGCAGCAAAGCGGCGCGCGGCGCGGCCCGCGCCATCCGCCACGTATTGCGGCCCGCGCGCTTGGCCTCGTACATGGCGGCGTCGGCCAGACTGAGCGGCTCGTCTGGCCGCACGCCGGTTTCGTCCGTATCGTGCAGGAGCACGCCCACGCTGGCGCTCGCCTCGACCATCTGCCCGCCCGCCACGACAGGCCGCGCAAGCGTCTGACAAATCGCCTGGGCGATACGCTCCGCGCTCGCGGCTTCGGTCACGCCGCGGCTGAGCACCACGAACTCGTCGCCGCCCAGGCGGCTCACGAAATCGCCAGCACGCACCGTCGACGTGAGCCGGTTCGCCACTTCGCGCAACAACGCGTCGCCGGTATCGTGGCCGAAACGGTCATTGATGCCCTTGAATCCGTCGAGATCGATAAAGCACAGCGCGAACGGACTCGCTTCGGCCAGCGTCGCGCCCAGTTCTTCTTCCAGCGCCCGCCGGTTGGCAAGACCCGTGAGCGGGTCGATCAACGCATTCTCGCGCAGCCGCTGCTCGGTGCGGCGCTGTTCGGTAACGTCGTGCGACATGACGTAAAAGCCCGTCACTTTGCCCTCGCGCTCGGCGGGAATATAGGTCGTGCACCAGACGCGATCTTCGTCCGCGCGATAACGCACCTCGTCGCAGGTCACGCGCTCGCCCGCGAGTGCGCGCGTGAAGTACGGCTGCAAGCGCTCGAATACCTCGGCGCGCAACGTATCGCGCACGCTCGCGCCGCGCAGCACCGAACCCGGCGTGGACAGCACGCGCCTGAACGTTTCGTTGTTGAACCGATAACGCAGATCGCGATCCACCACGGCGATCAGCACGGGCAGATTGTCGGTGATGGTTTGCAGCGCGTCGCGGCGTCGGCGCAATTCGGTCGTGCGTTCGCGCACGCGCTCTTCGAGTTCCGCGTGATAGTTGCGCAGCGCTTCCTCGCTGCGCTTGCGCGTGTCGATGTCCTGCACGGCGGCGATGAAATGCAGCGGCAAGCCCGCCGCATCGCGCAGCAGCGTCACCGCAAGATTCACCCAGATCGCCGTGCCGTCCGGGCGCATATAGCGCTTTTCGGTGGTGTAGGTGCTCTGCTTGCCGGCCACCAGTTCCGCCGTGAGCGCCACATCCGAAGCGACATCGGCGGGATGCGTGACTTCGGCGAACGTGAGCGTGCGCAGTGTCGCTTCGTCGTAGCCGGTGATATCGGAGAAGGTCTCGTTGACGTCCATGAAACGCCCATCGAGCGCGACCAGCGCGTTACCGATCGGCGTTTCCTTGAAAACCGTCGTGAAGCGCGCCTCGCTGATCGCCAGCGAGCGGCGGTCGCGTTCGTGCGCCGTGCGCGAGCGGATCAACTGGCGGCGCACTTCGAGTTCGCGTTCGACCAGTTGCGCGTAATCGGCGAGCGCTTCGGCATCGCCGGGCTCGAAATTGCGTGCCTGCGTGTCGATCAGACAAAGCGTGCCGATGACCTGGCCATCCGCGAGACGCAGCGGCGCGCCCAGCACCAGCGGATTGTCGAGAAAGCGCTCGTCGTCCAGCGCATCTTCCACCACCAGCATGCGTTTGCTGAGCACCGCATGCGCGCAGAACGACATGCTGCGCGGCGTTTCGCAAGCCGTGATGCCGTAGTGCGACTTGAACCACTGGCGATCCTCATCGACCAGCGAAACCAGCACGACCGGCACGCCAAACGCCCGTGCGGCAAGGCGCGTGATGCGGTCGAACGCTTCCTCGGGATCGGAATCGAGGATGTCGAGCCGTTGGAGCGCCCGCAGGCGCAGATCTTCGTCGAGCGGGAGCGGTGCGGTAATCATTCGGTGGGTCTCGCCTCGGCAGAAATGGCGCGCAGCGCAGCACGCGCGCGGGGTGAAAACACGAGGCGGCTTGCGCCTTGCTTGTGTTTACGGCAGCAATCCGGCAATTTTTACCCCAGGCATCGCCCCTAGCCGAAAACCCTCACCGCTCGCGCAAACGTTTGAATGTGCGCACGCGTGCGATTGAGACCGGCGCGACCCACACCGACTCGCGAGCGGCATGCGTCTTTGAACCCTTGCCACAAGCGCTTTCCTGCTTATTCGATTAGATCGAATTGATTCGGATATCGAAGCATATGGCAATTATTGCCTGATCGATCCCCGCAAAAAAATCCTTCAGATGACTTCAGCAACGTGTTGCGCCGCCGTAAAGCAGACCACGGTTCATTAACGAAAGCATCATGAAATCACCGGAACAGGCAGTAAAAATGACTTTGCGTCACGCGTTTGCGAGTGCGGCTCGACTCGCGGGCAGCCAGCAAGGCGCCGCGAGCGCAGCCCCGCGCGCCCGTCGCGCCGGCGTGCTGTGCGCGCGCCACGCAGGCGCGGCCACCAACTTTGCGACGCGGCGTCTGCTGGCACGCCATCGCACGCGCCGCGCCTAGCGCCGCGCACATTTGATTTGATTCACAGGGAGGCAAGAAAACATCATGTTCGTCGCAATCGGCTGGATCGTGGTCCTTGGATCGGTGATCGGTAGCTTTGTCGGTGTGGGCGGCCATCTGCCCGCACTCGTGCAACCGTTCGAACTGCTATGTATTTTCGGCGCGGCGCTGGGCGCGTTCGTGGTGAGCAATCCGCGCTCGACGCTGGGCAAGACGCTCAAGGCCATTCCCTCGTGTTTCAAGGGCGGCGGCTATACCAAGGCGCAATACCTGGAACTCATCGCGCTGCTCTATGAACTGCTTCAGAAGGCGCGCAAGGAAGGCATGATGGCGCTCGAAGCGGATATCGAAGCGCCCGACAGCAGCCCGATTTTCCAGAAGTACGCGCGCGTGCTGGCCGATCATCATCTGCTCGACTTTATCGTCGACTATCTGCGCATGATGTCGGGCGGCAACGTGAATCCGATGGAAATGCAGGACCTCATGGACGAGGAACTGGAAACGCACCACGCCGAAGTCTCGGTCGCGCCCAACGCGATCCAGAAGATGGCCGACGGCCTGCCCGCTTTCGGCATCGTCGCGGCGGTGATGGGCGTCGTGCACACCATGGGCTCGGTCGGTCAACCGCCCGCCGTGCTCGGCGAAATGATTGCGGGCGCGCTCGTGGGCACGTTCCTCGGCATTCTGCTCGCCTATGGTTTCGTGGGCCCGATCGCCGATCTGCTCAATGCCAAGGGCCGTGCGGCTTCCAAGCCGTATCAGTGCGTAAAGGCCGTGCTGCTGGCGTCGCTCGCCGGTTATGCACCGCCGGTGGCGGTGGAGTTCGGCCGCAAGGTGCTGTTCACGGCGGATCGTCCGAGCTTCCAGGAGCTCGACGAAACGGTGCGCGCGACCAAGACGCCAAAGGCCGCGTAACCCCGCGCGCTATGTAACGGCAGCGCAGAAAATTCAGGAGAACGACATGGCAGAACGACAGCGCGGCGCGCAGGACGGCCAGAGCAGCAAGGCGCCGGTCATCGTGCGCCGTGTGAAGAAGGCGGGTCACGAAGGTCACCACGGCGGCGCATGGAAGATCGCCTATGCCGACTTCGTGACGGCGATGATGGCGTTCTTCCTGCTCATGTGGCTGCTGGGTTCGACCTCGCAGTACGATCGCGACGGCATCGAAAAGTACTTCAACACGCCGCTTTCGAGCATGCTGGGCGGCAAGCCGAATTCGGCGAATCCGAGCCCCAGCATCATCAACGGCGGCGGCCACGATCTGTCGAACAAGCTGCCGGCCGTGGGCGGCGCGAATGCGCAACCGCAGGCCACGCGTGCGGTGCAGGTGTCCGTCGCGCCCAGCGAGACGGCCGACAAGGCGCGGCTCGCGCAACTGAAAGCGCGGCTTTCCGCGCTGATCGAGCAAAAGCCCGCGCTGAGCGCATTCAAGGACCAGATCCGCGTGACCATCACCGACGAAGGTTTGCGCATCGAACTGGTCGACTCGCTCAAGCGCCCGATGTTCGCAACCGGCAGCGCAAAGCTGGAAGACTACGCGTACACGATTCTCGTCGAGATCGGCAGTGCGTTGAACGACGTGGACAGCGGCGTTTCGATCGCGGGCCATACGGATTCGGTGCCCTATTCCGGCGGCCTCGCTGGCTACTCGAACTGGGAATTGTCGAGCGAACGCGCCAATGCCGCGCGGCGCGCGCTGGTGGCGGGCCATCTGCGCGAGGACCGGCTGCTGCAGGTGCGCGGGCTGGCCGATGTGCTGCCGCTCGATAAGGGCGAATCGGATAGCCCGTTGAACCGGCGCATCAGCATTCTGGTGATGAACCAGGCGGCCGAGCGCGCGTTCTTCGAGAACGCGGGGCATCTGACCGCCGGGGGCGCTGGCGCGGCCGCGCGTGTGCAAGCTGGCGTGGGAGTTGGAGCGGCGACCGGTCCTAAAATCGGCGCGCTCAACAGTGCAGCAAACAACGCGAAACCGGGCACGACCTCGTAACGCGGGCGCAGGCTTTGCTCGGCAATCATGTATCGACCGGCAGCGCGCCGGCTGAACATCGATTGACCATCAAGGGAGCGATGCCATGAATGCGAATACCCAGCAGGACAGCGAACAGAAGAGCCGCGACGATAGCGCGCATGAAGAAGCGCTGCGTCATCCCAAGCCCGCGCAACATAACGACGACGAGCGCAGCAAGATGCCGGAACGTCACGACGAAGGGCGCAAGCAGTCGCCTGCGGACCGTCCGGGCAAGCAGCCGGGCGAAGGCGAAACGCCGGTAGGCTGAAGCGTTTCGAATTGCGCGTGCGGCACGCACATTGCGCTAGAGAAGACACGGCGGCCGGAGCACGATAGCCCGGCCGAACTCAACGAAGTGCCTCACGCAAGGAGACGGACATGCCTACCTTTACTCCTAACCCCATGCCCACGGGAAACGGTGCGCGTATTGTCGGCAAGGGTAAGTCAACGGCTGCCGGGCCAGGGCCGGATGTCATGGCGGCCAGCACGCTCGATAGCGACAAGATTTTAAGTTCGGATGGCGAAGAGATCGGCAAGGTAAAGGACATCATGCTCGACGTGCAAAGCGGACGGATCGCTTATGTGGTGATGTCGAGTGGTGGCTTTCTGGGGATCGGAGATAAGCTTCTGGCGATTCCCTGGGGAGCGTTGACGCTCGATACCAGCCGGAAGTGCTTTTTGCTGAATGTGTCGGCGGAGAGGGTCAGGAGTGCGCCGGGCTTCGATAAGGATCAGTGGCCGGCTATGGCGGACGCCAAGTGGGGCAGTACTGTGCACGCTTATTATGGTAGCGAGCCTTATTGGGAGGCGGTCGATCCGGTGGTGCCTCCACGGGATGATGCCGGGATGCATTGATTTTTTGGGCGTGTTTTTTGGGGTGTTTATGGCGGAGTTGGCATTTCCTTGTTTTCGTGTCACACACAGAAATGCCAACACCGCCTGCCGACACCGCCCAAAAAAGAACTTCAGCAAGCATCCAACGCCCAACTCCCACCTTCCCGCCTCGCAGGCCCGCCAATCACCTTGACCACCTTCATCTCGGCAACAGCCGCATCGCCGACACTCCACCCACGCGCCTCGAGCCCCCTGACCCTCTGCCGAAAGGCAATCTGCAAAGCATCCGACTTCACCGACACCTCGCTCTGCCACCCATCCGGCACACACTCCGGCCGAATCCGCTCGAGCACGGCATGATCCTCAGCGAAAATCCGCAGATTCCGCGCTCGGAAGCGCCCATCAAAAACGGCCTGCTTCAGAAAAGTCCGGCCCATCATCCAGTAAGTGCGCGTATGCAGTGCATCAACCGGCACATGCGCTGAAGCGATAAAAATCCGCCACCCATTCCCAAGCGTCAATTCAAGCGTGGCACACGGCCCGCTCAAATGAAAACCGGTCTGCGTGACCACATCGACATGTTCGCCGGTGAGCCTGCGCCGCAATAAGCCCTTGCGCACCGGCCGCTGCATGACGATGCGCGCATGCGCGCCCCACTCGTCGGCGCCACTCACTTCGAAGCTGTCGATTTCCGGCCGATCCGGCGCCCCAAAAGAAGTCCCATGCACAAAGGGCGCATGCGCAAAATCGAGCCCGTTCTCCACGATGCGTTCCCAGTTCGCGCGCCAGTCAAACGTGCCATGCACGACACGCACGTCAGGATCGTCGGCCCAATCGAGCGCGGGCAACGGTGGCCGTTCGCCCTCCGGCAGATCGCCGATAAACGCCCACACCCAGCCATGCCGCTCGATCACCGGATAACCATCCACGCGCGCCTTCGCCGGCACGCGCGCCTGCGGCTGCGCGGGAATATGCGTGCAAACACCATCGCCGCCATAACGCCAACCGTGATACGGGCACTGCACCTCGCCGTTCACGCGCCGCCCCGCACTCAACGAAGCACCGCGATGCACGCAGATATCGGACAGCAGACGCGCCGTGCCAGCGGCATCGCGATACGCGACAAAGCGATGGCCCAGCACCGTGACGGGCAACAGCGCGTCGCGCAAGTCGGCCGATGCGGCCACGACGTACCAGAGATTCTTGAGCATGAAGTTCGTGCGGTAATGCGTGCATGAATAGCACGTAAAAACTCATAGGCGCGATGGCGCCCTACAAGCATGACGCGCCAGTCTAATACGCGCGCCAACCGCACGACAGCTTCGCGCGCAGACAAACGCAGGCGAAATCCCACGCCGAACCGCACTCGCACCGCAATGCTCCGCACCAGAAAAAAGCCTGCCGTCCCTCGCGGACACGGCAGGCGAAGAGCGAGACGGCGGGGGAGGCCATCTCGGGACCACTCGCGAGCGCGCGGGCGAGGCGCGCATCGGCTGAATCCGGGTAATGAAACGAAAGGAAATCATCGGCTAACGCAGCCTGCCGGGGAGTCGTTCAGCAGGCGCGTGCGATGCGACAAACCAAGCATAGCGGCTCGTTTTCGTCGTGCGGCGCCCTGTCCGAAAACGCGGCGATCTTGACGGATAAGGGCACGATGACCCGCCTTTTTGCGGTGCGGGATTCGCGTTTAAACGCCAGATCGCGCTTCGGAATAGTCGCCGCATCGGGTGTCCGCGCAACGAAATCGCCGCCTGACTGCTTGCCAACGTCCGCAAGCGCACGGTTCGAACGCGAATGGCGTGCGAGGATGAGTGCAGATCGGGAATGCGCCGCAATCGTCGCCTGATCGACAAAGGGCCCGAACCGCGGCCCAGCCTGCGTGCTAAAACCAGGCATCGCAGTTGCGGTGCAACATGGCGAGACACCGGCCTGCTGCACGGATAATGCGCGGAAAATCGGTAAAAATTGCGTCGGGTCGGCGCAGCACCCGGCATGAATTGCATGAACTGAGCGGTTAAACCGCGCTTGCTCGAGGATTCGCCTCGCATGACGCGGCCCTAGACTGGTTCTGCATTCAATCAAACGATGGGGATGGCGATGCGCGTAACGAACTGGATTCTGGTGCTCGAATGTGCCTACATGGAGTTTTCGAGCTGGCGCGGCAAGAACGTCTATCGGCGTACCGTGGCGTACGACCGCGTGGTGTGGTGTTGAACGGTCGCTAACATCGTGAGCGCGGCTGGTAACACTTCGCAAAGGCCTGCGCGCCGCCTTCGGCCGCAAGCCCTGAGTACTTCTGTGCCGATATCGCTCAGGCTAGAACGCGCGGCCCAGCGGCGGCCGCTTCGCGCTCCCGTTCGCCAAGCAGCGCGTCGTATTCGTCGTCGCTGAGCACGGGGCCAAGCTGCCCTTCCCACTTCGTCACCACCGCCGCGGCCACGCTGTTGCCGAGCACGTTGGTGGCCGTGCGGCCCATGTCGAGGAACGTGTCCACGCCCATGATCAGCAGCAGGCCCGCTTCGGGAATATGAAACTGGCCGAGCGTAGCGGCGATCACCACAAGCGAGGCCTTCGGCACCGCCGCCATGCCCTTGCTCGTGAGCATCAGGATCGCCAGCATGGTGGCCTGCTCCATGAACGACAGATGAATGCCGTAGGCCTGCGCGATAAACAGCGTGGCGAACGTGCAGTAGATCATCGATCCATCGAGGTTGAACGAATAGCCCAGCGGCAGCACGAAACTTGAAATGCGGCGCGGCACGCCGCTGCGTTCGAGTTGTTCCAGCAGCTTCGGATACGCCGATTCGCTGCTCGCCGTGCTGAACGCCAGCAGCATCGGCAGACGCACGGCGCGCACCAGACCGAACACGCGCGCGCCCAGCACCAGCCCGCCCGCGCCCACAATCGCACACCACAACAACACCAGCGCGCCGATAAACACACCCATAAACGTGCCGTAGCTCAACAGCACGCCCAGCCCCTGAATTGCGACCACGTGCGCGAGCGCCGCAAATACCGCTACCGGCGCGAAAGCCATCACATAGCCGGTGACCTTGAACATCACCGCCGAAATCTGCTCGAACAGCGCAACGATGCCTTGCGCAGGCTCGCCAATCGCAATGATGCCGAGGCTGAAGAAAGCTGCGAACACAACGATCTGCAGAATTTCGTTTTCGGCCATGGCCTGCACGACGCTCTTGGGCACGAGATGCGTGATGAACTCCTTGAGCGAGATCGAACCGGCCTGAATACCGGTGGCCGCGTGTGAATCGGGCAACGGCAGATTCAGGCCCGCGCCCGGTTGCAGCCAGTTCGCGATCAGCGCGCCCAGCAGCAGCGAAACAAAGGTCGCGCCAAGAAACCAGGCAATCGTTCGCACACCGATACGTCCGACCGCCTTCGCATCGCCCATCTTGCCCACGCCCACCACGAGCGTCGTGAACACCAGCGGCGCGACGATCATCTTGATGAGGCGCAGGAACAGGTCCGTGACGAGGCCAAAGGCGTCGGCGACCGATTTCAGCGTCGGCACATCGGCAATCGCGCGATGGCACGCGTAGCCGGTTGCAATCCCCAGCACCATGCCGATGACGATCCAGGTCGTCAGCTTCATACGTTTCATAGCGTCCATTCTCCTCGGCCGTCCAAATGCGGCCCTACATTCCGACCAGCAATCCAATTGTTGCGACACTCTACTTCTTCGCATCAAATGTTGCAAACTTATCAGAAACCCTGGTGGGTGGGGAGAGTGCATATATAGAGCGCGCGCGGACCACACTGCCGCGAGGCAGGCGAAAGATACGGAACGGGAAGAAACCAGCCGCGAACATCGATGGACAGTTAGTCCGCGCAGCCGGGCGAGTCGTTGCAACCCGCCACAAGTGAAGCATGATGCGTTGTTACTCGAGATCCGGTGCGCGGCGCCCAGTCAACCCACTCTCGATATCTTCCAGCGTGAGGAGCCACGGATCGTCGCCCGAGGTAGCGGAAGTCGTGTTCGTGTTCATTCGCTGAACTGACTTTCACCTATGCGGTGCGTCTCACTGCGCCCACGCCGAAGCGACGCGCACCAGGCGTCTAGTCCACGTCGAACTTAGGATCGCGCTGGATCGCTCTGAACGCTTTTGCGGCTAACTGGACTTCCAGTTCGTCCAGGCCTCGAACAAAAAAGTTGGTCAACTCCGGCAGCGTCGGCGCAGCCGTCAGCAGTTGCTCATAACCTTCGTCGCCTGGGTCGGGCCGCCCCGACCGCAAACGCATCGCCGCGATGGCGAATTTGTTGGCGGCATCGTATTTCTGGAAGACCTGATAAAAATCATCGATCGTATAACCGTGCTGCGTCATGAGAACCCAGAGATCGAACCAGTCGCGGGTCTTCGAGCGATCCGCACAGACGAAGCACTTTGTTTCGAAGATCTCTGCGATCGTGGCGACCCGCAGCGGACCTGCCGGCTGATTACCTTCGAAGACCCGGTTCGGCAACTCGTCGAGACGCACGAAAGTCACCTTGACGGTGTCGATCGCTACATAGTTCATCTGATAATCGGCCAGATCGAGGCCGGACTCGAGGAACTCCTCCAGCGCCAGCGGACTCTGGTTCAACCGCATGGTGATGCCGTGCGTTTTCGCCTCAGCGGCGAGCGCCTCGATGCGCCGCCGAGGGAGCCTCGCGCCACCGAAATAGGCGAAATCGAGGTCTTCGCTGATGCGGTGCCCGATCCGAAGGGTCAGGGCCGTGCCGCCGATAAGTACAAAGCCGGCAAGGAGCGGACTGTCGCGCAGGACCTCCCAGACTTCACGCGTGTCGTCGCGTAGCTTGCTCGTATCCATCACGGATGTGCCTCAAAATTCGCTCGGTGGTGGGCGCGGCGCGGCGGGCCTCGATCGATCCCGCTTCAACAAGCTCGCGCCATTGCCGCTCGACAATGGTCGGGCCAAATTCGGTGGCTGCATCGAGAATGACGTCGAAGCGCGGGTCGAGCAACGCGCGCTGGATAAACACTTCATTTGAAGCGCGGCTGTTGGACCAGACAAGTTCCGGGTGACGGTCGCGAAAGCTCGCCGCGGACGCTGACGGGCGCTTGATCCGCTGGTTGGGGCGCGCCGACGGCTGACCGACCGGCACAAGCTCCAGTCGCATGCCAACGAGGCTCGCGAGCCGCTCGACGGTGTCAAGCCGGCCCTTGCCGCGCTTCTTCAACCGCGAGAGCCCCTCGGCGGTCAGCCCCGACTGGTCAGCCAGATCGCGCTGCGACAGTCCCTTGGCCTTCGCTTCCTCGAATATCCGGCCAAGCACTGCCCCTGCATCGAGTTCGACGCTCATAGGGACCTCCATACATTTGTTCAACCCGAATTTTAGACCAATTGATCTTTAGGTCAATTTTTTTGCAGCCGAGCCTTCTTTTTTGCAATTGCTACGGCCCTATTTTTCCGATGACGACATACATGTCGATCATCACCGCCCTCACAGCGCTACCTCTTTAAAGGCTTACCAAAACGAAGCACCGTTTTAGAAAATGCGAGCCGTCTCTTCCGCCATCGCCACGCGCAATTGGCACAAGTAGGCGGCAACCCGCGCACTCCAACAGCGCAACGTCCCCAATGCCAGCCGACAAGAAAAAACCGGCGCCGCTCCCGCGACGCCGGCTTCATTAGCATGACTGAATCAAACTCAGTTCGTCGTCACGAGCGGATCGGACGGCACGATCCGCACAGCAGCAGGACTTTGCGCCAGCGGATTCCACCAGGACAGATGCATGTTTGCCGGCCCCGTTCCGTGCACATATTCGACCTTGATCGACGTCGGCTGCCGGGCATTCAGCAATACGACGCCGCTTGTCGTCGAGCGTGTCGACGTCTTCTTGTTGATGACCTCGACGCCGTTGATCCACAACCGGGCGACGTTGTCGCTGTTGATCGAGAACGTGTAGAGGCCTGACTGCGACGCCTCGATCGCCCCCGTCCAGCGAATACCGTAGTTCGTCGCATTGACGCCCGCCGAGGCATCCGGCGAGTCGGTGCCGCGCTCCGTGTTCAGGTCGAAATCGACGAGCGGCGTGACCGACGTCTTCACCGGCGCGCTGCTGAAACTCGGATCGTTGTAGTACGCGACGTTGAGCACCGGCAGCTTCACATCGAATCCGCCCGTCAGCGCCTGAACTTCCGACGTCTGCCACGGGTGACCATCGGGGTAGAGCGTGCCCTGGAACGGTGTCGCCGGTTCGACGGTCGCGGGTGCGGTTGGCGTCTGGCCCCAGTGGAAGCGCGTGTTGGTGCGCCCGATCATCAGCTCCCAGACGATGAAGCCCGTGCTGCCGCCGTAGTTCGACACGATGCCCGGCATCGTCTGTCCCGCCGTGCCCGTGAAGCCGCGCTGCAGCGTCTCCGAGTTCAGCGCACTCACATAGCTGCCGTTGACAGGGCCCGCGTACGGATTGCCATACGGATGGAACGCGTAGAAGTCGGAGAAGTACGTGCCCTCATCCTCCTGCACCTGCGGCGAATTGATCGGCTGCGTGGCGCCCGCATTCAGGATCGCGATACGCGCATCGTTCATCAGCACCGCACGCGTTTGCTGCAACGATCCGTTGCCGCTGCAACCCGGCTCGTTCATCGGCTCCCAGAAGATGATGCGCGAGTCGTTGCGATGCGGCGCGACGAAATCGGTGATGTAGTTCGCGAGGCTCGCCTTGTAGGTCACCGATGCGTTCGATGCCGTCGGCTGGAAGTACGCCTGTTCGACCGGTGTGCCCGGCGACTGCACCCACTGGCTGTTGTGCACGCCCCAGACGGGAGCCGGTTGCGGTCCGTATTGCGGCGTCGGGTTCCAGCAGTCGTCGTAGAAGATCGGCGACACCTTGATGCCGTGCCGCGAAGCGATTTCCAGCAGGTTCTCGAACTTGCTCAGGAACGCGACGCGGTCGTTGGCCCACACGAGGTAGTGCAGATAGACGGCGATCGTGTTGACGCCATAGGTCTGCGCGTACGTCAGTTCGCGATTGACGACGGCGGGATCGTAGTTCTCCCAGAAGTCGATTGCATTGACCGCCGACGACGGCGTATAGACCATGCCGACCACTTTCGAGAAATCGAAAGTCGGAGACTTCACGGCCGGATAGGTCTTGATCGTGATGTTGCTGAACGTCGCGCCGACGCCGAAGCGCCGCACGCCGAAGCTGCCGCTCGCGAACGCGGCGGGCAGCGCGTTGGTCGCATCGTTCGCGCTGATCACGCGTTGCTGGTCGAGATCGACGGTGATGGCCGTGCCGCTCGTCGTGACCTTCAGATGGTGCGTACTCCCGCCGACGATCGCGCTGTTCGGGTACTGGATGAACTGCGTCCAGTTGTTGTTCTCGCGGCCGACGACCAGCGTGTGCGAGCCCGTGTCGAGGCCGACGAAATAGCCCGTCAGGCTATCCGGGCCGCCCGCCGTCGGATTGGTCGTGCGCACGATGAAACCGGCGTTGGCCGGTCCCGTGCCGACAGGATTGCCGACCGTGACGTCCGCCTCGTAGGAAGCCGTCGCATACGTGCTGCCAAGCGCGACGGCCTTGTCGCCCGCGCCCGTGCCGTTGGTGGCGGGCGCCGGAATCGTGATGCTCGAAGGCGTCGCGCCGGGCACCCAGCCTTGCGTCGAGCCCGCCGCGAGATAGCTCGTGAAGTCGCCGAAACTGAGCGTGGTGCTGGTGAGCGCAGCAGGTGGCGAAGGTGGCGTGTACGGCGAAAGATTCTTGTCCGGATCGCTGATGACGACGGCTGGCGTGGTGGTTCGCATGCCGAGCGGCGTGGAGCCCGCCAGCCGGAATTCGTTTTGCACGCTCGCCGATGCTGAATTCGCGGCGGACGTCTGCGCGTCCGCTACCGCTGTGGGGTTGGGTGAATCGCTGTTACCGCCGCACGCGGCCAGAATCACCGCGCTTGCCGAAAGCACGAATAAGTTGCGCACCTGTATCTCCTGAAATCACCCGTATTTATAAAAGGTCGAAAATTATTATTAATTTATCGGGCATAGCGATGCTGCCATCTATGCACTGCGATCCAATTACTGGGAAACGGAAGCGATGAAACAAGAGCAGCGATACGGTGAAATTAATAATATTATTAGTCATCAACTCATGCACCAGGAGTTTCCCTGACTCGCGCGCAACGGTGATCTCGGGTGGTCGCTTTGCATCAACCCAAAAAGCAAAGGGCTGAGTCCCGTGCAATACAGGACCCAGCCCTTGGGCGCTTGGCGTTCAACAGTTCAGCTTCGTGGAGTCAGTTCAGCGACCGTCCTCGCGATGAAATTACTTTCACGGTTCCATCATCGCCACACGAGACGCATGCGGCTAGGCTCTCGTCTGGCAACGCGATCCGTGATCGTGTGATCGTGTGATCGCCTGCTTCACATTTTCGTAATCGTGGGCGGCGCACATCCAGCGCTCCCCCAACCTGTATTTCCTTAGCCCACCCTCATGATCTACGTAGACGAACTGAAAAGCGGCGCCTGGAGCGTTCGGGGGCCGCAAGCCCAACATTGCCGCCTGTTTTCAGACGATCCGACGCCGGACGCCCTGTTCGCCATGGCGACGCAAATCGGACTGGACCCGGCTTCCTGGATTCCCGCGCGCACGGCGGACGGCACCTTCACGCCGCACGGTGCGCCGTTTTACTGGATTCGCCCCGCCGTACGAGCGAAAGCGGTCGCCGCTGGCGCGCTGCGCCTCAAGAGCAAGGATGCCGACCGGCTGCTGTCGCGTGTGACAGTCGATGTCGCGAACATGCCGATGCCGGTTGCGGACTAGCGCCGGGCCCACGCGGATTGCGGTTCACGGCAGCGCAGCCCTGAAACCATCCGCGAATCCATCCGCTCAGGCCTTCACGACCGTGAGCCCCGCTTCTTCCAGCGGACGCGTGAGCTTCGCGCCCGCCGCCGCATCGACGATCAATGTCTGAGCGAGATCCAGCCCGCCGATGCAGTATTGCGAAGCCGCGTTGAGCTTCGACGCGCTCGCCAGTACCACGGTTTCAGCCGCACGCGCCGCGAGCGCGCGTTTCACATAGGCTTCCTCATAATCTCCCGTGCTCAGCCCGGCCTTCACATGCACGCCGGTCACGCCCATGAAGTAGAGATCGGCGTGAATGTGCGACATGGCCTCGATGGCCGCCGCGCCCACGCTCACCACCGAATGCTTGTACAGGCGCCCGCCGATCAGCACGACTTCGACGCTGGGATGCGCGGCCAGCGCCACTGCGATACCCGGGCTATGCGTGACGATGGTCGCCACGAGATCGGGAGCGAGCGACTGCACCAGCAGCGCGGAAGTCGTCCCGCCATCGACGATCACAACCTGGCCTGGCGCGATCATGGCGGCCGCCTTGCGCGCCACGCGCTGTTTGGCAGCCACATCCATATCTTCGCGCTCGGCCAGCGGCGCAATAGCGGGCGATGCAGGCAGCGCGCCGCCATGCACGCGCTGCAGACGCCCTTCCGCCGCCAATTCGCGCAAATCGCGCCGCACAGTGTCCTCGGACACACCGAACGCCACGCTCAACTCGCCGGCCAGCACCTGACCGTCACGTTCGAGGGCGTCGAGAATCGCTTTTTTTCTTTGGCTGGTGAGCATCGTCGGGTCGGGTGAAATCGGGTTTGCACGAATTTTCTTGAAACTGCACGAGATTGCACGTTACCATCGGCAGACAGGAATGTCGAATTTCCGCTTGCATCGCCCCTTTGATCCAGACTGGAGCTTCTCGTGATGACCACCCAGGACCGCATCCGCATCGTCGATACCACCGTGCTTTCGGACAACTGGTATGTGCTGCGCAAAGTCACCTTCGACTTCCTGCGCCGCGACGGCAGCTGGCAACGCCAGAGCCGTGAAACCTATGACCGCGGCAATGGCGCGACCATCCTGCTGCACAATCCCGCCACCGGCCATGTCGTGCTGACGCGCCAGTTCCGCATGCCCGCCTTCGTCAACGGCCACGACGGCATGCTGATCGAAGCGGCGGCCGGTCTGCTCGATCAGGCCTCGCCGGAAGAGCGCATCCGCGCCGAAGTCGAAGAGGAAACGGGCTATCGCGTGCGCAATCTGCGCAAGGTGTTCGAGGCCTTCATGAGCCCCGGTTCGGTCACGGAAAAGCTCTACTTCTACATGGGCGAGTACGACGACTCCACGCGCGTGGGTCGCGGCGGCGGCATCGCCGAAGAAGGCGAAGATCTCGAAGTGATCGAAATGCCTTTGACCGAAGCGCTGGCGGCGATCGGGCGCGGCGAGATCGTCGATGGAAAAACCATCATGCTGCTGCAGCATGCGGCGCTTCAGGCCGCGGCGGCTGCACCCGCCTGCTGAGCGCGCGCCGCTACAATCGTCGACGGTCTATTTTTCTGGAATCCGCATGTATATCGTTTCGCTGACTTACACCGCATCGCTCGATCGTATCGACGATGTGCTGCCCGCGCATCGCGCGTACCTCGACGCGCAGTTTGCCGCCGGCCATTTTGTTGTGGCCGGCCCGAAGGTGCCGCGCGACGGCGGCGTGATCGTCGTATCGAACATGGAGCGCGAGCGCCTGGACGCGATCCTCGCCGCCGATCCGTTCGCGCAGCAAGGCGTGGCGGTGCATACCGTGACAGAGTTCAAGGCCACGCGGCTGGCAACCGGATTGAATCTGCCGCGACCCGAGGCGGCCGTTTAACCTTGCGCCTATACCGCGATGTAATGCCAGGCGGCAATCAGACCGGAAATGCTGATGCCGCCGTGCAGGCCCACGGAAAAGTATGCGGGATGGCGGTTGATGCTGGACACGCCATGAAACAGCCAGAGTTCGTCCAGCAGCAGGATCAGTAGCTGGATCGACGTGCCTGTCGCAATCAGCACCACGAATTCGCATAGCGATTCGGAATCGTAGGTATCGAGGTAGGTTGGGGAGAGTCTGAAGATCAGATAGATTGCCATCACCTCGCATAAACCGAATGCAAGTGTCAGGAATCCTATATATCTCGGCGGTTTGAACAGACTCCGATAGCACATGGCAATCTCAATATTTCTTGATGTGCCCGGAGCATGTCACTGAAAAAATCCGCTGTTTATCAGAGGTTCTTTAAAGATTGTTAATCGCCGGTTGCGGCACACCGCCGCAGTCATCCCGCGCGCGCCCTGCGCCGAGGCTCGCGTCGACGTCTGTCGGACAAACGCGAGCGGCAGGCTCAAATTAGGACGTATCCCATTTTCTCTGTCGGAGCGTAAGACGATACTGACTGTCAACCCGACGCACCGCCCGAATCGGCACGGCGCAACGCCTGCCAGGTTCGGCCGTTCGCTTCAGACCAGCCCTATCGGCCTTCTTCTCGTCTCTGTCCAGGTTGACCATGCTCCCACTTAGCGCTCTCCCATCGATGAAGCCGCTGTTCATGACGCCTTGTTACGGCGGGAACGTCACAGCGAATTTCGCCAACAGCCTTCTCGCGCTCAACAATTGCCTCTGGGAGACCGGCATGCCTGGCGAGGTGCGCATCCGCTCAGGCGAAAGCCTGATCACGCGCGCACGCAACAACGCCGTGGCCGAATTCCTCGCCGACACCAGCTTGACCCATCTTTTCTGGATCGACGCCGATATCGGATTCACCGCCGATCAGGTTCTTCGCCTGCTGCTGGCCGACCGCGATGTCGTCGCCGGGGTCTATCCGATCAAGCGCTTCGACTGGCCGGCGGCACTTCCTGCCGGTCTCACCCGGGAAACCTTCGCGCAACGCTACCTGCGCTACCCGGTCAATGCACACGACGGCGTCGCACGCGACATCGACGACGAAGGCTTTCTCGAAGTCAGCGAAGCGCCAACCGGTTTCATGTGTATCAAGCGCAGCGTGATCGAAACCATGATGGCGAAGCTTCCCGAACTGCAATACGTGCCGGACGGCCCGCCGGACACAGCCATTCACGATCTTTGCTACCGCTTTTTCGACGTCATGGTCGAGCCTTCGACGGGCCGCTATCTCTCCGAGGACTACGCGTTTTGCCGCAGATGGCGCGACGTTGGCGGGCGGGTTTTCGTCGATACGCAATCGCGCTTGTCGCACCAGGGCATCTACACCTGGAACGGCGACTTTGGCGCATCGCTGGCCGTAACACCGGATACCGCCGTGGGAGGCACCTATTGAACACCGATCCGGCCGGGCCAGCCTCATTGGCGCGCGGCGGCACGCGGATCGGATTCGACTGATCTATCACTGCGCGCCCGATAGGGGACTGAAAATCCTCGTGCCGGTATTCGAGTATCTGGCGACCTTACACGCCAATATCGAACTCGATGTCTTTTCGAGCTTCAGTCTGTGTAGGTCGAGTGAACGTGACGAGCCGTATCGGCCGCTTTTCGAGCGCTGCAAGCGCCCATCCGCGCATCTGGTATCACAGCGCGATACCGTTACGTAACACCCACTCCCCCCGCATCGCACACGTTACGTAACCACCCGCCCCTCACCGCGCCGTCCAGACCGTTGCGCGCGCATCCGATATGGCACGCCTCCTGCTTCGTCGATTTCCATAACGACAAGGCGACACGCACCGCTACGCCCGGCGGCGCGCGGGTTCGCCATGCCACGCGCACAGGACTTCGATGAGCACGCCCAGCGTCTATGAATCGGCCTTTCTCGCCGCGCCGTTTGGCGCCTTCCTGTGCCGGCCCGATGGCGTGTTCGCGCGCGTCAACGCAGCCTATGAGCAGTTGACCGGTTACAGCGAGCAGGATCTGATCGGCCAGCGCAAATTCCTCGCGCTGCACGACCCCGCCGAACTGATCCGCCGTGTCGGGCCCGTGCCCGCCACCAGCGCGGGCGCGCTCGCGCAGTTTCGCGGCGAGTGGTCCTACGTGCGCCGCAACGGCACGCGCGTGCCGGTCTCCCTGGCGATGGCGCCGCTCACGGGCGCGCTGGAGGAACGTTACGCCGGGCACTACATCGGCATTGCCGTGGACACCTCGCGACACGCGCAAAACGAGGCGCGGCTCTGGTACGTCTCCAATCACGACAGCGCCACGCGTCTGCCCAATCGCGAGCTATTTCTCGAACGTCTCGATCTGCTGCTCGCGCGCAGCCGCCGCAGCGGCGAGCCGCTCACGGTGCTCGTCATCGAAATCGACGATCTGCAGAAAACGCGCGAAGCGCTCGGTCCCGAAGGCGCCGATCTCGCGCTCGAATACGCGGGCGCGCGGCTGCGCCGGCTCGCGCAGGCGCACTGCGGCGACAGTCCGATGGGTTTCATCGGCGGCGATCAGTTCGCCATGGCCTTGCCGGGCCGCGGCGACGAAGCCGGCCAGGTCGCGCAGGCGCTGATCGACGCCTTCGCGCAAGGCGACGAATCCGTCCGGCCCGAGCCAGCCGAACGCGCGCCGGGACGGCGCAG
>NZ_JAAGPR010000063.1 GCF_017104965.1 Paraburkholderia sp. Ac-20340
TTCATGGTGTCTCTCGGGTTCCACGGCATGGCCGGCTCCAGACGATTCACTTGTCCGAAGTGTTACCCATGTCCCCGCACACCTGTTACCTATGTCTCCAGTCCATACACCGCTGCAAAGAAAAGTAAGTGCCGCCCCGCACAGGGGCGACGCTAATAGACCGACACGAAAACAAGGCAATGTGCCACCCACGCCAGAACGAGAAAAGCTAAAGGCTAAAAGGCCTTTAAGCCTCCACATCCTCAAGACTAAAAATCTCCGACTGATCGTTATACGAAAAAATCTCACCATAACGACCCCAATCGATCACCGTATCAAGCGTCTGCTCCGCGGCGACATCGGAAAGAAAGTCCTCAAGCTCCTGCTCAAACCGCACACGCGGCGCGCGATGCCCGGGCCGCTCATTGAGCACCTTCTTGATCCGCGCAGCCAGCGGCACATTCCTCAGCAGATGATCCGCAAACATGAGCTTGCGCGCCTGCGTCCCCATCTCCGCAAAAACACGCGCCGGCGGCGTCAGCAACAAATCGCCATCGCGCACATCCGCAAACCCAAGCTGCTGCAACATTTCGGCGACCGGAAACAGGTCGTCCACTTCCAGATGCAGCGAGCGCGCAATTTCCGGCATATCCGCACGACCGTGATACGGCGCCGCCGCCAGCGTTTCAATCAGACCGGCCATCAGGTTAGTCGACACATCCGGCAAACGGCTGCCCACTTCCAGACGCCGCGACGACGTCTCCGCCGCATCGCGCGCGGTCATCTTCGCGTAGATCTCGTCCACCAGCTTGCGGAACGCCGGGTCCAGACGATTACGCGGATGCTTGAACGGCACCTTGATCTCGGCAACCACGCGCCCAGGATTGGACGACAGCACCAGAATGCGGTCGCACATGAACACCGCTTCTTCGATGTTGTGCGTGACGATCAGCATCGACTTGATCGGCATGCGGCCTTGCGTCCACAGATCGAGCAGGTCGGTACGCAGCGTTTCGGCCGTCAAAACGTCGAGCGCCGAGAACGGTTCGTCCATCAGCATCAGCATCGGATCGACCACCAGCGCGCGCGCGAAACCCACGCGCTGACGCATGCCGCCCGAAAGCTCGCGCGGGTAAGCGTTCTCGAAGCCGTCGAGGCCGATCAGGTCGATCGCCGCCAGCGCGCGTTCGCGGCGCTCGCGTGCGGGCACGCCCTGCGCTTCCAGACCCGCTTCCACGTTCTGCAGCACGGTCAGCCACGGGAACAGCGCGAAGGTCTGGAACACCATCGACACGCCTTCGGCCGGGCCTTCGAGCGGTTTGCCACGCCAGTTCACTTCGCCGGAGCTCGCTTCGATCAGGCCCGAGATGATGCGCAGCAGCGTCGATTTGCCCGAGCCCGAACGGCCCAGCAGCCCGACGATTTCGCCTTCGCGCAGCGAGAGATTGACGTCGTCGAGCACGAGACGTTCGTCGTCTTTCTTCGCGAAGCCGCGCGACATGTGCTTGACCGAGAGCACTTCTTCGCCGAGCGTCGGGCGCACCGGCAGCAGGTCGGACGAGACGGTTTTGGGATTCAGCATGATGATCTACTCCATCTCAATCGAGGCGCAGCCGGGCCTCGGCGTAGGTGTACAGCGGACGCCAGAGCACGCGGTTAAAGAGCGTGACGAACAGGGACATCATCGCGATGCCCACAATGATTTTCGGGAAGTCGCCGGCAGCGGTCATCTGCGCGATATACGCGCCCAGGCCGTGCGCCTGGAGCTTCGTATCGCCCCACTGCACGAATTCGGAGACGATGCTCGCGTTCCATGCGCCGCCCGAAGCGGTGATCGCGCCAGTGACGTAGTACGGGAAAATGCCCGGCAGCATCGCCTGACGCCACCATTGCCAGCCGCGAATATGGAAATTCTTCGCCGCTTCCTTGTAGTCGTTCGGGTAGGCGCTCGCGCCCGCGATCACGTTGAACAGGATGTACCACTGCGTCCCGAGCACGATCAGCGGCGAGAGCCAGATGTCCGGGTTCAGGTGGAAGCGCACGATCACGATCACGAACACCGGGAACAGCAGGTTCGCCGGGAACGCCGCGAGGAACTGCGCGAGCGGCTGGAATTTTTCCGCGAGCGCCGGACGCAGGCCGATCAGCACGCCCAGCGGCACCCAGATCACCGAGGCAATCGCAATCAGCAGCACCACGCGCAGCAGCGTGATCAGACCCAGCACGAACACATGGCCGACTTCGTCGAGCGTCACGCCCGTGCGCACATACGAGAACACGCGCCAGACCACGAACGCCGTCAGCGCAATCACGCAGACACCCCAGACGATATCGCCCACGCGCGAGCGCTTGCTGCGCGTCGTGCTGATCGCAGGCATCGCCTTCGGCAGTTGCACGCGGATCGGAATGCGCGCCAGCGTGGCGAGCAGGAAGCCCATCGGCACCAGCAGGCGGTGGATCAGGCGCGTGCGGCGAATCAGGTCGAGCAGCCAGGACTCGGGCGCATCGCCGGAACTCGTGTTTTCCATGCGGAATTTGTCGGCCCACGCGACCAGCGGTCGGAACAGGAACTGGTCGTACGCCAGAATCACGACCGTCATCGCCAGAATCACCCAGCCGATGGCGTGCATGTTCTTTTCGGTAATCGCCTGTGCCAGATACGCGCCGATGCCCGGCAGCGTGATCGTGTTGTTGCCCACCGTGATCGCTTCGGAAGCCACCACGAAGAACCAGCCGCCCGACATCGACATCATCATGTTCCAGATGAGGCCGGGCATCGAAAACGGCACTTCGAGTTTCCAGAAGCGTTGCCAGCCGGTCAGATGGAAACCCTTCGACACTTCGTCCAGATCGCGCGGCACCGTGCGCAGCGACTGGTAAAAGCTGAACGTCATGTTCCACGCCTGGCTGGTGAAGATCGCGAAGATCGCCGCGAGTTCGGCGCCCAGCACGCGCGACGGAAACAGCGCGAGGAAGAACGTCACCGTAAAAGAGATATAGCCCAGCACCGGCACCGACTGAAGAATGTCGAGGATCGGCACCAGCACCTGACCCGCGCGGCGGCTCTTGGCCGCCAGCGTGCCGTACACCAGCGTGAAGATCAGCGAGGCGACCATCGCCGCCAGCATGCGCAGCGTCGTGCGCATCGCGTATTCAGGCAGATTGGCCGGATCGAGCGAAATCGGCTGCGTCTTGAGCACGGCGATCGGCGCCATGGTTTCGTGGAATCCCACAGCCGCCATCGCAATCAGGCAGATGATGAGCGGAAACGCGACGAAGTCCCAGCGATTGGGCAGCACGCGCCACGCCGAAGCGTTGGCCGTGCGGTTCAGGTTGAATCTGAACTCCATTAGCGGCCTCCCTGGGCAAAAACGTGCGCGACGCCGCAGGCGCGCGATGCGCGGCAGATCGTTCGCAGTGAGCGGTTGTACTGATTCATGTTTTGAAGCACCAGCGTTCTGGATGATGCGCAGTCCGCGCGCCTTGTCGGGATCGCCTTATCGGCAGCCCGGATGACGCCTGAGGCGCGGGACCGTTCTCGTCTGATTCTTGAAAGCCCGTCAGCCCCGCTCGCCACGGAACATACGCTCGCGCAGATCACGCCAGCGCGCGGCGAGTTTCGATGAACGGCAGGGCGGCGTGGCCGGCGCGCGCTGGCGGGCGCAGATCACATCGGGATGCAGGGTGTGCTGCGTTTGCGGCAGCTGCGGCAGAAGAAGGCCGAAGTTCATGCTGAATCTCCTCACGTCACGCCACGCGGCGGACGCCTTGGCGAGGAAAGTCAGCAGACCCGGCTGCGCGCGATGGGTCGATTCGGCGCGCAACGACGGCTTACGTCTGCCAGCTTTCCTCAGGGAATATCGAAAGGAAGCGGCATAACGGATAACTGTCACTGTCGGACATCGGAACTCCTTATCGTCACGGCGGCGTGCGAGGCAAGCCTAATGGCCAGTCCCCGCGCGACGCGAGTGGCGGTCCGCGCATCGGCTTCGTCGGGCGGGCGCGATGTTACGCGCGGGCCGGAATCGAAGGCATGAACGGACCGTGCCGGGAGCGCGAACGCTCACGGCGCGATATCGCTCCTGCGCGGCGCAAAGTGCGGCGGCGCGGGATCGACGCTAAAAAGAGTGCACGAGGATTTACTGCTGGACGCGCACCATCTGCCTGGCTGGCAAGACGGCGGCTGAAAGAAAGGGAGCGCGGACGTCCTGCCGGTCAGGCAGCGAAACTATTCGAAGATCGACAACTGCTACTGTCCAAGGCGTCAGCCCCTTTTGTTAAGACGGGCGAATTTTAGTCACGCACACTGCCTGAAGTCAACACGATTCGCGCCGCGCGTCAAATCCCGTGCCAATGCCGCCACAACGCCGCCGGGCGGCGCATCGAGCGAATCCGGCCGGATCGTCCCAAGTGGGTGGAAAAGCATTGCAACGCCTGGGGCCGGATCATCGAAAAACACCCGGATTGTTGCGCAAACCGTGTACCTGAGAAGCTGCTTGCGTGTCTTTGCGTCTATTTACGTCGGTACGCGCCTGCTCAGGCGCGTTTGCGGCTCTGCTGGCGCGTATCGCCTGCGCGCACACGCTCAAGGCGCTCGCTGGCTTCCGTGAGCACCCACAGCGGCGCGCTCTGCAATTGCTGGTCGTACACGGCGATCACAGTCTTGATGGCGTCGAACTGCGTATCGTCGATGCTCCATTCGCCCTGTGCGCCGCCGCGCGAGAAGCACGCGAGGATCGCCGCGTCGGCGGGACCGATCTGCTCGGGCGTCAGCGTGCCGTAGCCGGCTTCGGCGGTTGCCTGGGCCAGCCAGTGCGCGTGCAGGATTGCCTGCGCGTCATGCTGGGAGCCGCCCGCGCGCAACGCGGCCAGTGCCAGATGGACCTGCAGGGCGAGTTCGTCCGCGTTTGCGCGCGGCATCGGCAGCAAGTCGCCCTTGGCCCGATGCCGGCGGGCGCGGGCGGCCTGAATATGCTGCGGGAAGGGGATTGTCTTGGCCATGTCGCACAAAGGGAATCAGTTCAGGTGCAATAACGGCACCTCACGGCCAAGGTTGAGCGCCAATGTGCTACGGCAATGTAACGATTGGTGACAGCCGGTAAGGAATTGGCCCGGCGAAGCTTGCCGGGCGGGCCTGAAAGCGCTTCTGACTGCCGATCAGCCAGTTTGGTCAGGCGCGCGGCGAGCGGCCATAAACGCCTCGACGTGACGAATTGCCGCTTCGCACTGTTCGAGTGTCAGATGATGGATCGAGGGATTCGGCAGTTCGAACCCCAGTTCCTCGGCGATCCAGCGCAGCGCCCTGCCCCGCGCCTCGAATACGTTGACCTTGTCGCGGCGCACCTTGGCGGCAACCAGCGGTTCAAGCGCATCGTGCAGGCGGCTCTTGGCCTCGCGCAGCGCGCCATTGGCAAGCCGGCCGAGCGGCACGTTGCGCGTGCTGCGCGCAGGTACGCCGATCCACGCCTCGCAGGGCGTGCAGACCCACAGTGGGCCGTGATCGTCGCGGTAGGGATAGGCTTCGTCGCCGGAGCGGGCGAGCAGCGCTTTCGCGCCGCAATAGTCGCAGAGCGGCTGCGGCAGCGCCTTGACGGGACGGCCTACGCGCATGCGCGGCTCCTTCCGGTCGAGCGTGTGAAGGTTATCGGATACATCGTGTATTGCCTGTTCGTGGTGGATATTGACTCGCGAAAGCGCGTCGATATGCAAAAGCATAGCGAAAATCGGCGCGCTTTCGGCTTGTCGGACGGGCTATGCCGTCCGGTCAGCTTGCGCCGGCGGTGGCGCGCTCCGGCTCGCGTTCGAGCGAGCGCGTGTCGCGCAACGCAGGGAACAACCGCATCCAGACCAGCGCCACGCAGATCGTCGCCACGCCGCCCACCAGCACGGCGGGCTGCGCGCCCCACCATCCGGCTGTCAGGCCCGACTCGAATTCGCCCAGTTGATTCGATGTGCCGATAAACAGCGAATTCACCGCGCTCACGCGGCCGAGCGTCTCGCTGGGCGTGCGCAACTGCACGAGCGAGCTGCGCACCACCACGCTCACCACATCCGATGCGCCGAGCACCGCCAGCGCGATCAGCGATAACACGATGTTGTGCGACAGCCCGAACGCGATGGTCGCGAAACCAAACACGATCACGCCGCCGAACATCGCGAGGCCGGGCCGGCGCCGCAGCGGGAAATGCGCGAGCCAGATCGTGCCCGACAGCGCGCCCACCGCCGAAGCCGAACGCAGCAGGCCGAGTTCGAGCGGCCCCGCGTGCAGGATGTCGCGCGCGAACACCGGCAGCAGCGCGGTCGCGCCGCCGAACAGCACGGCGAACAGATCGAGCGAGAGCGCGCCCAGAATGACCGGCTGCGAGCGGATAAAGGCGATGCCCGAAAACACCGATTCGAGCGTGACGGGCGCGCGCGACGCGGGTTTTGTCTTCAGCGGAATGGTGGCCGACAACATCGCCGCGACGGCAAACGACAGCGTGCACGCCAGATAGGCCGCGCCCGCGCCGACGCCATACAGCAGGCCGCCGAGCGCCGGCCCGAGAATCTGCGCGGTCTGCGTGGCGGACGTCGACCAGGCCGTGGCGTTGGGCAGTTGCGCGCGCGGCACGACGCCCGGCAGCAGCGACGAAATGGCCGGCGACTCGAACGCACGCGCCGCGCCCACGCAGGCCGCCAGCGCGTAGATGATCGGCGCGCTCAACCAGCCGCCGAAGGTGCCGCACGCGAAGGTCAGCGCCGCCGCGCACTCGATCGTCTGGCAGACGGCGGCGATACGGCGCCGGTCGTAGCGATCGGCAACATGCCCCACGACGAGCGTGAGCAGGAACATCGGCAGGAACTGCGCAAGGCCGACCAGCCCGAGCGCGAAGGCGCTTTTCGTGAGCGCATAGATATGCCAGCCCATCGCGACGGCCAGCATCTGGAACGACAGCGAGGCCAGCACGCGCGCGCCCCAGAAACGTTGGAAACCGCGATTGCGCACAAGACTGCCGGGCGCAGCGCCGGAGTCGGATAAGGGTGTGGTCATGAGACGGCGAGTGAAGCACGGGCACGCGCGGCAAAGCGCAGGACGTGACGTGCGGTGCGGATGAAAGCCGACAATTTTAGTGCAATGCGCGCGGCGGCACCGGAAGGCCCCGTTGCGGGCAGGTCAGCCACGGTTCGCGCATTCTGCCGTATCGCCAACCGATATATCCATTAGAATACAACGATACATGGCGCGCCTGCGGTGCGCCGCCTGAATTCCCAGTTCGTTCCCAGGTTCGCGAAAGGTGGGTGTGTGAGCAGTCGGCCCTTGATGATGAATGCCGCCGTCACGGCGATCTCGGTCGCGCCGGCGCGCGCGAGCACCCCGCCCAGCGGCCCGCCGCTGGAGCTCACGACGCTGCGGCCCGCCTCGGGCCACGAGCGCGCGGAACGCATCCGCGATGTCGTCGATGCGTTCCGGCGGCTGCGCGAGAGCGTCGCGCGCTTCAACCGCATGTTCGCGGCGCGCGCGGGCGAGCAACCGGCGCAAGCCGAAGCCAGCACCGCCCTGCAACCGCTGCTGGCCACGCTGGCGCGCCATGTCGATAACGCGGATTTCGCGCGCCATCGCGAACTCAAACGCGCGATCCGCGATGCACGCCGTCTGGACAAAACCCGCGACGCGCTGTTCTCGGACGCCTTCTGCCTCGACAGCGAAGCGATGCGCAAGACCGCAGCGGAGCTGGAAAGACTGGATACGGCGTTCGTCGGCCTGTGCGTCGAGCATGTGCTCGCGCAGCATGAGCGCGCCGCGCTGCCCGCCGGATTAAGCACCGAATCGCGTGCCGAATCGCGCGCCGGATCGCGCTATATTCCGTGATATATTGCGCTGTCGATCGATGCGCAACGTAGCCGCGCGTATCGTCGGCCCGCGCTCCTAACCGGACAGAGGACACCATGCACGCACCGCCGTTTCGCCTCGCCCGCACCTCGGGCGCCGCGACGCCGGACGAGGCGCCGCATCTGCGCGCCTTCGCTCCCGCCGCCGATTGCTGCGGCCCCTCGCAGGCCGAACTCGAACAGTTCGACCGCACGCGCCGCCGCACGCGGCTGTCCGAGCTCGACGCGCATCTGCATTGCTCGATCATCGGCACCTGTCTGTCCACCCATGAACTGCGCAAGCTCGTGCCGAAGTTCACGCCGCTCGACGGCGCGCGCGCGAGCGATCTCGACATCCACCACACCGCCGTCGAACTGGCGATCCAGGGCGGCGCGGGCGGCAAGGCGCTGCAAAAAGCGCTCGATACGCGCTATGCGGGCGCGCTGCGGCGCTTTTCCAGCGCGCGCGATGCCGAAGCCGTGCTCGCGCTCTGGAACGAAGCACGCGCCAGCGGCGACATTCCGCCCGCCTACTGGGCGCTGATGTCCCATCCCGAAACGACGATGGAAGTGCGCCAGGCCGCGTTCGGCGATCTGCATATGCTGTCGCATCTCGTAGGCGCGGCGAACCGCGCGGACCTGCGCCGCCTCGTTGTGCTCGAAGAAGACAATGCGGCGCTGCAGGCGAAGATCGACCGCCAGCAGGCGCGCCTGCACGAAATGAGCGAAGAGCGCGACGACGCACGCGCGGCGCTCGACGCCCACACCACGCGCGCGCTCGCGCAACGCGAATCGCACGATGAATCGGCGCTCCACGCCCAGATCGCGGCGCTGCGCGAAGCGCTGGCGGCCCGCGACGCGCGTCTCGCGCTCGAAACCAGCCGCCGCGAGGCCGCCGAACAACGCGCCATCGCCGATGAAAACGCTTTGCGCACGGTGCGCACGCAACTCGACGAAACCCGCGCGCTGATCGACACGCTGCGCGCGGAAGCCCACGCGCTGGAAACCGCGGCCCATCCCGACGACGATGACGACGCCGCCCGCGCCCTGCCGCGCGACGCGCTCAAGGGCCGGCGCATCGTTTATGTGGGCGGACGTCCGGGTTCGAATCACGCGCTACGGCGCTGGGTGACGGCGGCGGGCGGCGAATTGACGGTGCACGACGGCGGCATCGAAGACCGCAAGGGTTTGCTGGCGGCCGCGCTCGCGGGCGCCGATATGGCGGTGTTTCCGGTCGATTGCGTCGACCACGATTCGATGAACATGCTCAAGCGTGTCTGCGAGCGGCATCAGGTGAGCTATCACCCGCTGCGCACCGCCAGCCTCGCGAGCTTTGTCGAATTGATGTTGCGGCTGCACACCAATACCGCGCCGGTGCTGAGCGCCGTGCCGGTTTCGCGCTTCTGTCTGCGCCACGGCTAAAACGCGATCGCGCTGATGCGATCAGCCTTTGACGAGCTTCGTCAGCGCTTCGATTTCAGGCGCGCAGGCCGCGGCCGCGCGCGCCTCGATCCCGCGATAAAGGCGGATGATTTCTTCCCCCACCGGCGTGAGCGTGCTGCCGCCGCCGCTTTGTCCGCCATGTTCGGACACCGTGGCCGGCGATTCGAGCGCGCGATTCAGTTCGTCCATCAACAGCCACGCACGCCGGTACGACATGTTGAGGCTGCGCGCTGCCGCCGAAATCGAGCCATGATCGCGCACGGCTTCGAGCAGCGAGACCTTGCCGGGACCGAGCGCAATCGTGCCGTCCTGGACGACGCGCATGCGAAAACGCACGTCGGGTTCGCGACGCGTCGACGGGCTGACGGCCTCGATCTGTTCGGGCACAGGCGGATTCGTTTTCACGTTGGAAGCCGGTTTTGATGCGGTGGTTTTCGGCGCATTGACGGGCGCCGGAGTGCGGACTTTGGCAGATACGGTCATGGGCGCAAGCATACACGATGGGTTTCGCGTCCCGCACGCCCGATGCAGCGTTAGCTGCGCGGATTAGTCGTGCGATTGGTCGTGCGATGAGTGGTGCGATTGGCCGCCGGCTCCGAGGGAAAACAGAAGCCGAAATCCTCGCAGCCAGGACAGCCCGGCGCCGGTCCAGGCACATCGCCACGAGCCAGCGCCAGTTCGCGCGCGAGCAGCTTTTTCCAGCGCAGATTTTCCGTATTGCGCGCGACGACTTCGGGGAAAAAGCGCGTGAGCATCTGCGTGACGTCGTCGCGGCCGGAAAGGCCGAGATCGCGCCACAGATGATCGGGCCGCAAACACGCGTGCGCGAGGATCGTGGCGAGACAGCGGGCGTCATCGGCATCGACATTGCGTGCGGCCAGGCCGATCAGGAAATCGCGCATCGCCGCAGCGAAGGCCGCGTGCGATGCGTCTTTAAGCGTGACGGCTTTAATCGGCGATAAAACGAGCGCGCCCGCCGCGAAATGCCGTTCGGCCAACGCCGCCAGCGCAGACGCCGGCAAACCCAGCAACGCCCGCTCGCCACGCACTTCGCGCGCCGCCACCAGACGCGCGAACAACCACGCGTCGGCGGTGCAGGCTTCACGAGGCGCGCCGGTCAAGCGATCGCGGCAAGCCGCCGCGAGAGACTCGAAATCCGTTTGCGAGCCGGTCATGATCGCGCGACCTGACGCAAGACGCCTTAAGCGTCGACGCCGATGATCACGCTCGACGCCTTGAACAGCGCCGCTGCCGTCTTGCCCGCCGCGAGACCCAGACGGTCCGCGCTTTCGTTCGTGACGATGGCCGCGACCTGCGCGCCGCCCGGAGCGGTAATCACGACTTCGGCGTTGACCGCGCCCTTCGTGACCGACGCCACCGTGCCGGAAATGACGTTGCGCGTGGACACCTTGCTCGCATCGGCGTCGACCATGACGATCACCGACGATGCCTTCACCAGCGCGAACGCCGGTTTGCCCGCCGCCAGGCCGAGCGATGCGGCGCTGCCGTGCGTGATGATGGCGACGATTTCGAGCCCGCCATCGGCGCGCAGCGTGATTTCGTCGTTGACGGCGCCAGCCTTGACTGCAGCGATCTGGCCGGTGAAATGATTACGTGCGCTGGTACGCATGACTGTCTCCTCGTAAGTTCAGTCGACCAGTGTAGTCGCGGCCGTCATTCATACGCAGGTGTTATCGCGAAGATTGTGCAAGCACGTACGCACATTGTTGTATCAGGACATCGTAATATAGGCACCTTTATAACGGTACGGGGTAGAACAGATGATCCGCAAATTGATCGCATCGGTCGTGATGATGTCGGGCGTGCTGGCCGCAAGTTCGAGCGCATTCGCCGCAGATGACAACGATGTGAACGTGCTCTACGCAGGCTCGCTCGTGAACCTGATGGAAAAGAGCGTCGGCCCCGCGTTCGAAAAGGAAACGGGCCTGCATTTCAAGGGCTATGCGGCCGGTTCGAACAAGATCGCCAACGAGATCAAGGGCAAGCTGCGTCGCGGCGATGTGTTCATCAGCGCAAGCCCCAAGGTCAATGCGAACCTGATGGGCGAAGCCAACGGCAATCATGTTTCGTGGTACGTGAATTTCGCCGAATCGCCGCTGTTGATCGGCTATAGCGCGAAGAGCCGTTTCGCTGCCGACTTCAAGACGAAGAAGTGGGATCAGGTGCTGCAGGAACCGGGTATCCGCATCGGCCGCACGGACCCGAAGCTCGACCCGAAGGGCGCATTCACCGTCGAACTCATGACGAAGGCCGCGCAGGCATACAACCAGCCGGATCTGGTGCAGAAGACGCTGGGCACGCCGGACAACCCGGAACAGGTGCTGCCGGAAGAAACGCTGGTGGGCCGTCTGCAATCGGGCCAGCTCGACGCGGGCTTCTTCTACTCGACCGAAACGTCTGACCTGAAGATTCCGTCGATCCACCCGGCGCCCGAACTGAAGATCAAGGCCAACTACACGCTGACGATCCTCAACGACGCACCGAACAACGCGGGCGCCGCGCGCTTCGTGAACTTCCTGCTCTCGGCGGAAGGCCGCAAGCTGCTGGCCGAACATGGCGTCGATGTGACGAAGCCCACGGTCAACGGCAATGGTCAGGCGATCCCGCCGTCGACGCAGGCCGTGATCGACGCTGCCCAGCAATGAGCCCGATGCAGTCATGACGCAACCCGTGCAGCGCGCCGCAAGGCCGCTCTGGTGGCTGGGCGCGCTGCTCGCGGTGTATCTGTGCGCGCCCTTTCTCGCCAGCATTCCGCAGATCGGCCAGGCCGACTGGGCCAATGTCGACTGGCACGCCACGTGGTCGGCGGTCGGGGTATCGGCGGGCAGCGCGAGCGTCGCGGCGCTCGTGATTCTCGTGGGCGGCGTGCCGCTCGGTTACTGGCTCGCACGCTCTCAAGCGCGCGGCGTCGCGCTGCTGGGTTTCGTGGTGCAGTTGCCGCTCGCGCTGCCGCCGCTCACGAGCGGCATTCTGCTGCTCTTCCTGCTCGGGCCGTATAGCCCGCTCGGCCTGCTGTTCAACGGCGCGCTCACCGATTCCTTCACCGGCATCGTGCTCGCCGAAACCTTCGTGGCCGCGCCGTTTCTGATCGTCGCGGCGCGCTCGGCGTTTGCCGCCGTCGATCCCGTTTATGACGACGTCGCCGCCACGCTCGGCCATCACGCCGTCAGCCGCTTCTTCCGCGTCACCTTGCCGATCGCCTGGCCCGCCATTCGCGCGGGACTCGCGCTCGCGTGGCTGCGCGCGTTCGGCGAATTCGGCGCAACGGTGATGGTCGCGTATCACCCGTACTCACTGCCGGTCTACACCTACGTGGTGTTCGGCGGCCAGGGCCTGCCCGCGATGATGCCGCTGCTGCTGCCGACGCTCGCGATTGCGGTGGTCTGCGCGGTGCTTTCGGTGTATTCGCGTGGCGCACGCGCCACGCTGGCGGTGAGCGTCGATAACGGCGACGAACTCACCGCCATCACGCCTGCCGCCACGGCCCACGATCTCGCCGACCTGCGGCTCGCGTTCCGGGCGAAGCGGCATCTGGGCGCGTTCACGCTCGACGTTGCCTGGCAGCCGCAGACGCGGCGGCTCGCGATCATCGGGCCTTCGGGTTCGGGCAAGTCGCTCGCGCTGCGCATCATCGCCGGGCTGGAGGCGAACGACGCCGCCTTGAGCGCGGGCACGGTGACGCTCGGCGCGACCGATCTCGGCGTGCTGCCGCCGGAGCGCCGCCAGATCGGCTATATGCCGCAGGACTACGGCCTCTTTCCGCACATGACGGTGGCGCAGCAACTGGCCTTTCCCGTCGATGCCGATGCCGCCAGCGCGCGCTACTGGCTCGCGCATCTGGGCCTCGACACGCTTACCGAACGCCTGCCGCGCCAGCTCTCCTTCGGCCAGCGCCAGCGCGTCGCGCTCGCGCGCGCGCTGACGCGGCACAGCCCGCTGCTGCTGTTCGACGAGCCGTTCGCGGCGCTGGACACGCCGCGCCGTCGCAAGCTGCAGCAGTCGCTGCGCGCGCTTCAGCGCGAAATCGCCGCGGTGACGGTGATCGTCACCCATGATCCCGACGAAGCCGCCCTGCTCGCCGACGAAGTGCTCGTGATCGAGCATGGGCGCACGCTGCAGGTCGGCCCGATCGCCGAAGTCTTCGCGCGGCCCGCTTCGCTGCGGGTCGCCGATCTGCTCGGCCTGCATAACATCGGCGAAGGTGTCGTGCGCGGCGCGGGCGAGATCGAGACGGCGGGCGGTTTGCGGCTGCCTTGCAGCACGGGCACGCTCGCGGACGGCTCGCGCGTGATGTGGCGAGTCGCGCCGCGCGCGCTGCGCGCTGCGCCCGATGGCCGTTGGGCTGGCCGCATCGCCGGGACGTCGCTGCGCCATGGTGACCGTTATGTGACGATCGACCTGGCAGGCGAACTGTTCGACATTCCCGCCGACGATCTGCCGTTCCCCGACGACAGCGCGCTCACGCTGCGCTTCGAGATCGACGCAGGCGGCGTGACGGCGTGGCCGTCGCAAGACTCCTGAAAACACTCACCTTTAGCCGCAAGGCGGCAGTACTCGCGTGCTGCCGCCTTGAGAAAGAACGCTTGTTTTAAGGTGTTTTTCTCACGTGGGGCGATTCGATCCGCGCCACAGCGGGCTTTCGCGCCTCCATCCCGGATAAGCTCACCTTAGCCGCCTCGCACGTCTTTGCGTGCGTGAACCGGAAAAAATATTCGCACCGTTTAACCTGGGAGTACCAGGAAATTTCTCCAGAAAATCGCCTCGAATAAAGCGTTTTTTCGTCGATGTCGCCTGGTTGCGCTAACGAGTGCGGTGAATCTCGAACGTTCCGGGTTCCTCACCACAGGACAATTTCCCGTCACCTCCCGAAAAGCCTCACCTGACGCATGGCCCGTCACCGCCTGGCGTCGCTCAGCAATCGCCTGGCGTGACCTGGGAGTCCCAGGAAATTTTCGGCCTGTGTTTACGGGAAAAACGTGCGATTTCTTGCGTGGGCGGTTTGTTTTCCGTGAGCGTTCTACCGGCTCAAATCTTCACCTCACGCTTCGCAGAGCCGATCAAATCCGCCTCCCGAATACCCTCACCGTTGAGTCATTAGCGTTCAAATCACGAAGCGGCTATCGGCATCCAGCACCTTCGGCAAGGGCACGAGATCGGCGCGCGCGAAACGCACCAGCGAGAACGCCCGCACGCCCACCGGGCTGGCGGGAATATGGGCGAGCGGAAAGACGATCGACGCGCCGCCATCGGCCTGAGCGGGTTCGATCACCACGTTCATCGCGTTGAGCGTCACCGCGCGCATCTCTACGTTCGCATGTTGCGCCGGATGGCCGAGCACGTCGCAGATCACCGCCAGTTCGTGCTCGATCGCGTCCGTCTTAAGGCCAAGCGACGCCAGCGCGCGTTCGTTCGCCGCGATTTCCGCTTCGAGTTGCACGAGTTCCCCGGCAAGTCCCACGCCGCCAGCGAGCGCGCGTTCGCCCACCATCCGCTGCGTGCCGGCGCCCTGACGCGTGAGCAACTGGCGGCGCGTGCGCAGCAGCGCCCGTTCCTCTTCGAGCGCGCCACGGCGCGATTCGTCCGCGGCGATGTGCGCAAGGCCTTCGAGCGCAATCTGCTCGACCACGCGCTGCACGATCTGCGCACGCAGATCGGCTTCGGATTCGCCGCACACGCGCACCTGATGGTCGTCGAAACTCAGCGTAGTCTGGGCGACGTCGGTGTGCACCAGATCGCCGTGCTGCGCGGCGCCGAAGCCGCGCCGCTCGTTCATCGCCATGCCAAGTACCGCCCAGGTTTCGCGCGCGAGCGGATGGCTGTCGAACCATGCGTGCAGTTCGACGGAGCGGCTCAGTACGTGGGAGATTTCGTCGGGTGCGGCAAAGAAAGCGTGGATATAGGGATCGGCCAGCCAGTTCGCGGCGCTGGCCTCGCGCGCGGGCGGCAGGCGCTCGACCAGTTCGCCGATATACGCCTGCGATTTCGCGAGCGCAGGCACGAGTCGTTCGCGATAGGCGCGCGCGAGCTTGAGCGACGGGCTGAGCACCGTCAGCCTTTCGACGAGCGCGCGCGTCTGCGCATTGTCCTGGCCTGACGTGGCGCGATTGCGCGGCCATAAATGGTCGAAAAAGCGGTCGAATAACCCCATTTCGTGCGACTCCGTAGCGCGGCGCCGGCGGCATCGGCCGGCACGATTCGCGAATCACTATACCGGCTCTCAATATTGCGCCGATGACAAAAGGGCTTTCGAACGCTCCTGAAAATACTCACCGTTTGATTTTCCGCCAGCCACTTTTATTTAAAAAATCTGCGAAGCGACTTGCAGTCATTTGAAAACAGGCGATTTTTAGCGCCAGGCCGGTCGATTTTTGCTCCCGCAAAGGCTCACCTTTGCATTTCGATATACGCATTGCGTATTGCTGCCGAGAATTCCGGCACGACTGGCGCGAAGGCGATCAGCATCCCGAAAATCCTCACCCTTCGCGAAGCGTCGCGCCAATACCTAATCCCGTATTCCCTCACCTTCACACCAGAATGCCTGTTCGACACATTGATATTGGCGTCCACTCATTGATTCGGATGCCGAATTAAATATCGATAAATCAGTACCGCTTCTTTTCTCCCATTTCGCATAGCTTTCTTACCGACCCGTACCTGGGGTTTGCCTCGATCCAACGGCAAGGAGATGACGCCGTTACACCGTTATCCGAACGATTTCCATACAGCACGCCTCCCAATTAGCGGGACCATGCAGCGGGAACGTCGATTGCTCGGCGGCCGCGCGGCGCGGCCTGCGTGCGAGACGGACACATCGGGACAAACCCCTGTTGCGACCGCACCGAACCGCGACGGCGCAAGCGCTACGGCCGGTTGTTGCGGTTTTAGAGTGATTCGTTCAATTGACAGCGTGCAATGTAATGATCCAATCTTCAGCGCATAAATTATTACGAGACAGGGAGGGCAGACATATGTTGGAGAGCATTGTCCGCTGCGTCGCGCTGGCCGCAGCCGCAACGCCGCTTCTAGTCGCATGCGGTGGAGGAAAGGCGAGCGACCCGGGCGCCATTACGCCGACGCAATGCTCGGGATCGAGCTGCACGGGCCAGGGCGCGCCCAGCAGCGCAACCGCCGCGACGGCGCTCTGCCCGGCCGACGCCGATATCGCCAAGAACACGTATCTGGGCGGCGCCGGCAGCGGCGAGGTGGTGAGTCTGAGCATCGATCCCACCAAGATGACGTACTCGCTGACCTTCCTCGCCTCGCCGATTCCGGCGCAGGAAAGCTCGGTGCAGAACACGCGTGCGGGTCTCACCATCACGGGCGCGGTCCAGCATCCGCCCAGCGGCGCACTGCCCACCGCCGCGCAGATCGCCTGCGCATTCCAGCTCCAGCAAGGCACCGGCACGCTCAACGGCAGCACCTACACCACCGCGTACAACGCCGATAACCCGCCGACCATTTATGTAGGCTTCGGCGTGGCGGGCGGCGGTATTCCGGGCGCGACGGTGAACATCACCGGCGACAGCACGGCCGCCCTGCTCTTCAGCAACGTGAAGTCGCGCACCTTCGACTTCTATCCGTTCCTGGCTTTCTCGTCGGTCAGCACCAGCATCGCGGATCTTCAAGGCAACTGGAACGCGCTGCTCTATCACATCGTCCCGACGCAGAACTTCGCTGCGGCCGCCACCACGGCGCAGGAAACCTACGACGCCAGCGGCAATTGCAGCGTGACGAGCGGCGGCACGAATACGCAGTGCGATACGGCATCGTCGCAATGGGCCGCGGATTCCGCCGGCAGCTATTTCACCAGCGCCAATGCGCCGAAGATCCAGTCGCCGACGGTTTCGGCCGTCGCCAACGGTGCATCGAGCCACCTGATCCTCGGCAAGCTCAACGGCAAGATCGTGCCGGTGGTCGTGCGTACCGGCTACGTGAACGAGAACCTGCTTTCGCTGGCCGTCGACGACGAATCGGGTATCGCGATGATGGCGCCGGCGACCAATCTCACGTCGGGTTCGTTCGACGGCAGCTATATCGGCGCCGATTCGAACTTCGCCTACACGGCCACGCTCATCAACGGCCAGAGCGCCGGCTTCCTCAAGCCCTCGACGATGACGACGCAAAGCACCTTCACGCTCGATTACACGCAGACGCATCCGGGCCTGCTCGTCGCCACCGACAACAACGCCAAGACCGGCAACGTGATCGCAGTAGGCGGCCTCTACGGCATCTTCCTCAATGGCGAGGAAAACGGCGGCGTCACGTCCACATCGGCGAACAGCGAAACGTCCAACTCACCGTACTTCGGTGTGGGTGCGCTGATCCAGCCGCAATAACCATCGATTGGCGATCGATTCATCATTGATTCGGATACCGAATCAAACACGGTCGACGCGCAAGATCGGCAGCACGCAGCAAGCCAGAACGGGGCGCCACGACAGGGAGCCGGCGCCCCGCCTACAAGAATGAATCTGGAGACGCGGTATGCAATCCAAGCACTTCGTGAAGCGCCTCGCCCTGCTCGGCGCGGGGGCGCCGCTGATGCTCACGCTCGGCGCGTGCGGCGGCGGCGGAAGCAGTAGCCCGCCGCTGGTCGAAACGGCCCTCTGCCCGACCTCGCTCGACTACAACACGGTCTACACCGGCGGCGGCGGCGACGGCGAACTCGTCAAGCTGCAGATCGACACGACGAAGAAAACCTGGCAGATCACCTACGTCGAATCGCCGATTCCCGCGACCACCGGCACCGTCACGCCCACGCGCAAGGGCACGGTGGTTTCCGGCACGATCACTCAGGAAACCGGTTTGCCCACCGCCAAACTCAACCAGTGCGCGTTCCAGTTGAACGGCGCGAGCCTCGATTCGAGCCGGCCGGCGCGCGTGTTTATCGGCATGGGTGTGGCGGGCGGCACGATTCCGGGCGCGGAAATCCAGTTCGCGGGCTCGGGCGGCATCGGCGTGGTGCCGGACACCAAGTTCCCGTATTACCCGTTCATCGCTTTTTCGTCGATCGAAACGAATATCGCCAACGTGGCCGGCACCTATAACCAGCTCGGTTATCACCAGGTCCCGTCGCAGAACTTCCTGCCCGCCGCCGTGGACGCGAAGATCACCATCAACGCCGACGGCACCTGGCAGGAGTGCGATAACAGCGGCGTGAACGCCGGCACATGCCAGCAGCCCGGCACGAACTTCGTGCAGTCGAGCGACGGCAGCGGCGCGTTCGAAACCGACAACTTCCAGGGGCAGGTCAAGCCCACGCTCGTGACCGGCAAGAACGCCGCGAAGGGCTTCATGATCGTCGGCAAGCTGCGTAACCAGCTCGTGCCGGTGCTCGTGCGTACGGGCGTGGCGTATCCGACCATCGGCACCGATCCGCAGAGCGGCGCGACCGGCCCGGTCGCCGACGACGAATCGGGTATTTCGGTGCTCGCGCCGCAAACCGCCATCGCGCAAGGATCGCAGGACGGCGAATACATCAGCGTCGATAGCGAATTCGACTATCGCTCGCTCGCGCTCAGCGGCACCGAGGGCACGCTGCTCGATCCGTTCAACGCGTCGCAGGCGTCGCTCGCCACGGCACTCGATCTGAACTTCACGCAGAGCACGCCGGGCATCGTCACGACCACGCATGTGAATGCATCGACGGGCACGACGCCGACCGGAAAGATGACCTTCACGGGCGGCGTGTTCAGCTTCCTCGATCTGACGAACGCCTCCGCGCCGTACTTCACGGCGGGCGCTTTCGTCCAGTAGCGCACACGCGCCTGAACACAGCGACACAGCGACACAGCGACGCAACGATGCAGCGATCGACGAGGGAGCCGCTGCCCATAAGGTGACCGCACTGCGCCTGCGTGCGGGCGATGCCCGGCCTTGCCGCCAGCATCGCCCACGACGGCGCACCGTAAGGCACGCGCAGGACCGGCCGTTCACGAGACGGTCGCCGCGCGCGGGCAGGTCGCCCGAACCTGAGAGCAACAGGTAGAACAGGGAGGAACAATGAGACGTACTGCAAAGGCGGCAGCAGCAGCCGCTGTGGCGACGTGCGCCGCCGGACTTTCCACGGCCGCCCATGCCCAGCATGCGGGCGACAACGTGGCCGTACTCGGCTGGTTTCACGTCATGCCGCAGCAATCGAGCACGCCGCTCACCACGACGGTTGCGCCCACGCCGATCAACACGCCGCTGCGGCTGCCGAATTCGTTCACCTCGCCGGGCACCGGTCTGTCGACCAGCAAGGCGGATACGGTCGGGCTGGTCTTCACGCACTTTCTGACCGACCACATCGCGGTGTCTTCGGTGGCGGGCGTGCCGCCCACCTTCAAGCTCTATGGCCACGGCACCATCAAGCCGCCGGGACCGGCGGGCGCGCTCGGCAGCCAGAACCTGAGCGATGCCTCGACCAATCCGATCGTGACGAGCGTGCGCCAGTGGAGCCCGGCGCTGATCTTTCAGTACTACTTCCGGGATGGCGATGCGAAGTTCCGCCCGTTCGTGGGCATCGGCGTGTCGTATAACTGGTTCTCGTCGATCCAGCTCAACCCGAACTTCGTGAAAGCCACCCAGGACGATCTGGGCGCCGTGCTCGCCGCGGGCGCGGGCAAGCCTGGGCAGACGCAGGTGAGCGCGAAGGCGTCGTCGTCGTGGCAGCCGGTGTTCAATCTGGGTGCGACCTACAACGTCACCGCGCATTTCGGCATCGTGGCCTCGCTCACCTATATTCCGCTGAAGACCACGTCGTCCGTGATCGTGAAGGCCGCCGACGGCACCGAACTCGCCGTGAGCCGCGCCGAACTGAAGGCCGATCCGCTCATTTCCTATCTGGGCGTGTCGTACCGGTTCTGAGTCCCCGTGCGGCACAACGCCGGGGCAACGCAGCGTGCTGCTCGGTAAGACGCGTAAAGCAACGCCGGGTGGGCAAACGCACGTTCGTGCGGTGCGCCGTCTCGCGCTCGTGCGACGGCTCGCGCTAAAATCGGCGCATGCCGAAATCGCCCACGCCCCCCGAGACCGAACTCGCGCCCGAGCGCGCCACCGACAGCGAATACACCGTCGATGAACTCGCGCGCGTGGCGAATACGACCGTGCGCAACGTGCGCGCGTATCAGGACCGCGACCTGCTCATGCCGCCCGACAAGCGCGGCCGCGTGGGCATTTATAACGATTCGCACGTCGCGCGCCTCAAGCTCATCAATCACCTGCTCGCGCGCGGCTATACGCTCTCGAACATCCAGGATCTCATCAAGGCCATCGACGATGGCGGCGATCTGCGCTCGATTCTCGGGCTGGAGAACGCCATCGGCGGGCCGTGGTCGCATGCGCGTCCCAAGACTTATTCGCTGCCCGAACTGATCAAGCTGTTCGGCCCGCAGGCGCCCAGCAGCCTCACGCGCCTCGCCGAACTCGGTCTGCTCGAACGCAAAGGGCTGTCTTTCGTCGCGCGCAATCCGGCCATGCTCGATGCGGCCGCAGCGACCGTGCGCGAAGGCATTCCGGCGCGCGAGCTGCTGGACGTGCTCGAAGAAGCACGGCCGCATTTCGACGCCATCGCGCGCGTGCTGGTGGAGATGGTGGTACGCCATCTCGATCGTTACGACGCCGGCGCGCTGCCGCCCGCCACCGACATGCCTGCGCTCGTCGACGCCATCTGGCGGCTGCGCCCGCTTTCCACGGTGTTCGTCGAGAACGAGATCCTGCGCGCGCTGGAAGAGCAGTCGAGCGACTATCTGGGCGGGCGCGTAGCCACCATCCTCGACCAGAAGCTCGGCCGGCGCGCCACGCCGGAGTTGGAAGCGCAAACCGCGGAAACCGCGCCAGCCGCCGCCGAAAAAGCGCCGCGCGCGCCCAAAAAGACCGCCAGCAAGAAGCGCTGATATTGCGCTGCGGGATCTGAAAAGCGCGGCTCAGCACCGCGCTTTTTTCTTATGCCCCCGTTTTTTCTTCGCTTTCTCCCTCCCTTCCGAACGCCCTTCCAAACCCTGAAACCCAATACAGTCGGGCGTTTTCGCGTGTCTTAAAGTCCGCGCGAAATTCTTGGAATGCTCCCTCTAGCCTCTTGCGCGCGGGCGTCTCGCGCACTATGTTTACATCATTCAATGTAACAGTTAAGAATGAACCATAGGGAGACGCTCCGGATGAACGCACCCACCCGGTTTTTCGATGGGGCCGGCGACGGCCGTTTTGCCGATTCTGGCGAGCCGATCGGCGTTGCCATCATCGGTACCGGCTTTGCCGGCCTTGGCATGGCGATCCGCCTGCTCCAGCGCGGTGAAACCGACTTCGCCGTATTCGAGAAAGCCGGCTCGGTGGGCGGCACCTGGCGCGACAACCATTACCCCGGTTGCGCCTGCGACGTGCAATCGCATGTGTATTCGTTTTCGTTCGCGCCCAACCCGCGCTGGACGCGCATGTTCGCGCCCCAGCCGGAAATCCGCGCCTATCTGAACCGTTGCGTCGACAAGTTCCGTCTCTCGCCGTGGCTGAACTTCGATCACGAACTGTCGAGCGCCCGCTGGGACGAAGCCGCGCACTGCTGGCGCCTCGCCTTCGCCAACGGACGGCGCGTTGCGGCGCGCGTGCTGATTTCGGCGATGGGCGGCCTCTCGCGCGCCGCGCTGCCCGCGATTCCCGGCGTGGAAACGTTTCAGGGCAAGGCGTTCCATTCGCAGCACTGGGATCACGGTTATGCGCTCGAAGGCAAGCGCGTGGCGGTGATCGGCACGGGTGCGAGCGCGATCCAGTTCGTGCCGCAGATCGCGCCGAAAGTCGACAAGCTCGCGCTGTTCCAGCGCACGCCGCCGTGGATCATGCCCAAGCCCGACCGCGCGCTCTCGAAGTTCGAACAATGGATGTTCCGCTCGCTGCCGTTCACGCAGAAGATCGCCCGCACCGGTCTGTACTGGATGCTGGAGTCGCGCGTGCTGGGTTTCGCGATCCATCCCTCGCTGATGAAGAACGTGCAGAAGATCGCGGTGCGCCACATCAAGCATCACGTGAAGGACCCGGCGCTGCGCGCGGCCGTCACGCCCGATTACACGATCGGCTGCAAGCGCGTGCTGATCTCGAACGACTATTACCCCGCGCTCACGCGCGCCAACGTGGAGGTGGTGACCGATGCGATCGAGCGCATCGACGCCACCGGCGTGATCACCGCCGACGGCCAGCATCACGAAGTCGATTGCCTGATCTACGGCACCGGTTTTCAGGTGGCCGATCCGTTCGCGCCGGGCACGATTCTCGGGCGCGGCGGCGTGGATATCGTCGATACATGGCGCAACGGTGCGCATGCGTATCTGGGTACGAGTTTGCCTGGTTATCCGAACTTTTTTATGGTCGTCGGCCCGAATACGGGACTTGGCCATAACTCGATGGTGTTCATGATCGAGTCGCAGATCGAATACATCCTCGGCGCGCTCGATGCGATGAAGAAAGATCGCGCCGATTCCATCGAAGTGCGCCCGCAGGTGGAAGCGCGCTACAACGAGCGCATCCAGCAGAAGCTCGATCGCGCGATCTGGTCGGTGGGCGGCTGCAAGAGCTGGTATCTCGATCCGCGCAACGGCAAAAACACCACGCTCTGGCCGGGCTTTACGTGGCGCTTCCGTCGCGCGACCGCGCATTTTTCCATCGCCGAGTATCAGGTGTTCCGCGCGCCGCAGCATGAAGCCGCGCCCGCGCCGCTCGCGGTGGCCACGCAAACGACCGAGGCCGCCTGAAGCGGCCCGCTGATCGACTCAGGGAGAGAACGGATATGAAGCACTTCGACAACAAGGTCGCCGCGATCACGGGTGCGGGTTCGGGCATGGGCCGCTCGCTGGCCGTGCAGCTTGCGGGCGCCGGCTGCCATCTCGCGCTGGCCGACAAGAACGCCGTCGGCCTTGCCGAAACCGAGCGCATCGTGCGCGCACTCGCGCCGAACGTGCGCGTGACGACCCGCGAACTCGACGTAGGCGATCGCGACGCGATGTTCGCCTGGGCCGATGAAACCGCCGCCGCGCACGGTCGCATCAACCTCGTTTTCAACAACGCGGGCGTGGCGCTTTCCAGCACCATCGACGGCATGTCGTACAGCGATCTCGAATGGATCGTGAACATCAACTTCTGGGGCGTCGTGCATGGCACCAAGGCCTTCCTGCCGCATCTGAAGGCCTCGGGCGAAGGTCATATCGTCAATACGTCGAGCGTGTTCGGGCTGTTTGCGCAGCCTGGCATGAGCGGCTACAACGCCACCAAGTTCGCCGTGCGCGGCTTTACCGAATCGCTGCGCCAGGAACTCGACATGATGCGCTGCGGCGTTTCCGCGACCTGCGTGCACCCCGGCGGCATTCGCACCAACATCGCCCAGGCGAGCCGCGTGGCGTCGAATATGGTCGGCTTCATGGTGGCGAGCGAGCAGCAGGGCAAGGACGAATTCGAGAAGTTCTTCATCACCACCGCCGACGACGCCGCCCGCACCATTCTCAACGGCGTGCGCCGCAATGCGCGCCGCGTGCTGATCGGCCGCGACGCACGCGCCGCCGACTGGCTCGCGCGCTCGCTGCCCGCCGCTTACCAGGCGCTCGTCGTGATGAGCGCGCGGCGCGAAGCCGCCAAGGCGCGCAAGCGCGCACGACGCGCCGAACGCGAGGCCATGCTCAACGGCCGCACCATGAATAACAACGCAGGCAAAAATCAGGGAGAAACAGCATGATCATGCCAGTACGACGCGACGTCCGTTTCGCGTTACCGCCCGAACGGGCATGCGACTGGCACGTCGAAGGCGTGCCCGTGACGCACTTCTTCAACGCGCTTTCGCTGCTCTTTCCGGCGGGTGAGCGCTTCTTTATGGATTCGGTGCGCCACTATCGCGACCGTATCGAAGACCCGGAACTCAAGAAGCAGGTGATGGGTTTCATCGGTCAGGAAGCGATGCATACGCGCGAGCACGTCGAATACAACGATTTGCTGCAGTCCGCCGGGCTGCCCGCGCACAAGCTCGACAAGCGTCTGTGGGCGATCCTCAACTTCGCGCGCAAGGTGTTGCCGCCTTCGCTCCAACTCGCGCAGACAGTCGCGCTCGAGCACTACACCGCGATGCTCGCCGATCTGCTGCTGGCCGATACCGGCACGCGTATCGAAGGATCGGTGGAAGGCTACAAGCAGATGTGGCTCTGGCACGCGCTCGAAGAAACCGAGCACAAATCGGTGTCCTATGATGTCTGGAATCTCGTCATCAAGCCGGGGCCGAAGCGCTATCTGATGCGCACCGGCACGATGCTGGCGACCACGGTGCTGTTCTGGGTGATCGTGTTCGACTATCACCTCGCGCTGATGCGCCGGCACAAGCGCCGTATCGGCAAGTTCAGCGGTTACTGGAAGCTGTTCAAGTTCCTCTATGGTCCGCGCCATGGTGTGTTCCCCGGCATCGCGATGGAATGGCTGCGCTTTTTCAAGCCCGGCTTCCATCCGTGGGACCACAACAATCGTAAGCACCTCGAACGGATCAACGGACTCATCGCGCAGATCGACGAGACTAACGCGCAATATGCTGCGCAAGCCGCACCGCGTCGCGTGCCGTTGCATCCGGCCAGCACGCCGCGCGCAGCCTGAACGCTCATGCGGACCTTAAGCGATGGGCCGCGTGGCGGCGGGCGCGAGCGTGAAGCGCCCGCCGCCGTGCTGGAACGGCTCGACGTGGACGCTTCGGATGGCGTGCGGCTCGCCGTGTATGCGAGCGGGCCGCACGATGCGCCGCCGTTGATCCTCGTGCATGGCTATCCGGATTCGGCGCGCGTCTGGGACGGCATGCGTCGCGAACTGGAAACGCGCTTTCGGGTGATTGCCTACGACGTGCGTGGTATGGGCGCATCAGGAGCGCCGTGCGCCCGCGCCGGCTACAAGCTCGCGCAACTCGCGCGCGATCTGATCGCCGTAGCCGACGCCACGTGCGGCGCACAGCCGTTTCATCTGGTCGCGCACGACTGGGGCTCGATCCAGTGCTGGGAAGCCGTGACCGATCCGGCCAACGCCGCTCGCATCGCCTCGTATACGTCGATTTCCGGGCCCTGTCTCGATCACGTATTTCGTGCGAAGTTCGGGCTCAAGCAATCGCTGCGTTCGTGGTACATCGCGTTCTTTCATCTGCCGCTGGTGCCGCAACTGGTGTGGCGGCTTGGTGGCGCGGCGCTGTGGCCGTGGTGGCTGCGCAAGACCGAAGGCGTGCGCGCCCAGCGTGATCCCGACCAGTTGCGCAACTGCATCAACGGCGTCCAGCTCTATCGCGCGAACTTCATCGAACGTGCGCGAATGCCGCGCGAACGCCGCACCGAGGTGCCCGTTCAGATCGTCGTGCCGCGTTTCGATCGCTACGTCACGCCCGCCTTGACCGAGGGCGTGGGCCAGTGGCTCGGGCGGCATCGTCGTGAGTGGATCGACGCGCCGCATTGGACCGTGGTGCGCGATGCGCCGCTGATCGCCGCGCGCGTGCAGCGTTTCATCGCGTGGACGAAGCGCGAGGAAACGCACGCGGCCCAGCTCGATCTCTGAACGACCAATAACCATCCTGCCTGTGGAGAATCGCGTGAACGCAATCGCTCTGCCCGTGTTGACGGGAATCATCGTGATCGCTGCTATCGGCGTCACGCTCGTGCTGCTCATGCTCTTCACGCGACGCGCCACGCGCCGCATCGAACAGACCGTGCCAATGGACGGCCGTCTGATCGACGTGGATGGCGAACGTCTGCATTACGTCGAACTTGGCAGCCGCGACAAGCCGGCCGTCGTGTTTGTGCACGGCCTGTGCGGGCAGATGCGCAACTTCGCTTATCTGCCGCTCGAAGCGCTGGCGCGCGAGCATCGCGTGATTCTCGTCGATCGGCCGGGCTCCGGTTATTCCACGCGCAGTGCGCAGGCCAGCGCGAATATCCGCACGCAAGCCGCGCTGATTGCGCGCTTCATGCAGAAGCTCGATCTGCACGCGCCCGTGTTGGTCGGGCATTCGCTTGGCGGAGCGATTGCGCTCGCGGTGGCGCTCGACCATGCACACACCGTCGCGCGCATTGCGCTGATCGCGCCGCTCACGCATGTGCAGACGGAAGTGCCCAAGGCGTTTCGTGCGCTGGTGTTGCGCTCGAACGCGGTGCGCCGCTTTATCGCCCGCACGCTGGCGACGCCGTTCGGTCTCGCCACCAGCACTCCGACGCTCAGGCAAGTGTTCGCGCCCGAGCGTGTGCCCGAAGATTTCCGCACGCGTGGCGGCGCGCTGTTGAGCTTGCGCCCTGGCGGCTTTATCAATGGCTCGCGCGATCTTGTTGCGATCGAAGACTCCGACGATCTCGCACAGATGGAACAACGCTATGCACAACTGAGCGTTCCTGTGGATGTGCTGTTCGGGCGCGGCGATATCGTGCTGAACTGGGCGCGCCACGGCGATGCGCTGCGCCGTCGATCGACGCGCGTGACGCTCAAGGTCGTGGAGGGCGGGCACATGCTGCCGGTCACCGCGCCTTCGACCACCTACGAATGGCTGCGCACGGCCATCGCCGGTACGACGCAGGCGCAAGGCGAGCGCGCCATTGCGGTCGACCAGAGCGACAGCGCCGACGCCGCGCTCGCGCCGGAGATGCTGCAACGTCGTGCCGCAATATAAATGTAAGCGCGCGGCTAGAGCGACTGCTCGGTCGTAAAGCGTGCGGATCGGGAGGTGAACTTGTTATCGTGAGTGGCGGCGGCGCACGGCTTTCCAGCAACGCGCGGCGTCGCGATTCACCACAAAAAACATATTGGAGACAGCCATGGCAGCCCAACTGCAAACGCAGACGGCGCCGGTGGATACTGCGCGCCACGCCGCGCCCGACACCGACGGCATCTGGTACGCGTCCTATCCCAAAGGCGTTGCGCCCGAAATCGACGTTTCAGAGTACGAAACGATTACGCACTACTTCGACGATTGCGTTGCGCAGTTTCGCGATCGCGTTGCGTATGTGAGCGTGGGATCGTCGCTGACTTATGGCGCGCTGGCTCGCAAGGCCGAAGCGTTCGCCGCGTGGCTGCAAGGCGTAGGTATCGCGCCTGGCGAGCGCGTGGCCATCATGCTGCCCAATACGTTTCAGTATCCCGTTGCGCTATTTGGCGCGCTCAAGGCGGGCGCCGTGGTCGTCAATGTCAATCCGCTCTATACGCCGCGCGAACTCGCGCATCAGCTCAAAGACAGCGGCGCGCGCGCCATCGTCGTGTTCGAGAACTTCGCGAAGACGCTGCAGGAAGCGCTGGCGGGCACGCGCGTCGAGCATATTGCCGTGACGGGTTTGGGCGATCTTCTCGCGGATGGCCTTAATTTCAAGGGTCGATTGCTCAATTTCGTGCTGAAGCGCGTGAAGAAGATGGTGCCGAAGTACGTGCTGCCGAACGCCGTGCGTCTGCGTGATGCACTGCAAACCGGCGCGCGCCGCACGCTTGCGCCCGCCTTGCGCACGAACGGCGATCTCGCCTTTCTTCAGTACACCGGAGGAACGACCGGCGTAGCCAAAGGCGCAATGCTCACGCATCGCAACATCATGGCTAACGTCTTGCAGGCGAAAGCGTGGTCGGCGTCGCAATTGACGGGCGAAGTCGAAACCGTACTCACGCCGCTGCCGCTTTATCACATCTATTCGCTCACGGTAAACGCGCTTATTTTTCTGGGCCTGGGCGGACGTAATATCCTGATTGCGAATCCGCGCGACACGAAGCGCATGATGATGATCCTGCGCCGCGAAACGTTCACCGGTATCACCGCCATCAATACGCTCTACAACGCACTGCTCGACGACGCCGAGTTCTGCAGACGCGATTTTTCCGCGCTCAAACTGGCGATGGCAGGCGGCATGGCCACGCAGAAGGCCGTCGCCGATCGCTTCAAGGCCGTGACGGGACAGCCGATCGTCGAGGGTTATGGCCTCACCGAATGCTCGCCTATCGTGGCGACCAATCCCGTCGATCTTAGCAATATGCGCGATTTCGCGGGCTCGATCGGCCTGCCCGTGCCGTCCACGCAGGTGCGCTTCCGCCGTGAAGACGGTAGCTGGGCGAATGTGGGCGAAGCGGGCGAATTGTGCGTGAAGGGGCCGCAGGTGATGCTCGGCTACTGGAATCGTCCCGATGACACCGCTCAGGTGCTCGACGCCGATGGCTGGCTTGCGACCGGCGATATCGGCGTGATGGATGCGCAGGGCTTTATCCGCCTGATCGATCGCAAGAAGGACATGATCATCGTGTCGGGCTTCAATGTGTATCCGAACGAGATCGAGGAAGTGGTGGCGATGCATCCCGATGTGCGCGAAGTGGCGGCCATCGGCGTGCCCGATCCCGTGCAGGGCGAGCGCGTGAAGGTGTTCGTGGTCGCGCGCGATCCGTCACTGACGGCCGATGCGGTGATCGCGCACTGCCGCAAGCAACTCACCGGTTACAAGGTGCCGCGCGCCGTGGAGTTTCGCGAGGCGCTGCCGCAAACCAATGTCGGCAAGATTCTGCGCCGTGCGCTGCGCGACGAGGAAATCGCGAAGCAACGCGCGCATTGAACGACGTCCTGGCCGTTCTGCTTTTTTCGCTTTGCTCTTTCGTTTGACTCACACAAGCACTGACAAGCATCGAAACAGGGAGACACATCATGAGCACGATCGCATCGAAGCCGGTTGCCCGGGCGCTGCGCCTGGCCGCCCCCATCGCCTGCGCGGCGTTTGCTTTGGCTTGCGCCACGGCGTTCGCGCAGGACGACGCCAGCCCCAACGCCGAGGCTAACGCGCAGCAGGGCAGCGCGGCCGCTCCATCATCGGGTAACGCCGCGGCGGAGGTGAGCAAACTGTCCGTCGATCAGCAGGTGAAATGGCTGCAGCGCGCGCAGAAAAGCGGCGCGCTCGTGAAGATGGACGATGCGCAACTTACGGCGCTGTTCCAGACGCTCGATCCGCTTGTGGTGCCCACGGTGATCAAGCTCGGGCCGTCAGGTTATCCGTCGTATGAATTCACGCTGTCGCGCTGGGAGCGCTTGAACGGCAAATGGCCGAGCAAACCGGCGCATATGCTCGTGAAGCTCGAGCACGATCCGCTGCGTATCTACGCGAAATGGCTGCCCGACGGCGAGCATTCGGGCGAGGAAGTGATCTATGACGCGTCGAAGAAAACCGACGAGATGTATGGCCATCTGGGCGGCCTGCTCGGCGTGATGCCGATGTGGACGGCGCTCGACGGCACGCTCGCGCGCGCGCAGTCGAATCACAAGATCACGGATCTGGGCACCGAATTTATCGTGAGCCAGTTCATGACCGATGCGAAGAAGTATGTGGAAGTGGGCGCGCCCTACAAGCCCGATGTCGAGGTGAAAACGGTCAACGGTGTGCGCGTGGTAGCGCTGACCTACGTGTCGCCGAGCGGCAAGCCGCAGTTCTACGCGAAGAAGCAGACGCTTGGGCTCGATCTGCGTCATCCGTACTTCCGCACGGTCGAAGCATATGGCGACGATGGGCAGATGTTCGAGAAGATCGTGATCGACAACATCACGCCGAAGAGTTTCGATGCCGAGGCATTTGATCCGAAGAACCCCGACTACAAGTTCTAAGGTGCGTTTGAGGTGAGTGTTTTCGGGAGCTTGATGACGGTGATCGAAGCGGTGCGCAGTGTCTTCACCGCTTCGAAATGCGGATGGATGGTGGTCGGCACATATCGTTAGTTTCACAAATTGCCCGGTGATCGGCGCTACGGTGAGCGCGTGGTTGACTCGCGCGCTCACTTTGCATTTCCAGGCACGTCGACTCCTGGAATTCCTCACCATCACTGGGTTGCGGTGACCTCACCATACGCCGATGCGCTCACCATCGAGCGCTGCTCCTGGAATGACTCACCTCACGGGTTTAGCGGTACTTTTGCAGTTCCGGGTCCGTCACGGGCTGCGCCGGCAGATTCAACATGCCTGGCAGCATGCTGAGCTTGGGCACACCGTCGATATCGGCCCAACGGCCACCCGATCCTTGATAGATGATCGTGGGCGTGCCCTGGAAGCCCAGGTCCTGAAACAGCTGCGTATTGCTGTCGATCTGCGCCTGTGCCGCTGCCGGAATGTGCGCGAGCGGCGCGATGCCACCCGATTCGTCTTTCTCCGAGTAGTGCGTTTCCAGTTCGTTCAGGAGTGCTGCGCTATTCTTCGATTGCAGCAGCGCTGCCGCTTTGCCGGGCGAATCGGGCTTCAGAAAACCGAGTGGAATCCAGTGAACCTGCAGACCTGCCGCTTCATATGGCTGCAGCGCCTTCCAGACCAGATGACAGAAGATGCAGTTCGGGTCCATGAAGACGTAAAGCGTCGACTTGACGTTCGCTCCACTTGCGCCTTCGACGATCGCACTCGCACTTTGCAAACGCGTAGCGGCGGCAGCAGGCAACCATGCGGGTTCGTCGGCGGCCATCGCCGGGGCGGCGCCCCATGCGCTCAGCGCGCCGGCCGCAATCAGGCTGTAAATCCACTTCTTCATTGTTCACCTCGATAGTGCTCGCGCGGGCTTGCAGCGAACGCGAGCCCCGACGCGGAGCCACGTATCTTAGGGCTCAATCGTGGCGTGCCCCTGACGCCAATATGGCGTGCGTGTCAGGCAGCGCGGGAAAGGTGAGGGTTTGCGGGAGATGAGGAATGGCGTGCGGAGAACTCGCACGATCGATGCGATGTGCGCGTGTTTTTCCACGCGCGTAAACGCCAGAACCCCGGTTCTCGCTTGGAGCAACCGGGGTTCTGGACGTACTGCATAAGGAGCCTGACGATTACCTACTTTCACACGGGCAATCCGCACTATCATCGGCGTGGAGTTGTTTCA
>NZ_JAAGPR010000064.1 GCF_017104965.1 Paraburkholderia sp. Ac-20340
TCACCTCGCGCGGCAAGATCGACCGGCGCGCCCTGCCGGCTCCCGCAGCCACCGAAGCCGATACCGCCCACACGCCGCTGATCGAGCCTCGCACGCCGCTCGAAGCGCAACTCCTTGCGATCTGGCGCGCGGTGCTGCCCGCGCAGTCGCTTGGCGTGACGACCGACTTTTTCGCGGCCGGCGGCGACTCGATTCTCAGCCTGCGCGTGGTGAGCGCGGCTCGCGACGCGGGCCTCGCGCTCTCGCCGCGCCTCGTGTTCCAGCATCCGAGCATCGAGCAGCTTGCACGCGTGACGACCACGCTGACGCCGCAAGCATCGCAACAAGCAGAACAACAACCGGCGGCCAACCGCGAGCTCGACACGACGATCGCCGCTGCCCTCACGCGCGCCGGCATCGACCTGCAAACGCTCGCCGATGTCTACGCCACGACGCCGCTGCAACGCGGCCTGCTCTCGCTGGGCCTGCGCGCCGATGTCGATCCGTATCATCTGCAACGCGTGTTCGAGTTGCGCGGACCGTTCGACACGGCGGCCTTCCACGCCGCGTGGCGGCAGGTTTCGGCGCGTCACGGCGCGCTGCGCACCGACTTTTTCGCCGATGGCCTCGACGTGCCCGTGCAACTCGTGCGCCGCGAAGCGAGCATCGATTTCGACACGCTCGACTGGCGCGCGCTCGGCGACGACGAAGCCCGCGACGCGCTCGCCGCCCAATGGCGCGCGGCTCAGGCAGGCGGTTTCGACTTCGCGCGCGCCTCGCATCAGCGCGTTTTGCTGATCGAGCGCGGCGAGCATTGCCGCTGGTTCGTGTGGCGTTTCCATCACGCGCAACTCGACGGCTGGAGCATCGGCATCGTCTTGCGCGATCTGCTGCAGGCGTATGGCGCGCTGCGCGAAGCCCGGCCGCTGGCTCTGCAAACCGCACCCGCCTTCGCCGATTACGTGCGCTGGCTCGACACGCGCCACGACGAAGCCGAAACCCTCGCGCCGTGGCGCGAAACGCTGGCAGCGTGGACGCCCACGCCGCTGCCGCTGGCTCGCCCGCTCGCGCACACCACGCGCATCGAAGCCAATAGCCGCGCGCTTGAACACACGCTGCAGTTGAGCAGCGACGAATCGGCGCAACTCGAACGCTTCGCGCGCACCTGCGGCGTGACGCTCAACACGCTGATCCAGGGCGCGTGGATCTGGCTGCTCTCGCGCCACGCGAACCAGCGCGATATCGCGCTGGGCGTGACGGTATCGGGCCGCAGCGACGGCTGGGCAGGCGCCGACGAAACCGCAGGACTCTTTATCAACACCTTGCCGCTCGCGGTCACGCTGCCGCCGTCCATGACGGTGCGCGCCTGGCTTGCCGATCTGCAGACGCGCAACCTCAGCTTGCAGGAACACGCGCAGACGCCGCTTGCCACGCTGCAACGCGCGTTCGCGGGCCAGGCCGGCACGCCGCTGTTCGAGAGCATTTTCGTGTTCGAGAACTATCCGCTCGATGCCGCGCTGCGTGCGCCGCTGGCGCAAGGTCTCGCGATCCGCCGCGTGGCAACCGGCGTCGACGGTCACGCGCACGACGGCCGCAACCACTTCCCGCTGAGCCTGATCGCGGTGCCCGGCGAAGCGCTGACGCTCACGCTCGCCGCGCAGCCGACGCATTACGACGATGCCGCCGTGCAGCAACTCGCGACGCAGTTGCGCGGCGCGCTCGACGCCTTTGTCGCCGATCCGGCGCGGGCGATGGGGGCAATCGGTGCGGTCGGTGCAATCGGCTTCGATCAGCCACAAACCGCTGCCCCGAAGCACGCAGAAACCAGCCTGCTCGCCCGCGTCGCTCACCACGCAGCCACGCAGCCGCGCGCCGTTGCGCTGCTCGACGAAACCGGCCCGCTCGACTGGGGCACGCTCTGGTCGGACGCAGGCGCGCTCGCGGCGCGCCTCACGGCGTTCGGGATCGGCGCTGAAGACACGGTGGCGGTCGCGCTGCCGCGCAGTCACGCGCTCGTCGTCGCGATGCTGGCGATCTGGCGCGCGGGCGGCGTCTATGCGCCGCTCGATCCGTCGATGCCCGCCGCGCGTCTGGCATGGCAACTGCGCGATGCAGACGCACGCTGCCTGATCGCCGCCGATGACCCCGTCTGGCGCGCGCAGGACATCGCGCTGCTCAAGCCGGCAACCGCGCACGCAAGCGCCGAGCCTCACGCCATCGACACGCACATCGCCCTGCCCGCGCAGCGCGCCGCGTACCTGATCTACACGTCCGGCTCCACGGGCACGCCCAAGGGCGTCACGATCCCGCACGGCGCGCTGGCCGCTTACGTGGCAGCGCTGCTCGAACGCCTGCCCACGGGCATCAACAGTGCCGCGTATCTCTCCACGCCCGCCGCCGACCTCGGCCATTCGACGCTGATGGCCGCGCTCTGGTCGGGCTGGACGCTGCATCTGATCGACGACGCCCGCGCCTTCGACGCCGACCGCTACGCGCAATGGTGCAGCGAACATCCGGTCGATCTGCTGAAGATCTCGCCGAGCCATCTCGAAGGCCTGCTCCACGCTGCCGATGCGCGCGCCGTGCTGCCGCGCCGCGCGCTGCTGCTCGGCGGCGAAGCGAGCGGCGCGACCCTGCTCGACCGGCTCGCCGCGCTGCGCCCCGAGTGCGCGCTGCTCGGCCACTATGGGCCGACCGAAAGCACGGTCGGCGTGCTGACGTCCGAGCGCGACGCGAGCGGTGCGCTACCGCTCGGCCGCCCGCTGCGCCACGCGCACGCCTATCTGCTCGACGCCGACGGCACGCCTGCGCTGCCGGGCGCCACCGGCGAAATCCACCTTGGCGGCGTGGCGCTGGCACGCGGTTATCGCGGCCGCCCGGGTCTGACCGCCGAGCGTTTCGTGCCCGATCCGCGCGTGCCCGGCGCGCGCGTCTATCGCACCGGCGACCGCGCGCGTGTGCGCGAGGATGGGCAGTTCGAATTCCTTGGCCGCGTCGACGAGCAGCTGAAAATTCGCGGTCATCGCGTCGAGCCCGCCGAAGTCGCCGCACATCTGCGTGCGCTGCCCGGCGTGCGCGACGCCGCCGTGATCGGCCAGAAAGACGCGCAGCAGCGTTTGCGCCTGATCGGCTATGTAACCGGCGACGATCTCGATGTGCATGCGCTGCACGACGCGCTCGCGCAACGTGTACCGGCGGCGCTGGTGCCTTCCGCGCTGCATCGGCTCGATGTGCTGCCGCTCACGCGCAACGGCAAGATCGATCGCGCGGCGCTCGCTGCGCTGAACCTGAGCAATACGGCGGATTTGGCCGACGCTGCCTCGCACGCCAAAGCCGCTGAAGCCGCCGCGCCGCAAACGCCCACGCAACACGCGCTGCTAGCGATCTGGCGCAGCGTGTTGCGCGCGCCGGAACTGGGTATCGACGATAACTTCTTCATGGCGGGCGGCGACTCCATCAACGCGTTCCAGGTGGTCGCGCAGGCGCGTCGCCAGGCGCTGGTGTTTTCGTCGCGCGAGTTGTTCGCGCAGCCGACCGTGCGCGAGCTTTGCGCCACGCTCGACGCCGCTGCTGGCGAAGCGAACTCGCAGGTTCGCAGCGCGGTGGCATCGCTCGACGCAGCGGCGCTGGGCGCGCTCGGCCTCGATCCCGCGCGCGTGCAGGACGCCTACCCGGCCACGCCGATGCAGCAAGGCCTGCTGTTCCACAGCCTCGCCCACGGCGACCGCACGCCCGGCGACGGCGGCATGTACGTCACGCAACGCCGCCTCAAACTGGCGGGCGCGCTCGATCGCGCACGGCTGATCGCGGCGTGGCAGCACGCGGTCGCGCGTCACGACATCCTGCGCACGCGCTTCGAATGGCATGGCGACACGCTATTGCAGGTTGTCGATAAAACGGTCGATCTGCCGTTCGCCACGCACGAAGCGCGCACGGAAAGTCGTGCGGAGTACGAAGCACGCCTGATCGACTGGATGCGCGCCGATCTCGCGCGCGGCTTCGACGCGGCACGCGCGCCGCTGATGCGCCTCGATCTCTTCGCCGCGCCGGATGGCGGTCACGATCTGGTCTGGACCACGCATCACGCGCTGCTCGACGGCTGGAGCGCCGCGCAACTGCTCGCCGAAACGTGGACGAACTACCGCTCGCCCGAAAACGCCGTCACGCACGAGGCGAGCGCGCCCTACCGCGCGTATGTCGACTGGCTCGACGCCCAGCCCGATGCCGCCGACTGGTGGCGCGAGGCCGCGGCCCATTGCGACGATCCGGCCACGCTGACCGCCTGCCTGAACCCGCCTGCCGTGCCGCAGGAAGGCGCGTTCCGCATGGAAGCGCCGCTCGGCGCGGCGCGCGAACGTGCCTTGCGCGACGCGGCGGCGGCCTTCGGCGTCACACTCAATACGCTGATGCAGGGCGCGTGGGCGGTGCTGCTCGCGCGCCTGGGCAATCGCGATTCGGCGGCGTTCGGCTGCACGGTGTCGGGGCGTCCCGAAACGCTCGACGGCGCGGCACAGATGCTCGGCCTCTTCATCAACAGTCTGCCGGTGTGGACGCCGGTGCAGCCCGATGCCGAAATCGGCGCCTGGCTGCGCACGCTTCAAACGTGCGCCGCAGCGATGCGCCATTACGAGCACACGCCGCTTGCGCAGTTGCAGCGCTGGGTGGGCCGCAGCGGCGACGCGCTGTTCGACACGCTGTTCGTATTCGAAAACTATCCGCTCGAAGCGACGCTGGAAGCGCTCGACGATGCCGGTCATGCCGGCGACGCGCTGCGTGTGAACGGCGTGGAATCGGCCGGACGCACGCACTATCCGCTGACCTTGATGGTCGTGCCGCAACCGACGCTGCGCCTGGAGTGGGAGTGGGACGGCTTGCGCCTCGATCGCGAACATGTCGGGCGTCTTGCGCAGGCGTATGAGGCACTGCTCGATCAGATCGCTTCGGGTGCGGGGGCTTCGCTGCGCTCGCTGGCGTTGCCGGTTGTGACGCGCGAGGCCGTGCCGCTCGATGCGTATGCGTTCGAACCGGTAGCCGAGCGTGTGGCGCGGAGGCTTGTGGCTCAACCTGATCGCGTTGCGCTGCGTGGTGAACACGCTGCGCACAACGGCGTGCAGCTTCAGCAATGGGCGAATTCGATTGCGGCTTCGGTTCGCAATGCAGACATGAAACGCGATGCCTGCGTAGCCGTTTGCGTCGAGCGCTCGCCCGCCTTGATCGCTTCGATGCTCGGGATCTGGCAGGCTGGCGCAGCGTATCTGCCCGTCGATCCCGCGTATCCTGATGAGCGCATCGCCGCCATGCTCGACGATGCGCGCGTGACCTGCGTAATCGCCGATGCTACGACCGCTTCGCGTTTTGAAGCGCTCAACGTCGTGCGCGCCGATCTCGCTTTTGGTCAGTCCTGCGAGGCTTCGTTCGCTCCGGTCCATCCTGACCAGCTTGCGTATGTGATCTATACGTCGGGCTCGACAGGCAAGCCTAAAGGCGTCGGCGTAACGCACGGCGCGCTGGATCGGCTTGTTGCCAGCATCGCGCGCAAGCCGGGGCTGCCTGCTGACGCTTCGTGGCTCAGCGAATCGGCACCGGTGTTCGACATCAGCCTGCTTGAATACTGCCTGCCGCTGGTTGCGGGCATTCCGCTGGAGATTGTCTCCGCGCAGACGGCGCGCGATGGCTTCGGACTCGCAAAGCGCCTCGAAGAAAGCGGCGCAAATGTGTTCCAGGCCACGCCTAGCGGCTGGCGCATGCTGATCGAAGCGGGCTGGCGTGATGACTTCGAAGCCGCACAACATCCGCCGCTGCTAGGTATTTCAGGTGGCGAAGCGCTGCACCCCGATCTCGCCGCAGCACTCATCGCGCGTAACGTCACGCTCTGGAATATCTACGGGCCGACCGAAACGACGATCTATTCCGCAGGCGCCCAGGTTCATGCCGATAAACCCATCACCCACGGCGACCCGCTTCCCGATACCGTCCTGCGCGTCATCGACCGACAAGGCGCAGCCGTCCCCGATGGCGGGCTCGGCGAACTTTGCATTGGCGGCGAGAATCTCGCGCGCGGCTATCTCGGCCGTCCGGGCCTTACAGCAGAACGCTTCGTGCCCGATCCCGATGGCGCGCCCGGCGCACGCATCTACCGCACCGGCGACCTCTGCCGTCTGCGCGCCGATGGCCGTCCCGAACCGTTCGGGCGTCTGGACCAGCAGATCAAGCTGCGCGGCTTCCGCATCGAACCGGGCGAGATCGAAGCCGCGCTGTGCGCGTGCGAAGGCGTCGCGCATGCTGCCGTCGTGCTGCGTGGCGAAGGCGCGCGTCAACGCCTCGCGGCTTATGTCAGTGGCACGGCACAACCCGCCGATCTACGCGCGCAACTCGCGCGCACGCTGCCCGCGCATATGGTTCCATCCGCGATCGTTGCGCTCGCAACCTTGCCGCTCACACCCAGCGGCAAGCTCGACCGCCGCGCCTTGCCTGAACCCGCCTGGGACGACGACAGCGCGCAAGCCATCGCACCACGCAACGAGCGCGAGCAAACGCTGCTGGACATCTGGCAAAGCGTGCTCGGCCACGCGGTCCACAGCGTCTGCATGAACTTCTTCGAAGCGGGCGGCGATTCGATCAGCGGCGTGCGCGTTGCGGCGCGCATCAACGAAACCTTCGGGCGCAGCGTGCCGTTGGCCGATCTGTTTGCGCACGCAACCATCCGTTCGCTGGCCGATCTGCTCGAAACGCAGGACAAGAACCCGCAGCAAACCGACGCCGACGCGCTGAGCCAACTGCTCGCCGATTTTGAATAACCGATGGCTCATCACACCGAATCCATGACTCAACCGAATGCGTCCATGCTGGCCCTTTCGCAACGTTACGCCGCGCTGCCGCCCGAGCGCCGCGCCGCGTTCCGTCAACGCGTGGCCGAACAGCGCATCGATCCGGGCGCGCTGCCGGTCGTGCCGCTCGCCGATGCCGACAACAACGAAGGCGGCGACGCGCCGCTGAGCTTCGAGCAGGAACATCTGTGGTTCCTCTGGAAGCTGCAACCCGACGATCCCGCCTATCACATGCCGGGCGCGCTCGACCTGCACGGCGCGCTCGACGCCGATGCGCTCGACGAAGCCCTGCGCCGCGTCGCGCAGCGCCATCAAGGCCTGCGCACGCGCTTCGTGCAGCGTGCCGATGGCGAACTGCGCCAGACTGTGGCAGGCACGCCGCTGCCGGTTTGCCGCCGCCACGATCTGCGCGGCGAGCAGGCCAAAGCAGCCTCACTCGACGCCGCGATGCACCACGCCGCCGCCGCGCCCTTCGACCTCGAAGCGGGGCCGCCGATGCGCGCGGACCTGTTTTGCATCGGCGAAACGCATCATGTGCTGCTGCTCACGCTGCATCACATCGTCACCGATGGCCAGTCGATGAACCTGCTCGTGCGCGATCTCGCGCAGACTTACGCGCAGTTGTGCAGCAGGGAATCAAACACTGCTGAAGAAAGCACGACGCCAGGTTTGCAGATGCGCGATTGCGCGCGCTGGCAACGCGAATGGCTCGACGAAGCGGCACTGAACACGCACCTCGATTACTGGCGCGCGCAACTGGGCGCGCGCACGCCGCCCTCGCCGCTGCCTTACGACGCGCCGCGTCCGCACGATGCGGATGAAGCGTCGGCAGGCGCGCGTCTGCGCCGCGAGATTGCGCCCGAACTCGCCGCCCGTTTGCAGGCCCAGGCGGGCGCGCACGGCGCGACGCTGTTCATGGCGCTGCTCGCGGCGTTCGGCGCGCTGCTCTATCGCTACAGCAGCCGCGACGATGTGCGTATCGGCGTGCCGTCGAGTACGCGCACGGGCGTGGAAACCGAGAATATCGTCGGCTTTTTCGTCAACACGCTGGTGGTGCGCCAGCGTCCGCGCGGCGCGATGCCGTTCACCGCGCTGCTCGGCGAAACGCGCCAGACGCTGCTCGACGCGCAGGCGCATCGCGCGCTGCCGTTCGCGCGTCTCGTGCAGGCGCTGCGTGGTGCGGGCAACGACCGCCATGACGAAACCGCGCCATTTCACGCGATGTTCAGCCTGCAACGCAGCCAGCGCAGCGCACTCGACGCGCTGCCTGGGCTCGACGTGCACACGCGCGAGATCGACACCGGCGCGGCGCAATTCGATCTCTCGTTCAACCTGGTCGAGAGCGCGCAAGGCATTGCGCTGAACATCGTCTACGCAAGCGCGCGTTTCGACGCACGCACCGTCGCGCGTCTCGCGGATCACTACCTCGACGTGCTCGCGCAGATCGCGCAACGGCCCGACATGCTGCTTGCCGAACTCGATCTGAGCGCTGCCGATGCGGAATCGGCGCAACCGGCCACCGCGCACAAACACGCCTTCACCAGCGTGCTCGAACATATCGGGCGCCACCTGCGCGAGCGTCCCGATGCCGAAGCCGTGACCGGCGAGCATCGCTCGTTAAGCTGGCGCGAGCTTCACGACTGGACGCAAGCCGTGCAACACGCGCTCGCTATCGAAGCATCGAAAGCGCCTGGCACGATTGCGCGCGATCGCTGCGTGGGCCTGTGCACGGGCCGCACGCCCGCGCTGGTGGCGGGCGCGCTCGGCATCCTGCGTAGCGGCGCGGCGTATCTGCCGCTCGATCCGCACTATCCGATCGAACGACTGCAAGACACGCTCGCCGATGCAGGCGCGCGTTGCGTGGTCGCCGACGCCGAAGGCATGGCCGCGCTCGGCGACTGGGCGCGCGAGCACGGCATCGCGATGATCGACGCCGATGCGCTCGCACTTGCACCGCAGGCGCAATCCAGCGAACTCGCCAGCGTCGTGCCGTATCCCGACCAGCTTGCCTACATGATCTACACCTCGGGTTCGAGCGGCCGTCCCAAGGGCGTGGGCGTCACGCACGCGAATCTCGCGCGCCTGTTCGACAGCACGACCGAGCGCTTCGGCTTCGGCGCGCACGATGTCTGGACGCTGTTTCATTCGCCCTCGTTCGACTTCTCGGTGTGGGAACTCTTCGGGCCGCTCGTGCATGGCGCGCGTCTCGTACTCGTGCCGTACTGGACCGCGCGCGCGCCCGACGCCATGCAGCGCCTGCTGCGCGAGCAGCGCGTGAGCGTGCTGAGCCAGACGCCCTCCGCGTTCGAAGCGCTGATGCGCGCCGACCTCGCCGCCGACGCGCCTTTCACCGATGTGCGCGTGGTCGTATTCGGCGGTGAAAAACTCGAACCGGCGACGCTGGCCGCCTGGCATCGCGCGCGCCGCGACGCGCGCACGCCGCTGCCGCAACTCGTCAACATGTACGGCATCACCGAAACAACGGTGCACGTCACGTACCGCGCGCTGAACGACGCCGATATTCATGGCTCGAATGGACGCATTGCCAGCCCGATCGGCGAAGCGCTCGACGATCTGCAACTGCATCTGCTCGACGCCGATATGAACCCCGTGCCGCCCGGCGCGACCGGCGAACTGTTCGTGGGCGGCGCGGGGCTTGCGCGCGGCTACGCGAATCGTCCGGGCCTGACCGCCGAGCGTTTCGTGCCCGATCCGTTCGGCACGCCGGGCACGCGTCTGTACCGTTCCGGCGACACGGCGCGCCGCCTCGCCGATGGCGAACTCGCTTATCTGGGCCGCAACGACGATCAGGTCAAGCTGCGCGGCTTCCGCATCGAGCCCGGCGAAGTGCGCGCGGCGCTGCTTCGCCACGCAGACATTGCCTCTGCCGAAGTGGTTTTCGACGAACATCCGCAGCGCGGCGCGCGGCTGGTGGCGTATCTGGTTCCTTCATCAGTTGATTCGTCATCCGAATCATTGATTCAGGGCGTGCGTGCATTCGCGGCTACGCAACTGCCTGCGCATCTGCGTCCGGCCGCGTTTGTCGTGCTCGACGCGCTGCCGCTCACGGTCAACGGCAAGCTCGACCGTCACGCCTTGCCTGCGCCCGAAGCATCGTCCGCATTCGCCGATGAAACCGGCGCCATCGAACCGCTGACGCCATCGCAGCAAGCGCTCGCGGCACTGTGGCGCGACGTGCTCGGCGTGCTCGGCGTGGAAACGCTGCGTGCCAGCGATGACTTCTTCGCGCGCGGCGGCCATTCCCTGCTCGCCGTGCGGCTCGCCGCGCTGATCCAGACGACATTCGGCGTGGCGCTGCCCTTGCGCGCCTTCTTCGATTACCCGACGCTCGGCGCGCTCGCGGCGCAGATCGAACTCGCGCGTAGCGAATCGCCATCGAATATGGCAGCGCTGCCGCCACTAGTTGCACGCTCAACCAACGCCGAGCATGTGCCGCTCGCGTTCGCGCAGGAACGTCTGTGGTTCCTGTGGCGCTTCGATCCGCGCGATACCGCTTACACGATCACCTGTGCGGTGGACCTGCAAGGCACGCTCGATCGCGCGGCATTGCGTAGCGCGTTCGATGCGCTTTCGCTGCGCCATGAAGCGCTGCGTACGTCGTTCGGCGAGCGCGATGGCGTCGCGTGGCAGCAGATTCACGATGCGCCGCGCTACACGTGGAGCGAACGCGAAGCAAGCGGCGACGCGCATATCGCAGCCTGCCTGCGTGAAGCCGCCGCCCAGCCGTTCGATCTCGCTCACGATCCGCTGCTGCGCATCACGCTGATGCGCGCCGACGAGACGCGCCATGTGTTGCATCTCGCCGTCCATCACATCGTCGCCGATGGTGAATCGCTCGAACTCATGCTCGACGAACTCTGCGCGCTGTATCGCGCAGCGGCCGAACCAGGCGACACGACCCATACGCTCGCGCAATTGCCGCTGCAATACGGCGATTACGCGCACTGGCAACGCCACGGCGCAGGCGAAGCCGCGCTCGACGCCCAGATCGATTACTGGCGCGGCCTGCTCTGCGAATCGCCCACGGCGCTCGAACTGCCGCGCCGCGTCGATCGCGCCCAGCAAGCGTCGCGCGCGCTCGCCCGCGTGGAACGCACGCTCGACGAAACGCGCATGCACGCGCTGCAAGCGCTCGCCGATGCGCAGCGCACCAGCCTGTTCACCGTGCTGCTCGCCGCTTTCGACGTGCTGTTGCAACGTTACAGCGGCCAGGACGAGATCCGCGTAGGCGTGCCGGTGAGCGGCCGCACGCAGGCGCACACGGCGCAGATGGTGGGCTGCTTCGTGAACACGCTCGTCATGCGCGCCGATGTCGATAGCGCGCGCCCGTTCGCCGATCTGCTCGCGCAGGTGCGCCAGCGCGTGCTGGATGCCCACGCGCACGCCGATGTGCCGTTCGCGCGTCTGGTCGAAGCGCTGCAACCCGCGCGCGACGAAGGCGCATCGCCGCTGTTTCAGGTGATGTTCAACTATCAGCGCACGCAAGGCGCGACGCGGTCGCTGCCCGGACTGAGCATGTCGCCGCTGCCCGTTCAGGGCGGCACGGCGCAATTCGATCTGAAACTCGATGTGCTGGAGATTGCGGGTCGTGCGCGTCTGCATTTCGATTTCGCCGATGGGATGTTCGATACTGCGGTCATCGAGGGAATGGCCGATTACTTCGTCATGCTTATCGACTGGATTGGCGATCATGCCGAAGTGCCGTTGCGCTCGCTGGCGTTGCCGGTTGTGACGCGTGAAGCCGTGCCGCTCGATGGTTATACGTTCGAGCCGGTAGCCGGGCGTGTGGCGCGGCAGCTTGTGGCGCAACCTGATCGCGTTGCGCTGCGTGGTGAACGCGCTGCCTTCAACGGCGTGCAGCTTCAGCAATGGGCGAATTCGATTGCGGCTTCGGTGCGCAATGCAGGCGTGAAACGCGATGCCTGCGTGGCCGTTTGCGTCGAGCGCTCGCCTGCGCTGATCGCTGCAATGCTTGGCCTCTGGCAGGCAGGCGCGGCGTATCTGCCCGTCGATCCTGCGTATCCCGACGAACGCATCGCCGCCATGCTCGACGATGCGCGCGTGACCTGCGTAATCGCCGATGCTACGACCGCTTCGCGTTTTGAAGCGCTCAACGTCGTGCGCGCCGATCTCGCTTTTGGTCAGTCCTGCGAGGCTTCGTTCGCTCCGGTCCATCCTGACCAGCTCGCGTATGTGATCTATACGTCGGGCTCGACGGGCAAACCTAAAGGCGTCGGCGTAACGCACGGCGCGCTGGATCGGCTTGTTGCCAGCATCGCGCGCAAGCCGGGGCTGCCTGCTGACGCTTCGTGGCTCAGCGAATCGGCACCTGTGTTCGACATCAGCTTGCTTGAATATTGTCTGCCGCTGGTTGCGGGCATTCCGCTTGAGATTGTCTCTGCGCAGACGGCACGCGACGGCTTCGCACTCGCAAAGCGCCTCGAAGAAAGCGGCGCAAATGTGTTTCAGGCAACGCCTAGCGGCTGGCGCATGCTGATCGAAGCGGGCTGGCGTAAGGAATTCGAAGCCACGCAATATCTTCCGATGCTCGGCATTTCAGGCGGCGAAGCGCTGCATCCCGATCTCGCCGCCGCACTGATCGCGCGTAACGTCACGCTCTGGAACATCTACGGGCCGACCGAAACGACGATCTATTCCGCAGGCGCCCAGGTTCATGCCGATGAAGCCATCACCCACGGCGACCCGCTTCCCGATACGGTCCTGCGCGTCATCGACCGACAAGGTGCAGCCGTCCCCGATGGCGGGCTCGGCGAGCTTTGCATCGGCGGCGAGAATCTCGCGCGCGGCTATCTCGGCCGTCCGGGCCTCACCGCCGAGCGCTTCGTCCCCGATCCCGATGGCGCGCCCGGCACGCGCATCTACCGCACCGGCGACCTCTGCCGTCTGCGCGCCGATGGCCGTCCCGAACCGTTCGGCCGTCTGGATCAGCAGATCAAGCTGCGCGGTTTCCGCATCGAACCTGGCGAAATCGAAGCCGCGCTGTGCGCGTGCGAAGGCGTCGCGCATGCCGCCGTCGTGCTGCGTGGCGAAGGCGCGCGCCAACGCCTCGCGGCTTATGTCAGCGGCACGGCACAACCCGCCGGTCTGCGCGCGCAACTCACGCGCACGCTGCCCGCGCATATGGTTCCATCCGCAATCGTTGCGCTCGCAACCTTGCCGCTCACACCCAGCGGCAAGCTCGACCGCCGCGCCTTGCCCGAACCCGCCTGGGAAGACGACAACACGCAAGCCATCGCACCGCGCAACGAGCGCGAGCAAACGCTGCTGGACATCTGGCAAAGCGTGCTCGGCCACGCGGTCCACAGCGTCTGCATGAACTTCTTCGAGGCGGGCGGCGATTCGATCCTGAGCCTGCAACTGATCGCGCGTCTGCGCGGCGCGGGCTGGACGCTGACGCCGCGCCAGATCTTCGATCAACCGACGATCGAGCAGCAGGCGCGCATCATGACCGCCTGCGCCGACAACGCGCCGCTGCCCGCCGAGCGCCACGACGCCCTGCCGCTCACGCCCATTCAGGCCGCGTTCTTCGCGCGCCGCCCGCACGGCGAATCGCACTGGAATCAGTCGGTGCTGCTCGAATCTGCCGATGCGCTCGACGCCGATCGACTGCGCGCCGCCCTGCAAGCGCTCGTCCAGCGCCACGATGCCCTGCGCCTGCGCTTCGCCCAAAGCGCCGCTGGCTGGCAACAACGCGTCGCGCCGCAAGAAAGCGCCGACCTGCTGCGCGTCGTGCAACTCGACGAACACAACTGGAACGAAGCACTCGCGCAGGCCGGCGCGACGATCCAGCAAAGTCTCGACATCGTCGAAGGGCCGCTGTTGCGCGCGGCCTGTTTCGAAGCGGGCAAGCAACACCGCCTGCTGATCGCGATCCACCATCTGGCCGTGGACGGCGTTTCGTGGCGCGTGCTGCTCGACGACCTGCAGGCGCTTTATGCGGGCGATGCCGTCGGCGCGCCGGCGCTGCCGTGGAGTGCGTGGGTGGCGGCTCAGGCCAGCCACAGCGCACAAAATGCGCAAAACACGAGCGCCGATACCGCCGCGCACACGCAATGGCAACGCACGCTGGACGCCGCCCGCCCGGCCTTCGCCGCGCCGCTCGCGAATAACGCCGCAGAAAACGCCGCCGACCGCTCGCTGGGCGCAAGCCGCCGCGTGAGCGTGAACCTCGACGCGCAGACCACGGCCCGCCTGTTGCAGCAAAGCGCGCACGCGTACCGCACGCGCCCGGACGATCTGCTGCTCGCCGCGCTCTCCAACGCGCTGAACGCAACCCGCGACGACGACGATGAAACCGCCATCCTCATCGACCTCGAATCGCACGGCCGCGATCTGCCGCCTGGCCCGCTCGACGCGTTCGATCTGAGCCGCTCGGTGGGCTGGTTCACGGTGCAATATCCGTTCGCGCTGCCGCGTGCGCAGACGCCCGAGCGCACGCTGATCGCCGTGAAGGAAGCCTTGCGCGCCGTGCCCGCGCAAGGCTTCGGCGCGCGCGCGCTGAACCATGCCGATGCCCAGCTGCGCTTCAACTATCTCGGCCAGTTCGACGGCGCGCTCGGCACGAACGCGGCGCGCGCGCAGTTCGCGTTCTCGCCCGACTTCGCCGGTGCGCCGCTCGCGCCGCACGACACGCTCGAACATCTGCTCGACATCACCGCGATGGTCTCCGGCGGCGAACTCGCGCTGCACTGGCGCTTCAGCCCCGATCTGCTCGATGCCGCGCAGGTCGAAGCGCTCGCCGCGCGCACCGTCACCGGCTTGCGCGCGCTGATCGAGCATTGCGTCGCCGCGCCCGCAGGCGCGAGCGCCAGCGACTTCCCGCTCGCGGGCATCGACCAGACGACGCTCGACGCCATGCGCCTGCCGCTCGCCGATATCGAGGACATCTATCCCGCCACGCCGCTCCAGCAAGGCCTGCTCTACCACAGCCTGCTCAACGAAGGCGCGGGCCTGTATGTGAACCAGTTGCGCCTCACGCTCGACGGCGCGCTCGACGCCCGCGCGCTGCGCGCCGCGTGGCAGCACGTGATCGCGCAACATGCGGTGCTGCGCACGCACTTCGAACTCGGCCAGGAAAGCGGGCCGCTGCAGGTCGTGCATCGCGCGGCGCAGGTGCCGTTCGGCGAGCTTGACTGGCGCGCCAGCGGCGACGATTACGAAACACGTCTGGCCGCCTGGCGCGATGCCGATCTGCGCGCGGGCTTCGATCCGGCACGCGCGCCGCTCATGCGCGTGGCCCTGATCGCGCGTCCGGACGGTGCGCACGATCTGGTCTGGACCAGCCATCACGCCTTGCTCGACGGCTGGAGCAGCGGCCAGTTGCTCGGCGCGCTGTCGCGGGTTTATCGGCATTACGCCGATGGGGCCGCGCCGGAACCCACGACAACGCCCGCCGCGCCGTATCGCGATTACGTACGCTGGCTCGCGCACGACGCCGCGACGCGCGATCACGCCGCGTGGTGGCAAGCCTTCGCCGCCAACGCCGACGATGCCACGCTGCTCGCGCCCAGCCTCGGCCAGCCGCGCCAGCAGGACATCCACCAGGAAGCCCACCACGAAGCGGGCGCGCACGACTGGTCGGTGCGCATCGACGGCGCGCTGCACGCGCGTCTGCGCCGCGCCGCCGAGCGCGCCCAGGTCACGCTCAACACGCTGATGCAAGGCGCGTGGGCGCTGCTGGTCGCGCGTTACGGCGGGCGCTCGCGCGCGGCCTTCGGCGTCACGGTCTCGGGCCGTCCCGCCGGTCTGCCGGGCGTCGAGCGCATGCTCGGCCTCTTCATCAACAGCGTGCCGATGTGGGTCGATACGCCCGCGGGCGCGAGCACGCGCGACTGGCTGCGCGACCTGCACGCGCTCAACGAGACGCTGCGCGACCACGAGCACACGCCGATGACGCGCATCCAGCAATGGACCGGCCGCAGCGGCGACGCGCTGTTCGACACGCTGTTCGTGTTCGAGAACTATCCGGTCGATCGCGCGCTGGACGCGGCGCCTGGCGGGCTGACCATGCGCAGCCTGCATAGCGCCGACCGCACCCACTATCCGCTCACGCTGGCCGTGCTGCCGCGCGGCGATCTCGACCTGCAATGGGCGTGGCAAGGCGAGCGCTTCGCGCGGGCGAGCGTCGAGGCGCTGTCCGCCGATTACGTGCGTGTGCTCGAACAGTTCGCCGCCGTGCTGCTGGACGCACCGCAGGCGGAACACGCGCGCCTGGGCGCGCGCTTGGGCGATATCGCACTGGCCGCCGCGCCGCGCGAGACCCAGCCGCAGCGCATCGACGTTTTCGACGCCGTCACCACGCGCTTCAGCGCGCGCGCCTTGCAGCATCCGGCGCGCATCGCGCTGGCCTGTCGCGGCGACACGCTCAGCTACGGCGCGCTCGACGCCTGGAGCGACGCCATCGCCGCGCGCCTCGTGCAGGCCGGTCTGCGCGCCGACCAGCGCGTGGGCGTGTGCGTGACGCGCGGCGTGGGCCTGCCGGCCGCGCTGCTCGGCATCTGGAAAGCGGGCGGCGCGTGGGTGCCGCTCGATCCCGACTATCCGCGCGATCGTCTGGCCGACATGCTCGACGATGCCCAGGTTCAGCACCTTGTCGCCGATGCAGCGTGTCTCACGCGTCTGGGCGAATTGTTCGCCGCGCGCCGCGTCGTCACGCTGGAACGCGCCGATGCGGATGCGAATGCCCGCGCAAGCACCAACGCCGCGCTGCCCGCACTCGCCTCGCCCGAACAGTTGGCCTACGTGATCTACACCTCCGGCTCGACCGGCAAGCCCAAGGGCGTGGCGATCAGCCATCGCGCGCTGAGCCTGCATCTGGCCGATTTCCAGCGCGTCTACGGCATCGCCGAAAACGACGTCGTGCTGCAATCGTCGACGATCAATTTCGATGTCGCGCTGCACGAACTGATGCCCGCGCTGCTCGCGGGCGCGCGCGTCGAAATGCGCGGCCCCGACGCCTGGGATCTCGATACGCTCAACGCCACGCTGGTGAACGCGGGCGTCACCTTCGCGCGCATTCCCACGGCGCTCTGGCAGCAGTGGCAGCACAGCGCGCCCGCGCCGCAGGCCTTGCGCGCGCTGCGCCAGATCACGGTGGGCGGCGAAGCGCTCGCGGGCGATGCACTCGCGCGCTGGCGCAACGGGCCGCTGGGCGCGATTCGCGTCGATAACCTGTACGGTCCGACCGAAACGGCCGTCGCCGCGCTCTGGCATCGCACCGGCGCCGCAGACACCGCGCACAGCATCGTGCCGATCGGCGTGCCGTTCGCGGCGCGCGGCGTGGCGCTGCTCGACGTGCATGGGCAGAGCGTGCCGCCTGGCGGGATCGGCGAGTTGTGTATCAGCGGCGCGTCGCTCGCGCGCGGCTATCTGGCGCGGCCCGGCCTGAGCGCCGAGCGCTTCGTGCCCGATCCGCTCGGCGCGCCCGGCGCGCGTCTGTACCGAACCGGCGATCTTTGCCGCATCGGCGCGGATGGCGTGGTGCAGTTCCTCGGCCGCATCGACCAGCAGATCAAGCTGCGCGGCCAGCGCATCGAGCCCGGCGAAATCGAGGCCGCGCTGCGCGCCTGCGCGGGCGTGCGGCAAGCCGTGGTCGGCCTGCATGGCGAAGGCGAGCGCCAGCAACTCGTGGCGTGGATCGTCGGCACGGCCGCCACCGACGTGCTCGCCGCCACGCTGCGCGCGCGTCTGCCCGAAGCCTGGGTGCCGGGCGCGTTCGTCACGCTCGAACGCCTGCCGATGCTGCCC
>NZ_JAAGPR010000065.1 GCF_017104965.1 Paraburkholderia sp. Ac-20340
ATGGTAATGAGTGGAACATGTGTGGATATAGGTGTACGAGACGTAGTGTCAACAGATAGAGTGTTATAAGATCAGATAAAAAGAGGTGGAGATGGCTTATGGATTGATGAAGAGAGGGAATGGAAGAAATAGGGAGAGATGAATGTGTAATAAGTTCGAATAGCAGGTGAATGATAGAGAGTGTTATGAAACGGACAATGAAGTAGGTTATATTTATTTTTTTTTTTTTTTTTAATAATC
>NZ_JAAGPR010000066.1 GCF_017104965.1 Paraburkholderia sp. Ac-20340
TCGCGCAAGCAGGATCAGCATGACGGGCGCGCCGTACAGGGCCGTCGCCGCGCCCGTGGGCAGCAGATCGCCCATCGCGCCGGAGAAGCGCTGCACGGCCTGATCGGCGAGCCAGAGAATCAGCGCGCCGCACAGCGGTGCGGCCACGAGGCGCTGCGACAGCTTGCGTGCGCCCGCCATGCGCGCGAGCGGCGGCGCCGCCAGGCCGATAAAGCCGATCACGCCCACCGCGCTCACCACGGCCGCGCTCAGCATCACGGCCAGCGCGAGCGCCAGCAGACGCATGCGGCGCAGCGACAGGCCGAGGCTGTGCGCGTTGGCATCGGCGAGACCGAACAGCGTCATCGGGCGCAGCAGCAGGAAGGCCAGCGCGCCGCCGATGGCGAGGCGCACGGCCAGCATCGTCGCGGCGCTCCAGTCCTGCTGCACCAGCGAGCCGCCGCCCCAGATGAAAAGTCCGCGCAGATACGGCGCGTAGAACATCTGCAAGGCCACGCCGATCGAGCCGCAGTAAAGCGTCACCACCATCCCGGCGACGGCCACGGGCACCGGCGCGAGACCGCTGCGCCACGCGAGGCCGAACACCAGCAGCGCGGCGATCAGCGCGCCGCCCAGTGCGATCCACGAACCGGCCGCACCGGCGAGCGCGGGCGCGGCGAGCGTGGCGATCGTCAGCGCCAGTTGCGCGCCTGCGGAGACGCCGAGCGTCATCGGTTCGGCGAGCGGATTGCGCAGCACCTGCTGGAAGATCGTGCCCGCTAGACCGAGGATCGCGCCGCACAGCCAGCTGACCACGAGACGCGGCAGCCAGCTGTCGTGCACGATGATCTGCTGGATATCGAGCGGCGCGCGCAGCGCCTGCGCCCATTGCGCGGCGGGCAGCAGCGCGCCGAGATTGGCGACGCTCAGCGCCAGCGCAATCGCCAGCACGGCAGTCAACAGCGCGGCCGTCAGCAGTGCGGGCAAGCGGTGCTGGGAGAGCGAACGAAGCGAACGAAGCGAAACGGAACGGGCGGTATTCATGAGCGTTGCGCGCCTGCGGTGGCGGTGGCGGCGGGAGCGGTCAGCGCATCGGCGAGCGCACCGGCGAAGCGGGCCGCCGAAGGCAGCATGCCGAAGCCCCAGAACGGCGGCAGCGCGGCCACGCGACGCGCGGCGACGGGCGGCAGGGCGCGCCACAGACGGTTATCGGCGAGTTGATGGTCGACGCCTGCGGGCAGCGGGTTGAAATAGAGCAGGCCGGCGTCGGGCACGTTCGCGAGCTGTTCGAGCCCGGCCACGCCGATCCCCCAGTAATCGGTCGCGCCATGCCAGGCGTTGCGCACGGCCATCGCGTCCATCACGTCCTGGAACAGGCTGCGCGCGCCGTAGACGCCCACATGGCGGCCATCGAAGAAGCGGATCAGATAAAGCGGATCGGCAGGACTGGGCGTGCCGGGCCGCGGTGTTTGTGTCCGGGCGTGAAGCAGCCGCGCGCGCGCCGTGTCGATCGCGCGCTGCGTGCCGTCGACCAGCGCCTGCGCCGCCGCTTCGCGCCCGCACAGCTTGCCGAGTTCCAGCGTGACCTCGCACGAGCGCCGATACGGCGAACCGGCATCGGTATAGATCGCGAACGCGCGCACCGGCGCGATGCGTTCGAGCATCTCGCGCTGCGATTCCTGGCTCGAATTGATCAGGATGAGATCGGGCGCGATCTGCTGCAGCAATTCGAGACTGGGCGCGAGCCGCAGGCCTACGTCGGGCACGCCCGCAGGGATGGCGGGCGCGACCACGCTCTCGTTGTAGCTGTCGGTTTCGGTGACGCCCGCGGGCGTGAAACCCATCGCGAGCAGGGTTTCGACGATGCCCCAGTCGAGCACCACGACGCGCGGCGCGCGCGCGGAGTTCGCCGGATTGGCCGGATTGGCCGCAAGCGCGCGCGGCATATCGAGCAAGGCGAAGGGCAGGGCGCTCGCCAGCGGCAGCAGCGCCGCGCGCCGCAGGAAGGTGCGTCGCTGCATGTCAGCGCGCGACCGCAAGGCGGCTTCCGTTATGTGGATGCGGCAGGATATCCATCGGAATCCCGTAAATCGATTCGAGCACGCGCGCGTCCATGATCTCGTCGGGCGTGCCGCACTGGAGCAGGCGGCCGCTGTGCAGCGCGATCATCTCGTCGCAGAAACGCGCCGCCAGATTCACGTCGTGCAGCACGATCACGACCGTGAGCGCGCGTTCGTCGGTGAGCGTGCGCAGCAGGCGCAGCACGTCGATCTGATGGGCGATGTCGAGCGCCGATGTCGGTTCGTCGAGCAGCAGGCAGGGCGCGGCCTGCGCCACCAGCATTGCCAGCCAGACGCGCTGACGCTCGCCGCCCGAGAGGTGATCGGCGAGCTGCGAGGCGAAACGCGCGGTATCGGTGAGGCGCAGGGCTTCGTCGATATGGGCGTGATCGTCGGCGCCCAGACGGCCCAGCGCGCCGTGCCACGGATAGCGGCCAAGCGCGACGAGTTCGCGCACGGTCATATCGGTGGCGGCGGGCGGGTTTTGCGGCAGGTACGCGACCTGCCGCGCGAAATCGCGCGTCGACCAGTCGGCCAGCGCCGTGCCATGCAGACGCGCGACGCCGCGCGTGCAGGCCTGCTGGCGCGCCAGCAGCTTGATCAGCGTGCTCTTGCCCGAGCCGTTATGACCGATCAGCGCGATCATGCGGCCGGCGGGCAGGCTCAGGTCGAGCGGTTGCAACAGGACACGGCCGTCCGCCTCGAACGCCGCGCCTTCCAGCTCGAACAAAGGCTGCGCGTTGCGCGCTGAGGAGGCAACGTGCGGCGCGGGCTGGGCGTCCCGCGCGGCTTGCGTCGTTGGGTTGGCTTCGGGCGAAACCGTCGATGTCATGTCAGTCAACACGCTCTTCCTTGAGACTTTCCTGCGGCTTTACCAGCGATAACGGGCGGTCGCGAGCACTTCCGCGCCGTCGGCATACGTACACGTCGACGAGCTGAAGCACGACGCGATGTACTGACGGTTCAGCAGGTTCTTGGCGTTGACCGAGAACAGCCAGTGACGGCCGGTGTCGTAGTGCACCGCGGCGTCGAGCAGGGTGACCGCGCCCACGTGGATCGTGTTCGATTGGTCGTAGCTGCCGCCGATGTAGCGCACGCCGCCGCCGAAGCCCAGACCGCGCAGCGGACCGCCGTGCAGCGTGTAGTCGAGCCACGCGGACGCCTGATGGCGCGGAATGCCCCACACGCTCTTGCCTTGCAGCGAGGTCGAGGTGCCGTCGACGGTGGTGGCCGTGTCGTTCGACTCGGTCGTGACGTCGTTCAGGTAGGTGTACGACAGCACGAGGTTCAGGTTGTCCGAGAGGCTTGCGTGACCTTCGAGTTCGAGGCCGCGCGCGCGCACTTCGCCCGCCTGCGTGTAGTAACCCGAGTGATCGAGGTCCGACGTCAGCACGTTTTGCTCGGTCAGGTTGAACAGCGACGCCGTGATGAAGCTGTTGTAGCCCGGCGGCTGATACTTCACGCCCACTTCGTACTGCTGCGCCGTGGTCGGCTTGGCCATGCCGCCGCCATAGAGTTCGCCGACCTGCGGATCGAACGACTTCGAGAAGCTCGCATACGGCGCGATGCCGTTGTCGAACAGATAGACGAGACCGGTGCGCCACGTGAACGCGCGCGCCGACTGCGAGGTGTAGCTCGACGTGACGGGGTTGTTGTCATCGGCATCGGCCCAGTCTTCGCGCGCGCCGATCAGGAAGCGCCACTTGCCGAACGCCATCTGGTCCTGCAGGTAGACGCCCAGCTGCTTCTGGCGGATGTGGTCGTAAGAGGTCTGCGACGGCATGGTGTTGTTGCCGTAGACCGGATCGAACACGTCGAGCGAGGGCGCGGCGAAGTTCGAACCCACGTCCTGACCGAAGATCACGCGCTGGAAATCCAGACCGCCGAGCACCGTATGCGAGACCGCGCCGGTGGCGAATTTCGCCTGCACCTGGTTGTCGATCGTGAAGACGTCGGCGTTCTCCTTGTTGTAGAACGAGTAACGGTTCAGCGTGGTGTTCGAGCCGGACGCGTAGGCGTACGGGAACACGTTCGCGAAGTCGTCCTTCACGTAGGTGTAGTGCGTGTTCTGGCGCACCGTCCAGGTGTCGTTGAAGCGATGCTCGAACTGGTAGCCCAGCGAGAACTGCGTGCGCGAGTGGTGATCGAAATCCGGGTCGCCCATGTTGGTGTGCGACGAGATCTTGCCGGCCGGATTGAACAGCACCGTGCCCTTGGCGGGCACGAAGTTGTAGTAGCCCACATCGGGGTCGCGCTGATACTTCGCGAGAATCGTCAGCGTGGTGTTTTCGTCCGGCTTCCACGTGATGGCCGGGGCGATGTAGACGCGCTCCTGGCGCGTGCCGCTCACCTGCGTGGTCGAGTCCAGACCCGTGCCGGTCACGCGGTAGGAGAGCTTGCCGTCCGAGGTCAGCGCGCCGCCCATATCGAAGCCCGCCTGCACGCGGTTATGGCTGCCGGTCGTGAAGAAGACTTCGTGGATCGGCGTGGTGGTCGGCTGCTTGCTGACCAGATTGGCCACGCCGCCAGGATTGGTCTGGCCGTAGAGCACCGAAGCCGGGCCGTGCAGGACGTCGATGCGTTCGAGACCGTACGGATCGAAGTTCGCGATGGCGTAGCCGAAGCTCGTGTCGCTCGGCAGGCGCGAGCCGTCGAGGAACTGCTCCATCAGGAAGCCGCGGCTGTAGAGGTAGGCCGCGCCCGACGTCGATGCGCCGCGCTGTTCCGATGTCACGCTGGCCGTATAGCGCAATGCTTCGGCCACCGACTGCGCGCCTTGCGCGGTCATCTGGTCGTTCGTGACCACCGACACCGACTGCGGCGTCTCGATCAGCGGCGTGTCGGTTTTGGTCGCCGACACCGCGGTGACCGGCACATAGCCGTCCGCCGTGCCGGTGGCGTGGTTCTCGCGGCTGCCCGTCACCTTGACCGTGGGCAACTGCGTGCCCGTGCCGGTCGTGGTGCTGCTGGCGGTGTTGTCGGAAGCGGTCTGCGCCTGAGCGGCATGGAAGCTACTCAGCAGACAGAACAGCAAGGCGTTGCTCAACGCGGTCGAAACGCGTACCCCGGTCTTCATGTGTGATCTACCCACTACTAGGTTGAATTACTGTTGTTGAATATGAATGAGAATGATTCGTACTTACATCGTGAAAGAAAACAACGCTCGCTCTTGGTGGCTTTAGATGGGCAAACTTTTGGGGGATACGACAGGTCAAGGCCACGCGAACGCGCGCCAAGAAGGCACTATAATCGGAGTCGCTGACTTTCGTCAGGACAACTTTGACGTCAAAAGGGACATTTTTGGCGTCATCGATGTATCAAACAACTAACTTGTCATTGACCAGGACATGGCCGCTCCCCGGCTCCAGACTTTTGGACAGAGCGCCGCTGCCAGAAAAGTGATCGCGCAGGCGATCAACTATACAGACGGCGCCCACGAAATTGCCCACATACACCATCGCGCGCAGCTGATCTATCTGGCTGGCGGCATCGTACGCGTGATCACACCACGGGGTTTGTGGACTCTCAAACCCGGCATGGCCTTGCTGATCGGAACGCAAATCGAGCACGAGTTGCATATGGTCGGCCAGGTTTCCATGCGCACGCTCTACATCGACCCGGACACGCTGCCGCCGCTCACCGGCGATTGCCGCGTGATCGCGCTCGACGATCTGCTGCGGGCGAGCATCCTCGGCATGTTCGACGCCCAGGGCAACGAAGCCCCCGAGACGCGGACGGCAGTGATTGTGCCCTTAATCTTGCATCTGTTGCACGAATTTTTGACGGCAGCGCCGGTTGCGGCGAGCAGCGGCGATAGCGAAGGCATCGACAACGTCGACAACGCCGACGCCGTCGATGGTGCCGATAACCCGCGCTTGCCGCTGCCCGAACATCCGCGACTGCGCGCGATCTGCGAAAGCCTGATCGCCGATGCCGCCAACGCCGACACGCTCGAACAATGGGCCGAGCGCTCCGGCGCGAGTGTGCGCACGATCGCGCGGCTGTTTCGCCAGCAGACCGGCATGAGCTTCGTGCAATGGCGCGAGCGCTTGCGGCTTGAAGATGCCTTGTCGAAGCTCTCGGTCGGCCAGGCGCCCGGCGAAGTCGCGCAGGCGCTCGGTTATGCCGATGTGCGCACCTTCACGGTGATGTTCCGGCGCGCGTTCGGCAGCACGCCGCAGCAGTTCCGCCAGAGCCTGAACAAGGCCCACGCGGGCTGACCGGACGCCGCTTCGGGCGCCCGGCCAGCCGTCGCCGACAGCCTCAGTCCAGCAAGGCCAGCAGGCTGTCCACCAGCATCGGGTGATGCATGATGCTGGTGTGGCCGGCGGGAATTTCCGCAAGCACGGTTTCGCGCGTACCGGTGCGCGCCGGCCAGTCGCGCGGCTTGCCGCTTTGCACCGATTCCGTCGACCACCACACCGTCAGCGGCGTGCTCAGGCGCGGCATGCGGAAGGTGTCGGCGAGCCTGCCGTGTTCGAGGATCACGTCGCAGGCGCGCTCGAACAGCGCACGCTCGGCGCGATGCACGCCATTCGCCGCGTGCTGCGCGATCCATTTGCGCAGCGCGCGCACTTCGGCTTCCACGTCGTCGTCGGCGTCGCGGTCGGGGAGTGCGTCGATCAGACCGGCCAGTTCGACCTGCTGGCCCGCGCGTTCGAACTGCTCGACCAGCGCCGTCACCACGCGCCCGCCAAACGACCAGCCCAGCAGCCGGTACGGCCCTTCGGGCTGCACCGCGCGGATGCGCGCCATGTAATCGGCGGCGAGATCGTCGAAGCTTTGCGCCTTCCACTGCGCGTCGGCGAGCAGCGGCGCCTGCAGGCCGAACAGCGTCGCGCGGCCATTGAGCGCCTTCGCCAGCGAGCGGTATTCGGCGACGAGTCCATGCCCCGCGTGAATGCAGAACACCGCGCGCGGCGCGCGCAGATCGTTGAGCGCGACGATGCCCGCAGGCAGTGGGCCAAAGCGCGATTCGTGTGAATCTTCGATATCGGCGTTGCTCGCACGGCGCGGCCCGGCGAGCGCGCCGAGCATCACTTCGAGCCGCGCGCGCTGCATCCACAGATCGAACACGGCGCGGTCGCGTTGTTCGGCTTCGGTCAGGGCCGCGGAGGCGCCTGCCGCGACCGGCGCTGGCGGAACCGGCGCAGCGTGAGCGGCAAGCGGCGTGTCATCGTCGATATCGATCAGCGCTTCCAGCGCGCGCTCGTAACGCGCGGCCAGCGCGGTCACCGTTGCGTCGGCGAGCACGCCCGGGCTGTAGCGCAGATTCACGCGCAACTGGCCATCCACGATCAACGCGCCGATGTCGAGCACGTGATCCATCGTGTCCGCATCGTCGGATTGCGCGCCCGAGCGCTCGCTCGCGAAGCCGAACGGACCGTCCGACGGCAGCGCCTGATCGAAGCGCCCGAGGTAGTTGAAGCGCAGCGCCGGCACCGGCAGCGCGGCCAGCGCGGCGCGGCTCGCGGCATCGCCGAAACGGCGCAGCGCGCCCCACGCGAATCCCTTGTCCGGCACCGCACGCAGCGTTTCGCGCACGGCGGCCAGCGCACGCGCGGGATCGTCGTGCCAGCCGAAAGCCAGCGGATACTGCGTCGTGAACCAGCCCACCGTGCGGCTCAGATCGACGCCATCGATCAGATCTTCGCGGCCATGGCCTTCCAGATCGATCAGCAGACGCGGCGCGCCGCTCCACGGGCCGAGCGTCTGCGCGAGCGCGGCCAGCAGCCGTTCTTCCGCGCCGCCGCGCTCGACCAGACGCTGCGTGGCCTGCGCGGACAGACGCACGCTCGCGACACGGCTCGCACTCACGCGGCGATCGATCTCGCCTGCGCCGTCATCCGGCCCGGCAAGCGGCACATGCGCCGATGCGCCGTGCAGATTGCGCTGCCACCACGCCAGTTGCCACAGCCGTTCGGACTGCTGCGCATACTCAGGCTGACGCGCGACCCACACGCTCCACGGCGTCGTGAGCGCGGGCAGCGCCGCGTCCGGGCGCTCGTAAAGCGCCTGCAATTCTTCGAGCAGCACGCGCCACGACACGCCATCCACGGCCAGGTGATGCACGACGATCAGCAGCCTGCGGGCCTCACCTGCTGCACCTGCTTCACCTGCTTCGAACGACGCCGCGCGCAGCAGCGGCCCATTTTCGAGGTCGAGGCTGCGATGCAGTGCGAGACCCGCATCGGCCATCTGCGTCTGCCAGTCGTGCGGATCGAGCGCGACGCTACGCAGCAGCGCGGCGTCCTCCTGCGGCGCGATGCGTTGATGCCAGTCGCGCGATTGCGCGTCGCGCCCGAAACGCAGACGCAGCGCATCGTGACGCGCCACCAGCGCGCGCAAGGCCGCATCCAGCCGCACCGGATCGAGCGCTTCGCGTGCGCTCAGCAATACGGCCTGATTCCAGTGCGCGAGACCTGCGGGATGCTTCTCGAAGAAGCCTGCCTGAATGGGCGTAAGCGGCTGGGCGTCGTGGCGTTCGGCGGCCTCGGTGCGGTGTTCCGCGCTGCTGTCGCGCGCCACCAAAGCCAGTTCGGCGATGGTCGGATGCGCGAAGATTTCCTTCGGCGTGAGCGCCAGACCGGCTTCTTTCGCGCGCGCGAGCAGTTGCAGGCTCAGGATCGAATCGCCGCCCGCCGCGAAGAAGTTGGTGGTCACGCTGCCGATCTCGCGTCCCAGCACCTGTTGCCAGATATCGCGCAAGGTGTGCTCGCGCGGCGTGCGCGGCGCGATCTGGTCGGCTTCGTGGCTGGCGGCATCGTCGGGTGCGGCGGGCAGCGCGCGGCGGTCGAGCTTGCCGTTGGCCATCACCGGCAGCGCGGCCAGCGCAACGAAACACGCGGGCACCATGAACGCAGGCAGACGCTCCGCAAGCGCCGCGCGCAAGGCGTCGAAGTTTTCATCGCCGATCACCGCCGCCACGACATACGCCACCAGCCGCGCCTGCTCGCCGCGCCGCTCCAGCACCACGGCCGCTTCGCGCACGCCGTCGCAGGCGCGCAGCGCCGCCTCGATTTCGCCGAGTTCGATGCGCTGGCCGCGCAGTTTCACCTGCTGGTCGAGCCGCCCGAGGAACTGGATCACGCCGTCTTCGCGCACGCGGCACAGATCGCCGCTGCGATAGAGCCGCGCGCCGGGGCGGCCGTGCGGATCGGGCACGAAGCGCTCGGCGGTCAGCGCGGCGCGGCCCGGATAGCCGCGCGCCACGCACGGCCCGGTGATGCACAACTCGCCTGCGCCGCCTTGCGGCATCGGGTTGCCGTCGGCGTCCAGCACCAGCGCGCCGCGTCCCGGATACGGCCGGCCGATCGGCACCACGGACTCGTCCGCATCGGCTTCGCCGGTCGCGTAGTGCAGCGCCGCGATGGCGGTTTCGGTCGGCCCGTAGAGATTGTCGAGCGCGACGTGGCGCAGCGGGCCGCGTTGCCAGTGCGCGAGCGCATCGGCGGGCAGCGCTTCGCCGCCCACGGTGATCTGGCGCAGCGCGGCCAGCGTCTGCGGCGCGGGCAGATTGCGCTGCCATTGCTGCCAGAGCGCCGTGGGAATGCGTGCGAACGTCACGCGCGCCTGTGCGAGCGCCGCGCTCAGGCTGTCGAGCGTCCACGGCTGCGGGCCGCGCATGCGCACCTGGCCGCCCGCGAGCAGGGCGGGCAGCAACTCGTGCAAGGCGACATCGAAATTGATCGTCGACGATTGCAGCATCGTGTCCTGCGCGCCGATGCGGTAGGCGTCGGCGAAATCGCGCAGATGCAGGCTCAGCGCCTCGTGATCGAGCGCCACGCCTTTCGCGCGTCCGGTCGATCCCGAGGTGTAGAGCACGTAGGCAAGCTGCTGCGGATGCACGGGTTCGTCCCAGCCCTGCGCGTCTTCGGCGTGAACCTGCGCGACGTCGATCTGCGTGAGGCCGTCGAACAGCGTGCCCACCTGCGCGCGGCTCGCCGCATCGATCACGACCGCGCCGATGCCCGCGTCTTCGACCATGTCGCGCAAACGCGCCGCCGGATAGTCGGGATCGAGCGGCACGTAGGCGCCGCCCGCTTTCCAGACCGCGAGCAGCGCGGCCGGCAGCGCAACCGAGCGCGCGAGACACACGCCCACGCGCACTTCCTGGCGCACGCCCGCGCGCTTGAGCTGGCGGCCGATGCGGTTGCTCCAGGCGTCGAGCTGGCCGTAGCTCAGCGTGGCGTCGTCGCCCAGCACGGCGGGCGCGTCGGGCTGCAAGGCCGCGCGCGCGGCGAAGCGCGGCGCGACCGCTTCGAATGCGTAATGCGCCCGCGCCTGCGAGCCCGCCGCCGGTTCCTCGAGCGCGAAATCGCCGGGACGCCGCGCCGGATCGGCGGCGAACTGCGCCAGCACGCCTGCGTAATCGCGCGCAAGGCGTTCGATGGTGGCCGCGTCGAACATGTCGCTCGCGTAGTTGAAAATCGCGCGCAGACCTTGCGGGCTGTCGATCACGTTGAGCGTGAGGTCGAAGCGCACCGCGCCCGCGTCGCTGTCGAGCGGCGTCACGCGCAGGCCGTCGAGATCGAGTTGCGTGGCGGCATCGGCGCGATCGAGATTGAACAGGGTCTGGAACAGCGGCGCGTGCGAGAGGTCGCGTTCCGTTTTCAGCAGATCGAGCAATTGCGCGAACGGCAGGTCGTCGTTCGATTGCGCGGCCAGCACGGTGTCGCGCAGCGTGCGCAGATGTTGCGCCGCGCTCTGCGCCGCCGACACGCGGCTGCGGATCACCAGCGTGTTGACGAACAGCCCCATGAGCGCGTGCGTTTCTTCGCGCTGACGGCCCGCAACGGGCACGCCCACCCACAGATCGGTCTCGCCGCAATAGCGGTAGAGCAGCAGGTTGAACGCGCTGAGCAGCGTCATGAACAGCGTGGCGTCGTGCTGGCGCGACAGGCCGTTGAGCGCGGCCGCCACCGAGGCGTCGATATCGAAGGCGTGGCGCGCGCCGCGTGCGTCGCGCACGGCCGGGCGCGGGCGGTCGGCGGGCAGCGCGAGCACGGGCGCGCTGCCCGCGAGTTGCGCGGTCCAGTAAGCGGCCTGTTTGTCGAGGCGCGCGCTGTCGACCCATTCGCGCTGCCACAGGGCGACATCGGCGTACTGGAGTTCGGGCGGCGTCGCGTCGAGCTTCGCGCCCGCCCGCGCCTGCGCATAGAGCGTCGTGAATTCGCGGATCAGAATGCCCATCGACCACGCGTCGGACGCAATGTGATGGATCACGATCTGCACGACGTAGCTGGCGTCGCCAGTGCGCAGCACGCTCACGCGCAACGGCGTTTCGGATTCCAGATCAAACGGGCGCGCGGCGTTGGCGAGCAGCGTCGCGCGCAGGTCGGAAGTGGCGTCGCGCAGATCGAGCCGTCGAGCGTGCGGCCCGGCGCCCGGCGCGCGCGCCTCCTGCCAGGCCACGCCGCCGGTTTCGCCGAACACCGTGCGCAGCACCGCATGGCGCGCGATCAGGGCGGCCAGCGCGGCGTCGAGCGCGGTATCGTCGAGCGCGCCGTCGATGCGCAGCGCACGCGCGATGTTGTAGGCGTGGCCATCGGGTTCGAGACGCCAGAGAAACCACAGGCGCTCCTGCGCCCAGGACAGCGGCAGGCGCGCGGGCCGCTGCGCGAGCGGCACCACCGGCAGGATCGAGCCGTCGATGCCGTGTTCGCGCAGCCGCGCCTTGAAGCGCGCGCGTTTGTCGGCGGGCAGCGCCGCGTAGCTGCGCGCGATCCCGAGATATTCGTTGTTGTCGCGTGTCATTCGTTTAATCCAGTTCGGCGAGCAGTCGTTTCATCACATCGCGGTCGTCGGCCGCTGCTTCCTGTTGTTGCGCGGCGGCGGCCTGCTCAGCCGCGTTGTCGCGCAGATGCTGGGCGAGCCGCGCCACCGTGCCGTGTGCGAGCACGGCGGCCAGCGCCACCGGCTGCGCGAGCACGCGGGTGAGGCGCGCGGCGATCTGCACGGCGAGCAGCGAGTGGCCGCCCAGCGCGTGAAAGTTGTCGTGCACGGACAGCGCGGGCGCGGCCAGCACGTCCTGCCAGACCGTGGCGATGGCCTGTTCGAGTTCGTCGCGCGG
>NZ_JAAGPR010000067.1 GCF_017104965.1 Paraburkholderia sp. Ac-20340
GAAAAAAAAAAACACAAAAGTTGAAAAAGGCATTTGTTTCCTCTTGAACACGACGTTAGTATCGGCTACCATTGACTGTGTCGTTGTACTATAACACCGCGATCGTGTGTAGTTATTTTGACGGAGTTAACTCATACAGTCAACACTGATTTTTTTCACGAGCTGATTCCGGACACACTGATAGTTCGCTTAGTGCTGACTTTCTCTCTTCACGTCGACGACCTATACTTATTGCACT
>NZ_JAAGPR010000005.1 GCF_017104965.1 Paraburkholderia sp. Ac-20340
TCTCCTATAGCAGCGGATATAGATCGGATGTCTGAGGTACAACAGATGTGTGACACGTTTAGAAATGACTAACTGTAGTACGTATAGATCGTAGATTGAGCATGTGAACGTAAGGCGTGTGTGTATATGTAGAGGAAATGATAATATAGTGAGAACTAATGTACAGTGGATTATTATATTCTCACAAATTTAATTACAGGTTATGATTTATTTTTTTTTTTTTTTTTTTTTTTAATGACC
>NZ_JAAGPR010000006.1 GCF_017104965.1 Paraburkholderia sp. Ac-20340
TCCCGTGCGCTCGCGTCGGTTCGACGTGACTGCGCCACCGGCGCCGCCGCCCACTGCACCCCCGATCACGGCACCCGTGCTGCCGCCGACCGCACCGCCCAGCGCTGCGCCGGCCACACCGCCGAGCGCGCCGCCCAGCGCGTTGTTCATGTCGCCGGCCATGGCAGGCAACGAAACCGCAGCGGCGAGCGCCGCAATCGCAACCATCGGGATGAATTTCTTCGACATGGACTTGCCCATTCGTTTTTTAAGATGGAGCGGAGTATAACGGGCAATCTGAAAGGCTTCTGTAACACCAGAAGCCGCGTGGGGTAAGACCTGTAACAAAATGATCCCAAACCTTCGGCGATTTGAGAGAGGGTTTTGCGAGGAGTGAAATAAAGGAACAGAGGGACGGAACGCTTTTTGTACTGGAGAGTTGGCTTGATCAGTGCGATGACGGTTCCGGAAATGTGAGCCTGAAGTTCTTCAGGTCCTCCTCAAATGCATTGCAGTTTTTCAGTGTCTGTTTGAGGTGTTCCCGAGATTGGGCGTAATCGAAACTTGCGGTCCAGTTCAATGCCCGAATCATCGAACGAATATACGGCTCAGCTTCTTTGGTATGCGAGAGTCGCTTTAAGGGCAACAGATAATCCTCGCGATACACCGTTGGGATGATGATCCGGCAAACGCCAGCGGCGCTCAGCACGCAGTTCATCGCAAGGCGCGCGGTTCTGCCGTTGCCGTCGCGAAACGGGTGCACTTCAGTGACGACGAACATCGTCATGAGTGCACGAGCGACGGGATCGTGTAGCGCGGCAATCCGGGTGAATCCTTCGCGCAAGGTTCCGGCCACCAGTTCTGGCAAAACGAAGAGAGAGTTTCCCGCCTGGTTGGCCTTCTCTTTCCACTGTCCCGGATTCTTGTCGGGTCGGGCTTGCATCACCAGCGCATTAACGGTCTTAAGCCAATTCAGGAATTGCCCGGCGTCCTCAGGTGGACGAACGCGCCATTGAGCCGAAGTCGCCGCCTGAAAAGTACCGAGAATGTCATGTGAATCTTCTGATCGATTCGGAATGACGAGACCTTCAAAGATAATTTGCTCTGCCTCGTCGATTTCGAAGGTCGTACCTTCAATGAAGTTCGAGAAATAGGCCTCAAAAAAAGCGAAATTCTCCAGTGCCATGCCCGATGACGCCGGATCGTCGAGTGGGTTGAATATATGTTCGACGAGCGTTGCATGGAGCACATCGAATAGTTCGATACGATCAGGGTCGTAGGGGCGTCCCGCTGCTCTTGCAAGCGCCTGTTTGCTTCGGAGTTTCTTTTCTTCGTGTGTGCCGAGCAAGGCGCCGACAATGCCGTCCAGGCGCGCAAATTCTCTTTGCATTGAGAGTTTTTCAGCGACAACGCGAGCACGATCGCGAAGGTCGTTGAGTTTGAAATCGCCCCGTATGGTCAAAATTTTGTCGAGGCGCGCTTCGATTTCCTGCTGGGATAACGTACGGGCTTCGTCGCCTCGCGTCCGGCTGAGGTTCTCGAGTAGTCCTCGCTCCTCGCTCGGAAAATGAACGCCGCGACTGGCGATATCTGGAGCCGGTCCGTCCGTTATGGCCGGGCGCTCAGGAAGGACTTTCAGTGTGAGACCAGGAAGTTCGATCGATCGACGTCGTTGGCCGCGACTGATATAGAGAACGCCGCCCACGGGTCGATGTTCGAGAGCAGACCTGAGCGCGAGTACGCCATCTGGTAGCAGATATCCAACTATTGCTGTCCAGTTTCGCAGGACAACGGCTTCCAGCGGACTATGAAGATTGGCGGTATAGACCCCTTGATAGATGCGACGGAATTCCCCGGCGTCGAGCCGGCGGTTCAGCGCACGCGCCTGTGTTGGGCTGAGTTGCCCAACAAAAAGGATCTCCGATGCTTCTGTGTCGACTTTTTGCATCTTCGGAGGCTATAAGGCGGGAAATGTGTCTGGAAATGTCACTTTATTTTATTGTTATGTCTGAAAACTGCAGCTTAATAGGTGTCTGAAAAGTGTCTTCAACCGGTTCTTAGCGAACGTGCGTGTCTGAATAGTGCATTTAATTTCGATGTTTGTGTCTGAAAAAATCACTTTTATTGCGCTTGATCATCTCGCCGGCCCCATTTCCTACACCTTCCAGGACAATTCCCACGTGTGCTAACCTGTATATATATACAGTACTCGGCGCGCCGAATGGACCGGAAAGCAGGACGCAATCATGGGACGGAACCATCGTCATTTCCCGCCGCTCACCGCGGCGGAGCTGGCCGATATTTACGACCGGCATCCCTTGCCGGTCGTATTGCGGCTGCTGTGGGAGATACACCGCCTGCGCTCGACGATCCGGCGCGCGAATCAGGTGCGCCTGATGGTCGGCACGCGGGTGGGATCGGCGAATACGCCGGCGGGCATCTGGGAGCGTTTCGAGCAGGATCTGGATGCCGAGCCCTGTCTGACCGATCCGCTGACGCCGCGGCAAAAAGGTCTGCTGCATGAGGGCGAGCCGCAGGGGCGTTTGCGCCGGCGCAGGCGCAATGGCGATTAGGGACTAAGCACAAACTGAAAAAGAAATATGAAGGAAGCCGTAGGGTTCGTAGAAATTTGGTTGTAAGTAGGCCTTGTTAGAGTCGTCGCAGGCGTCGTGCCTCAGGTGGCAGTGAAAACAAGAGACCAACTCATGCTGACAGCCCTAACGTTTCGACCCTTCAAGCTTCTAGCGTTACTTTTAGCGCCTCTTTTCGCACTGCTGCTGGGTGCGCCTGCTTTCGCCTTCCAGACGCGCACCGTGCCGATCCCGAGCGCGGCCATGCACCGCGCGTTCGACGCCACCGTGGTGCTGCCCGACGACTATGCGCGCGGCAGCGGCGCGGCGCGCTTTCCGGTGATCTATGTGCTGCACGGCTCGGGCGGCAACTATGCGGACTGGACTTCGAACACGCAGATCGGCAAGCTCGCGGACCGCTATCACGTGATGCTCGTGATGCCCGACGGCGGCCACGAAAGCTGGTACATCGACAGTCCTTTCGACACGGCGAGCCGTTACGAAACTTATGTGGGCACGGAGGTCGTGTCGTATATCGACGCGCATTTCCGCACGCTCGCCACGCGTCAGACGCGTGCGATCACGGGCCTGAGCATGGGCGGTTTTGGCGCGCTGCGCATCGCGCTCGATCATCCCGAGGCGTTCGGCGCGGCGGGCAGCATCAGCGGCGCGGTCGATCCGCGTAATTGCGAGGACGAACCCGGCATCGACAAGATCTTCGGCAATCCCGCGCGTCATGCCGATTTCTGGACTCGTAACGCCATTATCGAAGGCGCGGATACATTCGAGCATGCGCATATCGCGCTGACGATCGATTGCGGCGTGAACGACTTTTTCGTGCAGTCGAATCGCACGCTGCACGAAAAACTCATTGCGCTGGGCGTGCCGCACGATTATGCGGAGCGTCCGGGCGGGCACACGTGGTCGTACTGGTCGAACTCCATCCGTTATCAGGTGCTGTTTTTCGCTACCACGTTCCAGCGTAATGGATGGCATGCGCCTACCCATCAGGCGTGATTTCAGATCATGCTTCGTATGACTGACTAATTTCTGATTTAGCCTTGTGGTTTCACCCTGATTCAGGCCCGCGCAATGCGGGCCGTTTTACTTCTGAATTTCCCCTTCGATAAATCTTTTGTGCTGAACGCGTGGCACATCGATTGCGCTTTAAAAGGCGTAAGCGCGGCGCGCGCCATTGCGTGTGCGACCGCATTTTGACAAACGAATCAATTCGAAGGAGAGCGACGATGAAACCGACGATCAAGGCAGTGACATTGACTCTCGCCATGGCGATTTCCGGCGCGGCTTTCGCAGCGGGCGGCACCGCGGGCAGTTCTGGCGGCATGGGCGGCAGCAACGGCGTAGGCGCGGGCGGAGGCAATACTGCGGGTGCAGCGGGTGTCCTGCCGGATAACAACGTGAACAGCAACGGCAACGCGGCCAATGGCTACAACAACAGCGGTTATGGCTCGCCGGGCACGACCGGCGTGGGCGGCGGCCAGGGTGCTGGAACGGGCGCGACGCCGAACCGCGCACCCAGCACGATGCCGCGTTCGCACGGCAACACCATGCAGCAGATGCCGCAGACGACATCGCCCAATACGACTCAGTAGCGGCTCAGTAGCGACCCAGTAAGCACGTGGCCGCAACGTCAGGCACCGCGTTTGCTCACTGTAAAGGGACATGGTGAATGCGGGTGCCTGAACGAACACCGGAAACCCGCGTGAGCAACGAAAGGACGCAAAGGATGAATATCCACTACCGCAACGATCCGCCGCAATTCGACGGCGCGAATCTGCAGATGCATTTTGTCGCCGAAGTGGATGGCGAGCCGCTCGATTGCTCGATCACCGCGGAGGCGCTGGAAGATCACTTCGGTGCGCCGTCGGCGCTCGAAGCGCCGTTGCGCGAGGCCTTCGAGCGCGGCCAGGCGCGTATTCACGCGGTCTGTTCGCGGGTTATCGAGCAGACGGGCGGCGCGGTGGTGCTGCATAGCGGCCGCTTCCGCGCGCCCGATAGCGTCGATATCAAGCATTGACGCAGCGGGCCGGGCAAAACAGGAGGTCATGCCATGTCTTTGATCGTAGCGAGCCGCTTCACGACGTTCAACGACGCCGAAGTGGCCATCGACAGGCTGCACACCAACGGATTCGTCGATGAAGACGTGTCGCTGTTTTACGTCAACCCGGGCGGCCAGCATGCGCGCTTTCCGGTTGGCGGCGACCGCTTCGCCGATCCGCAATCGCGTTGGGCTTCGCTTGGCGCAGGAGCGGGAGCGGCTGCAGGCGCGCTTGTGGGCGTGATCCTGGCCATCGTGCTTTCGCTCCTCTTTTTACGTTCGCTGCTCGTGCTGGCGGTCGCCGCCGGTGTGGGCGCCTACGTGGGGACGCTGGCGGGCGCGCTGTGGCAGACACGCGGCGGTGGACGCGGCCAGCGGCCCGATATCGGCCACGATCCCGACGGCACGCCGGCAGCGCGCGAATCGGGCGTGCTGGTGGCCGTGCATGTGAGTTCGCAAACGCAGCAGGAAGCCGCCGATGTATTGGGCGCAGCAGGCGGCATTGAAATCGAACGCGCCAACGGGCGCTGGCAGGACGGTCATTGGAGCGATTTCGATCCGAGCGAAACTGTCGAGCCGCTCAAGCACTAAGCCTTAACCGATAAACCGACAATTTTTTCCGCCGCCAATGCGCGGCGCCTGACCTTAACCCGGAGCGAACCGGAGACTGGAGGACGTCATGCTTCAATACGCAGTCATTTTCTTCATCATCGCGATTATCGCCGCTGTATTTGGCTTCGGCGGTATTGCAGCGGGTGCGGCTTCGATTGCCAAGATCCTGTTCTTTATTTTCCTTGTTATTTTCCTTGTCACGCTGCTGATGGGCGTGGTGCGGCGCGGATAATACAGCGCACGCATCGCTGATCAACGGTTACGGGGCCAGTCACCGGTCTATGGCCAGAAAAATCGGCCCGCATGTAAAAATGCGGGCCGATTTTTTATCTATCGATTCGATCAGGATACCGAATGATGGTTATGCGATCGTATCCACTACGCCGCCATCCACGCGCAATGCCGCGCCCGTGGTTGCCGAAGCCTGCACGGAACATGCATACACCACCATATTCGCCACTTCCTCCACGCTCGCCGCGCGCTGGATGATGGAAGTCGAACGATGTTCGCGCACGAAGGCGGCCGCGACTTCCTCGGCGCTTTTGCCGGTTTTCGCCACTTCGTCCTTGAGCATGGCTTCTACGCCATCGGAAAGCGTCGGGCCCGGCAGCACCGAATTCACCGTCACGCCCGTACCCGCAAGCTCTTTGGCCAGCCCGCGCGCCACCGAAAGCTGCGCCGTTTTGGTCATGCCGTAGTGAATCATATCGGCGGGAATATTCAGCCCGGATTCCGACGAGATAAACACGATACGGCCCCAACCCTGTTTGGCCATCGCCGGCGCGTAGGCACGCGAGAGCCGCACGCCCGACATCACATTGGTTTCGAAGAAACGCAGCCATTCATTATCGGGAATCTCGAAGAAGTCCTGCAGCTTGAATACGCCGAGATTGTTCACGAGGATATCCACTTTCGGATACGCCTTCACGAGCGCTTCGCAGCCCGCCGCATTCGAAAGATCGCCGACGAAACCCTGCACCTGCGCACCGGGCACCGCAGCGCGCACGGCGGCTTCGGCATCGCCCACATTGGATTCGTGACGGCTGCTCACGATCACGCTGGCGCCCGTGCCGGCGAGCCCCTTGGCGATGGCGAGACCAATGCCCGCGGCCGATCCGGTCACAAGCGCAAGTTTTCCTGACAAGTCGATTTTCATGCTGGCTCCCGTCTCATGAAGAACGGGCAGTGTACTGCGCACGCTATTTCGCTGCGCGCAAGGCTTGCGTTTTATTTCGATCGATATAGAATTCGCCTGTTGTGTATCGATTGATATAGAAACGAGGAAAGCAAACATGTCGACCACTTCTTCCACGCTGGGCGCGCGCGCACCGGACCGGCTCGACGCGCAGGCGTTGTTCGCCACGCTCGCCGGGCTGTGCGGCAGCTTCGTCGCCATTGGTCTTGCGCGTTTTGCGTACACACCGCTGATTCCGCCGTTGATCCAGGCGCACTGGTTCACGGCTTCGCAAGCCGTCACGCTTGGTGCGGCGAATTTCGCGGGCTATCTGCTGGGTGCTCTGGCGGGGCGTCCGATTGCGCATCGGCTGGGTAATCGGCATGCGCTGCGCTGGCTGATGTTGACGGCCACGCTGGCATTTTTTGCCTGTGCGTTTCCACTTTCGGTGGCGTGGTTTTTTGCGTGGCGGCTGGCTTCCGGGGTGGCTGGCGGCGCGATCATGGTGCTCGTGGCGACCTCGATCCTGCCGCACGTGCCGCCTGCGCGGCGCGGCTTCGTGAGCGGGATGATCTTCCTTGGCCTCGGTCTGGGCATTGCCGCTTCAGGCACGGTGATTCCGTGGTTTCTGCACTATGGATTGCGCGTGACGTGGATGGGGCTGGGCGCGATTGCGCTGCTGCTCACGGCGATGAGCTGGTTCGGCTGGCCGCGTACCGATGCGCCGATTGCAACCTCTGCGCCGCAGCAGGCCGGCACACCGCACGGCCATGTGCAGCAGGCAGGCGCGTTGCGCGTGCTCTACGGCCAGTACGCGGCCAATGCGCTCGGGCTGGTGCCGGTGATGGTGCTGCTGGTCGACTATGTGGCGCGCGGGCTTGGGCAGGGCGCAGCGAACGGCGCCCATATCTGGGTGCTCTATGGCATTGCCGCGATTGCAGGGCCGATTATCTGCGGACAGGTAGCCGACCGCATTGGCTTTCGCCTGACGTGGCGTTTTGCACTGCTCACGCAAGCTGCCGCCGTCGCTTTGCTCGCATTATCGAACCAGACGTTCGCGATCATTACGGCGACGTTGATACTCGGCGCCTGTACGCCTGGCATCGTGCCGCTCGCGCTCGGCCGTATTCACGAACTCATTGCTCACGATCATGTCGAGCAACGTGCAGCATGGAGCCGCGCGACCACGGCTTTTGCCTTGTTTCAGGCCCTGGGCGGCTACGGCTATTCCTGGTTGTTTTCGCACACGCACGAAAATTACGCGCTGATTTTTGCTTGCGGCGCAGTTGCGTTATCGCTGGCGTTTATCGTGGATCTATTGATGAGCAAGCGCAAAACGTAATCGGCGGTGAGTCTGTATCGTCAAAGAATGTCGTAAAGCGCCCGCGTGCATGGTGCACGCGGGCGTTTTTCATTTCATCAGACGAACACGCATCTCATCGATTAATCCGATGAATTCCACGCCGAGCCGCTCTCGATCATGGCGATTCCGGTCAACAGTGTGTTTCATTAAGTCGCATTGTCTCGCATAACTACGACTCATAGAATCGTAGTTATGCGTTGCGACGGCGCAGCGCGTTTTCCAGATGCAGCAGTTCGAGGCCTACTGGTCTCACGCAACGATCTACAGGAGTGGAATATGTCGAAGCGAATTCTGATTGTCGGAGCCGGTTTTGCCGGTATGTGGAGCGCGCTGAGCGCAGCGCGCCTGATCGACGAAGCTGGCCGTACCGATGTCGAAATCGCGCTGATCGCGCCGGACCCGCATCTGCATGTGCGTCCGCGTCTGTATGAAGAAGGCCCGGCGAATATGAAGGCGCCGCTCACGGAAATCTTCGACGCAGTGGGTGTGAAATTCATTCAGGGCACGGTCGGGCAGATTCATACGGACCGTAGCGAAGTGGACGGACACGATATGCAAGGCCGTGCGTTCACGATGCACTACGATCGCCTCATTCTCGCGACGGGCAGCAAGCTGTTCCGCCCCGAGATTGCCGGGCTGGCCGACCACGCATTCAGCGTCGACCAGATCGACGAAGCCGCCGAGCTCGAGACGCATATCCGCAATCTGGCGCAACGCCCCGATACGCCCGCGCGCAATACTGTCGTGGTGGCGGGCGGCGGCTTCACGGGCATTGAAACGGCGGCGGAAATGCCGGCGCGTCTGCGCGCCGCGTTGGGCGAAAACACGCCCGTGCGCGTGGTCGTGGTGGAGCGCAATGACGCGATCGGTCCCGATCTCGGTCCGGGCCCGCGTCCCGTGATCGAAACGGCATTGAGCGATCTGGGCGTGACCTGGCATCTCGGCCACGGCGTCACGGCGATCGACGCGCAAGGCGTGACAACCGCCGATGGCACGCGTATCGAATCGAATACCGTGATCTGGACCGCAGGCGTGCGTGCGAGCGCGCTGACCGCGCAGATTCCGGCGCAGCGCGATGCGGCAGGCCGCCTCTTCGTGAACGCCAATCTGGCCGTTGAAGGCGTGCCCGGCGTGTACGCAACCGGCGATGTCGCCAGCGCGGCCACCGACGACGAAGGCAACCGCACGCTGATGTCGTGCCAGCATGCGATGAATCTGGGCCGCTCGGCGGGGCACAACGCCGCCGCCGATCTGCTGGGTCTCGAAACGATCGCGTACAGCCAGCCCAAATATGTGACCTGCCTCGATCTGGGCCCGTGGGGCGCGGTCTATACGGAAGGCTGGGAGCGTGAAGTGAAGATGAGCGGCATGGAAGCCAAGCAACTCAAGACGCGCATCAACACCGAATGGATCTACCCGCCGCGTGCGGATCGCGCCGAGGTGTTTGCTTCGGCGGACCCGCGCCGGATCGTGGTGGCGTAATCCCGCTCAAGTCGGAATGCAAAAGGAGGCTCTGAAAAGAGCCTCCTTTTTTGCGTCTGCGGTTTTTAAGCGCGATCGCTACGCCGGCTTGCAGCGCGTTCGCCAAACCATTGAACGACGTGTTTGCCGTGGCTGGCCGGCGCTTTGGCATTGGCGCGTGTAGCGAGATCGGCGAGTGTGTGCTTTTTCAGTTCTTCGCGCATGCTGCGCTCGGCGCCTTGCATGACCGCGTGAATCGAGCAGGTGCCGCGCGTGGCCCATGCCGGCGCAGTATCGTCGAACAGCGCGCACTGCGAGCGGATTTCGCGGCAATCGAACAAGGCTTTTTCGCCGTCGATGGCTTCGACGACGTCGTGCACCGTGATCGCATGCGGCGCACGCGCGAGCGTGAAGCCGCCACGAATGCCTTCGGTGGCGGAAACGAGTCCGGCCTTGGCAAGACGCGTGAATAGCTTGGCGGCGTAATCGACGGAAACGCCCTGCATTTCGGCCAGATCGCGCACGCTTGCTTCGCGCACGCCTTCGGGATCGGCAAGATAGAGCAGACAGTGCAAACCGTACTCGACGCCGGTGCTGATGTAAGACATGGCTATACCACGACTGATTGAATCGGAGTTATAAGGGTAACACGGCTGGGCGTTGCTTGCTGCTGCACGAACACGCTATAAAAAAGGACTCAATGCGCGGTATTGCCCGGCAGGAGACCGAGCAGGGTGAGCGCGGGCGCAACCGCGCCGGTGAGCCATTCGCGTTCGGGGTGAATGCGCGCGAGCACGCGCAGGCCCATCAGCACGGCCAGCAGATGTTGAGCCGCTTCCGGCGCGCTGACCGTTCTGGCGATTTCGCCGCTGCGTTGGCCGGCTTCCACGCAACGTAAAAAGAAGTCGCGAATCTGCGTGATTTCGGCGGCAATGGCGTCGCGCAGTTCGTCGTCGTCGGGCGCGGCTTCCAGACCCGAATTCACCATCAGGCAGCCGCGTTTGCCCGGATCGTCGAGCGAGCGCTGCACCGTTTCCGCAAAAAATCCGGCGATGGCGGTGCCCGGCGTGGCGGCTGCTTCGTGACGCACGAGCCGGTCGCGCAGCGAGTTCTCCAGATAGTGATCGAGCACGCGCAGGAACAAGGCGCGTTTATCGCCGAATGCGTTGTAGAGGCTAGGCTGCGTGAGCCCGGTGGCTTTCACGAGATCGCGTGTGGAGGTGCCTTCGTAGCCGCGCGCCCAGAAGGCGCCGCAAGCGGCGTCGAGTACGCTGGTTTCGTCGAATTCGCGGGGGCGGCCCATTTCGGCTCCATCGTTTGGTGGCTATCTGGCGGATGGCGCTATTTTAGATCAATCGATATGAAATGTCTTACTGGCGGACGTTCAAGGCCGCTTTAAACGCTCCCCATTTCCGGGTCGCTGATGCTGTCCTTTCCAGTTTCCAGTCGTCCCGCGAAACGGCGCGCCAGGCCATCGTGGGCGCTGAGCGTGAAGTCGTACCAGCCGCCAGAAGCGGCAAGCCGCCAGCTTTGTTCGACGCGCTCATGTGCGGGGACGGTGGCCGTGTATGTCGCGATGCTGGTATAGGCGTTGGGTTTGACGCTGCACGTGGCGGGCTCGCTTCCGCTGTTTTCTATCGTCAGTGTGAGGGTATTGTTCGCTGCGTCGTAGCGCAAACGCGCTTCGGCGTTCGCTCCGCGTGATGGGTTATTCACGTTGCCGATAAAGCCGCGATGAAATCCGTTCGGGCCAAGCACCCAGAGATCGAAGCGGCCATCGTCGGCGGATTCCGGTGTCCATTCGTCGGCCAGTTGCTTGCCGGCTTCAACGGTGTAGCGGCGCGGCATGCGCTCGAGATGCAGCTGGTCGTAGACGTGAAAGACTGCGCCCGCGCTGCCTTCGTTGACGAAGACCAGGCGAACTTCGCGGCGGCGGCCGTCGACGCCCGCGTGCACATGCAATTGATAGGGCAGCGCACGGGACGGTCGCGCGAGTCTCGCCTGACGCGGCATGGATTGATCCGCAACCGCAGGCGGCGGCACGGGCCTGAGCTTGCTCTGCTGAGCATTGAGTGCATCGGCAGCCGCTTTGTTCAAGGCCGGAAACGACGCATTGCGCTTTTCATTCGGTGTGCTGAAGTTAAACGCGGAAGTCAGATCGCCGAATACTGCGCGCCGCCACGCGCTGATATTCGGTTCCGTCACGCCAAAGCGTCGTTCCAGAAAGCGCAATACGGAAGTGTGATCGAATGCCTGCGAGTTGACGAAGCCGCCCGTGCTCCACGGCGAAATCACGAGCATCGGCACACGCGGGCCTGGGCCATAAGGCAGACCATCGGGCGTGAGCGGTTTTTCGTCGCCGGGCGGGTTGGGCACCGTGAAATATTCGTGTTTCGTGCTGACCGTGGATTTGCCGGCATAAGCGCCGTCGGCGATAGGCGAGGGCGCAACGGGCGGCGGCACGTGATCGAAAAAGCAGTCGTTTTCGTCGTGGTTCACGAACAGTACAGTCTTGCTCCAGACCTCCGGCTGGGCTGTGAGCGCGTCCAGAACCTGCTGGATGTACCACGCGCCCTGATCCGGCGTGGAAACGTTCGGGTGTTCGCAATAGGCTTGTGGCGCAATGATCCAGCTAATCTGTGGCAGACGGTCTGCTGCGATATCGTCCTTCAACGCTTGAAGCAATCCGCCGTCGGGCATGGTATTGCCGATGCCTTTATAAAGCGGTGAAGCCGTTTCGATCTCGGGCGTCCACGGTACATTGGGCGAGCCGTTAATCGACTCATTCACCTTGCGAAAACTCGCGAAGCCACAAAGCGGATTGTCATTGTAATTATCGGGCTGGTTTTCATAGACTTTCCAGCTCACGCCGGTTTTCTGCAGACGTTCGGGATACGTGGTCCATTTCAATCCTTTCGCCGACGATCCCAGCCAGTCCCAGCCATTGTTGTTCACCACCGCGTGGGGTTCGAACCCACCATGCCCCGGCCCATTCGTACCAGTCCAGAGAAAGATACGGTTGGAATTGGTGCCGCCGTGCAGCGAGCAGTGATACGCATCGCAGATCGTGAATGCATTGGCCAGTGCGAAATGAAACGGCAGATCGGCGGCTTCCAGGTAACCCATCGATACATCGCCTTTCGATTTCGGCCATTGCGTCATGCGCCCATGATCCCAGGCGCTGTGTGCGTCGAGCCATTCGTGCGCGCCGCCCGCGAGCAGCGCGTTGCCCTTGCTTTTGTCGAGATGAAAGGACAGCATGCTGCGCGAACCATCGCTTTGTTGCCAGATGCTCGCGCCTTGCGGCTGGGGAATCGTGATGCGATCGCCGAACCCGCGTACGCCCGGCAAGGTGCCGAAATACTGATCGAAGGAGCGATTCTCCTGCATAAGAATCACGACATGCTGGACATCCTGAATCGTGCCGGTGGCGTTGTTCGCGGGAATGGCGAGCGCGCGCCGGATGGCCGGTGGAAACAGGCCGAGCGCGGCGCCCGTGGCGGCTGCGCGCAGGAATTGACGGCGATCCTTCGAAGTCATGATGCCTGGTGGTTCCGGGTCGTGGTGAATCTATCGTACCCGGAACGCGCGCAGGCGGTTTTGCGCTAGTGCGCTGCGTTGACTTCGCTATTAGATCGATTCGATTACATCGTTATGCGAAGTATTCGAATGATCGATGGCGAGATCGGCAGGTTCCGCGTCGAGCATGCCCATGAACGCCGCAATCAGGCGCGCGTTCGCGCGGCTTTTGAGGTGATAGAGATATTCGTGCATGACGGGACCGTCCGGCTCGATCGGCACGCTGACGAGCGCCACGCCGCGCGGCACTTCGCCCGAGGACATCAGCGTGCAGCCCAGCCCGTGGCGAATCGCCTCGCAGATGGCTTCGCGGCTGCCGATTTCGATGATCGCCGCCGGTTCGACACCGCGCCGTTTGAGCGCGGCTTCGGTGGCGTCGCGCGTGCGCGAGCCGGGCTCGCGCAGCAGCAGCGTTTCGTGTGCGAGCACGCCTAGGTCCGTACTGCGTCGCTGTGCGAGCGCGTGCGCGGGATTGACCACCAGCACGAGCGAATCGCTGGCGATACGGTGGCGCGCGAGCGCCGGGTCATCGACACGATTGGACGACACCGCGACATCGACGCGATACTCCACCAGCGCATCGAGCACTTCCTTCGAATTGCCGACCTCGATGCCGATCTGCACGTTGGGATAACGGCGGCGAAACGCCGCGACGGCCGGGAGAATGTAGTAGGGGCCGGTCGTGCCCAGCCGGAAACTGCCCGTATCGAGTGCGCGGCCGTCGCGTAGCGCGCAGTCGATCGCCAGTTCGCTTTCCATCAGCTTGTCGATTAGCGGCATGAGCGCGGCGCCCGTCTGCGTGAGTTCTACGCGGCTGCCGCGCCGATGGAACAGCTCGACGCCATAGTGCTTTTCGAGTTGCTGGATGCGCGCGGTAACCGTGGGCTGGCTGATCGAGAGATGGCGCGCGGCGGCGGTGATGCTGCCATGCCGGACAGTTTCGTAGAAAGCGGCGACAAGCGGCGCGAGGAGCGGGGCGAGCATAGGTTCCGAACGGCAAATGGAATCGACTCTACCGTGCATGCGCGACAGTTTCGTTAAGGCGCGGATTAACGCAGAAACAGCGGGCACCGGGTTTGCGCGATGAGTAGACGCTTTCTCGCACGCCGCACGATTTGAAGCACTCGAAAGGAGGCTCGCCATGAACGATCAGCGCAAGCGCACGGAACCCCCGCCGGCGCAAAACCATGAACTGGACGAAGATGCGAAGGTGAAGCATCCGCGCCATGAAGGCGGCGAGCCAGTGGCGACGAAACATCCGCACGAGCCGCGCTCGGTTGGCGTCCAGGGCCACGAGGATCTGGAACGCGGTCTGGAAGACACCGACCGCTGGGGCGGCGATGCGTATCAGGAGCGCACGCAGAACGATGCTCAGGCGAATAAAAATACCCGTAACGCGAAGCGTCATTGAAACGATGCATGCATAAACCATTGCGCGCGCTTGAACGAAGCGCGCGCAGCACTGCTAGAGCGGATCAATCGCTCTTTCCGCCGCCATCCAGCCCGGCGCCGCGCCGCCAGACGTCCTTGCCGCGCTCGGAAAGTTCGCCACTGCTGTGCGTGCTGTCGGGTTCGGTGCCGTGAACGGCCATATCGCCGCCCGGCGGCTCCTGGGCGCGCTGCTTCTCATGCTTGCGTTGTGCAACGCGGTCGTCCTGTGAGCGTCCTGCGTAGTCGGTCATGGCTTTCTCCTGGATCTAACGGATCGACAAGATCACACCGCATAATGCGCATCGCGCGTACCCTGGGCGGCTTGGACGCACCATCACGGCCCGGCAATGCGATGCAGCAGATCGAGCAGTTGCGCAACCGCAAAAGGCTTGCGCAAAAAGCCGTCGACATCGGCATCCGGCGGCGGCGTCACGATGGCGGACACGAGCACGAGCGGCACATCGGCAAGGCGGCTGCTGCGGCGCATTTCGCGCATCAGCGAGAGGCCGTCCATGCGCGGCATCATGCAATCGGAAATGACGACATCGGGCGGATCGGCCAGCGCGCTCTTTAGCGCCACCGAGCCGTCTTCGGCGGTTCTGACCCGATAGCCTTCCTGTCCGACCAGTTCCTTGAGTGCGTTGAGCGCATTGATATCGTCGTCGACGAGTAAAACAGTAGCCATACGTCGTTTGCCTGAGCGGCGCGCACCGGCCGCCTGGTGGTGGGCGACTTCGTGCATGCCTTTGTTCTTCGCGATCGGCTCCTGCCGTTGATTTTTCCCGCGCGGACGAGGGCTGGCCGGATCGGACTTGTGCCCGACCGACGTGCGCTTCACAGCAGCAACTTCCGTTCCCGTGGTTTTTATCTGCGTCATGAGGCCTCCCTGAATCTCGCTGGACGGCGTCAGCCCGGCACGTCGCGGCGCGGCTGGGCGCGCGCGTCGAGTCCCGCGACGATCGAAGCCGACACTTCCGGGAAACTGCCGAACGCTTCGTCAGGCAGACGGCGCAGCGCATCCATCACGTCGATATCCGCGTGCTGCTGGCCGGCTGCTTCGATCAGCGTGGGCGGGTGCGCGGGATAAGACACGCCGTCGACGGCGCGCTGCACGCGTTCGACCAGCGCCTCGCGCGGATTGTCCGGCGGGGAGTCGGAGGCAGTGGTTGCGGTAGACATGAGCGTCTCCTGCGATTGATCTGCCCATTACTCAGCAGTTGCTGTTCCCGTCGATCGATATGGCCGCTCATGCGTTGGTGCGCAATGCATAAAATCCGAATGCCGAAATAATTCATCGAGAATTAAATGTGCATGCAATCGAATTCATAAAACATCATGAAATTCAGACCGGAATAATTTACTGAATAAGCGCTCTGACAATCCTTAACGAAAGGAAAGGCATAAATTCATATGCCGACACCATATTTCTAAAGTTTCTGCCCTAAACTGATGCGAGCCCTATTTCGCCTGCACGCGATGGCGCGCGCCATTCATGCTAGATCCCGTCAATATCCTCCTCGTTACGGTGCTTTCGAGCATCATGAGTCTTGCCATTCTCGGTTCGCTGCGGCCTGCGGCGATTCCGGGCGTGAGCCGCTGGATCGGCGCTTATGTGTGGGCGAGCGTGGCGCTCGTGCTGACGGGCATGCAACGCCTGGGTGTGCCGTTCATCACGATCCTCGTTTCCAATACCTTGCTCGCGATGGCCGTGACGCGCGTGCTGGAAGGCTGCCGCGAATTCTTCGGACTGCGTCCGCGTGCGCCGCTCGCCTGGGCCGGTTGCGCGCTGGTCGCGGCGGGCAGTGCCTGGTGGTGCTGGGCGCAGCCGAGCCTGGGCGCGCGCATCGCACTGGTCTCGGCATTTCATGCGTCGATTTACGCGGTGGTCGGCTGGATGGCGCTGCGTTACCGGCCGCCGGGCCGCCCGGTCTACAGCTATCGTTTCGTCACCACATCGGCATGGCTGGGCGGCTGCGCGCACGGCTTGCGCGGCGTGGTGTATGGCGCGGGCCTCGTCGAGCAGACCACGCTGCTGGCGGCCACGCCGCTGAACGTCGTCTGGCTCGCGCTGGGGATTCTGGTGCTGCCTTCGCTGTCGATCGGCATGGTGCTGCTCGCGCACGATCGCATGGCCGAGCGTCTGGAGCGCCTTGCCAATCGCGACGAACTGACGGGCGCGCTCACGCGCCGCGCCTTCCTTGCGCAGGCGCTGGCGCTGCTCGATACCGCGCGTGCGAAGGGCACGCCGGTGGTGCTCGCCATCGTCGATATCGATCATTTCAAGGGCATCAACGATCACTACGGCCACGCGGCGGGCGACCGCGCGCTGGCGCATTTCGGCCGCGTGGTGGCAACCGGCGTGCGCGAATCCGATCTGTTCGGACGCCTTGGCGGCGAGGAGTTTGCACTGCTGCTGCCCGCGATCTCGCGCGAAGATGCGGTCGTGCGGCTCGACGCACTGCGCGTGGCCGCACTGGCCGTGCGGCGCGGCGGCGATACGCCCTTGCAAGGGCAGGAATCGTTGCCTGCGCACCTATCGCAGGAGGAAACGGCGCCGCATGCGGGCCTCACGTTCAGCGCGGGCGTGGACATCCTGCAGATCGGCGACACCTTGGCCAACCTGATGGCGCGCGCCGATGCCGCGCTCTACGAGGCCAAAACGCGCGGCCGCGACCGCGTGGTGACGGCATAGTCACCGCATAGCAGCCGCGCAACCGGTGTCCTGACCCCGGTAATCGAATAGAGCCGTCAGCCTTTGCCGGTGTCACAAAAAATTCAAATGAAAACCGGCAATATTGTCCGCATCGGACCTGCTCTCTAGCGCGCCAGCACAACAGGACTGCAAACCGGATCGCGCGAGCGTGACCCGCTGCGAGTCTGTCGAATCTATTTCGAAGTCCTGACTCAACGCTGGCAGTCATGCGAAATGGATGCCAAAAAACGCGCTAAGCCCGATGGCTTATGCGATACAACAGGGCGCAATCGTTTCGCTATGCAAACAGCATCTCGTTGCGGACGAAATCAGTCACGTCGCTGTTTTTAAAGGATAATTATCAAAAGGTGTGGGTGACGTTCCATGCAACGTTCATTCCAGCCGGCCGCGCGGCCCTGCATTCGCGCAGCTTTGGCAGACACCGCATTCTTCGGGCAGGCGTCTCTTCCTTGGTACCCAGTGGCGATCACGCAAAGCGGGATTCGTACGGATGTCGAGGCGCCCGCCCACGGCGTCGAGCGAGTCCGTTCGCCTGCGAAACCGCTGCCTTGCGTGCGCGTTCGCGCGAATACCCGTGCGCATGAGCTTGCCCTCGTGCGCGTGAGCGCCGGACGCATCAAAGGGAGACGGCGCGCCTCGGGCCGCAAGGTCCGGCCGGTTGCGCCGGGTGGTTCCGCGCGCTGTAGCGCGCCGCGCACGTGTTGGTGCGCCCGTGCCTGTGTTCATGCGACACACGCACGCGGGCGCACCCGTGTCTGCTGGCGCAGCCGGCGCGGGGCCTGTCTCCATGCGCGCGTCCGTCGCGTGTCGTGCGCCCTGCGCGCGCTCATCCGTCTTCGTTATTTCTGCATTCAAACGCCCATTGCCGGTGTGGCCGCGCTACGTCCGTGCGCGTGTGCCAGGCCGGCGTGGGCTTATTACCGGCCTGCCATCCCAAAGGTTCTTTGACGGGACGTCGCCTGCGGGGAGGCGGCCATCAACCACTGGAGCCTGAGATGCAAACGACTAATAACAATTGGCGGGATGCGCACAACAACGACGCTGCACTGCCGGCTTTCCTCGCCGCGCGTGTGGACCGCTACTACGGGGAGCGCGTGCAGCAGAGCTGGGCGGGCGGTCACATCATGCGCGGCCGCGTGCCTGACGCCAACGCGCTGCATCTGTCGAGCAACGATTATCTGTCGATCGCGCGCCATCCTGAGATTGTCGATGCGATGGCCAGCAGTATCCGCAACGAAGGCAACGGCCTGCTGATGTCAGGCGTGTTCCTGCATGGCGACGATTGTCCGCAACTGCAGCTCGAAGACGCATTTGCGCGCTATATGGGCGCTGAAACCAGCGTTTTGTGCCAGTCGGGTTTCGCGGCCAACACCGGGCTGATCCAGTCGATCGCGAACGCGCAGACGCCGGTTTACGTCGACATGATGGCGCATATGTCGCTCTGGGAAGGCGTCCGCAGCGCGGGCGCCAAGGCGATCAGTTTCTTCCACAACGATGTCGAGCATCTCGAACAGCGCATTCTGCGATATGGGCCGGGCATCGTGATCGTCGATTCGGTATACAGCACCAATGGCAGCGTCTGCCCGCTGCAGGCCTTCGCGGATGTCTGCGCCGCGCACGATTGCGTGTTCGTGGTCGACGAATCGCATTCGCTCGGCACACACGGACCGCACGGCGCGGGAATGGTCGCCGAACTGGGCCTTACCGACCGCGTGCATTTTCGCACCGCGAGCCTCGCGAAAGCTTTCGCGGGGCGCGCCGGCATCGTCACGTGTTCGCGCCGTTTCCAGGAATACTTCAAATGCGAGGCCTTGCCGGCGATCTTCAGCTCGACGTTGCTGCCACACGAAACGGCGGGGTTGGCGGCCACGCTGGCCGTGATCCAGCGCGACGACTGGCGTCGCGCGCGCGTAGCGGCGAACGCGCGTTATCTGCGCTCGAGGCTCACCGATCTGGGCTACAACCTGAATGGAAGTGAGACGCAAATCATCGCGCTCGAAGCCGGGCCGGAGCCGCAAACCATTGTGTTGCGCGATGCGCTGGAAGCGCGCGGCATCTTCGGTTCGGTGTTCTGCGCGCCGGCCACGGCGCAGAACCGCTCGCTGGTGCGGCTCTCGATCAATGCAGCGCTGGCGGAGTCGGAACTGGAGCGGCTCGTGGATGTCTGCGAAGCGATTCGCGACGAAGTGCAGATGTGGAACTGGCCGTCCACACGCCGTCTGATGGAGCGCGGCGCAGGCCGCGTGCGCGTGCTTCAGGCACCGACACTGGTGAATCTGCCGGTGGCAGCGTGAAGTAGCGCGTTTCCGCCTTGAAGGGGCGGGTGTGGAAGTCTCAGTGAGAGTTCCACGCCGCCTGAATCTCGCGGTCGAGCCGGTTCAGGTAGGCGTCGTAGGGCAGCACGTTGTCCAGCGCGAGACCCGCAGGCTTCTTGACGATTGCATAGGTATAACGGCGATCGCTTTCGAATACCGATGCCGGATGCATGTACGGCTGCCATTCCACGCATTGCGACGGATAGTAGCCTTCGGTGCGCCAGAAGTAGGGCACGCTGCGATGGTTGTCGATCTCGTCGAGAAACGCGGCTTGCGCGCCCTGTTCGACGGCGATTTCCCGCACGCCACGCAGCGATTCGTCGGTGTGCAGGATCAGCAGATACGCCGTGCCCTGGGCATCGAACATCAGCAGTCCGTGAGGTTGATAAGACAGATAGTGCTCGACGATACCCAGCGTTTCGAAGATGCCCTGCACATGCTTCGCGAGCCCGACGTCCTTGAGAAACGCATATTCCGATACCGCAAGCGCATCGAGCACCGTGCCGCAGGTCTTGTCGAAGAACGCGCTTTGCATATCGCGGATCGTCTGATTGAGGGTTTCCACTGCATCGACTTCATGCTTGCGGATAAAGCGGTCGATCACACCCTCGTTGAAACTCTTCACGGCCACATGTTCGTCGGCCTTGCCGGTCAGCACGATTTTCTTGATCGCCGGATTGGCAAGACGACGGCAGAATTCGATGCCGTTCAGCTCCGGCATGTCGTAATCGACCACGACGACCGAAACCGATTCGAAGCGCGCAGGCCGGTGCACCAGCGAGCGGATTGCATCCACGCGCATGGCAATCACCTGATGCGCATCGTTTTCTTCGGTGCGGTCCAGATAGGGGCTGAAAATGGGCGATGCAGGCTGATCCAGCGCAGCGCGTCCATTCAGAAAGCGCAGCGCATCCGCAGGCGAACTGAAGAGGCGAAACGCCAGCTCCGGATCGAGTTGCAGGCTCAGATTCGACAGGAACGCCGCGCTGTCGTCGACGAACGCGGCAGTGGTCGGCCAGGAGAGGGGCTGAATGGATTTCGGAGTGGCTTTCGTCATGGCGCAGGGAATGTCAAAACGAACTCGGTGTACTTGCCTTTCACCGAAGAGCAGGCAATTGCTCCCCCCATCGCTTGCATGACATCGCGGCAGAATGCCAGCCCGATTCCTGCTCCGAGCGACACGTCATCGGTGGCGGTGGATGAAGTATAAAAGCGGGTAAAGATGTGCGGCAAGACTTCGGACGAAATACCCGCACCTGTATCGCTAAAAATCAGCCGATTGAACCGTTTGGCACTTTCGAGCCTGATCGAAATATGCGCGCCTTCGATACTGCCCATATGTCGAAATGCATTTTTCATCAAATTGAACAGCACGTGGACAGTGAGCATTTCCGAACCGTTGAATTCGAAATCAGGCCGTAGATTGCAATGCACGCGTGCGCGATCGCCTTCGCGAAACGGATAACGCGCGAGTGCGGTTTCGACGCAATGCGCAATCGAGCACGACGTTGCGTTTTGCATGGCGCCGCCTGTGAAGCGCGCGGTCGCGAGCAGCATGTCGATGATTGCATTCGAATGCAACGCTTCCTGTTCGATACGGCTCACAACGCCTTGCATCGAATGCAGATGCGCCACGCGTATTTTCGGCACGGCCAGACGGCTGCGCTGGGCTAATGCATAGGTATCGAGCAGCGCAGGCAGGTAGCGCATGAGACCTGCCGCGCCCACGCGAATCGCCACCAGCGGCGTGCGTAGTTCGTGCGCCACGCTGCCTGCGGTGGCCAGCATGGCGCGCTCCTGTTCGATCTGGATACGGTCCTGATCGTAATTGGCCACCGCGCCGATCGCCACCGCGAACGAGAAAATCGCCAGATGCGTGAGATAGTTCGCATTCAGCACGATTGGATCGGTCGTGAGCACATAGGCGAGCAGAGCGAGGCCGATGCCCACGAGAAACTGCAGCACCAGCATCAGCCAGTCGAGCAGCAGCACCATCACGAAGGCCGCGATCAGCGCGCTTTCGACCCACACGTCATTGCCGTTGTTCTTCAGCAGCATGAAGGTGAAGAAGAACGGCAGCGCGTAAAGCGTGGCCAGATACCAGTACCACGGCAAAATCTTTTTGACGGACGCCGGCCAGCGCTCGAAAGCGAGAACCGGCACGAACAGCAATGCGCCGATCAAACGCAGCCAGAGGTTTTCATACGGCTGCGGAAAGAGGTCCTTCCAGACATAGTAATAAAGCGGGAAGCCGATACTGGCGACCACCGCGAGCGGTCGCATGCGCCTTTTTACGTACTGGAGGTTGCGTAGCGCGGGTGCGAAAGCGTACGCCACGCGCGGTCTCAACGACGCCCAGCCGCGCCGCGCGCGCGACGTGAATCTCGATACGTTCATCAGGGTGGAATCGCTCATGTTTCGATGCCGGAATTCGATGCCGCGTAAATCGTCGCCTGGGTTGCAATGCACGGGCTGACGTTCGCTGATGCACGTTCCATTCCGGCCTGCGGTTCTGCTGCCTTGCTGGTGCCTGACTGCGGCTTTGCTGCGTGCGGCCGGGTGGTCTCCCGTGGATGTCTCGCTGGCGCGCCGCTTGCGCCGTGGCCGCGCACGGGTCACGACAGTGGTCATGACGGCCAGTGCAGACGATACCTCATTGTGACCTGCCGATGTGGCATGGCCAGGGCCGCAGTGACACATTTTGGCAAGCTGCGCGTGATAACGCGCCAGTTCGATGCGGTGCGCATCGAATGGTCTGCGGATAGAAACGGCGGGGGATCAGCGTTGCGGGCGTGCGTCGTGCTCGTGCATCAATGCGGCGATGGCATCGTCCAGCACCTGGCGCGCGTCGCGATGCGGCGAGTGTCCGCCCGCTTCGAGCGTCAGTACGCGCGCATGCGGCACCTGCGTGCCGATGGCCTCGATCTGCGCGAGCGTGCCGTATTGGTCGTCGCGCGCCTGCACGGCGAGCAGCGGGGCGCGAATCGACGCAATCTCGCCGACGATGTTCCACGCGCGAAAAGCCGGATCGAGCCAGATGTCATTCCAGCCGTAGAACGCGGATTCCACGTCGTCGTGATAACGCGCGAGCCTGGCGCGCAGCCCGTCGGTCTCGAAGGCGGTTTTTGCTGCGCGGATGCTCGCGACGGAAATGTCCTCGACAAAGACGTGTGGCGCGATCACGACGGCACCGGCCAGCGCGTCGGCGAAGCGCGCCGCATACAGCAGGGCGATCGATGCGCCGTCGCTATGGCCGATCAACCACATCTGCGATCGCTCGTGCGCGCCGATGCCGATGGCATCGAGCAAGGCGGGCAGAACGTCGTGCGCCTGCCGCGCCATGAAATCGAGCGGCCAGCGTTGCGCATGCGCGCGCGGCGTGGAGCGCCCATAGCCCGGCCGCGAATAGACGAGCCCGCGCAGCCCGAGCCGCTCGCACAGCGCATGCGGCCAGTCCTTCCACATCGCCACGGACCCCAGTCCTTCGTGCAGAAACACGGCAAGCGGCGCGTGCGCCTGCGTCACGCCAACCCAGCGATATTCGATCGTGCAGGCCACGCGCGCGCCCTGGGCCGCGAGTTCGACGAAGCGGCTGTCGCTCATGCCGATCCGCCCGGCGTCTGGAACTGTTCGCGCAGGCGAAAGCGCTGGATCTTGCCCGTGGCGGTCTTGGGCAGATCGTCGACGAACAGGATGTCGCGCGGATATTTATGTGGCGCGAGCCGCGTCTTCACGAAGGCTTTGAGCGTCAGCGCGAGATCGGCAGGGGCGGTCTGGGCGGCGCGCGCCTCGGGCTTGAGCACGACGAACGCGCAGGTTTTCACGAGCCCGTCCTGCTCGACGCCGATCACGGCCGCTTCGAGCACCGCTTCGTGCTGCACGAGCGCCATTTCGACTTCGATCGGCGAGACGTACTGGCCGCTGACCTTGAGCATGTCGTCGCTGCGGCCCGCGTAGACGTAGCAGCCGCCCGGCTGACGCCGGTATTTGTCGCCGCTCCTGACCCAGTCGCCCTGGAAGGTCGCGCGCGATTTTTCGCGATTGTTCCAGTACATCAGCGCGGCGCTCGGGCCGCGAATATAAAGATCGCCGATTTCGCCATCGGGCACGGGCCGGCCCGCTTCGTCGCGCAGTTCGATCTCGTAGCCCGGCACCGGGCGGCCCGTGGTGCCGTATTCGACTTCGCCGGGACGGTTCGAGAGGAAGATATGCAGCATCTCCGTGGAGCCGATGCCATCGAGAATATCGCTGCCGAAATGACGGCTGAAACGCTCGCCGATCTCGCGCGGCAAGGCTTCGCCGGCCGAGGTGCAGATGCGCAGCGCGACGTCGGTGCGCGCGGGCAGCGCGGGCGAGGCCATCATGCTCGCGTAGAGCGTGGGCACGCCGTAGAAGATCGTCGGGCGATGCCGGACGAGGCGCACGAAGACGGCGTCGGCGGTCGGGCGTTCCGCCATCAGCACGGTGGTCGCGCCCACGGAGAGCGGGAAGGTCAGGCCGTTGCCCAGCCCGTAGGCGAAGAACAGCTTCGCGGCGGAAAACACCACGTCGCTTTCGCGGATGCCGAGTATCGGTTTCGCATAGTTCTCCACGGTCCAGTAGAGATTCGCGTGCGTATGCACGGTGCCCTTGGGTTTGCCCGTCGAGCCCGACGAATAGAGCCAGAAGGCGATGTCGTCGCAGCCGGTGGGTGCGGCGCGGGTGGCGGGCGGGGCGGACTCGATCAGTTCGTGCAGGAGATGGTATTCGCGCGCATCGGGTTTTAAAGCGTCGGGCATTAAAGCGTCGGACTCTAAAGCCTCGGGCGGCTGGGAAACGACCAGCAGGCAATCGCTGCCATGCGCCTCATCGAGCGCGGCGCTCACGACCGGCCATAGCGCGCCCGAAGCGATCACCAGGCGCGCGCGGCTGTGCGTGAGCATATACACATAGTCGGCGGGCGTGAGCAGCGTGTTGACCAGCACCGGCACGACGCCCGCGTGCAGCGCGCCAAGAAAGGCCACGGGCAACTCGACGGTATCGAGCATGATCAGCAGGATGCGTTCTTCGGCACGCACGCCGAGTGCGCGCAGCGCAGCGGCAAAGCGCAGGGCACGCGCTTCGAGTTCGCCGTACGCGAGCGTGCCGTGATCGTCGATATAGGCGGTCTGGGTGCTGCGCGCCGCGTTGAGCGCGAACAGGTGTGCCGCGAAGTTGAACTGCGCGGGAGGCGGCGCGGCCGCCGCTACGCATTCGCGCGCCGCAAGCGGCGGCGCTGCCTGAATATCCACGTTGCTGTCTCCGCTGTCTTTCGTCGGCTCGCGTCGCGGGCGGACGGTTGTCGTTGTGAGCGCTACGGTATCGGGGGATGGCTGGGAGATTCGAATTGATACGGATTGCCTGGTAAATAGGTATTGGCGAGTATTTGCCCGCCTACCGGCCACCTGCCGATGCCGTGCAGGCGGCGTCGCAGAGAGCCGTGATCCGGCCGGGGAATCCTTGCGAGGGCTGGGGTCTCCTTGGCGGGTTTGTCGTTTGGACGACTTTTATCGGAAAATCAGGGACCAACAAGGTGCGTGTCAAGCACTATAGTACATAAAACCAGGTTGAGAGGCCTCTGAAGATGAAGCAAACGTATATCGCCGAATCGCCGGCGAGCGACGTGACGGACAACGCCCAGGCCCGCGAGGGGGCCGAGGCGGCAAGCGGCGCGCGCAGCGAGCGTGATCCTTTCCTGACCGCGATGGGCGAGCGCGTGCGCATGCTGCGCGCGCGCCGCGGCATGACGCGCAAGGCGCTGGCGGCGGAGACGGGGCTCTCCGAGCGCCATCTGGCGAATCTGGAGTCGGGCGTGGGCAATGCCTCGGTGCTGGTCCTGCGGCAGATCGCGGCCACGCTGAACTGCGCGCTGGCCGAAGTGATCGGCGATGTCACGACTTCATCGGCGGAATGGTTGTTGATCCGCGAATTGCTGCAGGGGCGTGATCCGGCTGCCTTGCAGCGCGCGCGCGTGGCGCTGGCGGACATGTTCGCGCAAACGCCCGCCGACCCGCACCGCAACGAACGCATCGCGCTGATCGGTCTGCGCGGCGCGGGCAAATCCACCTTCGGGCGGATGCTGGCGCAGGAACTCAAGGTGCCGTTCGTCGAACTCACGCGCGTGATCGAGCAACTGGCCGGCTGCCCGCCGGCGGAAATCCATTCGCTATATGGCGCGAGCGCGTATCGCCGCTACGAGCAGCGCGCGCTGGACGCCGTGATCGCCGAACATGCGCGCGCCGTGATCGCCTTGCCGGGCGGGCTGGTGTCGGAGCCGGCGACCTTCAATACCTTGCTCGCGCACTGCTTCACGGTCTGGTTGCAGGCCGCGCCGGAAGACCATATGCGCCGCGTGATCGCGCAAGGCGATCTGCGCCCGATGTCGGGCAATAACGAGGCGATGGACGATCTCAAGCGCATTCTCGCGGGCCGCAGCGAGCTTTATGGCCGCGCGGATATGCGTTTCGATACCAGCGAAAAAACGCTTGCCGATGCCTATCTGCAACTGCGCGACCGGCTGGCGGCGCGGCTGGGCGCGGAGCCCGTGCGTATCGATTGAAGCCGGGCGGGTGCGCAGATGCATTTTGCTTCATGGTTTACCCGTCGCGCGGCGTAATATGCACTAAAGTGTTTTACATGGGTTGGGTGCTGCACTATCGTTCAATGAAACGAGAGGCACATTCCCGCAATGTTCTCGATACCGGAGACGCCCATGGCCGCCGCAGACACGCCTGTCGCCCCGCCGCCTGTCCAGTCCGCTTCATCCGTTCCTCACTCCAGCGAAGCGGCCCGCACCCAGCGGGTCGATTACCGCACCGATCCCTCGCAGTATCGCCACTGGACCTTGAGCGTCGATGGCGTCGTCGCGACGCTCGGCATGGATGTCGCCGAAGACGGCGGAATTCGCGAGGGTTACCGGCTCAAGCTGAATTCGTACGATCTGGGCGTCGATATCGAGCTCTACGACGCGTTGCAGCGCATCCGCTTCGAACATCCGCAAGTGCGCAGCGTCGTCGTCACGAGTCTCAAGGAGCGCGTGTTCTGCTCGGGCGCGAACATTTTCATGCTGGGCCTTTCCACGCACGCGTGGAAGGTCAACTTCTGCAAGTTCACCAACGAAACGCGCAACGGCATCGAGGATTCGTCGCGGCATTCGGGGCTCAAATTCATTGCTGCCGTGAACGGCGCCTGTGCGGGCGGCGGTTATGAACTGGCGCTCGCGTGCGATGAAATCCTGCTGGTGGACGATCGCTCGTCGACGGTCGCGTTGCCGGAAGTACCGTTGCTCGGCGTGCTGCCCGGCACGGGCGGTCTCACGCGCCTGACCGACAAACGCAAGGTGCGTCACGACCGCGCCGATATTTTCTGCACCGTGGCCGAAGGCATCCGCGGCGAGCGCGCGAAAGCGTGGCGTCTCGTCGACGATGTGATCAAGCCGAACCGTTTCGCCGACACCGTGCGCGCGCGCGCACTTGCGCTGGCCGCGCAGAGCGATCGTCCCGCCGACGCGCAAGGCGTCGCGCTCACGCGTATCGAGCGAGTCGAACATGAAGGTGGATTGAGCTACGCGACTGTCGACGTATCGATCGATCGCGCGAAGCGCACGGCGACGTTCACCGTGAAGGCGCCGGATCTTTCGGCGTCGCCATTGCCGGAAAGTGTCGATGCGATCGTTGCCGCTGGCGCCGCATGGTGGCCGCTGCGCGTCGCGCGCGAACTCGACGATGCGATTCTCTCGATGCGCAGCAACGAACTGGAAATCGGCAGCTGGATTCTGAAAACAGTGGGCGATGCGCGCGCCGTGCTGGCGGCCGATGCGGTCTTGCTTGCGCATCGCGATCACTGGTTCGTGCGCGAGACGATCGGCATGTTGCGCCGCACGCTCGCGCGTATCGATGTGTCTTCGCGCTCGCTGTTCGCGCTGATCGAACCGGGCTCGTGCTTTGCCGGCACGCTGGCCGAACTCGCGTTTGCGGCGGATCGCAGCTATATGGCGGCGCTGCCGTCGAATCAAGACGAAGAGCCGGTTATTACGCTATCCGAAGCAAATTTCAGTCTGTATCCGATGGTCACGCAGCAGTCGCGACTGGCGCGGCGTTTCTACGCGGAAACTGAGCCGCTCGATGCTGCGCGTGCGCAGATCGGCCGCGCGCTCAAGCCGCTGGAAGCCGAGGCGCTCGGGCTGATCACCGCCGCGCCCGACGATATCGATTGGGCCGACGAAATCCGCATCGCGCTGGAAGAGCGCGCCGCGATGTCGCCGGATGCGCTCACCGGCCTGGAAGCCAACCTGCGCTTCAATGGCGTGGAAACGATGGAGACGCGTATCTTCGGGCGTCTTTCGGCGTGGCAGAACTGGATTTTCAATCGCCCCAACGCTGTTGGCGAGAAAGGCGCGCTCAAGGTGTACGGCAAGGGCAGCAAGGCGCAATTCGATCCCACGCGCGTTTGATTGCGCACGCAAGGAACCGACATGTCCACGATCCCGTCGACGATCAACTACAGCGACAAGATTCCGAACAACGTCAATCTCGCCGATGACCGCGCGCTGCAGCGCGCGCTCGAACAATGGCAGCCGAACTTTCTCTCGTGGTGGGGCGACATGGGACCGGAAGGCTCGCACGGTTTCGACGTTTATCTACGCACCGCAGTGAGCGTGGATGCTGGAGGCTGGGCGCATTTCGATCACGTGAAAATGCCCGATTATCGCTGGGGTATTTTTCTCGCGCCGGGCGACGCGGACCGCAAGATTCACTTTGGCGCGCACAAGGGCGAGGCCGCGTGGCAGGACGTGCCGGGCGAGCATCGCGCGAACCTGCGCCGCATTATCGTCACGCAAGGCGATACGGAACCGGCTTCCGTCGAGCAGCAGCGGCATTTGGGACTGACCGCGCCGTCCATGTACGATCTGCGCAATCTCTTTCAGGTGAATGTGGAAGAGGGGCGGCATTTGTGGGCGATGGTGTATCTGCTGCATCGACACTTTGGCCGAGATGGTCGTGAGGAAGCCGAAGCATTGCTGGAGCGTCGTTCTGGCGACGACGACAACCCACGCATACTCGGTGCATTCAACGAAAAAACGCCGGACTGGCTGGCGTTTTTCATGTTCACCTATTTCACCGATCGCGACGGCAAGTTCCAGCTTTCCGCGCTCGCCGAATCGGGCTTCGATCCGCTTGCCCGCACCACGAAATTCATGCTGACCGAAGAAGCGCACCATATGTTCGTGGGCGAATCGGGCGTTTCGCGCGTGGTGCAGCGCACGGCGCAGGTCATGAACGAACTCGGCACCGACGATGCGAAGCGCCTGCGCGAAGCGGGCGTGATCGATCTGGAAACGATTCAGCGCTACCTGAATTTCCACTACTCGGTAACGATCGACCTGTTCGGCGCCGATCATTCGTCGAATGCGGCCACGTTTTACAGCGCGGGCCTCAAGGGACGCTATGAAGAAACAAAGCGCGACGACGATCATCAACTCGAAGGCCAGACGTATCGCCTGCTCGACGTGCAGGACGGCAAACTCGTCGAGCGTGAGGTGCCGATGCTCAACGCCATGAACGAAGTCCTGCGCGACGATTACATCAAGGATTCGGTGGCGGGTGTGAACCGCTGGAACAAGGTGCTGGAGAAGGCGGGTATTGCGTTGCGGCTGAGTGTGCCGCACAAGGCGTTCAACCGGCGTATCGGCACGTTTGCGGGCGTGCGCGTCGCGCCGGATGGCCGCGTGATCGACGAAGCGCAATGGGCCGCGAACGAGGCGAACTGGCTGCCCAGCGCCGATGACCGCGCCTATGTGGCCTCGCTCATGGGGCGCGTGGTCGAGCCCGGCAAGTTCGCCAACTGGATCGCGCCGCCTGCGATGGGCATCAATCGCCAGCCCGTCGATTTCGACTATGTGCGCTTCGATTGAATCGACGTTCTTATGGACACTCCCGTTGATACGCTCAGGCAGCATCTGATCGATCCTGAGATCTGCATTCGCTGCAATACCTGCGAAGAGACCTGCCCGATCGATGCGATTACGCACGACGGCGTCAATTACGTCGTCAAGGCCGAGGTCTGCAACGGCTGCATGGCATGCGTGCCGCCGTGCCCGACCGGGGCGATCGACAACTGGCGCACGGTGCTTAAGAGCGCGGCTTATAGCCTCGACGCTCAATACGGCTGGGACGAATTGCCCGCGCAGAATGCAGCGGTGCCGCAACTGGCGCAGGAAACCGCCCCCGCGGATGCGCGCGAAGATGCGCCGGTTGCCGCGTCGGATACCGTGCGCGGATCGACGGTGCCGCCGTGGTCGGCGGCGCGGCCCTATGTGCAGCTTTACACGCACAAGACGCCGGCCACGGCGATCGTGGTCGGCAATTACCGCCTCACCGACGCCGCCGCGCCCAGCGACATCCACCATATCGTGCTGGACTTCGGCGCGCTGTCTTTTCCGGTTCTGGAAGGGCAGTCGATCGGCATTCTGCCGCCGGGTACGAGCGCCGATGGCCGCCCGCATCACGCGCGCCAGTATTCGATTGCGAGCCCGCGCGATGGCGAGCGTCCCGGTTACAACAACGTCTCGCTCACCGTCAAGCGCGTGACGCGCGAGCACAGCGATGCCACGGACGGCGTGTGCTCGAACTATCTCTGCGATCTGAAAAAGGGCGATGTGGTGACGGTGATCGGCCCGTTCGGCAACACGTTCCTGATGCCGAACCACCCGGGTTCGCATCTGCTCATGATCTGCACAGGCACCGGCTCCGCGCCGATGCGCGCGATGACGGAGTATCGGCGTCGCCGCAGGCCAGGCGAAGCGACCGGAAAACTCATGCTGTTCTTCGGCGCACGCACGAGCGAGGAATTGCCTTATTTCGGACCGCTGATGAATCTGCCGAAGGATTTTATCGATACCAATCTGGCTTTTTCGCGCGCGCCCGGGCAGCCAAAACGCTATGTACAGGACGCCATGCGCGAGCGCGCCGGTGACGTCGCACAATTGCTGAAAGACGGCAACACGCACATCTACGTGTGCGGACTCAAGGGCATGGAAGACGGCGTGCTGCAAACCCTGGCCGATATCGCCGCCGCCCACGGCATGGCGTGGGCCGCGCTCTGGGAACAACTCAAGCGGGAAGGGCGGCTGCACCTGGAAACGTACTGACGCGGCCGATCGAAACCTCCTGGCAAAACCGCACTCCAAACCAGGCAAAAAGCATTTAAGCACGATCGTTCGCAACAAGGTAGGATGTCGGAATCGCGTGGTGCCCGGCGCGGGCGCCGCACGCTCAACTGATGGAGACCTTTTGCCCATGAACCTCGTTTCCGAACTGCCCGCTGGCCTGACCGGCCTCGAACAATTGCAGCAGATGATCAAGAACGGCCGCGTTGCGCCCATCGGCGAAACGTTGGGTTTCAAGCTGGTGGAAGTGGAGGAAGGACGCGTCGTATTCGAAGGCATGCCCGGCCTGCACGCCTATAACCCGATCGGTACGGTGCACGGCGGCTATGCGGCCACGCTGCTCGATTCGGCTTGCGGTTGCGCGGCGCACTCGCGTCTCGCGGCGAATCAGGGCTACACCACGCTCGAACTGAAGGTTGCCTATCATCGCGCGATGACGGCCAGCACTGGGCCGGTGTACGCCGAAGGCCGCGTGTTGACCATCGGCCGCCGCGCCGCGTTCGCGGAAGCGACGATCAAGGATGCGGCCGGCAAGCTCTACGCTTCGGCTACGTCCACGCTGCTGGTGTTCGAGCGCGAGGCCGGCTGACGCCAGAAGAGACACAAAGACGGCATCCAGAAGGCACACGGGATTCGGGCGGGTTATCGTTAGATGTTTCGAGAACCCGACCCGTTTCGCCGCTGCCAGAGCACCATGGCCTGCGCTCGCCGCGGCGGCGAATCTCCTGAGCGAAGGGGGCAAGCATGGATGCTGCGCGCAGGCGCGTCGTCGCGACGCTGGGAGTGAGCGCACTGGCGGCGCTGGGGCGCTTACGTGCGGTGCGGGCCGCGCCGCCGGCTGCGTCTGCATCGGCATCTGCATCGGCACCTGCGCTCGAAACAGTCGCCACTTTCCGCGATCAATTCAGGCTCGCGGGTATCGGCGTGACGCGCACGGGCCGTGTGTTTGCCGCTGCGCCTTCTGCCCTCAAGCGCTCGCGTTTCAGCGTGGTCGAAGTCGATCTGCGCAGCGGCGCGTTGCTGCCGTTTCCTGATGCCTACTGGAATGCCTACAAGCCGCACAAGCCAGGAGACCGCCAATGGGTCTGCGTGCAGGCGCTCTGGGTGGACGAGCGCGATCGACTCTGGGTACTCGATTCGTCGTTGCCTGGTGCGGACAGGCGTCTGCAGCCGCCCAAACTCATTCAATTCGATATCGATAAAGCCGCGCCCGTGCGGCCTTATACGTTTGGAAACGCCATTACGCCGGCCGATGCGCCCAACGATGTGCGTATCGATCTTCAGCACGGTTATGCGTACATCAGCATCGCGGGCAATCGTGGCGGCGTGCTGGTCGTGCGCCTGAGCGACGGACTCGCGCGGCTCGCGCTGGCGGGCGACCGTTCGGCGATGGCCGATCCGTCGCAGCATCTGGTGCTGGACGGGCGCGTGGCGCGCGGCCCGGACGGCAAGACCTTCACGATGCAGACCAACGGCATTGCGCTCTCGCCGCAGCGCGACTGGCTCTACTATCGCGCGCTCACCGACCATCACTACTGGCGCGTGCCGACCGACGCGCTGATCGACGCTACGCTCCCGGCCACCGTGCTTTCGCAACAGGTGCAATCGCTCGGCGATTACGCGCTTGCAGCAGGCCTGTTGATGGGCGCGGACGGCACGCTATACGGTGGCGATCTCGAACATCGTTCGGTGATCGCACTCACGCCGGCGGACCGGAACGGCCAACCGGGTTTCACGCAGCGCACGCTCGTAGACGGCGCTGGTCACATCACCTGGGCCGATAGTTTCGCATTGCAGAATAATGATCTCTATTTCGCCGATTCGAACTGGCATGAACTGAATGCGTTGAATGGCTATCCGCGCAAGGATCGCGTATCGATCTTTCGTATCAAGCTGCCGCCGCAACCTGTGGGACTCTTTGCGGGTTGATCGATGCAGACGCCCGCGCCATTGGGTGGCGCGGGCCGATCAAAAGCGGCATCAGAGGGCGCCGTGCGCCTTGTCTTCGACCAGCTTCACGAGCGTGTGCAGCATGCGGTTGGCGGGCGTGGCAACGCCCAGCGCCTCGCCGCGTTGCACGACGAAACCGTTGAGATGATCGATTTCGCTGCGCTTGCCGCGTGCGAGATCCTGCGCCGTGGACGAATACTGCTCCTGCATGGTCTCGGCGATACGGCTCACGGCCGCGTCTACATCGGCGGGCAGCGTGACGCCGTCGGCCTGCGCGACGGCCTTGCATTCGGCCACCACGTCGCGCATGGCGTCGCGCACGCCCACGCCTTGCACAAGGCGACCATACGGCAATTGCGAAAGCGCCGAAAGCGCGTTGTACGCGCAGTTCAGAATCAGCTTCGACCAGAGCGCGCCGCGCACATTCGCGGAGATTTCCGTGGGCACGCCCGCAGCGATCAACGTCTGTGCGACCGCTTCGCTGCTGCGCGACGGCTCGATCACCAGTTCGCCGCGCCCGTTGTGGCGCACGTGACCGGGACCGGCCATGCCGCTCGCCACGTAGACGACGGCAGCGGCCACATCCTGCGAAATCGTCTTGCGCAGACGATCGGCGTTATCCACGCCGTTTTGCAGCGTGAGCACCAGCGCATCGGCAGGCAGATGCGCCGCGATCGACGCGCCCGCGCTTTCGGTATCGGTCGATTTCACGCAGAACAGCACGAGCTGCGCACCGGCCACAGCGGAAGCTTCCGTGCTTGCGTGCAGATGCGGCGCGCCGATGCGTTCGTCGAAAGTCTGCGCTTCGAGCCGCAGCCCGTCGCGTTCGATCGCTTCGACGTGCTGCGGACGGCCGATCAACACGACATCGTGTCCCGCGCGCGCAAGCATGCCGCCGTAATAGCAGCCCACCGCGCCTGCGCCCATGATGGCAACTTTCATCTGCATGACTCCGTGCTCAATGTAGTTGTGCGTGCAACAAATGCCAATATGGATGTGCCGCCGCGCCGGATTTAACGCAGTTCGAAACCGAGTGCGTTGAGCGCGTCGCGCAGGCGGTCGCGGCCATGCAGCGATTCGCGGCTGCGCCAGCGCGCGAGCGAACGCGAGGTCCAGCCCGCTGCGCTTTGACCTTGCGAGGTCTGGAATGCGCCGATGGTTTCGTCGTATTGCGCGATGCCTGCCGGTTGCGAAGCGGCGTCGTATTGCTCGCGATGGAGCACGACCGGCTGCGGCAAACGCGGTTTGATCTGCGCGGCTTGCGATTCATCGGCATAACCCACGCACAGGCCGAACACCGGCAACACGCGCGGCGGCAGGCCGAGTTCGGCGGCGACCTGCTCGGGCTGATTGCGGATCGCACCGATATACACCGCGCTCATGCCGAGCGATTCGAGCGCCACCACGGCATTTTGCGCCGCGAGCGCCGCGTCGATCACGCCGACGAACAGCGTTTCCAGATAGTGCAGGCCTTCGGCGCTGGCGTTGGTGCGCTCGGCGGCGGCTTCGAGACGGTTGAGGTCGGCGAGCCAGACGAGGAACAGCGGCGCTTCGCGGATCTGCGACTGATTCGAAGCGAGCGCCGAAAGACGCGCCTTGCGCTCCGGGTCTTCGATGGCAACCACGCTCCAGGTCTGCAGATTCGACGACGTCGAAGCCGATTGCGCGGCGGCGATCAGCGTTTCGAGCGTGCCTTCGGGCAGCGGCTTGTCGGCGTAATTGCGGACCGAACGGTGTGCGAGCAGCGAATCGAGCGTCTCGTTCCAGGCCGGCAGCGGCGCGCTCCAGGGCGTGCCGTAGCGGGTTTCGAGAGCACGTTGAGCGGGGGCGATGGACGTTTCGGGCGAGGTGAGGGTGGACATCGGGTCTTCTACTCCGGCAAAGACGATTGAAAGCGGTGCGCCAGGGCGCGAGCGCCGTATGGTACATGGGCTGCGCGAATGGTGCTTGCGATGCCCTGCCGGCGGGTTGCCGCCCAGGATCGCCGCTCAACCGTTCTGGACGGTCACGCCTTCATGGGCGAGTTCCAGCGCGTCCACCGCCACCTCGTTGCCGTCGGCCTTCAGGTCGGTGCCGGTGACCTTGACCGGAAAGGCGTTCTTCAGCGTCCACATCATCGTGGTGTTGCCCTTTTCGTCGAGCAGCTTGATCACCACCGGCACGCGCTTGATCGTGTTCATCTTGATCTGCGAGAACCAGGCGCTGAATTTGTCGTCGTTGGGCACCATGCCCTTCTTCAAGATCACGTTGCCGAGCTTGCCGATGCCGGGCATCTTCACCGTGGAGAACGGCTTGCTGTCGGCGGCGCGATATTCGATGACCTGGCTTGCCGTCTCCAGGCCCGTCACTTCCTGGAACACCAGACCCTGCCAGTCGCCGATGTCGACGGAAAAATGAAACGTCGGCAACGGCCAGGTGCCCGGGTCCTGTACGTCGTTCGTCATGGTCGATTCTCCTTTGCGATGCGATGCCGTGGCGCGAAACGTACGAAGAATGAGACGCACGGTATAGACGCGCAATGAAATTCGAAGAAAATCCAGTTGTGGACCGCGTGAAAAAAGTAAGAAAAATCGGAAAAAATTACTCCGAAACAATAACGCTCATTGCTGTGCTGAATGAGTTAGGTGCTATCGGATATTGAACTCGCAAACGTTTTCGCAAGAGATATTGGCCTCAATAAACGAGGCTGTTGTGCAAATCAGGGCGCACTCCAGCGGCACGACGCCGGCGTGCCGGGCGTCACGCAATCATGCCTGAAAATAGGGTCCATGCGTGCCGGGTGGCTTAAAAACCGCCTGGATCGAACGCGTCACGCATCCGGTTTGCAGTCAACAGCGCTCTTGCTGTCACGCATTTGATGTTGGTTGTCCGCGCACCCAGGGTAATGCGATTTGGGAATACCGATGTCAAAACCCAACACCTTACAAATTCAATTTATTAAGGTATGTTCACTAACGCTCGAATCGTGTAATTTCGCGACTGATTCATCGGTTTATGGCCCGCATCATCAATCAAAATATTCGGGCCAAAAAGAAAAGAACTACAGATTGACCGGGGGCGACCACTGCCGGTCGCATTTGAAAAACTGCGTCGGTAGCTGAGTCGGCGCGGCAAGAATTCAGGATAACAATGAATCGCGTATATAGCGTCGTCTGGAATGCCGGACGCGGGGAATGGCAGGTGGCGGGGGAACTGGCGAAGCGGCATGGAGGCAAGTCCAGGGGGACTTTGTCGGCTCGCCGTATCACCCAGGCAATCTCGGGTCGCAGTCTGGTGCCTGGCGCACTGGCGATGGCCGTGGCGGGCGCTTTGGCTTTGATGTCGGCGCCGGACGCACACGCCGTTGGCGTAGGCGCTACATGGACGAGCGGCGACTATGCGGTTTCTGCGAGCCAGCTCGTTGGCGGAACCTCGGACGAAATGGGCATGCAGGCCGTGGGGTCGCTCGGCACGCTGTCCAATAGCGGAACCATTTCCGGTTACGACTATGGTTTCTATAGCGATGCCAGCACGATCGCCTCCATTGCCAACAGCGGCACCATTCGCAGCGACATATACGGCTTCTTCGTCGACAGCGGCACGATCGGCACGGTTACCAACACGGGAACCATTTCCGGTATCTATGGCGTCGTGAACGTCGGCACCATTGCCAAGTTCATCAACAGCGGCGTGATTTCCGGCGCCTATGGCATGCTCAACTACGGCTCGATCGGGACGCTGATCGACACGGGAATGATCGCCGAGAGCGGGGCGGATATCACGATCGGCAGCGGGAGTGTCAGCAGCCCAACGCTTTCCTTGTTGAGCGAAGGCGTCATCGGTACCTTGATCGGGACGGGTATTTACAACGAGGTGTCGATCACCGGAATTACCAACAACGGTACGATCGCGGCGGGCACGGGCTTGACCATCCAGGCCTCGCCAGGCACAGAGATTCTCTCCGGCATCTATAACGACGCCACGGGCACGATCGGTACGCTGACCAACAACAGCACCGGCCTGATCGGCGGCGCGTCGGCTGGAACGGGTATTTTCAATCTTGGCACGATAGGCGCGCTGACCAATAGCGGGACGATTTCCGGCAGCGCCGCAGGCATCGTGAACCAGGGCACGATCGGCACGTTGACCAACACCGGGAGCATCTCCGGCGGCAACGAAGGCATTCTGAACGAAGGCAGCATCGGCACGCTGATCGACGCGGGCTCGATCACCACGGCTGGCGCGGATATCACGATCGCCAGCGGCAGCACCATCACCGCTCCAGCGCTTTCGCTGTCCAATAGCGGCGTTATCGGTACGTTGATCGCAACCGGCCTCTACAACGCCGTGTCGATCACCGGCATTACCAATAGCGGCACGATCGCGGGCGGCACGGGTCTGAGCATCACGAGCGGCGTGTCGAACGCGCTGGTGGCCGGCATTTACAACGACGCGGCCGGCACGATCGGCACTGTGACCAACAACAGCGACGGCGTGATCGGCGATACCGCGTCGGAAGTGGGGATCGCCAATTACGGTTCGATCGGCGTGCTGGACAACAACGGCACGATCGCCGGCGGCCTGGCCAGCTTCAACGGCGGCACGCTTGGCACCTTGAGCAATGGCGGCACGATCGACGGCAGCCAGATCGGCTTGGCGAACACCGGCACGATCGATTCGCTGAGCAATAGCGGAACGATTTCGGGCAGCACCGCCGCCGTCTATAACTTCTCCGCGATCGGCACGCTGAGCAATACGGGCACCATTTCGGCCACTGACTACGGCATCTTCAACTACGGCGGCTCGATCGGCTCGCTGACGAACAGCGGTTCGGTGATCGGCGGCGACACGGGGCTCGATAGCAGTGGCGGCACCATCGGCACGCTGAGCAATAGCGGCACGATTCTCGGGACGATCAATAGCGGGATTCTGGCGAACAGCGCCATCGACACGCTCGATAACAGCGGCCTGATCTCTGGCGGCGTCAATGGCATCGTCAATTCCGGTAGCACCGGCACGCTGGATAACAGCGGCACGATCGCTGGCGGAACCTATGGCGTCTATAACGATGGCACGATCGGCGCGCTGAACAATAGCGGCACGATTTCGGGCGGCCAGTTTGCGATCTATAACCAGACGACCGGCACGCTCGGCTCGATCCATAACACCGGTGTGATCGCTGGCAATATCGCCAATCTGTCCAGCAGCGCGCTGACGATTTCCGGCGCAAGCGGCACGAGCTTCGGCACGCTCACCGGCTATAACAATACGATCGGCACGATTACCAGCGCCGCGGACGTCAACTTCAGCAGCGGCAATATCCTGCTGAACGACTACATCAACGTCGGTAGCGGGACGGTGAGCAATACGGCCGCGACGCTGGAAGTCGACAGCGCCGTCACGATCACCGGCAATTACACCCAGGGCCAGGCGGCCACGCTGCTTGTCGGTGTGTCGAGCGGCACGAGTTACGGCTCGCTGGTCGTCAGCGGCAACACGACGATTGCCTCGGGTTCGTCGGTCGAACTCAAGAGCAGCAATGGCTATGGCTTCGCGGCCGGGCAGCGCTACGTCGTGGTCCAGACGGCAGGCACGGCCGCGTATAACGCCGGCACCCTGAACTATTCGATCGCGGGTTACAGCGCAGGCGCGACCGGCAGCAGCGTGACGGAATCGAACGGCAACACCGATCTGGTGGTGACGCTCAACAGCACCGATTCGGGCTCCGGCACCGATTCGGGTTCCGGTTCGGGCGGCGGCACGTCGAGCAGCGGGTCCTACGCTTCGCGCGCCACGCAATCGAATGCAGTGAACGTGCTGACGGGGCTGCTCGGCTACACCGGGACCAGCAACGCGCAGTTGCTGAATCTCTACGATGCAACGCTGGCCGCGATCGAGAGCGGTGGCAGCGGCGTGGCCAATCGCCTGGGCAACCAGCTTTCGCCGCTGCAGACGACGCACGTGGGTTCCGTTTCGACGCTGGACGCCATGAACGTGGTCGGCACCCACCTGGATGCAATGCGGATTGCCCAGGGACAGGGCGCGACCGGCCTCGCCACGGGTGACAGCCCGCTGAACTGGACCGCGTGGGGTCAGGCTTTCGGCGGTCATGCCAGCCAGAGCGAACGCGACAACGTGGCAGGCTATAGCGCGAATTACGGCGGTCTCGTGCTGGGCGCCGACCGTGCTTTCGGCGACGCCTGGCGCGTCGGTGGCGCGTTCCATTACTCGCACACGGCGACCAACTATAGCGACGATCAATCCGGCGATAGCGCGGGCGTCAATGCGTTTGGCCTGATCGGCTATGCGAGCTACCAGGGCGCGCCGTGGTACGTCAACCTCTCGGGCGCACTCACGCAGCAGCACTACGACACGACGCGCGTGGTCAGCATGACCGGCTACGAAGGCGTGGCCAACGGCAGCTTCAACGGTCAGCAGTACGCGCTGCACGCGGAACTGGGATGGCCGCTCGCCGTGGCCAGCGCCACGCTGACGCCGCTGGCGAGCCTCACGTACAGCCGCCTGAACCAGTCCGGCTACACGGAAACCGGCGGTAACGGCGCCGCGCTCACGGTGGGCAGCACGGGCAGCAATTCGTTGCGCAGCGCGCTCGGTGCGAAGCTGGAGAAGGCGTACCAGACGTCATATGGCACGCTCGTACCGATGATCTGGGCGCAGTGGATTCACGAGTACGACCAGACTCGCCAGACTTCGGCTGCGTTCTTCTCCGGTGCCGCGAACGAGACCGGCTTCACCACGACGGGCGCCACGCCGGTGTCGAATCTGGCGGATATTTCGCTGGGTGTGACGCTGGTGCGCGCGAACAACCTGAGCCTGTCGATGCGTTATGACCTGCAGGTGGGGTCGGGCTTTGTGTCGAACACCGGCATCCTCAGGCTTCAGCAGAAGTTCTGAGCGCTCGGCGGCCGTCGTCTGTGAATAGCCGATGTGCCGGCCAGCATCCGGCATGCGGGTCCGACTCGATCACCCTGGTGGTCTTTCGTCGGACCCGCATCGCTGGCAACCGTGTGTCGCTGCTTCGATGCTGGCGGTGCGTGTAGCGGCAGACGTAGAAGGTCAACGTCTCGCACGCTCTGCTCGTGAGCATTCCAGTCATTCTCAAGGCGATCTTCAGCTTCGCCGAAACCCATTCAAATTACGATAAAAATAGGAATGGGAAAGAATCGGAAAGATAACCCGCTTGGCATTCAATTCCTGATGACAGCAGCCATGTCATTGCCGCGAGTTTCAATTCATTTAGCAAGCCGGATTATTGAGGCGCAATGCGTGCGGCCGGGACGCTGCCGTGCGGCTGCTTCGGCTGCTGCGGCTGCTGCGTTCAAAGTAATCCATCTCCGCCACGGCTGAACGGGAACGGCCTTGTATGATACGCATGCAAGCCGCGCGCAGACCTGTTACGGTACTCGGCGCAATATCGCCTCCATCGCTCTCAAACGATCGCTGTCACTTCCATGTCGAACCAGGCCAGCCAGCAAACCTTGAGTCTTTCAGAAGCGCTTCAGCGAGCGCACGCCCATTGGAACGCCGGCCAGGCCGATCAGGCCGAGCAGTATTGTCAGCGAGTGCTGGCTGCGTGGCCCGGCCAGGCCGACGCGTTGCATCTGCTCGGTTTGATGGCGCACAGCTACGGCAATCTCGATCTTGCGATTGCGCATCTGCGCCAGGCCTGTATGGCGCCGCGCGCGCCAGCGGTCTATTCGAGCAATCTGGCCGAGATGTTGCGCCAGAAAGGGCTGCTCGCCGAAGCCGAAGAGGCCGGGCGGCGCTCGGTGGCCATGGACCCGTCGCACGCGCCGGCATGGAACAACCTCGGTATCGTGCTGCAGGAAGCCGGCAAATTCGAAGAGAGCCGCGTTTGCCTCGAACGCGCCGTCGCGCTCAAGGCCGATTGGTCCGAGGCCTGGAACAATCTCGCCAACACCAGCCGCCGTCTGGGCCGTCTCGATCTGGCCGAGTCGCATTATCGGCAGGCTCTGGCGCTCAATCCCGAAGCCGCCGAGGTGCATAGCAATCTCGCCTTCCTGCTGTCCACGCAAGGCCGCGCCGACGAAGCCGAGGCGCTGGCGCGGCGTGCCATCGACCTGAATCCGCAACTGGCGGACGCTTACCTGAATCTGGCCGATGTGGAAATGTCGCGTCGCCGCTACCCGTCGGTGCTGCGCGTGCTCGACATGCTGCGCGCGTTCGCGCCGCAACATCCGGGCGGCCTGATCGCTTACGCAAAGGCGCTCGCGCATGTCGGGCGCAGCGAAGAGGCGCTCGTGTTTGCGCGCCAGGCGGTGGCGCTGACGCCGCAAAACGCCGACGCGCATCACACGCTGGCCATCGTGCTGCAAACCCACGGCCACACCGACGAGGCCCTCGCAGCTTACGGCCAGGCGGCGCAATTGCCGGGCACCGTGGCCGAGGAGGCGATGCACGGCCGCGCGCTATTGCTGCTGGAAGCCGGCCGTAAAGACGAGGCAATGGCCGCGTTCGATCAGGCGCTGCAGACCTTTCCCGACTCGGCGCTGCTGCTCGCCGGTCGCGCCAACGCCCGCACCTTCCGCGCGGGCGACGCGGATTTTGCCGTGCTCGAAGCATTCGTCGCCGAAGAGGGCCGCCGCGCGCAACCGGAACGTATCTCCGTGCACTTCGCGCTTGGCAAGGCCTACCTCGACGTGAACGATCCGGTCCGTGCATTCCATCACCTCGAGCGCGGCAACCGCATGAAGCGGTCTGGCTTCGCGTACGACGCGGCCGCCATGGGCGAGTGGATGGCGCGCGTCGCCGCCGCGTTTCCCGCCGACCTGCTCGCGCGCCTGAAGGGCGCGGGCGCGCAATCGGACATGCCGGTGTTCGTGATCGGCATGCCGCGCTCCGGCACCACGCTGATCGAGCAGATTCTGTCGTCGCATTCGCAGGTAACCGGCGCGGGCGAATTATCGGCGCTGCGTCATGTGGTGGAAGCGCGCGGCGCTTTCCCGGAGTTCGTCGGCAAACTGGACGCCGAAGCCGTTGCGGATCTGGGGCGCGACTATCTCAGACGCACGGCGCCGCTCGCCAACGGCCGGCGCTATCTCGTCGACAAGATGCCCTCGAACTTCGTCTATGCGGGCCTCATCGCGCTCGCGCTGCCGGGCGCGCGCATCGTCCACGCGCGACGCGACGCGGCGGATACCTGCCTGTCGTGCTACACGAAGCTGTTCAGTGGCGACCAGTTGTTCGCCTACGACCAGACCGAACTGGGCCAGTTCTACGGCGATTACGCGCGCTTGATGGCGCATTGGCGCGCGATACTGCCCGCCGATCGATTCATCGAAGTGGACTACGAAGCCGTGGTCGACGATCTGGAAGGCGAGGCGCGCCGCCTCGTCGACTTCCTCGGACTGCCCTGGGACGATGCGTGCCTGCGCTTCTACGAAAACCGGCGCGTCGTGCGTACCGCGAGCGTCAACCAGGTGCGCCAGCCGATTTATCGCAGCTCGAAAGGGCGCTGGCGCGAGCACGCCGACCATATCGGCGAGTTGCTGGCCGCGCTCGGGATCGCACCATGACGACGCTCGACACCGCACAGGTGCGCGAAGTCGAACAGCAGGCGCGGGCGCTGCTCAACGCGGGTCAACTGGAAGAGGCGGAGGCGCTGCTGCGTCCGTATCTCGCTTCGGGCACGGGCCCGCTGCTGCTGTGGCGGCTGCTTGTTGCGGCGATCCGTCCGCAGGGCCGCATCGCCGAGACGCGCGCGATCCAGGAAATGCTGGTCGCGAGCATTCCGGGCGATCTGGGGACACGCTTCGATCTGGCGGAAACGCTGCTGCTGATGGGCGAATTCGAGCGTGGCTGGCGCGAGTATCGCTATCGATACAGCCTCGCGCACACCACGTCGATCGAGCGCAAGGTGCAGATGCCGCGCTGGAACGGTCAGCCGATGCCCGGCAAGACCCTGCTGATTCACGACGAACAGGGTTTCGGCGATACGTTCCAGTTCATGCGCATGGTGGCGTGGGCGAAGGCGCAAAGCGGCGCACGTGTGGTGTTCGAGGTGAATCCGGCGACGCATTCGCTGGCGCAGCGCATGGAAGGCTTCGACGACCTCGTGGTGCGCGGCACGCTGCCGCCGCGCTTCGACATGCATTGCGAACTGATGAGCCTGCCGATGAGCATGGCGCTCAAGCCGGCGGATCTGCCGGGCAGGGTGCCGTATCTGAGCGCCGACGCCGCGCGTATCGACAAGTGGCGTGCGCGCCTGGCCGGTCTGCCGCGTCCGCTCGTGGCGCTCGTGTGGGCCGGCCGGCCGACGCACTTCAACGACGCCAACCGCTCGATGAACCTCGCGCAACTGGCGCCGCTCGCGCAGTCCGGCGCGACCTTCGTGTCGATCCAGAAGGGACCCGCTTCGGAGCAGACCCAGCAGCCGCCTGCGGGCATGCGCGTGGTGTCGCTCTCGGACGACATCGACGATTTCGAGGATACGGCAGCGATCCTGAGCATCGCCGATCTGCTGATTTCGGTGGACTCGTCACCCGTGCATCTGGCGGGCGCGCTGGGCCGGCCCGCCTGGGTGCTGCTGCCGTTCGTGCCGGACTGGCGCTGGCTGCTCGAACGCGACGACACGCCGTGGTATCCGTCGGTACGTTTGTGGCGGCAGCAAAAGCGTGGCGACTGGGGCAGCGCGATCGAGCGGGTCGCGCAGGCACTGACGGGCTGGGCGGCGGCAAGACAGGGTGAAGGGACGAACTGACGGTGACGATGCTACGAAATAGCCTGCGGCAGGTGGGCGGGCTGGCGGCGCTGGTCGCCTGTCTGTTCATGGGCGGCTGCGTTGGAATGGATCGCAACGAACGCGCCGATACGCTGGCCGCAAGCGCCGGGCTCAAGCGCGAGCAGATCGCCACCGACGCCTTCGTGCTGACCGCATTTGTGCGCGTGACGCGGCCCGATGCGCCAATCGACGTCTATATCGAAGGCGACGGTCTGGCGTGGATATCGCGCACCGAACCGTCGCTCGATCCGACGCCGCGCGAACCCACTGGCCTCGCGCTCGCTGCGGTCGATCCTGCGCCCAACGTCGCCTATATCGCGCGCCCGTGCCAGTACTCGCCGATGTCGGAGAATCCGCGTTGCGCCGTTGCGTACTGGACCGACAAGCGCTTTTCGTCCGAGGTGGTGAGCGCGATGAACGCGGCCGTGGACCAGATCGCCGCGCGCGCGCCGGGGCAGCTGGTGAACCTGACCGGCTACTCCGGCGGCGGCGCGATTGCCGTGTTGCTGGCGGCGCAGCGGCGCGACATCGGGCTGCTCCGGACGGTGGCGGGCAATCTCGACGACGAGTATGTGAACGCGATCCATCACGTTTCACCGATGCCCGGTTCGCTCAATCCGATCGATTTTGCGTCGCGTGTCGGCGCGCTCGCACAGGTGCATTTCAGCGGCGCTGACGATACGATCGTGCCACCCGAAGTGGCGCGTCGTTTCGTGGCCGCCGAGGGCGGCGCAAAGTGTGTGGATGTGCAGCTTGTTGCGCATATGACGCACGGGGGCGAATGGCAACAGCAATGGCCCCGGTTGTTGAGCGTTGCGCCGTCATGCATGACAAGCGCGGACACGCATGCGCATTGAAACCCTCGCGTCATGGCAGATGAGACGCGGGTGAGCGGTAAACTACAGCTTATTGTTGAAACCGAAAGCGAAAAAATCATGGACGCGACCCAGCAACTAGACCTCGCCAGCCTGCTTGAAACTCACTGGCCGCTTGTCGTCGAAGCCTACCCTGCGGGTTTGCCGATGGCGTCGATCGGCAACTCTGCGCCGAAGGTTGCCGTGCTGCAGAGTATCGGCGTTCTGGACATGCTGCTGAAGATCGACGACGACTTCAGGAAAACCGTATCTGCGGTGGCAGAAGGACGCGACGTCAACGCGCTGACCGAGGCCGATTTTCGAACGATCGCGTCCCGGTACGCGCAGTGGTATCGCGCGGGTAAGTAACGCATACGTGACGCTATCCGCAGGCCACACGCAATTCATCCCGCTGCAATCATCAGCGCGCCCGTGGCCACGAGCGCGCCTTGCCAAAGCCAATCGAAGTTAATCCAGCCACGCCGAAGAATGCCAAGCCCAACGTATTCATAGGCGATCAGCGCAATGACGGCGGTGGTCGCGAGCGTCACTAGCGTATGCAGCGCGGTAAACGCCGCAGAAACCGCAAACGGACCGCCAACGAAATGCCCCGAGCCACTGCCGCAGACCGGCAGCAGCGCGGGCATCAGCATCAGACCTGCACCGTGCAGCGTCGCCATCAACGCGGACCATCCCGCAAGGCCGATAAAGCCCACCGTCATGCCCACGCGCACGCGATGTCTGTGGCCATAAGCGTGCTGCCACGCGGCCCAGCCGATCAGCAACGCGCCGAGCATCCAATGCAGCCCATCGCTGGCAAGCGGCGTCACCCACGCGCCGAGCGCCGCGATCGAACTCGTGAACAGCAGAATGGACGCGGCGTGCCCGAGCGCGATGGGCGGCAGCGCCATCAGCAGCGCGCCGCGACTGCCGCGCTGCAAGCCGAGCGCCGTGGCGAACAGCCAGCCCATCGCGGGATTGGCGCCGTGAAAGACGCCGCTTGCGACCACGGCGCTCCACGCGGCCCAATGCGCGCTCACGGTGCCAGCGAAGCTTTCCATGCCGCTGGCGCTCAAGGGTAGCAATACGAATCGGACGAGCAATCGCCGCCTTCGAGCCGGATCTGATGAGGCCGATGCGACTTGGGCCACGCCACGAAAAAGCGCTCGTCGACACTCAGACCGCCTTCGGGACCGGCATCGAGTTTGACCATCCAGCCGTCGATTCCTTCAGGATAAAACTGTGCGTCGATCGCGCCATAGAGTGAGTTCGTGAAATACACGCGGCGGCCGTCGCGGCTCACTTCGACCATCTGCGGACCGCCGTTGAGCGCCCGGCCATGTGCACCGGGATGCGTGGCTTTCGACACGATGCCGCCAACGCGCACGCTGCCTGTCAGTTTGGGATGTTCGGGGTCCGAAACATCGTATTGGCGCAGGTCGCCCGTTCCCCAGCACGCCACGTAGAGAAAACGGTCGTCGAGCGACAGCGCGATGTCGGTCACGAGCGGCGGCACGGCCGAAAAGCCCTTGAGCATGGGCGGCAATGTGTCGGGATCGGCAGGCTCGGCGGGAATCTCGATGATCTTGCGCGCGGCCCACTGATCGCCATCCCGATACCACTGCCAGATCGATGCCGAAAGATCTTTCAGGCTGATCACCGAATTGACGAAGCCATAAGGTTTGGTCGGATCGTGCGCGGGACGCAATTCGAAAACGAGCTGGTTTTCCGCGCCGAAATCGAGCACCTGTTGGTGCTTGCGCGTATGCAGGTCCCAGAAATGAAGTCGATGTCCATACTGGCCGCCTAGCAGCACTTCGGGCACGAGACCGTTTTCGAACGTGGCGGGCAGACCCCATTCGCTCGTCACCAGCGTGTCGTAGCCCAGATGCCACCAGCCATCGTAGGCAAGCTGTTGCGGGCCGCGATCGATTTCCCATTGGCCGAGAATATCGAAGCTCTCGTGATCCATCAGAAAGATACCGCCGGGCGCTTCGCCTTCGGTATTGGCCAGCGCCGTGACATAGATGCCGTCGGGACCGCAATGCACCGTATGAGGGCGCGTATAACCGGCGCGCTGCGCGACGTCCTGCGGTTCATGCACACGCACGATGGTGGGCCGACGCGGATCGGGTTTCGTATCGACGATATGAATCCGGGAGGAGCGCAACCCCGGCACGATCAGATAACGGCGTTCCGTGTGCGCATGCGGCGCATTGGGACATAGACACGAGCTGCAGGCATTCCAGCCGAAATGATGGAGTTCGTCGCCGGTATTCGGCATTGGCAGACGATGGACGACGCGACCGTATTCGGGCGAGGCGGGATCGAGATCGACGACGTCGAGCGAATCGGGCACGCTGCCAGTCGGATCGAAACTCGCGACCCACGCAAGCGTTTCCGCTTTCGCTCCGGCCGCCAGACGCGCTGAGGGATAAAAGCTCGGATCAGGCTTCCACGTCGCCATCGCTGTCTCCTTGTCGATCAGGTCGTGCGGCTAAGGTGCCACCTAAGTTGCCACCTATGTTGCCCCAATACGCAGACCAACGTATCGCGCGTGTACGGTGTTTTTAAATGCTTATGCCTGGCAGTTTTAAGCTTATGCGCTAGCGTGATGAGGCGCGCGATTATACGTGCCGCGAAAACAGTGAATTCGTCGCGCCGGCATTTATCTGGCGCTCCAGTGTTTCTAGACTTCACATAACGGTTCGCAGCCTGCGCTGCACCGATCAAGTCAAGTTATCGGAGGTGAAGTCATGAAGTCGCTGATCAAGGCAGTCGCGCTGGCCGCAGTACTCGTAGCACCGGCCGTTTCATTCGCTCAATCGCAAGGCGATAACGGTCCCGTTACGCGCGAACAGGTGCGCAACGAACTGAAAGCGCTCGAATCGGTGGGCTGGCGCCCGAATATGGCTTCGCCTTATTATCCTGAGGATTACCGCGCCGCAAAGGCGCGTCTGGACGCGCGCAATGGCAGCGGTTATGGCCCCGCAATGGACGGCACGTCGCAAAGCGGTTCGGCGAGCAGCTATTCGCCGCCTGTGTATATGAATCGCTAATGAGCGGTTAGATCGGGCTCGAAATCATAGTGCGCCGCCCGGATGAAATGATCCGGGCGGCGTTGTTCATTGAAAGCGTTTCAATGCGAAGTATCGGCATCCTGATGTTCGATCCAGGCGCGCGTGGATGCCAGTAATTCGTCCGATAGCGCCGGGTCGTCGACAAGGCGCGCAAGTATCACCGCGCCCACCATCGCCGACCAACTGCCGATTGCGGCCTGCCGCGCCTGCGCCGCATCGTAGCCTTCGGCGTTCGCGCCACGCGCGCTCAGGCGCTCGATCTGCTTCTTGAGGCCCGCTGCCATGGCGGCGCGCGCTTCGGGCGTCTGCCGCGCCGTTTCCGCGCCGAGCGCCGCGGTGGGACAGCCGCCCGCAATATTGTCGCGATGCGCTGTCGAAAGATAACGCGCCGCATAACGGGCCAGATCGGTTTCTCCCACGTCGCCTTGCCCGATCACGTGTTCGAGCGTTTGCGCGATCAACGCGTCTTTCGATTGGAAATAGCCATAAAAGCCGCCGTGCGTGAGCCCGGCGCCGCTCATCACGTCGGCGACCGACACGGCGTCATAGCCGCGCTCGCGAAATAGCCGGCTGGCGACTTCCAGAATCTTCTGGCGATTGATCGCCACCTGTTCCCGACTGACCCGCATCGCGTCCTCCGCACCTCATTTTCGTGCTTGACATTATACATGACGACTATCATCATTTGTCACGATACATGATGATCATCATGTAAAACTCGATACCCTCAGGAGCTTCACCATGTCAGCACAATCTGCCGTTCTTATTACGGGCGCATCCACTGGCATCGGCGCGGTCTATGCCGATCGTTTCGCAAAGCGGGGTCACGATCTCGTGCTGGTCGCGCGCGATCGCGAGCGCATGGAAGCGCTTGCTGCGCGTCTGCGCGAGCGCGACGGCGTGAATGTCGAGATCCTGCGCGCCGATCTCACGCAGCGCGCGGATCTGTTGCAGGTGGAAGCGCGTCTGGCCGATGACGCTCGCATCGGCGTGCTGGTGAACAATGCCGGGGCTTCTGCGGCAGGCGGTTTTCTCGATCAGAGCGTGGACGATGTCAGTCGCGTGATCGATCTGAACACGACGGCGCTGGCGCGTCTGGCGTCGGCAGTCGCGCCGCGTTTTGCGCGCGAAGGGCGCGGCGCAATCGTGAATATCGCTTCAGTGGTGGGTCTCGCGCCGGAATTCGGCATGAGTGTGTATGGCGCGACCAAGGCGTTCGCGTTGTTCCTCTCGCAAGGACTGCATCTGGAACTGGGGCCGAAGGGCGTTTATGTCCAGGCGGTGTTGCCTGCGGCCACGCGCACGGAAATCTGGGCGAGCGTCGGCAAGGACGTCAACGAGATTGAAGGCGTGATGGAAGTCGACGATCTCGTCGATGCAGCGCTGGTGGGCTTCGATCGTCGCGAAACCGTGACGATTCCGCCGCTGCCGGACGTGCAGCAGTGGAACGATTTCGATAACGCCCGCCGCGCGATGATGCCGAATTTCGCGCAGTCGCAACCGGCGTCGCGGTATCGGTAAGGGATGCGAGCAGTTGTGCGGGCGCTGGCGGCGCGTTTGGGTGGTAACGCATCGTCACGCTGATTGGCGACAAAGTGGTGAGGCAGGGATTCGCGTACGCTCAGCGACTTGGTGCGCGATCGAAGTGTAGCAACATTGTAGATGCGCGCTAACTTGACGTTCAAAGGAGGTGGTATCTACAATGAATCTACACGTCGGAGGCGAATTCGTGGAACTCAAAATCCTGAAATGGGGCAATAGCGCGGCGATCCGCTTGCCGGCCGTGCTGCTCGAACAGATCAATGTGTCGATCGGGACGTCGCTATCGGTCGATGTTCGGCCTGAAGGTGTGATGCTAGCGCCCGCAAAGCCCAAATACTCGCTTGACGATCTGGTCGCTCAGTGCGACCCGAAAGCGCCCTTGCCGGAGGACCTCGCCGCCTGGGGGCAATCGAAGCCTGTAGGGCGTGAAGCATGGTGAGGCGTCCACGGTTTGAACGCGGCGATATTGTGCGAGTCAGTCTTAACCCAGCTTCGGGGCGAGAGCAGCAGGGCGATTTCCGTCCGGCGCTGGTGCTGTCGCCCGGGGCATTCAACGCGCTTGGTGTAGCGCTTGTCGCTCCCATCACCCAAGGTGGCGACTTCGCGCGATTTGCGGGATTTGCGGTGCCGCTGAGCGGTACGGGCACCGAGACTCAGGGTGTGGCGCTTGTGAATATGATTCGAACGCTCGATCTCGAGGCACGAGGTGCGCGCAAGATCGAGCGGGTGCCAGCAGAGGTCATGGACGATGCGCTGGCGCGTCTGCAGGCGATCATCGAATAAAACCGAGGGCGATCGCGACATCCACTGCATTTCAGTGGCACGCGCCGCGACAGGCAGGATGTTACTGCTTCGCCACCGGCGCCTGCCCAGCCGCACCCTTCACCGGCTTCTCCTGATCCGGCTCCCAGCCGCCGCCCAGCGCGAGGAACAGCTTCACCTGGTCTAGCGCCACCTGGCCTTCCGCCGCGGCCACCTGTGAATGCGCACTCGTGAGCGTGCGCGTTGCATCCAGATCGGAAATAAAGGACTCGCGCCCAGCCGAATAAAGCCGATGCGTTTCATCCGCCGACTGCTTCGCCGACGCATACGCAGTACGCAACGCCTCGGCGCGCTGGTCATCGGCGGCATAGGTTGCGAGACTCGATTGCGTCTCGCGCAGCGCATTGAGCACCACGCCGTCGAAGTGCGCGAGCGCGCCGCTCGTGGCGGCTTCCGCGCCGCGCACACGGGCGCGCTGACCATTGGCCGGGAAAGTCCAGTTGATCAGGGGTCCAAACGACCAGCTATTGGTGGTCGACGAGAACAGATCGCTGGCGATACCCACGGTCCCCACACTCGCGCCGATGCTGATCGACGGATACATATCCGCGATGGCCACGCCGATTTTCGCCGTGGACGATGCGAGCTGGCGCTCGGCCTCACGCACATCGGGACGGCGACGCAGCAGCGCCGCGCCATCGCCGACGGGAATCGGCTGCTTGAGCCTCGGCAGGCGGTTGCAGGCGAGCGCGGCCGGCGGCAGATCGGCGGGCGCGCGCGCGAGCAGCATGGCGAGCTGATACTGCGCGATGCGGCGGCGGCCCTCGAAACGCGGGATATCCGCGGCGAGCGTCTGCACCTGGGTCTGGCCGCGCGTCACATCGGGCTGGTTGCCGCGGCCCGCATCGCGCAGACGTTTGGTCAGCGCCACGCGTTGCTGCTGCAGCTTGAGCGATTCCTGCGCAATGGCCAGTTCTTCGGACGCCGAGCACGATGCGACATAGGCCTGCACCACATCGGCGACCACGGTGATGCGGGCGAGATCGGCGGCGGCCAGCACGGCTTCGTCTTCGGCTTCGGCGGCTTCCACGCCGCGCCGCAGCTTGCCGAACAGATCGATTTCATACGACACGTTGATGCTGCCGTCGCCGAGATTTTCGACCGGCAGCTTGCTGAACAGCAGGTACTGTTCAGCCGATTCCTGCGCGCGCTGGAAGCCCGCCGTCGCGCCGCCCGAGAAGCCGCCCTGAGAATTGGCGACGTCGTACGCGGCGCGCGAACGCGCGAGATTCGCTGCGGCCACGCGCAGACTCGTATTCGATTTCAGCGCTTCCTGCACGAGCTGGTCGAGCGCCGGATCGTCGTAGAGACGCCACCAGTCGCTCGGCACCGCGCCTTGCGAAACGGGCGCCTTGTCGGCGCCGGCGATCGGCCCTTGCGCGAGCGGCGCGTTGACCAGCGCTTCCTGCGGCAGCTTGTAATCCGGCCCGAGGTTGATACACGCGCCCACGGCGAGCGTGAGCGGCGCGAGCGCGAAGGTGCGCCAGAGACTGCGGCGATTCATTGCGAGGCTCCGCTCGCCATCACGGGCGCAACGGCCGCGTCCGAACCGGCCACGGCGGCGCTTGCACTGCTTGCGCCGCTCGCGCCGCTTGCCGCATCGGCGGCATTGCGCTTGTCCTGCTTCTTGTCGTTCGCGTCGTCGCGCACCGCGACGGTGGCCGTGCGGCCCGCGATCATGCGGAAGTCGTCGGGCACTTCGTCCAGTGCGACTCGCACCGGAATCCGTTGCGCAAGGCGCACCCAGCTAAACGCCGGGTTGACGTTCGGCAGCAGGTTGGGGCTGGACTGGCGGTCGCGATCCTCAATAGCGGCGACGATGCTTTGCACATGCCCGCGCAGCGGTCGCGTTTCGCCCATCACGATGATCTCCACCGGCTGGCCGATGTGAATGCCGTGCAGGCGCGTTTCCTCGAAGTAGCCATCGACGCGGAACGAATGCAGATCGACCACGGACAGCACCGCGCGGCCCGCCGACACATATTCGCCCACGCGCGGCGCGCGATCGTTCAGATAGCCGTCGACGGGGCTCACGATCGTCGTGCGCTGCAGATTGAGCTTTGCGGTGTCCACCTGCACCTGACCGTCCGCCACCGACGCCTCGCCCTGTTCGACGCGCGTGCGGCTTTCTTCCATCGACTCGCTCGCCACCAGGTTGCCGAGCGCGATGTTGCGCGCGTATTCGCGTTTGGCCTGCGCCAGCGTGGCTTTGCGCTGTTCGAGCGCGGCCTGCGCGAGGCGCAGCGAGAGCGAGTAGCGCGCCTGGTCGATCACGAACAGCACCTGGCCTTTCTTGACCGGCTGGTTATCGACGACATCGACGCTGGTGATCAGGCCGCCCACGTCGGGCGCGACCTGGATCACGTCGGCGCGCACGTGGCCGTCCCGTGTCCATGGCGAGAACATGTAGTAATTGACGATGCGCCACAGCACGAGGGCGGCGACCACGACGACGATGAGCGTCAGCAGGATCTGTCCTGCGGAGAACCAGGTTTTTTTCACGTTCACGTTAGTTCACGAAGCGATGCGACACGATGATGACGGCGGCCAGTACAAAGACATAGATACCGAGATCGAAAATGGAGCGATGCCAGACGAGCCGGTAAAACCCGACCCGCGTCAGCAACTTGCCGATCACGACGTTGATGAGGTACGCGATCAGCATCAGCACAAGAACGGCGGGCACGAAGACGCCAAAGATATCGATTTCGCCGATCATGGTGCGGTTTTCGAATGAGTTTGAACAGGACGGTCGCTCATGCGCCGGCCTCCGTTGCACCGCCGTGCGGGCGTTGTCCCGCCTGCGCAGGGTAGAGCGACAGGCGCAGGCCCACCAGCGCGTGCAGCGTGTCGCGCAGCCAGCGCTGCGAAAGACGCGCGCGCGGCGTGGCATCGGGCGCGCCGCTGGCGGCTTCCTGCGCCAGGCCGCGCGTGGCGACGCGGTGCATGGCATCGTCGATGGTGGCGAGCAGCGCGGGCGAGGCGCTCTGGCGCGCGCGCGAGTCCGCGCAGCGCGAGTAATGGTCGCTCACGCCTGCGAGTACGCGATCGATGGCGGCGGGCACGTCGCCGTCGAGCTTGCGGCGCGAGCGGCGCAGATCGAGCGCGTTGAGCGCGATGCGCAGATCGCGGAAGCTTTCGATCGACGGATGACGATGCTCGTCCGATGCCGCCAGACGCGGCAGCAACTGCATCAGGCGGTCGACCATGCGCGAGGCGAGATTGCGTTGATCGGTGAGCGGCGCGGTGGAAGCGGAAAGCGCCACGTCCGACCAGCTGGAGCGCAGCAGCCGTTTGGCCGCGTATTCCGCGCCGAACGGGCGCGTCACGCGCGTCCACACATAGGCGAACAGCAGGCCCGCGACGCCCGCGATATTGCTGTTCAGGAACACGAGGAAATCGGCCTCGTAGGCGCTCTGGATGCTGATGAAGGTGGCGGTGTTCACCGCAACGAGCATCGTCACCATATTGAACGCGGGGCGCGGAATCAGCGTGCCGATCAGGATGAACGGTCCCGCGAACAGCAGCACGAGCATCGGAAAGTCGTGCACCTTCGGCAGCACCACGAACAGATAGAGACCCGCGAACACCACGCTCGCCGCGGTCGCGGCGAAGAAGCGGAACACCATCGGCGCGGGTTCGTCGAGCGCGGCGAAGAAGCAGCAGGCCACGGCGGCGAGCGTCACGGCGCCCGCGCCGTCGTGCCAGCCCGAACTGACCCAGAGCCAGCACGCCACCAGGATCGCGCTCACGGGCACGGCGCAGGAAATCAGCATCAGGCCGCGGTCGTAGAAGCGTTCCGTGCCGCCCAGACGCCAATGCCGGTAGCGCGGCCGCCACGTGCCTTCCTCATGCGCGATCAAGGCACGCAGCGCGCGGCAATCCTGCCAGACGTCGATGACCTGACCCAGACGCCAGAGCGCGTTCGAAAGCAGCGCGCCTTCCCAACTCGTGAGCTGATCGTGTGGCGGCAGCAGGGCGGCTACGCGTGCGCGCAACGCATCGGCGACGCTATCGCCGGCATCGTCGCGGATATCGGCGGCGCGCTTGTGCAGCGGCGCGTCGAACCATTTGGCGGCGTCGGCGAGCAGCGAGTCGAGCCCTTCGGGCCAGACGTGCAGGTCGCGCCGCAAGGCGATGAGCGGATCGGCGAGTGCCGAAATCATCGGCAGAAAGAGTTGCATGCGTCCGCGCAGATCCTGGGCGCGCGCCAGAATCTCGGGATGCGTGTGGTCGTAACCGAGCTGGCTGAGCAGGAATTCGAGCTGGTTGACGGTCGCGGCGAGACGTTGGCGACAGGCCGACAGCGCCTTGCCGACGATATTGCCGGAGAGCGTTTCGCGGCCGTAGAAGGCGGCGTCGCGGAACCAGGCGTCGGCGCGCTCGACCAGCGTGGGCGCGAGGCGGCTCGGCAGGATATTGCTGCCGATCACGCTCGCGCAGATGATGCCGACGGTGATTTCCTCGGTCCGCGCGATGGCCACGTCGAACACCGTGGTCGGGTCGGTGACGGTGGGCAGCGCGATGAGCGGCATGGTGTAGCCAGCCAGCATGAACACATAGCTGCGCGCCGTGCGGTCCATGATCGCGAGGTAAAGCAGCGTGCCGGTCCAAAGCGCCACGACCACGCTGAACAGCAGCGGCGTTTCGACGAAAGGCGGCACCAGGGTGATCGCGGCGGCCGCGCCGAGGGCCGTGCCCAGCACGCGATAGAGCGCCTTCGAACGGGTTGCGCCGACGAACGGATTCGAGACGATATAGACGCTCGCCATGGCCCAGTACGGGCGCGGCAACTGGAACATCAGACCGATATAGAGCGCCATCATCGACGCTGCGAAGGTCTTGACCGAAAAGAGCCAGTCGCGGATGGAAGGGTAGGTCATGAGGCCGCTTTCAGCTTTCAGTCTTGGGGGGCGCCGTCGGCCGGATCGGGCGCGTTGAAGGCGTTGAGCACGCGCAGCGTCGCTTCCAGATCGGCGCGGCTCACGCCCTTGAGGACGCGCGCGCGCAATCCGCGCAGGTCTTCCTCCATTTTGGCCGTGACGGCCTGGCCTTCTTCGGTGAGCGAAATCGTTTTGGCGCGGCGGTCGTCCGGGTCTTCGTCGCGCCGCACGAGGCCGGCGGCGCAGAGCTGATCGAGCAGACGCACCAGCGACGGGCCTTCGATGCCGACATGTTCGGCAAGCGTGACCTGGCGCACCGCCTCGCCCAGACGCCCGGCGGTGAGCAGCGGCGTGGCGCAGGCTTCGGAAACGTTATAGGCCGTGAGCGCGCCGTGGCTCGTGCGCCGCCACTTGCGGGCGGCCGTCACGAGCGTACTGCTGACTGCCAGACGTAAGGTGTGAAGATTCGACATCGGCGGGATGATAGCGTAAAGCGATTTGGTAGCAAACTATCTTTTCCGGCGATCTGCCGTTTCTGGATGGTAATCGAGCCAGCGCTCGCGTGCTGGCTGGATGCTGCTTTTAGCGGCAAGGTGTGACGCGCGCGCCACGCGGGCGCGCGAATGTCATATGCGCTTAACGGCAGGGCGTTCTCGCGCCGTGTTCATGCGGGGTTCCAGCGTGTGAGCAGCGCGGGCAATTGCGCCATATCGGTGAAGACGTGGGCGACGCCTTCGGCCTTGAGCGCTTCGGCGCTGCTGTGGCCGGGCGCGGCCGGACTGTAGCCGAATACGGTGGCGCCCGCGGCCAGGCCGGCGCGCGCGCCGGTTACGGTGTCCTCGATCACGGCGCAGCGGCGCGGGTCCACGCCCAGACCGGCGGCGGCCGCCAGATAGACATCGGGATGCGGTTTGCTGCGCGGCGTTTCGTGGCCGCTATAGATGTGATCGCCGAAAGAGGCGAGCAGGCCCACTTTATTGAGCTGCAGTTCGACCTTGCGGCGGTCCGCGCCCGAGGCCACGGCGATACGGCCGTCGTAGGCGTCACGCACGGCGCGCACGGCGTCCGGCGCGCCCGGAATCTCGATCAAATCGCGCGCCAGCGCTTCGTTGCGGCGCGCGCGGAAGCCTTCGAGCCAGGCTTCGGTCAGGCGAAAGCCCGTCTGCGCTTCGATACGCGCGGCTTCGTCCTTGACCATCTTGCCGACGAAAATGCCCATCGCTTCATCGACGCTGAGCGTCCAGCCCAGTTCGCCGAGCATCTGGACCAATACCACGTGGGTAATGCGCTCGGAATCGACCAGCACGCCGTCACAGTCGAAAAGCACGGCGTCGAAGGGGAGTTGCGGGAATACGGACATCGTCAGTGGAAGGTTTGTAAGCCGAGGGGCGATGATAACCGGGATGGGCGTTGCGAGTCAGCGCGCACACAGAGCCGTCCAACCGGCTGGCACAATACGCGTTTCCTCCCGATTTCCGCTTTCCCATGTCGACCGACACGCACAACGACCCGTCCGCCACGCCCGAACTTCCCGGCCGCGCGGCCTACACGCAATTCGCCGACCGCTACGCGCAGATCGTGCCGGAAAAGCCGCACAACGCGCTTTACGAACGTCCGGCAACGGCGGCGTTGCTCGGCGATGTCAGCGGCCTTGACGTGCTCGACGCAGGCTGTGGCCCCGGCATCGTCAGCGCCGAACTCGCGCACCGAGGCGCCCGCGTGAAATCCTTCGACGTCACGCCCGCCATGGTCGAACTCGCGCGCGAGCGTTGCGCGAGCCTCAACGTGGAGATCGCGCAAGGCGACCTCGGCCAGCCGCTGGCATGGCTCGGCGATGCGCAGTTCGATCGCATTGTCTGCTCGCTCGCACTCGATTATGTCGAACGCCTCGCGCCCACTTTTGCCGAATTCCACCGCGTTGCGCGGCCTGGCGCGCAACTGGTGTTTTCGATGGCGCATCCGATGCGCGACTGGATCGATACGCGCACGCGCGGCAAGCGCACGTACTTCGAGACCACGCGTTTTGGCCTGCACTGGGGCGGCTTCGGCGAGCCGAAGCCTTATGTGGAGGCGTATCGCCGCCCGCTGGCCGATATCGTCAACGCGCTGCGCGAAACCGGCTGGCAGATCGACGCCATGGTCGAGCCGAAGCCGGTGCCGGAAATGAAGGCCGTGGCGCCCGCGCTTTACACGGAGCTTTCACTTGCGCCCGCATTCATCTGCATCCGGGCGCGTCGCGACTGATTCGGCCTTGATGTGCCTTAAAGTGCCTTGATGCGTATTAGCGCCGCGCGGCCGCCGAGAGCGATTCTTCGAGCGCGGCCACGCCGGCGGGCAGATCGACATCCGCGCCCAGGTCGCGCATCGTGCGGCCGAGCGCGTGGACGGTACGGAACAGATGGTGCTCACGGCATTGTTCGCCCATCTGGCCGATGCGAACGATCGGTAGTCCGAACGATCCGGCGATCTCCACCTGATACTGCTGCGAGATGTGGTTGCACACGTCGCGCGGCGTGAGACCGGCCGGCAGCCCGATGCCGACCACCGAATTCAGGCGACACTCTTCGGGCGTATACAGTTCGAGACCGAGCGCCGATACACCGGCCTGCAGCGCCTGCGAGCAACGCTGATGGCGCGCGAAGCGCTTTTCCAGCGTTTCCGTGCAGACGAGCCGCAGCGCTTCATGCAGCGCGAGCACGCCCGACACCGGCGCGGTGTAGTGATAGCCGGCCTTGTGCCAGAAGTTTTCCGCGAGCGTGGCGTCCAGACACCAGTGGGTATTCGGCGCGGTGCGTTCGCGCACGCGTTGCCACGCGGCATCCGAGAACGCGATCAGCGAAACGCCGGGAATCGACGACAGGCCTTTTTGCCCGCCGGTAATGACCGTGTCGATACCCCAGGCGTCCATTTCCAGCGGCATCGTGCTCAAGGTGCAGACCGCATCGACGACAACCAGCGCGCCCGCCGCCTTGGCGATGCGCACGATGTCCTTCAACTGGCGGTTCCAGACCGTATTCGAAGTTTCGCCGTGCACGATCGTGACGATGGCCGGGCGCGTGCGTTCGATGGCCTGCGCAACGGCTTCGAGCGAGGCGATCTCGCGATCGCCCACGTCGAGCGTTTCGACATCGGCGCCGATGCGGCGCGCCATTTCCGCCATGCGGCCGCTAAAGAAACCGTTGACGATCGACAGCACGCGCGTGCCCGGCCAGGCGAGATTCGAAATCGCCATTTCCATCGCCGCGGAGCCGGGGCCAGCCACGCCCAGCACCCAGTTCGAACGCGTCTGGAACACGTAGCGCGCCATGGTCTTCACCTGGTCGATGACGCGCGCCATGGTGTCGCCGAGGTGATTGATGACGACCGAATTGGCCTTGGCGACGGCATCGGGAATGGGCACGGGGCCGGCGCCCATCATGAGCAGCGGCTCGTCGGGCAGGATTTCCGTGAGCGGATCGACCGCCGGGCAGGCGACCGGCAACGCGGCGGCGGCCGCCGCTGCCCGTTGCGGGATCAGGGAGTCGGTGGGGCGCGTGTTGTCGGTCATGATGAATTCCTTTACGGTGCAGCGCTTCGCTGCGGGTGAGATGTGCACGCACGCTGGCGGCAGGGGAAAAGTAGAGTGTTCTCCGGCGCGGCTCACAAAGCCATGTACAGTTGAGCACATTTCCTCTGAACAGTCGGCCTCGCCGATTTCCTGCCTCACATTATCGAGGGGAGCGCATCATGCCGCAATTCGCTATCGACAATCCGTTTCTCGAAACGCTCGGCGTGAGCGTCGCGCAATGGCGCGAAGGTTACGCCGAACTACTGATGCCGATCGACGGATCGAAGCTCAATCGTCAGGGCGTGCTGCAAGGCGGCGCGATTGCCACGTTGCTCGACGCGGCCGCGGGTTACGCGGGGCTCTATGCCGAACCGGGCGCGCCCGCGCGGCACGGCTTCACGCTGTCGCTGACCACCAATTATCTCGACAAGGGGCTCGGCGAATTCGTGCGCGCCAAAGGTTTTCTGGAGCGGGGCGGCCGCTCGATCTTCTTCGCTCGCGCCGAAGCCTGGGTCGACGATCGTCTGTTGATCGCAAGCGGGCAGGGTACGTTCAAGTATTCGAAGTCCGCCTGATTGATTCGGTATCCATAACAATCGATTGTGCAATAAAAAGCCCGCAAACCTTGCGGCTTGCGGGCTTTCCGAATCCTGCGCCTGAATCTGCTTAACCCAGCAGCAACGCATCGTCATCGAGTTGCTCGTGGCGGGTCTGTTCGAACATGCGCAGCAGATCCGGCACATCCAGACCACGTCGCTCGTCGCCGGAGACATCCAGTACCACTTGCCCCTGATGCAGCATGACCGTGCGCTGACCATAATCCAGCGCCTGGCGCATGCTATGCGTGACCATCATGGTCGTGAGCTTCGCTTCCTCGACGATACGCGCCGTGAGTTCCAGCACGAACGCCGCCGTCTTCGGATCGAGCGCCGCCGTATGCTCATCGAGCAGCAGGATACGCGACGGTTGCAGCGAAGCCATCAGCAAACTCACTGCTTGACGCTGGCCACCCGAAAGCAAGCCAATACGATCGCTCAAACGGTTTTCCAGGCCCAGATTCAGCAGTCGCAGTTTCGAGCGGAACAACTCGCGGTCCTGCTTCTTCAGCGCCGGGCCGAAGCCGCGCCGCTTGCCGCGCGCCATCGCCAGCGCCATGTTTTCTTCGATCGTCAGCGCTTCGCAGGTGCCGGCCATCGGGTCCTGGAACACGCGCGCCACGAGGTGCGCGCGATCCCACGCCTGCTTCTTCGTAACGTCATTACCGTCGATCGTGATGCGGCCTTCGTCCACCATCTGATCGCCGCTGATCGCATTGAGGAAGGTGGATTTGCCCGCGCCATTCGAGCCGATCACGGCCACGAACTGGCCGGTCGGGATGTCCAGCGTGAGGCCGCGCAGCGCGCGCGTTTCGATCGGCGTGCCGGGGTTGAAAGTGAGTTTGAGGTCTTTTGCGCTGAGCATGGTTCAGGCCCTCCCGTTCTTGCGGCCAAACAGCTTCTTGCGCGTCGCCGGCAGCACGAGCGCGATCGTTACGAGCACGGCGGTAACGAGATTCAGATCCTGCGCCTTGAGGCCGATGAAATCGCTATTGAGTGCGAGCGCGATAAAGAAGCGATAGAGAATGGCGCCCAGCACGGCGGCGAGCGTCGTGAGTACGAGGCGCCGCGCCGGCAGAATGCTTTCGCCGATGATCACCGCCGCGAGCCCGATCACGATGGTGCCGATACCCATCGAAATATCCGAGCCGCCTTGCGTCTGCGCGAACAGCGAGCCTGCCAGCGCCACCAGCGCGTTGGACAGCGCCATGCCGGCCAGCGTCGCGCGGCCCGTGGCGATGCCTTGTGCGCGCGCCATGCGCGGGTTCGCGCCGGTCGCGCGCAAGGCGAGACCGTATTGCGACGAGAAGAACCAGTCCACGCCGAACTTCGCCGCGAGCACGACCACGAACAGCGCAAGCGGGCGCAGCATGTAGTCGGGCAGCCACGCGGGCTGGATCATCGTGAAGACGGTGGATTCGGTGATCAGCGGCACATTGGGTGCGCCCATCACACGCAGATTGATCGAGTAGAGCGCGATCATCATCAGGATACTGGCGAGCAGATCCATGATTTTCAGGCGCACGTTGAGCCAGCCGGTGACGAAGCCCGCAGCCGCGCCCGCGAGCATCGCGCAGACGGTGGCGAGAAACGGGTCCTGGCCGTGCGCGATCAGCGTGGCCGCCACGGCACCGCCGAGCGGAAAGCTACCGTCGACGGTGAGGTCGGGGAAATTGAGGATGCGAAACGAGATCAGCACCCCGAGGGCGACGAGGCTGAAGATCAGGCCGATCTCGAGCGCGCCCAGAAGCGAGTAGAGGGACATGGGAAATCCTGTTGCGGTGTCCGGCAGGCGGATGGCGCTGACGCAGCCGGTGTCGCCACGTGCGCCGCGCCACCCGGATGAGGCGGCGCGGCGCACGCAGGCGCGAGGCCCGATGAAGGCCGGTGCTTTGCTACGGTGTCCTGTTATGCGTGCACGCGCTCAGGCGTGCGCGCATACGGACTTACTTGACGACCGTGGTCGCGTCCTTGAGCAGATCCGCCGAGAGCGTCACGCCTTGCTTCTGCGCTGCAGCCGGGTTCACGAACAGTTGCAGGCGGCTGCTGGTTTCCGAGGCAATTGCGCCCGGCTTTTCGCCCTTCAGGATGCGCACGACCACCTTGCCGGTCTGATGGCCGAGGTCGCTATAGTCGATGCCGAGCGCCGCAATCGCGCCGCGCTTCACGCTGTCCGTATCGGAAGCCACGAGCGGAATCTTCGCGTCATTGGCAACCTTCACCAGTGCTTCGTACGCCGAAACGACGTTGTTGTCCGTGTTGGTGTAAATCACGTCGACCTTGCCGATCAGGCTCTTCGCCGCCGGGCCGATATCGACCGTGCGCGGCGCTGCCGCTTCCTTGAGCGTCATGCCTTGCTGCGCGAGCAGTTCCTTGAGCGCCTTCACGACCACCACCGAATTCGCTTCGCCGGGGTTGTAGACCATGCCGACGGTCTTCGCATTCGGCACCACACGCTTGATCAGGGCAACCTGCTTGTCGAGCGGCAGTTTGTCCGACACGCCGGTGACATTGGTGCCGCTGGGCGTCCAGGTCTTCACGAGTTGCGCGGCAACCGGATCGGTCACGCCCGAGTAGACCACCGGCACCGACCTGGTTGCGGCCACAACGGCTTGTGCCGAAGGCGTGGCGATTGCCACGATCGCGCTCGGGTTATCGCCGACGAATTTACGGGCGATCTGCGCGGCCGTGCCGGTATTGCCCTGGGCGCTCTGGTATTCCCACTTGAGGTTCTTGCCCGCGTCGTAGCCGGCGGCCTTCAGTTCGTCACGCACGCCGTCGCGGATCGCGTCGAGGGCGGGGTGTTCGACGATCGACAGCACTTCGACGGTGGCGGTTTCGGCGGCGCGTGCGGCGCCCGAGGTCAGCGCGAGCGCGGCGGCGCTGGCGATCAGGGAAAGGGTGGCGGCCCTGGCGGCGAGCTTGAAGGTCTTCATTCTGTTTGATCTCCCCCGAATGTTCGGTTCTGGACGGGTGTGGTCCGCTTGCGCGGCAACGCCGCCGAACATCGCCCATGACGATTGCGCACAGCGCGCACGTCGTGACCTTGCGTGCTCCTTACGCCATGCGCCGCGATGGTGCATCAGACCGGCGGCGAGGCAGCGAGCATACCACCGGCTTTTAGGTATCCGGAACGCGCACGGGCGTGGTGCGGCGAGGATGCGACGGTATGCCATATGGCAATGAAAAAAATCGCCGGAGGCGTTTTCGCGAAAATCCGTAGGGTAACGAAGGGTTTGCAGGCTTCAGGCTGGAGATAATCGATCTATCGAGATCGAAAGGATTATCGATTGGAGGCGCTTTGCGTCAAATTTCAAGATGAAAATGAAATGTAATTTTCCTATGTGAATCAATTATTTGGCGCAATTTGCATTTAGGGTTTGCACTATGCGAAGCGCCGACTTATCGTGGATTTTTCAGGCAATTTCAGACTATCTGCCGATGAAATAAATATATTCGATCGGTCTTCCGGATGATTTTAAGGCTTGCTCAAAATTAACGCATTCATTTCGGACCGGAAATCGATTTCCCTGAAGCGCCGCCGGGCGGGCGTTGCGGCGCCGCGCCGGGTTTTCCACCCCTTACGACCGATGATTTTTCAAATGTTTTCAAGCGCCTCCACCTGATTTTCATCAATTGACGGTGATCAATACTCCCGCAGGTATCGGAAAAAACCCTTGGTTGCGAGTGGGGAGTTTTGTTGATAGCATCCGCGGGTCGCTGATTCAGGCCGGACCACCTTTCCGGTTTGAATTGCAGTGAACGGGGCAGGCGGATCGCTTGCGCAACAGGGACGCGTATCAACGCGATCTCTCCGAACTCAACCGCAACAAAGCGGGTGATACATGCCGGGCCCCGTTGCGTCTTCAGTTTTCCATTGGCCCGTCGTGTTGTCGTCCCCCCTGGCTCGTCCTCGGGGTGCTGTTCGTTTGCGCAGGTCATCCGTCTGACCGGTTGACCCGAAAACAATCGAGGAGCTCCTGATGACGTCGCTGTTCCGCCGTAACCGCCTTACCTCTTTCTCCGTCGCCGCCGCGCTGCTCGCTTTTGGTGCGGCCGCTCACGCCGACACCGTCAAGATCGCCATCGCCGGCCCGTTCAGCGGCCCGGTCGCCCAGTACGGCGACATGGTCAAGGCAGGCGCCCTGACCGCAATCGAACAGATCAACGCCGCTGGCGGTGTGAACGGCAACAAGCTCGAAGCCGTCCTGATGGACGACGCCTGCGAGCCGAAGCAGGCCGTCGCGGTTGCCAACAAGATCGTCTCGCAGCACATCCAGTACGTGGTTGGCCACGTCTGCTCGGGCTCGACGATTCCCGCTTCGGACATCTACGAGAACGAAGGCGTCGTGATGGTCACGCCGTCGGCGACCGCACCGCAGCTCACCGAAGGCAAGAAGCGCCAGTTCATCTTCCGCACCATCGGCCGTGACGACCAGCAAGGCCCGGCAGCCGCTGCGTACATCATCAACAAGGTCAAGCCGAAGAAGGTCGCGATCCTGCACGACAAGCAGTCGTATGGCCAGGGCATCGCCACGTCGGTGAAGGCTGCGCTCGACAAGGCGCACATCCCCGTCGTCGTGTTCGAAGGCATCAATGCCGGCGATTCGGACTACTCGGCAATCGTCACCAAGCTCAAGTCGCAAGGCGTGGACTTCGTCTACTTCGGCGGCTACCACCCGGAAATGGGTCTGCTGATGCGCCAGTCGCGTGAACAGGGCGTCAAGGCCACGTTCATGGGACCGGAAGGCGTGGGCAACAAGGACGTGACGGCGATCGCCGGCCCGGCTTCGGAAGGCATGCTGGTCACGCTGCCCGCCGACTTCGCCGCCGACCCGGCCAACGCGAAGCTCGTGAAGGCCTTCGCGGACGCCAAGCGCGACGCGAACGGTCCGTTCCAGATGCCGGCCTACGCAGCGGTCGAAGTGATCGCCGACGGCATCAAGGGCGCAAAGAGCACCGATCCGACCAAGGTTGCGGCTTACCTGCACAAGAATGCGTTCAACACGCCGATCGGCAACGTGCAGTACGACGCACAGGGCGACCTCAAGTCGTTCCACTTCGTCGTCTACACGTGGCACAAGGACGCCACCAAGACCGCCGCGAACTGATCCCCGTGCGCATCGACGCACATGAAACGCCCCGCTCGCCGCCGCGGCGGGCGGGGCGTTTTACGCAGATGCGCAACGCAGGAACGATCGGTACGGTTTCAAGAGTTTCTCAAAGGTCTCTCATCGGCTTCATCGCCGCGGGGCTTAAAGCATGAATGATTTTCTTCCGCAGTTCACCCAGCAGCTCGTCAACGGGCTCACGCTGGGTGCGATCTACGCGCTGATCGCCATTGGCTACACAATGGTCTACGGCATCATCGGTATGATCAATTTCGCTCACGGCGAGATCTATATGATCGGCGCCTATGTGGGCCTCGTCACGCTTACGGCGATCGGCACATCGGCGGGTTATCCGCTGCCGCTCGTGCTCGGCGCGGCGCTCATTGTCTCGGTGCTGGTCACCGGGCTCTACGGTTTTGCGGTCGAACGCGTCGCGTATCGGCCGTTGCGCGGCGGGCCGCGTCTCGTGCCGCTGATCTCGGCGATCGGCATGTCCATCTTTCTGCAGAACTACGTGCAGATCGGGCAGGGCGCGCGTGACGTTTCCGTGCCGATGCTGATCTCCGGCGCGCTCGATTTCAACATGGGCGGCAACTTCGACGTGACGATTCCGTACGCGCGCATGCTGATCGTGGGCACCACGATCGTGCTGATGGTCGCGCTCACGCTGTTCATTTCGCGTTCGCGCATGGGCCGCGCTTGCCGCGCCTGCGCCGAAGACATGAAGATGGCCAACCTGCTCGGCATCGACACGAACCGCGTGATCTCGTTCACGTTCGTGCTCGGCGCGATGCTGGCGGCGGTGGGCGGCGTGCTGATCGGTCTGACGATCGGCAAGCTCAATCCGTATATCGGCTTTATCGCGGGTATCAAGGCGTTCACGGCAGCGGTGCTCGGCGGTATCGGCAGCATTCCGGGCGCGATGCTCGGCGGCGTGCTGCTCGGTCTGGCCGAAACCTTCGCGGCCGGTTATATGCCTTCGGAGTACAAGGACGTCGTGGCGTTCGGCCTGCTCGTGCTCGTGCTGTTGTTCCGTCCCACCGGCCTGCTCGGCAAGCCGGACGTCGAAAAGGTGTGAGGTCGAGATGAGCCAAACTGTTTCGGTTCGCGCGGCCAGCCATAGCGGCCAGTCTTCGTCGCAGACGTTGAAGGGCGCCTTCGCCGCCGCCATTGCGACCATCATTCTCACGGCGCCTATCCTCGGCCTGCAGCTCACGCTGGACGGCTATCAGGTGGTGCTGCAGCAGCACTGGCGCCCGGTGTGGATCGCCGCTGCCGTGGTGTTCGTGTTCCAGCTCCTCAAGCCGATGTTTGTGCGCGCAACGAGTGCGGTGAAGTTGCCGAAGGCGCCTGCACTCGGCGCACGCCAGCAGCGCATGGCGATCTGGGTGCTGCTCGCCTTCGGCGCGGTGTTCCCGTTCATGGGTTCGCGCGGCACGATCGACGTTGCCACGCTCGCGCTGATCTACGTGATTCTCGGCCTCGGCCTGAATATCGTGGTGGGCTTCGCGGGTCTGCTCGACCTCGGCTATGTGGGCTTTTACGCGGTGGGCGGCTATACGTATGCGCTGCTCAACCAGTATTTCGGCTTCACGTTCTGGGAATGTCTGCCGCTGGCTGCGCTCGCGGCCGCTACCTTCGGTTTCGTGCTGGGCTTCCCGGTGCTGCGTCTGCGCGGCGACTATCTGGCGATCGTCACGCTCGGTTTCGGTGAAATCATCCGCCTGCTGCTCAACAACCTGACGAGCATCACGGGCGGCCCGGACGGCATTTCGGGTATTCCGAAGCCCACCGTGTTCGGCTTCGAACTCGCGCGCCATGCGAGCGTGGAAGGCGCAAAAACCTTTAACGAGCTGATCGGTATCGAGTACAGCGGCGAACACATGATCATCTTCCTGTACCTGCTCGCGCTGGTGCTGGTTGCGTTCACGCTGTTCGTCACCAGCCGCCTGCTGCGCATGCCGATGGGCCGTGCGTGGGAAGCGCTGCGCGAAGACGAAATCGCCTGCCGTTCGCTGGGTCTGAACCCCACGCGCATCAAGCTCTCGGCGTTCACGCTGGGTGCTTCGTTCGCGGGTCTGGCCGGTGCGTTCTTCGCGGCGCGCCAGGGTCTGGTGACGCCGGAGTCGTTCACCTTCATCGAATCGGCGCTGATTCTCGCCGTGGTGGTGCTGGGCGGCATGGGTTCGCAACTGGGCGTCGTGCTCGCCGCGATCCTGCTGACGGCGCTGCCGGAAGTGGCGCGTGGCTTTGCCGAGTACCGCATGCTGATCTTCGGTCTGGTGATGGTGCTGATGATGATGTGGCGTCCGCAGGGCCTGCTGCCCGCAAGCCGTCCGCACGTGGAGTTGCCGCAATGAGTGCACAAGCGTTGTTGAAAGTAGCGGGCTTGCAGATGCGCTTCGGCGGTCTGCTGGCGGTGGACGGTATCGCGTTCGATGTGCGCCCGAACGAGGTCTTCGCGATCATCGGGCCGAACGGCGCGGGCAAGACCACGGTGTTCAACTGCGTGGGCGGTTTCTACAAGCCCACGGCAGGCGACATCGTGCTCAACGGTCATGCGATCACGGGCCAGCCGAGCCATGAAGTGGCGCGTCGCGGTCTGGTGCGCACGTTCCAGAATATCCGCCTGTTCAAGCAGTTGACGGTGCTGGAAAACCTCATGGTTGCGCAGCACCTGAAGGTCAACCGCAACATGCTGAGCGGCCTGTTCGCGACGCCTGGCTACCGCCGTGCCGAGCGCGCCGCGCTCGAACGCGCTGCGTACTGGCTCGAACGTCTGGGCCTGCGCGATGTGGCAAACCGTGAAGCGGGCACGCTTTCGTACGGCCATCAGCGCCGCCTCGAAATCGCGCGCTGCATGATCACGGACCCGCGTCTGCTGATGCTCGACGAACCGGCCGCCGGTCTGAATCCGCAGGAAAAGATCGAATTGCAGCATATGGTCGACGGCCTGCGTAACGAGTTTGGAATCTCCGTACTCCTGATCGAACACGATATGAGTCTCGTGATGGGCGTGTCGGATCGCATTCTCGTGATGGAACACGGCAAGCCGATCATGATCGGCAAACCCGACGAAGTGCGCAACGACCCGCGCGTGATCAAAGCCTATCTGGGAGAGGACTGATGCTGAAGCTGGACAAGGTCCATACCCATTACGGCGCGGTGGAAGCGCTGGCGGGCGTGTCGATCGAAGTGAACAAGGGCGAGATCGTCACGCTGATCGGCAGCAACGGCGCCGGCAAGACCACGCTGATGATGACGGTGTGCGGTACGCCGCGCGCGTCGTCGGGGCAGGTGACGTTCGAGGGCGAGGACATCACGCGCCTGCCCACGCACGAAATCATGCGCAAGGGCATGGCGATTTCGCCGGAAGGCCGTCGCGTGTTTCCGAGCCTCACGGTGCTCGAAAACCTGCAGATGGGCGGCTTTTTCTCCTCGCAGCAGGACATCGACGCGGGCATCGAACACGTGTTCAAGCTGTTCCCGCGCCTGAATCAGCGTGCGAAACAGCGCGCCGGCACGATGTCGGGCGGCGAGCAGCAGATGCTGGCGATCGGCCGCGCGCTGATGAGCAAGCCGCGTCTGCTGCTGCTGGACGAACCGACGCTCGGTCTCGCGCCGCTGGTGATCGCGCAGATCTTCGACATCATCCGCACGATTCGCGAAGAGGGCGTGACGGTGTTTCTGGTCGAGCAGAACGCGAACAAGGCGCTGCAAGTGGCCGATCGCGGCTATGTGCTCGAAACCGGCCGCGTGGTACTGGCCGATAGCGCCGATAACCTGCTCGCCAACGACGAGATCAAGCGCGCTTACCTGGGCGGTTGAATTCGCATCGGCGCCTGGTTTGGGCTTGAGCGTTCGATGTACGCGGCCCGCGCAGTCTTTCCCCTGAAAAGGAAGACGGCGCGGGCCGTTTGCATTTCTGGCTCAATTTCGCCGATCAGATTGCCGGGGAGATTCGCGCAAGCGACGTAGGGCGGTGGCGCGCAAGCAGGTGGCCGCGCAGCAAAAACGCGTCGGATGAGGCGCGTCAACCACGTTAGCAAACCGTCGCAATGCGCCGTGCGCCGCAGCATGCGCAACGCATCTTCATCGAAATAGACGATAAAACTTTCAATCTGATTTCGATTTGATGCGTTTCTCTTTCTTCTTGTCACAGGAGTGATGGGGACTGGACAAGCGGGCCGCGCTCACGATAATTGAGATTCCCGCAGGGGGCGCGGCGCAACAGTCGACGCCGCGCAGCGTATTGATAGTCACACCGGAGAGTCGTTGGATGTCTGAAGAGTATGAAGTGCACGGGCCGCACGATCACGCGGTCGAGCATGCCGCGTCCGGGCACGGTCACGGCGAACATGGCGGCGCGGGCGAGCGCGACCCCTTCCCGGGCCGCATGGCGGTGATGACGGCGATTCTCGCGTCGATTGGCGCGATCCTCGCGTACCAGAGCGGCAACAGCGAAAACCTCGCGCTCTATTACAAGAACGAAGCGGCGATTCACAAGACCGAAGCCGCGAATCAGTGGGCCTACTATTCGTCCAAGGGCGAAAAAGAGAATCTGGCCGAACTGGGTGCTTCGCTGGCGGCGCTCTCGCCGAATGCCGCCGAAGCGCAGCGGCATTTCGCCGCTGATGCCGACCGCTATCGCCAGCAGAAGGAGCCGATCCGCGCCAAAGCCGAGGCGCTGGAGAAGCAGGTGCAAGCCGACGACGAGCGCGCCGAAAAGCTGCTGCACGGCCATCATCGTTGGGCGCAGGCGACCACGCTGATCCAGATCTCGATCGCACTGACGGCGATTACGCTGCTCACGCGCCGCAAGTGGTTGCTGCGGACCTCGGTGGGCGTGGGCGCGCTGGGCGTGGTGATGGGCGCACTGGCGTTCTTCGGGCCCTGAGCGCGGCCAACTGGTTAATCGGCGAAGAATCTATCCGCCGCAGACGATGGCGGTCAGCAGGAGCGGCACCACGGATTTAACCGTGGCGTCGCTGTTCGCCTCGCTAACGCGCGAGCGGACCGATTCCGCGGGAGCGGAAACCACGACGCCATAAAGCGGCGCCTTGATCTCCTTGCCCGCGCCGCGGTGAAAGAGATCGTCGTCGCGTGCGTAGCCCAGCACGACATAAATGGGAAAGCCGAATGCGCTCAGGCGGCTGCCGTGCACGGGCCGGAACGCATTGACCGAATTCGCCTCGACCCGGCTCGGGCTCGGGTCGATCGACTTTTCTTCAATCAGCGTCGAAATAAATTCATGCGGATTCGAGGTGCAGTCGAACCGTTTGTCCAGGGCCTGCTGAGGCTGGGCGCCGATCGGCGCACAGAGGCCAAGGAGCGCAAGGAATGCGCCAAAGCTTGCCAGACGGGGCACCACGGGGACTCGACGCTGTTTCATGGCAGTGACGAAAACCGCTTGAATTCCGTTGGAATCCATTCGACACCGAAATCCCCATCGAACGCAAGATGGCGGCACACAAATTGCGCACAACGACGCCGCACCGCCATCTTTTCACGCTCCGTTAAAGCATCGACTTCGCCTGGCTCAGGATCTTGTCGCATACCTGTTTGGTGGCTGCCTGTTTCAGGCCGCTGCCGGAGAGGTCGAGTTGCTGGCCATTGCCGGACGTGAGAATGCCGCTGGTGCCTTTCTCGTAGCCGCTGTCGGTCGTCGAGGCGCCGCCGGGCAGTTTGCTCAGCAGCGAGTCTTTCACGTTGCTGGCCGTGTCGGCGTTCAGGTAATTGTTCTTGATGCAGTATTAAAGCAGACCGGTCACGTTGCCCATGCTATTGGAGGTGACCGACGAGCCGGACAGCGAACTGCCCAGGCCGCCCAGATTGCCGAGTGCGCCCGAGGTCGAACCGCTGCTGCCGCTCTGATTGAGCAGGTTGCCGAGTTGGGCCTGAGCGAGATGCCACGGCGCGAGCGCGGCGGCGGCAAGGGCCGCGGTGGCGATCAGGGCGCGGGCGCCGCGCAGTGAGGATGTTTGCATACACGATTCTCCTGGAAGGCCATGGCCTTCGTACTATAGACGGATTCGTCGCGTGGCTTTTGCTGGGTGGCTGCGTCATGAATGCGTGCAGCGTGAAAAGAAGCGGTGCAACCTGTCAGTCGGCTGGGATGTCACCCGTGAAGTGCAGGCAATTCATCGCCATGTCATTTGTTGCGTGCACAACTGAGTTTCGGGAGAGAAGGGACCGGGACGACGTTAATGCCGTTAATGCCATTCATGGGTATTTTTGTTGCATTTCGCTGAATGGCATTTGAATTGCATTCACGAAGATAAAGCAATTGGCATGGCAATCGGCGATGAGCCTGAAATGAGCGTGCGATGGGGTCGGTCACGCGATGCATCACGAGGTACGCATCAGCGAGTCATGACAACGCTACAGCGGCACGACAGCCGTCTTGCAGGATGCATACGATGCGGAAACGCCCTGCAGCAAGGGCTTTTCTGGCGAATCGAAGAGGAATGCCGCACGGTTTTGCAAGCGCGATCGGGCATATTCCGCGCCATGCAATGCGTGACTTTGTTTCTAACCGTAACACTTATTACGGCCCTCCTCATCGGCTGGTTTCAGGTGGTATGCTTCCTGCACAAATTCTCCCTTGCACGAGTGAGACCACGTTCTTTGCGTCAATACCGTGAACACACGCACTGCCAAAGTGCAGTCGGTGACGTAAATGAACAAGTCATATAAACATATGGTGCAACCGAGCACGCCCGCGCGGACAGCAAGATCCGCGAGCGAGCTCCGTCACTGCAGCCCCGGTCCGGCTGCGTGGAGAAAAGCATGAATTTCGAAGAACTGAGCGACGAGGAGTGGATGGTAGTGTCCTCGCTCGTATCCGATGAACCGCCTATACGTTTGAACCGCCGCGGCCGCCCGCGTGCGGAGCCGCGCGTCGTGGCGAATGCCGTGCTGTGGATCTTGACGACCGGTGAGTCCTGGTCGCGCCTGCCCGCACGTTATCCGTCCGGACCGACTTGCCGCCGCCGTTTCGAGGACTGGCACGTCAGCGGCACGCTGCTCGAGCTGGTGCAACTGCTCACGCAGCGCGGCCGCAGCTTTGTCTATGTGCCCGAGCCCGCTCAGGCGCAGGCCGTCGCGAGCGCGCAGCCCGCGGCGGCGGTAGCCGTTGTGGTCGAAGAAGTGACCGAAGACGACGGTCTGCCCGCCGTCTACTGGAAAAGCCCGGAAGCCTGGCAGGCGCCCGCATCGCTGGCCGATGCGCCGCTGGCGGGCAGCCCCGTGGCCAATCCCATCGAGAGCATGACGCGCCAGCTCGCGCGTCTGGACGAGGCCTTGTCGCAGGCCCAGCATCGCACGGCTGCGAAGCCGGGGCAGGGCTCGTCCTTGGTGCCGCCGCAGGCCGATTCCAGCGCCCACGCCGCGCGTGTGAGTGCGAAGCCCGTGGCTCGCACGGTCGTGCCCGAGGAAAAATTCGAGGCCGCCGATAGCGAACTCGATCTCGCGCAGATCGCCGAATGGCGTGGCTACGTGATCCATCTGAATCTGGAAGCGGCGCGCAATCGCTCGCAACGCGGCATGTATCGCGCAGCGGTGGAAATCCTCAAGGACGACAAACGCGTGGAGCGTTCGGGTCTGATCGGCCCGGCCTTCGACGATGCCGACGAGGCGCGCCATTTCGCGTTCGACTGGGCGCGTCAGTGGATCGAGCGCGAAGGTACGCAGGCGAGTAGTAGTAGTGGTGGTGCCGATACGGATGCCCCGGATAGCAACGATCCAGGCGTTTCGCTCGCGCGCGCCGGTCACGACGTGGTGACGCGCGCCATGCCCGTCGCGACGCCCGGTCTCGCCACCGCCAGTGTGGCGGCCAGCGTTCGCCATGCGCCCATGCAACGCTATACCAGCAGCACGCTGCGCACCGGCGAGGCGCGCGACAGCACGTCCAGCGCGGGCGCCGACCGTCATCCGCACGCTTCGCGTTACAGAACGCATCTGAACTGAGCGCCGGCCAGCAGTATCGGCCGCTGTTACGTCTGCCGCTGTTAAGTCTGCTTTCACGCTGTCCGTCAAACGCATTTCCCGCTTCATCTTTTTTGCCCAGGCACGCCGTCAACCGGAAAGCGATGCATTGCTTCGCAATTTTCCGTTGCGGCGCGAGCCGTGGTGTCTCCGTTCGTTCTCATCCGTCAAACCGCTCGAGCCCGCGTGGGCCCGAGCGTGGCAGTTCTTGCCTGCTGTTACTGCCGGCCGTACTGATCGTCCAGACGCACGATGTCGTCCTCGCCGAGGTACGAGCCCGATTGCACCTCGATGATCTCGAGCGGCATCTTGCCAGGATTTTCCAGTCGATGCGCCACGCCCAGCGGGATATACGCCGATTCGTTCTCCGAAACGATGAAGCGTTCCTCGCCGCGCGTCACCAGCGCCGTGCCGCGCACGACCACCCAATGCTCGGCGCGATGGTGGTGCATCTGCAGCGACAGGCGTGCGCCCGGTTCGACCACGATGCGCTTGACCTGGAAACGCTCGCCGCTATCGACGCTATCGTAATGACCCCACGGACGATGCACGAGGCGGTGCGCGACGGCTTCGCTGCGGCGCTCGGATTTCAGGCGCTGAACGATTTTCTTCACATCCTGGGCGCGTGAACGGTCGGCCACGAGAACCGCGTCCGCCGTTTCGACCACCACGAGATTTTCCGTACCCAGACAGGCTACCAGGCGGGAATCCGAGTGCACGAAGGTATCGGTTGCGCCCTCGAAGATGACTTCGCCGCGCGCCACGTTACCCGTTTCGTCTTTCGGCGCGACCTGCCAGACGGTGTCCCAGGAACCCAGATCGGTCCAGCCCGCAGTAAGCGGCACGACCACGCCGCTTGCCACCGTGGTATCGCCCGAAAGCGGTTCCATCACGGCGTAGTCGATCGAATTCGACGGCGAACGGGAAAATGCTTCGGGGTCCACACGGAAAAAATCTCCATCGGCCTTGCCGTGTTCGACGGCCGCCGCGCAGGCATCGTAAATCGCCGGCTGGAAGTGGCGAATCGCCTTGAGCCACGTGGAAGCGCGCACGATAAAGATGCCGCTGTTCCACCAGTAGCGCTGCGATGCCACGTATTGCTGGGCCAGTTCGATATAAGGCTTTTCGACGAACCCATTGAGACGTCGCGCGCCGTTCGGTTCTTCCGCGCCCAGCGGCTCGCCCACGTGAATGTAGCCGTAACCCGTTTCTGCATGCGTGGGCACGATGCCCATCGTGACGATCTGGCCGTTAGCCGCGTGACGCACGCCATCCGCCACAGCGGCCTGGAAGGCGTCGAGATCGGCGAGGGCGTGGTCGGCGGGCATCACCACGAGGATGCCGTCCTGCTGCGCTGCCGTCACGGACAGGGCTGCGATGGTCAGCGCCGGTGCCGTATCGCGTGCAAGCGGTTCGAGAATCAGACGGGCTTCCTTGCCCGCTGCGCGAACCTGATCGGCGGTGGTGAAGCGGTGCTCTTCGTTGCAGACGATCATCAGCTTGTCCGCGAGCGTCACGCGCTCGGCGAGGGCATCGAGCCTGCCCGCCGTATCCGCGAGCAGCGATCGCTCGCCTACGAGGTTGATCATCTGCTTCGGGTACTGCTCGCGCGACAGTGGCCATAGCCGCGAACCTGCGCCGCCGGCCAGCACAACCGGGCAGACCTGCAGCGCGTTGCGTGCATCGCCGCGCGTAGTGGCTTGTTGAGCCGCGCGTGCCTGGGCCGTTGCGGAACCCGTATCCGTCATCTCGCTCTCCTGAAAGGGGTTTCGGTTCTGCGATTTGTAGCATGCTTAAAATCGCAATAAAAAGCACAGTAAAGAAGAAAAGCGAAAATATTCGGATTAAATTAATCAATTCCGATTCATCCTGAATGGGGCGGGATAAAAATAAAAAGAAAAATAGTCGATGACACGAATGTGTTACGAAATAAATCAGAAGGCTTTGTGTCCGATCCGGCAATTTTTGCCGCATCGCATCAAGTCTGGAAAGCTTGTCTGGCGGCCATTCTGGCAATCGTTGCCGAAAAAATCAGAGAAAAAATAGGTCGTTAGCATCGAAACATTTGGAGATACTTTTTGACCTTGCGCTCGCAATTTTTATAGCGCTTTATTAGGGTTTATTCGGATCAGCTTTATCAGCGCCGGGGCAATTCCGGTGTCATTCCCAGATTCCTGTAGCGGCAGCCATGATGCAAAGCGCGTGGCTGCAATTCATTTTTTCAACCGAGGTGCCGGACATGCTGAGCGTTCTAGCCAGAATTATCGATGTTGCCGCCATCGCCGCCGGCGCGCTGCTTGCGGCCGCCCTGCACCACGGACGGTTCGCCACGCTTTCCGACGCGGAGAGCGTGGCGCTCGCTTTCAACTGTCTGCTGGCGATCTGGATGTTTCCCGCCTTCGGCATCTACCAGTCGTGGCGCGGCAAATCGCTCTACGTGCTGGCGGCGCGTGTGTGCGCTGCGTGGATCGCGGTCGAATGCACGGGCATTCTGCTGAGCTTCAGCGTGCACCGGGCCGATTCGCTTTCGCGTATCTGGCTCGCGTATTGGGTCGTGGCCTCGGTCGCACTCCTGATTATTTCGAAGTCGCTCGTGCATATGGTGCTGCGCAGCCTGCGCCGCGAGGGCTACAACGTGAAGGCGGTTGCCGTGGTGGGCGGCCCGCGCTATGCGCGCTTTCTGGTCGAGCAGATGAAGAGCCGCCCGGAAGCGGGCTTTCATCCGGCACTCGTGTACGACGAAGACAGCGACGCGGATGGCGATGCCCATCTGGAAGGCGTGCCAGTCGAGCGCAACCTGCAGGCGATGCTGGAATTCGTGCGTGAGCACGATGTCCGCGAACTGTGGCTGGCGTTGCCGATCACGAAAGAGCGCACGATTCATCGCATCGTCATGGCCATGCGCAACGATTTCGTGAACATCCGCTTTATCCCGGATGTGCGCAGCCTCTCGTTTTTCAGCCAGCCGGTGGTCGATCTGCTGGGCGTGCCGGCGATCAATCTCGCGGCTTCGCCGGTGACGGATCTGAGCGTGCTGCCCAAGCGGGTATTCGACATCCTGTTTGCAGGATCGGCCTTGCTCGCGCTGACGCCGCTTTTCGCGCTGATTGGCCTTGCAATCAAGATCACGTCGAGGGGCCCGGTGTTTTTCCGGCAGCGCCGCAAAGGCCTCGATGGCAATGAGTTCGAGATTTACAAGTTCCGCTCGATGAAGGTTCATGCGGAAGTTTCGGGGCAGGTCACGCAGGCGCGCCGCAACGATCCGCGCGTGACGCGTGTGGGCGCCTTCCTGCGCCGCACGAGCCTCGACGAACTGCCGCAGTTCATCAACGTGCTCAAGGGCGAGATGTCGGTCGTGGGGCCGCGTCCGCATGCACTGGCGCACGACGACATCTACAAGGATCTCGTGCGCGGCTATATGGCGCGCTATCGCATCAAGCCCGGCATCACTGGCTGGGCCCAGGTCAACGGCTTTCGCGGCGAAACGGACCGCGTGGAGAAGATGCGCGACCGTGTGCGTTTCGACCTGCATTACATGCAGCACTGGAGCTTCGCGCTCGATCTGCGCATCGTCGCGATGACGATGTGGAAAGGCTTCGCCGGGCAGAACGCGTACTGAACATGAATTGAGCTTACCAGGCGCGCGGCATGCGCAAGTGGCCGCGGCCCTGGTAGACACCAACAGGCAATCACATTTGAGGTAGGCATGAATCTGACGATCATTGGCAGCGGTTATGTGGGTCTCGTGACAGGCGCGTGTCTGGCCGACATCGGCAACGATGTGTTCTGTCTCGACGTGGACCAGCGCAAGATCGACCTGCTCAATCAGGGCGTCGTGCCGATTCACGAGCCGGGCCTGAAGGAAATCATCGAACGCAACGTGCGCGCGCGCCGTCTGACGTTCTCGACCGATGTGGAAGCGGCCGTCGCGCACGGCGACGTGCAGTTCATCGCCGTGGGCACGCCGCCCGACGAAGACGGCTCGGCCGATCTGCAATACGTGCTGACGGCCGCGCGCAATATCGGCCGTCTGATGAACGGCTTCAAGGTCATCGTCGACAAATCGACGGTGCCGGTGGGCACGGCAGCGCTGGTGCGCGATGCCATTGCATCTGAATTGCGCAAGCGCGGCGAGGATCACATGTTCTCGGTGGTCTCGAATCCCGAGTTCCTGAAAGAGGGCGCCGCCGTGGACGATTTCGCGCGTCCCGACCGCATCGTGCTGGGTTGCGACGAAGACGTGCCGGGCGAGCGCGCCCGCGAACTGATGAAGCGCCTCTATGCGCCGTTCAATCGCAATCACGAACGCACGCTGTATATGGACGTGCATTCGGCCGAATTCACCAAGTACGCGGCCAACGCGATGCTCGCTACGCGTATTTCGTTCATGAACGAACTGGCGAATCTGGCCGATCGCGTGGGCGCGGATATCGAGGCCGTGCGCCGCGGTATCGGTTCGGACCCGCGTATCGGCTACGACTTTCTTTATGCCGGCTGCGGTTATGGCGGTTCCTGTTTCCCGAAGGACGTCAAGGCACTGATGCGGACTGCTGAAGATTTCGGCGAGCCGCTGCAGATTCTGCGCGCTGTGGAAGCCGTGAACGAAATCCAGAAGCAGGTGCTGGCGCAGAAGATCGTCACGCGCTTCGGTTCGGATCTCACGGGCCGCACGTTCGGTCTGTGGGGCCTGGCTTTCAAGCCGAATACCGACGATATGCGCGAAGCGCCCAGCCGCGCGCTGATCGCCGAACTGCTGGCGCGCGGCGCACGCATCCAGGCCTACGATCCGGTTGCGATCAAGGAAGCGCAGCGCGTGCTGGAGATGGATCTGCACAAGACGCCCGAACAGCTCGAACGACTCGTGTATGTCGACGATGCGATGGACGCGGCCAGCGGCGCCGATGCGCTGGTGGTCGCCACCGAATGGAAGGTGTTCAAGGCGCCGGATTTCGAAACGCTCAAGGCCGAGTTGAAAACGCCTATCGTGTTCGATGGACGCAATCTCTACGAGCCGCTTTCGCTGCAGGAAATGGGCATCGAATATCACGCCGTGGGCCGCGCGAGCGCCACGCAGGCGAGCCGCGCGCGTGCCGAAGCCGCGACCCAATCGAAGTCGCCTTCGCAGGTCACGGCGTAACGCGCCTGAATCAGGCAGTAAAACGAGGAGTAGCCAGGCCATGTTCAACGACGTATTGATCGTTTGCCACGCAAACGTCTGCCGCTCGCCCGCGGCGGAACAATTGTTCCGCGCGCATCTTCGCGAGCGGGTAGCCGAGCATTCAGGCGAAGTTCATTCGGCCGGTCTGCGCGCGCTGGAAGGCGTGGACATGGACCCGGTCATGCAACGCCTGCTCGCCGAGCGCGGTGTCGAAGTGGGCGAGCATCGCTCGCGCCGCCTCACCAGCCGTCTCGTGCGTCAGGCCGACCTCGTGCTGGTCACGGAGCGCCACCAGGTCTCCGCGGTCGAGCGCATTGAACCGACCGCGCGCGGCAAGGTGTACGCGCTCGGCAATTGGGAGAACTCGGACGTCGCCGATCCGCATGGTCTCGACGAGGCCACGTATCGCGAGAGTCTGGAGTTGATGGATCGTCTGATTAAGGGATGGCTGAGCCGAATATGCCAATGACTAAACTCAAGCTGATGAGCGTGCTGGCGCTAGGCGCCTTTGTTTCCGCGTGCTCGACCGCGCCCGGTAATTACCTCGATACGTCCAGTCTCAAGGAACAGCCGAGTAACCAGCCGCAAAAGCAGTACGACGTGCATCTCATCGACTCGCAACTGGTGATGCGTCAGGCGCAGGAAGCGGCTGGCGTGCACGTCGATCTGCCGCCGGCGAAATACGCCAATGCGGCCGATTACGTCTATCACATTGCGCCGCAGGACATTCTCGGCGTGACCGTCTACGACCACCCGGAACTCTCGACGCCGCAAGGTTCGACGTTCTCGCAGGGCGGCAATACCACGCAGACCGTGGGGCAGGCGCTCACGCAGCCGTATACCAACGCGCTGTCCGGCCAGTCCGACCCGTATGGGCAGACCGTGGCGAAGGACGGCACGATCTATTTCCCGTTCGTGGGCCGCGTGATGGCCGCGGGCAAGACCGCGGGACAGTTGCGCGATCAACTTTCTTCGGGTCTCGGGCCGTACATCAAGAATCCGCAGGTGGACGTGCGTGTGCTCGCCTACCGCAGCCAGAAAATCCAGGTGACCGGCGACGTGAAGACGCCGGGCCCGCTCTCCATGAGCGACGTGCCGCTGTCGCTGGTCGACGCGATCACGCGCTCGGGCGGCTCGACCGACAACGCCGATATCAACCGCGTGCGCCTCACGCGCAACGGCAAGCTCTATGTTCTGGACGCGAACCGCATGCTCGATTCGGGCGACGCGACGCAGAACGTCATGCTGCAGGACGGCGACATCATCAATGTGCCAGATCGTTCGGATAGCAGAGTATTTGTGATGGGCGAAGTGAAGACGCCGATCCAGACCGGCATGATCCGCGGCAAGCTGACCATCGCCGATGCGTTGACCTCGGCCGGCGGCGTGCTGGATACCGATGCGAATCCGCGTCAGATCTTCGTGATGCGCGGCATGAAGGACAACCCGAGCGAGCCGGAGATCTATCGACTCGATATGACGAAGCCGGACGCGATCATGCTGTCGTCGCAATTCCAGTTGAAGCCGATGGATGTCGTGTATGTCGGTACGGCGGCCTCGACGACCTTCAACCGCTTGCTGCAGCAGATCCTGCCAACGGTTCAGACGGTCTTCTACCTGAAGCAGATCACGCGCTAAGGGCGTGAGGTCTTTCCTCCCACGCAACACGATTTAAAACGGGATCGAAACGTGAGCATTCAAGCCAACAGTCAGGCGGCCCCGGCGGCCCGCACAGAGGAAGAGGACGTTGTCCTCGGCCAGTTGCTGCGCGTCATCATCGACGACATCGGCTGGCTCATCGCGATCGCGGCGGTCGTAGTCGGCTGCGCCGTGTTCTACTGCTACGTCGCCAAGCCGGTCTATACGGCGGACACGCAGGTGCGCGTCGAACAGGCCGACTACACCTCGCAGGCGCTGACGCAGACGCAGTCGGGCGCCAACATCACGAGCGGTCAGCAGGGTTCCCTGCCGACCGACGCCGAAATCCAGATGATCCAGAGCCGCAGCGTGCTCGAACCGGTCGTCAAGCAGTTCAAGCTGAACTTCTCGGTCGCGCCGGTGACCTTGCCGGTGGTCGGCAGCCTGGCCGCGCGTCTGGCGACGCCGGGTACGCCGTCGCGTCCGTGGTTCGGCCTGGGTTCGTACGCATGGGGCGGCGAAGTCGCCAATGTGGATTCGATCGAAGTCTCGCCCGAACTGGAAGGCAAGAAGCTCACGCTCACGGCACTCGACGGTAATCGCTATGTGATCTCGGGCCCGGACGGCGGCCGTCTGGTCGAAGGCACGGTTGGCCAGCAGGCCCAGGGCGGTGGCGTGACGATGCTGGTGAGCGATCTGAAGGCACGCCCGGGCACGCGCTTCTCGGTGGTACGCATGAACGATCTGGACGCCGTGATGGGCTTCCAGAACGCCGTGAAGGTGCAGGAGCAGGGCAAGCAGACCGGTGTGATCGACATCTCGCTCGAAGACACCGATCCGGATCGCGCGGCGCAGGTGGCCAACGCCGTTGCGCAGTCGTATCTGCGCGAGCACGTCGCCACCAAGCAGGCCGATGCGAGCAAGATGCTCGACTTTCTGCGCAGCGAACAGCCGCGCCTGAAGTCGGACCTCGAAAACGCCGAAGCCGCGCTGACTGCGTATCAAAGCAAGTCGGGTTCGATCAACGCCAGCGACGAAGCGAAGATCTACCTGGACGGCAGCGTGCAATACGAGCAGCAGATTTCGGCGCTGCAATTGCAGATCGCTTCGCTGCAACAGCGCTTTGGCGACCAGCATCCGGTGCTGATCGCCGCGCGCCAGCAGCTTGCGCAACTGCAGGGCGAGCGCGCCAAGTACGACACCAAGTTCCGCGATCTGCCGGCGACCGAAGTAAAGGCCGTGCAGCTGCAGCGCGACGCGAAGGTGGCGGAAGACATCTACGTGCTGCTGCTCAACCGTATTCAGGAGCTTTCGGTGCAGCGCGTGGGCACGGGCGGCAATGTGCATATCGTCGACCCGGCGATGCGTCCGGGCAAGCCGTCGAAGCCCAAGAAGCTGCTGATCGTTTCGGCGGCCGCAATGCTGGGCCTGATTCTCGGCACGGGTTTTGTGCTGATGCGCCGGAACATGTTCAAGGGCATCGTCGACCCGGACGTCATCGAGCGCAATTTCCAGCTGCCGGTTTATGGTCTCGTGCCGCTCTCGACGGAACAGGCCGTGCTGGAAAAGCGCGCGCCGGTGCGTGGCGGCACGCGTCTGCGTGAAGTGCTGGCTAATGCGGCGCCGAAAGACCTCACGGTCGAAAGCCTGCGTTCGCTGCGCACGTCGCTGCAGTTCAGCGTGATGGATGCGCGCAATCATGTGGTGGCGATCACCGGTTCCGTGCCGGGCGTCGGCAAGAGTTTCCTGACCGCGAATCTCGCGGTGCTGCTGGCGCACTCGGGCAAGCGCGTGCTGATGATCGACGGCGACATGCGCCGTGGCGCGCTCGAGCGCTATCTGGGCGGCCCGCAGGACAGCGGCTTTTCCGAACTGCTCTCGGGGCAGATCTCTCTGGACGAGGCCATTCGTGCGACCGAAGTGGATAACCTGCACTTCATCTCGTGCGGCCGTCGTCCGCCCAATCCGTCCGAGCTGCTGATGTCGCCGCGTCTTGGCCAGTATCTGGAAGGTCTCGCGCTGCGCTACGACGTGCTGCTGATCGACACGCCGCCGGTGCTGGCCGTGACCGACGCCGCCATCATCGGCGGTCATGCGGGTTCGACCTTCCTAGTGCTGCGTTCGGGCATGCATACCGAAGGCGAGATCGCCGATACGCTCAAGCGCCTGCGCAATACAGGCGTGCGCGTGACGGGCGGCGTGTTCAACGGTGTGCCGGCACGAGCACGCGGCAGCTACGGCTATGGCTACAGCGCCGTGCAGGAATATCTGAGCGCCTGATGAAGAGGGAACACGCGATGAAAGTGACCGTGCTTGTGCCAACGTATCGGCGTCCTGACGATCTGGCGCGCTGCCTTTCCGCGCTGCTGTGCCAGCAGCGTGCGCCCGACCAGATCGTAGTGGTGGCGCGTCCCGACGACGAAGCCACACACGCGTGCCTCGCGGGACACGTGACGCCCCGCGTGCTGAACGTGGAAGTCGCAACCGTCGAAGAACCCGGCCAGGTGGCCGCGCTCAATCGCGGTATCGAAGCCGCGACGGGCGACGTGATCGCCATCACCGACGACGACGCCGCGCCGCATCCCGATTGGGTCGCGCGCATCGCCGCGCATTTCGAATCGGATGCGCTGCTGGGCGCGCTGGGCGGGCGCGACTGGGTGCATGAAGAAGGCCGCGTGCTCGATGGCGAGCGGGCGCTGGTGGGGCGCGTACAGCGTTCCGGGCGCATTGTCGGCAATCATCATCTGGGCGTGGGCAAGGCGCGCGAAGTCGATCTGCTCAAGGGCGCGAATATGAGCTATCTGCGTGCGGCGATCGGCGATCTGCGGTTTGACCGCCGTCTGCGCGGCACCGGTGCGCAGACGCATAACGACATGGCCTTCAGCATGGGCGTGAAGCGTGCCGGATGGAAGCTTGTCTATGACCCGCTTGTGGCCGTCGATCACTATCCTGCGCCGCGTCCTGGCGAAGATCCGCGCAATGCGCAGACGCTCGCTTCGATCCGCAATGCCGCCTACAACTTCCATCTGATACTGCGCGCTCATCTCGAGCCGATGCATCGCGAAACGGCGTGGTGGTGGTGGGCGCTGATCGGCACGCGTGTTTATCCGGGGCTGCTGCATACCGGCCTGAGCGCCGTGCGTTCGGGTTCCGCCGGGGCCGCATTCGCACGCTGGCGCGCGGTGCGCGGCGGCGCACGCGAAGCTCGCCGCGCCATCGCCTGACGAACGCCCCGCACACGACATTACGGAGGACCCCGAATGAGTAGTACGACAGTCCACGTGCACCTGTTTTACGGCGCCGATCCGCGCCACTATCGCAAGGGCGAGAACATCGGTTGCCTCTACGGCTACCATCACGCGGAATCTGCGGAATTCGCGCTCAATTACGCCAAGGACGTGCGCGAAGGCAAGCCGGTGCGCTTTGCGCGCCGCGCCTTGAAAGCCGCGCTCGGCTTCGATCTGGTACACGCCTGGCGCAACCGTCACGCGATGCTGCAATCGGACGTGATCTGGACGCATACTGAACAGGAGCATCTGGCGGTCGCGCTGGTGCTGCTGATGCAGGCGAAGAAGGGCGGGGCGCGCCCGCTGCTGCTCGCGCAGAGCGTGTGGCTGCTCGACCGCTGGCAAGGCTATGGCGCGCTGCGCCGGGCCTTCTACAAGCGTCTGCTGGCCCGTGCCGACCGCCTGACCACGCTCGCGAGCGAGAATGCCGCGCTCTGCAAGGACTATTTCGGCCGTGCCGCCACGCCCTTGCTCTACGGGCTGAATACTTTCGACTTTCCGCTTTGCCCGCCGTCGCACTGGAAGCCGCATACGCCCGTGCGCGTGGCGGCGATCGGCAACGATCGCGACCGCGACTGGACCACGCTCGTCGCCGCCTTGCGCGACGATCCGCGCTATGAGGTGCGGATTGCCACGCGTCGCCGCATGCCTGCTTCGGCGCGCGCCGCGAACGTGGAAATCGTGCGCGTTTCCGGCATCCAGCAGCAACACGCGCTGTACGACTGGGCCGATATCATCGTCGTGCCGCTGCGACCGAATACGCATGCTTCCGGTATTACCGTGATGCTGGAAGCGGCGGCGCTCGGCAAGCCGATGATCGTCACGAAGGTGGGCGCGCTCGACGATTACTTCGACGATAACGCCGCCTTCTACGTCGAGCCCTTCAACGCCGACCAGTTGCGCGAAGCCGTGAATGTGCTCGTGGACGATCCGGCACGCACGCTAGCACAGGCGCGCGAGGCCTGCGAGCAACTGCGCACGCGCGATCTCACCACCGAGAATTTCGCGCGCCAGCATGCGCAACTCACGCGCGAGATGATGCTCGAACGCGATCCGCGTACCCAAAGCGCCGCGCGCGCCAACGTGGCAGCCGGTGCAACCGGCCAGATGCCGCGCGGGATGTGATCATGCGTGTGCCGTCCACCATTCCGGCTTCGATGCCTTCCGCCGCGCCCGCGGGCGCGCCAGCCGCGCCGAAATCCGGCCTGCGCCGCGCGATGGGCCGCGATACGCTGCCGGTGATCGCGCTGTGGACTTTCACGGGCCTGCTGATCCTCGCGCACCAGGGCACGGTGCTGACGTTGGCGTTTCCGGTGCTGGCCATCGCCACGGGACTGTGGCTTTATTTCGTGAACCCGGTGCGCTATGTGGGCTTCATGTGGTGGCTCTGGTTTCTGAGCCCCGAAGTGCGCCGTCTCGCCGATTACGGCAAAGGCGGCTTCACACCCACCAGCCTGATTCAGGTCGCGCCGCTCGCGGTGACGATGATCAGCGGGCTTTCGCTGCTGCGCTATTACCCGGTACTCGCGCAGCGTCGCGGTTTGCCGCTGCTGCTGGCCTTGCTCGGCATCGGTTATGGCTTTGTCGTGGGCGTGGTGGGCAACGGTCCCGCCGCTGCCGTATTCGATCTGGCGAACTGGGTTTATCCGCTGCTGATCGGCTTTCACATCATGGTGCTCACGCGCCAGTACGAAGAATGCCGCGACACCATCGTCAACACCTTTATCTACGGCATGTTCGTGATGGGCGCCTATGGGCTGATCCAGTTCTTCATCATGCCGCCGTGGGACGCGATGTGGATGATCGGCTCGGACATGAATTCGCAGGGCGACCCCGTGCCGCTGGGCGTGCGCGTATTCAGCACGATGAATTCGTCGGGTCCGTTTGCCTTCGCGATGATGGGCGCGATGGTGCTGGTGATGGCCGCGAAACATCGCGTGCGCTGGATCGCGGCGGCGTTCGGCTTCTTCTCGTTCGCGCTGTCGCTGGTGCGCTCGACCTGGGGCGGCTGGGCCATCGCCATGGTGATCCAGCTGATGAAGTCGAGCAACAAGGTGCGCTTGCGCATTATCGTCAGCGCGTTTGTGCTTGCGGGTATCTGCGTGCCGCTGCTGACCTTTGGGCCGGTGGCCGACCGCATGCAGCAGCGCCTGAACACGCTCGTGAACCTGAGCGACGACCAGAGCTACGAGGCGCGTAACCAGTTCTACGCCGATTTCGCCAAGACCGCCTTCACCGACGTGACGGGCGAGGGCCTGGGCGCAACCGGCGCATCGACCAAGCTTTCCAGCAGCAACGGCCAGCTCGGCCAGTACGGCAGCTTCGACAGCGGCGTGATGAACATTCCGTTCGTGCTCGGCTGGCCCGGCACGCTGATGTATATGGCGGGCGTGCTGTGGTTGATCGCGCGCGCCGTGCGCCAGTCGCTGCGCATGCAGGAAGACCGCTACGTGTGCGCATGTCTGAGCCTGATGGTGTCGATCTTCGCGATGCTGGTGTTCACCAATTCGCTGGTGGGCACCGGCGGTCTGCTGCTGTTTTCCAGCGTTTTTTCCATTCTCAGCGCGGGGCACTGGCGCAAGATGACGCGGCGCCAGGCCAGCGTCCGTGCTCCAGACATTACCCCGACTACGGAGGTCTCCGATTGAGAGTCGCAATCGTCACGCATGTGGTGCGCCATAACGACGGCCAGGGGCGCGTCAACCACGAAATCGCGCGCGCGGCGCTCGACGAAGGGTTCGAGGTCACGCTGGTGGCTTCGCACGTCGCGCCGGAACTGCTGGCGCATCCCAAGGTGAAATGGGTGCGCGTGCAACCTTCGAAACTTTGGCCGACCAACCTGTTGCGTCAGCAGGTGTTCGCGCTCAAGAGTGCGCTCTGGCTCAAAAGCCATCGCAGCGAATACGACGTGCTGCACGTGAATGGCTTCATTACGTGGGCGCAAGCCGATGTCAATACCGCGCACTTCGTACACGGCGGCTGGGGGCGCAGCAAGTATTACCCGTTCGGGCTGACCCGCGGCGTCTGGTCGGCGTATCAGTTCGTCTATACGCGCGTGAACGCGGTGCTGGAGCGCTGGGCGTACCGGCGCTCGCGTGTGATCGCAGCGGTATCGCGCAAGGTCGCCGATGAAATCCTCGCTTCGGGCGGCGATCCGCTCGAACGGCTCGACGTGATCTATAACGGCGTGGATACGCGCGGTTTCTCCGGTGCGGATTCGGATCGCGAGAAATTCAATCTTCCCGCCGATAAATTCCTGCTGCTGTTCGTGGGCGATCTGCGCACGCCGCGCAAAAACCTGGGCACGGTGCTGCATGCGCTCAAGCAATTGCCCGAGCATGTGCATCTGGCAGTGGCCGGTTATCTGCCGGGCAGTCCGTACCCGGAGATGTCGCGCGAGCTCGGCATTGCTTCGCGCGTGCATTTTCTCGGCCTCGTGCGCGAAATGCCGGTGCTGATGCGCAGTGTCGATAGCTACGTCTTTCCTTCGCGCTACGAAGCAATGAGTCTTTCGCTGCTGGAAGCGATGGCGGCGGGCTTGCCGGTCGTGACCGCGCGTACGGCAGGCGGCGCCGAAATCATCACGCCCGATTGCGGCATCGTGCTCGAAGACCCGGACGACGCGAAAGCGCTCGCCGGCGCGATCCAGCAACTCGCCGACGATACGCCACGCCGCGTCGCGATGGGCGCAGCGGCGGCAGAACTCGCCTGCCGCTTCGGCTGGGCGCGGATGGCTGCGCAATACATCGCGCTCTATCGCGAACTGGCGGGCGACGCGGGCGCGACGGTGCGCAGCGATGCCTACGCCGAACCCGCGACGCCCGCACTCGCGCCGCTTTCGGGCGGCCAGTCGCTGCCGCGCGCAGAGACGACTTAATCCGTTATTCGCCTCGATGGCTGCATAACAAGTTGCACAACAAGGAATCGCGATGACGAAACAATCCATCCATTCGCTACAGATCGGCATGCACTGGTTCCCCGAGCGTGCTGGTGGCCTCGATCGCATGTATTACTCGCTGGTGGGCGCGTTGCCCGGTGCCGGCGTACACGTACGCGGCGTCGTGGCGGGCTCGCCGAAGGTGGCCGAAGACAGCGGCGGCGCGATCCAGGGCTTCGGCTCGGCGGCACGCGCGTTGCCGTTCCGCCTGATGGACGCGCGCCGTGCGTTGCGCAGCGAAATCCGTCGCCATCGTCCGGACGTCATTTCCTCGCACTTCGCGCTGTACACCTTTCCGGGTCTCGACGTTACGCGCGGCATTCCGCAGGTCTCGCATTTTCAGGGACCCTGGGCCGACGAGAGCTTTGTCGAAGGCGCCGCCACGCTGAGCCAGCGCATCAAGCATTCGCTCGAACAATCGGTGTACGAACGATCGTCGCGGCTCATCGTGCTGTCGAAAGCATTCGGCGACATTCTCACGAAGCGCTATGCGATCTCGCCCGATCGCGTGCGTATCGTGCCCGGTTGCGTGGATACGGCCCATTTCGATCCGGCCTGCTCGCAGGGCGAGGCGCGTCTGCGTCTGCAATTGCCGCAGAATCGCCCGATCATTCTGGCTGTGCGCCGCCTCGTGCGCCGCATGGGACTGGAAGATCTGATCGACGCGGTCAAGCAGGTCAAGCAGCGCCACCCGGACATTCTGCTGCTGATCGCGGGGCGCGGGCGTCTGCAAGGGGAACTGCAACAGCGTATCGACGAAGCGGGTCTCACGGATAACGTCAAGTTGCTGGGCTTCGTGCCCGACGCGCATCTGCCTTCGCTGTATCGCGCCGCCACGTTGAGCGTGGTGCCCACGGTCGCGCTCGAAGGCTTCGGGCTGATCACGGTGGAATCGCTTTCCGCCGGCACGCCGGTGCTGGTGACGCCGGTGGGCGGTTTGCCGGAAGCGGTGGCGGGTCTGTCGCCGGATCTGGTGTTGCCGGAAACGGGCGCGGCCGCGATTGCCGAAGGTATCGACGCCGCGCTTTCCGGGCGCATCAAACTACCGGATGAAGCAGCGTGCAAAGCCTACGCGCGCGAGCATTTCGACAATGCCGTGATTGCAAAACGCGTGGCCGATGTTTATGCCGAAGCGATTGCCGCGCATTGAGTTTATCGTGCGCTAAAACGAAATCGCCGCTCGAAAGAGCGGCGATTGATTTTGCAGATTCTCAAAACGGATTCTTCAGGCTTTACCAAGCCGTTTGCGTGCGTCCTCGTACATCCAGCGCAGCGTTTCCTCGATAGACCGGCGTTCGCTTTCGCCAATGAGCGTGCGCAGTTTCGCATTCGAACCGACCAGATGGCGCACTTCATTCGCACGCACAAAACGCGGGTCGATCTTCACCTCGATCGAATAGCCCGCAATCCGCGCGAGCGAAGCGAGAATTTCGCCGAGCGTCCAGCCCGTACCCGAGCAGACATTCACGGTCTTGCCACGCGGCGCCACGGCGATGAGTCTTGCGTAAGCATCGACGACATCGCGCACATCGGAAAAATCGCGGCTCACATCGATATTGCCGAGTGAGATCGTACGGTCGCCGCGCGCGTAATGCTCGACGATCTTCGGCAGCAGAAAGTCCGTGCTCTGGCCCACGCCCGTGTAGTTGAACGGACGCGCGATCACCAGCGGCAATTGCGCGTTCCAGCGCTTCGCCACGTATTCCATCGCGAGCTTGCTGACCGCGTAATCGTTGGCCGGTTGCGGGGCAACGGTTTCGTCGATCATGCCGGGCGTGACGTTGCCGTAGACGTTTGCGCTGCTGGCGATCAGCACGGCGCGCGGCACATGCTGCTGCTGCGCGACGGTCTCCAGCAGATTGCGCGTGCCCACCACGTTGACGACGTAAGTGCGCGCAACATCGCCATCGGCGACATTGGCGATGGCCGCGAGATGGACCACGACGTCGGGCCGTGCTGTTTCGACCGCGTGCGCCAGCGCCTCGCGATCGAGCAGATCGGCGGCGAGAGGCGTGACGACGCCCTGCAACTCATTCGCGGCGATGCTCTCGCCCGCGCGCACGGTGCCCCATACGCGATAGCCGTCGGCCGCAAGGTGCGCCGCCATATAGCGCCCCGTGAAGCCGTTGACGCCGGTAATCAGGGCGCGCGGCGCTGGCGCCGCGCTGGAAGGATCAGAACGTGTCATGTCGTTCGTTGCGTGCCAGATCGGCTGTCACCATCATCTGGCAAAGCTGTTCTAGCGAGGTTTGCGGTTCCCAGCCGAGCTTGCTGCGCGCCTTGTCGGCGTTACCGATCAGCAGATCGACTTCGGCGGGGCGGTAAAAACGCGGGCTGACGCGCACCAGCGTACGGCCCGTGGAAATATCGACGCCGGTTTCGCGCTCGCCACGGCCCGACCATTCGAGCTGGAAGCCAGCGGCTGCGAAAGCCATCGTCACGAAATCGCGCACCGTTTCAGTGCGGCCGGTTGCCAGCACATAAGTATCCGGGTCGCTGGCCTGCAGCATACGCCACATGCCTTCGACGTACTCGGAAGCATAGCCCCAGTCGCGTTTGGCGTCGAGATTGCCGAGTTCCAGCACGTTGGCCTTGCCGAGTTTGATCTTGGCGACCGTGTCGGTAATCTTGCGCGTGACGAATTCGCGGCCGCGCAGCGGCGATTCGTGATTGAACAGAATGCCGCTGGTCGCAAAGATATCGTAAGACTCGCGATAATTGACGGTCGACCAGTGCGCGAAAAGTTTGGCAATACCGTACGGGCTGCGCGGATAAAACGGCGTGTCTTCGCGCTGCGGAACCGCTTGCACCTTGCCGAACATTTCGGACGTGGACGCCTGATAAAAGCGCATACGCGGATTCACCACGCGAATCGCTTCGAGCAGATTGAGCGCGCCGATGCCGGTGACTTCGGCGGTGGTGACGGGTTGATCGAACGACACGCCCACGAAGCTTTGTGCGGCGAGGTTATAGATTTCGCCGGCTTGCGCGCGTTCGAGCAGACGCAGCGTCGAACCCGCATCGGTGAGATCGTGCTCGACGAGTTCGAGCGAAGGATGATCGGTGACGCCGAGTTCGTTCATGCGCCAGAAGTTAACCGAACTGGTGCGTCGATAAGTGCCGACCACCTGATAGCCCTTGTCGAGCAGCAGCTTGGTCAGATATGCGCCGTCCTGGCCGGATACGCCGGTAATGATCGCTTTGCGTCGTTCGTTCATGTGTAGGCCTTTGAAGTAGCGAACGTGATAGGGAATCGGTCTTTCAGGACTGCGAGCTGGTTGCGCTCACGCTGTTGCGCACGGTGGCGCCGGCAGCGATGCGATGGCTCGGGCCGCGCGTGAGACGTTTTTCGAAAAGAAACCAGCTTGCGCTTGCATAGACGAGCGTGAGGGTGAGTGCGATGGCCGCGCTTACGGGACGGCTGTAATGAAGCGGCCATACCGCGTAAAGAATCGTGAGGTGAATCAGATAGATCGTGTAGCTGATGGTGCCGATATAGACGAGCACCGGATTGCAGAGCAGGCGCTTGACCCAACCCTTCGATTGCAGCGCAACCACGACCGCCGACGTGCAAAGCACGAGCGAGACGCTATAAAGCAGCGCATTTGAGAGCGGCGTGTTCATGCCGCGAAAACGCGGGTAATGCAGATGCAGCCAGGCGAGCACGGCAAGCGCGGCGAAAAACAGGATCGCCGCAGGAATCTTGAACGGCTCCAGCGCGTTGCGGTCGCGGCGCACGAGCACGGCGAGCAGCGCGCCTGCCGCGAGCAGGTCCATGCGGAACGGGGTGAGGTAATAGATCGGCCAATAGGTGGCGAACCACGGCGTAGCAATCGCGCGCAGCACCGGCACGATAACGATCAGCGAGGCGGCCACCACGGCAAGCCAGCGTTGCGGCAGTAACAGCACCACGAAGGGCCAGAAAATATAGAACTGCTCTTCGACCGCTAGCGACCAGAGAATATTGAGGCTGTCGTGGCCGCTCTGACCGAGCGCATCGCCGATATTCGTGGCGAAGAATGCATACCACGGCCAGTAATGGGCCCAACCGAAGCCGAATAGCAGCGATGAAACGATCATCAGCAAAATGTACGGCGGCAGGATGCGGCGCACACGGCGCGCATAAAAGTAGCTGAAATACGATTGCCCGCGCGCTTTACGCTCCAGCAGGATGCCGGTGATCAGAAAACCGCTTAGCACGAAAAATAAATCGACACCCATCCAGAGCGGCGCGCGCAAGGCGTGTTGCGCGAACACGGCAAGCACGGCGAATGCACGCATGCCGTCGAGCTGGACGATACGGTGCGAATGTTGGGGGGGCGCGCTGGTCAGGCTGTTGACGGTCATCGGCTATCCGGTGGATTTCATGCATGCATAGTCCAGACGATTCTAGAAAGAATTTATTGGGCAAAAAGTCCGAAATATATCGACTTGTAAATTCTGAAAATGAATCGCGTGCCGATGTCCCGGGAATCGGTAAGTTTGGAATAGGGGCGGAAAGAATTGCCTGTTGGGATGGAAGGGCGGCGCGAGGAGCGCGCTGGCGACCGCGTGGGCCGCCCGTTTGGCCGGCGTTTCGACTGGCAGATTCGGTTAAATCGAATTTGCATTTCGAGTCCTGGTTTTTCCTACTTGTCAATGAGGATGGATGTCAGATTTGCGCTTTATCTACGATTTATCTTTGACGGTTATCAAATATAAGTGCGGTTTACGATTGTTCTGATTAAATCGGTCTATAAATGAAGCGTGGTTCTTGACGTTTGAAATTCATCACTGAAATCGTTAAAGCCATTTTCCAATCGCCGATAAATAGATTCGCTGATGCGAAGGGATCTTCCATTGGCTTTTTTCGGGCTTTATCTAGCATGAAGCAATCGATCAACCTGGGCTGTGAATACTGTCTGGAGCTTTGGCCATGTACATCATCTACGACGCAAAGATCGATGATCGTTCGAACAAATGGTATGGAACGATCGTTATCTCGAACATGCGATTCGGTGACGGACATCCGATTACGCTGAAATCGTATCTGTCGATCAATTTTTCTTCTCCGGCGGTAGTGAGTCCAATGGGAATCTCGCCGGCATTCGCGCAATCGGTGATCGGCGATATCACCACGGCGAACAAGGCAACAGGCGACGGCACGTACGACGTCAATGCGATCGTGCCGGTGAACTGGCCATATACGTTGCAGGCGAGCGATGAAATCAGGCTGGGCCTGTATGGAAACCTGACCGGGAGCGCGAACCGGTGGGTGGAATTCATCATTCTGGGCGCCGATGTTTCGCCATTTTCCGCCATTGATCTGCCTGTCTCGCAGCGGCAGCGTGAGCGAATAGGGGAGCCGCTACAGGGAAGGCAGCACTTCGCCAATGAGTCGCCCTTTCAATGGCGCGGAAAGCCCGAAGAGGATTGAGCGGATTCAGCGGAACAGCCAACGCATTCGAAATGCTATGGCGAGGAGGTTTATCGAGGAAATCACACATTTACAGCGTTTTTCAGCGAAACCTGTTTCTTCTACCAGAGATGGCTGAGCCCACAGGCGAGGCCATTCGCGAGGGATATCATGAGCATCATCTACGACGCAGTAGTGGCGAGCGGTGCAAGCCAATGGTATGGCGAGATCATCGTTTCGAATATCCGAAACGACGATGAAACGTCCGTCAACATCAACACTTACCTGGCGATGAATTTCCATGTGCCGGGGACGGTGAGCGCGGGTGACATTACGCCGCAATTTTCGACGTGGGTAACCGGCCCAGTCACGGCGAGCTCCACCGCATTGGGCGACAATACGTACACGGTCGACGCCAACATTCCGTTCACAGAGCCCTATACATTGCGCCCGAGCGATCAGATCACGATTGGCGTGAACGGTGACCTCACCCAGGATACGGCCGAATGGCTCGATTCGTTTGTGTTTGGCGCCGATGCACCTCCGGCCGTCAATGGCACGGTGGTCGTGACTTGTGCGGCATGCCCCGATCCGGCGCTGGAAGGCATAACGGTGCAATTGACGTTTTCGCAGGGTAGCAGTTCCAGTACCTATTCTATTGCCTATAATAATTCGGTTTCCTTATCAATGGCGCAGGGAACCTATCAGATCACGGCGAGCGATCTCAGCACGGATGACCAGACGGTCATCGCGCCAGTGGTGGTTGCTCCTCCGGAAGTGGATGTCGCCATCGGCCAGACTTCCGATGTCTCGGTGGTTTTCGATACCGTTCAGTATTACTCTGCGCTAGACGTATCGATCGGCGATCTGCAGGGACTCGCCAACGAAACGCTGGCCGTGACCGTCACCGATCAGGGCTCCGGTACTATGCTGGCTTCTTTTAGCGCCAGTCCTGGCAGCGTAACGTCGTTGCGTAAGCTCCCTGCATCGGGTACGGCAGCGATCACCGTACAGCCCATGACGGTGAACAACGTAAGCTACACGTTCGACGTGCCGCCGGTTACGCTGGCCAACAGCCTTCAGACCGCCACGATCAGCGATGCGAATGTCACGACCGCGCCTGTCGACACGACCGGATTCGTCAACGTGCCGATCGACATGCAGGTTTCCAGCGCAGTCTCCGATAGCCTGGTGATTCGTATCGTGAGCAGTAGCATGAGCTATTCGCAGTCATTCCGGACTGTGACCCAAAGCACGGCGTTCAGCGTTCCGGTCAAGCCCGACAGTTATACGGTGGATGCCGCGGACTTTATCGATGCGGGCATCGTCTACGACGTTGAAGTGCCCGCGCAATTCATTGTGTCCGCCGATGGCAGCGCGACGCTGAATGTGTCGATTTCCGCGTCCGCGAATCTGAACGTCAAGGGCTTTCCGTCGTTTCTTTCGTTCGGTGGGTGCACGGATCTTGTCAAGAGCAACGCGACCGATTTCACCACTGCGCGGGCCAGTTCGATCTTCGTCTATGCGGGTGTCGACGGCGCGGGCGATCCCGGCACGTATGAAACGGCCGATGTGCAGACACAATCGCTCATGGACCTGGCGCGGCAGGTCGAACAGGATTTGCTCGCAGCCGGTACGCCGCAGAACGTGCTGCCTGTGCCCATCTGCTACACCTGCAATCTGTCTGGTGGCAACCCGGAAGTTGTGCTCGCTGATTCCGAAGCGCACGCACATAGTTTTGCCAACTACATTCTCACGCTGAATACCGCAGGCGCCTATCTGGATGAGGAACATCCCGTGCCGGCGGGAGTCATCGTCAATCCGGATTTTCTGGGCACCTGCCAGCAGGCCAATCTCGGCCCGGACTACGCCATGCCAGTGCATGCGCCGCTTCAAGAGGCGCTGACTCACTGGAATATGACCGTAACCATTCCGCCGGAGATCGAGGACAACATTGCAGGCTATGTTATGGCAGTAAACTGGCTTACCCACGTCGTAGCGCCGTGGGCGACGTTTGGCTGGCAAATCAATCTGTGGGATACGGGTGACTCGGAGTGGATCTACGACAGCAGTGTCGACCCAGCCGACAAAGCGAAGTCGACGGCCGACTATATCGTCAGCGTCGGTGCCTATAACCCGCCTTACGCGCCGAATTTTCTCGCCATCGACCGCTATGAAGCCGATGACTACGAACAGCGCGGCTATATGAATCACTACTGCTACGGCCCGCTTGAATGGTCGCGTTATTTCGACTTCTGCGCCGCGATGAGTCGTGCGCTCAAGCTTCCTGTCATGCCCTGGCAGATTCCGTCGAGTCGCACGCCGAATACAACCGATGTCATACCGGTCGATTTCGAAGGCCAGCATTGGGGCACGGGCGGCAGTTATATTCTCGGCGATTCCGCGATTGGGTCCGATTATCACAACGTCAACGCCAATATCCTCGCGCTGCAGTTTCCTGCTGAAGCGCAGGCGTATATGGGCGAAACGGCACAGGATATGTATATCCGCTCCGAGCCGTTCGATATGACAAACCCCGCCTATGGCGATTTTCCATTGCGCGGAATTTTCGCGGTGCTGCTCGGCGGCGGATCGACTACGGGGATTGTCTCGACAATCGGCAATCCCGAGCCCTGGGTGCGTAACAAACTCAATGCCTATATGGCGAATCCGATTCCGTTCGATTCGTCCGCGCCAGCGAAGAAGGGCTGATTTCTTCGATTAGGGCCACTTCGGGAAGCGGCAAATAGTGCCTCTTTAATTCAAGGAGCACGTCGCGCATAAGGCAATTAATTCCTGCTTTCGCGCAATCGTCCTCGTGCGGTCGTCGATGCACCAATGGCGACCGCTGCTGCATTTCTCGCCATGCGTATCGCGTCATTTGCGCCACCGTTGCCATCGGCGATTCACATTTCGCACATCATTTAACGCGTTGCGCTTATTGGCGCACCACACACCGTAAGCGCCAATAAACATTGAATTTTTTTGAATTATTTTCGGATTTTGTGGGGTCATTTTTCTTCGGGAATGTACGGCATGATCCAGCCAGATTGCCGTCAACCCGGAGGGATTGCCTTGTCGTTTCCGATTCCCGACCGCCGTATGCGCAGGACGCTGGCGTTCGCCGCGCTGAGTGCGTTCGTCTGTACCTCGTCGGTGCAGACCATCGCCGCGCCGCAACTCAATGTCACGACCTCGTGGATCGGTAACACCTATGGCTACGGTCAGGGCACGTGGATGCAGATCAACGTTACCGCGATTGCCGTTACGCCGGAAGGCAAGGTTTACACGAACGCGCCGTGGGACGAGAGCGGTGGCGAGATCAGTGCGTATCAGGACGGCAAGGCGCTCGGCTTCGCCGGCGGCACGCATGGCTGGGGCGGGCAGGGCGGCAACGCCGTAGCCGTCAACCATCGTTATCTGTATGCGGCGGTGGGTGTGGGCAACGAGAAGGGGCATCTGGTGGGCGGCGGTATCTGGCCGGATAAGGGCCGCCAGTGGTTCGGCATCACGCGCAGGCCGCTGGATGAGCCCAAGCGCGCTGCGGCCTTCCAGGCGTCGCCTCAGCCGCTTAATCCGCATGCGCAGCTGGCCGGTGCTTTCCTCAAGATCGCCGATGTGCCGACTGGCACGCAAAATGGCATCGGTGGCCTCGCCGCAACCGATGCGCTGCTCTATGTGAGCAACACGGCGATGAACCGCATCGAGGTCTACGACGCCAACTCGATGCAACGCAAATCGCAATTCGACGTGCACGAGCCGGGCCGCATTGCGATCGCCGGCGACGGTACGCTCTGGGTGCTCACGGGCACCGCGACCGATCGCGCGCCGCGCGTCGCGCATTATTCCGCCGATGGCAAGCCGCTTGGCGAGACGTTCGATCTGCCCGCCGATTCGATGGCCGTCGATCTCGCGGTCGATCCTGCGCAGCGCATTCTCGTCGCCGACAACGGCCCGCGCCAGCAGATCCTGATCTACGCGCGCAATGGCAAGGGCTATACGCCAGGCGGCACCCTGGGCGAGCGCGGCGGCATTTTCTCGGGCGTGCCGGGCCGTCCGGGCCCTGGCCGCTTTAATGGCCTGACCGGCGTAGGCACGGATGCCAAGGGCAATATCTACGTCTCCACCAATGGTATTGGGCCGAAGCACGACACCATCGGTGCGGGGCTGGGCGCGACGCTCGAAAGCTATACGCCGGCCGGCAAGCGCCTCTGGAACCTGGAAGGCCTGTTGTTTGTGGACGGCGCCTGGGTGGACCCGGCGCGGCCCAATAGCGTTTATACCGGCAACAAGCGTTTCGAACTCGATCTTTCGAAGCCGCCGGGACAGGACTGGAAATATGCAGGATTCCTGTCGAACCGGTTCAAGTATCCCGATGATCCGGTTTTTCACACGGATCAATGGCCGGGCCTGCCGACTGCGCGATCCCTGAATGGCCACACGTTTCTGTTCCTCACCGACATGTATGCGGACCATCTGAAGATCTATCGCTTCGATGCGCAGCGTGACGGCGAGGTGGCGATTCCCGCGGGTTTCCTCGCGGGCCGCGAGCGCCCGGTGCTGCACGTGCCGAATGCGCCGCCGGGCGGCGACTGGATCTGGCGCGATACGAACGGTAACGGCGCTTTCGATAGCGACGAGTTCACGCACAATCCCGGCCGCGAAAAGCTGGGCGGCGGCTGGGGCTGGTGGATCGATACGCGCGGCGATATCTGGCGTGCACGCGACGAAAAAGGTATCTGGCGCTGGCGTTTTGGCGGGCTCGATGCGAAGGGCAATCCGATCTACAGCTACGACAAGCTCGACAAGTACGACATTCCCGCGCCGTTCACCGAAGTGCATCGCGCGATCTACGAACCAGAAACCGATTCGCTTTATGTGACCGGCTATACGGCCGATGCGCCGCATGATCCCGGCTTCTGGAAAGAGGCCGGCCGCGTGCTGGTGCGTTACGACAAATGGACGAGCGGCCATCCCGAGCAGCGCTATGTGCTGCGCTTGCCGTGGGATCCGAAAGCGAAGCCGCCGGTGACGCCTGCAGGCCTCACGGTGGAAGGCCGCTACATCTTCGTGGTGGAGCCTGCGGGTGGCGTCCACGTGTTCGACAAGGAGTCCGCGAAGGAGGTCGGTACGTTCGGCCCCGGCGCGGAGGTGGGCAATACGTCGGGGTGGGTGGACGTGCCGTTCGGTATCACGGCGCATCGCCAGCCCAACGGCGAGTACCTGATCTTCGTAGAGGAAGACGCGCGCGGCAAGGTGCTCATGTACCGCTGGAAGCCGGCTTGATCGGCTTGATCGGTTCGATCCACTCAGGCCCACATTCCGCACGCTACAGGAAACCGCATGGATAAAGGCATATTACGCAACGTCGCGATCAATCTGTTCGGGCTGATCCTGCCGACTTTTGTATCGCTGGTCACGGTGCCGTCGTACATCAAGATGCTTGGCGTCGAACGCTATGGCGTGATCGCGCTCGTCTGGACGCTGATCGGCTATTTCAGCGTGCTCGATCTGGGCATGAGCATGGCCGCGCAGAATCATATTTCGAAGGCCTACGCCTCGAAAGACACCGAGGCCTGCGAGCGTGTGTTCTGGAGCGCGTTCTGGCTCAACTTCACGACCGGCGTGATTGGCGGGCTGTTGATTTATTCGGGCGGCGCTTTGTATACGGCGTATTTCACGCATGTGACGCCCGAATTGCGCCACGAGGTTTATCTCGCGCTGCCCTGGCTCGCGGTGGCGATTCCTGTCGCCAATGTTTCGTGGGTGTTTGCCGGTGCGATCAATGGCGCCGAGCGCTTTGGCATCTACAACACCAACCAGACGCTGGGCACATTCCTGTTCCAGTTGCTGCCGCTGGGCGCGGCATGGGCCATCGCGCCGAATCTGCAGACCGTATTGGCCGCTGCCGTGCTCGCGCGTCTTTTCGCCGGCATCTTGCTGGGGCGCTCCGCGCTACGCGTGCTCGGCATTCGTCAAATGCGCGGGCCGCGCTTCGATACGTCGAAAGCGCTATTCAATTTCGGCGGCTGGATGCTGATTGCCAGCATCACGACGATGATCGCCGATTCGCTCGACCGCATGATGCTGGGCGCCGGTCTGGGCGCGCGTTTCGTGACTTATTACACGGTGCCGCAGAACCTGGTGACGCGCCTGAACATGGTGCCGAACGCGCTGGTGCGTACGCTGTTTCCGCGCCTTTCCGCGCTGCGCCGCGAACACGCCGATGAAATCGCCGCACAGTCGCTGCAATTCCTCAACGCCGTCTTCACGCCGGTGGCGATTGGCGCAATCGTGGTGCTGGAGCCCTTCCTGCGTTTGTGGGTTGGCCCGGTGATCGCGGAGCACGGCGCGCCGGTGGGGCGCTTTCTGATCGTCGCCGTGTGGCTGATCGGACAGGCCGGCGTCACACGCATTCTGATCCAGTCGCAGAACAATCCCGCTGCTGCAGCGCGCGTGGGCCTGATCGAACTGCCGCTGTTCGCGGGGCTGTTGTGGCTCGGTATCGACCATTTCGGTCTGCCGGGCGCCGCGGCTGCGGTGTTGTTCCGCTCGCTGTTCGACTACGTGGTCCTGCTGTGGCTCGCGCGCATTCATAGCCGCGCAATCGTCGTCGATATGTTTGCACACCTGAGTTTTCTTGCCGCTGCGCTGGCTATTGCGTGGTGGTTGCCGGACGCGGTCTATGCAATCGGTGCGGGCGTCGTGCTGGCCCTTGCCAACTGTGTCTGGTCGGTGGCAACCACGCCGCTGTTGCGTGGTTATGCCCGTTCCCTCCTGTTTCGACTAAATTCACGGAAAAGCGCATGAGTCACGAACTGATCGACGAAGCGGCGCCGTCCGAACGCGCCGCGATGCCCCAGCAACGGCGCGAAAGCCCGTCCACGGTACGCGGTGAACTGCGCGCGGTGAGCACGGCATCGAGTGCTTATACGAATGAGGCGGCACGCGAAACACGGCGCCAGCCACGCGTGGCGATCGTGCACGACTGGCTCGTGACCTATGCGGGCGCGGAACGCGTGCTCGAGCAGATCATCGATTGCTTCCCGGAAGCGGATCTGTTCTCCGTGGTCGATTTCGTCGACGACAAGGATCGCGGCTTTCTGCGCGGCAAACGCGCGAAGACGTCGTTTATCCAGCGTCTGCCGAAGGCGCGCACGCGTTATCGCGCGTATCTGCCGTTCATGCCGCTGGCGATCGAGCAACTCGACGTTTCGGGCTACGACGTGGTGATTTCCAGTTCGCACGCCGTCGCCAAAGGCGTGCTGACCGGGCCGGATCAATATCACATCAGCTATGTGCATTCGCCGATCCGCTATGCGTGGGATCTCCAGCATCAGTATCTGCAGGAGTCGCGTCTCACGCGCGGACCTAAATCGATGCTGGCGCGCCTGATTCTTCACTACATCCGCAATTGGGATGTGCGCACGGCCAATTCCGTCGATCAATTCGTGGCGAATTCCGAATTTATCGCGCGGCGTATTCACAAGGTTTATCAGCGCGATGCGGAAGTCGTTTATCCGCCTGTCGACGTCGATTCATTCGAACTGGAAACGCGCAAGGAAGACTTTTATCTGACCGCTTCGCGTCTCGTGCCGTACAAGAAGATCGATCTGATCGTCGAGGCGTTTTCGCGCATGCCGGACAAGCGCCTCGTCGTGATCGGCGATGGCCCGGATATGCAGAAGGTGCGCGCCAAAGCGGGGCCGAATGTCGAAGTCATGGGTTATCAGCCGTTTTCCGTGCTGCACGATCGCATGCGCCGCGCGAAGGCATTCGTTTTCGCGGCGGAAGAGGACTTCGGCATTTCGGTGGTGGAAGCGCAGGCGTGTGGTACGCCGGTGATTGCGTATGGCAAGGGCGGGGCGCTCGAAACCGTGCGCGATACGGGCTCGCAGCCGACCGGTCTGTTCTTCGAAGAGCAGCGCGCCGAAGCGATCATCGCAGCCGTGGAAACGTTCGAGCGCGATCCCGGGCGTTTCCGTGCCGAAGATTGCCGCCATAACGCCGAGCGTTTTTCGTCGAAGCATTTCCGCGACCGCTTCTTTAATCAGGTGGCGTGCGCCGTTCCGGCGATTGCGGCAGTGGGTCCTGCACATCTGAATCCGCAGCGCGCACTGGATGCGGCGGCGGCCGCAGCACTGGAAAGCGCGCCGCGTGTGCTGGCGATCGACCAGAGCGGCGTTTTGGGCGGCGCTGAATTATCGCTGCTGGAAGTGGTGAAAGGACTGAAGGCGCACATCGAAGTGCTGCTGTTCAACGACGGTCCGTTCCGCGAAGCGCTCGACGCCGCTGGCGCGCGTGTGGATGTGGTGGATTCGGGTGCGCTGCGCAACGTGCGCCGCGATGGCGGAGCGGTGCCGAAACTCGGCGTGATTGCGGGCATTGCAGGGCTCGTGCGCGAAACGCGCCGTCGTGCGCGTGGTGCGGACGTGCTCTACGCGAACACGCAACGCGCGATGGTGATTGGCGTGCTGGCCGGCAAACTCGCGCGCAAGCCGGTGGTCTGGCATCTGCGCGATATCGTCAGTGCCGAGCATTTCGGCCGCGTGCAGCGCGCGATCATCAAGGGCTGCGCGAAGCTCGGTCTCGCGCATGTGATTGCGAATTCACACGCGTCGGCGCAGGTGTTTGCCGAACTCACGCGATTCGATTCGGACCGTATCGACGTCGTGCACAACGGCGTGGACGAATCGCCATTCCGTGCGCTCGCGCGGGTGCCGCAGGCGCAATTGCGCGCGCAGATCGGTCTGCCGCAGGATGCGTTTCTGGTTGGTGCATTCAGCCGCCTGGCGCGCTGGAAAGGCCAGCATGTGTTGCTGGAAGCGCTGCTGCAGGAACCGCGTGCGCATGCTGTATTCGTGGGCGCGCCGCTGTTTGGCGAAGACGCTTACGCGCAGGAATTGCATGAATACGTCGCCGCGCACGGTTTGGGCGATCGGGTTCATTTTCTGGGCTTCCGGCACGATATCGCAGCCTGTATGCGGGCGATGGATGTGATCGTCCATACGTCGATCACGCCGGAGCCGTTTGGCCGTGTGATCGTCGAAGGCATGCTGGCGCAGCGTCCGGTGGTGGCATCGCGCGATGGCGGTGTGAAGGAGATCGTCGAACACGGCAAGAGCGGGCTGCTGTGCACGCCTGGCGACGCGCAGGCGCTGGCTTCGACGCTCGCGGCGCTGCACGACGATCAGGCGCTGCGCGAGCGGCTCGCACGCAACGGCCTGCTGGTCGCGCGCGAACGCTTCGGCAAGGAACAGTACGTGGAAGCTGTGGGGCGCGTGCTGGATGGTGTAGTGACGCGAGCGCGCTAGGTCGTATCCAGTTGCGCTGGGTGCTCGCAAGGCAGGAACTCAGGGAGAAGCGGGAATAAGCCGTTAAAAAGGCAGCAGTAAAAAGCGGGGCCGCCAGTCAGGCGGCCCCGCTTTATTTGTATCGAAGACTTTGTTCAGGCAGCGCGCTTGCGAAGCCGTGCGGCGACATTCAGGGCAGGACGCTCGAACAGGCGATAGAAGACCCACGCGACCGGCAACACGGCAAGCGTGAAGCCGAACGAAGCCCAGATCGAGGTTTGCAGTTCCGAGCGGAACAGCAGCGAGCCAAGCAGCACGAACAGCGGCAAATGAATCAGATAGAGCGAATAGCTGAATTCGCCGAGCTTCGAGAACAGCGGCATGAGCACGCCGAGGGTGGGGATGGGCCGCGACAGCGCTTTCACCAGATAGCACGCGAACGCACACGCCCAGAGCTGGAAAGCGCCGTACTGGCCGAAGTGAAACGCGGCACAGCCCGCCACGGCGAACACGGCTGCGGCCGCATAAGCAAAGGGAAAGCCTTCTGAACCGCGCAGACGCGCTTCGGCAATCCACGCGCCGAGCATCCACGAGAACCAGTACGAAGTGAAGAACGTGACGTCGTGCGGCGCCAGCGTGAGGGCGGAAATCACATTGATGACGGCAACGCCGGCCAGGACTGCGTTCAAACCAAAACGCCGGCGTACCGCGAAAAGCAGCGGATAAAGCAGATAGAACTGCACTTCGAGCGACAAGGTCCAGAGCGCGCCATTGGACCCGTAAGTCTTACCGGCTACGCCTTGCAGCGAAAACAGATTGACCAGAAAAGCCTGCGGGCCGATATCGAGAATCTTGTGGCTCACCGGCGTCATGGTGAGACTGATCGAATCCGCGAGGAACGTGAGCGCGAGCGCGGCCAACAGCACCGGGTAGATCCGCACGAAACGGCGCAGCCAGAATTGCCCGGCATCGAGACGATAGTCAGGATTGGCGAGTAATTTTGACGCGCCGCTGCGGTGAATGCAGTAGCCGCTGATGACAAAGAAAATCGGCACGCCCGCTGATCCCCAGGCAATCGGGAAGGTGAGCCACGCGGCAATCGTGCCGGGGCTCGCGAGGCTTGCGTGCATCTGGTGGAAGGCGCCCATGCCGATCCAGGTGACCTGGCGGCAATGAAAATACGCTACCAGCAGGGCGGCAAAGCCGCGCAACGCGTCGATCAGGTGATCGCCGGCGATGGCAGTGGGCCGCGCGGCGGCGGTGGGCATGACGGATGCGGGCGGCAGGACGGTTTCGAGTGCGGGGTCGCTCATCGTGATGGGTGGCCGTGATGGCGCTCGTGGCTATGAGGGGAGGTTACTTTGCGATCATAGGTGCCCGGTCCCGCGAAATTATGCAAAAGTTTTTCAAAAAGTATTCGCGGTGATTAACGGAAAGTGTGGCGAAAATGTCGTAATTGACTCGAAATCAGGAAATAAAACCTTGTAACGTTAAAGCGATTTATTTGCGCGATTTGACCTGATAGTTTGAAGGGGATCGCCTATGATCGCTGGAGAATTCGATGAACCTGCATTTGCTGGCCGGCATTGCCGTGCTATTGATACTCGTCGCGGTATCGGCGTACCGCGAGGCCTTGCGCAACGAGCCTATCCGGCGCTCGCGCACGCAGGCGGGCCGCTTGCCGCCGGCCGACGAAGTCGAGTAAACTGCGCGGGCATGACGTGTCTGTCATTGCGCCACGATCGCACGCCGATCGAATCCGGATCAGGAAAATCATGCCGATTATCCGGGGTGCATGGCAATAATTTCCGCTAGTCTGCCTGATCTTCGTTATCGGCATCGCATTGGATTTTTGTTTCCATTTCTTTATTTCCAGAAGCGGAACAAAGTCGACGCATTCAATATAAAAATTGACCCAAACAGAAACATCGGGGACGCCGGCTTGCCTTGCTGCGAGACCGTTACTCAAACGATCGAACTGGGAATGAACATCATGCTAAAAGTAACCAAAGCGGTATTTCCTGTTGCAGGCCTCGGCACGCGTTTTCTGCCGGCCACCAAGGCCAGCCCCAAGGAAATGCTGCCGATCGTCGACAAGCCGCTGATTCAGTACGCGGTGGAAGAAGCCATCGCCGCCGGCATCACCGAAATGATTTTCGTGACCGGCCGCAGCAAACGCGCCATCGAGGATCATTTCGACAAATCGTACGAGATCGAAGCCGAACTCGAAGCGCGCAACAAACAAAAGCTGCTGGACGTCGTGCGCAGTATTAAACCCAGCAATGTGGACTGTTTCTATGTGCGTCAGGCCGAGGCACTCGGTCTGGGTCATGCCGTGCTGTGCGCGGAAAAGCTGGTGCAGGGCAGCCCGTTTGCTGTGATTCTCGCGGACGACCTGCTTTACAGCCCCAAGCCCGTCATGAAACAGCTCGTGGATACGTTCAACCACTATCACAGCTCGATTGTGGGCGTGGAGTCGATCGCGCGCGAAAATAGCGCGTCTTACGGCATTGTCGATGGCCGCGAGTGGGAAGAGGATGTTTTCAAACTCTCGGGCATCGTGGAAAAGCCCGCGCCTGAAGTGGCGCCGTCGAATCTGGGCGTGGTGGGCCGTTATGTGCTGATGCCGACGATTTTCGATCATCTGCGCGCACTGAAGCCGGGTGCGGGCGGCGAACTGCAACTCACCGACGCGCTGCAATCGCTGCTGACCGACGAGCAGGTGCTCGCTTATCGCTACATGGGCACGCGCTTCGATTGCGGCAGCAAGATCGGCTATCTGAAGGCCACGGTGGAATTCGCGCTGCGTCACCCCGAGGTGAAGGACGAATTCGAAGCCTATCTGCAGAACCATTTGCCGCAGGCGCTGGCTGCTGCGGCTTGAATCGCGACATAACTCTCGGTTGAAACAAGCCTGACAATGCGGCGCGTCTGAATAGAACCCGACGCGCCGCACTACCTGATATCAAGCGTGCGCTTGCCAGAACGCGCGCTGTACACGCATCACGTCGTCCTCCACATCGGCTACGGGGCCGATCAGATCGACGGGCTTCTGGCAGTGATCGAATACATAACGCGACGACACACTCATGGTGGGGTTTTCCGCGTGATTGCCGGTCGCTTCCAGCAGCCGTTCCTCCGTCATGCCATACACCACGCGGCCGATATTGGCCCAGTAGGCCGTGCCCGCACACATGCAGCACGGCTCGACCGACGTATAAAGCGTGCAGTCCCAAAGATAATCGGCGCTGAAATTCATGGCCGCAATACGCGCGAGCACGGCTTCCGCGTGATTGACGGTATCCACGTTGCCTTGTTCGATCAGCACGGTTTCGTGATCGGGGCCGACGAGGATCGCGCCGAACGGATGGTGGCCAAACGACGCGGCGCGCTCGCCCACGGCCGCCGCGCGGCGCAGATGGCGCACGATCTGCTCGTGCGTAGGTGCGCTGCGCGGTGCGGCGGTGATGTCAGTGCTCATCCTGTCTCCTGCATGTGATGTTTTATAGCTTGTTTTAAGGCTTATTTCGGTACCGTGCCGTCCACGCCTTCGACGAACCAGTTCAGGCGCAGCAGATCGGCATCGCCCAACGACTTGCCTGCTGCCACGCGAATCGTGCCTGCCTGATCTTTGATCGGGCCCGCGAACGGATCGAACGTGCCGGCAACGATGGCGTCGCGCTTTGCAGCCAGCGCTTTTTGCGCGGTGGGCGAGACGGCCTGCGTATTGATATCGGCGAGGTCGATGGCCTTTTCCTTGAGACCCCACCAGACCGGCGCATTGGTCCACGTGCCAGCCATGACCTGCTGGACCAGATGCGAGTAGTACACGCCCCAGTTGCTCACACACGCACCAAGTTGCGCGTTGGGGCCGAACTTCTTCATGTCCGAGTCCCAGCCAAAGGCGTGCACTTTCTTTTGCTCGGCGGTTTGCATCGTCGCGGTGGAGTCGGTGTTCTGAATCAGCACGTCCGCGCCCTGGCCGATCAGCGTTTCGGCGGCCTGCTTTTCGCGGCCCGGGTCGAACCAGCTATTGATCCACAACACCTTGACCTTGGCTTTGGGATTCACCGATCGCGCGCCCATCGTAAAGGCGTCGATATTGCGCACGACTTCGGGAACCGGCACGGAACCCACGAAGCCCAGCGTATTCGTTTTCGTCGTATAGCCCGCTACGAGGCCCGCCAGATACGCGCTTTGATAGGTGCGCACATCATAGGTCGCGAAGTTCGGCGCTTTCTTGTAGCCGGTTGCGTGCATGAAAACCGCATCGGGGTAATCCTTGGCAACTTTTAGTTCGAAGTCCTGAAAGCCAAAGCTCGACCCCACGATGATCTTATTGCCCTTCGCCGCGAGGTCGCGGAATACGCGCTCGGAATCGGCCGATTCCGGGACGTCTTCGACGCGCGTGACCTTGATCTTGTCGCCGTATTGCGCTTCGACGGCCTTGACGCCCTGTTCGTGAGCGTAAGTCCAGCCCGCATCGCCGGGATTGCCGAGATAGACGAAGGCGACGCCGATGGGCGGCGTGGCCGCATGGCCGATACCGCTCGTGAGTGCGGCGAACAGCGCGGTCATAACCGTGGCGCAGGCGCGGCGAACGCGCGTCTTGGGTGATTTCATGAAGGCTCCAGAAAAAGGGCAAAAGTCGTCCGATGCACCATCTTCACGAGCCAAATATTGGGGAAATATTTGTTGTCGTTATCGTCGGTATAACAAATATCGTATGAAAGCGGCGGTTCGGTAGATCGCTTACGCCATAAGCCTGAGCGGGCGGGCATGCGCGATGCGCACTGAAGCAGGTTTTGTGCGCATCGCACGGCCTGCGGGCCAGCCTGGGGCGATGCGTGACGGGTTTCCACGCACTGCACGGGGCGCGCTTCTGGCGCCTGGCCGCCGCGAAGCTGGCGAAAAGCGCACGCAGACGTCGCCCGGCGTGTGGAATCTGCACAATCAGTCACGTGCCTGTCTTCGGGCGGGCGCGTGCCCAACAAGGAGAAACGGCCATGTCCAGGCATCCCGTGGCAGGCAGTGACCATCCCGTACCGGCTGGCGCGCAATGCGTCGGCGCATGTGATCCGGCGGACCATTTCGACGTCGTGCTGATCTTGCGACGCCAGGACGAAGCGGGTTTCCGCGCGCTGGTGGACGGCATCACCGCTGGTGCGCCCGGCGCCCAGCCGGTTTCGCGCGCGGACTACGAGCAGCGCTTTGGCGCGTCGGCGGCCGACGTGAAGCGCGCCGAGGCCTTCGCCAGCGCGCATGGCCTCGCGGTCGTGAAGGCCGATGCGGGCGCGCGCCGCGTCGTGCTTTCGGGCACGGTGCAGCAATACAACGACGCATTCGGCGTCGATCTCCAGCGTTTCGAGCATCAGGTCGGCACGCTCAAACAGCATTTTCGCCAGCCGGTTGGCCCCGTGCATCTGCCCGACGACATGCACGAAATCGTCACGGCCGTCGTGGGTCTCGACAGCCGCGCGAAGGTGCAACCGCATTTCCGCATCGAATCGACTGCGCCCGCTTCGGTGGGCGACGGTCCCGTGCATGCGCCGATCCGTGCCGCGCGCGCCGTGAGCCGCTCGTTCACGCCGCTGCAACTGGCCGATCTCTACGACTTCCCGGCGGGCGACGGCAAGGGCCAATGCATCGCGCTGATCGAAATGGGCGGCGGCTACGCGCAAGCGGATCTGCAGGCCTACTTCAGCGCGCTGGGCGTGGCGCAGCCGCAGGTCGAGGCCGTGTCGGTCGACCAGACGAAAAACGCGCCCACGGGCGACCCGAACGGCCCGGACGGCGAAGTCACGCTCGACGTGGAAATTGCCGGTTCGCTCGCGCCCGCCGCGTTGATCGCCGTGTATTTCGCACCCAATAGCGAGGCCGGCTTCGTCAATGCCGTGAGCGCCGCACTGCACGACAGCCAGCGCAAGCCGTCGGTCATCTCGATCAGTTGGGGCGCGCCGGAATCCGTGTGGTCGCAGCAGTCGCTGGGGGCGCTCAACGATGCCTTGCAGACGGCCGTGGCGCTGGGCGTGACGGTTTGTGCGGCGTCCGGCGACAGCGGCTCGGAGGACGGCGTGGGCGATGGCGCCGATCACGTCGATTTCCCCGCTTCGAGCCCGTATGTGCTCGGTTGCGGCGGCACGCACGTGACGGCGGCGAACGGGCGCATTTCGCGCGAGACGGTCTGGAGCAACGGTAGCGATGGTGCGACGGGCGGCGGTGTCAGCATGACGTTTGCACTGCCCGCGTGGCAAAAGGGCCTGCGGCTCGTGCGCGCGAACGGCGGCGCGGGGTCGCTGGTGCGGCGCGGCGTGCCTGATGTTGCGGGCGATGCCGATCCGGCCACGGGCTACGCGGTGCATATCGGCGGCACGGATACGGTGGTGGGCGGCACGAGCGCCGTCGCGCCGCTGTGGGCCGCGCTGATCGCGCGTATCAACGCGAGCGGCGGCAAGGCGGCGGGCTTCGTCAACGCGAAGCTTTACGCGCAACCCGGCGCGTTCAACGACGTCACCAGCGGCAGTAATGGCGACTACACCGCGGGGCCCGGCTGGGACGCCTGCACGGGGCTCGGCACGCCGGTGGGCAGCAAGGTGGCTGCCGCGCTCGCTTAAACGGTGGTCCCAGGCGCGTTCGGTATAGCATCGATGACGGCCACGGCGCGTTCAGCGTCGTGCTCCGCAGCTTGAGTTTCCGGTTTTTGCTTCCTGTTTCCGATGGTATCCGAGGGGCTTCGGAAGTTTCCGAAGCGAAACAGGCGCTCCGTTCGCGTAGCTATCGCACGGAAGGCGCGCCACGAGCAAGGAGACGACATGAACGACGAGGCGCATTCCAGCAACGGCAACGGGCACGCATCGGGCCCGGCGGGCGGCAACGGCAAGCATCGCAGCCCGGCCGACCAGCCGTGTTTCGATCCGACTGCCTACGGCAACGGCCCCGACGACTTCGTCACCGACATGACCGAGAACGCCGCGATCACGCATCACGCGCTCCAGGTCGGCAGCGAGGTGATTGCCTATACGGCGACGGCGGGCCACCTGGTTACCGTCGACCCGAGCAGTTCGCAGCCCAACGCGAAGATTTTTTACGTAGCGTTCACGAAGGACGGCGTGCAGGCGCAGGATCGTGCCGTGACGTTCTTCTATAACGGCGGGCCGGGCTCGTCTTCGGTATTCGTGTTGCTGGGCTCGTTCGCGCCTAAACGCATCAAGACGTCGATGCCGGGCTTTACGCCGCCCGCGCCTTATACGCTCGAAGACAATCCAGACAGCCTGCTCGATCGCAGCGATCTCATCTTTATCAATCCGGTGGGCACCGGTTATTCGGCGGCTGTGGCGCCGCATCACAATCGCGATTTCTGGGGCGTGGATCAAGACGCCGATTCGCTCAAGCAATTTATCAAACGCTATCTGAGCGCGAACGATCGCTGGAATTCGCCGAAGTTTTTATACGGCGAATCGTATGGCACGGCGCGTAGTTGCGTGCTCGCTTATCGCTTGCATGAGGACGGCGTGGATCTGAACGGCATCACGCTGCAATCGTCGATTCTCGATTACACGCAAAGCGGCAATCCAGTGGGCGCGTTACCCACAGCGGCCGCCGATGCCTGGTTCCATAAGCGCCTGGGCGTGAAGCCCGCGCCTAAAGATCTGAATGCGTTCGCGGCGCAAGTGGCGCAATTCGCCCGCACCGATTACATGACGGCGCTCGAAAAATTCCCCAATCCGCACAATGCTGCGCTTCCTGCCACGCTCAAGAAGCTTTCGCAATACACGGGCATCGACACGCAAACGCTCGAATCGTGGAATCTGGATATTGCCGCTTACGACAGCCGCGGTAATTCGCTTTTTCTCACGACGCTGCTTAAAGACAAGGGCATGGCGCTCGGTTCCTACGATGGACGCGTGACCGCTATCGACACGGGCATCGCCGGCAATATCGATCCGAATTCAGGCGGTAACGATCCGACCATGACGGCCGTGACGGGCGTTTATACGGCAATGTGGAGCAGCTATTTGAACGAGACGCTGAAATTCCGCACCAATTCCTCGTTCACGGATCTCAACGATCAGGCTTTCAAGAACTGGGACTTCGGCCATATCGATCCAACCGGCGCGCAGAAGGGGCGCGATGCGCAGGGCAATATCGTGCTGTATACGGCAGGCGATCTGGCCGCGGTGATGGCCTTGAATCCCGATCTGCGTGTGTTATCGGCGAATGGGTATTACGACTTCGTCACGCCGTTTTATCAGACCGTGATCGATCTGCAGAAGATGCCGCTGCTCGACCAGAAAGTGCGCAATAACCTAAGCGCGCGTTTTTATCCGTCCGGGCATATGGTCTATCTGGACGGCGCGTCGCGCACCGCGCTCAAGGCCGATCTGGCCAAACTCTATCAGAGCGCGGTGACGGACCGCCCGGCCATCGCCCGCATTCGCGCGCTGCAGCGCATGAGTACGATGAGCGCGATGCATCATTGATGTGTGCGGGACGTCTAGTCCAGACGTCCGCGTGCCATTGCCTCCAGACACGCGCGGGCATCGCCCTGCACGATGCGCGCCGCGCAGGCGATCATCAGATTCTTTGGCAGACCGAAGTCTTCTACCTGGTAACCGCGTTCGCACACGTGTCCTTGCGCGTCGGCCTTTGATGGCACGCGCTCGATCAGCGTGCCTTGATCGGTCGTGTAAGCCCAGATTTCCTTGCCGAGCGCGGCGGCGAAACCGATTTCGAATGCCGTGCCCGAATCCGGTTCGCCGGGACCGCGAAAGTCGTCCACGTTGGCCATGACGATGTCGGCGCTGCGAATGGCGTCGATATTGGCGCGATAGATCCACGCGGCCTGGCGCGGGCCGTCCAGATCGGCGGGCGCCTGGGCGTCGAGCGGATAAAGCCCTTCGAAACCGTATTCCGCGCAGGCGGCGACGAGGCGCGCGCCGTGTTCGACGGCGTCGAGGCGGAACACGTCGAAGCCCGCGAGATACACGCGCGGGCGGCGGGGCGAAGTGGCGAGCGTCATCATGTGTGTGCCTCCATGCGAAGTTGCCGAATGGTTCCGATACGAAACTCGAACGCCGATTCTAGCCCGCCGCCGTGCGCATGCGCAGATTCGGCTTGTCTTACGAATTGTTGACAGCCGGAAAGCCGCGCCGCTACGATCATGGGGTTTGTCATGCCGTTTGCATGCGGCGGACGCTACCGGTAACATGCCGGCCATCTGCTGCGTTTTGCAGCAACCGCCTAAAACACGAAAAAGACGCGGCGCATCCGCTCCGATCTTTGCGCACACCATGTGGAGACCATGAATACACTCGCCAGCGGCCTGACGGGCGCCGCACGACAGCAACTCGAATCCCGCGCCTACGGGAAGGCCACGCTGCGCCTTTTGCCGTTCCTGTTTCTCTGCTATGTCGCGGCCTATCTGGACCGCGTGAACGTGGGCTTTGCGAAGTTGCAGATGCTCAGCGACCTGCAATTCAGCGAAACCGTTTATGGCCTTGGGGCCGGCATTTTCTTTATCGGCTACTTTTTCTTCGAAGTGCCGAGCAACCTGCTGATGCACAAGGTTGGAGCACGCGTCTGGATCGCGCGCATCATGCTCACGTGGGCCGTGATTTCAGCGGCTTCGCTATTCGTGAAGACGCCCACGCAGTTCTATTTCGTGCGTTTTCTGCTGGGCGTGGCCGAAGCGGGTTTCTTCCCCGGCATCGTGCTGTATCTGACCTACTGGTTTCCCGCTGCGCGGCGCAGCCGCATGAACGCGCTGTTCATGATCGGCATTCCGGTGGCGGGCGTGTTGGGCGGCCCGCTTTCGGGCTGGATTCTCGCGGCTTTCAACGGCCGTGACGGCATGACGAGCTGGCAATGGCTGTTTTTGATCGAGGCGCTGCCTTCGTTCGTGCTGGGCGTGATTACGCTTTTCTATCTGCCCAATAGCATTCGTGCGGCGAAGTGGCTGACGAATGAAGAACGCGATCTGCTCGAAAAGAACATTCAAGCCGATCAGGCGGGCAAGGGCCACGCATCGGTGGCTTCGGTGTTCGGCAATGGTCGCGTGTGGCTCATGGCCGGCATTTACTTTTGCTGCATGATGGGTCTTTACGGCATCAGTTTCTATCTGCCGACGCTGATTAAAGCGAGTGGCGTGAAAGACGCGCTCGATGTGGGCCTGCTGACTGCCATTCCTTATGCTTGCGCCGTGTTCAGCATGCTGTTCGTGGCGAAGAGCGCGGACCGCAATGGCGAGCGTCGCTGGCATTTCGCCATTGCCGCATTCGCATCGGCGCTCGGGCTGTATTTCAGCACGGTATTCGCCAACAATGTGCCGCTCGCGATGCTCGCGCTTTCGGTGGGCGCAGCGGGCATGCTCGCCACCATGCCGGTGTTCTGGGCGTGGCCGAGTGCGATTCTGGCGGGTGGTTCGGCAGCGGCGGCGATCGGCATGATCAATTCGATCGGCAATCTCGCGGGTTTCGTGAGCCCGTCGATTATCGGCTGGATGAAGGATGTCACGCATAGCACCAATGCGGGCATGTATTGCGTGGCGGCGGCGATGGCCGTGGGCGCGGTGCTGGCGCTGCTGCAGCCGAAGGAAATCGTCAATAGCCGGGGTGCAGGCGGCGCGTGATTTCGCGGACCGAATAGAGAAAAAAGCAGCAGATGCGTCCGCTGCTTTTTTTTCGCCCGGAGTTTTCGTGGGCTGGTTTGCCGCGCTAACATCATGTCTGCAATCACTCGACGAGGCGGCGGGCATGAGGGAGCAGAGGGGGCGAAGGGCGCGACGCGCAATCGGTATCCGGGCTGTAATCCGCGCCGTAATTGCAGGCTTGGGCATCGGCGCGCTGCTGGCATTGCCTGATGCTGCGCAGGCGCAGTTCGCGCAACCCACGCTCGAAAAAATCGAGTCGGCCAATCGCATCGCCATCGGTTATCGCGAAGCGTCCTTGCCGTTTTCATACCGCGATGCGAATGGCAAGGTTATCGGTTTTTCGCAGGACATTTGCGATCGTATTATCGCGGCTGTGAAGGCCAGGGCGCAGCGTCCGAATCTGGAAGTGCGCTTCATTCCCGTCACGTCGCAAAACCGCATTCCGCTCGTGCAAAACGGCACCGTCGATCTGGAATGTGGCGTGACCACGCATCTGCGTTCGCGCCAGAGTCAGGTGACGTTTTCGAATACCTTCTTTATTGCCAGCACACGGCTGCTCACGCGCAAGGAATCGGGTATTCACGATTTCAAGGATCTCGCGGGCAAAAGCGTGCTGACGAATCAGACTACGACGTCCGAACGTATTCTTCGACTCATGAATCTGCAGAAGCAGATGGATATGCGTGTGATCAGCGCGAAGGATTACACACAGGGGCGCACGGAACTCGAAGCGGGGCGCGCCGTGGCCTACATGATGGATGATGTGTTGCTCGCGGGCGTGCGATCGTTGAGCGCGCATCCATCGGATTGGGTGATCGTGGGCACGCCGCAATCGTGGGAAGCCTATGCTTTCATGATGCGCAATGGCGACCCTGCATTCCGGCAACTCGTCAACGATACGATGAGCGCGATGATGAAGAGCGGCGAAATGGCCCGGCTCTATCGCAAGTGGTTCGAAGAACCGATTCCGCCGCGCGGCGTGACCATCGATTTCCCGATGAACGGACAGTTGCGCGCGCTATATGCCGCGCCGGACGATCGCGCGCTCGACTGAGACTAAAACTGGGACCGGGACCTGCGTGCGGGCTTTTTTGCGGGCCGCGCCGCAGACGTGAGATGATCTCGGTCCTGAACGACGCGCGCCCGTCTGAGGCCGCGCAGCAACTGAACGAACGGGAGCGGACATGCAGGAACAAGGCAGCACGGTAGTGATCGTCGGGGCGGGGCACGCGGGCGGCAACGCCGCGGCACTGCTGCGCCAGTATGGTTTCGAAGGGCGCATCGTGCTCGTGGGCGAAGAGCCGGTGCCGCCGTACCATCGGCCGCCGCTGAGCAAGGCCTATTTCAAGGGCGAATCGGACGTCGAGCGCCTCTGGCTCAAGCCGCGCCAGTTCTACGAGGACCAGCGCATCGAGCTCAAGCTCGGCGTGAATGCGCAGTCGCTCGACCGCGCGAGCCGCGCGCTCACGCTGGCGGACGGCACGACGCTGAACTACGACAAGCTGATTCTCGCGACCGGTTCCGCGCCGCGCGCGCTGAGCGTGCCGGGCCACGATCTGGCCGGCGTAATCGCGCTGCGCTCGCTCGCCGACGCCGATGTGCTGCGCGAACGCGTGCAGCCGGGCGAAAAGCTCGTGGTGATCGGCGCGGGTTATATCGGCCTCGAAGCAGCGGCCGCTGCGCGCCAGCTCGGCCACGATGTCACGGTGCTGGAAGCCGCGCCGCGCGTGCTGGGCCGCGTGACCGGCGAAACCGTTTCGACTTTCTTCGAGAACGAACATCGCACGCAAGGCGTCGATCTGCGCCTGAACGCGAAGATCGAAGCGCTGGTAGGCGAGAACGGCAAGCTCACGGGCGTGCGTCTCGCCGACGGCGAAATCGTGCCCGCCACGCTCGCGCTGATCGGCATCGGCGTGACGCCGAATGTCGCGCTGGCCGAAAACGCAGGCATCGTCTGCGCGAACGGCATCCAGGTGGACGACGACGCACGCACGTCCGACGCGGATGTCTTCGCGATCGGCGATTGCGCGAGCCGTCCGCTTTCGCATTACGGCCGCACGGGGCGTCTGGAAAGCGTGCACAACGCGGTCGAGCAGGCGAAGCTGGCGGCGTCGGCGATTGTCGGCAAGGCGCGTCCGGCCTGCGATGCGCCCTGGTTCTGGTCGGATCAGTTCGATCTGAAGCTGCAGACCGTGGGCCTGCACGAAGGTCATGACGAAACCGTGGTGCGCGGCGATCCGGCAGCGCGCCGCTTCGCCGTCTATTACCTCAAGAACGGCACGCTGCTGGCGGTCGATGCGGTGGCGTCGATGCCCGATTTCCTGTGCGGCAAGAAGCTCGTCGGTTGCGGCAAGACGCTCGACGTGGCGGCTTTGCGCGATCCGGCCACGGACATCGGCAAGTTCGCGGCGGCCACGCTGGCGGGCTGATTCGCGCCCGGCATGGCCTTCGCGCCGCGTCATTGAGACCTCATTGACGCGGCGCGCGCCGACTCTCGGCTAGAATGCTTGCGCGGCGAAGGCGCCGACATTCGAGGAGATCGACGCGATGGAATCACGCTCCCGTTTCGGCGCGAGCCTGTTGCCTTATCTGCTGATCGGACCGCAGCTTGCGGTCACCGCCATTTTCTTTCTATGGCCTGCGGGTGTGGCACTGCTGCAATCCACTCAGGCCGAGGATGCCTTCGGCACGTCGTCGGAGTTCGTGGGTTTTGCGAACTTCGCGCGGCTCTTTCAGGACCCGCTCTATCTGGGTTCGGTCAAAACGACGCTGATCTTTACCGTGCTGGTGACGGTGTGCGGCCTTGCGCTTTCGCTCGTGCTGGCCGGCATGGCGCATCACATCACGCGCGGCAAGCGCTTTTATCAGACCTTCCTGATCTGGCCATATGCGGTCGCGCCGGTGATTGCCGCGGTGCTCTGGGGTTTTCTGTTCAACCCGAGTATTGGCCTCGTAACCTATGCGCTGGCGCGCGTGAATGTGATCTGGAATCACGCGCTCAATCCCGGTCAGGCGATGACGCTGATTGTGATTGCCTCGGTATGGCAGCAGATCAGCTATAACTTTCTATTCTTTTACGCGGGTTTGCAGGCCATTCCGCAATCGTTATTCGAAGCGGCGGCCATCGATGGCGCCGGGCCTGTGAGGCGTTTTTTCGGCATCGCATTTCCCTTGTTGTCGCCCACGAGTTTCTTTCTGCTCGTCGTGAACGTGGTGTATGCGTTGTTCGACACTTTTCCCGTGATCGACGCGGCAACCGGCGGCGGGCCGGGGCAGGCTACGCGCACGCTTGTCTACAAGATTTTCGACGAAGGATTTCGCGGCCTGGATATCGGCAGTTCCGGCGCGCAATCGGTGGTGCTGATGCTGCTCGTGATCGGCCTCACGATTTTTCAGTTCCGCTTTATCGAACGGCGGGTGCAATACTGATGGTCGAAAATCGCCGCTATTTCAATCTCTTTTGCCACGCGATGCTGCTGCTCGGCGTCGCCGTCGTGGCGTTTCCGGTCTACGTTGCGTTTTGCGCGGCGACCCAGAGCGAACAGCAGGTGTTTAGCGTGCCGCTTTCGCTCGTGCCTGGCACGCATCTGTTCGAGAATGCCGCTACTGTGTGGAATATCGGCACCGGCAGCGCGGCGAGTCCGTTCGGCAAGATGCTGCTCAATAGCGTGATTACCGCGCTCGTGATTGCCGTGGGCAAGATCGTCATTTCGATTCTCTCCGCTTATGCGATTGTGTTTTTTCGCTTTCCGCTGCGGCGTCTTTCCTTCTGGCTGATTTTCGTCACGCTGATGTTGCCGGTGGAAGTGCGTATTTTTCCCACGGTGCAGGTCGCGGCCACGCTGCATCTCACCAACACCTACGCGGGCCTCACGCTGCCTTTGATTGCTTCCGCTACGGCCACGTTTCTGTTTCGCCAGTTCTTTCTCACTTTGCCGAATGAATTGATCGAAGCGGCGCGTATCGACGGCGCAGGGCCGATGCGTTTCTTCTGGGATGTGGTGCTGCCGCTTTCGAAGACGAATATTGCTTCGCTATTCGTCATCACCTTTATTTACGGCTGGAATCAGTATTTATGGCCGATTCTGATGTCGAGTACCGCATCGATGACAACCTCGGTGGTCGGCATCAAAAGCATGATCGCGAGCGGCGATGCCGCGACGCAATGGCAACTGGTGATGTGCGCGACGATGATCGCCATGCTGCCGCCGCTCGTGGTGGTGCTGGCGATGCAGCGCTGGTTCGTGCGCGGGCTGGTCGATGTCGAAAAATGAGCGGCACACGCTCGCGATAAAACGGGAGACGGCATGGCGGCATTGAGTGTGCGGGGCGTGACGAAAAGCTATGACGGCGCGCAGCAGGTGCTGCACGGCATCGATGTAGAAGTCGCGGATGGCGAATTCATGGTGCTGGTCGGACCCTCCGGCTGCGGGAAATCGACCTTGCTGCGCATGGTGGCGGGGCTCGAAAGCGTGAGTTCCGGCGAGATTGCGATTGGCGGCAAGGTGGTCAATCGCATGGAGCCGAAGGATCGCGATATCGCCATGGTGTTCCAGAACTACGCGCTTTATCCGCACATGACGGTCGCGCGCAATATGGGCTACAGCCTCAAATTGCAGGGGCTGGACAAGCGCGAAATCGGCGTGCGCGTGGCCGCAGCGGCCGATATTCTCGAACTGGGGGCGCTGCTTGAACGCAAGCCGCGCGAACTGTCGGGCGGCCAGCGCCAGCGCGTCGCAATGGGGCGTGCGATCGTGCGCGAGCCTTCCGTGTTTCTCTTCGACGAACCGCTTTCGAATCTGGATGCCAAACTGCGCGTACAGATGCGTCTGGAAATCCAGCGCCTGCATGCGCGGCTGAAAACCACCAGCCTTTATGTCACGCACGACCAGATCGAGGCGATGACGCTGGCGCAACGCGTGATGGTGCTCAACGGCGGCCGCGCGGAGCAGGTCGGCACGCCTGGCGAGGTCTATGACCGCCCGGCGTCGATGTTCGTGGCGAGCTTTATCGGTTCGCCGGCCATGAATCTGCTGCAAGGCCGCGTAAGTGCGGACGGCCAGCGTTTCGAAACGGCCGGCATGGGCCCGCATTTGCCCTTGCCGCTCGCGGCGCTCGCGCCCGAACTGCGCGAGCAACTGAAGCCGGGGCGCGAATGCGTGCTAGGCGTGCGTCCCGAACATCTGTATGGCGGCGATGTCGGCGGTGAAGGTATCACGCTCGAAGTCGAAACCTGCGAACTGCTGGGCGCCGATAATCTCGCTCACGGCCGCTGGGGCAGCAATGAGTTGATCGTGCGTCTTCCGCATGAAACCCGGCCCGCGCGGGGCGAGCGCATTGCCGTGCGTCTGCCGGCGGCGCGCCTGCATTTCTTCGACCCGGCCGGGGGGAAGCGCCTCGTCTGAGCGGGCTATGTCGTAACATAGCGCTTTGGGCCGTCGCACCGGCGGTCCGCACCTTGTTTCGCTTCGGAAACGCACGTGCCATGAGGCTTTTTCGCGCGTTTCCTATGGGCAACAAGCAGGCAACAAGCAGGCAACAAGCAGTCAACAGACCGCAAACACACACGACCAGGCGACATGGCCGCATCCCTCACGCTTCGATTCCGCTCGCGCGCTGCACGCGGCGCTTATTCCGCATTCGCTCTGAGCGGGAGCCGCCATTGAACGCGCGCGCACTGCCTGCGGGGCTGATGCTCGTCCACGGCAACGAGCCCGAGCGCCTGCGCGATCTGATCGTGCACTGGATCACCCAGCATCCGATTGCGCCGCTCGAAAAGGAAATGCTGCTGGTTCAGAGTAACGGCATCGCGCAGTGGCTCAAGCTCGCGTTCGCGGCCGATCCTCAGGATGGCGGTTGCGGCATTGCGGCGGCGCTCGAAATGTCGCTGCCGTCGCGTTTTCTATGGGCCGTTTATCGTGCGGTGCTGGGTGAGGATGCGGTGCCGGCCGTGTCGCCGTTCGACAAATCGCGCCTGGTCTGGCGGCTCATGCGCATGCTGCCCGCGCTGCTCGACGAACCGGGCTACGAGCCGCTCAAGCGCTTCATGTCGAATGACGAAGAACAGCGCAAGTGCTTTCAGCTCGCGCAGCGCGTGGCCGATCTGTTCGACCAGTACCAGGTCTATCGCGCCGACTGGCTGGCCGCATGGGCCGCCAACGACGATGTGGTGATCGACGCGCGTAATAACCGCATTGCGCTCGCGGACGATGCGCGCTGGCAGGCCGCGCTCTGGCGCGCCTTGCTGGCCGACGTGAGCGCGCGCGCGCCCGCGGGCAGCGCACTGGCGGAAACGGGCCGCGCCGCCGTGCATGACCTCTTTATGCAGCGCGCCGAAAGCTGGCAGGAAGGCGATGCGCGTCCGCGTGGACTGCCGCGCCGCCTCTTGGTGTTCGGCATTTCGAGCCTGCCGCGCCAGTCGCTCGAAGTGCTGGCGGCACTCGCGCGCTGGAGTCAGGTGCTGCTCTGCGTGCACAACCCCTGCATGCATTACTGGGCCGATATCGTCGCCGATCAGGATCTGCTGCGCGCGCGTCACGCACGCCAGCGCCGTCGTGCGGGCGCGCCCGCCATCCTCGACGAATCGCAGCTGCATCTGCATGCGCAGCCTTTGCTGGCGGCCTGGGGCAAGCAGGGCCGCGATTTCATCGGCCTGCTCGACGAATACGACAGCGACGAAGCGCGCGAAACATATACGCCGCATTTCACGCGCATCGGCCAGCGTATCGATCTGTTCGACGGCGCCGAGCCGCATACGCTGCTGCAACAGTTGCAGGACGATATCCGCGATCTGCGGCCTTTGCCGGAGACGCGCGAGCATTGGCCCGCAGTCGATCCGCTGGTGGACGATTCGATCCGCTTCCACGTGGCGCACAGCGCGCAGCGCGAAGTGGAAATTCTCTATGACCGCCTGCTGGCGGCGTTCGCGGCCGACCCGGCCTTGCGCCCGCGCGACGTGATCGTGATGGTGCCGGACATCGAGGTCTATACGCCGCATATTCAGGCTGTTTTCGGTCTGGTCGATGGCGATGATCCGCGCTACATCCCGTTCAGCATTGCTGACCGCGCGCAGCGTGCATTCGATCCGCTGATCGGCGCGCTGGAGATGCTGCTGTCGCTGCCGCACGCGCGCGTGACGGTGAGCGATGTGCTCGACCTGCTGGAAGTGCCGGCGGTACGCACGCGCTTCGGTATCGATGCCGACGATGTGCCCACGCTGCGCAACTGGATCGACGGCGCGAATATTCGCTGGGGCCTGCATGCGCAGCAGCGTGCGAGTCTGGGCCTGCCGCAAGGCGACGAAGCGAGCGCGCCCAATAGCTGGATGTTCGGCCTGCGTCGCATGTTGCTCGGCTATGCGGCCGGCGATCGTGCCAACGCGTGGCGCGGCATCGAGCCGTATGCGGAAATCGGCGGGCTGGATGCGGCGCTGCTCGGGCCGCTCACGCGCCTGATCGATGCGCTCGACGAAGCATGGCGCACGCTCAGCGAGCCGGTGAGCGTGTCGCAGTGGTGCGAGCGCCTGCGTGCACTCACAACGACGTTTTTCGCCGCGACCGAAGGCGAGGATGCCTTCACGCTCGAACGCCTCGATAAAGCGCTCGAAACGTGGCGCGACGCCTGCGATGAAGCGGCGCTGACGCAGGCGCTGCCGCTGGCGATCGTGGCGGAAAACTGGCTCGGCCAGCTCGACGGCGGCGGTCTCTCGCAGCGCTTTTTTGCGGGCGCCGTCACCTTCGCCACGCTGATGCCGATGCGCGCGATTCCGTTCCGCTATGTGTGCCTGCTCGGCATGAATGACGGCGATTATCCGCGCAGCCGCACGCCGCTCGACTTCGACCTGATGCGACGCGACTATCGTCCGGGCGACCGCTCGCGTCGCGAAGACGACCGTTATCTGTTCCTCGAAGCCATGCTGTCGGCTCGCGATCATCTGCATATTTCGTGGGTGGGCCGCAGCGTGACCGACAATACACCGCGTCCACCTTCGGTGCTGGTCGGGCAGTTGCGCGACCATCTCAAGGCGGGTTGGCATCTCGAAGGCGAAGAGCCCGACAAGCCCGGCAAACTGCTGGATGCGCTGACGATCGAGCATCGGCTGCAACCGTTCAGCGCCGAGTATTTCCCCGCCGATCCTCAAGACACCGCGCTCTATACCTACGCGCACGAATGGAGCCGTCCTGCGCCGCTTGCAGGCACGCCATCCGCCGATACCGTGCTGGCGGTGGCTGAGCGCGACGAACCGCTTTCCATCCGCGAACTGGGTGAATTTCTCCGTGATCCCGTGCGCAGCTTTTTCCGCCAGCGCCTGCGCGTAGGCCTCGAAATGCAGGACGAAGCGAGCGAGAACCACGAACCGTTCGAGGTGGACGCATTGCAGGCGTGGCAGTTGCAGGACGAACTGATTCGCGCGCAGTTGCGGGCCATGGAACGCGGCGATGGCGATCTCGACACGGTCGCGCGCGAGCGGCTCGAACGCATGCATCGCAGCGGCGACCTGGCGGCGGGCGGCTTTGGCGAGGTCATCGGCGAAGAACTGCTCGAGCCGATGGAGGCGCTGTTCGCCGAATATCGCAAGGCGTTGGCACGCTGGCCGGATCAATTGGCGCATCAATACGAAATTCGTCTCGATGTGCAGCGCGATGGCCGCACGCTCGAACTGCAGGACTGGATCGACGATATCCGCGAAGGCGAGGGCGGCGCGCTGGGCCGCGTGATTCTCGACGCGGGCACGCTTATCAAGGACAACAAGTATCGTGGCGACCGGCTGGTGGCGTACTGGGTTGCGCACGTCGCGGCGCAACTGGCGGCGGGCGAGGTGACGACGGTGATCGTCAGCAAGGTGGGCGTGGCGGAGTTCGCGCCGGTGGCGCCTGAAGTGGCGCGCGCGTGGCTGCTCCAGTTGCTTGCGGCGTGGGACGAAGGCACGCGCAGGCCGTTGCCGCTCGCCGTGAAAACTGCGTTCGCCTGGCTGCGCAAACTGCCGGCCGATTATGTTGCGGACACGGGCGACATTCCGGCCGACGCCTGGGACGCAGCGCGCACGGCGTACGAGGGCGCTGCGCGCCTGCCTGGCGAGCGCGATACGAATCCCTATCTGCGAAGGGCTTTTGCCGACTTCGATACATTGATTGCGGGTGACGAATTCGTTGCGCTCGCAACGTCGTTGCTGATGCCGGTGCAGCGCGCGCCGCTTTCATCGTCGAAGAAGAAGCCTTCGGCCAATGCCGCCGATACCGCTGGAGAAACCGCATGACCCCGGCAGACGACATGATCGCCGATGTGCTGGAGCCGCTGCGCTTTCCGCTTTACGGCAGCCGCCTGATCGAAGCGAGCGCGGGCACCGGCAAGACCTTTACGATCGCGATGCTCTATGTGCGCCTCGTGCTCGGGCATCACGGCGCCAGTGAGTTTCATGACGAAGAAGACACCGGGGACGCGCAGGCGCAGGCGGGAATACGCCCGCTCACGCCGCCTGAAATCCTTGTCGTGACCTTTACGGATGCGGCGACCAAGGAGCTGCGCGAACGTATTCGTGCGCGTCTGATCGAAGCCGCGGAATACTTCCGGGCCAATGCCGACGAGGTGCCGCTACGCGCGCCCGGCGTCGATCTGCTGCACGATCTGCGCGAGGAATATCTGCCCGAACAATGGCCAGCTTGTGCGCGTCGTTTGCAACTGGCGGCGGAATGGATGGACGAAGCGGCGGTGTCCACGATCCACGGCTGGTGCAATCGCATGCTCAGCGAGCATGCGTTCGATAGCGACAGTCTCTTTTCGCAGACGCTGGAAACAGACCAGACCGAGTTGCGTGCGGAAGTCGTGCGCGACTACTGGCGCACCTTCATGGCGCCGCTGGATGCGCGCGGCGCGGGCGAAGTGCGCGCGTGGTTCGCGAGTCCCGACGCCTTGCACGGCGCGATTCGCAGCCTGCTCGCCCACGCCGAACTGCTGCCCGATGCTGCCGAGCCCGCAGCGGCCTTGCATGAAGCCCGCACGCAGGCGTTCGAAGCGCTCGAAACGTTGAAGGCACCGTGGCGCGCGGGTATCGACGAAGCCGAAGGGCTGATTGCGGCGGCACGCGAAAAGAAACTGTTCGACGCGAAGAAGTTGAACACGCGCAATTGCGAAAACTGGTTTGCGAAGCTGCGCGAATGGGCCAACGACCCGGAAAGCGCTCATCCGGGTTTCAAGGACGATGCCGCCGTGTGGACGCGTCTGACGCCAGACGGCCTCGCGGAAATCTGGAAGGACGGCAAGCCGCCGGCGCACCCGTGCTTCACGGCAATGGAAACCCTGCTCGAAGCGCTGTCCGCACGGCCCGAAGCGAAGCTGCCCATTCTTTGCCATGCGGCGCGCTGGGTAGCGCGCCGTTTCGAGGAAGAGGAAGCGCGCCGCTCGCAGATGGGTTTCGACGATCTGCTGACGCGTCTGCTCGCCGCACTGAAAAAACCCAATGGACCGCGACTTGCCGAGATCATCCGCAAGCAGTATCCGGTCGCGCTGATCGACGAGTTCCAGGACACGGACCCGGTTCAATATCAGATCTTCGATTCGGTCTATGCGATCGAGTCGAATAACATCGATACGGCAATCGTCTTGATCGGCGATCCGAAGCAGGCGATCTACGCATTTCGTGGCGCGGATATCTATACCTATCTGCGCGCAAGGCGTGCCTGCGCCGGGCGGCTCTATACGCTCAAGAAGAACTTCCGCTCGACGCGCGCGATGGTCGATGCGGTCAACCGCTGTTTCGAAGCGGCGGAAATGCGTGCCGAAGGCAGCGGTGCATTTCTGTTTCGCGGCGCAAACCACGGTGACAATGCCCTGCCGTTCGTTGCCGCCGATGCGCACGGCCGTTCCGATGAACTCGTGGCGAACGGTAACGCGCTGCCCGCGCTCAACGTCTGGTGGCTGCCGGGCGCGGACGACGGCAAGCCGCTCAGCAAGACCGCGTACTTCGCGAGCATGGCCGCGAGTTGCGCGACGGAAATGGTGCGCCTGCTCAATCTCGGGCAGATGGGCGCGGCCGGTTTCGAAGGCGAAGCAGGCTTGAAGCCGTTGCGGCCCGCGCATATGGCCGTGCTGGTGAACAACCGCGACGAAGCGCGCGCGATTCGCGAAGCGCTGGCGGTGCGTGGCGTGCGTAGCGTTTATCTTTCCGATCGCGATTCGGTTTATCTCACGTCCCAGGCCGAAGAGTTGCGCTTCTGGCTCGGCGCGTGCGCGGAGCCCGACGATGGCCGTCTCGTGCGCAGTGCGCTCGCCACGGCGTCGCTGGGCCTGGGCTGGAGCGAACTGGACGCGCTGGGCCGCGATGAAATCGCCTGGGAAGGGCGTGTGCTGCAATTTCGCGGCTATCGCGAAGTGTGGCGCAAGAAGGGCGTACTGCCGATGCTGCGCCGTCTGCTCAACGATTTCCACGTGCCGCAGCGCTTGCTCGGCGAAAGCGCTGCGTCGGGGCTGAATGGCGAGCGCGCGCTCACGAATCTGCTGCATCTGGCCGAACTGCTTCAGCAGGCCAGCACGCAACTCGACGGTGAGCACGCGCTGATCCGCTATCTGGACGAGCAGCGCGAAGACGAAAGCGCGGGCGGTGGCGGCGATGCACGTCAGTTGCGGCTGGAAAGCGATGCCGGGCTCGTGCAGGTCGTCACGATCCACAAGTCGAAAGGTCTGGAATATCCGCTGGTTTTCCTGCCTTTCGCGTGCGCGCATCGTGCGGTGAAAGCCACCGACGTGCCGTTCAAATGGCACGATCAGGATGGCGAACTAAAAATTACGCTGGAAGCGGAGCCCGCTGTACTGGTTCAAGCCGACCGTGAACGGCTTGGCGAAGATCTGCGCAAACTTTACGTCGCGCTCACGCGCGCCTGCTACGCCACGTGGATTGGCTACGCGCCCGTGCAGAACGTGGAGGGCAGTGCGTTTGGTTATCTGGTGGGCGGCGGCGAAGCGCTGCCGGCTGAACAGAGCGATACGCTGCTTGAATCGTTCTGCGGGCCGTGTCACGACATCGATATTGCACTGGCGCCGGCGGCTGGCAACGAAATCTTCGCCACGGTGGGCCCGGCTGCGATGCGCGGACATGCGCGCATGTTCCCGCGCCGCACGCGCACGCCCTGGTGGATCGCCAGCTATTCGAGCCTCAAGACCGTGGAGGGCACGCAGGGCGCGTTCGCGGCAAAGCTGGAAGACGAGGAGCGCGCCGCGCCCGACACCCGCAGCGAAGACGTCTTTCTGGAACTGCTCGGCGCGAGCGCGCCTCAGAGCGATGACGTGCCCGAAGCGAATGCACTCGCGCCCGCCAACACGCCGATGCACGGTTTCGAGCGTGGCGCCGACGCCGGTAGTTTTCTGCACGAACTGATCGAATGGATCGCGAACGAAGGTTTCGCCGAGATCGCAGCAGCGGGCGCGCATGAGCGTTTGCGCGACATGATCGCGCGTCGCTGCAGTGTGCGCGGCTGGGATAGGTGGATCGATACGCTGACGCAATGGATTCTGTCATTCATCACCACACCGCTCAAATTGCCCGATTTCGACGGCGAACCGGTTGCACCGCTCACGCTTTCGTCGCTCGATAAAACGCGCTATATGGCGGAAATGGAGTTCTGGGTTGCCGCGCATCGGGTAGAAACGCGCGAGCTCGATGCACTGGTTACCGCATTGACGCTCGATGGCGCCGAACGGCCGCCGCTGGACGCCGCGCGCCTGAACGGCATGCTCAAGGGCTTTATCGACCTGGTATTCGAGCATGAAGGGCGTTACTACGTCGCCGACTACAAGTCGAATTGGCTAGGCGCCGACGATGCTTCGTACACCGTAGAAAAAATGCAATCGCAAATCCTGCATTCGCGTTATGAACTGCAATATGCGCTTTATTTGTTTGCGCTGCATCGGCTGCTCAAATCACGTTTGCCCGACTATGACTACGATCGACATATCGGCGGGGCGGTTTATATGTTCCTGCGCGGTGGAAATTCGGCAAGCCAGGGCTTGCATTGCGAGCGGCCGCCGCGTGAGTTGATCGAAGGACTCGACGCGCTGTTTGCGAATCACGACACGCTGGAGGGCGCGGTATGACGAAGCGACGCACGACCGCGACTTCCGCGCCGAAAGACGGTATCGGCGTAACGGGTGATCTGTTCGCCGATCTGGATTTGCCCGCGCAAGCGCCAGAGCCTGAACGCGTGATCGACGCAGCAAAGCCCGAGGTCTCCAACGTGGCGGCGGCGCGCACGGCTTCAACCAGCACTGCGGCGCAGATGCTGGCCACGCTCGAACGTTGGGTCGAGCGCGGCTGGCTGCGTGCGCTCGATGGTGCGTTCGCGCGCTTTTTGCTGGAAGAGGCGCCTGAAGCCTCGCCTTTGCTCTTGCTTGCGGCGGCGCTCGCCAGTCATCAACTCGGGCGCGGACACGTGTGCCTCGATTTGCAAGCGACGCTCGATGATCCGGCCTTTGCGTTGTCCCTGCCGCCCGACGGCCCGCAGGTGCAAACCGACGAACCGCCGCAACCGCCCGCCGAGGTGCTGGCGGGCGTCACACTCGAAGACTGGCTCGCGGCGCTCGATATGTCCGATCTCGTGGGCAAGGATGCAGGCAACACGCCGCTCGTGTTGACGGGGACGCGTTGCTATCTGCGCCGCTACTGGCAATACGAACAGGACGTGCGCGCGGGCATCGAAGCGCGGCTCGCGCAACGCGCCCGCATCGAGATGGAATTGCCCGCTGCTGCGGCGCGCGCGGCGCTGGACGCGCTGTTTGCGCCGCGCGCTGTCGCGGAACCGGCAAAGCAGGCTGACTGGCAGAAGCTCGCTTGCGCACTCGCCGCGCGTAGCGCTTTCAGCATCATCACGGGTGGGCCGGGCACGGGGAAAACCACCACCGTGGTGAAGTTGTTGGCACTCCTGCAGACCTTGGCGCTGGGCAGCAAGGCATCGGCGCGACCATTGCGGATTCGTCTGGCCGCACCGACGGGTAAGGCGGCGGCGCGGCTGAACGAATCGATTGCAGGTGCAGTGGCGCGCCTGCCGTTTGATGCGCTCGCGCAGGGCGTGGACGCAACGGCATTGCGCAACGCCATTCCCACCGCAGTGACGACGCTGCATCGCGTGCTGGGTACGCGGCCCGGCAGCCGGCGTTTCCGTCACGATGCGGCCAATCCGCTGCCTGTCGATGTGCTGGTGATCGACGAAGCGTCGATGGTCGACCTTGAAATGATGGCGGCGGTGCTCGATGCCTTGCCGCCGACGGCGCGTTTGATCCTGCTCGGCGATAAGGACCAGCTGGCTTCCGTCGAGGCGGGCGCTGTTCTCGGCGAACTTTGCGATCGCGCACGCGAAGGCCACTATACGGAGGCGACGCGCACGTGGCTCGAAGCGGCCACCGGCGAGCGGATCGACACCGTCATGCTCGATGCACGCGGCACACCGCTCGATCAGGCCGTGGCGATGCTGCGTCAGAGCCATCGTTTCGCATCGGAAAGTGGCATTGGCGCGCTCGCGGAACTCGTCAATGCCGGCGATGCGACGGGCGTGGCAAAGATCTGGCGGCATGGTTATGCGGATCTCGCACGCGTGATCTGCCCCATGCACGACGATGCGCCGCTACGCGCGCTGATCGTCGATGGCAATGTTGGCGAGACTGGGCAGCAACATAGTGATGTGCCGCGGCGCGGTTATCGTCACTATCTGGAAACGATGCGCAGCGAACGTCCAGCGCCTGGTGCGACGCCTGAGGAACTCGCTGTATGGGCTGCCGGCGTGCTGAAAGCGCACACGGAATTCCAGTTGCTGTGCGCATTGCGGCGCGGCGCCTGGGGCGTGGAAGGGCTCAACCGGCGCGTCGCGCGATTGCTGCAGGAAGAAGGTTTGATCGAGCCGCTGGGCGACTGGTACGCGGGACGCCCCGTGCTGGTCACGCACAACGACTACGAGCTCGGCCTGATGAACGGCGATATCGGCATTGCGCTCGATTTTCCGGTTGAAGAAGGCAAGCCGCCGGTTCTGCGCGTGGCGTTTCCGTCCGGTGACGGCGTGGGCGGCGTGAAGTGGGTATCGCCTAGCCGTTTGCAGGGCGTGGAAACGGTGTTCGCGCTTACGGTCCACAAATCGCAGGGCTCGGAGTTCATGCACGCGGCGCTCGTGCTGCCCGATACCTACAGCCCGATCCTCACGCGTGAACTCGTCTACACAGGCATCACACGGGCGCGCGCGTTTCTGACGCTTGCCGTGCCGGAAGGGCGTTCGGTGCTTGACAGGGCAGTCGTGGCGAAGGTGCAGCGCGCGAGCGGGCTGATGGCAGGTCTTGCTGGCGACAGCGACTAACGAAAACAACAACGCGCCGGGCGGCGCCGGGGCGAGCCTCGATCAGGCTCGTTCCGTCACCGCCCGGCGCGATACAGTGCCGCTTTTACGCAATTTTTCCGATCGGAAATCGAGAAAACAAAGCGAGAAAACAAATCGGAAAACTGGCGGCAGACTGCGTGTGCGCTCTTAAACGATCGTCAGCGTCACGTCGATGTTGCCGCGCGTGGCGTTCGAGTACGGGCAGACGATGTGAGCCTTGTCGACCAGTTCCTGCGCCGCAGCGCGGTCCATGCCCGGCAGCGAGATACGCAGTTCCACTTCGATGCCGAAGCCGTTCGGGATCTGGCCGATACCCACGCGGCCGGTGATCGAGAGATCGGCCGGCACAGCGATCTTGTCGCGTGCACCCACGAACTTCATCGCGCCGATGAAGCACGCGCTGTAACCCGCTGCGAACAGTTGTTCGGGGTTCGTGCCTTCACCGCCTGCGCCGCCCAGTTCGCGCGGCGTGTCGAGCTTCAGGTCGAGCTTGCTGGCGGGGACGACGGCGCGGCCGTCACGGCCTCCGGTTGCAGTGGCTTCGGCGGTGTAAAGGGCTTTTTCGATCGACATGACTGACTCTCCAGTGTGAGCAACGCAGCATGAAAACTGCAGGTGTTGAATCGTTAGTCGTCCGGACCAATGGCGGTCTTCGCGACAAGGGTTGACTGCATGACATCGACGATAGCGTTCGTTCGTGGCGTACACGTGATCGCCGTCGTCATTTTTTCAAATACTATCTATCACTAGATAGATATAGGGCTACGACATAAACATACATTAATTTTTACCGGATGTCCTGCTTTTCGATGGAGCTATCTATCAGAAGATAGATTCATCGTCCTGCAAAAAGGCGGTGAACCGCCTTCTTCAAATCTCTCTGGCCAACCTGCTCAGGACGCCACTTTCCACATGGCTTCCACGTCTTCCAGGCGCGCCTTCGTATGAAACAGGCGGCTTGCGATCACGCTGCCCTGCAACGCGGCGAACAACGTGCGCGCTGCGCTTTCCGGCTTGCCGCGTGCGACCAGCGTACCTTCCTTGACGCCTTGCGCCAGCACCTTCGCCAGCCACGATTCGTTCGTGCGGAAGAACGCCTGAACGGCTTCGCGCACGGACTCGGGCAGCGTTTCGATGTCGGCGGCCAGCATGCCGCACAGGCAGATCTGGTTACCGTCGCCAAGCGTCTTGCCGAAAAAGCGCGTGTACAGCGCGAGCTTTTCGTTGGCCGGCAGTGCCGGGTCGACCGTTTGCAGCGCCTGCATGACTTCGTCGCTGTACTGCTTCACCGCCTCGAGCACGAGGTCGTCTTTCGACGGGAAGTAGTAGTGAATGCTCGACGTCTTCACGCCCACGAGTTCCGACAGGTCGCGATAACTAAAACCGTTATACCCGCGCAACATCATCAACGTGATGGCGTGATCGAGAACCTGTTCGCGTACTGTCAACTTCGTGTTCATGGGCTCTAATTTATCTACTAGAAGGTAGATTGTCAAGCGCCCGGGGAAAATTTCTTTTCCCGCCGAGTTTCCTTAAGGAAACCCGGCGCTCAGCTAGCGTTAAACCCCGCGGTGACCGGCGCTGACGATCAGCCGCAGACCCAGCGCCGCGATTGCGCCAGCAGCAATGCGGTCGATCCAGTGCTTGGCGCGCAGATACATATCGCGCGGACGCTGGCTCGAAAAACTCAGCGCGACCACCGTATACCAGCCGGTTTCGATCGCGAATACGAGCGGCGGCAGCGCGAAATAACACCAGACCGGCGGATGCTGCGGCAGCAGCGCGACGAAAATGCTGCCGTAAGCCACGGCCGTTTTCGGGTTGCTGAGCTGGGTCGTGAGGCCGGTCCAGAACGATTTCGTGGGATGGGCGATCTGCTTCTCGCCTGCGCCCATCGTCACGGGTTCGCCCGCGCCGCGCCAGATGCGCGAGGCGATGTAAAGCAGATAGAGACCGCCCGCGATCTTGAGACCGGCATACAGCCACGCAACCGTGGCGAGCAGCGTATAGAGGCCGGCGAGCGCGATGCCCGCAAAGCAGATTGCACCCACGCCCATGCCGAGCGCAGTGGCGACACCGTCGCGTCGTGACAGGCCGATCGAATTGCGCGCGACCATCACAAAGCTGGGCCCGGGACTCATGGCGCCGAGCAAAAGCGCGGCGAGGATGCTGACGACGGCGGTAGTGGGGGACATGGCGATCGGCTGGAGGTGGAAGGGATCTTTAACACTATCACGCGCGAAACGCTGTGCACGTCGGGCAGCGAAATCGTGCGCAATGCGCGCAGTTTCCGATCCGCATCGCCATGCCGCTGGCGTCTCCGATCGGAAACGCGCGCACACGATACGGTCGCTCAGGCGTCGCGCAAACGGCTCCAGTGCTCCAGCAGAACACGCGTCTGCTCGCAGCAACTGGTCTTGAGGAAGTCGGCTTTTTTCGCGTCGATTTCATTCCATCCGAGCGTCGTCAGCGTTGAGCCGCGCGCGATATGGAACACCAGAAATTGCCCGTAGAGGCTGAACATGCGCACCACGGTGAGCGGATCGTCGGCCTTCTTGCCGGTGATGCGCGCGAGCAGTTCCACATTCACTTCGTTCAGCGGCTCGCGCACGCGTTCGCGCAGCACCTGCGAGCCGATCTCGGGTTCGCCGCCGCCTTGTTCGCGCGCGAAAAAGAGCCGTTGATCCGGCTCGCTGCGCTTCACGAATGTGCGATCGGCCACGGCGCGCAGGATGTCGATGAAGGCATCGATCAGTTCCGGCGTGTCGCCGTTGCGTTCGAGGACTGCGCGTGCGCGCAGCACGGCCGGCTCCAGCGCTTGCCACGATTCGTCGGCGATCGACTCGGCGCAGGCGCGGTAAAGGCCTTCCTTATTCTCGAAGTAGTACTGCAGCGCCGGAGCATTCACGCCCGCGCGCGCGGCGATATCGCGTGTCGATGCGCCTTCGAAACCGAGTTGCCCGAACAGGCTGATGGCGGCTTCGATGATCTTGCGGCGCGTTTCGTCGCCGCGTGCATAACCGCCCGCCGATGGGCGGCGCAGTCGTTTGGGTTCGTTCATGTCATGTGGGATTGCCTTGGCTGTCGAAAATATAACACTTGACACAATTTTTCCGGGTGGAATAATTTTGCCAACTGGTAATAATCTTTTTCTAAGGTTGTGAAAATCATGTCAACGACTGCGGGTGCGCCTGGGCGCGAAGTGCCGGGCGATGCCGTTTCGCCGGGAAAACGTGGCAACAGGCGGATGGTGCTGGTGGGTCTCGGGCTCGGCGCGCTGGTCGCGGCGGGCGTCTGGGGCGGGCACTGGTGGCTCGTCGGCCGCTTTATCGAAAGTACCGACGATGCCTACCTGCAGGCCGACAGCGTGACCGTCGCGCCCAAGGTGAGCGGCTATATCACCGATGTCTACGTGGCCGACAACCAGACCGTGAAGGTTGGCGATCCGCTCGTGAAGCTCGATGCGCGCCAGTACCAGGTCGCGCTCGATCAGGCGAACGCCACCGTCGATGCGCGCGCGGCCGACATCCAGCACGCCGATGCGCAACTCCTGCAGCAACGCGCGAACATCGCGCAATCGCAGGCGCAGCAGGAAGTGGCGCGCGTCAGTCTGCGCCACGCACAGGACGAAGTGGCGCGCTACGCGCCGCTGGCGGCCACGGGCGCGGAAACGACCGAACGTCTCGCCGAACTCAAGAGCACGCGCGATCAGGCGCAAGCCACGCTGGCCGCCGATTCGGCCGCGGTCGAAGCGCAGCGTTCGCAGATCGCCGCGCTCACCGCGCAGCAGGCGCAGGCGCGCGCACAACTCGAAGCGGCACGCGCCAGCGCGGCGCAGTCGCAACTCGATCTCGACAACACCGTGGTGAAAAGCGCGCTTGCAGGGCGCGTGGGCGATCGCACCGTGCGTGTGGGGCAGTACGTGCAGCCCGGCACGCGCATGCTGACCGTCGTGCCGGTGCAGAAAACCTATCTCACCGCGAACTTCAAGGAAACGCAGATCGGCCGCATGCGGATTGGCCAGCCGGTCGAAATGCATGTCGATGCCTTGCCGGGCCATACGCTGCATGGCGTGGTCGACAGCTTCTCGCCGGGCACGGGCGCGCAATTCGCGTTGCTGCCGCCGGAGAACGCCACGGGCAACTTCACCAAGATCGTGCAGCGCGTGCCGGTGCGGATTCGTCTCGACACCGGCCCTGAAACGCGCGGTGTGCTGCTGCCGGGTATGTCCGTGAATGTCGATGTCGATACGCGTTCCGCGCGCGACGACGATCGCCGTATCGACGCCGAGAATCATCGTGACTAACTCAACGGGTGCTGCAGGCAGCGCCGCGCCGGCCGCGCCGCAGCCGCACGAACGCGCGACCACGGCCGACTGGATCGCCGTGGCCGCGGGTGCGCTGGGCGCGCTGATGGCGACGCTCGATATTTCGATTACGAATTCGGCGTTGCCGCAGATTCAGGGCGAAATCGGCGCGACCGGCACGGAGGGCACGTGGATTTCCACGGGCTATCTGATGTCGGAAATCGTCATGATTCCGCTGGCTGCATGGCTCACACGTGTGTTCGGACTGCGAAACTTTCTGCTTGCCAATGCGGCGCTCTTCATCGGCTTTTCGATGATGTGCGGCTGGTCGGGCACGCTGGGCCTGATGATCGCCGGGCGTATCGGCCAGGGCTTTACCGGCGGCGCAATGATTCCTACCGCACAGACCATTATCCGCACGCGGCTACCGCTTTCGCAATTGCCCGTAGGGATGACGGTGTTCGGGTTGATCGTGCTGCTCGGGCCGCTGCTCGGTCCCGTGCTGGGCGGCTGGCTCGCGGAAAACATCAGCTGGAGCTGGTGCTTCTTCATCAACCTGCCCGTGTGTATCGCGCTCATTACGCTGCTGGTGGTCGGGCTGCCGAAGGATCGTCCGCATTGGGAAGCCTTTTTGAAGGCCGACTGGCTTGGCATCGTCGGCCTCGCTGTCGGGCTGAGCACGCTCACGGTGGTGCTCGAAGAAGGGCAGCGCGAGCGCTGGTTCGAATCGAGCATGATCGTCACGCTGACCTGCGTGTCGCTGGCGGGAATGGTGCTGATCGGCATTTCGCAGTTCGTGGCGAAGAAACCCATCTTGCGTCTTTCGCTGATGCGCAATCCGCGTTATGCGAGCGTGATTGTGATTGTGTCGGCGGTGGGCGCCGGTCTTTACGGCATTTCGTATCTGCTGCCGCAGTTTCTGAGCATCGTGGCCGGCTATAACGCCGAGCAATCCGGCGCCATCATGTTGCTTTCGGGGCTGCCGGCGTTTCTGGTGATGCCGATCTTGCCGCGTCTGCTCGGCAAGGTGGATTTTCGCGTGCTGGTGGTGACCGGGCTCTTGCTGTTCACGCTCAGTTGCATGCTCGATATTTCGCTGACCGCGCAGAGCGTGGGCCACGATTTCGTCTGGTCGCAACTGATTCGCGGCGTGGCGCAAATGCTGGCGATGATGCCGCTCAATCAGGCTTCGATGGCCGCCGTTGCGCGCGAAGATTCGGGCGATGCGGCCGGGCTTTACAACATGGCGCGTAACCTGGGCGGCTCGGTCGGACTGGCGATCATCGGCACCTTGATCGATCGGCGCGAGACCTTCCACACGGCGATGCTGCGCGAGTCGCTGAGCGCTAACTCGGTGATCGGGCAGGAGCGCCTGGCTTCGGGCGCGGCCAACTGGTTCGCCCAGACCGGCGATATGGCGCACGCGCAGGTGCAATCGCTCGGTCAGATTGCCGCGCAGATTCAGGTGCAATCGACAGTCATCACGTACTCCGAAACATTCTGGGTACTCGGCGTTGCGCTTGCTGCCTGCGTGCCGCTCGCGCTCCTGCTCAAGAAACCGCAGCCCGGCGTGAAGGCGCCGTCAGCCGGCCACTGAAGCTAAACAATTCGACTCATGACGGCAACTCGCTCCTATCGTCCTTTCCTCGCGCCGCTTTCAACGCTGGCGGCGGCCTGCGCGCTCGCCGCGTGTACGGTTGGCCCCGACTATCACGGCGCGCCTGCCGTGGCGCCCGAAGCGGCCAGCGCCGCTTCGTTCGTGCGCACGCCGGCGCAAGGCGTGACACCCGCACGCGCGCCCAGCGAATGGTGGCTCGCATTCGACGATCCGCAATTGAATGCGCTGATTTCCGCTGCATTCGAGCACAATCCCGATCTGCGCGCCGCCCGTGCCCGTCTGCGCGAATCGCGTGCGCAACTCCAGCAGCAGCGTGGCGCGGAAATGCCGAAGATCTCGGCCGCCGTCGCCGCGCCCCGTATGCGCGAGCCCGACCTGAGTTCGTTCTCGTCGAGTAGCGGGAGTTCGAGTTCCAGTTCGTCGGGGTCGAGCGGCCGCGGTCCGCTGCAGTTCTACACGGCGGGTTTCGACGCTTCGTGGGAGATCGATCTGTTCGGCGGCACGCGACGCGCGGTGGAAGCCGCGAGCGACGAAGCCGATGCCGTCGATGCCGATCTCGCCGATGCACAAGTCTCGCTCGCTGCCGAAGTGGCGCAGGCCTATGTCGACCTGCGCAACGAGCAGCAGCGTTTGTTGATCGCGCAACAAACTGCCGAATTGCAGCAGCAGTCGCTGACGCTCACTGAGCAGCGCCGTAAAGGCGGCACGGCTGCGGACGTCGATGTCGAGCGTTTGACCACGCAGGTCGAAACCACGCGTTCGACCATTACGCCGCTGGCTTCGCAGGTGGAGACGTCGCTCGACCAACTTGCCGTGCTCACCGGCAAGGCGCCGGGCGCGCTCGACGCCGAACTCGCTGCGCCGCGCGCGCTGCCGGTGCTGCCGGCTTCGGTGCCGGTCGGCGATCCGGCGGCGATGTTCGCGCAGCGTCCCGACATCCGCGCGGCCGAGCGGCGTCTCGCGTCGAGCAACGCGCAGATTGGCGAGCATGTCGCCGATTTCCTGCCCAAGCTCACGCTATTCGGCGATCTGGGCTTCACGGCGGCGGACCCGGGCCACCTGCTGCGCAAGAACAATTTCAGCTGGGTTGGCGTGCCGTATCTGCAATGGAATCTGTTCGACTTCGGCCGCACGATGGGTGCGGTACGCGGCGCGCAAGCGTCGCGCGATGAAGCCGAAGCGCGTTACGAAAAGACCGTGCTCGCCGCGCTGCAGGATGCGAACGGTGCGCTTTCGCGCTACGGCTATCAGCGCGAACATCTGGTGACGCTGCAGAAAGTGCAGACCTCGGCGCAGCGTTCGGCCGTGCTGATGCGTCAGCGTTATCGTGCGGGCGCATCCAGTCTGGTCGATCTGCTCGATACGCAGCGCGCGGAATTTCTCGCGCAACAGGATGTGATTTCGGGGCAGGCCGAACTGCTCAAGGACTTCATTTCCATTCAGAAAAGTCTGGGTCTGGGCTGGCGTAGCAACGCCAGCTAAATATGACGATGAGGTGTGCAATACATCGGGCGATCGTCTGATATTGCACGCCTCATGACTCAAATAGTGAGAAAACCCCGTAAATCAACGGGTAAACGCTGAGCGCTCGCAGCCAAAATACCAAAACGCCTCTTCCGTGGCGCTGCTACTATTTTTCTGAAGAAAGCAGCCCGAGACTGGATACAAGTCCAAGGAGGAGGCATGAAGCTGAAGAAGGCCATCGATCGCGTGCCTGGCGGTCTGATGCTGGTGCCATTGCTGCTCGGCGCCTGCGTGCATACGTTCGCGCCCGGCGCGGGCAAATACTTCGGTTCTTTCACCAACGGCCTGATTGCGGGCACCGTGCCTATTCTTGCCGTATGGTTCTTCTGCATGGGCGCGACCATCGACCTGCGCGCGACTGGCACCGTGCTGCGCAAATCCGGCACGCTGCTCGTCACGAAGATGCTGGTGGCGTGGATCGCCACGCTGGTTGCCGCGCACTTTCTGCCCGTCGATGGCATCAAAAGCGGCCTGTTTGCAGGCCTTTCCATCCTCGCGATCACCACCTCGATGGACATGACCAACGGCGGTCTCTACGCCGCCGTCATGCAGCAGTACGGCACGAAAGAAGAAGCGGGCGCATTCGTGCTGATGTCGATCGAATCGGGGCCGCTCGTCAGCATGATCATTCTGGGCGCGACCGGCGTGGCATTTTTCGAACCGCGTTTATTTGTGGGCGCGGTATTGCCGTTCTTTGTCGGTTTTGTGCTCGGCAATCTCGATCACGATCTGCGCGAACTCTTCGGGCGGTGCGTGCATCCGCTCATTCCGTTCTTTGGCTTTGCACTGGGCAACGGCATCGATCTCAACGTGATCGCGACCAGTGGTTTCGCGGGCGTGATGCTCGGTCTTGGCGTGATCGTCGTGACCGGCATTCCGCTGATTCTTGCCGATCGTCTGATTGCGGGCGGCAACGGCGCGGCGGGACTGGCGGCGTCGTCCACCGCGGGCGCGGCCGTGGCGAACCCGGCGATCATCGGCGAAATGATTCCGCGCTTCAAGCCGCTCGTGCCGGCCGCAACCGCAATGGTCGCCACGGCCTGCCTCGTGACGGCCATTCTGGTGCCGATACTCACCGCCATCTGGGTGCGCAGAAAGAGTGCGCGCGAGGCGCTGCGCGCCGAATTCATGGGGCCGCCGATGCAACCGGTCCACGGCCGCGACGCGCATGTTTGACGGTTTATCCGCGCGCCATGCTGCTGAATACGCCATCGCGCCGGATCCATGCGTGGAACAGCGCCGCGCCCAGATGCATCATCACCGTTGCGAACAGCAGCAAGGCGAGCCATGTATGCGCCGCACGCAGCAAGGCATAAAGCGTGACGCTGTGCGGCGCGATGGGCGGTAGATGCACGGCGCCCGCGAGCACCACGGGATAACCTGCCGCCGATAGCATCGCCCAGCCAATCAGGGGCATCGCAATCATCAAGGCATAAAGCAGCAGATGCGACGCATGCGCGGCGGTGCGCTGCCAGCCTGGGATATCGCGAGGTAAAGGCGGCGTGCCGCGTGTCAGGCGCACGACAACGCGCACGATCACCAGCACGAGCAAGGCGATGCCGAGCGGCCGATGCAGTGCGATCAGGCTGTCGTGTAGCGTCGAAACCGTCGCCACCATCCCCACACCCACAAAGAGCATGGCAACGATCAGGACTGCCATCGACCAGTGAAGCAGGCGGGCGAGGCCGCTGAAATGCGCGTGGACGGGCTTCATTACTGGGCTTCTCCATGTTCGTGTGCCAGGGCGGCTTGCTCGCGCGTGCGGCGGTTGAACGACACCGAATAGGCGGCGGAGCGCGCGGCGAGCAGCGGGTCGTCAGAAGGCTTCAGACCATCGGGCAGGATGGTCGGATCGTAATTGACGTCGCGGCAGGCGCCTGCGCGTTGCGGTGTGGCCTGGCGCAGCACGAGCGTGCCCGCGTCGATCTGCTGGCGCGAATCCGGCCATTGCTGCGTGGCGTCGCTGGTGGCGTCGCCTGGTGCCGCTACGGCGAGCACCAGATGCCAGCGCAGCGGACCTTGTGCGAGCCGGGTGTCGAGATCGTCGGCGAGGAAATCGGGGTTGTGTTTCTGATCGGCGGATTCGGCTTCGAATGGCGTCTCGGGCACCATCTCCCAGCGTACCGCCTGCATTTTGCCTTCGGCATTGGTCGCGATGAACGCGTTGATGCCCCAGAAAGGCGTATTCGCGAAGCTCGATGAAGGCGGATGCGCTTTCAACCATTGGCGAAACGGCAGCGTTTCCGGGTTCGCGCTAAAAAATGCATTGAGTTTCGCGGGATCGGGCTTGCCGGTTGTCGGATCGGGTTTCGACGCGACCAGTTGCTGATAAAACTGCTTCGGGGTACGAACCACAAAGACTGGTGCGGAATTCATGCCGGTGCGCCATTGCTCGCCGTCCTTCAACTGGAATAGCAAGGCCATGCTGCGCACCGGTATGCTGGCGTCAGGCGCCGATGGATTGCTGCCCGGAATCGCCAGGCGTCCAATGACGGGCGTGGCGCCCGGCGCGAACACGGCCGCGCGCGATACGCTTGCGCCATTGCCGTTGCTATCGAATTCGCCTTCCACGCACAGGCCTTTCGCGTGATTGCGCCGATAGCCCGTGTGGACGCCATAGTTCGTTTCGAATGTGTTGACGATGTGCGGCGCGTCCAGCCGCGTCGGCGTCAGCCATCCTGCCGTCCATGCGAACAGGCCAGCGGTGCCACCGATTACGGCTGCAATGGCGGCAAGCCTGCAAGGTACGCAGATAGGGGGGCGGCTCATGATGCGGCTCCGTTGGCGTACGATGCGATCGTCGGGATGCGCGAGTGCGGGAATGGCGATGGGCGATGGGGCATGATCGGTCCTGTCTCGAAGGTCATGGTGGCCGTTATGAGCGTCAACAGGGCGATGGCGCGTTCTATTCCCGTCGTATGTAAAGAAATTCGATCTGTAAGGCGCGTGCAAGAAACTGCACGCAGCGAAGGAGAAAGCGATGCGCCAAGGAGGATGTTTGTGCGGCAGCGTCCGCTACGAGATCGCGGGCGAGCCGATCGGCACGACGGCGTGCCATTGCGTGGATTGCCGGCGCGCATCGGGGGCGCCGTTCGTCGGCTGGATGAGTGTGTCGCGCGATGCATTCAAACTGGTTGCGGGTGCAACGAAATCGTATGCGTCGAGCGAAGGGGTAGAGCGGGCGTTTTGCCCGGAATGCGGTACGCCGCTGACTTACCGCAGTGCGGCGTATGCCGATGAAATCGACGTTGCCACCGGCACGCTGGATGCGCCCGGCGCAGCGCCGCCCGAGGATCACACCTGGACGTCGCAACAGCTCGATTGGGTGCAGCTGGCGGATGATCTGCCGACCTATCCGCGCAACCGCGAGTAAAGAGTGAAACCTTAAGCCTGAAACCCGAAGCGCGGCGCGCCGGAATCAACGCGCCGCGCGTCCTGCGATCAACGATGCTCGGTGACGAACTTGGTCACGAGGTACGGCTCCATCGCTTCGGTGCCGCCTTCCGAACCGTAGCCCGAATCCTTCACGCCGCCGAACGGCACTTCAGGCAGTGCGAGGCCGTGGTGGTTGATCGACAGCATGCCGGTTTCGATGTCTTCGGAAAGCGCCGCCGAAGTGGCCGCCGAACGCGTGTACGCATAAGCCGCGAGGCCAAAGGGCAGGCGATTCGCTTCGGCGATCACGTCTTCGTAGCGCGAGAAACGCGAAACCGGCGCGAGCGGGCCGAACGGCTCTTCGGTCATGATGCGCGCGGAAAGCGGCACATCGGCCAGCACGGTGGGCGCGAAGAAGTAGCCTTCGCGGCCGACGCGTTCGCCGCCCGTGAGCACCTTCGCGCCGTGTTCGCGCGCATCGGCGACAAGACGTTCCATCGCGGCGAGGCGACGATCGTTCGCGAGCGGGCCCATCTGCACGCCTTCCTCAAGACCGTTGCCGACCTTGATGGTCTTCGTCGTGGCGACGAAGTGTTCGAGGAATTCGTCATAGGCCGCGTCTTCAATCAGGAAGCGCGTAGGCGAAATGCAGACCTGGCCCGCGTTGCGGAACTTGGCGATAGCGAGCAGCTTCGCGGCGCGCGGAATGTCCGCATCGGCGAACACGATCGCGGGCGCGTGGCCGCCCAGTTCCATCGTGACGCGCTTCATGTGCTCGCCGGCCTTCGCGGCCAGCAGCTTGCCCACCGGCGTCGAGCCCGTGAACGAGATCTTGCGGATGGCCGGGTGCGCGATCAGATACGACGAGACATCCGAAGGCACGCCAAACACGAGATTGAGCGCGCCCTGCGGCACGCCTGCGTCGATGAACACCTGCACGAGCGCGGCGCAGCTCGCGGGCGTTTCTTCCGGTCCCTTGAGCACGACGGTACAGCCCGAGGCGAGCGCGGCCGAGACCTTGCGCACCGCTTGATTCACCGGGAAGTTCCAGGGCGTGAAGCACGCGACCGGGCCGACCGGCTCGCGCGTGACGATCTGGCGCACGGCGTCCGTGCGCGACGGCACCACGCGGCCATAGGTACGGCGGCCTTCTTCGGCGAACCAGTCGATGATGTCGCCGCCTGCCAGCACTTCGGCCTTGGCTTCGCCAACCGGCTTGCCTTGCTCGCGCGTCATGATGGCGGCGATGTCGCCTGCGCGCTCGCGCAGCAGGTCGGCGGCGCGGCGCATCAGCTTGCTGCGCTCGAGCGGCGAGACCTTGCGCCATGCGTTGAACGCGCGCGCCGCGGCTTCGGCGGCATCCGAAAGGTCCTGTTCGCTGGCGAGGCTCAGGCGTCCGATCTCCGCCTCGGTGGCGGGGTCGATCACGGCAATCGTCTTTGCGCCGGCGCGCCAGGCGCCGTCGACGTAAATCTGGGTATCCGGGTAGGGCTTCGCGCTCGAAGTCATGATGGAACGATCCTCTTGAACAATGCAACGGTAAGGGAAGCCGACGCCGCGCGCGGCAACGCGTGACATCGTGGCCGGGAAACAGAACCGCCTATTCTGCCACCGCTGCGCGCGCTTTGCTGGTGACGCAAACGCAAAGGGCCTTCGAAAATCTCGAAGGCCCTTATTGTCTGGTGCTTACGCGCAATGAATTGCTGCGTTAAAACTCGATCGTGGCGTTGGCAACGAAGGTGCGCGTGGCCGAAGGCATCACGTAGTAGCCCCACGCTGCCGTCCAGTAGCGGCGATTGAAAAGGTTGTTCACGCCGGCGCGCAGCGTGACGTCCTTGCCGGCGACCTGGGTGTCGTATTTCGCGCTCAGGTCCCACGTGGTGTATGCCGGGACGAATTGCGTATTCGCGGCATCGACGGCCATATTGCCCACGTATTTGCCGCCGAACGCAACGGTCAGCGCGCGCAGATACGACGGGTTGTATTCCACGCGGCCCGTGAGCGTGAAGCGCGGCGCGCCATAGACGCGCTTGCCTTCGACACTGGCATCGTCCACGTCGACGGCCTTGGCGTCGAGCCACATCACGCCGCCCATCAGACGCCAGTCGTGCGCGAGTTGCAGCCAGCCGCTCGCATCGACGCCTTGATAGCGCCTGGTGCCGCTTTGCACGAACACATTGGCGCTATTGGTGTACTCGTAGCCCTGATCGATGCGGAACAGCGCGAGATTCGCGCCCCAGTTGCGATGATCGGCCTTGAAACCCACTTCGTATTGCTTGCTCTTGAGCGGGCCGTAAGTCTGCGGATAGTTGACGTTGGTATTGCTCGCCGCTCCGCCTTGCTGCAGCGCTTCGACATAGCTCGCGTAGAGCGTCGAATCGGCATCGAGCTTGTACATCAGCGCAACGGTGGGCGTGACGGGATTCGCGCTGTAATCGGCATTGACCGACTGATCGGGCTGATAGACACGGTCGCGGAACTGCGTATAACGCAGGCCCAGCAGCGCGGAAATGCGCGAGTTGAATTGCACCGTGTCGCTCGCGTAGAGCGCAGTCTGCGACGTGACTTCATGGCGATAGAGATTCTCGCCGATATTCACTGCGTCGTTGGTCAGCAGCGTGCTCTGATAGAGATTGCCGTTGCCGAGAAAATAGCCGCTGTTCCAGCCTTCGCTATTGTCGTATTCGCTGGTCTGCGTCTGATAGCTCGCGCCGAGCACCACGTCATGTTTGAGCGGGCCGGTGTTGAATTTGCCTTCCACCATGGCGTCGACGTTCTGGTAGAAGTAGCGCGTCAGGGCCGCGTACAGCGTGTTGCTGTAGTTGCCCGTCGCATCGGTCACCATCAGCAGGCTGTCCGAGTTGGTGCGGTTTTCCTTGGCGAAGCGGTACTTGAGGTTCGCGTGCCAGTTTTCGGAGAGACGATATTCCAGCCCGGTGCCGAACGAAGCGATCTCGGTCTGGTAGTAGTTCTGCGGTTGCGTAAGCTGGTGCGTGACCTTGCTCGCATCGGGGATCGGCGTGTCGTAAAACCAGATCCCGAATAGCGTGCCGTTGGTCTTGCGCTTCTGATAAAACGCGTCGACGGTCCACGTGAGGTCCGGCGTGATGCGGAAGTCGAGCGCGAGCGACGCCACCTGGCGGCGCACGTGGCCGTTGGCTTCGGCGGTATTGCCGTCTTCGTTGACGAGGTTGAGTCGATAGCCAAAGCGCTTGTCGTTGCCGAAGCGTCCGCCCAGATCGATTTTCTCGCTGAATACGCCCGCCGACTGATAACCGATCGAGAAGCTGCGATAGGGATCGTCGGTGGGGCGCTTGAGCACGTAATTGACGATGCCGCCGGGATTGCTGAAGCCGTACATAAAGCCCGAAAGACCCTTGAGCAGTTCGACCTGCTCGAACGGTTCGAGCGATAGTTCGGTGTCCCAGGAAGGGAAGTTCTGGCCATCGACCTTGACGCCGTTGAGCATGTCGATCGGCAGGCCGCGAATGCTGAACGCCGAGTTTTCGCCGGTCAGGTTGTCGCCGATATTCGTGACCGCCGGATCGTACTTGAACAGATCGTTGGCGGTGCTGGCGAGGCGGTCCTTGCCTTGCTCGGTGGTGACGACGTCGGTGGAGAACGGCGTGTCCACCTGGCGCCGGTTGCCCAGCGCGCCTGCCGAGACACGCTCGGGGGAAGCCGCTTCGCTGTCGCGCGTCGCGCTGACCTTGACGGTGGGCAACGCCGTGGCGCTGCCGGTCTGGCTTTCGTTCTGCGCGGTCTCCTGCGCCCAGCCCGTGGCCGACAAAGTGGACAACGTCAGGCCGGCGCTCACCAGCAAGGCGGCGCTCAGCGGAATGCGCGTGCGGGCGGCGCAGCGCACGGCGACAAAGCCGGGGCCGGAACGGCGGACGGCGGCGGTGTTCTTCATGTGTTCGATCGGCCGGATGCCCGGCTCACGTTGATTTTGTTATGGGTGCCGAGGGCGGCGCGAGAACTTCAAGGAGCGCCGCAAATGCTAATGCAAATGATTCGCATATACAAAGAAATTCAACAAGCCTACTGAAAGGTCGGATATTGGCAACAGTCAGCTTCCGTTGGCTTGAAATGGGGGCCGATTTGTGTTCAAAGCGCGCTGTTTTTGTCGGATGAATTCGGCCAGGAAATAAAAACGGCGCCCGAAGGCGCCGTCTGGAAGGGCGATGAGGCGGGCGCGGCCGCTTCGTCAGCTCAACTGCGTGACGGGTGCGACTGCAGCCGGGTCGCTGATGCTCGGGCGGCCGGTTTCGATATGGCCGGCGTAGCGGCGCACGAAGGTCGCATCGTCGGGGCTCGTGACCGTGAGGTCGTACCAGTGATGGCTGGAGGCGAGCACCCACGGTTCCTCGATGCGCGCGTTGGCGGGCACCACGACGAGGCGCTCGTGCGCGCCATAGGCGTTGTCCGTCACCGTGAGGCGCGAAATGCCGCCGCCCGCGTTGGTGAACTTGAGGAACAGGTTGCCGTTGGCCACATCGTATTGCGCCGAGACTTCCGGCTGCGGCGTGCCGTTGTGCTTGCCGAAGAAACCCGACGACGATGACGACGAAGACGTGGCCGCCGTGCCCGCAAAGCGGCGCACGAAACCATTCGGGCCATGCACTTCGAAGGCGTAGACGCCGTTCGTTACGCTCAGATCCCAGCTATCGTCGAGCGATTTGCCGGCTTCCACGGTATAGCGCCACGGGCCGTCGCTGCGATTCGTGCCGTACACGTAGAAGTGCGCGCCCTGGCGGCCCTTGTTCGCGAAGGTGATCGACAGCGTCTTCTTCGAAGGGTCGACCTGTGCGTTCACGTGCAACTCGTAGGGCAGCGCGCGGGCATAGCGCACGCCCGGCTCCTGGGCGTCGATCGCGCCCGGCGTGGCGGGTACGGTCGGGGCCTTGTTGGCGGAGCACTGGTTGTCGGCCATCGACATATAGTTGCTCGTATCCGGCAGCGTCGGCATCGACGAATCGGGCGTGCGGAAGTCGAAAGCCGTGGTGAGGTCGCCGCAGACCGCGCGACGCCATGCCGTGATATTCGGCTCGTGCACGCCAAAACGCTCTTCGATAAAGCGGATCACCGAGGTGTGATCGAACACCTGCGAACACACGAAACCGCCTTTGCTCCATGGCGAAACGATCGTCATCGGCACGCGCGGGCCGAGGCCGTAGGGCAGGCCGTCGGCGGTGTATTTGCCGCCGCGCCCCGGATTGACGACGTTGTGAATCTCGCCTTCCACGCTCACCGTCGATTTGCCCTGCATCGACGTCGTAGGCGGCTGCGGCGGCACGATATGGTCGAAGAAGCCGTCGTTCTCGTCATACATGATGAAGAGCACGGTCTTGCTCCACACCTCGGGATTCGACGTCAGTGCGTCGAGAATCTGCGAGGTGTATTCGGCGCCATAGGCCGGCGTGTATTTCGGATGCTCGGAGAATGCAGCAGGCGGCAGCAGCCACGATACCTGCGGCAGATTGTTGGCGAGCACATCGTTCTTGAGATCGGCGATCGTGCGCACGGTCTGCGCGCGCTGATAAAGCGCCGAACCCGGCTGTGCGTTGATGAAGTTGGCGAAGTTCTGCAGGATGTTGGTCCCGTAGTTGCCGTTCATCGGATCGCTGCCATTGGTGCCTTGCTGATAGATCTGCCACGAGATGCCGGCGGCCTGCAGGCGCTCGGGATAGGTGGTCCACGACAGCAGTTGATACGCGGGCGGCACGTCGCCATCGACATAGTCGTTGTTGTCGAGCAGCGGGCCGCCCATCGTGCCGGTGGGATCGACCGTGCCCGTCATCAGGTACGAGCGGTTCGGGTGCGTCGGGCCGGGCAGCGAACAGAAGTAGTTATCGCAGACGGTGAAGGCATCGGCCAGCGCGTAGTGGAACGGAATGTCCGCGCGCAGGTAATAGCCCATCGTCATATCGGTCTTGTATTGCGGCCATTGGTTGTACGCGCCGTTGTTGATCGCGTATTGCGTCGGATACCACGAGTGATCGAGGTCGCCCACGCATTGCGCGCTGGTCGTCTGCGTATCGAGGTGAAACGGAAGCACCGGCTTCGTGGCGTCTTCCTTCGACGGCTGATACCAGACCGGCTGGCCGCCGGGCAGCGGAATCGGCATGCGGTCGTTATAACCGCGCACGCCGCGCAGATGGCCCAGATAATGGTCGAAAGAACGGTTCTCCTGCATGAACACGACGATGTGTTCCACATCGCGGATCGAGCCCGTGCGCGAGAACGCGGGAATCGCAAGCGCATTGCGAATCGACTCGGGCAGCACGGTCATGGCCGCGGCGGCGGCGCCCGACGATGCGACTGTCTGCAGGAAACGGCGACGGCTGTTTGACGTCATTCTTGTTCACCTTTCTGCTTGTTGGATGAATGTGTGCATAAGCACATTAACGGTGTATTGCTGGGTGGCTTACTGACGCGTCGTTGCGGTGCTGCTGGAATGGCTGCTGGCTGGCGGTTCGTCGCCAGGGGCGTAACTCATGACGGGTGCGACCTGCTGACTATCCGCGGCGAGGCTGGCCTGCACGCTCTGAACCGGGTCGTTTGCATAGGCAAAGCTGGCGGCATCGGTGGGAGCGGCGGTGCCGATCTGGCTGGCGAGTGCGGCGGAAGAACGGGGCGCTGCTGCTGGCTGTTGATCTGCAGCGGCGTCGCGCGCGGGGCTTTGCGCGCTGAGCGTGTCAGGCGCTGAGGCAGTGGTCGTGCCGCTCGCACCCGGGCCGCAGGCGGCGAGCGAGATCGTTGCGAGAGCAACGGATATCCATGTTGCCAACGACGGTTCGAAAAGGCGTCTTTGCATATGCGCTTGCATTCCGATGATCGAGTCGGCGCACAGTTTCTATGGTCTCGAAGAAAGAATTGTGAAACGCGTGAAAACGTTTGCGAGCGATGATTTTTCTTTTGCAAACGTTTCTGGAGCGAATGAAACAGGTGTGACGGGTTGATGTCGAGAGCAACGGCAACTTGCAACACTTTGCAACTGACGGGCCGGGTGCCGGAGTGAGATAAGCGCGCATTTCTTTCATGCTGCTTTCTGATTGAATCGATTAAAAGTCAGCGCTTTCGAATTGGCGATTGAGTTGCTCTTGAGCGGATTTGCGATATTTGTATTTAATAAGATCGCTTTTTCTTTAACGAATCGAGATGATTATTTTGATTTGTTAAATCGTGGTTTGAATGCTCGATCTTGAGTTGCACGCCTTGTGCTCGCTGCTGTCGAGCCGCCTCATGCGTATTGACTAGCGGCACCCATGCTTGATTACATTCAATGTAATTTGTTATGCTGGCCATCGCCTTCGAATAAAAGCAATTGCATCACTTAACGCGCATTTCCGTAATTCGTTAACTAACGTTTTAGGATGCCGGCAGCGTGATCGAATTGAAATCTATCGTGGCACAACCTGCAATGGTTGCCATCTGATGCATCGTCCGACCCGTCCGGGCGTAGCCATCGCATGGCCTCGCGCGCTGTGCTGCGCGCTGGCGGTCGTTTCATCGACGGCAGCGGCCGCCGAAGGTTATGCGTCCCGCTTCATCGACCCGCAAGACGGCCAGTTCGACACGAGCGATATGCTGTTGCATCACAAAGGCGTGTTGCCCGTGCCGGACATCATCACGGAGCCGGCAATCGGCTATGGCCTTGGGCTTGGACTGCTTTATTTCACTGCGCCGAAAAAATCCGCTTCCGAAACGAACGAGCATGCAGAGCCTGAGCCAGATTCAGACGCGCCCAAAAAGATGTCGCCGCCGAACATCACGGGCGTTGGCGCTTTCGCAACGGGCACACATAGCTGGGGCGTCGGCTTGCTGCATTTCCATACCTGGGACGACGACCGCATTCGCTATCTCGGCGTGCTCGGCAAGGTCAATCTGCATCTGAACTATTACGGCCCGCAAGGCAATGCGAATGCGTACCAGCTCAGCGGCATTGCGCTTGTGCAGCAGTTGCTGTTCCGTGTGGGCAATAGCCCGTGGTATGTCGGCCCGCGCTATACCTACTTCGATTCGACCACGCGTTTCGGCCCGGTGATTCCCGAAGGCATTAACCACTTCGAGCGGGACGTGCGGATCGGCAAAGGTGGCATCGTGGTCGACTACGATACGCGCGACAATATGTTTTATCCGCGCAACGGCACCTACGCGGAATTCGAGGCCGATTTCGCGCGTGGTGGCTTCGGCAGTGACAGCGCGTTCCAGATGCAGTCCGCCAAAGGCTACCGCTGGTTCGACCTCGCGCCGAAGTGGGTTCTAGGCCTGCGCGCCGATACCGGTTTTTCTCAGGGCGATATTCCGTTTTTTGCGCAACCCTATGTCGATCTGCGCGGTGTATCGCAGGCGAAGTTTCAGGACCGCAACCAGCTGACCGGCGAAGTCGAATTGCGTTACTACGTTACGCCGCGATGGTCGGTATTAGGTTTTGGCGGAGCAGGCAAGGCTTATGGCGGCATTCATTCCTTTTCCGACGCACCGACGGCTTTCGGTTTCGGCACGGGGTTTCGCTATCTCGTCGCCCGCAAGCTTGGCGTGACGATGGGTATCGATATCGCACATGGGCCGGGGCAAAACGCTTTCTATATTCAGGTTGGCAGCGCATGGCGATAGACAGGTCGTTTAACGAACATCAAGCTCGATAACTCTTGCGCGGAGTCGCGATGGGCAGAACATCGAATTGTCTGAAATGGTCCGCAACGCTTTTGCTGCTTCATGGCACGCTGGCGTCCGCGCAGGAATTCTCTCTTTTTGGCGGAGGATCGCGTGCGGGAAATACGAATACCTACACATGGGCCTTCAACTATCAGGAAGGTCTCGGAAAGTATTTCGCGGCGAGCTTTACGTGGCTCAATGAAGGACATATCCCCGATCATCACCGCGACGGCCAGATGATCCAGTTGTGGGCGCGCATTCCCGTTGCGAGCCCGCAGTTTGTGATTCAGGCCGGTATTGGGCCTTACCGTTACTTCGATACGACAACAGCCGATCAGGGCGGCAGTTATTCGGATGTGCACGGATGGGGCGTGGTCTATAGCGTGCGCGCCGCGTACTACGCTTCCAGCCGATGGATCACACAGCTTCAACTCAATCGCGTTCATGTGCAGCGCGGGCCGGATGCCACCAGCGTGATGCTGGGTATTGGCTATCAACTCGACGCACCGGGTACGCCGGGCCCGCGCGATTGGGCCGCAGGTTCGCCGTCGAAGGTCACGAATAACGAAGTCGCGGTTTATCTCGGCAAAACGATTGTCAATTCGACCAGTTCGCCTTCTGCGCTGGGTGGCGCAATTGAATATCGGCGCGGGCTCATGAAATACATGGACATTACGGTGGGCTATCTGCACGAAGGCAGCAGCAAGACAGCGCGTCGCGATGGCATTACCAGCGAGTTATGGGCGACGCGCGCCTTTATGAACGACAAGGTTACGCTGGGTCTTGGCGCAGGCGCGTATTACGCCATCAACGAAAACGAAAACAGCGAGTCGCCAGGTCCGGGCGCGGGAAAGTTTTCGGGCCTCGTGACGATCGCTGCTTCGTATCGCTTTGCCCAGCACTGGGATGGCCGGCTCGAATGGAATCGCGTGGTGACGCGCTATAACCGCGATACCGATGTTATTTTTGCGGGGCTGGGTTATCGCTGGTAAGCGACGATCGCTGCGATGCGGGCGGCGAAGTTTTTCCCAAAACCAGTGACTCGGGATGCTGCTCGAGATAATCGCCTAATGCATCGATGCTGGCCAGCGTGCGTTTAAGCTGTGCCAGCGCGAGATGCACATCCGACTGTAGCGGCGAATCCTGCTGCAGCGTTGCGCGTGCTGCTTTAAATGCTTGCTCTGCAGACTGGAGAGTGGACTGCGCTTGAGGCACGATCTCGTCGCTGACCTTCGAGAATAGCGTGGAGGTGCTATCAAGCGAGACAGCCAGATTCTGGCCGATCTGGTCGAACGGCACACGATCGAGGCGTGCAATCGTGCTGCTCAATTGATCCTGCAACTCCTCGATCGTATTGGGAACGGTAGGCAATTCAACTGGCTGATGCGCCATATCGAAACGCACCGCTGGCGCCTGGGGGAAGAAGTCGAGCGCAATATAACGCTGGCCGGTTAGCGCATTGCCCATACGAAGTTGGCCACGCAGTCCTCGCGCGATCATCATGCTCAGCAATTCACGGCCAGCAGCATTGTTGCCCTCGCCAAGCGCATTCCGATAGCTGCGTCCCAGACGAATCGGGTATAGATTCACGGTCGCGATCATATCGAAGGCGCCATGAGTCATCTCATCGTCAGTATGAATGCCGATGACTTCACCAATCTCCACGCCCCGAAAGTCAACTGGCGCGCCCACGGCCAGGCCGCGCAGCGAAGCGTTGAATCGCATCAACACTTGCGCGGCCTGTTCTTTTGAAGCGGCAGTGGCATCGGTCTGGCTATCGACGAGTGCAAAGCTTTGGCCTTCGCTGGCGATCGCATGGTTCGGGCTATCGGTCGGCGACTCGAATTGCACGCCGCCATTCCAGATCGCGGCGATCGACTGTGTGTCGATACGCAGTCCGCTGCCATTCAAGCGCACATCAAAGCCGCTGGCGCGCCACCATTTCGACGATGCCGTGACATAACGGTCATAAGGCGCATTAACGAAAACATCGACGCTCACATCTTCTCCGTTTTTCTGCAGCGCGTAGCCAAGCACCCGGCCTACCTGAACGCGCCGGAAGTACACCGGCGAACCCATTTCGAGTGAACCTAACGATGCCGTGTGCAATTCGAATCGCGTACCGTTTTGCGCCGATGCAATGACGGGCGGCGTGTCCATGCCTCTGAAGTTGCGGCATGTCTTCGTTGCGTGACCCATTTCCGCGGCGATATACGGCCCGGAAACCAGCGTGCCGAGCGCTGCAACATGGGTGCCTTCTATACGCGGTTTCACTACCCAGAAACGCGTGCTGCAGGCGGACAGGCGGGAAGCGTCGGCCTGCAGTCGCACGACCGCCGTTACATGAGATCGATCTTTTGAAATGCGCAATGTTTCCAGTTGCCCAATTTCAACGCTGCGATAACGCAGGCGCGTTTTACCGACCTGCAAGCCTTCTCCGGTAGTGAAGGTAATGCACAACTCCGGGCCGCCCATCAACCATGCGTGCGCGAGCGCGATCACGCCTGCGAGCGCAATCAGCACGGGCAACAGCCATACGATCGTAATGGTTACGCGCGGCATTTACAGATTTCCCAACACGATATCGCGCAGGGCGCTGAACAGGCGGCGAATCATTTGTGCGATTCTTGAAAGCGGACGCGACAACGCCATGGAAGGCATGGCTAGAAACCCAAAATCAGCGTCAGGTAGGCAAGGCTGACGAATACGCCGGCGATTGTCCCAAGGTAATCCCGGGCGCCCAGGCCGAGCAGGAAATGCGCCGGAATGCCTACGGCGAGATACGCGCCGATAAATACAAGCGTAATGACCAGCGGCGGTGGTCCCATTGCAATCATGGCTTTCGACATCTGATGCATGATCAGTCATCCTGATTGATTGAATGAAAAGCCGCCGCGCTGTAGTCGATTGACTTCAGTGCAGTTGGGCGACCAATGCCTGCGCACCTTTATCCAGGCCGGTTTTTGCCGCGCCCAGCGAGCCAAAAGCGGCAGGCAGATTCATCGCGTTGGGATATTGCTTGGCGACATAGGCTTTCAAAAGGCGTCCGTCGCTGCCGTCGTAGACCTCGACGGCATAAGACACGGATCCGCTGAACGCACCTTGTCCGCCGCGCACCGCTTGCACGCCGTTATAGAGATTGCCGGCGATATCGAAATGCATGGCCTGGCCGACAAGCGGCGTGGTGCGTTCGGCGCCCGTGAGCGTGATCTTGACGCGTAGCACGCCCGGCCCGGTCTGGCTGCCCAATTGAAACCGCTTGCCCAGACTCTCGGCGAAAGCCTTTTGCGCATAGCTCGCGAGCGCCGATTTGTCTTCGTCTTTCATGTCGCCGAATTGCGCATCGGTGCCCTGATAAACGGACACGGGTTCGAGCACGACCTGCGTATAGCGCGACCAGACGACCGGCGTGGCATAGGCGAACGGAATTTTCGCGCGATCGTCGCCAAAATTCGGACGCAACTGGTGCGACGCTTCGATGCCGGAATAGGCGACCGGCTGCACGCCGGCGCAGGCGGCGAGGACGAGAGAAAGCGAGCCGCTGGCGAGGCAGGCGGCGAGGCGTTGGCCAATCATGGGCGTTTCCTTGTGTGGTTCGCGAGAGAGTGGGTGAATCCCAGCGAACGCAGCGTAACTGCAAATCGCCAGGATGTAAACCGTCTATCCGGTTTGTTTGTAACCGCCAGGTCGGCTAAGATAGCGCCTGCGACGCCAGACGCCGGCCTCAAACGGCCGCCGGCCGTTCATTTCCATTCCAGACGCAACGGCCTACGAGCCAGTTGCGAAGCAGTGACGCAATCAATTCGACATGGATAACCAGACTCGCTCGGAGCTTTCGCGCAAAAAAGCCATCGCCGCGGCGTTGGCCATTCTGACCCGGGACGGCGTAGGCGCACTGACCTTCGACTCGCTGTCGCGCGAAAGCGGCATCAGCAAAGGCGGGCTGCTGCATCAATTCCGGACGAAACAAGGCGTGTTGCAGGCGCTGCTCGAACATCAGCGCGGCGAATTCATCGAAATCGCCGCCGATTACATGAATGGCGAAGGCCGCGACAAGGCAGAGCCGACGCTCGCTTCGCAGATCGCCATTTTCCGCCACGCGCTGAATCAGCCCGATTCGGTTGCGCGCGCGATGCTCGCCGTGATGGTGGAATCGCCGCAGATGCTGGAAGGCAACCGCGATGGCAACGAAGAAGTCATGCAGGCCATCGGCAAGGAAGCCGTCGATCACGATCTTTCGCTGATCCGCTATTTCGCGGCCAGCGGGATGGCTTTTCATCTGCTGATGGGCCTGACCGAACTCGATGAAGCCACGCGTCATCGCCTGTTCGGCCGTCTGCTCGACGACGAAAGCTGGAAAGCGCTGCAAGCGAAGAAAAAGGCGGCCCGATAACGCGCGTGGCAGCGGCGGCAGCGACGTTTTCGGCCTGAAATCGCCGTTGCTGGCGCCGCATTCAGGTACGATGGGAAGGTGACGTACACGACCCCGGGGCCCCTTATGGATTCGTCCTCTCGCGAGCCGCACGATGTGGCCGTCGAAGCGCTTTCGACGCTATCGGAGTATCTCGAACGCTCGCTCGATAAAGGCGTCAGCGTGATCCTGGTGCGCTCCCAGACCGACCGCAGCGATGTCTGGCTCGGCGACGCCGCCGAGACGCAGGCGGAATGGACGCGTTGCGGTTTCGTGCGTAACGCCCTGGTGGCCGATATTCTCGAAGCCACGCAGCCAGGTCTCAATTCACTGTCGATCGATGGCCAGACCTACCGTTTCGTGCGTACTTTCACGCAGGTTGGCGAACACGGCGCGATCGTCTTTACCGCAGCGTAGACGTTGCAGATTGCACAGTATTCCGAACGATTGTTGACGCTCTAAAAGCGGGCGCGTGCCAGGCGCGCTCACAACAAGGAGGAGACGTGGTGCTGAAAAATCTCGATCCGTTGCTCAATCCCGATGTGCTCCATGCACTCGCCGCGATGGGCCACGGTGACGAAGTGGTGATCTGCGACGCGAATTTCCCGGCCGATGCCGTGGCGCGCGACTCGGTGCTGGGCCGTCTGCTGCGCATGGACGGCGTGGATTCGCCGCGCGCGGTGCGTGCCGTGCTTTCCGTGCTGCCGCTCGACGGGTTTGTCGATCACCCGGCGCTACGCATGGAAATCGTCGGCGATGCGCATTCGCTGCCGGCCGTGCAGCGCGAGGCGCAACGCGAAGTCGACGACGCCGAAGGCCGCGTCGTGCCGTTTGCCTCGCTCGAACGTTTCGCGTTTTACGAGCGCGCGCGTCAGGCCTATTGCGTGATCACGACCGGCGAGGCGCGCGGCTACGGTTGCTTCATCTTCAAGAAAGGCGTGCTGCTGGCAGCAGACGCGCCACGCGCCTGATTCCCGCGTTTCACTGCGCCACGCGCTCCAGTACGTCGGTTGCGCGATGCGGCTGCGCCACCTGATCGATGAGAAAGACGTCGCCGCGCGCGTGCCGCGTGCGCAGCGGCAAAATCGCGTGATAGGCCGGCGAGCGATACCAGGCGCGCGCCTGCTCTCGATCGGCGAATTCGATCACGATCAGGTCGCCGCTAAACGCGCCTTCAAGCCGCTCCACCGGCCCGCCATGAACGATGAAACGCCCGCCATATGGCGCGAGCGTCGCGTCGATCTTTTGCAGATACTCGACGATATCGGCGCAAAGATCGACTTCATGCAGATGGGCGATGGCGTAGGCGGTCATGGCTATCCTCGTGTGCGTGCGTGTGAAAACGATTCACTGGACACGAGAATAGGGCGCCGGGCGGCGACGGGCGATTACCCGCGAGGTAACGGGCGGGGAGACAAGCCGGCCGCATAAAAAGGCCGCACAAACACGCGCGATAAGTCCCTTTCAAAAAATTTCGCGCGCGCTGCAAAAAACACTTGCCAAGGCTAGGGGAAAACCCTAGAATTAACTCGTCTCCTCCATGTCTCCTCCTGATATGGATTCAGCCCGCCCAATTCAGGCGGGCTTTTTCTTTTCCAGCGCCGGAAATCGCGTCCGCGCAGCAGCCCGCTCAGGGTCTGGCCCAATCCGTTAGCGGTCCGGCAGCGGGAGTAAAATAAAAAATCGCCGTGCCGACCGGCACGCTCAACGTTTCCCTTACGCTCCGATGAAACCGTCCCCCGCGCAGGAACCCAAGCAGGAATCCACGCGCAAGCGGCCGCCCACGTGGGTGCTCAACACGCTGACTGCGCTCGTGGGCATCCTGACGCTCGCGCTGGGCGTCGGCTGGCTGATCCGCAGCTGGGTCGTCGATATGGAGATCCCATACTTTGCGATTCCTCTGGTGCTTTGCGTGCCGGTGATCGCCGCCGTGGCGTTCCGCAATATCTGGGACTGACGCCAGGCGTCAGTCGTCCCGCCCAGCCGCTTCGAACTCAGGAAGCGGCGCCGAACCGTTCCTCGCACGCCAGCCGCACGCGCTCGATCGCGTCGCTCCACGTTTGCTTGCCCGTCTGGCGGAAAATCCGCACGTTGCCCGGATACCACGGCGAGTCGTCGCGACCGTCGAGCCAGCGCCAGTCCACGTCGCGGCGCGGCAGCATCACCCAGCACGGCTTGCCGAGCGACGCGGCCAGATGCGCGGTGGAGGTGTCCACGCAGATCAGCAGATCGAGTTGCGCGATGATGGCCGCCGTATCGACGAAATCGGCGACATCGCTGCCCAGGTGCAGCAGCGGTTGCGCCGATCCCGCGTTCTGCGCCGCGTGCGCTTCGTCTTCGCCCGCGCCTTTCTGCAGACTCACAAACTTCAGCCCCGGCACACGCCAGAGCGGCGCAAGCGCGGCCAGCGACGGAATCGAGCGGTTCAAATCGTTGTGATGTTTGGGGTTACCGCGCCATACCAGACCGACGCGCGGCCCCGTGCCCAGCGCCGCCAGACGCGTGCCCCAATGCTCGACGCGCGCGGGATCGATCGTGAAGCGCGTGGGCGGCGGCGTGTTGTCGAGCGTGGTGCCCAGACGCAGCGGCATGCTCAGCGGGCTGGCCCAATAGTCGAATTGGCCCGCGCGCTCGCTGGCTTCGGCGTGAGTGAGCAGCGTGTCGATGCCTTCGACGCCATCGAGAATGCAATGCAGCGCCTCGACGCCGCCAAACGCGATATGCGCCGCGCCCTGCGCCTTGAGCAGTCGCGCGTAACGCGAGAACTGCAGCATGTCGCCCAGACCGTCCTCCTGCCAGAGCAGCAGCGACTTGCCGGCGATCGGCTCGCCTTGCCAGTGCGGGCAGCTCAGCATGCGCCGCGACGCGTAATGCACGAAGCCGTTGTTCTCGTAGCGGCGCTCGTAAAGACGCCAGCCTTCGTCGTAGCGGCCCATCGTGATGAGCAGCGTGGCGAGGCGAAACAGCGCGTCGCCGTAATCGGGCTCGAGTTCGAGGGCGCGACGGTAGGCCGCCACGGCGTCGTCGAGCGCGCCCTGTTCCTTGAGCACGCTGCCCATGTTGAAGTGCGCGAGCGCGAGATCGCGGTTCTGCGCCAGCGCCTGGGCGAAGGTCTCGTGCGCCTCGTCGATGCGGTCCAGCGCGCAGAGCACCGATCCGAGGTTATTGAAGATTTCCGCGCGGCCCGGCGCGAGACGCAGCGCGATGCGGTAGCTCGTTTCGGCTTCCGGGTAGCGTTCGAGCCGCTGCAGCGCGAGGCCCAGGTTGTAGTGAGCTTCGGCGTGATCGGGGCGCAGCACGATGGCCTGCCGATAAAAGCCTTCGGCTTCGGCGTAGCGCTGCAGATCGGTCAGCACGCAGCCGAGGTTGTTCAGCGCCTCGACGTAATCGGGCCGAATCTGGATCGCGAGACGGCAGGCCAGTTCGGCCTCGATATAGCGCGCCTGCGCCTTGAGCAGCGCGCCGTAGTTGTTGAGCGCTTCGGGATAGTGCGGCTCGGCGAGCAGTGCCTGACGCCAGGCTTCTTCGGCTTCCTCCAGACGGCCGCGTTCGCGCAGCACCGTGCCGAGGTTGTTATGCGCGCGTGCGTGTTTCGGATCGAGCGTGAGGGCGGCACGATATGCGGCTTCGGCTGCATCGTGACGCCCCAGTTCGTGCAGCAGGACGCCGAGGTTGTAATGCGCGTCGATATGACCCGGCTGGCGCGCGAGCACGATGCGATAGGCGTTTTCCGCTTCCTGATGGCGCCCGAGTCGGTGCAGCACGATGCCCAGATTGCCTTGCGCGTCCGCGTGCGCGGGATTGACGCTGAGCAGATGGCGCCAGATCGTTTCGGCGGCGGGCAACTGGTTGAGCGCCGTGAACAGCGTGGCGAGGCCGTGATAGGCCTCCTCGAAGCCGGGCTTCGCGACGATGCAGCGCTGCCAGAGCGCCTGCGCGGCGTCGGGCTGCGCGGCGCCCATCGCGGCGAGCGCGGCGAGATTGAGCGCCTCGACGCGCGTGGCGTCGTCCGCGCATGCCTCGGTGCCGACCACGGGCGCGATCGCCGCGAACGCCTCGGCGAAGCGGCCTTGCGCGCACAGCGCGCTCGCTTCCTGCTGGCGGTCGGAGTGGAAAGGCGCGTCGGTCGTCGTCGAAGTCACGGTCGGGCTGGGCAAAATGAAGGACGGTACGAAGCTTAAGGCAGGCCGCGCAAGGCTAAGGCGCCGATTAGAGCCGCCCGCGTGCGGTTATTCGGGCAATGAAGCCTTCAGCGCGGTTACGGGTGGGGCTAGCTCCGCAAATGCTTCCGCAAACTTTCGGCGATGTAAGGCGATGCGGCCGCGCCCGGCTCGTTTCAGCGCTCCGCGCTATGCTTGCCCGCATTGCGCGCGCGAGCGGGTACGCCGCGCGCTCCATGCAGTGATTCTTCGTTAGAGAGGAGCATTCGATGCAATACCGTCGTTTTGGCCAGACCGGCCTCAATGTCTCGCGTCTGTGTCTGGGCACCATGACCTTCGGCCTGCAGACCGAAGAAGACGTCTCCCGTCTTATTCTCGACAAGGCTGCGGAAGCCGGAATCAACTTTATCGACACGGCCGATGTGTATCCCCTCGGCGGCGGCGAATCGCGCGCGGGCCGGACCGAGGAAATCGTCGGACGCTGGCTCAAGGGCCGCCGCGACCGCTTCATTCTGGCGACCAAGGCCGTGGGCAAGGTCGGGCCGTCGCCGTGGGATCAGGGCGCTTCGCGCAAGCATCTGCTCGACGCCATCGATCATTCGCTGCGTCGCCTCGGCACCGATTACGTCGATCTCTATCAACTGCATTCCGACGATGCCAGCACGCCGCTCGACGAAACGCTCGAAGCGCTCGACGTTATCGTGCGCTCGGGCAAGGCGCGTTATATCGGCGTGTCGAATTTTCTGGCGTACCGGCTCGCACGCGCCTTAGGCCGCGCCGATGTGCTGCGCGTGGCGCGCTTCGTTTCCGTGCAGCCGCGCTATAACCTGCTGTTCCGCCAGATCGAGCGCGAATTGCTGCCGCTCGCGGGCGAAGAGGGGCTGGCGGTGATTCCGTACAACCCGCTCGCGGGCGGTTTGCTGACCGGCAAATACCGGCATGACAACAAGCCGGGCGAGGGACGCTTTTCGCAGAGCGTGGGCGTGGCGGGATCGATGTATCAGGACCGCTACTGGCACGAGCGCGAATTCGAAACAATCGAGCAGTTGCGTGGCATTGCCGAAGGTGCAGGGCAATCGCTGACGACGGCTTCGGTGGCGTGGGTGCTGGCGAATCCGCTGGTGACGTCCGCGCTGATTGGCGCGAGCCGGCCCGAGCAACTGGATGCGTCGATAGCTGCCGCCGAACTGGAACTCGATCCTGAATTGAAGAAAAAGCTGGACGAAGCGAGCTTCGGTTATCGCATGGGTGATGCCGCGCGCTGATTGCAGATTATGTAGCTATCCGAAGTAATATGGTCTGAAAAAGGGGCGGCGCAGGGTGGCCGCCCTTCGACATTACGGCACCAGCACCTGCCGTCCCATCACCTTGCCTTGCGCAAGCGCTTCAAGCGCTTCGTTCACCTCGCCGAGCGGCCGCTTCGTCACCGAAGAAGGCTGCATCTTGCCTTCGCGCATCAGCGCCACGAGTTCACGCAGTTCGGGCAGCGTGCCCACATAGCTGCCTTCGATCTTGAGCGGACGCATCGGAATGATCGGCAGCGAGAGCGTGATATCGCCGCCCATCAGCCCGACCACCACCACATGGCCGCCGCGCGCGCACGCATCCAGCGCGAGTTTCACCGTGGGCGTCGCGCCCACCAGATCGAGCACGGCACGCGCGCCGCCGCCCGTGGCTTCGGCGATCTGTTTGACCGCATCGGTTGCGCGCGCATCGATCGCGGCCAGCGCGCCGACCTTGAGCGCGGCGTCGCGCTTGGCGGCATCGACATCCACCACGACAGCGCCTTTCGCGCCGAGCGCCTTCAGCACTTCGATCGCCATCATGCCCAGCCCGCCCGCGCCAATGATCACGACCGGGTCCTGATGAATGCGCTCGCCGAACTTCTTCACCGCCGAATACGTCGTGACGCCCGCGCAGGCAAGCGGCGCGGCCTTGACCGGATCGAGGCCGCCCAGATCGACCAGATAGCGCGGATGCGGCACGATCACGTAATCGGCGAAACCGCCGTCGCGCATCACGCCCAGCGATTGCGGCTTCATGCAGATGTTTTCTTCGCCACGCGCGCAGGCCGCGCACTGACCGCAACCGATCCACGGATGCACGACGGCAACCGTGCCGGTTTTGACATCGCTGGCATCGGGGCCCGCCGCGACCACTTCGCCGCAGATTTCATGACTCAGGGTGAGCGGCAGTTTGATACCGCGATCGGCGAGCGAGAGCTTCTTGCCGCCGCCCAGATCGTAGTAACCCTCCCAGATATGCAGGTCCGAATGGCACAGGCCGGCGGCCTGCACACGCACGAGCACTTCGGTGCCTTGCGGCTGCGGCGTGTCGCGCTGGACGAGTTCGAGAGGCTGGCCGTGATGGGTCACGCAATAGCAACGCATCTGCATCGATGTCTCCGTTGGTGTCGGTTTGGGTCGTGTCTGTATTCGCGTTTGAGTCGTTTAAAGCACGCTGACGATGTCGATTCCTTCGCATCATAACGCGGTTGGGCGATAAATTCGTCCGATCGTTCGTTTTTCATCAGGATATAACCGGGACGCATGACGGCGCGAGGCCGTCACAGTGCGGTCACGAAAAATGCGGGTCGCGTACCATTGGTCCGATCATTTCCCATGAGCTTCGATGACGACAGCGACAAGCGGGCGCGCATGAAGAATCTCATCGATGCGCTGGGCGTGCTGATCGGCGGCATCGGCCTGTTCCTGCTCGGCATCACGATGATGACGAACGGCCTGAAGCTGGCGGCCGGTCCCGCGCTCGAACTGATTCTGCGCCGCGCCACGCGCACGCCGTTGGCGGGTCTTGCCTCGGGCGTGCTGGTCACGGCGCTGGTGCAGTCGTCCACGGCCGTGACGATGGCGGTGATCGGCTTCGTCAACGCCGGGTTGCTCGATCTGGGCGGCGCGCTCTGGGTGTTGTTCGGCGCGAATCTGGGCATGACGACCACGGGCTGGATCGTCTCGCTGCTCGGCCTGAAGATGAAGATCGATGCGCTCGCGCTGCCGATGGTGGGGATCGGCATTGCGTTGCGCCTCACTATCTCGACGCTACCGTGGTCGTGGTGCCCGAACTGGCCGTCGATGCGCTACGCCACGAGATGCAGCGCATTGGCACGCTGGTGCGGCGCATGTTGCGCATGACGCTCGCGGGCGCCGATGCACAGGCGCTCGCACACGAGCAGGGCGCAAGCACGCGGCTGTTCGGCGCGGCGCAAAAGTTCGTACAACGGATGAATCGCGCGGAGATGGTGCCGGCCACCGCCGCGAACGTGGCCGAAAGTCTGCGCGAATTGCGCTACTACGAAAGCGCCGCGGAGCAGGCCTTGCAGGCGGCGCTGGCGAGCGTATTGCCCGATGCGCAGATCGCCGAAGCGTATGCCTTATTCGAGCGCCGCTCGCTGGCGTTGCTCGATACGATCGAAGCGGCGGACCGCAAGCACGAAGTCGCCAACGACGACAGCGCGCTGATCGAAAGTCTCTCGCAGTCGATGGAAGCCGCTTACGGGGCGTTGAAAGCACAACTACTCCAGGCAGGCGCGGCGGGCACGCTCGCGATCTCGGCGATGGAAGAAGGGTTGCGCAGACAGAGTGCCTTGCGGCGCGCGTTGCAACAGGTCGCGAAGGCGCATTCGCGCGCGCTGACTTTCGCGGACTAAGGGCCGCAAAATACGTGAGCACAATAAGGGAGCAGAACGATTCATCTAAAAACACGATTGAACTTACCTGCCGAAGTCCCATCGAATGAATGCGAAAAGTGCCTGAAAAAGGGCGCAATAGTGTGGCATTCGTTGCATAGCTAACGATAAACGGTTATTCTCTCGCCATGTTCGATCAGTGTCTCTACTTCAACACGTCGGCGCTTGCGCGTCGTCTGGAACGCGAGTGGTCCGAAGCGTTCGAACCCTTCGATCTCACGCCGCCGCAGGGCTTCATGCTGCGCGCGGTACTGGAGCGCCCAGGTTCGCTGCAGCGCGAACTGGCTGATCTGCTTTCGATCGCGCGGCCCACGGCCACGCGTGTGCTCGACGGTCTGGAGTCGCGCGGCTATCTGGAGCGCCAGCGTACCGAAGGCGATCAGCGCGAAGTCGCGATCGTCCCCACGGCGCAGGCCCAGGCGATACGCGAGGCGCTCAATCACGCCAGCGCGCAGGTGACCGGGCGCATCAAGCGCTCGCTTGGCGGCGAAGCGTTTGTGGACACTGTGAGCCGTCTGCGCACCGCGCGCGCAACGCTCGGCTGAAGCCGGGCGTTTTATTTGTACCGGAGTGGCATCATGCGGCGCATTGGCGCTTTTTTTGTTTCGACGTGGCTGGCGGCCGCGATTCTGTTTCTCGGCCGGCATTCCGTGCCGATGATGGCGCTCAGCGGCGTGGTGGTGTTCGCGGGTCTCGATCTGTTCCGGCCCGATCACACGGAAATAACCAATCGCGCCGATCGGGAATAAGCGCGCATCGAGCGAATAGCACGAATGCGCACGAATACGCGCGAACCGGGCCAAACGCATCCGCAAAAGCAAACGCCGCGCAAAGTCTGCGCGGCGTTTAGCGTTTAGCGTTTGATCAGTGATCAGCGGGCCGACCCATCGATCACCCGCTTCGTTACCTCAATCAGGCCTCTTCGGCCCACGACATATTCTCGCGCGCCAGCAGCGCCGACGATGCCGCCGGGCCAAACGTGCCCGACGTATACGTGCGCGGACGGTCGTTCAGTTCCTTCCAGCCATCGAGAATCGGTTCGACCCACGTCCAGGCGGCTTCGAGTTCGTCGCGGCGCATGAAGTGCGTGAGGCGGCCGCGAATCACGTCGACAAGCAGACGCTCGTACGCTTCCGCGCGGCGCTCCGGGATCGCCTGTTGCAGGTCCAGATTCAGGTTCACCGGCAGCATGTTCATGCCGCTGCCCGGTTCCTTCGCGAGCATTTGCAACTGGATCGACTCTTCCGGCTGAAGCTGGATCACGAGACGATTGCCGTAATTGCGCGGGCCGCTCGGGAAAATCGAGAACGGCAGATCGGCGAATTCAATCACGATTTCCGACTGACGCTTCTGCAGACGCTTGCCCGTGCGCAGGAAGAACGGTACGTTGGCCCAGCGCCAGTTGTTGATATGCGCGCGCAGGGCGACGAAGGTTTCGGCCTTGCTGTCCGCCGGCACGTTGTCTTCTTCCAGATAGCCGATCACCGGCTTGCCGTCCACGGCGCCTGCCGCGTACTGGCCGCGCACGGTGTCGCGTGCGATATCGGCGAGCGACATCGGGCGCAGCGAGCGCAGCACCTTGAGCTTTTCGTCGCGCACGGCGTCCGGGTCGAGCGAGACGGGCGGCTCCATCGCCACGATGCACAGCAACTGCAGCAGGTGGTTCTGCACCATGTCGCGCAGCGCGCCGGTGTGGTCGTAGAAGCCCGCGCGGCTGCCCACGCCCACCGTTTCCGCGACCGTGATCTGCACGCTGCGGATATACGGCGCCTGCCACAGCGGCCCGAAAATCGGATTGCCGAAGCGCAGCACCATCAGGTTCTGCACCGTTTCCTTGCCCAGATAATGGTCGATACGGTAGATCTGCGATTCCGCGAAATGGCGGCCCACCGACTCGTTGATTTCCTTGGCCGAGGCCAGATCGTGGCCGAGCGGCTTTTCGAGCACGACGCGCGAATTCGCATCGACGAGACCGACCGCCGAGAGGTTGTCGCAGATCGTCGTAAAGAGTTCGGGCGAGGTCGAGAGATAGAACGCGCGAATCGCATGCTCGCGCGAGGCGGTCTTCAGGCGCGTGTAGTCTTCGGTCGCATTGACGTCGATGATCACGTACTGGAACAGGCCCAGATAGCGGTCCCAGGCTTGCGCATCGAAGGCCTTGGCGTCGATGAAGGGACGCGACTGCTCTTCCATGAACTTGCGATAGTCGTCGATCGTCCAGTTCTTGCGGCCGACGGCGATGATGCGCGTCTCGGGCGGCAGATTGCCGTGCAGGTGCGCCATGTAGAGCGCAGGGAGCAGTTTGCGCGCGGCCAGGTCGCCGCCGCCGCCGAAAATGATCATGTCGACGGGCTGTTCGGGCGCGGCTTGGGCAGGCTGATTCGTCATGGCAGGTCGCTCGGTTGTGGCGATTTGTGGCGCAGAGTTGCGAAGTTTGCACTCGCCACACGGGGCGGGCGCGGTGAAAGAGGCTAATGTTGCATCGTTTCGCGCAAGTTTGCACGCATGACGCACGAAGTTGACATGCGAGCGTGGGTGCATTGAACGATTCGAGCACATAAGGTGCACGAATTGAGCGAACCGCTCGCAATGCGTGTGTTGCGCTGCACACTTCGCGCTGGAGCGCCAAAGAAACGCTCGTGCGCGGAAGTCAAACTCAATCGAGACCCGGCACGTCGAAGCCGAAAGTCTGCGCGAGCAGCAGCGCATTGAGCGCAAGCACGGCGATCGCGCCCGCGATAGCCAGCGCAGCCAGCATCGCGCGATTGCGGTACGCACCCATCACATCGCGCCGACAGGTGAACCAGACAAGCGCGGCCATCGGAAACGGCAGCGCCAGACTCAGCACGACCTGACTGGCGACCAGCGCTTCGGTGGCATTGACGCCGAGCGCGACGACCACGAAACTCGGCGCCATCGTCACGAGTCGGCGCAGCCAGAGCGGTATCTGGAATCCGACAAAACCTTGCATGATCATCTGGCCCGCGAGCGTGCCGACGACCGAACTCGAAATCCCCGAAGCAATCAGCGCAACCAGAAAGATCGCGGCCGCCGCGACGCCGAATAGCGGCGTGAGCGTGCGCCATGCCGTGCCGATTTCGGCGACATCGGCGTGACCGAGATGAAACGACGCCGAGGCCATCATCACCATCGCCATGTTGATGAGCCCGGCGAGCGACAGCGCGACGATGACCTCGACGTTCGAGAAGCGCAACAGCCGCGTGCGTTCGGTGTCGTTGCGCGGCTGCACGCGCGCCTGCGTGAGACCGGAGTGCAGAAACAGCGCATGCGGCATGACGGTTGCGCCGACGATACCCACGGCAATCGTCACGGCCTGCGCATCCGGCAGGCGCGGTGTGGCGAGCCCGCGCGCGACTTCGCTCCACGCGACCGGCGTGATGAACAGTTCCAGCAGATAGCACAGCCCGATCACTCCCACGAGGCCGCCAATCACGAGTTCGAGCGGCCGGAATCCCGCGCGCTCGAAGAACAGCAAACCGTAGGTGACGAGCGCCGTGATCGCCATGCCCGCGAGTAGCGGCAGATGCAGCAGCAGCGCGAGGCCAATCGCGCCGCCGAGGAATTCGGCGAGATCGGTGGCCATCGCCGCGATTTCGCTGACGATCCACATGAGCCAGACGAGCGGGGCGGGCAGATGCTCGCGGCACAACTCGGCGAGATTGCGCCCGGTGACGATGCCCAGTTTTGCGGAGAGCGCCTGAAACAGCATCGCGACGAGATTGGCGAGCACCACGATCCAAAGCAGCGCATAGCCGTAACGCGCGCCCGCCTGGATGTTGGTGGCGAAATTGCCGGGGTCCATGTACGCGACCGAAACGATCACGGCCGGTCCTGCCAGCGGCAATAGCAGCGCGGCCCCGCGCCGGCGACCTTCGAGCGCTTCGCGCACCTTGCGCGCCGTGGCGGCGGAAAGTCCGTCGGGCACGTCGTTCAGGTGTTCATCGCGGGTGCGATGGTGCATGAATACCTCGTTGTGACGGAGGATTTTTGCTGGGGGCGGAACAATGATGCGTGATACTTGCCGATAACGCGGCAGATCAGTGTCGCAATACAGCGTGGCAATAAAGCGCAGCAGAAAACCGTGTAGGAAAACGCCTCATCACGTCATCGGAATACGACCCTCGCGCGTTAACCAGGCGTTCCGCGCGCGCTTTCGCGGATCGCCTTGCAATCCGCTTCGCTGCCCGGTTTCAGCGAGGTTTCGTCTGGCTTTCGGGCATGTTGCGCCACGCCAGCGTCTATCTCAGCACAAACCGGCCCTGCGCGCGCTTACTCCGGTTTCGCACCGGTCTTTCTGCTCTAACGAAATGCCAGAATTCCCGACTTTCAGCTTTACCCGGACTCCGAGACGCAGCCTTGCAGCGGCGCTGCTGCTCGGCGGTCTCGCGTGCAGCGCGTTCGCGCATGCAGATGACAAGGTCATCGTGCTCGATTCCGGCGAGGCGCAGCTCTCGCTGATCGACGAAGCGAGCCGCAGCGTGGTCGGCACCGAGCCCACCGGCAAGGAACCGCATCACCTGATGATCACGCCCGACGGCCAGTCGCTGATCGTCGCCGATTCGGTCTCGAACGATCTGATGTTCCTCGACCCGCACACCGGCAAGGTGCAGCGCCGCGTGGAAGGCATCGAAGATCCGTATCAGCTTGGCTTTTCGCCCGATCACAAGTGGTTCGTGACGGCCGGCCTGCGTCTCGATCGCGTCGATGTCTATAGCTACAACGGCCATGACGTGACGATCGCGAAGCGCATTCCGCTGGCGAAGACGCCGAGCCACATCACCTTTTCGTCGGACAGCAAGATCGCCTACGTGACGCTGCAGGACACCGGCGAAGTCGCGGCCATCGATCTCGCTTCGCAGACCGTGCTGTGGAAACTGCATATCGGCAACACGCCCGCGGGCCTGTGGATGACGCCGGGCGACAAGTACCTGCTGATCGGCATGACGGGCGAGGACGACGTCGCCGTGGTGGACCCGCACACGCACACGCTCGTGAAGAAAATCCAGACGGGTCGCGGCGCGCACAACTTCCGCAATCTCGACGACGGCAAGCATGTGGTCGTGTCGAATCGTGTGGAAAGCACCATCAGCATTCTCGATTACACGACGCTCACGAAGGTCGGCGACATCACGGGCCTGCGCCCCGGTCCCGACGACATGGAACTTTCCGCCGATAAACGCTATCTGTGGGTTACGTTCCGCTTCGCGCGCCACGTCGGTGTCATCGACCTCCAGACGCGCCAGCTGATCGACACGATCGCCGTGGGCCGCTCGCCGCACGGCATCTATTTCGCGAACCGCGCGCCGGTGGTGGCGCCGAACCCGGACTGATCGCGAGGAGTCCCGATGCTCGACACGCTGCTTTCGCAGGCCGACAACCTTGTTTCGTGGCTGCAAACCCTCGTCTACGTGGACGTGGTGCAGCCGATCTTCTACAAGGTCGGCCTGATGGGCTATGACGAGGACACTTACGATGCGCTCTACTGGGTGATCGTGGGCGTGCTCGAAGTGCTGCTGACTTATGTGCTGCTGCGTCCGCTCGAAGCGCTGCGTCCGCTCGAAGCGTGGAGCGACCGCAAGGCGCTGCACGCGGACGTCTGGTACACGTGGATAGCCAAGCTTGGCATTCTGAATATCGCGTTCTTCTTCGTGCTCACGCCGCTGTTCAATCACTGGCAGAGCCTGATGGCGATCCACAATATTCCGAATATCGACGTGGACAGTCTGTGGCCCGGCGTGACGGATCGCCCTTATGTGTCGTTCGTGGTCTATCTGGTCGCGCTCGATTTCGCGGGCTACTGGTATCACCGCTGGCAGCATCGCTTCGGCGTCTGGTGGGAACTGCATGCGGTGCATCACAGCCAGCAGCAGATGTCGCTGTGGTGCGACGATCGCAATCATTTCGTCGACGATATCGTGCAGGCCGCGTTTTTCGCGGGCATTTCGCTGTTTATCGGCGTGCCGCCCGCGCAGTTCGTGGTGCTGATCGCCGTGAGCAACTTCCTGCAGGCGGTGCAGCACGTGAATGCACGGCTCGATTACGGCCGCGTGCTGGAGCGCATTCTCGTGAGCCCGGCGTTCCATCGCCGTCATCACGCGATTGGCTACGGTCACGAAGGGACGCGCTACGGCTGCAACTTCGGCGTGCTGTTTTCGTTCTGGGACGTGATGTTCCGCACGGCCTCGTGGAACAAGGCGCTGGAACCGACCGGCATCCGCGATCAACTGCCCGCGCCGGATGGCCGGGGCGTGAACTACGGCGAGGGCCTGATCGCCCAGCAGTGGCTCGCGATGGTGCGTATCGTGCGCCGGCTGGCGGGCAAGGGCTATCCGCTCGGTGGATCGGCGAACTGAGCGTAGCGCGGTATCGCTGATGGTTTGAAAACGAGGCGGCTTTGGCCGCCTCGTTGCGTTTACGTCGCCGGTTTTTCGCTACTTCGGCCGATTCGAGACGCGGCAGCGGATGCGATAATCGTCGTTTGTCCCCCACGAACAACGCAGCGCTTAGGCAGCCGGGCGCGCCTGAGGAGAATATCTTGAGCCGTATCGACAATCCGCAGCACGACCAGGAAGTCGGCGTCGCCGACGCGACCCAGGACAACACCCGCATCGACGACGTGCGCATCGGCGCGGTGCGTCCGCTCATTTCGCCGGCGCTGCTGCTCGACGAACTGCCGGTGCCGCAAGCCACGCAGACGCTGGTGGAAACCAGCCGCGCGCAGATCGCCGAAGTGCTCGCGCAACGCGACGACCGCCTCGTGATCGTGGTCGGCCCGTGCTCGATCCACGACCACGATCAGGCGATCGAATACGCGAAGCTGCTCAAGGCGAAGGCCGATGCGCTCAAGGACGATCTGCTGATCGTCATGCGCGTGTACTTCGAAAAGCCGCGCACGACGGTGGGCTGGAAAGGCTATATCAACGATCCGCGTCTGGACGGCAGCTTCCGCATCAACGAAGGCCTGCGCGCCGCGCGCCAGTTGCTGCTGGAAATCGACGCGCTCGGTCTGCCCACGGGCACTGAATTCCTCGATCTGCTGAGCCCGCAATACATCGCCGATCTGGTGTCGTGGGGCGCGATTGGCGCGCGCACGACCGAAAGCCAGAGCCATCGGCAACTGGCTTCGGGCCTGTCGTGCCCGATCGGCTTCAAGAACGGCACGGACGGCGGCGTGCAGGTGGCAGCGGACGCCATCGTCGCGGCGGGCGCGAGCCACGCATTCATGGGCATGACCAAGATGGGCATGGCCGCGATCTTCGAAACGCGCGGCAATAACGACTGCCACGTGATCCTGCGTGGCGGCAAGAGCGGGCCGAACTACGACGCGGCTTCGGTGGCGGCGTGCTGCGCGGCGCTTGCCAAGGCGGGGTTGCGCGAAGAAGTCATGATCGACTGTTCGCATGCGAATTCGAACAAGGCGCATCAACGTCAGATCGACGTGGCGCGCGATATCGGCGAGCAACTGGCGGGCGGCGAGAAGCGCATCGTCGGCGTGATGATCGAAAGCCACCTGGACGAAGGGCGCCAGGATCTGCAACCGGGCGTGCCGCTCAAGCGCGGCGTGTCGATTACCGATGCCTGCATCAGCTGGGCACAGACGGAGCCGGTGCTCGACGGTCTGGCCGCAGCGGTGCGCGCGCGGCGCAAGACACTAGCGGGCTGAAATGACGGCGGCGTGTCTTAAATAACTTTTTGCGCATAAAACTACGCGCGGCGGACTGGGCAGTCCGCCGCGCGTTTTGACTTCTGGGCGTAGTCGATGCGCTTTTGCCGTGCGCTTACGATTCGGCCGTCCGCACCGCCGCGCCTTGCTGCGGCATGGCGAGGCCGTTCGGCGCGGCGGGTTCGTCACCCGCGCCGCGAACCTGCGACACCCATGCCACGGCCACGATCGTGAACAGCGCGGCCAGCCAGCCGTTGTGGCCGAAGCCCACCAGCGTGCCGTTCGCGCCATTGGCGAGCAGCAAGCCGCCCACCCACGCGCCGATACTCATGCCGAGCGCCTGCACCGCGTTGTTCGCGCTCAGGAACGCGCCGCGCCGCGCGGGTTCGGGGATCGTCGTGATGAGCGCCTGCATCGGCACCATGCGGCCCGAGAGCGCGATCATGAACACCGCGAAGAATGCCACCAGCGCGACGAACGGCAGCGTCGGCAGATGCGTGACGAACAGCACCGGCACGATCGACAGCAGCGCCATCACGCGGAAAATGCGGCGTTTGCCGTAGCGATCCGCGAGACGGCCAACCGCGCGCGAGGTCACGAACGTCGACGCACCGCCCGCCATGTACAGCCACGACAGCTTCTCGGGCGCGACGCCGTGATTGGCGACCAGCATCGGCGCAATGAACGGAATCACGAGCATGTGTGCGGTCATCATCGTGAAGGTGAGCGTGAACGCCTTCAGGTGACGCGGCAGCGTGAGCAACTGCCACAGTCGCGGCAGGATCTCGCTGATGGGCGTTTCGCGGTCGACGTGTTCGGTGAGCGACGGCACCACGCGCGAGCCCGCGATCCAGATCACGGCGGAAAGCACCACCAGCAGCAGGAACGGCGCGCTCCAGCCGAAATGCGCGCCCAGCAGGATGCCGGCAGGCACGCCCGCGATGGCGGCGATCGAGAACGCCGTCATGATCACGCCGGTGGCGGCGCCGCGCCGTGCGATGGGGATCACGTCGCTGACGATGGCCATCACGATCGAGCCGAGAATGCCGCCGGTCAGACCGGCGAAAGCGCGCGCGGCCAGCAGCAGATGGAAGTTCGACGCGAGCGCGCAGGCGAGATTCGACAGCGCGAACAGCGCGTACGTCACCTGGAGCAGGCGCCGACGATCGAACCGGTCGATATAGGTGGCCGCGAACAGGCCGGACAGCCCGGAGAACAGCGAATACGCCGAGACCGCCGTGGCGAAGGCCGCCGGCGTAATCGCGAACGCGTGCATGATCTGCGGGCCGAGCGGCATCATCACCATGAAATCCATGATGACGGTGAACTGCGTGAGCGCCAGCAGCCAGAGCAGCGTGCGTTCGCGCAGCGGATTGAGAGTCAGGGTCATCTAGGGTGACTCGCGAGGCGAGTCCCTGTGTCATGCGCGCGCGGCACGCCGGTAAGCGTTGCCGGGCGCGCGGGTTTCATCAATCGTCGATGGTTTCGTGCGCCGCCTGCGCGCCACGACGCCAGTACGCCGACGCGCGGATGCGCTTCTTGTCGACGCCGCGCTCAACGCACAGATAGGTGCGCACGGCGCGGATCGCCGAGGCTTCGCCTGCGGCCCAGACATAGCCTTCGCCGGGCGGCAGCCAGACTTCGCCGAGCGCATCGACGAGCGGTTGTTCCGATTCCAGTTCTTCGCGATACACCCAGGTGGCGTAGAGGTCGGCTTCGGTCGGCAGCGGAATGCGTGCCGTGCGGTTCGCCACTTCCACGACCACGGCGACGCGCGTGCCGGCGGGCAGCTCGGTCAGGCGGCGCTGGATGGCGGGCAGCGCGGTTTCGTCGCCGACCAGCAGATGCCAGTCGAAGCCCGTGGGGATCACCATCGAACCGCGCGGGCCGCCCACGCCCAGATACTGGCCCGGCTGCGCCTGCGCGGCCCATGCCGTGGCGGGACCGGCTTCGTGCAGCGCGAATTCCAGATCGAGTTCGTTGGCTTGTGCATCGAAACGGCGCGGCGTGTAGTCACGCGCGGCGGGACGCTCGACGCCTTCGGGGAAGACGATGCCGTCCGGGCCGGCGCTCGGCACCACGGGCTTTTCTGCGCCCGGCGCCGGGAAAAACACCTTCACGTGATCGTCGAACGAGGCCGAAGTGAAATCGCTCAGATCGCCGGTCAGCGTGACGCGCACGAGCGCGGTGGAGAGCGTTTCGACGCGCGCGACGCGCAGCAGACGAAACTTCAGCGGATGACGCACGCGGACAACTTCGAGATTGGCTTGATTCTGCATCTATGACTCCGATAAATAGGCGGCTGACGATCGACGTGAGGGCGGGTTGCGGGCTTACGCGCCGGAACTTGCGCCGTCTTCCGTCTTGACGTTTTCGCCGCCTTTTTCAATTTCCTGGGTGGCGCGCACGAGGATCGCCGCGATACGGCGTTGTTCCTCGGGCGACGCGTCGGTGCGGCGTAGCAGCTCGCGCTTGAGCGCGCGGCGCGCCTCGATCAGCTCGCGGACCCAGCTGCTGCCATCGGCCGGATCTTCGCCCGCGAAGGCGCGGCGCATCAGATCCATCTTGCGGCCGAAATGCGTGAGCTTGGCGAGAATCAGGTCGGCGCGTTCGCGGTTGTCGGCCAGATACGTGCGGCCTTCGTCGGACAGCTCGTAGCGCTTGCGATTGCCTTCGAGCGTCACGCTCACGTAGCCGAGTTCTTCCAGATACGTGAGGGCCGGATAGACCATGCCCGGGCTCGGGCTGTAGAAGCCGTTCGAGCGCGAATCGAGCGCCTTGATCAGCTCGTAGCCGTGGCTCGGCCGCTCCGCGAGCAGCGCGAGCAGCATCAGTTGCAGGTCTTCCGAGGTGAACTTGCGGCCACGGCCGAAACCGTCGCCATCGCCAAAGCCGCCCGGGCCGCCGAAACCGCCAAAGCCGTCGCCGAAACGATCGCCGAAGTCGCCGGGACCGTGGCCGCCGCGGCGGCCCATGGCGTGGCGCAAGGCATGAAGGGCGTGATGCGGGTGGCGCATGGCGAAGCGCTTGCGGTCGAAATCGTGCTGGTCGGTGCGTTCGCCGCGCGCTGTAGGCTCGCCGCGCTCGCCTCGGGCTGCGCCTGCGAAGAAGTCGCGTGCGTCGCGATCGTGGTGGCCACGATGGCCGTGGTGGGCATGATGGCCGAAATGATGATGGTGGCGCATGAGGCCTCCTGTCATTGAGTGTCTTAAGATGTGTCTTAAGATATATATCTTAAGAGTGTTTGTCAAAGTTAATTTGTGGGGACGGAACAAGGGCGGGAGTTCGACGGTCTTGCGCCCAATCTGGATAGGGTGCGATCAATGGTTGGCAAGATCCGCCACTTGCAGCAAATAGACCGCGCGCGCCGTCACCCGGAACGTGACCTGCGATCACCGCTATTGATATGGATTGCAGAATAAAAAGCGTGAATTGCCCTGATCAGATATCGCGACACGCCTGCTAATTGTGAAGCTCGTGCATCCAGAGATTGACTCTTGCGAATGACGATTATCTTTAACTAATAGTTAATCGTAATTCAACTTTGACGCCGTGATTGACGACATTCAAGCCTATAGAATGCCGCTCGCATAAGTCACGCAAGTTCGCAGAACGCAATTCCTTCGCATCGCGCCGTGTGGCATCCGGCGCCGCATGCTTTCCCGGCATTGATCCTTCTGAAGACCGCACCGGCTGGCCTTGACGATAGACGTTCACGGCCCGCTTTCCGTTTTCATTTATCCCGCCGACCCTATGGCGGCTATCACCATGGCAGACGATATGAGCGCTCCCCGCATGGGACGAAGACCATTTCTGATCGCATCGATCGCATCATTGAGTGTTGCGGCGGTGGCGACGAAATGTGCAAAAGGCCTATGGACGCCGCAACGGACGCCGGCCGTCGATCTGACAAGCTACCAGCCGGTGTTTTTCGATAACACGCAATGGCAATTCATTCTTGCAGCATGCGACCGTCTGATTCCCGCCGACGACGAAGGCCCGGGAGCGCTCGAAACGAATGTGCCGGTATTTATCGATCGCCAGATGATCACGCCCTACGGAAAAGGCGACGACTGGTACATGAGCGGGCCATTCGATAGCAAGGCCAGTTATCTGTTCGGGTATCAGATGCCGTTCCCGCTTCAGGTGCTGTATCAGAAGGGTATTGATTTGACGAATCAATACACACAAAAACAGTTCCACGCGAACTTTCACGAACTCTCTGCAGATCTGCAGGACCGGGTTCTTCACGATCTCGACCAGAACCACATCGACTTTTCCGCCTTCGGCGAAAAAGATCTTCCGGCTGGCTACTTTTTCTTCCGTCTACTCGACAACGCCAAAGAAGGGTATCTGGCCGATCCGATGTACGGCGGCAATAAGGGCATGGCGTCGTGGCTGATGATCGACTTTCCTGGTGCCCGCGCCAGCTTTACCGAATGGGTGACGATGCATAACGTCAAATATCCACTGAAGCCGGTTTCGCTTAGCGGCGAGCAAGCCTGAACAAGACGCAATCGAGCATGAATATCAAAAACGATCCGGTAGATGTAGTGGTAGTCGGTCTGGGTTGGGCGGGTGCGATCATGGGTATCGAACTGGCTCAGGCAGGTTTGAAGGTGCGGGCGCTGGAGCGGGGCGAAGACCGATTGAATGTCGACTACGCTTATCCGAAACCCGCGGACGAGCTGGCCTACACGCGGCGCCACAAGATCATGCAGAGTCCGCACGACGCGGCATTTACGGTGCGCCACAATCTCAATGGCACCGCGCTGCCGATGCGTGAACTGGGCGCATTTCGTCTTGGCGATGGCGTAGGCGGGTCGGGCCTGCACTGGACCGGGATGATTACGCGCCCAACACCTGTCGATCTCAAGCTCAAGACGTACGCGGATGCGCACTTCAAAGGCAAACTGGATGCCGATCTGCGCATTCGCGATTTTCCGTTGACGTGGGAAGAGATCGAACCGCATATGGACTTCTTCGACAAAGTCTGCGGTTCATCGGGCGAGACGGGAAACCTGAGAGGCGTCATTCAGAAAACGGGTGATCCGTTCGAAGGTGCACGCTCGAATCCATTTCCGAACAAGGCGCTTGAAGACAGTCTGAACAGCGCGATGTTTCGCCAGGCTGCCAGAGAGATGGGCTACCACCCTTATTCCATTCCATCGGCGGCTGTCTCTGTACCGTATACCAATCCTTATGGCCAGCAGATCGCACCGTGCAATTACTGCGGTTTCTGCCAGTTCTACGGTTGCGTGAACTATTCGAAAGCATCGCCGCAGACGGCGATCCTCGATCGACTCAAGCTCAACCCGAACTTCGACTACAAAACGCGGGCCAATGTGATCAGAGTCGATAAACATGCCGACGGCCAATCTGCAACCGGCGTGACCTATATCGACGAAGCCGGCAATGAAGTCTTTCAGCCGGCAAAGATTGTGATTCTGGCGACCTTCGGCTTGAACAATGTTCGGCTGCTGCTGAATTCGAAGATCGGCAAACCCTACGATCCGAATACCGAAGAGGGCGTGATTGGCCGGAATTACGCGCACCAGTACGGCGGCGGCTTTAATCTGTTCTTCGAAAAGCTGGAATTCAATTCATTCGCCACGGCGGGCCCAACCGGTACGGTTATCAGCAATTTTGGAACCGGTGTGATCGACACTGCCTCATTGGGATTCATTGGCGGCGCGAAAATCTATAGCTCGCAGCCCACCGGCACACCCATGGCGGCGGCGATCAAGAAGGGCACGCCGCGCTGGGGCGCCGGATGGAAGAAAGGCCTGAAGGAAAGCTACGGCCATTCCATGAGCATCAAGCTCGAAGGCAGCAATATGGCGACCCGTGGCAATTATCTGGATCTGGACCCGGTCTACAAGGATCGATTCGGCGTGCCTTTGCTGCGTGTGACATACGACTACGTGCAGAACGATCTGCGGATGTTGCAGTTCATGAAAGGGAAGATGGAAGAGATCGCAAAGCATCTCAACCCTGACGAATATTCGAACAACATCCTGCACATGGACAGCCATTTCGCCAGTTCGCCGAACTATGTGAATACCCATAACACGGGCGGCGCGATCATGGGCGACGATCCGCGAACGTCCGCGCTCAACCGCTATTTGCAGTGCTGGGATGCGCACAATGTATTCGTAATGGGCGCAAGTGCGTTTCCTCAGAATTTTTACGCCAATCCCACTGCAATGGTTGCCGCCCTGGCGTACTGGTCGGCTCAGGCTATCCGGCAGCAATACCTTAAAAATCCGGGGCCGCTGGTTCGCGTCTAAGGAAAGAATGTGAAAACAAGCAGGATTCGTTTTGTCTTGATCGCAGCGATGCTGATGCTGGGGGCTGCGCAGCAGGCATGGGCCGGTGTCGATGCGGACACGGCCATGATTGCGCGCGGGGAATATCTCGCACGTGCCGGCGACTGCATTGCGTGCCACACCGCCAGTGGCGGGAAGCCGTTTGCTGGCGGGCTTCGTATCAAAAGTCCGATGGGCGTGATGTATTCGACGAACATTACGCCCGATCCGGTGCACGGTATCGGTCGTTATACGGAACCCGAGTTCGCGAAAGCCGTCCGTCTGGGAATTCGCCGTGACGGCAAGAATCTTTATCCCGCGATGCCCTACCCGGACTATCGTGCGATTACCGATAGCGACGTGCAGGCGCTCTACGCCTATTTTATGAAGGGCGTTGCGCCGGTGGCGAAGACGCCTCCGGTCACGGCGCTGGCGTTTCCATTCAATCAGCGCTGGGGTATGGCGCTATGGAATTTCGCGTTTACTTCCGACAAACCCTTTGTGTTGAACAAGGCCGAATCGCTTGAAGTCAATCGCGGGCGATATCTCGTGCAAACGTTGGGACATTGCAGTAGCTGCCACACTCCGCGCGGAGTCGGCATGCAGGAACTGGCGCTTGACGATAGTTCGAGTTCCTTCCTTTCGGGAGGCGAGTTGAATGGCTGGGGCGTGCCGTCGCTGCGTGGCATGCCCAGTTGGTCAGTTGCCGATATCACGGCCTACCTTGAAACCGGCCGCAATGGGTTCGCGTCCGTTGGCGGAGAAATGACGGGTGTTGTCGATCACAGCACGCAGCATCTCAGCGCTGAAGATCTGCAGTCGATTGCCGTCTATTTGAAATCCTTGCCTGAAGAGAAAAAGGTCGCGCAAACTCATTCGAATAGCGATGCAGCGACGCAGAAAACGGTGCAGCAGCTGGTTCAGGGACAAAACCTGAGCGCAGGGCAGATGGTTTATCTGAACAATTGCGAAGCTTGCCACGCAACGAATGGCAAAGGTGCAGCGGGCATTTTCCCAAGTCTCAATGGCTCGGAAGTTGTGCAATCGAAGAATCCAACAGCGTTGATCAGCGTGATTCTGAAGGGTGCCCAGACTCCGTCGACGCAGAAAGCGCCTTCGGTGCTGGCGATGCCGGGTTTCGAGGGCCGCCTCAATGACGAGGAAATCGCACATCTGGCGACATTCCTCCGCAGCGGATGGGGCAATAATGCCGATGCGGTTTCGACCGGCGCTGTGTCAAAAGTCAGAAAGAGTCTGGCCGGGGCATCGAAGGGATAAGCACACCTATTGCCTTGCTCAGGCTTACTGAAGGGGAAATGAACAGGAAACGGGACCGGCATGTCGATGCCCGTCCCGTTTTGCTTTTAGCTCACGTGTTTCTTCAAGGCGCAAAACCAGCGAGCGCCTGGCTCGCACGTTCTGCAATCGGCGCATCGTTAGGCGGCGTTGCGGTGCTGACACCGACTGCGCCAATCACTTGACCGTCCACGACGATCGGCTCGCCGCCGTTCATCATCGTCAATCCTGCTGTAATGGCTGCGGGCCGCCCGCCATTGATCGCACTTTCCAGCTTTTTGGTGGGGGCTTTGAAGAGCGCCGCCGTACGTGCCTTAGCTGCTGCGATGTCCGACGACGCCGCGCCTACGCCGTCCATGCGTTCGAGCAGAATCAAATGGCCGCCTGCATCGACGACCGCTACTACGCCCGGCGTGCCACGCAGGGTGGCATCGCTCGTTGCTTCGTCGGCGATGACGTGCGCGGCCGCAAGTGTCAGCACGTGCGTGGTGGGCAATTCAATGGCCGTCGTCGATGCGGCAAATGCGCTATAGGAAGCAGCAGAAGCGCCAATGAGCACGACAGTGCGAAGAAGAGAGAGCATAGGGTACCTCGGAAGTGATTTCGGCCTGAAAGCAGACCTTGCTGAAAATTCAATGGCTATGCATGGGATTGCAAAGCAGAGGAGGGCGCAAATAAACGTTTGCGCGATGAGCGCCGAGATACTATCAAAATTGAATGGGCTGATGGAATATGAAATTAATTTCATTGTTCCTTTTGTTGATAAATATTATTCCACCATAGAGTGATGGTGGTTGTTGTTTCGTGAACGGAAATTCGATGAAAGCGCCTGTGTAAAGGGGTTTGGTGAATTTGTTGGCGAATATTCGTCAGTCCGGAATCTGAAGTTATCGGAGGATTGATGAATGCAAGTAAATCATGCTTTTACCTGTAATTAAAGATGAATGGCGGCTTGGATATAAAATTTCTGGCATCGAAGAAACCGGAAAAACCGCCAACCGGGCGCGAGTGGATAGCGCCTGTTTTCAACTTAAGAGGTAAGCCATGAATATTCTGGTGACCGGCGCAACTGCCGGATTTGGTTTGGCGATCGCGAAGGCGTTAGTCTCGGACGGACATACCGTGATCGGTACGGGGCGCCGTGCAGATCGGCTCGCTCAGATCGCTGCAGAGCTCGGCCCACGCTTTGTCGGTCGCGTGCTCGATGTCACGCAGCGCAGTGCAGTTGAGCGAGTATTCGCCGAAATCGGCAACGCAGTCGGCCCCATCGACGCGCTCGTGAACAATGCCGGTCTCGCGCTCGGATTGGATACGGCAGATAAAGCGTCGCTCGATGATTGGGATCTGATGATCGACACCAATATCAAGGGTCTTGTCTATTGCTCGCATGCCGTGCTGCCAGGCATGGTCGCCCGTAATCGTGGCTGGATTCTCAATCTCGGGTCGACTGCCGGCACATATCCCTATCCCGGCGGCAACGTCTACGGCGCAACGAAGGCCTTTGTGCATCAATTCAGCCTGAATCTGCGTTCCGATCTGGTGGGCAAGAACGTGCGCGTCTGCTCGATCGAACCCGGGCTGTGCGGCGGAACGGAATTCTCTACCACGCGCTTCAAGGGCGATAGCGAGCAGGCGAGCAAGGTCTACGAAGGTACGGAACCGCTCACCGCGAATGATCTCGCCAACACCGTGCGATGGCTGCTTTCGCTGCCTGAGCACGTGAATATCAACGCGATCGAAATGATGCCCACGTGCCAGGCGCCGGGACCGCTCGCGGTGAAGCGCCAGGCCTGAGATTCGAATCGGCCACATCCTTGTCGCGTGAGTCGATCAAGGATGTGTCTTCATTGTCAGATTTTTTCCTGAAGGACCATTGTCATGAGCAACGCAAAAAAATACGTCGTGATCGCCGAATTCAAGCTGCTCCCGGGTAAGCGCGAAACCTTTCTCGAAGCCGCGCGGGCCGATGCGCGCGATTCGATGGCCAATGAATCGGGCTGCCACACGTTTGATGTGCTTTTGACTGAAGGGGACGAGAATCTAGTCGTATTTCACGAAGTCTATTCGGATCGATCGGCGTACGACTGGCACAGGCAAACGCCGCATTTCGAGACCTTCAGAACAGCCGTTGCGGCGCTGCTGGATGGCGAACGCAAGGTTCGCTTCTTCGAGCGGCATTGAGAGCAAGCCGTTCGCGCTACACAACAAAAAGCGGCGCCGCATAAACACACGGCGCCGCTAGTGCAAAGCCCTGGGATTTCCCGCTCGAAACCCCAGGACATGCCTTAAAAGTCACTCACTTGATAAAGCTGAGTTCCTTGCTGATGCGATCGAGAATGGGTTTCTTCTTCTCGTTGAACACAGTCTTGTTCTGCTGGATCAGGTTATTGCCTTTGGTATCGATCGAGATGATCAACGGTCCGAATTCGCGCACGCGATTGATCCAGAGCGTTTCCGGCATGCCAAGATCCTGCCACTCCGCGCCCTCGATTTCTTCGACCAGCGTGGCCGCGAGCACCGCGCAACCGCCGGGAAAAATAGCGTGCACGGCCTTGTGCTCCTGGCAGCCCGCAGCCGTCTCGGGACCCATGCCGCCCTTGCCGACAATCAGTTTCACGCCGGTCTGTTCGATGAATTCGCGCTCGAACTTCTCCATGCGCATGCTGGTCGTCGGGCCGATGGAGACCATTTCGAAGCTGCCGTCGTCCTTCTTGCGCACGATCGGGCCAGCGTGAAAAATCGCGCCGCCTTCGAGATTGACGGGCAATTCGCGGCCTTGTTCGATGAGGCGGCGGTGCGCCACGTCGCGGCACGTGACGAGCCGGCCCGTGAGATACACAACGTCGCCAACCTTGAGATCCTCGAGATCTTCTGACTTGATGGGAGTCGTAAGGACCTTCTTCACAGCACCACCCCTTCGTGGGAAAGAATTTCGTAGGACAGATCGGCGTTGATGCGGATCTTGCCGCGGCGATGCGCCCAGCAACCCGTGTTGATGGCCACGCCGATCGTGGACGGATGACGCGCCGACGATTCGATATTCACGCCCATCACACTGTTGTTGCCCGTCAAACCTTGCGGGCCGATGCCGACTTCGTTGAGACCCTGTTCGAGCAGTTCTTCCATCAGCGCGGCGCGCGGATTGTCGCTCTTCGAATCGACCGGGCGCAGGATCGCGAGCTTGGAAAGGCGCGCAGCGGTTTCGACCGAAGTGGACACACCCACGCCGACGAGCAGCGGCGGGCAGGCGTTGACGCCGCGTTCGGTAATCACATCCATGACGAATTCGGCCACGCCTTCGTAGCCCTGGCCCGGCATCAGCACCTTGGCCGCGCCCGGCAGCGTGCAGCCGCCACCCGCCATATAGACATCGATCGTGCAGCTATCTTTCTCGGGCACGATGCGCCAGTCGAGCCAGGGAATCTGCGTGCCGGTATTGGTGCCGGTGTTCTTTTCGTCGAAGGTTTCGACGGCGTTATGACGCAGCGGCCCGAGCTTCGTCGCGCCTTCGGTGGCGCCGCGCAGGATTTCCTCGAGTTCGCCGAGTAGCGGGAAATGCGCGCCGGCTTCGACGAAATACTGAATCACGCCGGTGTCCTGGCAACTCGGACGATTGAGTTTGTCCGCGGCTTCCTGATTGCCGTGCATGGAGTCGTAGACCGACTTCGCCAGCGGGTTCGTCTCCATCGTGCGAAGTTCGGACAGCTTGGCCTTCACGTCTTTCGGCAAGCGCTTGCCGATATAGGCCGTGAATTTGGCCATCGTGTCGGTCAGGGACTGGATACTCGTTTCCTTGTCCACGATTTCTCCTGATACTGTGACTGTGGGGATAGGGAAGCAGATCGCTGACGCGCGGCGGGGCATGGCAAACAAGGGCCGATTCGATGCATCGGCCAGGCAAGGCGAGCCTTTTTTATAAGCTTTCGCGTGGGCCCGCCCTACATGTCTCCGTCCATGCGTTAGCACTGGATCTAACTGCACTTTACCCAAATCAGGGTGTTTAAAACCGGGTCGGAATTCAATCCATCTTTAACTTTGATTCATTGATCCTGGTGGGCTTGATTCGGTCTTTCCATGAGCGCGAGAATGGAGGGCGGATCGAAAGGAATAGTGCGGGGCCGCCTGCCAATGGCGTCGTACACGGCGCTCGCAATCGCGGGCGCAATCACTGCGCAGGTGGGTTCGCCGGCGCCTACGGGTGGCTGATCGGGACGGTCGAGTAACACCACGTCCACCTGTGAAGGCAACTCTGGAAACTTGAGCAGACGGTAAGTCAGCCAGTCCACGCTCGTGACCGCCGAGCGGGAGAAGTCCACCTGTTCGAAAAGCGTGCGGCTGATGGTCTGCACGACTTCGCCTTCGACCTGATTGCGCACGCCATCTGGATTCACGACGAGACCACAATCGTGCGCGACAGTGACCTTGCCGATCTGGATGACGCCTGTAGCGCGATTCAATTCGATGTCGACGACCGCGGCCACATACGCGTGATTGGGTTCGTACCGCACGCAGGCCATGCCGCGCCCGCGCACGATATCGGCGCTTTGACGCTGCGAAAACAAGGGGCGGCGTTGCCAGCCTGCACGCTGTTCGACGGCATGCAGAACCGCCTGGGCGCGCGGATCGGAGAAATGCCGCAGACGGAATTCGATCGGATCGGCGTTGGCCGCGACGGCGAGCTCATCCATGAATGACTCGTTCGCATACGTGTGCTGCACGCGGCCCGGTCCGCGCAACCACGACGGACGCAGCGGCGTGCGTTTGGTTCGATTGACGGCCACGCTCATATCGGGCACGTCATAGGGCGCGACGATATTGAATTCCATACCGCCGGCGTTGTTCGGCTCGTCCACCATCGTGGACGAGCGCATGAGTTCGGCGGCGAGTAGCGGTACGTCTGCGTTGCCCGAGACGCGATAGGGAACCCATGTTGTGTACTGCCACGCCTTGATGCGTCCTTGCGCGTCGAGCACGCCCGCGACATCGGAAACCACCGGCGCGCCTTTCGGGTCCCAGCCGTGTTCATCCTCGCGCATCCACTGCACACGCACGGGTTTGCCCACCGCGCGCGAAAGCAGCGCGGCTTCGGCGGTCGCATCTTCGTGGCCGTTGCGTCCGTAGCAGCCCGCGCCTTCGACATAGATGAGGCGCACATCGGCCTTGTCGAGTTTCATCATCGCCGCGATCTGGTCGCGCGTCATATGCGGGGCCTGCGTCGCCGACCAGACCGTCAGCTTGCCGGCGCGCCAGTCGCCGATCGCGCACGAAGGGCCGATCGAACCATGCGTCTGCATTGGCCAGCAATACGTTGCGCGTACAACCTTATCGGCGTGTTGTATTGCCGTTTCGGCGTCGCCGCGCTCGAGTAACTGGCCGCGGTCGTGAACCGGCAACGCACGCACGACGTCGAAAAGCCTCGCTTGTTCCGGCAAGCCCGACCACGTCGACCACCTGACGCGCAGGGCGCGCGCGCTGCGTATCGCTGACCATTCGTCAGTCGCGATCGCAGCGAGCAGATTGCCGATACGCACGGTGCGCAGAAAGCCTGGAACCTGCTTTGCGTATTGATCGTCCACATCGAGCAACTGCGCGCCATAGGCATCGGGATGGATGACGCGGGCATGCACCATGCCGTCCACATGCACATCCTGCATGAAAGAGAATTCCGCGAACACTTTCGCGCGCACGTCATCGCGTTTGATGGGTTGGCCCACCACCTTGTAATGCCTCGGCGATTTGAGCGGCGCTTTCGGATCGAGATCCAGCTCGACGGGTTGCTTTGCGAGCAACTCGTAAAACGCGACGCCCCGTGTATCCGACGCGCTTTTAAAGGCGCGTCCATTTTCGAGGCGCACGTCTTCGGGAGCGATCCTGAAGAAACGCGCGGCAGCCGTGCGAATAGCCGACGCGGCTGTCGCAGCCGCCTGGCGCAACTGGATTCCCGCGCCCTGGATCGACATGGAGCCGTTGGTTGGGCCCTGATCCACGGTCATGGCGGTATCGCCTTGTACGACACGTACACGCTCGATCGGGAACTCCATTTCTTCGACCACCATCTGCGCAAGTGCGGTGGTATTGCCCGTGCCAAGGTTGACTTTGCCCGTGTAGAGCGTGAGCACGCCGTCCTTTTCCAGCACGAGAAAAGCGTCGATTCGAGTGGGATCGATTGTCTTTGCGTGGGCGAGCGCCATTGCACTTTCGCCTGCAATTTCGACTGCTTTACTAATGCCGTTCTGCGCAGCGGCGAAACGCGAGAAAGAAAATCCAATGACGAGCGCTGCGCCTTGACGCAGAAACTGACGGCGCGAAAAGCTGGGCGATTCGATGGAGGTCATTCATTTGCCCCGCGCTTTAAGGATCGCGCGCACGATACGCATATGCGTTCCACAGCGGCAGAGATTGGAGGCCAGTGCCTCTTTGATCTGTGCTTCGTCGGGATTCGGATTGGCGTTCAGCAGCGAGCGCGCGGCAATCAGCATGCCGTTGATGCAGTAGCCGCACTGCACAGCCTGTTCGTCGATAAAGGCGGTCTGTAGCGGATCGGGATTAGCGGGCGTGCCCATGCCTTCAAGCGTCGTGATCTGGCTATTCGAAACAGAGCCGACTGGCATGACGCACGAGCGCCGCGCGCGACCGTCGACGAGTACGGAACACGCGCCACACTGGCCAAGTCCGCAACCGAAGCGCGGCCCTTTCAATGACAACTGATCGCGAAGTACATAAAGCAGTGGTGTATCGGGAGTGGCTTTCACGCGAACGGACTGACCGTTGACGTGCAGGACAAGGTCATCGGAAATCATGGCCGTCATTGAGGTGTTCCAGTTTGCTTGCGCAAAATATCGACTTCGTGCGCGGAGACCGCAGGTGCATGATTGCCCCAGCTATTGCGCGTGTAAGTGAGTACGTCCGCGATATCGGAATTGCTCAGCGCCGCGCGATGTGCGGGCATGGGATAGGGTGCGGGCTGGCCGTCGATAACGATATGCGGGGTGCCGTTCAGCGTGACGTTGATGAGTGAAAGCGGCTCCTGTTCCAGCACGTTCGGATTGCCAGCGAGTGGCGCAAGCCACGGTGCCGTACCGCGACCGTTTGCGAGGTGGCAGGCCACGCAGAAGTTGCCGTAGATTTGCGCGCCGTGCGCCATCGTTGAAGCATCCACTGAGCCTGTCGTGTTGTGTGAAGCCGTCGTGCTCATTGGCTTGAGCGATTTCAGATAGACGGCAATCGAATAACGGTCCTGATCGGATAGATATTGCGTGCTGTGATTGATTACCGACGTCATCGGGCCGAATGCGGCGGCATGCATGTTTGCACCGGTTTTCAGAAACGAAGCGATATCGCTTGCGCTCCACGCACCGATGCCTGTTGTGGCATTCGAAGTCAGATTGGACGCAAACCAGCCATCGAGCGCGGCGCCGGAGAGAAAGGCGTCGCCGTGCTGGTCGAGAGCGAGTTCCTGGAAAGCCGCGCCGCGCGGCGTATGGCACGCGCCGCAGTGGCCAACACCCTGAACCAGATAGGCGCCGCGATTCCATTCGACGCTGCGGTCGCTGCGCGGTGTAAATGGCTGAACGTCGAGAAAGAACGCATTCCAGATTTTCATCGGCCAACGCATCGTGAGCGGCCAGTGCATGGTGGGCGCGAGATTCGCGCGATGCGAAGGCGGGACGCCATGCAGGAAGTACGCATAGAGCGCGCTAACGTCCGCATCTGAAATCTTGCTATACGACGTATAAGGCATCGCGGGATACAGGTTATGGCCATCCTTCGCCACGCCTTCACGCAGCGCCCGCGCGAAATCCTGTTCCGTGTAACGACCGATGCCGTTTTGCGGATCGGGCGTGATATTGGTCGAGTAGATTGCGCCCATCGGCATACTCATTTTCAGTCCGCCCGAAAAAGGCGCTGCGCCCTTCACGGAATGGCATGCTGCGCAATCGGACGCCTGTGCCAGATAGCGGCCTCGATCGATTAAAGACTGCTCGGCGGATGGCGGGCTTGCGGAATTGTCAGCATGGGCGATTCCCAGGCTGCCGATGAAGGCGAGTATGGCGAACAGTATCTTTCTCAACGGCATTGCTATCTGATCCTTGGCGAAGCGTCGTCGCTTACTCAAATTAAGCATAGCAACTCTAGGTATCAATCGGCATCGCGTCAAGCCCCTTTACCTTGCTGGATAAGGTAAAGTGCATGCCATTGTTCACGCACTATCGTTGACCGGACCAGTGAAAGCAGACAAATCGCTCTCGAGTCATATCGACCTGACTATCCTCGCGGCCCTCGACAAACAGTCGATGCACGGCTATGCGCTGATTGCGCACCTGCGCGAGGTAAGCGACGGCCTGTTCGATTTCCCCGAGGGCACGATCTATCCGGTATTGCATGCGCTCGAGCAAAAAGGTTTTGTCGAAAGCGATTGGGAAATTGGCGAGTCGGGCCGAAAGCGGCGCAGTTACAGCATCACGGCTGCGGGCAAGACGGAGCTTGCCGGCAAGGCCGCGAGGTGGGCGCAGTTTTCGAAAGCAATCGACCGGTTTTTGCGCGCGGCCAAAGTGCCCAAAAAAGCATGAAGCATCCGGCGGTAGAGGCCTATCTGTTCGAGATCGGCGAAGCGTTGCAATTCGATCGTCAATATGCGCGCGATGTTTGCGATGAAGTTGCCGATCATCTGTACGAGAGCGTCGATGAACAGGCCAGGACGCAACGTGCGAGTCCTTCGCGTGCGGGCAGGGCGCAAGGCGAGCTTCGCGCCTTGTTCGAGCGCTTCGGTCACCCGCGCGTTCTGGCGGCCCAATTCGCTTCGACGTATGTATTCCGAAAGCTGCTTGCGCTGCTCGCCTGGGTATTCGCGCTAGGCGCCGCGTCATACATGCTCGGTCTGGTTGTGGGCCCGCTTTCCTGGGCGGGTTTCAGTCTTGCCGGTGGATGCGCGCTTGCCGTTTTGCCTGCCGTGTTGCGAGTGAGGCGTGAAGTGCATCCGCGCGCGCAAAGCTGGCCGAAGCTGTGCATGCCGATGCTGGCGTCCACGTCCGCGGTGCTGCTGCTCGGTGCGGCGCTTGTCGCGAGTGCTGTGTGGAAAGTCGAGCATTGCCAGTCGTCGATCTGCATCGCGCTCGATCTGGCCATTGCGCTTGCGTTGCTCTCGCGCTGGGCATTGCATCGCAAACAAACGGCCCGCATGTGCGCGCTTTGGCGTAGCGTTTCCTGATTCTTTTCACTGTGTTCGACAATGAGCGTGCTGCAAAGGGTGCTTCCCGTTGCAGCACGCTCCACGTTTTAAAGACTCCCTGATTGACCTGTCAGTGATCGTGGCTCACGCGTGGGGTGCCTGTCCCGGAGTTCGTCTTTTGTCGGCTGAGAACGAGCGTGACAATCGACGAGACAGCAAGCGTTGCCGCGACGACATAGAGGCCAGCGGCATAGCTGCCGGTTTCATTCTTGAGCCAGCCGATAACGGCCGGGCCGACGAAGCCGCCCAGATTGCCGAGCGAATTAATCATTGCAATACCTGCTGCTGCGCCGGCGCCGGACAGGAACACACTCGGCATGGCCCACAGCGGCGCTTTCGCAGCGCTAATGCCGATGTTCACAACGACCAGTGCGCTGATAATCAAAAGCGCGCTAGTTGCCTGACCCGCGAAGATAAAGCCGACACATGCAAGCGTGCAGGGAATGATGACGTGCCAGGTACGCTCGCCGGTGCGATCGGAATGCTTCGCCCAGAGAATCATGGCGAGAACCGCGACCAGACTCGGAATACCGTTCAGCAGGCCCGTCTGGAACGACGTGAATCCAAACTCGCGGATGATCAACGGCGCCCACAAGCCCAGCGTATAAAGTCCGGCGGACGTGCCAAAGTAAATCAATGAGAGCGCAAGCACGCGCGGATCTTTCAGCGCGCTGAGCGCTCCACTGGTATGGCCGCCATGAGAAACACGTGCAAGCGATTCTTCCCGCAGCTTGGCAATCAGCCAGTCGCGTTCTTCCGCGAGAAGCCACGTGGCTTTTGACGGGTTGTCAGTCAGATGGCGAAGCACCACGAATCCCAGTACGGCAGCGGGAACGGCTTCGATGATATAGAGCATTTGCCAGTCGGCGAGTCCGAATACCGAGGGCAATTGCATAATCGCACCGGAAAGAGGCGAGCCAATTGCGGTGGAGATCGGCGCGGCAGCCATGAACCATGCTGCGGCCACTGCACGCTGGCGCGTCGGGAACCACTGGCTCAAATAGAGAATGATGCCCGGGAAAAAGCCCGCCTCGGCGACGCCAAGCAGAAAGCGCAGCAAATAGAAGCTTTTCGGGCCCACGACGAAAGCCGAAATACCCGAAACAATGCCCCACGTAATCATGACCCGGGCGATCCAGATCCGCGCGCCCACTTTATGCAGGATCAGGTTTGACGGCACTTCGCAGAGGAAGTAGCCGATAAAGAAGAGGCCGCCACCCAACCCGAAGGCGGTCGGGGAAAGGCCGATATCCTTGTTCATCGTGATTGCGGCAAAGCCGACATTCACGCGATCAAGAAAGCTCACGAAATACAACAGCATGACGAACGGAATGATTCGCCACATGAGTTTCCTGGATACTCGTTGCTCGAGGTCTTGATCGGAAATCATAGTCTCCTCCAAAGAATTGCGCGCCGTGGTTCGTTGTCGAACTCTCTGTTGGCGCAGATTTGAAAACACACCCTGCGTGAATAAAGTCCTGGCGTTAAGCAACGCGCCTGTGCACACCGCCGGAGCGGCGACAGTGTGTTTTCATACGTATATGACCGTTCTTTCTGAAAATGTGAGGAATGCTTATATTCGTTCGATCGGGAGGCACAGTGCGGCCTCCTTCGATCGGGTGATTCTGTTAGCTCTGGCTGGGGCTGGCAGGATCGACCGGTTGCCCGGCTCAGGCTTTTACGGTTGCATGCTCGATCAGCGCGCAGACCGCTTCGGTAACTTGCCGGGTCGTGGCCGTGCCGCCAAGATCGCCGGTGTGCAATTCGGTGTTCGCCGTCACGGCTTCGATCGCTTCCATGACTTGTTGGGCGGCCGCGTGCTCGCCCAGATGTTCGAGCAGCATGACAACCGACCAGAACGTGCCGACGGGATTCGCCAGACCTTTGCCCATGATGTCGAACGCGGAACCATGGATCGGCTCGAACATGGACGGGTAGCGGTGTTCGGGGTCGATGTTGCCGGTCGGCGCGATACCCAGGCTGCCCGCAAGAGCGGCCGCAAGGTCGCTCAGAATGTCGGCGTGCAGGTTGGTTGCCACGATCGTGTCGAGCGATGCCGGGCGGTTGACCATGCGCGCCGTTGCGGCATCGACAAGTTCCTTGTCCCACGTGACATCGGGAAATTCCGCTGCAATCTGATGGGCAATTTCGTCCCACATCACCATGGCGTGACGCTGCGCGTTGCTCTTGGTGATGACCGTAAGCAGTTTGCGCGGACGCGACTGCGCGAGACGAAACGCGAAGCGCAGGATGCGCTCGACGCCTGCACGCGTGAGGATCGAGACATCGGTGGCGGCTTCGATCGGATGGCCCTGGTGAACACGGCCGCCCACGCCCGAGTATTCGCCTTCGGAGTTTTCGCGCACGATGACCCAGTTCAGGTCTTCGGGTTGGCAGCGTTTGAGCGGCGCGTCGATACCGGGCAGGATGCGCGTCGGGCGTACATTGGCGTACTGGTCGAAGCCCTGGCAGATCTTCAGGCGCAGGCCCCACAGCGTAATGTGATCGGGCACATCGGGGTCGCCGGCCGAGCCGAACAGAATGGCGTCCTTGTCGCGAATCTGGTCGAGCCCATCGGCGGGCATCATCGCGCCGTGCTCGCGATAGTAGTCGGCGCCCCAGTCGAAATCGTCGAACTCGAAGGCGAAAGACTCACTGTGTTTCGCGAGCGTTTCGAGTACCTGTTTGCCTGCCGGAACCACTTCCTTGCCGATTCCGTCGCCGGGAATTGTTGCAATGCGATACGTTTTCATGTCTCCGTGTCCTTGGTAATGGCAGGCTAATGGCCCATACTTTACCCAACCTTGAGTGTTGAAACCGGGGCGAAACTTAAAGCACCTTTAACTCCAATTCAAAGAACTGGACCCGTGACAGACGTTATTTCTCCAGCCGATCTTGGCTTTTTTTCTACGCTGGCCGCCTGCGGCAGTTTGAGTTCGGCGGCGCGCGAACTCGGTCTCACACCGGCCGCCGTCAGCAAGCGGCTCACGCTGATGGAGCAGCGCGCCGGCGTCACGCTGGTCAATCGAACCACGCGCCGCATGCTGCTGACGCCCGAGGGCGAGGTCTATCTGGAGCGTGCGCGGCGCATCCTCGATCAGATAGACGAACTGAGTGAGGTATTAACCAGTTCCAGATCGACGCCCAAAGGGCTATTGCGGGTCAACGCGACGCTGGGTTTCGGCCGCAGTCACATCGGCCCGGCGATTTCGCGCTTTCTCAAGTGCTACCCGCAAGTTTCCGTGCAACTCCAGCTTTCCGTGACGCCGCCGCCGCTTTCGGACGACAGCTTCGACGTCTGCATCCGCTTTGGCGAGCCCCCCGATCTGCGCGTCGTGGCGAGAAGACTGGCGGCGAACCGGCGCGTGCTGTGCGCATCGCCCGCGTATCTGGCCGCGCACGGCACGCCAGTCACACCGCACGAACTCACTCGCCACAATTGCATCGGGATCAGGCAGGGCGACGAAGCCTATGGCGTGTGGCGGCTGACCAGCGAGCGCGGCGCGAACGCAAAAAGCGAAGCCTTGCGTGTGAACGGCAATCTGACGACCAACGACGGCGAGATCGCCGTGAAATGGGCGCTCGACGGTCACGGCATCCTGATGCGTGCAGAGTGGGATGTGAAGGATTACATCGCAGATGGACGGCTCGTGATCGTCCTGCCCGAATACCGCACGCCGGGCGCGGATATCTACGCCGTCTATGCCCAGCGCCACCAGCTTTCTACGCGCGTGCGCGCGTTCGTCGATTTTCTGAGTAGCGAACTGGAAAAAGCCGGAGGAACTTGAAGCCGTGACGAGCCACGCGCGCTGACTGTCTGATGCATGCAACGCACGTGGCTCGTTATCGACATGAAATTTTCCTCATATCGGTTCTCAATTCTAAATTTTGTTTATGTTTTGATCGGGATCGATCTTGTTTTTCTGTGCGATCCGGCTGGCGATAACTGAAAAAATATAAAAGAAGTTTCATTTGTGAATGGAGGGAAAAGTGGCTTTTCCCTCTCCGTAAAACATAACGTCCTTCGCTGTATAGAATCCGCCGCGCTCAAGCATTTTCCCAAAGAGCATCATCGCCGATATCGCTTTCCTTACGATCTGTTTGGAATGCGAATAAAAAAGGCGAGGAGGGAGGTATACAGTTGAAGGCGTTTTCATATGAAGAAGTGGCTTGTCTCGCTGTTGTGCGGGGCCGGGTCGGTGGCCGCGCACGCACAGTCGTCCGTCACGCTTTACGGCACGGTCGATGAAGGTTTGCAGTATCTCACCCATTCCAGCAGCAGCGGTCACGCCGAAGTGGGGCTGCAGTCCGGCAATGCGATTCCGTCGCTCTTCGGCATCAAAGGTCAGGAAGATCTGGGAAGCGGTCGCAAGGCGTATTTCGACCTTGAGAGCGGCTATGTCGTGAATACGGGCCAACAGGCCGATTCAAGCTCGCTGTTCAATCGCTATGCTTTCGTGGGTCTCGAAGATCCCACTTGGGGTTCGGTCGAACTCGGTCGCCAGTGGAATCTGATGTTCCAGGCGTTGCTGGATTTCGACGCCACGAGCATGGCGCAGTACTCGCTGCTTTCCACCAATCTCTTTCCTGCGCAATCGGACTGGCCCAGCAACGCCATTAAATATCGTTCGCCCGTCATTGCGGGCTTTAGCGCGAGTGCGGAATATTCATTCGGTCAGCAGATCGCGGGCGATTCGCGTGCGGGACGCTATATGGGCGCGTCGCTTGCCTACGATCGAGGCTCGCTCTCCATGCGCGCCATCTATGAGGACACGCGCGGCGAACTCGATACTACCACTGGCATTTCCGAGGCAAATCGCGTCGAGCGACGCGCAACGTTAGCAGCGAAATATCGTTTCGACCGTCTCTCTCTGATGGGCGGCTACGCGAATATCTCCGGCGATCTGGGCCTGAGTCCCGCTGGCAATCTCTATTGGGCCGGCATGACCTACACGCTTACGCCCAAGGTCACCGTACTCGGCGAAGCGATTCATCACGACATGTTCCATGGCCGTGGCGAACCCACATGGGTTGTTATCGGCGGGCAGTACAACCTGTCGCCGCGCACTTTCCTGTATGGATTCGCGGGTTACCTCGATAACCATGGTGCGAATACCGTGAGCCTCAATGCGCTCGATTCGACCCAGCCTTACGGCATGAGTCAGACCGGCGTTCAGATCGGCATCAATCACTCGTTTTAAACATTCGCGATAGTGCGGAGAAAACTGATGAGTACTTCGTTGATCCGGGCCGCGTGTGCCCTGGTGTTGCTGAATTCGGCTGTCGCAATGGCACAAACGCCAGATGCAATCACGCAAATCGTGGATGCGAAAACGGCTTCGTCTGCGCAAGCCAATAAGTCTGCTCACGCGGCGCCGATCACGCTTTCCACCGATCTCGCGCCCGCGAACGTCAGCGACGCAGCACTGATCGCCAATGACCAGATTCCTTTCCAGAACGTATGGGCCGATAACCATGGACGTACGCACGTGAGCCGGTGCGTGCTGAAAGGGCTGAAACTGCACGGCTTTGCGCCGCCTGCCGCGCCTTATTACATGGGCGTTGCGCCGGAGGATATTCAGAGCGTCGTTTATTCGGTGATACCGGTGGGCTGGTATGGCGACTGGCATCATGCGCCGGGTCCGCAATGGGTCATCGATCTTTCGGGCGAATGGGAGATCAAGACGGCGGATGGCACGACGCTGCGACAGGGACCGGGGCAGGTCCAATTCAATTCCGATCAGGGCGCTTTTGCTGAAAAACCCGGCGATCCGGTGGGGCATACCGCGCGGCAGGTGGGCGATGTCCCCGATGTGCGCGTCATCATTACCCTGAAAAAGAAGCCGGGCAAGAGTTATGACAATCAGGCCTGTGTGCTTTGATAAAGGCTGATTGACTTTCCACACACTCCACCCTGGTGTGTTTCGCGAGGCTGTCCCGCCTCGCTTCGCGGCCTTGACCGGTCATACGGTCAAGGCTCTTTTTGCCAATACAATGCGCAGCGCGTCGCGCGCCCGCATTTAAAAAATCGACCGGCCTGTGCGCGTCGTCAGTTGTTCGAGCGCGAGCGAACCCACCTGCGAATTGCCATTCGCGTCGAGTCCCGGCGACCACACGCACACCGCAAACTCGCCCGGCAGCACGGCAACGATCCCGCCGCCCACGCCGCTTTTCGCCGGCAAGCCCACGCGATACACGAAATCGCCCGCCGCATCGTAAGTGCCGCAAGTCAGCATCAGCGCAGAAAGCCGCTTGGCCGAACTGGCGTCGAGCACCTGCTCGCCGTTCGCGGGCGAAACCCCGCCGTTGGCGAGAAACAGCGCGGCGCGCGCCAGTTCCACGCAACTCATTTCGATCGCGCATTGACGGCAATACGCGTCGATCACCGCATCGGCGGCCATTTCCAGATTGCCGAAACTCGCGATGAAATGCGCCATCGCGCGATTGCGTTCGGCATGCGCGAGTTCCGATTGCGCCACCTTGAGGTCGTAGCCGATACCCGGTTCGCCCGAAAGCCGCCGCACGAAATCCACCAGCGCCGTTTCCGCCTGCACGAAGCGGCGGCACAGCACGTCCGTGACCACCAGCGCGCCCGCGTTGATAAACGGATTGCGCGGCTTGCCGCCTTCGAATTCGAGTTGCACGAGCGAGTTGAACGCCGTGCCCGACGGCTCGCGGCCCACGCGTTGCCAGAGCGCGTCGCCGAGCATCTGGAAGGCCAGCGTGCAGGCGAACAGCTTGGAGATACTCTGGATCGAGAAGCGCACGTCGGCGTCGCCGGTGCGATGGACCTGACCGTCGACGGTCACGATCGCCATGCCGAAATGATCGGCACGCACGTTCGCAAGTTCGGGAATGTAATCGGCGACGCGGCCCGCGCCAAGATGCGGTTGCAGATCGCGATGAATCGCGTCGAGGATGGGCGTGTAATCGATGGGCAAGTTCGTGGACATCGCGGGCAAGGGCGGCGTGACAGTCCGGCGATTGTAGCGATTCTGCTGCGGCCGCGCGATGGCAGCGCAGCCGCTGATGCGATGGTTACGCCGCGTCGTCCTTCATCTCGCGCAGATGCTTGTAGACCGTCGCGCGTCCCATGCCCAGCACCTTCGCCACGTAATTCGCCGAGCTTTTGCCCTTGAACGCGCCTTCGGCATGCAGCGCTTCGACCAGCTCGCGCCGGTGCTCGCGCGTGAGCGAATTCAGCGCCACCTGACGCTCGCGCAGCCAGCCGTGCAGGAAAGTGTTGATGCGCTCCTGCCAGTCGTCCTTGAACAGTTCTTCCGGTTGCGCGATCACGCCCGCGCCGCGCAGGAACAAATCGAGCGTGGCCTGCATATCGTCGAAAGCGGCGATATTGAAATTGATGCACATGACGCCCGCCGCGCGGCCTTCGTCGTCGAATAGCGCCGTACTCACGCAGCGCATGCGCCGCCCGTCCCAGTTCACTTTTTCGTAGGGGCCGAGCAGCTTGCTGCGGGTGGTTTCCTCGACGTCCTCCAGCGCGGAATCGTCGCCGATCTCGCGCTTCGACAGATTGTTCGACAGATACGCCACGGTCTGATCGGCGAGATCGTGGATCACGACTTCGGCGAACGGGAAGAACAGCGTCGTGATGCTGTCCGCCACGTGCGCGTAGCGTTCGAGCAGGCGCGTACGCGAATCGGAGGGCGTCGCTTTCCTGCTGGCGGGTTTCGTTTTCGGCATCGGGCGGGGCGCGTGGAATCTCACATCGAAGAGGACGTCGATGATACTGCTTATCAGGCGTTTTGCTTATTGCGCATTCTGCTGGTCGCGCAGATGCGTGTAGAGCGCATACGCCACGGCGATGTCTTCCAGTCCGAGGCCGATCGAGCGGAAAAACACGTGGCGCGTGTAGCCGGGGCGCGGGCAGGCGTCGTTGGCGAGATCGGCCAGATCGCCCGCGATCGCGTCCGGCGACCAGCCGTGCTCGCGCGCCGCGATCGTCATTTCGCCAGCGCTGTGCGGCGTGGTGCGGCGGTAATCGCAATAGACGTCGAGCGAGGGCAGCGCGGCCGGATCGATCTCGTGCGCCTGCGCGACGTTCGTGCTGATCGAGGTGATGAGCGCGGGTTTCGTGAGTGTGTCGAGCGCGAGCACGGGCTTGCCCGACGAAGTGCAGAGCATGACGACATCGGCGTCGGCCACGCAGTCTTCGGCCGATGCACCGATCTGCACGCGGGCGTCGGTGGCGCGCACGGTGTCGGCGCGGGCGGCGTCGGCGGCGAGCTTCGGCGACCAGACGCTGATGCGCTCCCACGCGCGCAACGGCGCCGCGTGGCGGATGTGCGCGAGCGCCACGTCGCCCGCGCCGATTACGGCGAGCCGGCGTGCCTCGCGCGGCGCGAGCTGGTCGACGGCCAGCGCCGTGGTGCCGGCGGTGCGTTCGGTCGTGAGCAGCGCGGCGTCGCACCACATGAGCGGCTGGCCGGTGGTCGTCGACATCAGCGCGGTCCAGGCCGTGATGACCGGCTTCGCGCCGTTCGCGCCCGCGATGTACGGCGAGAGCTTTGCGCCGAACACGCCGGCTTCGGCGAGCACGCCCAGATAGGTGATGTAGTCGCCGGCCTGTTGCGGAAACAGCGCGAGCGTCTGCGGGGGCTGCACGGCGTTGCCGCGGCCGAGCGAGCCGAACATGCGCGCGAGCACGCCGCGCACGTCGAGTGAGGGCAGCGCGGCGCGCACCTGTGCGGCGTCGACGATGAACGGCGTGGCGGGGAGGGACGTTGCGGTCATGCGGTGACTCCTTCGGTGGATCTCGATGCTGCATCCGCTCGAAATCGGGTGCGCATCAATGTGGATCTGACTGGGTTTGTCGTAGACTTTTTTGTCCATTCTAGACTTTATTTTTAATTTTCGTCTATATTCGCCCTGTGGCCGCGACGCATCGATCGCCGGTGCGTGGCCCGCCCGATCTCATTACGACTATGGTGACGACGATGAACACGAAGACGATTCGCTATGCGCGCAAGGCGCGGCGCGCGGGACTGGTGGCTTTGCTGGGCGCGGCATGCGGGCTGACTGCGGGCATGACGGCGAGCGTGGCGCACGCGCAGGACACCTTGCGCTTCGGCGTGGAGGCGTCGTATCCGCCGTTCGAGAGCAAGGCGCCGTCGGGCCAGTTGCAGGGCTTCGATATCGACATCGGCAATGCGGTGTGCCAGCGCATGCAGGTCAAGTGCGTGTGGGTCGAAAACAGCTTCGACGGGCTGATTGCGGCGCTGGAGGCGCGCAAGTTCGACGTCATCAATTCGGCGATGAACATCACGGACAAGCGCCGTCAGCAGATCGACTTCACGCCTGCGGTCTACTTCATGCCGATCCAGATGGTCGCGAAGCGCGGCTCGGGCCTGCAGCCTGTGGCAGCCAGCCTCAAGGGCAAGCAGATCGGCGTGCTGCAGGGCTCGACGCAGGAAGATTACGTGCGCAAGCACTGGGCGCCGCAGGGCGTGTCGATCGTCACTTACGAGAACCAGGACCAGATTTTCGTGGACCTCGCGGCGGGCCGTCTGGACGGCGCGGTGCAGGAAGTGCAGACTGCCACCGACGGCTTTCTCTCGAAGCCGCAGGGCAAGGGCTTCGATTTCGCGGGCGCGCCGCTCAAGGACCCCGCCACGCTGGGCGAGGGCACGGGTTTCGGGATGCGCAAGAACGACGCGGCACTGCGCGCCAAGGTGGATGCGGCGCTCGATTCGCTGCGCCAGGACGGCACGCTCACGAAGCTCTCGATGAAATACTTCGGCCGCGACATCGTCGCGAAGTGATGACAATCCATACGGACTCCAGAGGAATGGCATGAGCAAGGATGCAATCGTGCTCGGCGCGGGCATCGTCGGCGTGAGCGTTGCGCTGCATCTGCAGGCGCGCGGCCTGCGCGTCACGCTCGTGGACCGGCGCGCGCCCGGCGAGGAAACCAGTCACGGCAATGCCGGGCTGATCGAGGCGTCGTCGGTGGTGCCGTATGGGTTTCCGCGCGACTGGCGCACGCTGCTGCGTCTCGCGCGCAACGATTCGACGATGCTGCGCTACGACGTGCGCTCGCTGCCTGCCTACGCGCGCTGGCTCACGACCTTCTGGCGCGAATCGGCGCCTGCACGGCTGGCGGGCGCGGCGAAGGACATGCTGCCGCTGATTTCGCGCTGCGTCGCCGAGCATCAGGCGCTGATTGCGCGCACGGATCTGGGCGAACTCGTGCGGCCGATCGGCTGGCTGGAGGCGTATCGCTCGCCGGAGCAGTTCGAACGCGAGCGCGAAGCGTCGCAGCAACTGGCCGCGGAGCACGGCCTGCGTACGGAAGTCTTCGATGCGGCCGGGTTGCGTGCCGCCGAAGCGTCGCTGAGCGCGGGTTACGCCGGCGCGATTCACTGGATCGACCCGGCGAGCGTGGCCGATCCCGGCGCGCTGGTGAAGGGCTACGCGGCGTTGTTTGTGCGCGAAGGCGGCCGCATCGTGAAGGGCGACGCGCGCACCTTGCGCGCGCAAGGCAGCGGCTGGCAGGTGCAGACCGATGACGGCCCGCTGGGCGCGGAACTCGCCGTCGTGGCGATGGGGCCGTGGTCGGATCAGGTGACGGCGGCGCTCGGCTACCGCGTGCCGCTGATGGCCAAGCGCGGCTATCACATGCACTACGCGAGCGCCGCGGGTGCGCCGCTGCTGCGGCCGGTGGTGGATATCGAAGGCGGTTACGTGGTCGCGCCGATGCGCCGCGGCCTGCGCCTGACGACCGGCGTGGAACTGGCCACGCGCGAGCGCCCGCCCAACTACGCGCAACTCGATGCCGCCGAGCGCGCCGCGCGGCCGGTGTTCGGACTAGGCGAGCGGCTGGACGAAACGCCCTGGATGGGCATGCGCCCGTGCACGCCGGATATGCGTCCGGTGCTGGGGCCCGCGCCGCGCCACAAGGGCGTGTGGTTCGCCTTCGGCCACAACCATCATGGCCTGACGCTCGGCCCGGTGACGGGACGCCTCGTCGCCGAAATGATCACGGGCGAGACGCCGTTCACCGATCCCAGGCCGTACTCGCCGCTGCGTTTCGCGTGATGCGCGAGGCGCTCAGTGCGCGCCCGCTGCGCCGCCACCGCCGCCGCCGCGCGTCGATTTCGTCACCCAGATCAGCGGGATGATGGCGAGAAAGATAATCGCCGAGACATAGAAGATGTCGTTCAGGCCCATCATCGCGGCCTGCGTCGTCAACTGGAAATCGAACAGCGCGCGCGCCGAAGGCTCGCTCAGATGCAGCAGCGTCTGCGTATTCTCGATCGACTGGCGGAACAGCGGGTTGTCGATCGAGGCCTGCTCGGTCAGGCGTTCGTGGTGCAGCACCGTGCGGTTATTCCACGCATTCGTCGAGATCGAGGTGCCCACTGCGCCGCAAAACACGCGCACGAAGTTCGACAGACCCGCTGCGGCCGGCATCTTGCCGGGCGGCTGGCCAGCGAGAATGATCGCGGTGAGCGGCACGAAGAACAGCGCCATCGGAATGCCCTGCAGCAACGTGGGCAGCACGAGATGGAACGTGTCGATCTCGATCACGTAATTCGAGCGCATGAAGAACACGACCGAGAACAGCACGAACGCGCAGGTGGCGATCACGCGCGCGTCCGAGCGCGGCAGGATGCGGCCCACGACCGGCGCGAGAATCACGGCGAAAATGCCGAGCGGCGCGGTCACGAGACCGGCATCCACCGAGCGATAGTTCAGATACTCCTGCATCCATTGCGGCAGCAGCACCAGATTGCCGAAGAACACGCCATACGCCACCGAAATCGCAATCGTCCCGCCCAGAAAATTGCGCTGGCCGAATAGCCGTAGATCGACGATCGGATTCGCCTCGGTCAATTCCCAGACGAGGAAGAACGCGAAGCTGATCAGCGCGACCACGCCCAGCCCGACGATCAACGGCGAGTTGAACCAGTCGAGATCCTTGCCCTTATCGAGCAGGATCTGCAGCGAGGCGACCCAGGCGATCAGCAAACCCAGCCCGACGATATCGATAGGCGGTTTGCGCGTGGCCGATTCGCGGTTCCGGTAGATATTCCAGGTGATGAGGCCGGCGAACAGTCCGACCGGAATATTGATGTAGAAGATCCACGACCAGTTGTAGCTGTCGGTGATCCAGCCGCCCAGCGCCGGGCCCGCAATCGGCCCGACGGTCGTGGTCATGGCCCAGAACGCAAGCGCCGTGGCCGATTTGTCCTTCGGCCAGGAGCCGAGCAGGATGGCCTGTGAAAGCGGAATCAGCGGGCCGGCCACCGCGCCTTGGAGCACGCGCGCGACCAGCAGGAAGGGCAGGCTGGGCGCTACGCCGCACAGCCACGAGGCGATCACGAACGAAAAGATCGACGCCACGAACAGGCGCACCTGGCCGAAGCGCTGCGTGAGCCAGCCGGTGAGGGGAATCGAGACGGCATTCGCGGCGGCGAACACGGTGATGACCCAGGTGCCTTCGTCGACGGAGACGCCCAGATCGCCCGAGATGGTGGGAATCGCGACGTTGGCGATCGAGGTATCGAGCACGTTCATGAAAGTCGCGAGCGCCACGGCGACGGTTGCGAGGATCAGCCGGCCGCCTTCCAGTGGCGGCGGTGGCGCGGGCGGAGCGGGTGGCGAGGGCGGCGTGGCCGAGGCGGCAGGCTGGTTCAAGCTTGTTCTCCGCGTGATTCGGTGCTGCAAAGCTGGGAAGGCCCGCGTGCTGCGGCCCGGATTTGCGGCAAGGATAACCGCATTCGCGCGATGCCATCGAAGCACCGAAAAGCATCCCCACGTGACGCAGGGACTTCTGCTTTCGTTTGCCTTTCGCCCGGTGGGCGCGGCGACGCATTCTGGAACGCCAGCGTATCCTTGCGTCTGGCGCGGCGGCGCAAGCGCGATGCCTGACGGTCAGGGCTCGCCCGATTGCCGCGCTTCGGTCAGTCACACGCCCACAGGGGATTTCAGAATGAGCTGGGAACAATTCGATGGTGGCTGGCGGCTTGCGCCGGCCGAAGGCGCGGCGCGCGCGCTAGTCGTGCTGCTGCATGGCGTAGGCAGCAACGCACGCGATCTGATGCCGCTCGCCGATGCCTGGCGCGATGCGCTGCCCGGCGTCGCCTTTGCGTCGCTCGATGGCAGCGAGCCGTTCGACGGCGGTTTCGGCGGACGGCAGTGGTTCAGCCTGCGCGACGTCAACGAAGCGAATCGCGGTGCGCGCGTGGCCGCCGCCGCGCCGATCCTGCAAAAGCGTCTCGCCGATGAACTCGCGCATTGGGGCCTCGGAACCGACAAGCTCGCGCTGGTCGGCTTCTCGCAAGGCTCGATCATGTCGCTCTATCACGTGGCGACGCAGCCGGAAGGCGTGGCAGCAGTGGTCGCTTTTGCCGGTCGCCTCTCGACGCCGGTGATCGCGAAAAGCCGCACGCCGCTCACGCTCGTGCACGGCGAAGAGGACACCGTGATTCCGGTGCAGGAACTCGAACGCGCGGCGACCGCATTCAGCGATGCGGGCTACGCAGTAGGCGCTTACGTGCTGCCGGGCGTCGGTCACACGATCACGGCGCAGGGCGCGATGCTCGGTCGCGATGCGCTGGTGCGGGTGTTGGGTTAAGACCTTAAACGCGTCGTCGCCGCACACGCGTGTCAATCACGTCAGGCCGTACAAGCTCGCGGCCTGACGCATTTTTTCCACACTTCGCGTTTAAGCTGCCCGGTTATTTCTGTTGCGGTTAAAGTCTCGCCCGGCTTATGCCGTAAACAGAGCCAGTGGGCCGTTCAGGCCCCATGCGCCCGGCGCTTTACGCGCAATCTTCAGCCGAATGATTCAATCGGGGATTGAATAGTTCAGCTGATTATTTCTGATTGTTACCGTTTGATTGTTAACGTCTGAAGGTTTCCTTATTCAGACGATTGATTGAGCGAGCAGTGCCGGGTTGGAATTCCGGGAATGCGCGTGTCCGCACGCGCGACCCACACACGAAGACGACATGGCCCGAGCCACGCGGCAATCATCATTTCTGCACAAGCTGTCCCGCCACACCGCGCACAACGCGGTGGCGGTCGACCTGGGTACGGCCAATACGCTGATCTACACGGCAGAGGGCGGCATCGTCCTCGACCAGCCGTCGGTCGTCTGTTTCGATCGCGGCACGAGCCGCCGCAAAGGCAGTGACGCGGGCGTCGCGGCTGTCGGCGTGGAAGCCAAAGCGCTCCTCGGGCGTGCGCCGCAAAATCTCGAAACGGTGAAGCCGCTTTCGCATGGCGTGATCGCCAACTTCGACGCGGCCGAGCACATGATGCGCCGCTTCGTCGCGATGGCGCGGCCGCGCCGCATGCTGGCGCGCCGTTCGGCGTTCACGGTCTGCGTGCCGGGCGACGCTACGCGCGTGGAGCGCCGCGCGATCCGCGAGGCGGCCTTTGCTTCGGGGGCGGCCAGCGTGAACCTGATCGACGAATCGCTGGCTTCGGCGCTGGGCGCGGGCCTGCCGGTGGCGTCGGCGACCGGTTCGATGGTGGTCGATATCGGCGGCGGCACGACCGAAGTGGGCGTGATCGCGCTGGGCAGCGTGGCGTGCGGCGGCTCGATCCGCGTGGGCGGCGACCAGTTCGACCGCGCCATCATCGAGCACGTGCGCAATCTCTATGGCGTGATTCTGGGCGAGCAGACCGCCGAGCACCTCAAAACGACCATCGGCAGCGCGCTGCGCGGCGAACCCATCGAGCGTCTGCGCGCGACGGGCCGCAGCCTGGAAGACGGCCTGCCGCGTACCGTCGAGATCACGAGCGAAGATATCGCCGATGCGCTGGCACTGCCGCTGCGTCAGGTGATCGCCGTGGTGCGTCAGGTTTTCGAATCCGCGCCGCCCGAACTCGTCACCGATATCGCCGATAGCGGCATCGTGCTGACCGGCGGCGGCGCGCTGCTGGGGCGCCTCGACCAGTGTTTCGCGGCCGAGCTGGGCGTGCCGGTGCGGGTGGCCGAAGCGCCGCTGACCTGCGCCGTGCGCGGTGCAGGCGCGGCCGCCGCGGGCGCCGTGGTGGCGGATCAGCCGGCTTTCTGCGCTTACGACTGACGCGTCCAACGCCGGTTTGCGCTTGCCGCCCGACGCCCTCTGAAAGCGCAACCGAGGGCCGACCGAGGACCAATCCTAAGCCGCCCCAGGCGGCCAGGCCGCGCTCGTGCGACAATACGTCCCCTTTCGTTTCTCTATTACGCTTAATGACGTGAGGCGGCGCAGGTTTTTTCGTGCCGCTGGTTCATCAGCATTGTTCAGCATTCGTCAGTAGATCATCCAGCCGTGAATCAAGCCGTATTCCCCGCTCCCGGGTCGTTCGTCGAACTGCCCGGCGGGCAGCCCATGCCATATGTCGAAACCGGCAAGGGCGATTTGCTCCTGTTCATCCACGGGTCGCTTTGTGACTATCGCTACTGGCAGCCGCAGCTTGCGGGCCTGGGCGAGCACTATCGCTGCGTCTCCGTGAGCCTCACGCAATACTGGCCCGCGCCTGCCGCAGCCGCCGGCGGCCAGCCGTTTAGCTGGAGCCGCCACGCCGACGAGATCGCGCAGTTTATCGACGCCTTCGGCGCCGGGCCGGCGCACGTGATCGGCCATTCGCGCGGCGGCTCGGTTGCGTATCACTTCGCGCGCCGCTATCCGCAGCATCTGCATTCGCTCACGCTCGCCGATCCGGGCGGCCCCGTGCAGCAGCCGGGCCAGAGCCTTGCCAAGCTGCCGGAGACGGTCAATGCGCTGCGCGCCCGCGCCGTGCAGCTGATCGACTCGGGCGAGGTCGATGCGGGGCTCGAATTGTTCGTCGATTCGGTGAGCCGTCCGGGCTTCTGGGCCAAGAGCACGCAGTCGTTCCGCCGCATGGCGATCGACAATGCGCACACGCTGGGGCCGCAGTTCCTCGATCCGCTTGCCGCGTACACGCGCGAAGAAGCCGCCGAGGTCACGTGCCCCGTGCTGCTGATCGACGGCGAATTGAGCCCGGTGATGTTCCAGCGCGCCGCCGCTGCACTCGAAGAGTGGATGCCGGACGCGCGCCGCGCGACGGTGGAGGGCGCTTCGCACGGCATGAACCTCGCACGTCCGGGCGCGTTCAACGATCTGATCGACCACTTCGCGAGCGGCCACGGCCGCTGATTCGCCGAAGCAAGCGCTGAAACGGACGGCGGCCGCGTAGAGCGGCCGCTATCGTTTCAATGATAAAACGTAGCAATCCGAACTAATTGGCGCACGAGAAAATCACGCGCAAATCGCGCAAAAACACCGTAAAACAGGCAGTCGACCCGGCTGGCCGAAGCGCCGCCGCAAGAGCGGAGCGGCGCGGTCAGCCGGGCGAGCGTGCGGGTTCGTCGAACCGCTTAGTCGCGGCCGTGTGCGTGCGCGTCGAGCTTGTTTTCGGCGGCTTCGCCAACGAGGCCTGCGTAGTACAGGTGCACGCCGATGGCGAGCGAGTCGTTGCGGATTTCGTGGAAGGCCTTCCATGCCTTCACCGGGTCCTTGAACACGAGGTAGTGCGCTTCCTGCGAGACGAGGCGCGCGACCTGGTGCAGGCCGTGACCGTGCAGCGCGGCAACCAGCGCGTCGAGGCTGTGGTGCGTGCGCGCGTCGGTGCGCGGGTAGAGCATGTGGAGCACGGCGACACGTTCGGGGGCGAGGGCCGCCGAAAGCGCGACGACGATGTCCTGGTGATTGAGAGCCGTGACGACGGCGCCCTCTGCAAGTTCGTCTTCAGCGAACAGGGTGTCGATCGAGATGTTCATCTGTTCTTTCCTTACGTTTTGCGTACAGCGCGTGTGGCCTAAGTAAAAAAGGCCCGCCAGAAGGAAGGCGGGCCAAAGATGCATGCCTGACAGGGGAAGTCAATGACATGTGACGCAGTATCGCAGATACGGAGCGTGAATGTTGCGCTGCACAGGCAAAATATTGTTGCACAAATCGGGATTAAGGAAGCTGCAAGCATTCAATGTTGTTGATCCGAAGAGGCATTGTTGCCAGTATCGCTATGAATCGATGGTGCGGCGCGGCGTAAAATGCGGCAAGTGGTCGCAGCGGAGTCGGTCTGTGGAAATGCCGCAGAATCGCCCGGGGAACCGGGTGCCGAGCGCGCTGCGTCCTGCGAAGTAACGCAATTCAATGCAATGCAAGGACAGGACAATGATCGATTCGAAGACACACGCCACACTCACGATCCCCGGTCACGCCGAAGGCGTCGAACTGCCGGTCTACAAGGGCACGCAAGGCCCGGACGTGATCGACATCCGCAAGCTGTACGGCCAGACCGGCATGTTCACGTATGACCCGGGCTTCATGTCCACGGCGGCGTGCAACTCGGCGATCACCTATATCGACGGCGACAAGGGCGAGCTGCTCTATCGCGGCTACCCGATCGACAACCTCGCGCAAAACGCCGACTTCCTCGAAAGCTGCTACCTGCTGCTCAAGGGCGAGCTGCCCACGCAAGCGCAGAAGGACGAATTCGTTGCGATGGTCACGAACCACACGATGGTTCACGAGCAGATGCACTTCTTCTTCCGCGGCTTCCGTCGCGACGCGCACCCGATGGCGATTCTGGTTGCCGCGGTTGGCGCGCTGTCGGCGTTCTATCACGACTCGCTCGACATCAACGATCCGAAGCATCGTGAAGTCTCGGCGATCCGCATGATCGCCAAGCTGCCGACGCTGGTGGCGATGGCGTACAAGTACACGGTTGGCCAACCTTTCGTGTATCCGCGTAACGACCTCTCGTACAGCGCGAACTTCATGCAGATGATGTTCTCGAACCCGACCGAAGAGTACAAGGTCAACGACGTGCTGGTGCGCGCGCTCGACCGTATCCTGATCCTGCACGCAGACCACGAACAGAATGCCTCGACCTCGACGGTCCGTCTGGCAGGTTCGTCGGGTGCGAACCCGTTCGCGTGTATCGCGGCCGGTATCGCCTGTCTGTGGGGCCCGGCGCACGGCGGTGCGAACGAAGCCGCACTGAACATGCTGGAAGAAATTGGCTCGGTGGAGAACATCCCCGAGTTCATCAAGCAGGTGAAGGACAAGAACTCGGGCGTGAAGTTGATGGGCTTCGGTCACCGCGTCTACAAGAACTACGATCCGCGTGCGAAGCTGATGCGCGAAACGTGCCACGAAGTGCTCAACGAACTGGGCCTGCACGACGATCCGCTGTTCAAGCTGGCGATGGCGCTCGAAAAGATCGCTCTGGAAGACGAATACTTTGTCTCGCGCAAGCTGTACCCGAACGTCGACTTCTACTCGGGCATCGTGCAGCGCGCGCTGGGCATCCCCACGGCCATGTTCACCTGCATCTTCGCGATGGCGCGTACGGTGGGCTGGATCGCGCAATGGAACGAAATGATCGGCGACCCGGAACAGAAGATCGGCCGTCCGCGCCAGCTCTTTATCGGCAACACGCCGCGCGAAGCGAAGCCCATCTCGCAACGCTAATCGATATCGTCAAAGCGATGATCGCCATGCCGCGCATCGACGCATAACGTTGTGCCGCGCGCACGGTGGCCACAAGCCGCCGTGCAGCGATCGACGGGCGCCCGCACGTTTTACCGTGCCGGCGCCCGTAATTTTTTCCGAAGCGCTCTCGATGTTTGCCCCAGCGTCTGGCCGCTGATTGCCAGGTATTCGCGCGAACCGCCGCATAGCCACTACAATCGTTCGGACGAAGCACCTTGATGGTCTGATCAGGCAGTGGTTAGAGAGGAGGCGTTCAATGCAAGATCCTGAAACACTCGGCGGCGTCACGCGCTCAAGCGGCGTGGATCATCCCGATCAATCTCCCGATGGCGCATTCATCGCGCCCGAAACGCCCGAAGTCGCAAGCGCCGACCAGCATGTGCTGAAGTCGGGCGACACCTTCATCGTCAATGATCCGCTCGGCGATATCACCGGTATCGACGACGGTCTGTTCGTCAACGACACGCGCGTGCTGTCGTCGCTGCGTCTGACCTTCGGCGGGCGCGTGCCTTCGCTGCTCTCGGGCAGCGTGAGCAGCGACAACACCGCGTTCACCGCGCATCTCACCAATCGTCCCTTGCCGCCGCTCGGCGGCACGAGCACGCCCGAAGGCGTGATTCACGTCGAACGCGAGCGCGTGCTCTCGGGCACGATGATGACCGAAGCGATCGAGCTCACGAATTACGGCACCGAAGACGCGGTCGTGCCGCTTTCGGTGTCGTTCGCGAGCGACTTTCGCGACATGTTCGAAGTGCGCGGCCTCAAGCGCGAAGTGCGCGGCGAACTGAAAGCGCCGCGCATCGAAGGCAATACCGTGCGGCTCGAATATATCGGCCTCGATAAAGTGGCGCGGCGCGTGCGCATCGAATTCTCGCCGACGCCTAGCAAACTGCTCGCCGATCGCGCCGACTTTTCCGTCGAACTGCCCGCGCAGGCCTGCGTCTCGCTTTATCTGACCGTGTCGATCGAGCTCGAAGCGCTCGAAGGCGTCGCGCCGAATACGCCCAGCGCGGGCATCATCAAGCCGCACCATTGTCTCGCCGATTCGAACGGGCAGAGCGTGGGCCGCGCGGCCGTGCGCGCCGCGCTCGTCGATGCGCACATCGTCATGCGTGAGCGGCGCCGCCAGACTGCGCGCGTGCGTTCGAGCAATCCGCTCTTCAATGCGTGGATCAACCGCTCGATCGCCGATCTCGGCCTGCTGACCACCGATCTGCCGACCGGTCCGTATCCGTACGCGGGCATTCCGTGGTTCTCCACGCCGTTCGGCCGCGACGCCATCATCACTTCGCTGCAGACGCTGTGGCTGCAACCGGCGCTCGCGCGCGGCGTGCTGCGCTTTCTCGCGGCGCATCAGGCGCAGGAGGATTCGGCGTTCCGCGATGCGGCGGTCGGCAAGATCATGCACGAGATGCGCAAGAGCGAAATGGCGGCCACCGGCGAAGTGCCGTTCGCGCTCTATTACGGCGGGGTGGATTCCACGCCGCTGTTTGTCGTGCTGGCGGGCGCCTACGCGGAGCGCACCGGCGACATGGCGCTGATCGACGAGCTCTGGCCCGCGCTGGAGCGCGCCGCCGCGTGGGTGGCAGGTGTGTGCGAGCGCAACAAACTCGGCTTGCTCGATTATCGGCGCGAATCGGAAGGCGGGCTTGCGAATCAGGGCTGGAAAGACAGCCACGATTCCGTATTCCACGCCGATGGCCGCTTCCCCGATGGGCCGATTGCGCTGGTCGAAGTGCAGGCCTATGCGAGCGCGGCGTTCGAAACGATGTCGAAGTTCGCCACGCATCGCGGTCTGGTGGAGGAGGCGGCGCGTTACGCGGGCCGCGCGGCGAAGATTCGTCGCTGTGTCGAGGATCGCTACTGGATGCCGGAGTCGGACTTCTACGGCATCGCGCTCGATGGGCACGGCGAGTTGTGCCGTGTGCTCGCATCGAATGCGGGGCATCTGCTGGCGTTCGGTCTGCCGGAGTACGAGCGCGGGCGCGCCGTGGCGGAGACGCTCGAATCCGCGCTGTTCCACACGGGCTGGGGCGTGCGCACGCTGGCGGCGGGCCAGGCGCGTTTCAATCCGATGGCGTATCACAACGGATCGGTCTGGCCGCACGATAACGCGTTGTGCGCGCGCGGTCTCGCGCGCTATGGACGCAAGGAAGCCGCGGTGCGCCTGTTGCAGGCGCTGTTCGAAGCGGCGGTGACCTTCGATATGCGTTTGCCCGAGCTGTTCTGCGGCTTCCCGCGCCGCCGTGGCGAGCCGCCTACGGCGTATCCGGTCGCGTGTCTGCCGCAGGCGTGGGCGGCGGGTTCGCCGTTCATGATGCTGGAGGCGTGTCTGGGCGTGAGCATCGACGCCTCGCGTCACGAAGTACGCGTCGAGCAGCCGATGCTGCCCGAAGGCATCGACTGGCTCGAAGTGGGGCACTTGCGCGTGGGCAATGCGGCCGTGACGCTCACGTTCCGTCGCGTGGACGGCAAGGTCGTGGCATCGGCGGATCGCAGCGACGTGAAGGTGGTCGCGGTGCTCTAACGCATCCGCGACGCGCGGCGATCAGCGTTTGATCAGGTCGCCGCGCACGTCCATGCCGCCGGTTTCCACGCCCTTCGTATTGCGGATGCGCGGCTGGTCGAAGGCGCGCAACGCGTCCAGCTGTGCCGTCGTGCCGATGCCCAGTTGCCTGAGCACGGCCACGACGATCGCATAGAGCGCGCCGACATTGCCGTCCTCCACCTTGACCGCAATGCCGATCGCGCGCGTGGCGCCCGGCAACGCGCCGCGCCGCACGCCAATCGCGTAACTCCCATCCGCGCCCACCTTGCCGACCAGATCGCCGCCAAACGCGCGCATCAGCGTCGTGCAGAAGCGCTGTTCGCCCGCGACCATCTCCGGGTGGGTCGTCATCGCGCGATAGATGCGCGCGAGCGCTTGCGTGCGTGCGTCCTGCGTTTGGGTATTCGTAGCCGTATCGGCGGCCTGCGCGAGCTTCGCGTAAAGCCGCGCGAGGCGGTCGAGCGGGAAGGCTGGAGTTGGCAGATTGCAGCCGTCGATACCCCATTGCACGCCGTCGTCGGGCAGATCGCAGACGGAGGCGACCGTCTGTTTTACGCGCAATTGCAGCGGGTGACCGGCCGCATGGTAATCCTCGACGGGCGCGCCCATCGCGCTCGCCGCCGCGAGCATGCCCGCGTGCTTGCCCGAGCAGTTGCTGCACGCCGGCGTGGGCTCGAAACCGCGTTTGATCCAGTCGCGCCAGACCGCGTCCGATAGCGGCGCGTGGCCGCCGCAACGCATGGCGTCTTCGTTCACGCCCACTTTGGCCAGCATGCTGCGCGTACGTTCGATATGGCGCGGCTCGCTGCTGTTCGACCCGCACATGAGCGCGAGATCGCCATCGTCGAAACCAAAACGTTCCAGCGCGCCGGTTTCGATCACGGCCAGCGCCTGCGCGGGCTTGGCCGCCGAGCGCACGAGCGTGAGCCGATGCGGATCGTTGAAGGCCTGCAGCATCTGGCCGCTCGCATCGACCACGGCAATATGCGCGCGATGCGTACTCTCGACGATACCGCCGCGATACACAACGGCAGCGGTCTGCGAAAAATCGGTGGTCATGGTGGGTCTCCGTGAGCCTGGCGGATCGAATGTCGCTTGCGTGCCGGGCGATTCTGATACCGCGAATTCTAACGTTATTGCGTGACGCTATTCCTCATTCGAATTCCCAATTGAATATTCATTGAACGTTCATTGATCGATGCGGATGTTCACAACCATCAAAATCGATGCGAATTCAATTTTCCGGTTCTAAACATTTCATTTGCTTTACGTCGCAGTCTGAATCGCCGATTTAGTGTTTTTATGCGCTTTTTTGGGGCGCTATTGCACTGCATAAGCGCTGCCGGACGATTGCCTCAATGCTTATTCGGGACCCACCAAGCACAGTCTTTTGTGTACTTCATAGTGGGGTGTTCTTTTGGCGCAACGCCAATTCAATTTCGACGCAATTTTTATTTTCGAAGCCTTATGATTCGCGTGATCGTATTTCCTGCCACGCGGCACGACGCCACGAGCGTACGTGCAAGCCTGCTTTTTTGTGTCCCTGCAAGCCGGCGCGGCCATTGCATTGTCCGCAATAATCGCTCGTCATTATCGGGGTGTTGCGCAATTGAAGCCTCATTCGCATCGATCTGCCAATGAGGTTTGCGCAGCGGCATGTGTCACGTGGAAAGCGCATTCGATTCAATGAATTAACGCCCAAACTCGGAGCCATAAAACATGAAAAAATCGCTAATCGCCCTCGCACTGACCGGCGCGTTCGCAGTTTCCGCTCACGCGCAAAGCAGTGTCACGCTGTACGGCCTCATCGATACCGGTCTCGTCTACACGAACAACCAGATGGGCCACAGCAACTGGCAACTGAATAGCAGCTCCACGCAGAACACGGTGTTCGGCCTCAAGGGTACGGAAGACCTCGGCGGCGGCCTGAAGGCGATCTTCAAGCTCGAGCAGGGCTTTATCCTGAACAACGGCGCGCAGGCATTCTCGGGCGACATGTTTGGCTCGCAGGCATGGGTCGGTCTGCAGACGGATCAATACGGCACGGTGACGTTCGGCCGCCAGTTCGACGTGATGAACGACCTCGTGGGCCCGCTCACGGCTGAATTCAACACGTGGGGCGGCAGCCTCGCAGCGCACCCGTTCGAGAACGACAACCTCGCAGCTAACTCGGTCGTCATCAACAACTCGGTCAAGTACGCAAGCCCGACGTGGTACGGCGTGACGTTCGAGACGATGTACTCGTTCAGCAACCAGACCAACTTCGCGAACAACCGCTCGTATGGCTTCGCTGTGTCGTACGCACAAGGCCCGCTGAACCTCGCAGCAGGCTACCTGCAACTGAACAGCGCAGGCACCAGCAGCGGCGCAGTGACGTCGGGCGACACCAGCGCGAACTTCATCGCACAACGCCAGCGTGTCTGGTCGGTGGGCGGTAACTACACGTACGGCCCGGTCACGGCCGGCCTCGTGTGGAGCCACTCGCAGATCGACAACGCGTCGGGCGTGTTCTCGTTCGGCACGGGCACGTACCTGGGCAGCGGCGATTCGTCGGCAGGCTCGCTCGCGGGCTCGCTGCGTCTGGACAACTACGAAGCGAACATCAAGTACGCGATCACGCCGGCATGGTCGGTTTCGGGCGCCTACACGTACACGCACGGCGCGTACAACGGCTCGAACCCGGGCTGGAACACGGGCATGATCCAGACGGACTACGCGATCAGCAAGCGCACCGACTTCTACCTGGAAGGCGTGTACCAGAACGTTCACGGCGCGCCGGAAGGTTCGGTCCTGTCGCACGCGATGATCAACACGCTGTCGCCGTCGTCGACGGACACGCAGGTGGCGGTCACGGTCGGCATGCGTCACGCATTCTGATCGCCTGAATCGCGCGGTGGGGTTCTACCGCGCGTGATGGCCGACTGAAAAACGGGCCCGCTTTTTTTAGCGGGCCCGTTTTGTTTTGGTTGCGCGTACAACGAAGTATCAAGCTTCGTTGGTGCGCATGAGCAGTTTGACCGCAGCGGCAGCGCTGAGCGCGAAACCGGCGCTCAGCAGCAAGGCCCACGCAAAACCCTGCGCGAATGCAAGCGGGGCGGCTTTTGCAAGCACCTGAACGACGGATGCGTCGAGCGTGCGCAGTGTATCGGCGAGATCGCCTGCAAGCAGGCTTGCCATGAAATGCGCGTCGACGGCACGCGCGGCGGCAGGCGATGCGGCCACGAGATGCGCAAGCGCGCCATGCGTGCGCGCCGCGAGCACCGCGCCCAATACGCCGACCGAAGTGACGATGGCCGCAAAACGCGTCGTCGTGCTGATACCCGACGCCATGCCGGTTCGCTGCGGCGGCACGCAAGCCATGATGGCTTTTTGCGTATCGCCATTCATGATGCCCGCGCCGGTGCCGGTCACGAGCATCGCCAGCGCCACATAGGCGTAGTGACCGCTCGCGGCGCAGGCGGCCGTCGCCAGATTGCCTGCGCCGATCAGCGCGAGTCCCACGCTTAGCACGCCGCCCGTTGCGATCCGGCGCGAGAGCGCGGCGCCCAGCGTCGGCCCGACGATCATCGCCACGGCGAACGGCAGCATGCCGAGCCCCGCAGCCAGCGCGGAAAAGCCGAACGCAATCTGCAGATAGAGCGGCAGGAAGGTCATCATGACCTGCGCGCAGGCCGCATAGCCGAACATCGCCAGCAAGGCGCCGACAAAGCGCGCGCGGCCAAATAGCGCGAGATCGACCATCGGCCGGTCCTGCACGCGTTCGGCGCAGATAAACGCGCCCATCAGCACGGCGCTCGCAGCGACGCGCCCAAGCGTGGCTGCCGAATCCCAGCCATGCGCGGGAATGCCGATCAAGGCCCACACGCCGCAGGCGAGCGCGGCGGCGAACAGCAGGCTGCCCGGCGCGTCGAGGCGTCTGGCGTGCGGATCGCGCGATTCGTCGATTGCCAGCCATGCGCCGATGCCGAGCGCGAGGCAGATCGGCGGATTCATCAGAAAAATCCAGCGCCAGCCCGCCCATTGCGTGATGGCGCCCCCGATCCATGGCGCAAGCGTCGTGGCGATGCCCATGCACATGCCCCAGATCGCCCATGCGCGCTCGCGCGCCGGTCTGTGGGCAAAGCGGTGCGCGATCACGGAAAGCGCGGCGGTGAGCAGCAGTGCCGCGCCGACGCCTTTCACGGCGCGCGCGGCGATCAACGCGCTGGCGGTGGGCGCAGCGCCGCAGGCCAGCGAGGCGAGCGCGAACAGCACGAGACCGCCGAGCAGCGTGCGGCGGCGCCCGAATCGGTCGGCCAGCGCGCCCGCCGGCAGCAGGCAGGCCGCGAACGCGGTCATGTAGGCGCTCACGACCCACTCGATCTGCGCGAAGCTCGCGTGAAAGGAGTGCGCGATCGAGGGCAGCGAAACCGCGACCACATTGGTGTCGAGCACGATCAAGGCGCAAGTGGCGGAGGCGACCGTGAGCGTGATGTACGGATGGCGCTCGGAAAATCTGGTAGCGCTGGTCGCGCTGGCGGGGGTTGCGTCGATTGATGCGGTATCGGCGGGCGCGCTGGAAACGGCAGTGTCGGACATGAAAGTGGGCGGGCAGATGAGCGAAAGATCCGAACGCATCGTCGCATCATCGACGCTTAGCAGTCATTGCCATAAAATAGCGATTTGCTTCGCAAAATTAACAATCATGAGCCGTATCGAACTGCGCCACCTGCGAGCGTTCCTGAGCGTGGCGCGCCATCTGCATTTCGCACGCGCCGCCGAGGAGCTGGACATGGCGCCGCCCGCGCTCACGCGCCATATCCAGGAGGCCGAGCGGCATCTGGGCACGCGCCTGTTTCACCGCTCGCGCACGGCGGTCACGCTGACGGCGGCGGGCGAAGCCTATCTGCCCGAAGCGGCGGCAGCGCTGGAGCATCTGCAGCGCGGCGAGGAAATGGCGGCGCTGGCCGCGCGCGGCGAGGCGGGGCGCATCGTGGCGGGTTATGTGTCGTCGGCGGTGTATTCGGGCGCGTTGCAGCGCTCGATCGGCGAATTCCGCGCCGCCTGGCCGCGCGTGGAAGTGAGCGTGACCGAAATCGCCATGGACGATGTGGGCCGCCGTCTGGAAACCGGCTTGCTCGACATCGCCTATGTGCGCCCGCCGCTCGCGCTGCCGGATTCCCTGCGCATGTTCACGCTGCAGCGCGATGCCTTCGTGGCGGCGGTGCCAGCCGGATCGAGCTACGCCGAATGCGAGACGCTGCGCGCCGCCGATCTCGCCGAAGCCAGTTTTGCCGTGCCGGAACAGGAATTCGGCACGATGGAACTGGCGCGGCGCGGGCGCTTCGTGCCGCGCATTGCGGCGCGCCCGGGCGGCTTGCTGGCGGTGCTCGCGTGCGTGTCGGTGAACGGCTGGGTGGGCGTGATTCCAGACGCGCTGGCCGGTTGCGTGACCTTGCCGGGCATCGTGTACCGGCCGATCGCCGGCAAGCCGATCACTTCCGAACTCGCGCTCGTGTACCGCAAGCATGAACGCGCGCCTGCGGTGCGGGCGTTTCTGCGGCTCGTGGCGCGCTCGGGGACGATAAAGGGCGCCGGATCATGACGGGCGGCGCCGGTGGATCGCGGCTCGCTCAGGACGCTTTCACCATTGCCACGACCGAAACGTCGTAAGGCATCGAAGTGGGCGCGCGAAAGCGCCAGTGCTGGCCCGGCGCAAGGCCGGAACCGCTCGCCGATGTCGTGCCCAGAATCTCGCCTTGCGCGTTGAGCAGATTGATCGTGATGGTGGCGTGATCGATGCGCGCGCCGGACGTGTTGGTGGCGATGCCGCTGATATAGCCCGTGATGCCGCCGGGGTCGACGACGCCGCGCAGCTCGCTCAATTCCAGTGAACCTTGCGCATGCGCGGCAAGCGAGGCGATCGCGAGTGCCGCTGCGATGAGCGTTTTCTTCATGACGATTTCTCCCATCTGGTTGAAAGGCCGCTCAATTGAAGCGCACAGCGCGCCGCCGAAATATGAGGAAATTCCGATAAATCGCCTGGCCTGACGGCCATTGCGCGCTGCGCTTAGCCCGAGTCAGACCGCACGATCGCGCCCTTTATCTCTCCCGATGCCGCGAGCAGGACCGCCCACCGCTTCCGGGTGGGTGCAATGCGCGCGCCGCACCTTATGGTTGTCGGCATGGCGGCATCGATCGCAATGATCTGGAGGAAGACATGAAGGTGTTGGTAGCAATCAAGCGCGTGGTGGACGCCAACGTGAAAGTGCGCGTCAAGGCCGACGGCTCGGGCGTCGATCTCGCGAACGTCAAGATGAGCCTCAATCCGTTCGACGAAATCGCCGTGGAAGAAGCGATGAGGTTGAAGGAGCAGGGCGTGGTCAGCGAAGTGGTCGCCGTGTCGTGCGGCCCGGCGGCCTGCCAGGAAACGCTGCGCACGGCGATGGCGATCGGCGCGGACCGCGGCGTGCTGATCGAAACGGAAACGGCGCTCGAACCGCTGGCCGTTGCGAAGCTGCTCAAGGCGCTGATGGACAAGGAAGCGCCGCAACTGGTGCTGCTCGGCAAACAGGCCATCGACGATGACTGCAACCAGACCGGGCAAATGCTGGCGGCGCTGGCTGGACGCCCGCAGGCCACGTTTGCAAGCAAGCTCGACATCGTCGATGGCAAGGCGCGCGTCACGCGCGAGATCGACGGCGGGCTGGAAACGGTGCAGATCGCGCTGCCGGCGATCGTCACCACCGATCTGCGGCTGAACGAGCCGCGCTACGCGACGCTGCCCAACATCATGAAGGCGAAGAAAAAGCCGCTCGACACGACCACGCCCGCGCAGCTTGGCGTGGACGTGACGCCGCGTCTGGCCACGCTGAACACCGCCGAACCCGCAGCACGCGCGGCAGGCATCAAGGTGCCCGATGTCGCCACGCTGGTGGCGAAGCTGAAAAACGAAGCGAAAGTGATCTGAGGACAGGCAAATGACTGCGGGTAAAACAGTGCTGGTCGTGGCGGAACACGATCACGTTTCGATTAAATCGGCGACGCTCAATGTGGTCACGGCCGCGGTGCAATGCGGCGCCGAAGTGCATGTGCTGGTGGCCGGTCATCACGCTGCGGGCGCGGCGCAAGCGGCGGCGCGCATCGCGGGCGTCGCGAAGGTGCTGCACGCCGATGGCGCGGCGCTGGCGGATTCGCTGGCAGAAAATCTCGCCGCACAGGTGCTGGCCAGCGCGCCTGACTACGGCCACATCCTTTTTGCAGCGACGAGCACCGGCAAGAACGTCGCGCCGCGCGTGGCCGCGCAACTCGATGTCGCGCAGATCTCCGAAATCACGCGCGTGGTGAGCGCGGATACATTCGAGCGCCCGATCTACGCGGGCAACGCCATTCAAACGGTGCAAAGCGCGCAAGCGGTGCAAGTCATCACGGTTCGCATGACGGGCTTCGATGCCGCTTCGGCGCAAGGCGGTGCGGCTGCGATCGAAAGCATCGCGCCGGTCGCGGATAACGGCTTGAGCGCCTTCGTCGAGCGGGTCGTGACGAAGAACGAGCGCCCCGAACTGGCCGATGCGCGCATTGTCGTCAGCGGCGGGCGGGCACTGGGCAGCAGCGATAAATTCAACGCCGTGCTAACGCCTTTGGCCGATAAACTCGGCGCTGCGCTGGGTGCGAGCCGCGCCGCCGTCGACGCCGGGTTTGCGCCCAACGACTGGCAAGTGGGGCAGACCGGCAAGATCGTCGCGCCGCAGGTGTATTTCGCGTGCGGCATTTCCGGCGCGATCCAGCACCTTGCCGGCATGAAGGATTCGAAGGTGATCGTCGCAATCAATAAGGATGCCGAAGCACCTATTTTCGGTGTGGCCGATTTCGGTCTCGAGGCCGATCTTTTCGAAGCGGTGCCTGAACTCGTCGCAGCGCTGTAAACGTGGTGTTTTAACGCAGGTTTCATCGGAAACGATGTTTGACAGAGACTGCCCGCAGTCTCTGTCTTTTTGCGTTTTTGCTTTTTGAGATCGTGTTAGGCGACCGGTGTCCGGCGACAAAATGTCCTGTGACCAGGGTACGCCACCAGAGTCACTGCGCGCAGCGAAGTGTAGTATCCAGAAGATCGATGTTTACGCCGTCGCACTTCATGAAGCACGATTCCACTCTGTCCGACCATGGCGCAAGCGCGTGCGATCACGCAGGCGCGGCCACGCTCAAACCGCTCGTCAGCAGCAAGCTGGCGGTGCCGCGCAGCAACAAGCGCACGCTCGCGCGCGACGCGCTGATCGCGCGCCTGCTTGCGGAGCGCAAGCGCCGTTGTTTCGTTCTGCAAAGTCCTGCGGGCTACGGCAAAACCACTTCTTTGTCGGCCTGGTGCCGGGCGCTCGCGCCGCTCGGCTACGACGTCGCCTGGCTCTCGCTCGACGAAGACGACAACGATCCCGGCGTCTGGCTCGACTATCTGCTATCGAGCGTGGCGCGCGTCGATCCGGCGATCTCGCGCGAAGCCATGCTGCTCGAAGATTTCGGCATGGATCAGGACGGCGTCGAGCGCACGGTGATCGCGCTCGTGCGCGGTATCGTGAGCCATCGGCGCGAACTGGTCATCGCACTCGACGATCTGCATCACGTCACCGAGCCGCGCATTCTCGAAGCGCTGCAATGGCTGCTCGATTACGCGCCGCCAAATCTGCATCTGGCGTTCGCGTCGCGCGGCCCGATTCCGCTTTCGATGGATCGCCTGCGCGCCCAGGACATGACGCTCGAACTCAATATGAGCGACCTGAAACTCTCCGCCGACGAAGCGGAAGGTTTCCTGAAAGCGCAACTGGGCGATGTCGATGTCGCGAGCGCGCGGCGTCTCAATGAATTGACCGATGGCTGGGTGTCGGGTCTGCAACTTTTTTCGCTGAGCCTGAAAAAGAAGCGCCGCGCGGCTACGGCGGGCGCCGTCGATATGGCGATTCAGGAACAGGTGCGCGACGCGCGCACGTTCGCGCTGTTCTTCGAACGCGAGGTGTTGTCGAAGCTCGCGCCCGCCGAACTGAATCTGCTCACGCGCGCGGCGGCGTGCGATCGTTTTTGTGCATCGCTGTGTACCGCGCTGCTCGCGCGCGACGTGCCCGATGCGCCCGGCACACTGGCGCTGCTGGAGCGCCTCGAAAACGACAATCTCTTTATCACGCCGCTCAATCAGACCGGGCAGGAGACCTGGTATCGGCTGCATCCGCTGTTGCAGCAGACCTTGCTCGAACGGTTCGAAAGCTGGAGCGATGGCGCGCAGCGCGAGGTGCATGCGTGTGCGCGGCAATGGTTTCTGGAGCACGGTCATCTGGGCGAGGCGGTGCATCACACGCTCAAGGCCGGCGAGGCCGCGCGTGCAGCGGCGCTGATCGAGCAGTTCGCGCAGTCGCTGTTCGTGAACGGGCAGATGCGCACGCTGGCCGCGCTGGTGCGGCAGTTGCCGCTTGCGCAGGTGCAGTCGAGCCTGACGCTGCGCATCTGGATGGCGCGCCAGCAACTGTTCCATTTCGAATGGGACGCCTGCACCGCGAGTCTGAACGCGCTCGACGCCGATCTGCCCGCCAACGCCGCCGCCGATCGTTTCACCGTGCTGGTGCTGCGCGCCGCGCTCGCGATCCAGCGCGACAACGCCGCCGCGGCAATCGCGCTGCTGCCGAAGCTGCTCGACCCGCCGCCCGCCGCGGATCGCGTCTCGATTGCGGGACGCAACAACATCGTCTCGTGGATCCACATGCAGCGCGGCGAATATGAGCAGGCCCGCGATATTCAGTTGCCGACCGCCGCAGATACCGGCAACGCCGGCGCGCCCTTGCTCGGCACGGGCGCGGGCGCCTTGATGGGGCGCTGTTTCGTCGGCCTGAGCTATGCGATGGAAGGCCAGATGAATCAGGCCGAACGCATCTACCGCGCCGTGCTGCGCGAAGCCGAACGCCACGGCCGCGCGTGCAATCAGCCCGCCTGCGTGGCGGCGGCGTTGCTCAGCGAAGTGCTCTACGAGCAGAACCAGAACGAGGAAGCGCGCGAATTGCTGGAGCGGCGCGTCGACGTGCTGGAGCGCGTGGCAGTATCGGATGTCGTGCTGCGCGGGCTGTTGGTGCTCTCGGGCGCGCGCTGGGCGGCGGGACATCGGCTCGATGCGTTTGCGTGGCTCGAACGGCTCGAGGAAATCGGCGTGGCGACGGGTTTGCCGCGCGTGCTGGGCGTGAGCCTGGCCACGCAGGTGTTCCGCCGTCTCGCGCTGGGCGAGATCAATACGGCGCAGGCCTGCCTGCAACGCCTGCAGGCACTCGACGACGGCGCTGCGCAAGACGATGCAGCGGCCACGTTCAATGGATTGCGTTTCGCGCAGCGCACGGCAACCGTGCGCTTTCTGATCGCTACCGGCGATCTCGAACCGGCCGCCTTGCAACTCGATGCGTTGATTGCCTGGTGCGAAGCGCGCGGCCGTCTCGGTCTGGTTGCGACGCTGCGTTTGCAGCGCGCCGTGGTCGACCGGCGACTTGGCCGTGCCGCGCCGGCGCGGGCCAACGTGCTGGAAGCGCTGCGCCTTGGGCATCGGCTGGGGCTGTTGCGCAGCCTGCTGGACGCCGATGCATCGGCGCTCGATCTGATCGGCGAAGTGGCGCGGGAAGCGCCGCTCGATCCGGTGCTGGCGTTTTACGTCGAGCGGCTTCAGTCCGCACGTCCGCCGCGCGCGGAAGCCGCCGAAGCAGGCGGCAATGGCGCGGCAAGCGCGCGCCGTCGCGCGGCGCCCATCGGCATGAAAGCTTTGAGCGAGCGCGAAATAGACGTGGTGAAACTGCTGGCCGAAGCGCTCAGCACGAAGAAAATCGCGCGCACGCTGGGCCTGTCGCCCGAAACCGTGAAGTGGCATCTGACCAATATCTACGGCAAGCTCGGCGTGAGCGGGCGCGACGAGGCCGTCGAACGCATGCGCGACCTCGAATGGGCCCCGCACGAAGGCGAGGCACCTGCCGTCTAAGGCTCTTCAAAGGCGCTTGCTCAGGCGCGCGGCTGCCGCTCCCAGTCGTACAACGGCGGGCGGCCTTCAAGAAAGGCTTCGATTGCCTGGGCGTGGAACGGCACGCTCGACGCCACCGCTTGCGCCGCGCATTCCAGTTCCGCGAGCGAAGCATACGGTGTTTCAAAGCTCTGGTTGAGCAGGCGCTTGCCGAGCCCCAACGCTTCGCGCGGCGCCGCGACAAAGCGCTGGGCGAAAGCGCGTGCATCGTCGGCGAGCGTTTCGGGCGCGTGGATCGCGTGCACGATGCCAAGCTGCTGCGCCTCTTCCGCGCCCAGTTTGCGCGCCGTCAGCACGAGTTCTTTCGCCGCCGACATGCCGATCACGCGCGGCAGCAGCCAGGCCGCGCCCAGATCGGGCACGAGGCCGACTTTCGCGAACGACATGCAGAAGAACGCGCGCGACGAAGCCAGCACGAAATCGGCGGCCAGCGCGAGCGAAAAGCCGGCGCCCACCGCCGCGCCGTCCACCGCCGCAATCACGGGCAGTTCGAGATTGCGCAAGCGCTGCATCCAGCCGTGCGCCTGCAGCACGCGACGCCGGATCGCCTCGGGCGCGCCCGTTTCCGGCCGCTCGCGCGCGCCGGTCATCGACTTCAGATCGCCGCCCGCGCAGAAGCTGCCGCCCGAGCCTGTCACGATCAGCACGCGGATGCTGCGATCGCGCTCCACGGTGTCGAGGAGATCGGCGTAATCGTCGCGCAGTTCCATCGAAAGCGCGTTGCGGGCTTCGGGCCGCTGATGGGTGAATTCGGCGATGCCGTCCTCGATGTTGAGCGTGGCGTGGCGCAAGTTGCGCAGGGATGCGGGCATGGTGGTCGTCTCCGTGAAGGGTGTGAATGACACCTCCAAGAATCTGACAGGCGTGGCCCCGCTAACCCCCCCATGCGCGGTGGCTTCCTGCATCTGCCGCACTGGTCTACTGGTCCCCATCGCGCCGCCGTCTGCCGCGCTTTTCCCGGACCCGTCATGGCTCACGCTTATATCGTTTCCCCGCTCCGCACGCCGGTCGGCAAGTTTGGCGGCTCGCTCACGCCGCTTTCGGCCGCCGATCTCGCCGCGCACGTCCTGCGTGCGGTCTTGCAGCGTTCGGGCGCGCCGGCCGAATCCGTCGATGAGGTGATCGTCGCGCAGTCGTACCAGTCGAGCGAGGCGCCTTGCATCGGCCGTTATGCGGCGTCGCTGGCGGGGCTGCCGGAACATGTTTCGGGCTACGCGGTGGATCGCCGCTGCGGTTCGGGCCTGCAGGCCGTGATCGATGCGGCCATGCAGATCCAGACGGGCGCGGCCGATTGCGTGCTGGTCGCGGGCGTCGAAAGCATGAGCAATATCGAGTACTACAGCACGCGCATGCGTTGGGGCGCGCGGCTGGGCGACGTGGCGCTGCACGACCGTCTCGACCGTGGCCGCGTGAATTCGCAGCCGGTCAGCCGGTACGGCGTGATGGCGGGCGGCGCGGCGGAAACTGCCGAAAACCTCGCGCGCGACTACGGCATCACGCGTGCGCAAAGCGATCTCTACGCGGCGCGCAGCCATCAACGCGCGGCCGATGCCTGGAAAAGTGGCCGTTTCGAAGCCGAAGTCGTGCCGGTGCCCGTGCCGCAACGCAAGGGCGAAACGGTGCTGTTCGCCCGCGACGAAGGCATTCGCGAAGACGCGAGTCTCGACGTCATGGCGAAGCTGCCCGCGCTGCTGCGCGACGGCACGGTCACGGCGGGCAACGCCTGCCAGCAGAACGACGCGGCGTCCGCTTGCCTGGTGGTTTCCGAGGCCTGGCTTGCAAAGCACGGCGCACAGCCGATGGGGCGTTTCGTCGGCTGGGCGGCTTCGGGCTGCGATCCGCTGCGGATGGGGATCGGCCCGGTGCCGGCGGTGGCGCGTCTGTTGCCACGCATCGGCCTGACACTCGCCGAGATGGATCTCGTCGAAATCAACGAAGCGTTCGCGGTTCAGGTGCTCGCTTGTCTACGCGAATGGCGCATGGAAGGCGACGAACGCGTGAACGTCAACGGCTCGGGAATCTCGCTGGGCCATCCCATTGGCGCCACGGGCGTGCGCATCATGACGACGATGCTGCACGAAATGGCGCGTCGCGGTGCGCGTTATGGGCTCGAAACGATGTGTATCGGCGGCGGGCAGGGGCTGGCGGCTGTGTTCGAGCGCGTTTGATTGATAAATTCCGTCAGCATGTTCAATCAGGATTGCATATGAATTCAAAGAGTCACGGCGACATGCCCTGCGCCAGTAACGATCCGTGGCGCGTGAGCGAAGGCCGCGTCGTTTTGCAGGCTTATCGCCATGAAGGCCGCGACGAGCTGTTTTTCCCGCCCTTGCCGCAGACTTCTCCGCAACGCACGCGCACGGAAACGGTCGACCTGCATGGCATGCCGACGCTCTACAGCTACACCGTCATGCATCCGAGTCCTAAAACCGGCAAGCCGCCCGTGGCGCTCGGTTACGCCGATTACCCGGAAGGCGTGCGCATTTTCGGGCGATTGCTGTATCCGCAAGGCCAGCGCCCGGCGATCGGCGACGCGCTCGCCCCCTGCCTGATCGATACCGAAGAAGGCACCGTCTACGCTTTCGCGCTGCAAAACAAGGAACCACGTTGATGAAGACGCCCATCTATATTGCAGGCGTCGCAATGACGCCGTTCGGCCGCTACGAAGGCTCGATGCAGGATCTCGCGCAGCGCGCGGTGCAAGGCGCGCTCGCCGATGCCGGCATCGAAGCGCAAGCGGTGCAGGCTTTTTACGCGGCCAACGTGTTCGGCGGCATGGTGCTCGGTCAGGTGCTGCTGCGCGACATCGGCGTGACCGGGCCGGCGATCTACAACGTCGAAAACGCCTGCGCGAGCGGCGCAACCGGTGTGCATCTGGCCTGCCATGCGCTGGCGGCAGGCGTCTACGATACGGTAGTCGTGCTCGGCGCGGAACAACTCACGACGATGGGCGGCGGCGCGCTGCCGCTGCAACGCAACGACTACATGACGCAGATGTACGCGCGCGCGGGCCTCACGCTGCCTTCGGTCTATGCGATGCGTGCCACGCGCTATCTGCACGAATTCGGCGTCGATCCCGAGGCGCTGGCCGAAGTCGCGGTGAAGAACCGTCGCCACGGTGCGCTCAATCCGTATGCGCAGACACGCAGCGAAGTCACCGTCGACGATGTGATGAACTCGCGCATGGTGTTCGATCCGCTCACGCTGCTGCAGTGCTGTCCTTCGGCTGTGGATGGTGCGGCCGCGCTCGTGCTCACTACGCGGCGTCCGCAGCAGCGCGCGAAGCCGGTGCGCGTGCTGGCTTCCGTCGTGCAGTCGGGCAGGCAGGAAGTGGGCACCGAAGACATTCTCGCCGCCGAAATCACCGCGCGCGCCGCGGATCTGGCCTATCGCCAGGCCGACGTCAAGCCCGCCGATCTCGACATGGTCGAACTGCACGACGCTTTCACGATCGCCGAACTCATCTACTACAACGCGCTAGGCCTGTGCGAGCGCGGCGAGGCGCATGTGCTGCTGCGCTCGGGCGCGACCGCGCTGGGCGGACGCGTGCCCGTGAATCCAAGCGGCGGCCTGCTGGCGAAGGGCCATCCGCTGGGCGCGACCGGCGTGGCGCAAATGGTCGAGGCGGTGTGGCAACTCGAAGGGCGTGCGGGCGACCGGCAGATTCCGCATGCTTCGCTCGCGCTCACGCAATGCACGGGCGGCGGCATCGCGGGTGTCGATCACGCGGCTTCCGCCGTGCACATTCTCGGCCACTGAAAGTAAGGATTCCTCTCTCATGAATGTCATGAACGAACAGATTGCCATTGTGACCGGCGGCGCGCAGGGAATCGGTCTGGGTATCACGAAGGCCTTGCTCGATGCGGGGCATAAGGTTGCGGTATTCGATCTCAACGATGCCGCGCTCGACACGCTGGCGACTCATCCGGGTGCCAATAAAGACCGTCTGATGGCGCTGCGCGTTGACGTGACGTCGAGCGAACAGGTGAACGATGCCGTCGCGCAGATCGCCGCGCGCTGGAAAACGCCGGACATTCTCATCAACAACGCGGGCGTCACGCGCGACAAGCGCTTCACGAAGATGACCGAGGAAGATTGGGACTTCGTGATCCAGGTGAATCTCAAGTCGCAATTCCTCTGCGCGAAGGCCGTGGTGCCGGGCATGGTGGAGCAGGGCTATGGGCGCATCGTCAATATTTCGTCGCGTGCGTGGCTGGGCGGCTTCGGGCAATCGAATTACTCGGCGGCGAAGGGCGGCGTGGTGAGCCTCACGCGTTCGCTGGCGATCGAACTGGCGAAGCACGGCGTCACCGCCAATGCGATTGCGCCGGGCATCGTCGAAACGCCGCTGATGGCGACCTATACCGACGAACAGCGCGACCGCCTCAAAGCCACCGTGCCGGTCGGCCGTATTGGTCAGCCCGCCGATATCGCGCACGCGGTACTGATGTTCACGGATCGCGCGGCCTCGTACATCACCGGGCAGACGCTCTATGTGTGCGGCGGCCGTTCGCTGTCGAGCCCGAGCGTTTAAGGAATCTGCCATGACGATTCACTACCGGCTCGAAGGCCACGTCGCGGTGCTCACGCTCGACGCACCGGAATCCATGAACGCGCTGACCGTCGACGAACTGCTGGCGCTGCGCGAACGCCTCGCCGCCTGCCAGGACGACGATGCGGTGCGCGCCATCGTCATCACCGGCGCGGGCGAGCGTGCGTTCTGCACGGGCGCCAATCTCAAGGCAACGCTGCCGCCGGAGCACGGTTTCGCGGCGGGCGCATTCAAGGGACGTCGCGCCGAAGCGGCGCAAGGCGGCTACACGCGCCTGCTCGATTTCAGCGACCTCGAAATCTGGAAGCCGATGATCGCTGCGGTGAACGGCTATTGCCTGGGCGGCGGTCTGGAACTCGCGCTGCAATGCGATCTTCGCATCGCCGTCGAGCATGCGAGCTTCGGCCTGCCTGAAGTGCGCGTGGCGAGTGTGCCCGCATGCGGCGGCGTGCAATATCTGTTACGCGCGATTCCTGCGGCGCATGCCATGAAACTCGCGCTGACGGGCGACCGTATCGATGCCGCCGAAGCGCTGCGTATCGGCCTGGTGAGCGATGTGGTGTCGACATCAGGGTTGATGGATTTTGCGTTGCAGCTTGCTGGCCGTATCGCCGCAAATGGACCGCTCGCGGTGCAGGCGGTCAAGCAACTCGCGGTGCAGAGCGCGCATCTGGCGCCACGCGATTTCGTGGCCGAGGCCAATCGCCAATGGGGTCTGCTGCGCGATAGCGCCGATCGCATCGAAGGCCGCAAGGCGTTCGCGGAAAAGCGCACGCCTGCCTATCGCGGCGCCTGATCGAAACCGGTTAAACAGGAATCCAAAGCAATGAACTTTTCGCTTACCGAAGATCAGGCCTTGATGGTGGACGCCGCGAAGCGGATGGTCCAGACGAAGATCGATCCCGTCCTGCGCGCGCATCCCGCCGATCAACCGTTGCCGAAAGCGGCCATGCTGGAGATCTTCAGCGCACTCGCGGAGCTTGGCATTACCGCGCCGCGTGTGCCTGCGGAAGCCGGCGGCGGTGGCCTCAAGATGCTCGATTACGGCATGATTCTCGAGCAATTGCCGCCCGTGATCGCGCTTTCGCTGGCGTCGCACGAAGGCACGATTTTGCGCATCCATCTGGGTTGTCCGGACGCCATCCGCGCACGCTATCTGCCCGACCTGATCGCCGGGCGCAAGATCGCCTGCACGGCCAACACCGAAGCCAATGCCGGTTCCGATTCCGGCGCGATCCGCACGCGCCTCGAAATCGACGGCGATCACGCCTATCTCACGGGCCGCAAGATGTGGATCACCAACGCGTCGATCTGCGATGTGGTCAACGTTTCCTGCAGCAGTGGAGTCGATGAAAAAGGCCGTCCGGTCACGCGCCGCGCGCTGGTGGATCGCAGCGAAATCGACTTCGAGATTCGCGAAACCGCGATCACCGGCCTGCGCCAGGGGCACCTGAGCGAACTCGTGTTCGAGCGTACGCGCGTGCCGTCGAGCCACATCATGGGCGAAGCCGGCGACGCGGCCAAAACGCTCACCATGGCGTGGAACGGCAATCGTCCGCTGCTCGGCCTGATGTGCGTGCATCTCGCGCAGAAGGCGTTCGAGATGGCGCGCGATTATGCGCTGCAGCGCCAGCAGTTCGGCAAGCCGCTCGCCAGCCATCAACTCGTGCAGCGCGATCTCGCCGATATCGAAACGGCGATCGTTTCATCGCGCCTGCTGTGCTATTACGCGCTCGATTGCATCGACCGCGGCCTGCGGGCGAACGGCACCTCGGCGATGGCCAAGCGCTACGCCACGCAGGCGTGCGAGCGCGCCATTCATCTGGCGATGCAGGTGCATGGCGCGATGGGTATCAGCGAAGAACTCGGTCTCGAACAGATGTGGCGCGACGCCCGCGTGTTTCAGGTGCCGGACGGCATGAACGGCATTCTGGCCTTGATTCAAGGGCGCGAAATCACCGGCACGGCCGCATTCCGCTAAGCACGCGCATGCACGCAGAAAACGATCGATAAAGGAGATAGACACCATGAACGAACGGACGATGGACGGCAAGGTTGTGATCGTGACGGGCGCGGGACGCGGCATCGGCCGCGAGATCGCGCTGATGATGGCGAAGCACGGCGCGAAAGTGGTCGTCAACGACGTGGGCGTGAGCGTGAACGGCGCGGCCAGCGAAGAAGATCCCGGCCAGGAAGTGGTCAATCTGATTCGCGAGGCGGGCGGCGAAGCGACCGTGAACCGCGAGAGCGTGGCCGACGCCGCGAGCGCGAACCGCATCGTCGAAACGGCCATGGATACGTTCGGCCGCGTCGACAGCGTGGTCAACAACGCGGGCATTCTGCGCGACCGCATCTTCCATCAGATGACGCCCGAAGAATTCGACGCCGTGTTGCGCGTGCATCTTTATGGCAGCTTCAACGTGAGCCGCGCGGCGGCCCCGCATTTCAAGGCGCAGCAGAGCGGCAGCTTTGTGCATATGACGTCGACTTCCGGTTTGATCGGCAACGTCGGGCAGGCGAATTATGCGGCGGCGAAGCTGGGCATCGTGGGCTTGTCGAAATCGCTCGCGCTCGATATGGCGCGCTCGAACGTGCGCTCGAATTGCATTTCGCCGTTTGCGTACAGCCGCATGGTCGGCTCGATTCCAGAAACGCCGGATCAGGCCGAGCGCCTCGCCAAGGTGCGCTCGATGTCGCCCGCCGATATCGCGCCGCTCGCCGTGTTCCTCGCGAGCGATGCCGCCGCGGCCGTGAACGGCCAGGTCTTTACCGTGCGCCGCAACGAGATTTTCCTGATGAGCCAGCCGCGCCCGATCCGCTCGATGCAGCGCTCCGAAGGCTGGACGCCGCAGGCGCTGGCCTCGCACCTCGCGCCCGCGATGGCGGCGTCGTTTGTGCCCGTGGAAGTCTCGGCGGAAGTGTTCAACTGGGACCCGGTTTAAGCGCGGTGCCGGGGCGTCGTGCCTCAACTCAACGTGCGAGCAAGGCGGGTGATCCGCCGAAGTGAAGGGTTCAAATGGAAACGAGTTTCGACTATATCGTCGTGGGCGCGGGATCTTCGGGATGCGCCGTGGCCGGGCGGCTGGCGCAGGCAGGCGGCGTTAGCGTCGCGCTGCTCGAAGCCGGGCCGAGCGATCACAGCGCCGCCGTCACGACGCCGCTGGGCCTCGTGCTGACCACCGGAAAACCGGGGCCGCGCAATTTCGGCTTTCGTACGCAGCGCCAGCCGCTGCTCGCCAACCGGCGCGGCCGGCAGCCGCGCGGGCGAGGTCTGGGCGGCAGTTCGTCGATCAACGGCATGGTGTACATGCGTGGCGTGCCGCGTGACTACGACCGCTGGGCCGAAGCCGGTTGCGAAGGCTGGTCGTGGCAGGACGTGCTGCCGTACTTCAAGCGCTCCGAATGCAACGAGCGCAACGGCGGCCGCGACGACGAACTGCATGGCGGCAGCGGCCCGCTCAACGTGGCCGATCCGCGTTCGCCCAGCCCGTTCTCGCGTTTTTTCGTCGAGGCGGCGCAGGCGGCGGGCTATCGCTATAACGCCGATTTCAACGGCCCGACCCAGGAAGGCGTGGGCTGCTTCCAGCTCACGCAACGTAACGGCGAGCGCTGGAACGCCGCGCGCGCCTATCTGCATGGCGGCGATGCGAACACGCTCAGCAGCCTGCCCAATCTGCACGTGCTGACCGGCGCGCAGGCCATGCGCATTCTCTTCGAAGGCACGCGTGCCGTGGGCGTGCAGGTGCAGCGTGGCGACGATGTGCAGACGCTCACCGCGCGCCGCGAGGTGATCGTGAGTAGCGGCGCATTTGGCTCGCCGCAATTGCTGATGGCATCGGGTATCGGTCCTGCGGAGCATCTTCGCGAACTGGGCGTGCCGGTGATCGCCGCGTCGCCCGAAGTGGGCGGCAATCTGCAGGAACACGTCGATGTGCTGCTTTATCAGCTGAAGGTCTCGGGCAGCGGGCTGCTCGGGCCGTCGATACGCGGCGCATGGCGCCTGTTCGACGAATGGCGCCGCTACAAGCGCGAGCGCACCGGCATGCTGACGGGCAACGTGGCCGAAGCGGGCGGCTTCTTCAAGAGCCAGCGCGATCTGGCAGATCCCGATCTGCAGGCGCATTTCATGACCGCCGCCGTGACGCATCCGATGCGCTGGGGGCAGGGCTACTCGCTGCATATGTGCGTGCTGCGCCCGCATAGCCGCGGGCAGTTGCGGCTGGCTTCGGCGGATACGCGCGTGGCGCCGCTCATCGACTTGAACATGCTGTCCGATCCGCGCGATATGGACACGCTTGTCAAAGGCGTGCACATCCTCAAGCGCATTCTCGACCAGCCTGCGCTCAAGCGCTTCGGCGGAACCTTCGGCGACCCGCATCTGCGTGCGGACGGCAGCGACGACGAGGCGATCCGCGCCATCATCGCGCAGCGCGCCGATACCGCGTTTCATCCGGTCGGCACCTGCCGCATGGGCGGCGACGCAAACTCGGTCGTCGATCCGCAATTGCGCGTGCGCGGCGTGCAGGGCTTGCGCGTGGTCGATGTATCGATCATGCCGACGCTGATCGGCGGCAATACCAACGCGCCCGCGATGATGATCGGCGAAAAGGCCGCCGATATGATTCTTGGCCGCGTGCCGGCGGTTGCCGAGGCGAGATCAACGATATCGGCCTGAAAGGCGTCGCCATGTTCCTCACATCCGGCGTTCACCGCGCCGTTCAACAGAAGCGCGACCAGGTGGCGACGATCTTTGGCGATCGCCGCCGCACCTGGCGCGAACTCGCCGACCGTGTCGCGCGCCTCGCCGGCGCGCTACAGGCGCTGGGCATGAGGCCAGGCGACCGCGTCGGCATGCTGGCGATGAACAGCGACCGCTACCTCGAATACGTGCTGGCGACGTGGTGGGGCGGCGGGGTCATCAATCCCGTGAATGTGCGCTGGAGCGTGGCGGAGATCGTCTATTCGCTCGACGATTGCGATACCGGCATGTTGCTGGTGGACGATGCGCATCTGCCTCGCGTGGCGCAGATCTGCGCGCAGGCGCGCCGCCAACCGCTGCTGATTCATGCGGGCGATGGCGCGCCGCCTCGCGACATGTTGTCGTTCGAAGCGCTGATCGCCTCGCATGCGCCGGTCGAAGACGCCAATCGGGGCGGCGACGATCTCGCCTCGATCATGTACACGGGCGGCACGACCGGCTTGCCGAAGGGCGTGATGCAAACGCATCTGAACCTGTGGTCGAGCGCGATGCAACGTCTGGCCGAAGCGCCCGCGCTGCCGGGCGTCGCCATGTTGCACGCCGCGCCGTTCTTTCATATGGCCGGGCTCGGCCGCGCCATCATGCAGTGGATCGCGGGCGAGCCGCAATCCATTCTGCCAGGCTTCGACGCGGGCGCGGTGCTGCGCGCGATCCGCGAAGACGATGTAGGCGAAGTCCAGCTCGTGCCGACCATGATTCAGGCCGTGCTCGACCATCCCGACTTCGCGCGTACCGATTTTTCGCGCGTGCAGCGACTTACGTATGGCGCTGCGCCGATTTCCGCCGCGCTGCTCGAACAGGTGATTGCGCGCATGCCGGGCGTCGGGCTCTTCAACTCTTATGGACTGACCGAGGCGTGTTCGAACGTCTGCTCGAATCCGCCGGTGAATCACGGCGAAGCAGGGCGACGCAGCGGCCTTTATCGTTCCGTTGGCCGTTGTGGTCCGGCGGTGCGCGTGAAGATCGTCGATACAACGGGCCGCGAAGTGCCGCGCGGCAGCGTGGGCGAGATTGTCGTGCGCGGCCCCAACATCACGGCGGGCTATTGGAACAAACCGCAGGAAACGGCGAAGGCGCTGCGCGACGGCTGGCTTCATACCGGCGACGGCGGCTATATGGACGATGCCGGTTATCTCTTCGTGGTGGACCGCATCAAGGACATGATCGTGTCGGGTGGCGAGAACGTCTATTCGGCCGAGGTCGAGAACGCCATCGCGCAGCATCCTGCTGTGGCAGCCTGTGCGGTGATCGGCGTGCCGCACGAAAAGTGGGGCGAAGCCGTGCATGCGGTGGTGGTGCTCAAGCCGGATCACGCCGCCGATGCCGATACCATCCGCGCGCATTGCCGGCAGTTCATCGCGGGCTACAAGTGCCCGAAAACCGTGGAGTTCCGCGATGCCTTGCCGCTTTCTGCTGCGGGCAAAGTGCTCAAGCGCGAGTTGAGACCGGCGTAGTTTTTATCGAACGCTGAATATGAAACGAGCCCGCGTAGGGCTCGTTGCATTTCAGGGCAGCGTAAGGTCAAGGCTCGACCACATTGAACATCGGGTCGAAGTCATCGAGCATGCGCAGCAGTTTCAGCACGCTGCCAGAATCGCCTTCGACGCTGATCGAACCGTCACCGGCGAGTTGCTCGAAGGTGTCGGCCAGCGTGCCTTGCCCCATCTGCAGCGCGGCGAGTCCCGCGCGCGTGAGCGCGACACGCGCATCGGCCTTGCCGCGCGCCGTGCCGGGCAACCAGGTCATCGCCGAATTTTCCAGGCGCATCGCCCAATGTTCGCCCGTTTCCGGGTTCGACCAGTCGATGTTCATCTGCACGCCTTGTGCCTTCTCGCCGTCCAGACGCACGGCCAGATAGTCGAGCAGCAATTCGATCGGCAGCACGGAAACCAGATCGCGGCTCACGTTGCGGCGGCGCAGTTTCGGCACGCCCTTGCGCAATTCCTGCGCGCCCAGCAGATAGGCGTTGCGCCACGTCGACGATTCGGCGGCGAAACCCAGTTGTTCCAGCGCGTCGGCGCATAGCTTGCGCGCGGCCTGATTCGCGGGATCGGCGAAAACGAGGTGATTCGTGACTTCCGCGACCCAGCGATACTCGCCGCGCGCGAAATCGGCCTGCGCCTTGTCGAGCACCGCTTGCGCGCCGCCCATGTACTCGATATATCGCGGCCCGGCCAACTCGGGTGGCAGCAGATTCAGATGCGACGGGTTGCCGTCGTACCAGCCCAGATAGCGCTGCACGATCGCCCGGACGTTGTGCGAAATCGTGCCGTAGAAGCCGCGATTCGCCCACGTTTTCGCCAGCGATTCCGGCAGAGTGAGCGCTTCGGCGATCTCGATGCCCGTCATGCCGTGGTTCATCAGGCGCACGGTCTGATCGTGCAGGTATTTGTAGAGATCGCGCTGCTGGCGCAACCAGGTGCAGATGCGTTCGTTGCCCCAGGTCGGCCAGTTGTGCTGTGCGAACACGACATCGGCGGTGGGGGCGTAGCGGTCGAGCGCTTCGTTGAGATAACGCGACCATTCGCGCGGATCACGCACTTCCGCGCCGCGCAGCGGGCAGAGATTGTGCATGGTCTGCACGCCGATTTCCGCCGTGTTCAACGCGCGCAGTTCGGGGAAATGCATGAACATTTCCGAGGGCGCTTCGCTTTCCAGCGCGAGTTGGAAAATGATTTTCACGCCGTCGATGACATGCGTTTCCACCTCGCTTTCGATCGTCATGGTGGGCGGAATCAGCGTGCCCGTACCCATCGGAATGGCCTTGCCGATACCGCAGTCCACCTGGCCGCAGACGTGCTTCGGCAAGCTCAGACCCGACTGGAACATGCCCCGGCGCATCATCGCGTTACCGGCGATCACGTTTTCGGCGACCGTGTGCCACATAAAGCCGCGCGGCGCGATGATCGGCACCTTGCGCGCGTGGGCGTCGGCTTCGTCGAGCGCGCCGCGAGCGCCGCCGTAGTGATCCGCGTGGCTGTGCGTGTAGATCAGCGCGGAAACGGGGCGATTGCCGCGATGCTGGCGATACAGCGCCATCGCCGCCGCGGCGGTTTCCGCGACCGTCAGCGGGTCGATCACGATCACGCCCGTATCGCCTTCGATAAAGCTGATATTCGCGACGTCGAAACCGCGCACCTGATAAATGCGATCGGTGACCTTGAAGAGGCCGTGATGCATGTTCAGGCGCGCCTGGCGCCACAGATTCGGATGCACGGTGGGCGCGGGCTCGACGTCGTCGAGAAACGCGTAGTCCTTGAGACTCCAGACGGGGCGGCCTTTCGCGTCGAGAATTTCGGCGTCTGGAATCGTGCCGATAAAACCGCGTTGGGCGTTTTCGAATTCGATATCGTCCAGCTCGGGCTGGACGCTCTCCTGACTGTTCATGGTGTTCCCTCGATGATATGAAGCGGCCTTGACGCCGCGCAAGCGATTGACGGTTCGCTTTCGATACGCGGCGGACCGTCCTGCATGACACGGTATGCGGGCAGAAGCGCTCCAATCCCACCGCCAGTGGGGGGGCGGCGCTGTGGGGCGCATTCGCGCGAAGGGGGGCGCGTGCGCTTACCGCGTTATCGGGTTATCCCACCCCCACTATTCCGGTAGGTCTCACGCAGGCGATTCCCGCCAGACTCGACGCATGAAAAGCCGGCCCGGCACCATCGAAAGGCAGGCTCCCGCTTTCTGGCCATTCGCATCTTCGGGGTGCGAAATACACAAAGAGAGGAGACGTCCATGCGTTTAGTCAGTCGAGGTATTTGCGGAGCCGCGTTGCTCTGTGCCGCCGGGGGAGCGGCGGCACAGTCGAGCGTCACGCTGTATGGTGTGCTCGATGTATTCGGGTTCTGGAACAACAATGGCGGGACCAGCACGGTCGCGATGCGCAGCGGCGGCAACGTGGGCTCGCTGTTTGGCCTGAAGGGCAGCGAGGATCTGGGCGGCGGTCTGAAAGCCGACTTCGATGTCGAAAACGGTTTCAACATCAATAACGGCACGTTCCTCGCGGATTCCACGGCGATGTTTTATCGCCAGGCGTGGCTCGGCTTGTCGAACGAGAAATACGGCTTTGTGCGTCTTGGCCGCCAGTACACGCCGAGCTTTTTCGCGATCTATCCCGCCGAGCCGTTCCGGCTGGACGAAGCGCTCGGGCTTGCCGCTTCCGCCGTGCTCGCGCGCGACGCCAATACGCTCGCCGTGCAGTATCTGAACGGACGGCAGAGCAATGCGATCCAGTATGTGTCGTCGAATGTGGGCGGGTTCAAATTCTCGGCGTTGTACGGCTTTTCGGCGAGCGTGACGCAGCCGGTGCCCACCACCAACGGCAACGTGATGGATTTTTCGCTGTCATACACGGGCTTTGGTCTGTATGGCGCGCTGGCGTATCAGAACCAGCGTCCGGGCACGATGACCGTGCCGGGGCTGGCGGCGCCGCTGAATCTGCTCGCCAGCGAACGTTTTACGGGGGCGCTGTCGTATCGCATCGGCATCGTCAATCTGCAGGCGTTCTATATCTACACGAAGCCTGACGATGCGCAGCCGGGCTCGGTTGCGTTGCGCACGGGTTCGTATCATCCGTTCAGCGTCGCGCAGGTTGGCGCGACCGTGCAGGCCACGCCGTTCGATACGCTCGAAGTGGCGGCCCTGCAGCGTTCCGTGCGCGGCGTGCATGACAACACGCCGGCTTTCCAGATCGGCTGGGATCACTCGCTGTCGAAGCGCACGTCGATTTACGCGCGCGCGGGCTACATGAAGAACAACGGCAAGGCGACGATGAGCTGGACCGGTCTTTCGGTCACGCAGGCAGGCACGTCGCAGTCGATGGCGGCGATCGGCATGATGCACCGGTTCTGATCGGCGGTTGACAACTATTCTACGAATGCAGAGGAGATCGATATGAATCGCTTTCAGGCTGGCCGTTTTGGGTTGGCGGCTTTGGTTTTGGCGCTGGGCGGCGTGAGTGCGCAGGCGCAGACGCCTGCACCGGATGCCGATCAGGCGGCGGCGTCGGCCGTGCCGGCGATGAGCGCGAAGGAGGCCAAGGCCGCGAATCGCAAGCTGCAGAAGGATGTGGTGCGCGTGCTGGCACGCACGAAAGGGCTGGTGTCGACGGCTATTACGGTTCGTGCGAATAACGGCGATGTGGTGCTGGAAGGCGCCGTGCCGGAGCAGACGCAGATGGCGCTTGCAGCGAAGGCGGCGGAAGGCGTGGCGGGGGTGAAGTCGGTGAAGAATATGCTGACGCTGTCGCAGTTTTAAATCGGGAAGTTTGCTGGAAGGAAGCGGCTCGCATGGTTATCGTGCGGGCCGTTTTTTTATCGTTTCCCTCTTTTTTATTTTCCCTTTTGGCAAGAAAAAAGCGCCGCAATCGCGGCGCTTATCACCTTCAGACAATCCCTCAATTAAAACTCAAATCCCCATCCAGCAGTTTTCGCGCAATCGTCCTGCGTTGGATCTCCGAAGTCCCATCAGGAATCCGAACCGTACGCGCATAGCGATACGCCTTTTCAAGCCGCAACTCATTCGTCAGGCCCATCGCTCCATGCACCTGAATGCAGCGATCGAGCACGCGCCCGACCATTTCCGTCGCCGACGCCTTCACGATCGATACTTCCTTGGTCGCCGGGCGATTTTCGTCGATCAACCACGCGCAATGACGCAGCATCGACTTCGTCGCGTAAATATCCATCGCGCAATCGGCGAGCATGAACTGCACCGCCTGATGATCCGCAATCGGCCGTCCGAAGGTCTTGCGCACCTTCGCATACTCGACCGCCTGCGCCAGCCCCCATTGCGCGAGACCGAGGCAGGAAGCGGCCATCGAAACACGGCCCGCGTTGACGCCATCCAGCGCCACCGAAAGCCCGCGATCCACCGGCCCAAGCCGATGACTATCCGGCACGCGCACGTTCTCCAGCGCCACGATGCCGGTTTCCGAACCATGATGGCCCATCACCGGAATCACGCTCGGCACGGAAAAGCCGGGCGTGCTGGTCGGCAAAAAGAAGCCCGTCACGCCGCCGCGATGCGCGCGCGCCTGCTCTTCGTCGGTGATGGCGAAGATCATTGCGTAATCGGCGTAGGGCGCGTTGGTGATCCACTGCTTCGTGCCGTTGATGATCCAATGATCGCCGTCACGCACGGCGCGCGTGCGCATGCCGAAAACATCGGAACCGGCGTCAGGCTCGCTCAGGCCGAAACACATCGTTTTATCGCCAGACGCGATGCCGTCATGCACCGAGGCCAGCACGGCCGGATCGAGACGGCGCAGCACCGGCGACAATCCGTTCGTGAACGGCGAAGGCAGCACGACTGTATGCACGAGATGTCGCGAAGGCCCGCAATGCGCGTTCAGCCGCTCTTGGATATACACGGCCGCCTGCGATCCCAGCCCGCCTCCGCCGAGCGATTCATCGGCCAGCGCGGTGTAGAAGCCCAGTTCCGCCGAGCGCATACGCACCTGGCGCCGCAGCGCCAGCACTTCCGGGCGATAACGCCCGTCTTCCTGATATGCGCGATGTTCGCTGTCGAGCAGCGCGCGATGCTCGTGTTCGAGCGGGGCGATTTCACGGTCGATGAATTTGATCAGCGCATCGCCGAAATCGACCCATTCGCTGGGCACGTCGAAGTTCATCACATTCGTCCTTATGGCTTGTTCGGCGGCGTTGCTCAGCGCATCACCGACTTGATTTCGAGGTATTCGTTGAAGCCTTCTTCGCCATACTCGCGGCCGTTGCCCGAAGTCTTGTAGCCGCCCAGCGGCATCGAAAAATCCGTCTGCGCGTTGTTGATGCGCAGAATGCCCGCGCGCAGGCGATTGGCGACACGGCGCGCACGTTCGTCGTCGCTCGAATAAACATAGGCGGCAAGGCCATAAGGCGAGTCGTTGGCGATCTCGATGGCGTGCTCTTCCGAGTCATAGGCGATCAGCGCGAGCACCGGCCCGAAGATCTCTTCGCGCGCGATCTGCATGGTGTTATCGACATTGGCGAACACGGTGGGGCGTACGTAGAAACCGCTCGACGTATTGGTCGGCCGTTCCGGCCCGCCGGCGACGAGCGTGGCGCCTTCTTCCATGCCGATGCGGATCATCTGCCGCACCTTGTCGTGCTGCGCGCGATTGGCGAGCGGGCCGAGGCGCGTGGCCGGATCGGCAGGATCGCCGACGGCCAGTTGTTCGCATACCGCAGCGGCCACCGCGGCGGCTTCCTGCATCTGCGCGCGCGGCACCAGCACGCGCGTGGGCGCGACGCAGGTTTGCCCGGAGTTGGTCATGCATTGCACGACTGCGCTTTTGACGGCGCTGCGCAGATCGGCGTCGTCGAGCACGAGCAGCGCCGATTTGCCACCGAGTTCCTGCGTCACGCGCTTGACCGTGGGCGCGGCCGCGAGCGCGACTTCGACGCCCGCGCGCGTGGAGCCGGTGATCGACACCATGTCCACATCGCGATGCGCGCTCAACGCGGCGCCGACCACGCGGCCTTCGCCGAAGATCATGTTGAAGACGCCGGGCGGCGTGCCGGCTTCGGCCATGATGTCGGCGAAGATGACGGCGTCGAGCGCGGCGAATTCCGATGGCTTCAGCACCACCGTGCAACCGGCCGCGATAGCGGGCGCGACCTTCGCGCAGATCTGATTAAGCGGCCAGTTCCACGGCGCAATCAGCGCGGCCACGCCGATCGGTTCGCGCCGCACATAGTTGCGTCCGTGTTCGCGCTCGAAGCGGAAATCGCGCAGCGTCTTGATCGCGCCTTCGATCTGCATGAGTCCGGCGGGCACGTGCAGGCCTTTGCACAAGGAAGCCGGCGCGCCCATTTCGAGGCGCACGGCTTCGGCGAGATCGTCGGCGCGGGCGCGATAGCGCGCGAAAATGCGCTCCAGCAAGACGATGCGTTCTTCGCGCGAGGTCTGCGACCAGGCGGGAAAGGCGGCGCGCGCGGCGGCGACGGCGCGATCGGCGTCATCGGCGGTGCCCAGCGTGAGCGTGCCGATGGTGCTTTCATCGGCGGGATTGACGATCGGGTGCTGGGTGCTGCCAACGCCTGGTTTGACCCATTGGCCGTTGATATAGAAGCGGTTCAGCGTTTTCATTGTCGATTCCTGTGGGAAGGCGCGTCGGGCCGCGTTTACACAGCGGTCGATTGCTGCGATTGCTTCGATTGCGCGGAGGGTGCCGGCGTGGCGAGCACGCGCCGCGAGCGGTCGGGATGAAGCCAGCGCAGCGCGAGCAGGGCGGCGAGCACCACGAGGATCGAGCAGGTGGCGAAGCCCTGTTCGCAGGCGGCCGTGAGCGAGCCGCCGCGCTGCACGATCGCGCCCATCAAGGCGGGCGAAATCGCGCCGCCCAGGCTGCCCAGCGCCGTGTAGAACGCGAGCGCCGTGCCGCGCTGATAATCAGGCACGACTTCGGCGAGCAAGGCCGGGGCGATGGCGAAGCACACGGTCGGCAGGCCCGCGCCAACGGCCATCAGCAAGACCTTCTGCAGATTCGACAATTCGACGACCAGCGGCAGCGCGTAGATCACGCCGCTGAGCAGGAACGCGAGGCCAATGAGCCGCACCCGCGCGACACGCGAGGAAACGCCGCGTTCGAGCATGGTTTGCGAGAGCCACGAAATGCCCAGGTTGATCGGCGTCGCGGCGATGATGACGACCGCGAACCAGCGGCCCGCCTGCACGTTCGGATAGCCGAGGCCTTTCTCCAGGTAAGTGGGCAGCCACGTGAAAAGCTGGCTGAGCGACCAGTAGGCGGCGAAGCCGAGCAGAAACACGCAGAGCACGGACGGGTCCGTGAGCGTTTTGCGCAGCTTGCGGCGCGGCGCTTGCGTATCCTGAAGCGGGGCGGCGTTTGCGGTATCGGCGGGCTTTTTCAGATCGAGATTGCCTTCGCGGCCAAAGCACAGCCACAGCACGCTCCACACCGCGCCCACGGCGCCCAGCAGCAGAAAATTCATGCGCCAGCCATAGCGCGCGGTGACGAGCGGTATCAGCAAACCCGCCATCAGCAGACCCAGGCCCGCGCCCTGGCTGACGATCGACACGGGCAGATTGCGCTTGCGGTCCGGGAACCACTTGTAGAGCGCATGCACGGTGGTCGGCATGAACGGGCCTTCGGCCGCGCCCAGCAGCAGACGGCAGATCAGCAGTGCGAGCACGCTCGTGGCCATCGCCTGCGGCACCTGCAGCACGGCCCACGCCACGCCCATCGCCAGCAGTGTCCAGCGCGTGGGCACGCGATTCGAAATAAAGCCCACCAGAATGGTGGATACGGAAAACAGCCAGAAGAACGCGCCGGCGATCAGGCCGAATTGCGCGTGACTGAGGCCGAGGTCTTTTGTCATCGGCACGGCGACCACGCCGATCACCACCTTGTCGAGGAAGTTGATGAGCGCGAGTCCCGTGAGCAGGACGGTCATGGCCCATGCGGAGCGGGGCTTGAAATCGGACGAAGCGGTCATGGCTAGTCTCGGTCGGCGCACCTTTCGAAAAAGGGCGCGCACGGAGGATTCAGGCCGCCCGCCACGCACAGTCACAAGAGCCACGCGTGGCGGGCGATGCGTTCCATCGCAACGGTGCAGCGTTATTGCGGCGAACCCGATACCGCCACGATCTGCCCCGTGATGTAGTTCGACTCGGGCGAGCAGAACAGGTAGACCGCGCCCGCGGCTTCCTCGGGCGTGCCGCCACGGCCCAGCGGGCAGCGCTGCGCGTGCGTCTTGATCAGTTCGGGATTGATGCCCACGCGGATGTCGCGGCCTTCGATCTTCACGGTCGCGCCCGCCGATGCATCGGCGTCGGTCATGCGCGTGTGGATCAGCCCGAAGGCCACGGCGTTGACGTTGACCTTCATGCGCCCCCATTCGCGCGAGAGCGCGCGCGTCATGCCGATCACGCCCGCTTTCGCCGACGAATAATTCAGCTGCCCGGCATTGCCGTTGAGCGCCGACACCGACGAGATATTCACCACCTTGCGGAACACTTCGCGGCCTTCGGCGGCTTCGGCCTGATACTGCGCCTTGATGTGCGGATAAGCCGCGCGCAGGATGCGAAAGGGCGCGGTCAGATGACAGTCGAGAATCGCGTACCACTGTTCGTCGGTCATGCGCTGGACCACGTCGTCCCACGTATAGCCCGCGTTATTGACGATGATGTCGATGCCGCCAAACTCCTTGACCGCCGTGCCGACATAACGCTCGGCGAAATCCGGCGCGGTCACGCTGCCTACGCAGGCCACGGCTTGCGCGCCCGCCTTGCGCAAGGTTTCGACCGTCTCGTGGGCCGGCTCCGCATCCAGATCGTTGACGACGATGCGCGCGCCTTCGCTGGCGAGCTTCAATGCGATTGCCTGGCCGATGCCGCGTCCCGATCCGGTGACCAGCGCGACTTTACCGTCGAGTTTTGCCATGATGTGTTTCCTCCGTGTCTCTCTTTGTTCTGGCTTAAGGCGTTAGCGGATTGCGTCAGATCGCGTCAGATTGCGACGAGCGCATCGCCCGCGACTTTCACTTCGCCATATTGATTGGCGGTCTGGATTTCCAGTCGCAGCAATCGTTCGCCATCCTTTTCGAATTTCTCGACGACCTTGCCCGTGCAGGTGATTTCGTGGCCGAGGTGCGTGATGCCGGTAAAGCGCACGCCGAATTCGCGCAGCTTGCGCTGATCGACCCATTGCGTGAGCAGGCGGCCAAGCCAGGCCATCGAGAGCATGCCGTGCGCGAACACGTCGGGCATGCGCGCCTTGCGCGCGTAATCGATATCGATATGGATCGGGTTGTGATCGTTCGACGCGCCCGCGAACAGCGCAAGCGTGGTGCGGTTGACCGGCGCGAGCGTGAGCGGCGGCAGCGTATCGCCGACCTGAATCGTATTGAAGTCCATGATGTTTTCCTCGGGCGGGGTTCAGCCGTTGCGATGCACGAGCACGCTGCGCAGATCGGCGACATGTTCGCCTTTCGCGTTGCTCACGCGCGTTTCACGCACGACGAAGGAAAGCGCGCCGCCTTTCTTGTCGTAAATATCCGCGATACGGCTTTCGAACAGCAACTTCTCGCCCGCATGCGCGAGACGGTGATACGTGAACGATTGCTCGCCGTGCAGGATGCGCGAAGCCTCGATGCCGATCTCCTTGCGCCAGCCCGCCGAGGGATAGGTCAGTTCGAGCGAGAACAGGAACGTAGGCGGCAGCGGCAGGCTCGGGTGGCCTGCGTCGCGCGCGGCGGCTTCGTCGATATATTCGGGCCGCGTTTCGCCGGTTGCCTTGGCGAACAGCGCAAGCTGGCCGGCTTCGGCGGTGGCGTGAAAAGTTGGCAAGGCTTTGCCGATAAAGGTTTTGTCGAGCATGGCGTCAGTCCGTTACATAGCCTTCTTGTACGCCGTGACGACGCACGCGCCGCCCAGGCCGAGGTTGTGCTGCAGCGCCACTTTCGCGCCGGGCACCTGACGATCGCCCGCCGTGCCGCGCATCTGATGCACGAGTTCGAAGCACTGCGCGAGACCGGTCGCGCCCAGCGGATGGCCCTTCGAAAGCAGGCCGCCCGACGGATTCACGACCCAGCGCCCGCCATACGTGTTGTCGCCCGCTTCGACCAGCCGTTCGCCTTCGCCCTTGCCGCACAAGCCTAGGCCTTCGTAGGTAATCAGTTCGTTCTGCGCGAAACAGTCGTGCAGTTCGATCACGTCGATGTCCTCGGGACCGATGCCGGCCTGCTCGTACACCGAGCGCGACGCCGATTCCGTCATGCCCACGCCAACCAGATCGATCATGTCCGGGTTCTCGAACAGCGCCGGGCCGTCGGTGGTCAGCGCCTGGCCGGCGATCAGCACGTCGGTGCGCAGACCGTGGCGGCGCGCGAACGCTTCCGAGCAGACGATCGCCGCCGCCGCGCCGCACGTCGGCGGGCAGGCCATCAGGCGCGTGAGCACGCCATCCCACACCATCGGCGAGGCCAGTACTTCTTCGGGCGTCACCACCTTGCGGAAGATCGCCAGCGGATTGCGCGCGGCATGCTGGCTGGCCTTTGCACGCACCTTCGCGAAGGTCTCGAATTTCGTGCCGTACTTGTCCATATGCGTCTTGCCCGCGCCCGCGAACATGCGGATCGCGCCGGGTTGCGGCGAGTCGGGCAGCAGGCGGTCGGAGACTTCGATGAACTTCTGCATCGCGCGCGGGCGGTCGTCCCAATGGCTCTTGAGCGCGCCCGGCTGCATTTCCTCGAAGCCGAAGGCCAGCGCGCATTCCACCATGCCGCTCTTCACTGCCTGATGCGCGAGAAAGAGCGCCGACGAGCCGGTCGCGCAATTGTTGTTCACATTGACGACGGGAATCCCCGACATGCCCACGCGATAAAGCGCGGTCTGGCCACAGGTCGAATCGCCGTAGACATAACCTGCGTAGGCCTGCTGAATGAGTTCGAACGGAACGCGCGAATCGGCGAGTGCCTGGCTGATCGCCTGCGCGCCCATTTCGTCGTAATGGGCGCTCGCGCCCGGCTTGGCGAACGGAATCATGCCGACGCCAGCCACATAAACGTTGCGTTTCATGCCAAATCTCCTCCGGTGATGGATGTTTTAGAGCGCGCGCGAAATCAGCTCGCGCATGACTTCGCTGGTGCCGCCATAGATGCGATTGACGCGCGAATCGACAAAGGCGCGCGCAACCGGGTACTCGAGCATGTAGCCGTAGCCGCCGTGCAACTGCACCATTTCGTCGAGCGCCTTGCCCAGCGTTTCGGTGGCGAACAGCTTGGCCACCGCCGATTCTTCGAGCGTGAGACGGCGGCGCATGTGCTCCGCCAGGTAGTGATCGATCATCAGACGCACGGCCATCGCCTGAGTCTGGATATCGGCGAGCTTGAAGCGGGTGTTCTGGAAATCCCAGACCGTTTGCCCGAAAGCCTTGCGCTCTTTCACGTATTCGAGGGTTTGCGCGAGCGCCGTTTCCAGGCGCGCGGCGGCGGCCAGCGCAATCGAGAAGCGCTCCTGCGGCAGTTCGGCCATCAGATAGCGGAAGCCCTGGCCTTCTTCGCCGAGGCGATTGCTCACCGGCACGCGCACGTTGTCGAAGAACAGCTCGGCGGTGTCCTGCACGTGCAGGCCGACCTTGTCGAGCTTGCGCCCGCGCCGGAAACCTTCGCGATCCGCCTCCACGACGATCAGGCTGATGCCTTTCGCGCCCGCGGCCGGATCGGTCTTGCAGATCACCACGAACAGATCGCCGCAAATGCCGTTGCTGATAAAGGTCTTGCTGCCGTTGATGACGTATTCGTCGCCGTCGCGCACGGCGGTCGTGCGCACGGCTTTCAGGTCGCTGCCGCTGCCGGGCTCGGTCATGGCGATGCCCAGCACGATTTCTCCCGAGCAGGCGCCCGGCAGCCATTTCTGCTTCTGCGCCTCGTTGCCGATGCGGGCGATATACGGCGCGATGATGTCCGAGTGCATGTTGAAGGTGACGCCCGACAGCCCGCAGCGCGCGACTTCCTCGGCCATCACGGCGCTGTGGCCGTAGTCGCCGCCACCGCCGCCGTATTCCACCGGCAGCGTGACGCACAGCAGACCTTCGCGGCCGGCCTTGAGCCAGATATCGCGATCGACCATGCCGGCCTCGTTCCAGGCCGCCTGGCGCGGCAGGCATTCGCGTTCAAAAAAGCGGCGCACGGTGGTGCGGAACATCTCGTGGTCTTCGCGGTAGACCTGGCGTTGTATCTGCATGTCGGATTCCTTGTTCTGCGCTGCGGCGCCCCGTATGAGGCGCGCCGTCGGCTGGACCTCGTGTGATGACGATGGTCCGGCGCGGCGTGTGGATGAAGCCCACCGTCGATGGGGGGGAACGCTTTTGCCGTAAAAGGGGGCGCCCCCCCACTGGCGGTGGGCTTCGCCACCACGCGCACTTCTACGCTCGGTGTCCATGGCGTCCGCAGGCGTCGCGCGCAAGCTGCGCGGCGCCCGGATGGTGGAGATTCACGGCACGCGTGCCGGTCGTCAGAAGGAGACACCGATGGACCTGCGCTTTACCGCAGCAGAAGAGGCGTTCCGGCAGGAAGTCCGGGCGTTCATGCGCGAGAGCCTGCCGCGCGACATCCGCGCGAAGGTGGAAAACCAGCAGCGGCTGGGCAAGGACGATTTCGTGCGCTGGCACCGCATCCTCCACGCGCACGGTTGGGGCGCGCCGGCATGGCCGCAATCGTTCGGCGGCACGGGCTGGAATACGGTGCAGCGCGTCATTTTCGAGATCGAGACGATCGGCGCGGGCGCGCCCCGGCTGATTCCGTTCGGACTGTCGATGATCGCGCCCGTGCTGATGAAGTACGCAAGCCCGGCCATGCAGGCGCGCTTTCTGCCCCGCATTCCGACGATGGAGGACTTCTGGTGCCAGGGCTATTCCGAACCGGGCGCGGGTTCCGATCTGGCCTCGCTGAAGACGCGCGCGGTGCGCAAGGGCGAGCGCTATATCGTCAACGGGCAGAAAACCTGGACGTCCTACGCGCAATACGCCGACTGGATCTTCTGCCTCGTGCGCACCGATAACGAAGCGAAGCCACAGGACGGCATCTCGCTGTTGCTCATCGACATGAAAAGCCCGGGTGTGAGCGTGCGGCCGATTCGCACGCTGGACGGCGGCGTCGATGTCAACGAGACCTGGTTCGAAGATGTGGAAGTGCCGCTCGAGAATCTGGTCGGCGAGGAGAACCGCGGCTGGACTTACGCGAAGTATCTGCTCGGCCACGAGCGCACGGGGATCGCGGGCATCGGCCAGTGTTATCGCGAGATTGCGCGGCTCAAGCGGCTGGCGGCCGCGGCGCCCGACGGCAAAGGCGGGTCGATGCTCGACGATGTGCGCATGCGCGAGCGCATCGCGCGGGTGGAAATGGACCTGATGGCGCTCGAAATGCTGCTGCTGCGCGTGGCCACGCAGGCGGGCGGGCAACCGGGGCCGGAGGCGTCGGTGGTGAAGATTCGCGGCTCGGAAATCCAGCAGGACATTGCGATGCTGCAGATGGAAGTGGCCGGGCCGCATGCCTGGCCATTCGCGCCGGCATGGCTCGAAGCGGGCGTGACGCCCGAGACCGGCAGTCCGGCATGGGCGAGCGCCGCCACCGCGAGTTACTTCGATATGCGAAAGACCTCGATTTACGGCGGTACGAACGAAGTGCAGCGCGGCATCATCGCCCGCATGATTCTGAACACCTGAGCGCAGCGAGGCGAACATGGACTTCAACTACAGCGAAGAACAGCAGATGCTGGCCGACAGCCTGCGCCGCCTGATCGAAGCGGATTACGGTTTTGCGCGGCGGCGCACCATCATGCGCGCGGGTGCCAGCTTCGATCGCGGCATGTGGGCGACGCTCGCAGAAATGGGCGTGCTCGGGCTCACGATTCCGGCAGCGTTCGGCGGCTTCGAGGAAAGCGCGGCGACGCAACTCGTCGTGCAGCGCGAACTGGGGCGCGGCATCGTGCTGGAGCCGGTGATTCCGTGCGCGGTCATTGCCGCGGCGATCCTGACGCGCTACGGCAGCGGCGCGCACAAGGCGCACTGGCTGCCCGCCATCGCGACCGGTCAGCGCGTGCTGACGGCCGCGTGGCTCGAACCGGCCTCGCGTTATCGCGTTGATGCGGCGCAATGCACGGCCACGCGCGCGGGCGCGGGCTGGGAATTGAGCGGCGTAAAGTGTCTGGTCTGGCACGGCCATAGCGTCGATGCGTGGATCGTCAGCGCGCGGCTCGACGGCAAACTGGCGTTGTTTCTGGTGCCGCGCGACGCGGCGGGCGTGACGATCGCGCAGTACCCGGCGATCGACGGCCAGCACGGCGCGGATCTTCGCTTCGATTGCGTGCGGCTCGACGCCGATGCGCTGCTCGGCGGGCAGGATCAAGGTCTGGAAGCGCTCGAACACGGTCTCGATCACGGCATTGCGGCGCAATGTGCGGCGGCGGCGGGCGCGATGGAACGCCTGATCGACCTCACGCGCGATTATCTGCTCACGCGCCGCCAGTTCGGCCAGCCGCTCGCGGCGTTCCAGGCGCTGCAGCACCGTCTCGCCGATATGCTGGTGCAAAAGGAATGCGCGCTGTCGATGGCGTATGTGGCCGCCAAAGCGCTCGACGAGCCCGATCTTTCGGCGCGCCGTCGCATGGTGTCCGGGGCCAAGGTGATCGTGGCGCGCGCCGCGCGCTTCGTCGGCCAGCAGGCGGTGCAACTGCACGGCGGCATGGGCGTGACGGACGAACTCGAAGTGAGCGATTATTTCCGCTATCTGACCATGACGGACGTGCTGCTCGGCGATACCGACGCCCACATGGAGCGCTACTGCGCAGCCATGGCGGCCTGAACCCTGCCTGAATCCGATAGCCGCCCGCGCGCCGCTACGCGCATCGGCGAGTCTGAAAGACACATTATCAGGAGACGAAGTTGCATCTCACCAATAGCATCCATCGCTGCCTTCAGCAGACACCGGAGCGGATCGCCACGATCTTTCGCGGCCGCGTGCGCCATTACGGCGAATTCGCCGCGCGCGTCGCGCGGCTGGCGGGCGCGCTCAAGGCGTCCGGCATGGCCACCGACGACCGCGTCGGCGTGCTCGCGCTCAACTCGGACCGTTACCTCGAAACCTGCATGGCCGTCTGGTGGGGCGGCGGCGTGCTCAATCCGGTGAATATCCGCTGGAGCGTGCCGGAAGTCGTTTATTCGCTCGACGACTGCGATACCGGCATCCTCTTGATCGACGATCATTTTCTGCCGATGGCGGCGGGCATCGCGAAGACGGCGAAGCGTGCGCCGCGGTTCATCTACATGGGCGAGCGCGACGCGCCGGACGGCATGCAGTCCTACGAAGCGCTGATCGCGCAGACCGCGCCGGTCGAAGACGCGTGGCGCGGCTACGAGGATCTCGCCATCGTCATGTACACGGGCGGCACCACGGGCTTTCCGAAAGGCGTGATGCAGAGCCATCGCAATATCTGGAGCGGCTGCGTGCAGCGCGTGGCGGAAGCGCCGCCCATCCGGCATGGCCGCAGCCTGCACGCCGCGCCGCTGTTTCATATGGCAGCGCTGTCGCGGGCGATCAACCAGTTCATCGCGGGCGAAACGCACGTCGTCATTCCGGCGTTCAACGCGCTGGAAGTGCTGGAGACGATCGAGCGCGAACGCGTCACCGAAGTCGGCCTCGTGCCGACCATGATCCAGGCGCTGATCGACCATCCCGAATTCGGCAGGCGCGATTTGAGCAGCGTGAAGCGGCTTGTGTATGGCGCGTCGCCGATTGTCGCTTCGGTGCTGGAGCGCACCATGGCGCTGTTTCCGGGCGTGGAATTTTCGCAGTCGTACGGGCTGACCGAGGCGATGGTTGTCACGACGAATCCGCCCGAGAACCACGGCGAAGCGGGGCGGGCGAAGGGCTTGTCGCTATCGGTCGGACGCGCGGCGTGGGGCACCTCGGTCAGAATCGTCGACGAACTGGGCCAGGAGGTGCCGCGCGGCGTGGTGGGCGAGATCGTCATTCGCGGGCCGAGCGTCACGCGCGGCTACTGGAACAAGCCAGCCGAAACCGCCAGCGCGCTGCGCGACGGCTGGCTGCATACCGGCGACGGCGCGTATATGGATGACGCGGGCTACATTTTCATCGTCGATCGCATGAAGGACATGATCGTGAGCGGCGGCGAGAACGTCTATTCGGCGGAAGTGGAAAGCGCGATCGGCCGGCATCCGTCGGTGGCGATGTGCGCGGTGATCGGCATTCCGAGCGCGGCCTGGGGCGAAACCGTGCACGCGATCGTCGTGCTGCGGCCCGGCGAGGATCTGGCGGAAGAGCAGATTCGCGAGCATTGCCGCACGCTGATTGCGAACTACAAATGCCCGAAGAGCGTGGAGTTCCGCACGTCGATGCCTTTGTCGGGCGCGGGCAAGATTCTCAAACGCGATCTGCGCGCGCCGTTCTGGGAAGGGCAGGCGAAGAAGGTGAATTGAGGGGGACGCTGGCCGCTGCGCCAGCTTTTAACCACGGCGCGGCGCGCGCGCCGTGGTATCCGCAAACAGCTCGATCACCCGCTCGCGCAGCCAGCGATTGCCTTCGTCCTGCTGGACGCGCGAATGCCAGAGCAGATGGATTGGCGCCGAAGGCAGGTTGATCGGCAGCGCGCGCAGGCTCAGCGAGAACAGCGGCGCGAGTTGCTGGGCCAGCGTTTCCGGCACGGTCGCGATCAGATCGGTGCGTTGCAGGATGTAGCCCACGCTCATGAAGTGCGGCACGGTCAGCCGGACCTGCCGGCGCACGCCGCGCCGCTTCAGCCATTCATCCACCTGGCCGTGACCGGTGCCCGCCGACACCACGACCAGATGCTCGGCCTCGCGCCACGACGCCAGCGTCATGGGCGCCTCTTCGAGCGGATGCCCCTGGCGCATCAGACACACATAGCGCTGATCGAACAGGCGGCGCTGATAGAACCCACCCTTGAGTTGCGGCAGCAGGCCGACCGCCAGATCGACGCGGCCATCGGCCATTTCATCGGCGAGATTGACGCTGGTATTGCGCACGGTATTGAGCGCGACGCCCGGCGCTTCGCGCGACAGCCGCTCGACCAGCGCAGGCAGAAACACCACTTCGCCGATATCGGTCATGCCGATCGTGATGGTTCGCGACGCGCGCAGCGGATCGAAACCCGTCAGCGGATTGAGCGCCGCGTGCAAGGTCGCGAGCGCCTGCGACACCGGCTCGGAAAGACGCAGCGCATACGGTGTGGGCACCACACCGCCCGGCGCGCGCACGAACAGCGGATCGCCCAGCAGACGGCGCAGCTTGGCGAGCGCATTGCTGACGCCGGGCTGGCTCATGTTCATCTGCTCTGCGACCGTCGCCACGCGCCGCTCCTGCATGAGGCGCTGGAAAAGCAGCAGCAGATTGAGGTCGAGATCGGCCAGTTCCATGGTGTTCGTCTGATTGTTCGTCTGAGCGTCCGCCCGCGCGGGTCTCATTCATTTCAGTGATGAAGACGATTCATTGCATCTTATTGAGCAATGAAAGTCCAGTGCTGAAAATACCGACACGGTCCACGGAATCGACGTGCGGCCTGTACGTATAAATCGAGACACAGGAGACACATTCATGACGCGAATGAATCTGAAGATTGCGATCGTCGGTGCGGGCATCGGCGGGTTGACGCTGGCGCTCGCGCTGCGCGAGCACGGCATCGATGCGCAACTTTTCGAGCAGACCGATGAACTGCGCGAAGTCGGCGCGGCCGTCGCGCTCTCCGCCAACGCGACGCGCTTCTACGAACGCATGGGCCTGCGCGCGGCGTTCGAGCGCGTGTGCGCCGACGTGCCGGGCCTGATCTATCGCGATGGCCGCAGCGGCGAGGTGATCGGCCATCATCGCGGCTCGCCGGATTATCGCGAGCAGTTCGGCGGTGCTTACTGGGGCGTGCATCGCGCCGATTTGCAGGCGGTGCTGTCCACGGCGGTGGGGCTCGAGCACATCAAGCTCGGTCATCGGCTGACGGAACTGACGCAGCACGCCGATCGCGTGACGCTTGCGTTCGATAACGGCGAGCGTGTCGATGCCGATCTGGTGATTGGCGCGGACGGCGCGCGCTCGATCACGCGCCGCTGGATGCTGGGTTACGACGACGCGCTGTATTCCGGTTGCTCGGGCTTTCGCGGCGTCGTGCCGGCCGAACGCATGCCGCGCTTGCCGGACCCCGAGACGATCCAGTTCTGGGTCGGGCCCGGCGGCCACCTGCTGCACTATCCGATCGGCGATCGAGGCGACCAGAACTTTCTGCTGGTCGAGCGGCATCCTTCGCCGTGGCCGTCGCGCGACTGGGTGTTGCCTGCGACGGAGGGCGAGCAGCTACGCCTGTTCAAGGACTGGCATCCGGCGGTTGTCGAGATGATCACGGCGGTGCCGATCAGCCAGCGCTGGGGGCTTTTTCATCGGCCGCCGCTCGGGCGCTGGAGCAAGGGGCGCGTGACGCTGATCGGCGACGCGGCCCACGCGCTCGTGCCGCATCACGGTCAGGGCGCGAACCAGTCGATCGAGGATGCCGTGGTGCTGGCCGCGCAACTGGCGAAGGCGGGACCGGGCAACTGGCGCGAGGCGCAGGAAGCCTATGAACGTCTGCGGCGTGGCCGCACGCGCAAGGTGCAATACGCGTCGATCACGACAGCGGACGTGCTGCATCTGCCGGATGGTCCGGCGGCACAGGCGCGCAACGCGCGGCTCGGCGAGCGCGAGAGCCTGCTGCACCATCTCGACTGGATTCACGATTTCGACGCGCTGGCGGAAGAACCGGATGAGCGTCAGGGCGGCACCTGGCTTTGAGGTGCTGATTTCAGGCGCTCATTTCAGGCGGTGATTTCGTCCGCGAGGTCCTGAACGAACTGGCGCATGATGGCAAGACGCTTCTGCGCAATCCGTTGCGCGCCTTCGGTGCTCATGCCATCGGCCAGTTTCAGCAGCTTCACGTCGAAATGATCGAGCGCGAACGTTGTGTCGTCCGGCCTGCGTTCGCGCGCGAGTGGATCGTCGAAATCGTAGAGCCGCGAACCCATGCGCCCCGCCACATAGAACGTGCGCGCGATGCCGATTGCGCCGATGGCGTCGAGGCGGTCCGCATCGCGCAGAATGCGTGCTTCCAGCGAGCGCGGCGCGATATTCGCCGAAAAACTGTGCGCTTCGATCACGTGTGCCGTGGCCTCGATGCGCGCCGTGTCCCATCCGATCGCTTTCAGCACATCGCGCGCTTTGTCCGCGGATAGCTGCGAGGCCAGCGCGCGGCGCGGGTCCGACTTTTCGATCTGCACGCAATCGTGCAGCAGCGTGGCGATGGCCAGCATCTCCAGATCGACAGCCGTTTCATGCGCCGAGATTTGCTTCACGAGCTTCCACACGCGCACCAGATGTGACCAGTCGTGCGAGCCGTCACCGCTCGAATCGTCGATGCCTGTTTGCAGGAGGGCGGCGCGGATCGCGTCGCCATAGGGCGCGAAGGCATCGGCGATTCGGATCAATACGTTATTCATGGGTTTGCGTTCTTAATCGATAAACCGGTTACGCCCGGACAGCACCGCAAAAACCGTGACCAGCACGCTGGCCGCGACCAGGCCGATCGCGCGCGACGGTTTTTTGTCCTTGCCCTAATGGCGAAAATATTCGCTATAATAGATCGCATGTTCGGTATCTCGAACATGAAAAATCTGATGCATCTAGAGTCGGCTCAGCCGACGCCAACCTGCCCGCCCGGGCAAGGTGGAAGCCCTTGGGGCGATGCGGCCAATTCATGGCAACGAAACGGGAGCATAGCGGGCACCGGTTCGATAACCCATCATCCGGAGCAACTATGCGCAACGATCTCTCTTCCTTCTGTCCTGCAAGCGTCGAAAGCGGGCTGCAGCGGCTTCCTGGTCTCAAGCTCACGCATACGGTCCGGCTCGTGTCGAGCCTCAATCCCTCGGTGGTATCGACGGCTGCCGCCGCGCTCGAAACGCGCCGCGCGAACGTCGAGCAATGGGCCGTGACCCGTTGCGCGGGATTGCTCGAGCAGCGCATCGTCCTCGTCGATATGACGGAACGGCAGGCCATTGAGGTGCGCGAGCAGCTCGCGGCACTCGACGGCGTGGCGCGTGCGAGCGTCGAGCATCAGTTCGTTCGGGAAGCGGCGGCCTGAACGGTCTCAGGGCTGCAGCACCCGGCGCTGGCGGAACGCTTTCGCCGCCAGAATGCCGCCGATTGCGCCGCCCAGATGGCTTTGCCAGGACACGCCGGGCGTGATCGGCAGGACGCCGCTCAACATGCTCGCGCCGTAGCTGAACGCCACAAACAGCGCGACGAGCACCGGCACGGGCTTGCGGTTGTAAAAGCCATACGCCACCAGATAGCCCGCATAGCCGAACACGATCCCGCTCGCGCCGATATGGACCGAGTACGGCGCGCCGAGCAGCCACGCGCATAGCCCGGCGCCGAGCATCGCACCGATGTTCGCTTGCCAGAAATTGGCGATGCGCGGCCACATGCACAGCCAGCCGAGCGCCAACAGGCCCGGCGTATTCGCGGCGATGTGATAAAGGCCCGCGTGCAGCCACGGCGCAAACAGAATGCCCTGAAGGCCGCTGAACGTGCGTGGCACGACGCCGTGGCGAGTGAGTTGCAGAAACGGCAGCGCCGCCGAGACAAAAAACACCGCCCACATCGAGCCGACAAACAGCCCGAGCAGCACGACGCGCGCCTTGATCTGCTCGAAAAGGGAGGCGCGCGGGGCGCCGGAGGAAAGGTCGAGGGCGGACATACGTGGGATCGTTCTCTATGGGCGGCGTGGTTGGCATGCACTATAGACCGGCTGACGCGGCGCGCGCATTTTCCGGCGCGCGGGCTTGATCGCGGGGCAAAGCGGCACCCGCCCGTTTGCAACACCCCGCAACACCAGTGGTAACATTTGTTGTCGCCCACTGTCCGGCCTGATCCGCTCATCGATATGCCCGAAAGCTTCGACCAGCTTGCCGCGCTCATCCGCGCGCGCTTCTCCGAACTGAGCCCGCAATTCCAGACCGGTGCGGCCTTCCTGCTCGACCATCCCGACGAAGTCGCGGTGTCGTCGATGCGCAAGGTGGCCGAACGCGCCCAGGTGCAGCCCGCGTCGCTCGTGCGCTTGTCCCAGCAGCTTGGCTTTCCGGGCTGGAACGAATTGCGCGATCTGTTCGTCGCGCGGGTGCGCACGCGTCCCGAACCGCTGTCGAGCCGCGCCCGCTCGCTGGTCGCGGGCAGCGCGAAAGACGCGCTCGCGCGCGATCTGCTGGCCGCCCAGCAGCACAATCTCGACGCCAGTTCGGCGCACAACACCCGCGCCATGATCGAAGCCGCGCGCGTGCTCAAGAAGGCCAGACATGTGCACGTGGCGGGCTTCCGCTCGTGTTACGCGGTGGCGTTCGGGCTGGTCTACGGCTATCGGCTGTTCCGGCCGCAGGTCTCGCTGCTCGGCGGCGAGGCGGGCACGCTGGAGATGCAGTTGCTGGGCATCGAGCGCGACAGCGCAACGATCGTTGTCAGCTTCGCGCCGTACTCGGTCGAAGCGGTGCGCGTGGCCGAAGCGGCGCTCGAAAAGGGCAGCAAGCTGATTGCGATCACCGATAGCGCCGTCTCGCCCATCGCGCTCAACGCGGAAAAGGTGCTGATCTTCACGCACGAGAGCCCGTCGTTTTTCCCGTCGCTGGTGGCGGCGACGGCGCTGGCGGAGTCGCTGGTCGCGCATCTGCTGGCGCTCGAAGGCACGGGCGCGGTGGCGCATCTCGAAGAGGCCGAGCGCTCGCTCAATGCGCGCGGCGCCTATGTGCCTTGAAGCGTGCCCTGAATAACGCATTTCGCCGCTGAACGAGCCGCCTGCGAGGCGGCTTTTTTGCGCCTGTCCGTTATTCATTCGTTGCAAGTCGATATTCATTTGACAACATATGTTGCGAAGCGTATAAATCGCTCATCGACACCTTCGGACTGGCCAACCAGCGAGTCAAACGATGCAGGCACTCAAGACTTTCCAGATGGGCGGCACGCCCGCGCAGATCGGGCACCAGCTCGGCGAACTCGCGCTGCCGGTTTTCGGGCCCTATATGGCGCAGAGCAGCGCCTGGCAGGCCGTGAGCCGCTGGCGCGGCCACCCGTTCGTGGCGCAACTGCGCGCTGCGGCCGAACAGCATTTCCCGGCTTATGTGGCCGAACTCGACGCAATGGCGGCCGCGCTCGGCTGGCCCGCGCACGATCTGTTTCTCTGGAACTGCCGCGGCGAACTGATCCACAACGCGCCCGACGGCTGCACCACGCTCGCCGTGCGCGCCGATGCGGCTGGCGGGCTGATCGCCCATAACGAAGACGGCGACCCGTATCTGCGCGGCCGCTGCGCGGTGGTCGACGTCGCGCCGGCAGGCAAGCCGGGCTTCGTGAGCTTCTACTATCCGGGCTCGCTGCCGGGCCACACGTTCGCGGCTTCGCGCGCGGGTGTGGCGCAGGCGATCAACAACGTGCGTATCCGCGCACCGCGCGCCGGCGTGCCGCGCATGATTCTCGCGCGCGCCGTGCTCGACGCCGCCACGCTCGACGACGCGCTCGCGCTGCTGCGCGATACGCCGCGCGCGAGCGGCTTCCACCATACCGTCGGCGGCCTCGACGCAACTGGCGCAGTGCGCGTCTACAGCGTGGAAGCCACGGCGCAGCGCACCTCGGTGCTCGAAGTGAGCGCGCCTTCGGGCCACGCGAATCACCTGATCCACGCGGGTCACGCCAACGAGGCGCAGATCGTCACCGAATCCTCGCGCGACCGGCAGGCCCGTCTCGCCGATCTCGTGCCCGCACTCGGCGCGCAGCCCGACGGCGCGGCGTTCGTGCGCACGCTGCAGGATCGCGGCGGCGCCGGTCTGCCGATCTTCCGCGACGATCCGCACGATCCCGACGATGAAAACACGCTCGCCACCGCCTGCATGGAGATCGCGCCCGGCGGCGTGAACTTCGACGTCTGGCAGGACGGCGCGCGCACCTTGTCGATGACGATCCAATGACGATGGCGGGCGCGCTCCGAGCAGCGCGCCCGTCATTTCCGCAAGGTTCGACCGAATTTTTGACCGGATTCCCCAGATTTCCCGGATAGATCCGCTTACAGCGAGAAAACCCATGTCCAGCAAAGTGTTTCACCGGATGCCCCGCCAGACCCTGCCCGTTGCGGTCGCAGGCGAGGGCATCGAGATCATCGATTCCACCGGCAAGCGCTATATCGACGCGAGCGGCGGTGCGGCCGTCTCGTGCCTCGGCCACAGCAACCAGCGCGTGATCGACGCGATCAAGCGCCAGGCGCAGGCGCTGCCGTATGCGCACACGTCGTTTTTCACGACCGAAGCGTCCGAACAACTCGCCGATTACCTGATCGAGCACGCGCCCGCGGGCCTCGATCACGTCTATTTCGTCTCGGGCGGCTCCGAGGCGATCGAGGCTGCGCTCAAGCTCGCGCGCCAGTATTTCGTCGAGAAGGGCGAGCGCTCGCGCCGTCATTTCATCGCGCGCCGCCAGAGCTATCACGGCAATACGCTGGGCGCGCTGGCGATCGGCGGCAACGCGTGGCGCCGCGAGCCGTTCCTGCCGATCCTGATCGAATCGCATCACGTGAGCCCGTGTTACGCCTACCGCGAGCGGCTCGACGGCGAGAGCGACGAAGCCTACGCACAGCGTCTGGCCGACGAACTCGAGCAGAAAATCCTCGAACTGGGCGCGGAAAACGTCGCGGCCTTCGTCGCCGAAACCGTGGTGGGCGCGACGGCCGGCGCGGTGCCGCCGGTGCGCGAGTACTTCCGCAAGATCCGCGCGGTGTGCGACCGCTACGGCGTGCTGCTGATTCTCGACGAGATCATGTCGGGCATGGGCCGCACCGGCCATCTGTTCGCCTGCGACGAAGACAGTGTGGCGCCCGATCTGCTGACCATCGCCAAGGGGCTGGGCGCCGGTTATCAGCCGATCGGCGCGACGCTCGTGAGCCGGCGCATCTATGAAACCATCGTGGGCGGCAGCGGCTATTTCCAGCACGGCCACACGTATATCGGCCACGCGACGGCCTGCGCGGCGGCGCTCGAAGTGCAGCACGTGATCGCCGAAGACAAGCTGCTCGACAACGTGCTCGCGCGCGGCGAACAACTGCGCGCGCGGCTGCGCGAGCGTTACGCGGAGCATCCGTATATCGGCGACGTGCGCGGGCGCGGCCTGTTCGTGGGCGTGGAACTGGTCAAGGACCGCGCGACGAAGGCCAGCTTCGACCCGTCGCTCAAGCTGCACGCCGCGATCAAGCGCGAAGCGTTCGCGCGCGGCCTGATGGTCTATCCGATGGGCGGCACGGTGGACGGCCAGAACGGCGACCACATCCTGCTCGCGCCGCCGTTTATCTGCACGGCGCAGGATATCGATACGATCGAAGAGCGCCTTGCGGCGGCAGTGGGCGCGGCGCTGCAGGCGACGGGCGTGATGCAGACGGCCTGACGCGGGCGGCTTGCCAGAAACCTTATTCGGAGCAGATCAGTGACGCAGATGACGCAAACCCAGAACCCGCGCCTGCCGGCCTTCGAGGCCGCGAGCGCGACCCCCGAGCAGAAAGCGGTGCTCGACGAAATCCTCTCCGGCCCGCGCGGCAATCTGAACGGCCCGTTCCTCGGCTGGATCCATAGCCCGAAACTGGCGCAGAACGCCCAGCGTCTGGGCGCGTTCTGCCGCTACAGCACGGGGCTCTCGCTGCGCCTTTCGGAACTGGCGATCCTCGTGACGGCGTCGCGCTGGCAGGCGCAGGCCGAGTGGTACATCCACTATCCGATCGCGATCGGGGCGGGCGTGCCCGAAGCGCTGGCCGAGCAGATTCGCACCGGCGCCGAGCCAGTCTTCGACGAAGCCGACGACGCGCTGATCTACGCCTTCACGACCGAGCTTTACGACACGAAGCGCGTATCCGATGCCACCTACGCGCGAGCCGTAGAACGTTTCGGCCACGAGACGACGATCAATCTCGTTGGTCTGCTGGGCTACTACGCACTCGTGGCGATGACGCTCAATGTCTTCGGCATGCGCGCGGAAGGCCAGGCGACGTTGCCGTTCCCCGAGTAAGCCCGGCTTCGCGGCGGCTTCACAGCAACTTCCCGGCGACCTGCGCGCCGCGTTGCAGGACCAGCGCCCCATGCGGTTATCGCCGTATGGGGCGTTTTTTGTTTGCCTGACGTGACGGCCATATTTCGGTGGCGTGATTTACCAATCGGTCGGTTAATTACGCTGGGCGCATAAACTAAATATCTGATCGCTCGCCGGGTAAAAAATAAAACGTATGAACGTTTTTTGACGGGAAACGTTTCCATGCATATTCCTGCCTGATTTTCTGTCGATTTGGACTGTCCAGTTAATCCGTTGACTGAACGTTTTTCAGGTGTCTTCCCGTTGATGGTCTGAGTTGTTTATTTGCTAAATCGTTATCTGCAGCAATATGACGTCGATGCGGAAATAATAAGACTGTTTGTGCCGTGCGGCGCCCGTGGCTGCGTGCAGGGCGGTGGCCGTGCCGCGGATCGGCCGTTACGAGTACGACAATTAGCCGGATCGGCGGAGCACCTAAAATGCGGTTTTCCCGTAGGCGGGATAAAATCGCTTGCACGATTTATTCCGCATTGATAGCCTTGCCGGACTTTATTGAAAGCCGCCCAAAAACATTATCGAAAAGGGGCGGTAGAAGGCGGGTTTCAGACCCGCTTCGGGGACTATTCGAGGCACGAGCTTTTTACTCGGGGAATTCCAATGCTTGATACGACCGTTGAGGTCGCCGAAAGCCCGCATCACGCCGAAGCGGGTATTGGCGACGTGGTCACCCTCAAATCGGGTGGCCCGCGCATGACTGTGATGTACGCAGGACCGGTTGGCTTTGCCAGCGGCCATTGGCTGATCTGCCAGTGGTTCGACGAACAAGGCGAACTGCGCCAGGACATGTTCGCGCAGGACATGGTGAAAATGGAACCGCGCCTGATTTCGGCAGGCTCGGTGCGGATGCGCATGCCTGCCGCGCGCATCGGCGGACGCCAGGGCGCCTGAGCACTTCAGGCGCTGGCGCCCCGTTTCATCCGTTGCCCGCTTTTAGCGTTGCCCTTCAGCGGCAATGCGCACGGCGAGCCCGGCCAGTACCGTACCCATCAGATAGCGCTGGATCGCCAGCCACTTCGGACGCCCGGCGAGGAACGATGCGATCGTGCCTGCCGTGATCGCCGCTGCGGCGTTGATCGTAATCGACAGCAGGATCTGCACCGTGCCCAGTTCGATCGACTGCTTGAGCACGCTGCCCTGGCTCGGATCGATGAACTGTGGCAGCAGCGAAAGATAAAGAATCGCGACCTTCGGGTTCAGCAGGTTGGTGACGAAACCCATCAGGAACAGCTTGCCGGGCCGGTCGGGCGTGAGTTCGCGCACCTGAAACGGCGAGCGGCCGCCGGGCTTGAGCGTCTGCCACGCGAGCCAGGCCAGATAGAGCGCACCGCCGAGGCGCAACGCGTCGTAGGCAAACGGTACGGCCATCAGCAGCGCGGTAATGCCGAACGCGGCGCACAACATATAGAAGATAAAGCCCAGCGCGACGCCGCCTAGCGAAATCAAACCCGCCTTGCGCCCCTGGCAGATCGAGCGTGAGATCAAATAGATCATGTTGGGTCCGGGCGTGAGCGCCATGCCAAGAGCGACAGCGGCAAAAGCGAACAGCGGGGCGACATGAGGCATGGCGGGCTCCGTGATGATGCGGGTCAGACGGCTGGGGAGGCGGCACGCGCGATGGACGCAACGGGTGCAGCGGTGTTTTCGTTAATTATTTCACGCTAAAAACGTTCGTGCGTGGCCAGGACGTCTCGTTGGCCATCCGGCCAGGGGCAGCAAGCCTAGGAGCGCTTCGAAGACGCATCGCGCTCGGCGTTACGCGACTGGCGGGCCTGCGCGCGCGCGTCGAGGCGACGCGAAAACAGCTGCATGCCGATGATTTTCTTCTTTTCCTTGACGTTGTCGCCGATGTCTCTGGGCGGGTTTGGCTGCATCGACCAGAACAGCGCGAGAAACCAGCCGAGCACCGTCCAGCCCACCACCGCATTGAACAGGGCGATGATCAGCAGATCGTGCCGCTTGCGGCGGTCGGCGATCATTGCGGGCAGGAAATACACCATCACTGCGATCAGCAGGACCAGCATTTCGAAGATGGAATGGCTCGCCATGGTGAAACCTCCGCATCAGGGCGTTGCCCTCGAACATTCATTGTCGCGCGGATCGGGCCCGCGCGCCGACAATGACCTTTCGATCCCGGGGTATTGGTGCACGATGGCGCGCGCCGGCCGGGTCAGGCCCTGGCCGAACGGCCAATGTCGATGCCTGGGCCTTTGGGTGAACGGGCGTTCGGGTCTATGATCGGGGTTTTTCAGGCAAAGATCCCCCACACCATGAGCTCAGACACCACAGAGGTCACCCGTCAACTCGATCACGACGAACTGCGCACGTTCGTGGAGCGTAAATGGAACGACGAAATCGTTCCCGCGCTCACGGACTACATCGCGGTGCCCGCGAAGAGTCCCGCCTTCGACGCCGACTGGGCGAAGCACGGCTACCTGGAGCGCGTGGTGCTGGAAGCCGCAAAGTGGGCCGAGTCGCAGCCCGTGCGCGGCCTGAAGCTCGAAGTCGTGCGTTTGCCGGGCCGCACGCCGGTGATTTTCTTCGAAGCGCCGGCCACGCGCTCGGGCAGCAGCGAAACCGTGCTGTTATACGGTCACCTCGACAAACAACCGGAATTCGACGGCTGGCGCAACGACCTCGGGCCCTGGACGCCCAAGCTCGAAGACGGCCGCCTCTATGGACGTGGCGGTGCAGACGACGGTTACGCCATCTACGCGAGCGTCACGGCGCTGGCCGCACTGGACGCGCAGGGTGTCGAGCGTCCGCGCTGCGTGGGTCTGATCGAAACCTGCGAAGAGTCGGGCAGTTACGACCTGCTGCCTTATGTCGATGCGTTGCGCGACCGTCTGGGTAGCGTCGGCCTCGTCGTATGTCTGGATTCGGGCGCGGGCAACTACGATCAGCTTTGGCTGACCACTTCGCTGCGCGGCCTTGTGACCGGCGACCTGGAAGTCGAAGTGCTCGAAGAGGGCATTCACTCGGGTTCGTATGGCGGCATCGCGCCGTCGAGCTTCCGCGTGATGCGCCAGTTGTTCGAGCGTCTGGAGGATTCGCGCACCGGTACGCTGCTGCCGGAAGGCTTCCATATTCCGATTCCGTCCCAGCGCCTGGCCGAAGCGGAAGCCACGGCGAAGATCCTCGGCGAGAACGTCTGGAAGAGCATGCCGTGGGCGTGCGGTCTGGATGGGCGCCGCGTGCTGCCTACCACGACCGATCCGCAGCAGGCGCTGCTCGATTCCACGTGGCGGCCTTCGCTTTCCGTGACAGGTGCGGCCGGGTTGCCGGCGCTCGCCAATGCGGGCAATGTGCTGCGCCCGCGCACGGCGTTCAAGCTTTCGCTGCGCTTGCCGCCGCTGCTGGATGCAGGCAAGGCCGTGGCGGAACTCAAGTCGCTGCTGGAACTCGATCCGCCCTACAACGCGCGTGTGACGTTCAAGCCCGACATGGGCGCGGCGAACGGCTGGAGTGCACCGGATCTCGCACCGTGGCTTTCTCAGGCGCTGGATGCGGCCTCGCGCAATCACTTCGGTGCCGACTGTGCGTATCTCGGTCAGGGCGGCACGATCCCGCTGATGAACGTGCTGCAGGCCGGCTTCCCCAAGTCGCAGTTCATGGTGTGCGGTGTGCTTGGTCCGAAATCGAACGCTCACGGTCCGAACGAGTTCCTGCATGTGCCGTACGCGAAGAAACTCACGGCGACGGTCGCCGAAGTCATTTCTTCGGCACCTTGATCCCGGCATGACGCGATGCGGGCCGCGCGTGGCCCGCATCGGTGCTGCTAGTGCGGCGCGTGTTTTTTGGGCGCCTTTGCGGCGGTCGGCGCGTCGCTGCCGGCGTGCTCCGCATGCACTGCATCGGCGTGACAGGAGCAGTTTTCCTCGTCGATCGGCTGTTCCAGATTTTTCATGATGCCGCACTCGGCGCTGCTGTGACGCTCGTTGCAGCTATCGCGCAGCGTGCGCAGTTGTTGCTCCAGCACGCGCATGGTCTCGATCTGCTCGTGGATGCGGGCGATCTGGCAGTCGATCAGCGCATTCACCTCGTCGCAGGGCTGGGCCGGATCGGCCTGATAGCGCCGCAGCATGCGGATATCGGTCAGCCCAATGCCCAGCGAGCGGCAATGGCGGATGAAGTTCAACTGTGCGGCGTGTGCGGCCGTATAGCTGCGGTATCCGTTGGTTTCGCGCGCGGGCTCGTCCAGCAGGCCTTCGCGCTCGTAGAAGCGCACCGTTTCGACATCGCAATGCGCGTGGCGCGCCAGTTCTCCGATTCTCATCGTCGCGGTTCCCCAAAAATGGCTTGACCCTGTAGCGGCTACAGGCTGTTCAATGATTCTGTCATCTTTGGGAGAAATCGGCCATGGTCCAGGTTTTCATGTCGCGGGTTGCGCTGTCGCAGCGCTATCGGGCGCGTGCCGACGGGCGAGATACCGGCGCAGCGGGATCGGAGCTCGATGAAATTCACACGGGGCACGATCACGCTGGCTGTAGCGCCCAAGCGGGTCATCGCCACGACCATGCGCATGCAGACGACCATGATCACGATCACGGCGAACCTGGCCATGCATGCGGTCACGACAGCGCGCACGACCACAGCGGGCATGAACACGGTCATGGTCATGCGCACGATCACGCTGCACACGCCGGTGACTCGTGTTGCCACGGCGCGTCTCCACAAACCGTGCAGAGCCGCCCGGCAGCGCCCGCGCCGGAAGGCACGCAACGCGCGCGGTATCGGATCGACAACATGGATTGTCCGACCGAAGAGCGGCTGATCCGCAATCGGCTCGAACCGATGGCAGGCGTCGCGCGTCTCGACTTCGACCTGCTGGCGCGCGAGCTGACCGTCTATCACACGCTGGCGGACGCCCAGCCGCTCGAATCCGCGTTGCGCGCACTCGACATGGCGCCGCGCGCGCTCGCCGATGGCGACGACGCCAACGCAAGCGAAAGCGCCGTCAAGCCCGGCCTCGCGCTGCGCCAGAAGTTGCTGCTCGCAGCCAGCGGTATCGCCGCAGCCGGTGCGGAAATTCTCGCGTGGACCACGGGCCACGAAGCGGGCGCGCCCGTGTTGATCTGCGCGGCGATTTCGCTGCTGTGCGCGGGCCTGCCGACGCTCAAGAAAGGCTGGATCGCGCTCAGGAATTTCACGATCAACATCTATTTCCTGATGTCGCTGGCGGTGGCCGGCGCGATCGTGATCGGCAAGTGGCCGGAAGCGGCCATGGTCGTGTTCCTGTTTGCGCTGGCCGAGGAAATCGAGGCGCTGTCGCTGGAACGTGCGCGTCACGCGATCCGCTCGCTCACCGCGCTCGCGCCCGAAACGGCCGAAGTCTGGTTCGACGCTGCGGCGTCGCAAGGCGAATGGCGCTCGCTGGCGGTGGTCGAAGTCGCCGTCGGTGCGCGCATCCGCGTGCGTACGGGCGAGCGCGTGCCTGTCGATGCCCGCGTCGTGGCGGGCCGCGCGGCGCTCGATCAGGCGCCGATCACCGGCGAAAGCCTGCCCGTCGACAAGCTCGAAGGCGATGTGCTTTTCGCGGGCAGTATCGTCGTCGATGGCGTGGTGGAGGCGGCTGTCACGGCGACCGCGCGCGACAGCACGCTCGCCCGCATTGCCGCCGCCGTGCAGGACGCCCAGGCGCAGCGCGCCCCGACACAGCGTTTCGTCGATCAGTTCGCGCGCTACTACACGCCCGCCGTGGTCGCGTTCGCGGTGCTGATCGCGGTAGGCGGCCCGCTCGCGCTGGGTGGCGCGTGGAGCGCGTGGCTCTACAAGGCGCTCGTGCTGCTGGTGATCGCGTGCCCGTGCGCGCTGGTCGTGGCGACGCCGGTGACGGTCGTGAGCGGCCTCGCGGCGGCAGCGCGCAACGGCATTCTGGTGAAGGGCGGCGTGTGGCTCGAACGCGGCCGTCTGCTCAAGGCGGTGGCGCTCGACAAGACGGGCACGCTCACGCGCGGCGCGCCGCAACTCACCGACGTACTGGCGCTGACGGCCATGCCCGAGGCAGAAGCGCTGCGCCTCGCCGCCAGTCTCGACGATGCGAGCACGCACCCGGTTGCGCGCGCCGTCGTCGCGGGCTGGCGCGAGCGCGATGGGCAATCGGCGCTGGAAAACGTCACCGATTTCGCGGTGCTCAACGGTCTGGGCGTGACGGGGCTCATCGGCGGCGAGGCCTGGCATCTTGGCAACCATCGGCTCGTGGAGTCGCTTGGCCTTTGTTCGGACGCGCTCGAGGCGCAGCTTGCGCGGCTGGAAGGGGCGGGCAAGACGGCCATCGTGCTGTGCTCGTCGCGCGAGGCGGTGGCGATTTTTGCGGTCGCCGATGCGGTGCGGCCCGAGAGCGCGCCGGCCATCCGCGAACTCAAGCGGCTGGGCGTGACGCCGGTGATGCTGACCGGCGATAACCCGACCACGGCGCGTGCGATTGCGGGCCCGCTCGGAATCGACGATGCGCGCGGCAATCTCTTGCCGCAGGACAAGCAGGATGCGATTGCGCAACTTGCCACGCAGCGTGGCATGACGGCGATGGTCGGCGACGGCGTCAACGACGCGCCCGCGCTGGCTCGCGCCGACATCGGCTTCGCGATGGGCGCGGCGGGCACGGCGACGGCGCTGGAAACCGCCGACGTCGCGATCATGGACGACGATCCGCGCAAGATCGCGGCGTTTATCGGGCTCAGCCGCAAGGTTTCGGCGGTGCTGATGCAGAACATCGTGCTCGCGCTCGGCATCAAGGTGGTGTTCCTGGCGCTCGCGCTGGCGGGCGAGGCGACGCTCTGGATGGCCGTGTTCGCCGATGTGGGCGCGAGCCTGCTGGTTGTGGCCAATGGCCTGCGGGTGCGGCGGCATTTCGCGGATCGGCGGACGATGCTGGCGGACTGAAGCGTCGAAGCTTCAACGAAGAGGCGGGCCATGACGGCTCGCTTTTTTGACCTCTCTTATGCAACTAACAGCCAAGCGCGGCCTTTTCCAAGAAGTTCGAATTCCGTCGTACTGAATCCCTATCAGCGGACATCAATGCGAACTCGCGCGACGCACATCAGATAGAGCGCAGCAGGGCCGCACGTAACATCGCCTGGGTGGCCAGGTCGACATCGCCGCGAAATTCCACACGTCCGGCAATCAGCGTGGCGACGGGCAAGCCGTCGCGAAACGCGATGCGATTGCCCGCCACCGCGGGCACTTTATCGCCCGGCAGCAGCGTCCCGAGCAGATTGAGCGGATCGGAAGCGGCGATGCAAACCACGGCGGCTTCGTCGACGTGATCCGGTTGATCGGCGTTATCCGCCGCACCGCGCCGCCGCACCTCGCGCAGCAGCGGAATCGCTTCAGGCAGCGCAAACTGCTCGCCCGAGATTCCCGTCACGAAACGCCCGCCGCGCACATGGCCGCGCGCCTCCATGCGATGCAGCACGCGCAGCAGATCACGCCACGGCGGCAGCCAGGACGCCTCGCGCGCCAACAGTTGCCAGCAGATCACGCCATAGCGGCGCAGCAAAACGCTCGCGATGTGTTCGAGCAGGTCGCTGTCCATCGGCGCGCGGCGCGTCGGCGCAACCGCTTTCGGGACAGCGGCCTCGGCGGTGTCGATCGTCAGCGTCACGCGCCGCAAAACCGCCCAGCGCCCCGCATCGGCCATCGAACCCACGAGCGGCCCGAAGCCACGCGGCCTGCGCTTGCCGTGATACGCCGGGCGTTTCGCCGCTGGCCGCACCAAGGCGCGCAGGCCCGCGAAACTATCGGCGTTCACCAGACCGGCCGCGACCAGTTCGCCGAGCGCGCTCTCCAGTTCGACGCCAAGCAGATGCGCATCGGCGGCGAGTTCGTCGAAGAACATCGCGCCGTGATGCATCAGCGCGTCATAAACGCGTCGCGCGCGTGCCGCGATTTCTGCTTCGGGCGCGTCGAGCAAAGCGGTCCAGCGCGCCAGTTCCCGACGCGGCAGCAGCACGACCGGCGTGCTGCGCACGGTCGTCGACGCCGCGGTGCGCGCCGGCAGCCGCGCCCATGTGATGCGCCCGGAGCGGCACAGATCGTCGAGCAGCAGGGGCGTGTAATCGTCGATACGCGCGGGCAGGATTTCGTCCTCCCACGCCAGCGCCGACGCTTCCCAGCCTTCGAGCTGATCGAGCATCGCCACGAGCGCGTCGCGGCCCGAGCCGCGCGAGCCCGCCGCAATGTGCTGCCATTCGAACAGGAAGCGCATGAAATCGTGGCGTTCGACCGGCTCGATTTCGCGACGCAGCTTGCGCACGGTATAGCGATGAATGCGCGCGAGCAGATGCCGCTCGCACCATTCCTCGTCGCGCGTGCCGGGCGTAAAGCGCCCGCGCATGACCGAACCTTCGGCTTCGAGGCGCGTTAGCGCCAGCGCGGCCACGCTGGCTTCCAGCGCGAGCGGCCGCGCCACCTGCGCGACGGTGAGCGGTCCGAAACCCGAAAGCCGCGCGCGCACCAGTTCGACGAGCGCGGCGTCTTCGGTCCACGTTTCGGTCCACGTTTCGGCGCGCGCATCATCGAGCGGCGCGAGCGGCGGTTCGCACTGCGCGTGCGGATAGATCGCCAGCACGCAGGCAAGCCGCTCGATGCTCACCCACAGCGCTTCCCGATCGTCGATGGGCACGCGCGTCACGCGGCCGCCTTTGGCCAGTTCGTCGAGCCAGCCAGTCCAGTCCGATGACGGCGACGTTTGCACTTCGCTGTGCGCGAGCGCCCCGAGCGCGTTGAGCGCGTCGTGCATTTCATCGGCGTTGCGCACCTGCGGCCAGGCCTCTTCGCGCACGCTCGCAATGGCTTCGGCATCGAGCGCGCCCAGATCGTCGGCGGATTCCGGGTCGCTCCAGCGGCGCGAGAGCACCGCCTGGGTGCGGCGCTCTTCGAGCGGCGCATCGTCGAGAAACGCGTAGGGGCGCGCGGTGAGAATTTCAGCCGCAAGCGGCGAAGGCGCCGACAATTCGCGCGTCACCAGCCGCACCTCGCCGCGCTCCATGCGACGCAGCAGCGCGAGCCATGTTTCGGTATCCATCGCATCGTGCAGGCAATCGTCGAGCGTCTGATCGACCAGCGGATGCGGCGGAATCTCGCGCTCGCCCGCCAGATTTTCGACGCAGGCGACCTGATCGGGAAACACCGCGGCGAGCAGGTCTTCGCTGCGCATACGCTGGATCTGCGGCGGCGTTTTGCGCCCGCCGGTCTGACGCGGCAGCGCGAGCGCAGCCGTGGCGTTCCAGCGCCAGCGCACGCCGAACAGCGGCGCGTCGAGCAGCGCCTGCACCAGCAGATGTTCGGCCGTATTCGAGTGCAGATAGCGCCACACTTCGTCGAGCGCGAAACTGTGCGCGCCGGTCAGCGAGAGGATGATGGCGTCTTCGGTGGCGGCCGCCTGCAGTTCGAAATTGAACTGACGGCAAAAGCGCTTGCGCAGCGCGAGTCCCCACGCACGGTTCATGCGGCTGCCGAACGGCGAATGAATCACGAGTTGCGTGCCGCCCGATTCATCGAAAAAGCGCTCCATCACGAGCGTGTTTTGTGTCGGCAGGACCGTGAGCGCCTGACGCGCGCGGGCGAGGTATTCGACGATCTGGCGCGCGGGCGCATCGTCGAGGCCGAGCGTGTCGCAAAGCCATGCCGTGGTGTCCTCGATCGCGGCTTGACGATCGATCGACGATTCGTCATCCGAATGAATCGATAATTCGCTGAGTTTCGCGTCGATCTGCGCACGCAAACGCGAAATCGCGAACGACAACTCGTCGCTGCGGCCAGGCGCTTCGCCCAGCCAGAACGGAATATTGGGCGGCTGACCTTGCGCATCTTCCACACGCACGCGGCCCGCTTCGATGCGCAAGATCCGGTACGACGCATTGCCCAGCTGGAACACGTCGCCGGCCAGGCTTTCGACGGCGAAATCTTCGTTCACCGTGCCGATCTGCATGCTCTGCGGTTCGAGCAGCACGGCGTAATCGGCGTTATCGGGAATCGTGCCGCCGGACGTGAGCGCGGTCAGGCGTGCGCCGCGCCGCGCCCGCAGCGTCCGACTCACCACGTCGCGATGCAGATAGGCGGCGCGCGGTCCGTGGCGGCTCGTGAAACCATCGGCGAGCATGCGCAGCACCGCATCGAACGTCGCGCGTTCGAGTTGCGCATACGGCGCGCTGCGGCGCACGAGCGCAAAGAGCGCATCTTCGCGCCACGCCTCGCAGGCCACTTCGGCGACGATCTGCTGCGCCAGCACGTCGATCGGCGCATGCGGCAGCGTGATGCGATCGAGTTCGCCGCGCCGCACGCAATCGAGCAGGGCGGCGCATTCGATCAAATCGTCGCGCGAGGTGGCGAACAGACGGCCCTTCGGCGTGCCGCCCACCTGATGGCCGGAGCGCCCGACGCGCTGCAGGAAGGCCGCAATCGAGCGCGGCGAACCGATCTGCGCGACAAGATCCACATCGCCGATATCGATGCCGAGTTCCAGCGAGGCGGTCGCCACCAGCACGCGCAAATCGCCGCGCTTGAGGCGCTGTTCGGCATCGAAACGATGCTCGCGCGCGAGACTGCCGTGATGCGCGGCCACGGCCTCGCCGCCCAGACGGTCGGTCAGATGACGCGCGACGCGCTCGGCCATGCGCCGCGTGTTGACGAACACGAGCGTGGTGCGATGCATCGCCACCAGCTCGGCGATGCGGTCGTACACGCGCTCCCAGACATCGTTCGCCATGACCGCTTCGAGCGGCACGGGCGGGACTTCGAGCGCGAGATCGCGGGCGCGCACGTGGCCTGCATCGACGATCTCGCAGGCGGGCGGCGTGGCCGGATCGTCGCCCATGCCGACCAGAAAGCGCGCGACGGTTTTAATCGGCTTTTGGGTCGCGGAAAGCCCGATGCGCAGCGGCCGTTCGGCACAGAGCGCGTCGAGCCGTTCGAGGCTCAGCGCCAGATGCACGCCGCGTTTGTTGCCCGCCACCGCATGAATTTCGTCGACGATCACGGTGCGCGTGCTCGCCAGCATGCTGCGACCCGACGCGGAACCGAGCAGCACGTAGAGCGATTCGGGCGTGGTCACGAGAATATGCGGTGGGTGACGGCGCAGCGCGGCGCGTTCGGGCTGCGGCGTGTCGCCGGTGCGCACCGCCGCGCGAATCGCGACGCCCGGCAGGCCAAGCCGCGCGAGTTCTTCGCCGATACCTTCGAGCGGGCGTTCGAGATTCAGGCGGATGTCGTTGGACAGCGCCTTGAGCGGCGAAACGTAGACCACGAGCGTCGCGTCGGGCAGCGCGCCGTCGCTGGCGAGACCTTCGCGCACGAGCGCGTCGATGGCGGTGAGAAAGGCCGTGAGCGTTTTGCCCGAACCCGTCGGCGCGGCAACCAGGGTGGCGCGGCGGCTTTCGATCAGCGGCCAGGCGGCTCGTTGGGCGGGCGTTGGCGCGTCGAAGCTGCGCCGGAACCAGGCGGCCACGGCCGGATGGAAGAGATCGAGCGGGTCGTCGGGGGGCGTGGGGAGCGAGGCCATGGGCTGTGCTTTGCTCGGGTGGGTTCGTCCGCTGAGGTGTGGATTGGCCTGTCGTTGCGCAGAAATTTACCCGTCAGCGGCCCACGCGCACTCACAGCAGATGCGCGGACTGCTCCTGTCTGGTAAGCAAGGACACGGCCTTCTTGTCGAATGACACGAAAGTATCCGCGCCAAGCCAGGTGCCGTCGTAGGCGATTACTCCGTCAGCAAAATCGCCGCCTGCTTCGAGGATCGCGAGACCGGCTTCGGTTGCTGGACGATTCATGGCGACCTTTTCCGTGGCAATCAGCGCCCGGATGGCAGTGGCGATATCGCTTTTTTCGAAACCATAAACCCGGCGTAGAACCCAGACGAATTCGCAAAGGCAGGGTAGCGGGATGGCGATCAGCGAGGCGTCTTTTAGCGCTTTGTCCACGGCGCGCGCCTGCTTTTCGTCGTCACGCACGACGCCGCGAACCAGCACGTTTGTATCGACGGTGATTTTCATTCGTCCCCGGCCCAGCCCGATGCCGCGGCATCGTTGATTTCCTCGATACTCGCGACTTTGGTAGTCTTGCCCGCGAGCAGACCAAGGAAGCCGTCGATCGATCCCGTCGGCCGCGAAGCGCGTAATTCCGCCCGGCCGTCGGGCAACAGGTCCAGTTCAATTTTTTCGCCGGGTTGGATGCCCAGGTGCTGCAGCACTTCCTTCCGGAAAGTCACCTGTCCCCGCGAAGTTACAGTGAGTGTGCTCATGGCGCTTCTCCATTCATTCACGCAGTCTAGTGTAATGCATATTTGCATTACCAGATGGGCGCGATGCTGATCTAAATCAAGGCATGGATGCAAATTGCGCGTGAGCGCATCGAAACCCGTCTCAAGCAAGCCCCGCCCGAACGCAGTATCCTCGCCCCGCTGGATGTCTCTTCGATGTTCCCTCGGTTCACGACGGAGTTTCCCCATGCGATACAACACACTCGGCCGCACTGGCCTGTTAGTTTCCGAGCTTTGCCTCGGCACCATGACTTTCGGCGGCGGTTCGGGCATCTGGAACCAGATCGGCGATCTGCAACAGGCCGATGCCGAACGCCTCGTCGGCCGCGCGCTCGACGCGGGCATCAATTTCATCGATACGGCGGATATTTACTCACAAGGCGTCTCGGAGCAAATCACCGGCCAGGCGCTGAAAAACCTCAAGATCGCGCGCGATCAGGTCGTGGTCGCGACCAAGGTGCTCGGCGAAATGGGGCCGTCGCCGAACCAGCGCGGCGCGACGCGCTATCACATCATGGAAGGCGTGAAGGCCAGCCTCAAACGTCTGCAGCTCGACCATATCGACCTTTATCAGATTCACGGTTTCGATCCCGTCACGCCGATCGAGGAAACCGTGCGCGCCTTCGATACGCTCGTGCAGCACGGCCATGTGCGCTACGTGGGCGTGTCGAACTGGGCGGCGTGGCAGATCGTCAAGGCGCTGGGTATTGCGCATCATCACGGCCTCGCGCGTTTCGAGTCGCTGCAGGCGTATTACACGATCGCGGGCCGCGATCTGGAGCGCGAAATCGTGCCGATGCTGGCAAGCGAAGGCCTCGGGCTGATGGTGTGGAGTCCGCTCGCGGGCGGCCTGCTGAGCGGCAAATATGGGCGCGAGCAGCAGGGCGAGGCGGGCAGTCGCCGCACCACGTTCGATTTTCCGCCGGTCGAGCGCGAGCGCGCATGGGATTGCGTCGATGCAATGCGATCGATCGCGAACCAGAAGGGCGTCTCGGTCGCGCAGATCGCGCTGGCGTGGCTGCTGCATCAGCGCGCGGTGACGACGGTGATCGTGGGTGCCAAACGCGTCGATCAACTCGACGACAACGTCGCGGCCACCAAGGTCAAGCTCTCGACCGAAGAACTGGCGATCCTCGACGATGTGAGCCGTCTGCCCGCCGAATACCCGGGCTGGATGCTCGCGCGCCAGGGCGATGCGCGGCTCGAGCAGTTACGCCAAAGCGAGCGGTAATACACAAGCCGCACGCAAAAAAAAGCGGCGCCGTAAAAGGCGCCGCGTTCTCTCAGGCACACAGCCGCATTACTGCGCCGCCACTACCTTCAGGTGGTTCTTCACCGAATTCACACCCGACACGCCTTCCACCACTTGCTTGGCGTTGTCGCGGTCTTCGGCGGTCGGCACCGTGCCGGTCAGCGAGACCGTGCCCTTGCGCGTCTTCACGTGGATATGTTCCGACTTCACGTTCTTCGCGCCGAGCAGTTCGGCCTTCACCTTGGTGGTGATGGTTGCGTCGTCAACGTGTTGACCGACGCTTTCGGAACTGCCCGACGGCGCCGAAGCCGCCGTGGTCTGTGCGCCGGCCATCAGCGCGAAGGTCATGCAGGCCACGCCGGCAGCGGTCTTGAGCATCAGAGTGCGCTTCATAGGAATTCTCCTTGTGTGGGTTGATGATCGTGCACCAGTACCGCAAGGTGCGTGCCGCGCTGCGGCTCGCGGGTCGCAAACGCCTCGCAAACGCCATCGGCAAGGGGTTCGAGCACGCATTATCTGGGAAAGCAGGCGTGCAATCGCGTGATCCTGCAACGGCTCAATCGACGATCATCGGGCACGTAATTTTTCCGGGCGATTGTAAAAACGTCTGCAGAGTAGGTGGGCGCGCTGACGTGTTTCGGCCCTTAGCAAGCCCCGATCCCGTTATAAAACAAGCGTTTGTAAAAACTGGCATGGGTGTTGCGTATCAGGGCGCATTGACCTCAATCTCAAGAACGGGACTGCCATGCCTTCCATCGCGTTACAAGCCCGCCAGCATCTGGCGCTGACGCCGCGCCTGCAGCAGGCCGTGCGACTGCTGCAACTTTCGTCCCTCGAATTCCAGCAGGAACTGCGCGAAGCGCTCGACACCAATCCGTTCCTTGAATATGTGCCGCCGGCTTCCGAGACCGGTGAAGCCGCCGAGGCCGCCGAAGGCGCGGCCGGTATTGGCGCCGCAGCCAACGAAGCGCCCGCGGCGCTCGCCGATGTGCCTGGCGGCGGCATCGAAAGCGGCATGGACGGCGGCGTGGCCCAGGAGACGTCGAGCTACGGCGAGGAATCGTCGAACTACAGCGACGACGGCTCGGGCTATCAGGACGACGGCGGCGGCTACACGGCCGATCTGCCTTCGCCGGGCGCGCTGCGCTCGTCGAGCTATCGCGGTTCCGAAGACGGCGACTCCGAAGCGTCCGACTGGGTGCGCGTGCCGGTTTCGCTGCGCGACCAGTTGCACGAAGCGCTGCGCCTTTCGCCGCTCGCCGAACTCGATCGTGCGGCGGCGCAAATCATCATCGAAGCGCTCGACGACGACGGCTATCTGCGTCAGGAACTGGCCGATCTGGTCGAACTCGAAGGTGTCGCCAATATCCTCGACGAAGATCATCTGCGCGTGGCGCTGCGGGTGGTGCAGATGCTCGATCGTCCGGGCATCGGCGCGCGCTCGCTGTCCGAATGCCTCGCGCTGCAACTCGAAGCGATGCCGCACGACACGCCGCATCGCGAGCTTGCGCTCATGATCGTGACGCATCATCTGGAGCGTCTCGCACGCCGCGAGAACGGCGAACTGCAGCGTCAACTCGGATGCGATGCGGCGTCGCTGCAGGCCGCGACCGCGCTGGTGCGCCGCCTCGATCCGAAGCCCGGCAATCACTATGGCCGCGCCGATGGCGGCTACGTGATTCCCGATGTGATCGTGCGTCAGGTGCGCGGCAAGTGGGTGGTGAGCGTGAATCCGGCGATCGAGCCGCGCGCGCGCATCCACAAGCTGTACGCCGAAATGTTCGCGCGTTCCGATCAAACCAGCCGCTCGCCGCTCGCGCAGCAGTTGCAGGAAGCGCGCTGGCTGATCCGCAATGCGCACAAGCGCTGCGAAACCATTCTGCGTGTGGGCGAATGTATCGTCGCGCGTCAGAAGGCGTTTTTCCAGTACGGCGAAATCGCGCTGCGTCCGATGCTGCTGCGCGATGTCGCCGATGAACTCGGCCTGCATGAATCGACCGTGTCGCGCGCGACCGGCAACAAGTACATGGCCACGCCGCGCGGTATTTTCGAATTCAAGCGCTTCTTCCCGCGCGAACTCGAAACGCGCACGGGCGGCACGTGTTCGGCGGCGGCCGTGCGCGCGCTGATCAAGGAAATGATCGACGCCGAAAATCCGCGCGATCCGCTTTCGGACGTCGTGCTCACGCAGGAGCTGGAAAAGCAGGGCGTGCGCGTCGCGCGCCGCACCGTGACGAAGTATCGGCAGATGATGAAGCTGCCCGCGGCGGAAATGCGTCGGCAAATTTGAGGCGTTGACTATCCGCTGATATTTTTCGCAGGGCGATGAAGCGCATGGGGTTGAGCCCATGCGCTTTTTGCATTGTCAGGCCGGCACGCCTTCGCCTGTGTGATGGCTTTCCACGCCCGGCAGAATCTCGACGATTTCGAAATAGCGGTCCCAGAACGGCGTATCGCGCAAGGTCTCGACCAACTGTTCGTAGGCCTGATGACTTTCGGCGTCCCACATCCAGACATCGGTGACGCGTGTGGCGTAAAACTCCACGTCGTACAGACGCAGGCGCACCTGATCGCGATGGCGTTCCAGCAAAGGCATCACATGGTCGCGCAATGCACGCTGGCGTGCGTCCGGCGGCAGTTCGAGCCAGGCAGGCAAACTCTTGACGAGCATGAAGACGGTCAACACAGATTTCACGGCAATTTCCTGAACGGGAGTAGACGTGTCTAGAATACGAGCGTTTGCTCACATTCGATACTCGCATTCCGATCATGACGCCCACGCCTCGCGGCCGTCGCCGCCCAGCCCCGCTCGACGCGCGTAAGCAGCCGGTCCAGCGCCGCTCGACGGCCACGGTCGTCGCCATTCTCGAAGCCGCCGCTCGCATTCTGGAGCAGCGCGGCTTCAGCGGCTACACCACCAATGCCATCGCCGAGCGCGCCGGTGTGAGTGTCGGCTCGCTCTATCAATACTTTCCGAATCGCGATGCGCTCACCGCCGCGTTGATCGAGCGAGAAAGCGCGCCGTTGATGGCAGCGCTCGAAGAGGCGGGCGCGGCGTCGAGTTGCGAGGCGGCGTTGTGCGGTTTGATCCGCGCGTCGGTGGCGCATCAGATGCAGCGGCCCGTGCTGGCGCGTCTGCTCGATTTCGAAGAGGAACGTTTGCCGCTTGGCGAACGCGATGCGCGGATCGGCGACCGGATTCACGCGACGCTCGTGCGTGCGTTCGGGATGCCCGACGCGCCGCGTCTCGACGATCCATCGACGGCGGCTTACGACGTGTTCGCGATCGTGCGCGGCATGGTGGACGCCGCAGGCGCGCGCGGCGAAACGGACGCGCTCGCGCTGGAAGCACGCGCGACGCGCGCCGTGGTCGGCTATCTGTGGCGCAGCGAAACGCCGCGCTGAACCTTTCGCGTTGCTTCAGGGCCGTTGTTCAGGGCGCGCCGCGCTTGCGCAGGCGCTCGATCAGCGCCATCGCGGCGGCGGGATTGCGTTCCTTGTGGCCGCTGATCACGTAGAGATAGACGTCGCGGCCCGCTTTGGCCGCCAGCGGCTTGCCGAAGGTGTCGAGATCGTCCGGCGTGCCGCCTTGCGCCCAGGTGAGCGCGCGCTCGACCCAGCGGTCGAGATCGGCGGGCCCGTAACCCAGCTTGCGATTGGCGGCCGTGCCCATGATGCGCGCGTAGACGAAGGGCGCGGACGCATCCGCGATCTGCGGGTAATCGGAGTCGCCCGACACCACGACCGCCGCCTTGCGCTTGCGGGCGAGCGCGACGAATTCCGGCGCACAGAAACTCGCGTGGCGCACTTCCAGCGCGTGACGCAAAGGGTGACCGTCGACTTCGTCCGGTAGGAGATCGAGAAAACGCGCGTAGTCCTCGGGATCGAACTGTTTGCCCGGCATCAACTGCCAGTTGATCGGGCCGAGCTTGGCGCCCAGATTCAGCAAACCGCCCGTGAGAAAGCGCTCGATCGAAGCACCGGCTTCGGCAAGCACGCGGCGGTTCATCGCGAAGCGCGGGCCTTTGAGCGAAAACTGGAAGTCGTCGGGTGTTTCGTCGTGCCAGCGTTTGAAGCTGTCGGGCCGCTGCGCGCCGTAGTACGTGCTATTGATCTCGATCGAGCCAAGTTGACGGCTCGCATAATCGAGTTCGAGACGCTGCGCAAGACCTTCTGGGTAGAAGGTGCCGCGCCACGGCGCGAAAATCCAGCCGCCGATGCCGACGCGAATTCGGCCGGCTTTAACGGAAGTCGCAGCTTGAGCAGCAGAGGAGCGTGTCATCGAATAAGCGCCGTCGATTCAGGATGCGGCAGTTTAGCGCGGCTTGGGCGCCACGAAAATCGTCAAAAAACGTTACTGATGCGGGCTTTCGGGGGCAGGGTGCGGGAGCCCGGACTACCCGCCGGCAGGCGAAAATAGCGTTTTCAGCATAGTCCGATATTTTCCGAACAGGCGTGAGGCTAATTTAGTCGTTGTGTGTCAGACAACCTCACTTGGAATATCAGATGCAGTCTCGTCCTTCTCGCGAGCTGAACGATGCGCAGTGGCGCAGCGTCGAGCCGATTTTTAACGACAGCCGCTCCAACGGTCCGCGCCGCGGCCGTCCGGCGCATTGTCCCCGCGCCGTTTTCGAAGCGATTCTCTGGGTGCTCTCGACCGGTTCGGTCTGGGCCAAGCTGCCCGAGCGCTACCCCGACTTCCGCACCTGCCATCGCCGTTTCAAGGTGTGGTTCGATGCGGGCCTCGTGCAGCAAGCCATGGAACGCCTCTACGGCGACGAAGGCCTGGCAATGTGCGCGGCCATGAATGCGCGCATGCAGCCGTGGCGCGCGCCGGCCGGTCGCCGTGCGCCGCGTTTCCCGGTCGCTTTCTCGTTGCGCTGGCCGCTCGCGCGCACCTGAGCGCGGGCCGACTCGCGGAACTGTCTGACATCACAGGCGGGCAGCAGAAGAATTCTGCTGCCCGTTTCGCATTTCTACGCCGCGCACAGTGGATTTCGCGCTTCCAGTTGTCTGAAAACGCGTCGTTCTTATCCGGCCTTTGTGGGAATGGCCCCCTGTGCGCGATACTGTTGGGCTCAACGCAACGGAACCCAGAGGACATGGCGCATTTCGACGTATTCAATGGCGACGCGGACGGCATCTGCGCGCTCCACCAGCTTCGTCTCGCCCGGCCGCGCGAGGCCACGTTGATCACCGGCGCGAAACGTGACATCGCGCTCGTCAAGCGCGTGGAGGCCCAGCCGGGCGACTCGCTCACCGTGCTCGATATTTCCTTCGACACCAATCGTGCAGCGGTCTGCTCGCTGCTCGACAAGGGCATTCACGTTGAATATTTCGATCATCACCACGCCGGCGATCTGCCGATGAACGTCAACCTGATGGCGCACATCGACACCACGGCGCAGGTCTGCACCAGCGTGCTGGTCGATCGCCATCTGCGCGGCGAATATCGCCGCTGGGCGATTGCGGCGGCGTTCGGCGACAACCTGGCCGAGACCGCGCGCGGTCTGGCGCAGCAAGCCGGTTTGTCGGAAGCGCAGATCGAACAACTGCGCGAGCTGGGTGAATCGATCAACTACAACGCTTACGGCGATAGCGTCGAAGACCTGTTCATCGCCCCCACGGCGCTTTACGAGTCGCTCAAACCCTATGCTGACCCGTTCGAGTTCATCGCCAGCGAGCCGCTGCTCGAACGCCTTTCGTCGTGCCGTCACGACGATCTCGAGCGCGCCCAGGAAATCACGCCTTTGCTCACGCTGCAGTACGGCAGCGTCTGCGTGCTGCCCGACGAGCCGTGGGCGCGGCGCGTGCGCGGGGTGTTCGCCAACGCGCTGGCGATCGAGGAACCGGCATACGCGCACGCAGTTCTGAGCGTCAATCCCGACGGCAATTACGCCGTCAGCGTGCGCGCGCCGCTCGAACGCCCGCGCGGCGCCGACGAACTCTGCCGCGCCTTCCCCGGCGGCAATGGCCGGGTGAGCGCGGCGGGCATCGACTGCCTGGACTCGAAGCGTCTCGACCAGTTCTGCTCCGCGTTCGCGCGCGTCTTCGGCCGCGCGATGCCGCGCTAGATCTCCATCTGCAATCTCAATCGCCCACGCCCGGCTGCGGCGTGGGCGCACACACGCCTCGCAGCCGGCCTGCCGACCGCGTACCATGAAAAGAGCGCTAAAAAACGTGATCGATGCCCGATGGGCGACGACGTGCCGCAGTTCGACACACAGCACGACACACAGCGCGACAACATGGGCAATGCCCGGGAGGTGATCGTGTACAAGCAGATTCTGGTGGCAATCGACGGCAGCCGCAGCGGGCGCCGCGCACTCGACGAAGCCGTGAAGATCGCCACGGCCACCGGCGGCACCGTGCAGGCGCTCTGCGTGGTCCAGCATCCGGCGCGGCTGGTCGAGATCAGCACGGGCTTTGCGGAAGAGCAGACGCGTCAATCCGCCGAAGCCGATGTCGCGACCATGGCGCTCGAAGAAGCCAAAACGGTGTTCTCGCAGACCGGCATCCAGGGCACCATCCGCGCCGCCGATTCGAACGGCGAGGAAATCGCCGCGGTCATTCATCGCATCGCCGCGGAAGACGAAGTCGATCTCGTGGTGCTCGGCACGCGTGGCTTATCGGGCGTGAAGCGCTTGTTGATCGGCAGCGTGGCAGAGTCGTATTTGCGCATGGCCGACCGTCCGGTGATGCTGGTACGAGAAAACGCAGACAAGGCAGTCTGACCGGTTTATCGCCGCCGCATAATTAAATCGGAAAATAGGCGCATAAGCCGATTCATCAAGCATTGCGTGCTGATCAAATATCTTGAAATTAGATTTTGATCAAATAGATCGAGGGCATTATTCACGCACTGGTCGTGCATCGTGCCTATGATGTGGTTTTGTCGTCGCGGCGATAAATTGCACCGGAGTCCGAATTTTTGTGCGCGTTATTGCGATTTGCTGCACTGCAATTTTCGCACTGTGCCATCGTGTAACGCGCCTCGCTTCTGCGCTGCTCGCAACGCTCGTTGCCTCCAGCGCGCGCATGAAAATGCCTTGTTTTGCCGTCTCCCGCGCCTGCCCAAGCACTGTCGAAAGGAAAATCGATCATGCCCAATGCTTCTCATCCGTCGTTCAATGCGTATAAAAGCCGCACGTCCGCGGCGCTGCAATGGCTGGTTCAGCAGCAGCAATGGCGCGAGCAGGCGGCGAATCTGCTGCAACGCCGCATCGAACGCGACCGTGCCGCGCTCGAAGGTACGCTGGAATCGCTGCGCGGTGCGCAGGACTGGAGCGATTTCGGCGCGGCGACGCAGACGGTCTGGCGCGACTATCTGCTCGCGAGCGCCGCGCTCTGGCAGGAAAATGTCGCGGCCACGGTGCAGGGCACGGGAGTCTGGGCTAATGCCGTTCGCGACATGTCGCAGCAATGGCAGGACACGCTGGAAAAGCTGAAGCCAGGCGCTGTTGCCCAGCCTGGCCGGAGCGGCGCTGCACTGCCGATGCGCGAATGGATGGCCGCCTTCGAACGGGCGATGTCGGCCGCGGGCAGCGCGGGCACGGCGGTCTCTAAGGACGCAGCGCAAGCGCACGGAGGTCAGCATGGGCGCTGAACGCATTGCATTCGTCACGGGCGGCATGGGCGGGCTGGGCGCGGCGATCAGCCGGCGTCTGGCCGACGCGGGCATGACGGTCGTGCTGTCCTGCTCGAAAGGCAACGACCGCATGGCCACATGGCTGGAATCCGAACGTGCGGTGGGGCGGCATTTTCACGCGTATTCGCTCGATGTCGCCGATTTCGACGCCTGCCAGCAGACGGCGGCGCGCGTGCTGGCCGATCTCGGCCGTGTCGATGTGCTCGTGAATAACGCGGGCATCACTTGCGACCGCAGTTTCGCCAAAATGACCAAGGACGATTGGGACAGCGTGCTGCGTATCAATCTCGACGCGCTCTTCAATGTGACCAAGCCCTTCGTGCCCGGCATGATCGAGCGCGGGTTTGGACGCGTGGTGAACATCGGGTCGGTGAATGGTTCGCGCGGCGCTTACGGGCAGGCCAATTATTCGGCCGCGAAAGCCGGGCTGCACGGCTTCACAAAAGCGCTGGCGCTGGAAGTGGCGAAGAAGGGCGTGACGGTGAACACGGTTTCGCCGGGCTATCTGGCCACGCAGATGGTCGAAGCCGTGCCCGCCGATGTCATGCAGCAACGCATCCTGCCGCAGATTCCCGTGGGCCGGCTGGGCCAGCCCGACGAAGTGGCGGCGCTGGTCGCGTTCCTCTGTTCGGACGACGCCGGTTTTATCACGGGTGCCGATATCGCGATCAACGGCGGTATGCATATGCACTAATTCAAACGATGGCATGTCGCGAATACGCTGCGTGCCCTCAATCGATAATCAGGAATCCGATATTTGTCTTTGGGCGCAATACATTATTCCCGTCAGCGCAAAAAACGAGCGGTAACGCAGTGAAACACGACTGTAGCGAAACTGTACGTTTTGCCCGCTATGCTGATTGGCACGGTGAGTTTTTAACAGGAGAAATGCGATGCTCAGTCATCACGAACTGGCGGCACTGCTGCTGATTCGCGACGCTAACGCGCCGCTCCAGACACTCGATGCCGATTTCATGGCGCTTGCGCGCTACCAGCTCGTCGAAATGGACGAAGACGAAAGCGGCTACGCGCCTCGCCTGACAAGACGCGGTCAGGAATTACTGCAGCGGCTCACGCACGACGGGCCCGTTCAAGGCAGCGCGTAAGCTGATTTCAGCGAGGGCGCCTATACGGCCTTGTCAAGCGCATGACATCCAGCGCTACGCTCGTTACAAACCGGTAATAAATTGGTAACGAAAGCGCGCGCACTCTGCGATACAGTTCCGGCTCGCATTTCGATCCACCTTTGTATCGCTCGAGAATCTGTCCATGAAAGCTGTTGTCAAGCCGTTCGCCCGTCTGTCCGCCCTGATGCTTTGCGCCGCGCTGGCCGCACCGCTGGTTGCCGTTGCGGCACCGGGTCATCACGAAGTGTGTCACATCGAACACCACGGTCATCATGCTGTGCGTGTCTGCCATCGCGCGCACTGATCGATAAAAAGCCGCATTTCGATGCGGCTTTTTTGGCTCGAATTCGTTAGTCATGCAGATTAAGTCCGATGCGATAAAACGTATCGCTGCATCGAGATGATTTGCGCGCGTGACGTGGAACTCCATCGTCACGCGCGATAGCCAAGGTTTGACCGCTCAGTTTCCGGGGCGGCCGCCGCCTCCGCCGCCTGGAGGCCGATTTCCACCGCCGCCGCCACCACCACCGCCGGGAGGCCTGCCGCCGCCCTGACCCGGTGGCCGCGCGCCATTGTTGCCCGGCGGCCGGGCGCCGTTATTCGGCGGCCGATTGGCATTGCCGTTGCCATGCCCGTTCCCGTGGCCATTTCCATGCCCATTTCCCATTCCCGGCCGATTCCCATGGCCCGGCGGCCGTGCGCCATGTGAAGGCGGCCGCACGCCGGGCGGCGGTCCGGGGCGCGGTCCCGGATGACGATTCCAGCGCGCCTGATTGCCATACCACGGCCGATCGCGGTAATAACTGCCCCAGTACGCACCCAGCGAGAACGTGAGGATCGGCAGGCCGATGGTCGCGCCGTAATTCATCAGCGGTACGCGCGCACCCTGATACGGATACGAGAGATAGCCGCCATAAACCCAGCCACGCAGGCCGGGCAGGCTGACGTCGCACCAGCTATAGCCGGAGACGCAACCCATCACGGCAAGCGAGACGCCGCCCGGCACCTGCGCCACGACGGGATAGTCGCCGGCAGGCCCGGCGTAGAGATTGACGGTGGTACTGGTGAACGCCTGGCTTTGTGCGTGTGCCGGCGCCGCGACGACCGCGACCAGACCGGCAAGCACCGCACCCACGAGCTGTTTGCGCATCGCGGTTTCTCCGAGGTTGAACTGCCCGTTGAATTTTTATTGCGATATCAGCCAGTAAGGTAGCAGATATGGATTTTTCGCCGCGGCTGCGCATGTTACGGCGTATTTCGTCGCATTGCGGCAGGGCACGCAATATTTCGGGATCTGGAAGGAGTCGTGCGAATTGCTGCGTGTCACACGCAAAAAAACGCCTTGTGCAAGAATCGCGGCTCGGCCCATGCACGTTACATCGTGCGTGCGTCGCCGGAATCGAAGCAGAAAATCGAAGCAACAAAGCGAAACAGAATTATCAGAAAGTCAGAAAGACCAGGAGCAGACAAGTGATTCAACGCATTTCGGGATTTTTCACAGGCGTGGTGCACCGGTTTTTGCCGGACCCGCTCATTTTTGCCATTCTTCTCACCGTTGTGACCTTCGTGCTGGCGTTCGCCTTGACGCCGCAACCGCCCGAAGCGCTCATCATGATGTGGGGTTCGGGTTTCTGGAATCTGCTCGCGTTTGCGATGCAGATGGTGCTGATCCTCGTGACCGGCCACGCGCTGGCCAGCTCCGCGCCGGTCAAGCGGCTATTGGTTGCGCTCGCAAGCTGTGCGCGCACGCCCGGTCAGGGCGTGATGCTGGTGGCTTTCGTGGGCGCGGTGGCCTGTGCGATCAACTGGGGCTTTGGCCTCGTGCTCGGCGCGATGTTCTCGCGCGAAGTGGCGCGCCGCGTGCGCGGCACGGATTACCGGCTGCTGGTCGCGGCCGCATATATGGGCTTTCTGACGTGGCACGGCGGCTTGTCGGGTTCGGTGCCGCTGGTGGCGGCCACCAAGGGCAATCCGATGGAAAAGACCATCGGCCTGATTCCCGTCTCGCACACCATTTTCACGGGCTATAACGCCTTCATCACGATCGGCCTGATCGTGTTGTTGCCGATCCTCGTGCGCCTGATGATGCCCAAGCCCGAGGACGTCGTTTCGGTCGATCCCGCGCTGCTCGAAGATCCGCCCACGGTCGAGCGCCAGCTCGGCCCCGACGCCACGTTTGCCGAGCGCATCGAGGAAAGCCGCGCGCTGTCGCTGCTGGTGGCCGCGTTGTGCGTGGTGTTTCTCGGCGTGCGTTTTCACGAGAAGGGCTTCGCGCTCGATATCGACACCGTGAATCTGGTGTTCCTCGCCGCCGGCCTCGTGCTGCACAAGACGCCGATGGCCTATGCGCGCGCCGTCGCGGGTGCGGCCCGCGGCGCGTCGGGCATCATGATCCAGTTTCCGTTCTACGCCGGCATTCAGGCGCTGATGGACCACTCCGGCCTCGCGGGCGTCATCACGAAATGGTTCGTCGATATCGCCAACGTGCACACGTTTCCGCTGCTCGCGTTCCTGAGTTCGGCGCTGATCAACTTCGCGGTGCCTTCGGGCGGCGGCCACTGGGTCGTGCAGGGCCCGTTCGTGATGCCGGCGGCGCAGGCGCTGGGCGTCGACCTCGGCAAATCGGCGATGGCGATTGCTTACGGCGAGGCGTGGACCAATATGGCGCAGCCGTTCTGGGCGCTGCCCGCGCTGGCGATCGCGGGCCTGGGCGTGCGCGACATCATGGGGTATTGCGTGACTACGCTGCTGTTTTCGGGCGTGGTGTTCGTCGCCGGGATGTATCTGTTCTGACCGGCGCGTTTGCGTGACAAAGCGGCGCTATGCGTGGCGCCGCTTTTTCGGCAAGTGTTTCAGCAGGAAGTCGCGCAATACGATGGCGTGATTGTGTTCGGCGTCGTGCGAGCCGTAGAGCAGCACGATCGGGCCAGCGTGCGCGGCTTCGGCGAGCGGTGCCCACGCGTCGTGATTCGCTGCGAGCTCGGCCAGATAGCGCCGCTCGAATTCGTCCCAATGCGCCGGATCGTTCTGATTGGCGTGAAACCACTGGCGCAGCGCGGTGCTGGGCGCCGCTTCCTTCGCCCATGTCACGCCCGCAAGCCGCTCCTTGCTGATGCCGCGCGGCCACAGCCGATCCACCAGAAAGCGATGTTCTCTGCCTTCCGGCAGCGCTTCATAGACGCGCTGTAGCGCGATCTTCGCTGCGCTCATTTCGTCGATTCCCTTTGCTGAAAGTTGAAGCGAAAAATGCGCTTCCAGTCTAGCAGACGCCCGAATGACACTTGTGCGAGCCGTATCCGGGTTTTCCTGTAATCTCGCGGCTGGTTCTTGCTACGCGATTGTCACTCGACTGCCACGCCCGCACCGCCCACCACGGAGCCGCCATGCCCGCCGAACGCGACACGACGTCTTGCGCCATCCGCCTCGCATCGTTGCCGTACGGGGCCGATCGATGAGCGCAAGCGCACTGGCACTCGGTCTCACGGGCATGCTGGCGAGCCTCGCGCTGCTGATCTGGCTGGCGTACCGGGGCTGGAGCGTGCTGCTGCTCGCGCCGCTTTGCGCAATGCTGGCCGCTGCGATCTCCGGCCAGCCGGTGCTCGCGCACTGGACCCAGACCTTCATGCCCAGCACGGGCCGTTTTCTCGCGCAGTTCTTCCCGCTTTTTCTGCTTGGCTCGCTATTCGGCAAGCTGATGGAGGACAGCGGATCGGTGGATGCCGTCGCGCAGTTCATGATCGATCGCCTCGGCACGCGCCACGCGCTCGCCGCCGTGGTGCTGGGCGGCGCGCTCGTAACCTATGGCGGCGTGAGCCTGTTCGTGGCCTTTTTCGTCCTCGCGCCGATGGCGCAGGCGCTGTTCCGTTCCGCCGATATCCCGCGCCGCCTGATGCCCGCAACCATCATGCTCGGCACCGCTACTTTCACGATGTCCGCGCTGCCCGGCACGCCTGCGCTGCAAAACGCGATTCCGATGCCGTTCTTCGGCACCACACCGTTCGCCGCGCCGGGCCTGGGCATCGTCGCGACGATCGTGATGGCGGGCTTCGGCCTCTGGTGGCTCGGCCGCGCGGCCGCGGCGGCGCGACGCAACGGCGAAGGCTTCGTCGAACCCGCAGGCGGCGGCGCCGACGACGATACGCGCAGCAAATCCCCGCTCGTGCGCGAACGCGCGAGCGTCGCGCAGACCTTCGACCCCGCCGAAATCGACAGCGGCGCGCACGCCCGCGCCGATGCCGGGCCGCCGCCCGCGTGGGTCGCGCTCGCGCCGCTCGCGGTCGTGGTGGCGATGAACTTCGTGATGAACGTGGTGGTGTTCCCGCGCATCGACGCCTCGTATCTCGCCGAGCCGATCTGGGGCGCGACGACGCTGCATGCGGTGTCCGGCGTCTGGGGCGTTTCGGTGGCGCTGACGCTGGGCATCGTCGTGCTGATCGCGCTCAATCGGGCACGGCTGGGCGCGCTGCGCGAAAGCGTCGATGCGGGCGCGAACGCAGCGGTATTGCCGGTGCTCAGCGTCGGCAGTCTGGTGGGTTATGGCGCAGTGATCGCCGCGCTGCCGGCGTTCGAGGCGGTGCGCGACTGGGTGCTCGGCATCGGCGGCGGGCCGCTGGTTTCGCTTGCGGTGGCGACCAATCTGCTCGCGGGCCTCACGGGTTCGGCTTCGGGCGGTCTCACGATTGCGCTCGATGCGCTCGGCGGCACTTATATGCAACTGGCCGCGCAGCATCATATCGACCCGGCGCTGCTGCATCGCGTGGCCGTGATGTCGTCCGGCACGCTCGACAGCCTGCCGCACAACGGCGCGGTGGTGACGCTGCTGGCCGTGTGCGGATCGACCCATCGCGAGAGTTATCGCGACCTCGTGGTGGTGAGCATTCTGGGCGCGATACTCGCGCTCGCGGTGGTGATCGTGCTGGGTTCGGTGTTCGGCAGCTTCTGACGCGCCCGGGCGCAAGCCACTGCGCTTTTGCGTCTTGTAGAGCGGTATGTTCGCCATTCGGCCGATAGACGTGCGCGTCGATCCGGTCCACACTGCGCGCATCGATCACACGCGCATCAAGACGAAAAACATATGGAACTGCGCCAGCTACGCTATTTTCTCGCCGTTGCGGAGCATCTGCATTTCAGCGAGGCCGCGCGCGTGCTCGGCATTGCGCAACCGCCTTTGAGCCAGCAGATACTCAAGCTCGAAAAGGAGATCGGCACGCGGCTTTTCGTGCGTCATTCGCGGCATGTCGAGCTAACCGGCACCGGCAGACTCTTTCGCGAACGCGCGCTGCGCATCGTCGAAGACGCCGATCTCGCGCTGGCCGAAGCGCAAAATGCCGGGCGCGGAGAAACCGGCCGCCTGAATCTGGGTTTCGCGGGATCGACGGTGTTTCATCCGCTCGTGGCCACATTGCTTCAGCGCTTTCGCAGCGCGTATCCGGGCGTAGCAATCGGCTGCGAAGAGAGCAATAGCTCGGTGCTGCTCGAACGCGTGAGCGAAGCCCGCGTGGATGCCGCCTTCGTGCGCCTGCCGCTCGATTGCCGCGGCCTGGAAACGCAGCCGCTAGTCGAAGAAGACGTACTGGCCGTGCTGCCGCCGCGCCATCGGCTGGCGCGCCGGCGCAGTCTCGATCTCGCCGATCTCGCGGGCGATCCGCTGATTCTCTTTCCGCGCCCGATCGGCCCGGATCTTTACGATTCGATCATCAGTGCGTGCCGCACGTCGGGTTTCAATCCGGTCATCAGCATGGAGTCGCCGCAGATTTCGTCGACGGTCAATATGGCGGCCGCGGGCTTTGGCGTCACGCTGATTCCGTCTTCGATGCGGCAGATTCAGGCCAAGGGCGTTACCTATCACGCGCTCAAGGGCGGCTCGCTGCATACGACCATCGCGCTGGTGCACCGGCCACGCGAGCGCGCGCCTACCGTGCAGAACTTCGTGCGTATCCTGCGCGATACGGCTCGACACGCGCAGCGCGAGTGATCGGCGGGCCCGTGCCGATTGATATCTTTTTCGTCTTGATCGGCGCAAACACAGTATTGGACGGGCGTTGCTGCGACAAATTATCCTAGTTTGATTCGCATCCGCTTTCCATCTGGAGTCGTTCGCATGTCCACCATTCCTCAACGCCCCGTCTCGTCCAGCACGACGCCCGGTGTTGGGCGAGCGTCGCTCGTCGCCTCGCTGCAAGCTATCGTCGGTGATCGTTTCGTGCTGACCGGCGACGAAGCGACGCGCCGTTACCGCAAGGGCTTCCGGTTTGGCGAAGGCAAGGTGGCGGCAGTCGTGCGGCCCGGCTCGCTGGTCGAGCAATGGCAGGTCTTGCAGGCCTGCGTGACGGCGAACGCGGTTGTGATCTCGCAGGCCTCGAATACGGGCTTGACCGGCGGTTCCACGCCCGATGGTAACGATTACGACCGCGACGTGGTGATCGTCAGCATGACGCGCATGCGTACGGTCTATGTGATCGACGAAGGCAAACAGGTCGTGTGTCTGCCCGGTGCGACGCTCGATCAACTGGAGCAGACGCTCAAGCCGCTGGGCCGCGAGCCGCATTCGGTGATCGGTTCTTCGTGCATTGGCGCTTCGGTGGTGGGCGGCATCTGCAATAACTCGGGCGGCGCGCTGGTGCGGCGCGGGCCGGCTTATACGGAAATGACGATCTACGCGCAGGTCGATGCGCAAGGCATGCTCAGCCTCGTCAATCATTTGGGTATTGAACTCGGCGACACGCCCGAGCAGATTCTCGCGCGCCTCGATCGCGGCGACCTCCCTGAAGCCGATATCCGCCACGACGCGGGCGCGGCCTCGGACCGCCATTACGCCGAACACGTGCGCGACGTGGACGCCGCCACGCCCGCACGCTACAACGCCGATCCGCTGCGCTTGCACGAAGCGTCCGGCTCCGCGGGCAAAGTGATGGTATTCGCGGTGCGGCTCGATACGTTTCCGATCGAGCAAGGCGCGAAGGTGTTTTATATCGGCACGAATTCAACCGCCGAACTCACCGACGTGCGCCGCTATCTGCTAGGCGAACTGTCGAATCTGCCGATTGCGGGCGAATATCTGCATCGAGACGCTTTCGATATCGCCGAGCGTTACGGCAAGGATATGTTCCTGCTGATCCAGCACTTGGGCACCCAACGTCTGCCGGGGCTGTTTGCGCTGAAAAGCCGTTTCGATGCCTTTTTCGAGCGTTTTTCTTTCCTGCCCGCGCATCTGACCGACCGCGTGATGCAGGCCGTGAGCCAATTGTTTCCGGGCCATCTGCCCGCGCGACTCAAGGATTATCGGCAGCGCTACGAACATCATCTGATGCTGAAAGTTTCCGCCGATACGGTGGACGAAACGCGCGCATACCTCACGCGCTATTTCGGACAGGCGAGCGGCGCTTTCTTCGAATGCACGGCGCAAGAGGGCAGCAAGGCGTTTCTGCATCGCTTCGCGGCAGCGGGCGCGGCCGTGCGATATCGCGCCGTGCATGGCGATGAAGTCGAGGATATTGTCGCGCTCGATATTGCGCTGCGCCGCAACGACCGCGACTGGTTCGAAACGCTGCCCGATGCCGTCGAACGCCCGATCGCCATCAAGCTGTATTACGGGCACTTCCTCTGCCATGTGTTTCATCAGGACTATATCGTGCGCAAAGGCCACGATTGCCTCGCGCTGGAGCACGAGATGTGGAAGCTGCTGGACGCGCGTGGCGCCGAATATCCCGCCGAGCACAACGTCGGCCATCTTTATCACGCGAAGCCTGAATTGAAGTCGTTCTACGAAAAACTCGATCCGTGTAACTGCTTTAATCCGGGTATCGGACAGACTTCGAAGTTCGCGCATTACAAAGAGCGCGCGCAATAAAACGAAAAAGGCGGTGCATCCACAATGCACCGCCTTTTTGATTGATTCGCCAGCGTCCGGCTGGAATCAGCCGGCCTTGCTCACCGGCACCCAGCCGTTTTGCTGAGCCGCTTGCGCAAGCTGTCTGGCGATGGATCGGGCGAGCTTGCCGGCATCGGAGGAAATCGTGTCGTTCTTCGCTTCCGATGCGCCATGCACGCCCGCGCCTGCTGCCGCCGACATCGCCACATGGCCCGCTGCGGCACCCACGCCTGCCGTTTCGGCGACGCCGGGCATATGGCCGCTGTTTGCATCGGCTTCGAAGGTGACGAGCGTTTGCGGCGCGCCGTTGGCCGGCAGATACGACACGGCAATCGTCGCGCCCACTTCGCTCTTGCCCGCGCCCAGACCGATCAACATACGGCGGCGACGGCTGCCCGCATCGATCGTATCGATACGGCCTTCCACGACGATGGCGGCACGGCCTGCGGGAACCGGGCCGTCCACGCGCAGGGCGGGCAGACCCTGCTTCTGCAGCTGCGCGACGATGTCGTCGGCGAGCTTTTCGCGTGCGGCCAGCGCCGCTTGCTGCTGCTGTTGCGCCGACGATTCGCCGCTGGCCATCGCCTTGAGCTTTTGCGCCATGCCGCTATCGAGCTTGACCAGATCCGGCGAGATTTCGAACGCGGAAACATAGATGACATCGGCCTGAACCTGCGGCAGCGGGCCAGCGGCCTGCAAGGTGTTGGCCGCCGATGCGCAGCCCGAAGCAAACAGCGAACCTGCGAGCAGCGCTGCGCCTGCGAGTCGTTTGGTCTGGTTGATGAAAGCGGTGAAGATCGTGGACATGTCGAATCGCCTGAGGGGTCTTCGACACGAGCGCATCAATCAGGATGCCGAACTATCGAAGCGGGTTCATGAAAGCTGGCAGGTCGCTGCGCCTTTCGGCTGCGTGCGTCGCTCAGCACAGGCGCAAGTATGGGAGCAACTGCGCGCTTATGCCACGCAGCAATTATGTCGATCTATGTCACGTGCGCGGGGTCGCGCCGGGTAAGGCGGGCGGAAATGGGGGAGGGTTGAGCGCGAGCTTCACGCGGGCTTCCAGGCCGCCGCCATCGCGATCGAGGAAGGTTAGCGAACCTCCTTGCTGACGCGCGATTCGTTCGACGATTGCGAGCCCGAGTCCGGTGCCGCCCGAATGTCCGCGCGCGTTGCTGCCGCGGCTGAACGGCGATTTGAGGCGTTCGAGTTCGGCGGCGCGAATACCGTTGCCGCGATCGCACACGGCCACCCAGGCGAAGCCGTCTTCCTGCCACGTGCGAATGAGCAAACCCGCCTTTCCATAGACGACCGCGTTCTGCATCAGATTCATCAGCAGGCGCATGACGGCCACGGGCCGGAAAGCAAACATCGGCAATGGGCCTTCCTCGAAGTCGAACTCGTGTCCGAGCCCGGCAAAATCGGCAACGAGCTGGCCTGCAAGCGCGTTGAGATCGCCTTGTTGCGGCGCTTCGCGTTCGCCGCTGCCCGCGTAGTCCATAAACTGCTGAAGAATCGTGTCGATGGTATCCAGATAGCCTTCGGATGACGCCACCAGCGCGTCGTTGGTGCCGCGCGGCAGCGCCATTGCGATGGCAAGGCGCAGCTTGGTCAGCGGCGTGCGGATGTCGTGCGACACGCCCGCGAGCATCAGCGCGCGCGTGGCTTCGGCCTCGCGCAGCGCGGCGGTCATCTGGTTGAAGGCGCGGCTGACTTCGGCGATTTCGGTGGGGCCGTCGGTGGGCAGCGGCGCGGGCGTGTCGCCTGCACTCACGCCGCGCGCGGCATGCGCGAGATCGGCGAGCGGACGGTTCAGGTGCATCTGGATCAGCCAGCCCGTGAGCGCCGCGAGCAGCGCGAGGCCGATCGACAGCAAGATGGCCGTGGTGATGCCGCTGGCCTGGGCGTCGGCGGTCATCGGCAGGGCGATCCAGACCGGCGCGTCTGCGGTGTGCACGCGTATCCACAGACGCGCTTCGTCGTCGCGGTCGGAGTCGGCGATTTCCCAGCGCACCGGCATATCGGCAGGCAAATGGCGGCGCAGCGCGTCCAGGAAAACATCGCGCTGCCAGCTACGGAAGAAACGCAGCGGATTGATGGCGGGCGCGACCACGCTCGACGCGGGCGCCGCGTTTTGCGCATGCAGTCGCGCGGCGGCGGCGCGGCTTTCGGCGGGCGGCATCGCCACCAGCATGCCGTCGAGCACCTTCACGTAGTCGGAAAAAATGATCGACGCGCGGTCGATGCGCGGGCGCTGCACGAAATGCAGCAGCGCGCTGAGCGAACAGACCTGCGTGAGCGCGACGAGCGCCACCAGCAGCGCGATATTGCGCGAGAGCAGCGAGCGCGGCAGCCAGGAGCGCGGCGTGCCGGACGAGCTTCGCGCGGTCGACACAGGCGCGCCCATCAGGAATCGACGCCGGCCACCAGCATATAGCCGATGCCCCAGACGGTCTTGATGAAACGCGGCTTGGCCGGATCTTCCTCGACGATCTGGCGCAGCCGCAGAATCTGCACATCGACGCTGCGATCGAGCGCGTTGTGATCGCGTCCGCGTGCGCGCGCGAGCAGGTTTTCGCGGCTCACGGCGCGATTGGGCGATGAGCCGAGCGCGTGCAGCAGCAACATCTGCGCGGAATGCACGTCGATGGGCACGCCGTCGCGCATGAGCGTCTGCTGGCCGACATCGAAGACGAAATCGCCGAAACGCAGCCGCTGCGAGGTCACCGTCGGGTCGCCCGCGGCCATTTTCTGGCGGCGCAGCAAGGCTTTCACGCGCGCAACCAGTTCGTCGGGCAGAAAGGGTTTGGCGAGATAGTCGTCGGCGCCGGTTTCGAGGCCGATCACCTTGTCCGCCGCATCGCCTTTTGCGGTGAGCATGAGGATCGGCAAGGTGTGGCCTTCGGCGCGCAGGCGGCGGCACACGCTCAGGCCGTCCTCGGGCTCCATCATCAGATCGAGCACGAGCAGGTCGTAGGGCTCGCGCTGTAGCATGCGGTCGAGGCGCTTGCCGTCCGCGACGGCGCGCACCTCGAAGCCGTGGCCGCTCAGGAAGCGTTGCAGCATGTTGCGCAGCTCGGCTTCGTCGTCCAGCACGATGATGCGGTTTGCCTGCTCCATGGCCGCCTCCGGCGGTAGTCGATGCGGATGGTGCGAATGATGCGCCGTCAAAGGCGCGCCATCCGCACCAGGGTTTGCGCGTGCCGCGGTCATCGGCTCGCGGCGGCGCGTGCGCGCATGAAGTCTTCGATCTGCGCGAGCGTAACGAATCCAGCGTGCTGTGTGTCGATGGCGTCGAAATGCTGCGCCACCATCGGCATGCCCGCCTGCGCCTGTTCGCGCGTGAGCTTGCCGTCGTGCGTGGTGTTGGCCTGCGCAAAGCGGGTCTGCAACTGCGAGAGCGCGCGGGCCATGCGCTCGTTCGTGGCGGGCGCGGCAGCGGGCGCCGCCGGTAAGCCTTGCGCCGCAGCCGCTGCTGAAACGATACACAAAATCAGGGGGACGATCATCTTCTTCATGGTGTGCTCCGTAGGGTGGCCGACATAGCGTGCCGGCCGGTCAGGGGAAATCGGATAAAGGCATCGGCAAATACATCAGGCCCAGTGCGCGGGGACCCACACGGCGCCCGCCCAGTGGCCCGGCACCCAGATCGCGGCGCGCGGCGCGGCATACACGGGGCGCGGGGCGATATAGACGGCACGCGGCAGCGGACGGCCGACGTACACGACTTTAGGCGGCGGCGGGGCGACGTAGACAACCTTCGGTGCCGCTGCGACGTAGACCGTTTTCGGCGGGGGCGGCGGCACGTAGACGGCTTTCGGCGCGGGCGTGACATAGACCGCCGTGTTCGCGGGCGGCGGCGCAGGCGTGACGATCACGGGCGCCGGCACCGGAGCGGGAACAGGCGCGACGGCAACGGTAGCGCCGACTGCCACCGTGCTGCCGCCTGTCACGACCGTCGTACCGCCAGTAGTGCCGCCGGCCACGACCGTCGTGCCATGCACGACCGTGCTGCCGCCCGAAGTCGTCACCACGCCGGGTGCAACGCGGGTCGCGCTGCCCGAATGCGTGTACGTGCCGCCATCCGTCCCCGTAACCGTGCCGGCGCGCGAACAGGTCGAGCCTGCGCAGTTCGTCGAGGCGTTGTGGCTCACGCTGTTGCCGTTGGCCGCCGTGACCGTGCCCGTCGACGAATACTGGCCGGGCGCCGTGCGCGTCACGCTGCCCGAAGTCGAGGCGCTGCGGCCATCTTCGCCGGTCATCGTGCCGGTGTGCGAGCAGGTGCCGCCCGCGCAGCTCGTATCGCCCGCATGCTGGACCGAACGTCCGTTCGGGCCGACCGCCGTGCCGCTATTCGAGAACTGCCCCGGCGCGGTGCGGGTGACGTTGCCCGTGTTGGTGGCGACGCCGCCCCAAGGACCGACCACGCCGCCCGCATGCTGGCAACTTCCGCCGCTGCACGAACCCGCATGCGCAGCGTTATAGGTGCCGTGCGGCGTATAAGCGGTGCCGTGGCCAGACCAGCCTGCGAAAGCGGGGGCGCTGGCAAGCGCAATAAACGTGGCGGCGACGAGGGTGAGCGGTTTCATCAGAGATCCTTGCGATTGCAGCGGTGAGAGCGGGGCGGTTCGTTTCAGGACACGTTTCGGGCGTTCCGGCGTGTCAGCGGAACGAACTATAGGGCGGTGCCCGCCGCAAGTCGCGTGCAAAACCATGTCGCGGTGTTACATCTCGCCGCGGCTTTTGCCGGCATCGCCAACCCGCACGGGGCAAGGCGAAGCGGCCGCTTGCCGGGCCATTTCCCGCATGACACACGACGACATAATTCGCGCGTGGTGTTTCGCGCAGTGCGCCTCTACAGTGCGTTCATCCGACGCGACGACCACACACGATTCGAACCCGCGTCCTCTTTCACCCCGCGCTCATTCGCACATCGTCATCATGCTCACCACTGGAAAACTCGCGTATTACGTCACGCTGCTTATCGTTACCGCTTCGCTGATCGAAGCGGCCTGGCTCACCTTCCGCAAGCGCCGCGCAGGCGATGCCGCATTCGACTGGTCCGAAGTCTGGATTTCGCTCGCCGATCTCGCCGGACGAAAACTGTTCGCGCTCCTGCCCATTTCAATCGCCGCGCCGATCTTTCATTTCGCGTGGGAACATCGGCTTTTCATGCTCTCGATCGATAACTTCACGCTGGCGTTCTTTGTCTTTATCGGCCAGGAATTCTGCTATTACTGGTATCACCGCGCTTCGCACCGCATGCGCTTTTTCTGGGCCACGCATGCCGTTCATCATTCGCCGAATCAATTGACGCTTTCGTCGGCGTATCGGCTTGGCTGGACCGGCAAACTCACGGGCCCCGTGATGTTTTTCGCGCCGCTGGTGTGGCTGGGCGTGCGTCCCGAAGTCGTGCTCGCGATTCTCTCGTTCAATCTGCTTTATCAGTTCTGGCTGCATAACACGTGGATTCCCAGACTCGGCTGGCTGGAGTACGTGTTCAATACGCCTTCCGCGCATCGCGTGCATCATGCGTCGAATGTCGATTACCTCGATGCGAATTACGGCGGCGTACTGATCGTGTTCGATCGCCTGTTTGGCACCTATGTGGCCGAGCGCGCCGATGAGCCTTGCCGCTACGGCCTCGTTACGCCGACGCGTTCGCGCAATCCGCTAGTCGTCGAATTCGAGCATTGGGTGAGTCTCGTTCGCGATATCGCGGCGGCGCCCAATCTGTGGACCGCTGTGCGTCATGTGATCCTGCCGCCGGGCTGGAGCGCGGACGGCAAGGGCGAAACCACCGAGGAGCTGCGCAAACGCAGTCTCGCGACGGTGCGCACGGATGCTTGAATGACGTCGATGAAATGCGCGAGCACGGTTGCCGCAAACGGCCGGCTCGGTTAACGTGGCGGCCCGCAGCGGCTTTGGGCCGCTGCAACGTTTTCGAACCCGTCGTCCTTTATGCGGGCGACTTTTTCGCAGAAAGCAGGCAATCAGAATGGATAACTCAGTGAACGGCAAGACGGTGGCGATCACCGGCGGCTTCGGCAGCCTTGGACTGGCGACGGCGCAGTTTCTGGCGGCGCGCGGCGCACGCGTGGCGCTGATCGGCCGAGGCGCGGCGCCTGGCGCCAACGCGCTGCCGGCCGCACTCAAGGACGCCGTGTGCCTGGGCGGCGTCGATCTGGTGGACGCTCAGGCCGCCTCAGCGGCGCTGGCCAGAGCCGCTGAGGCGCTGGGCGGACTCGACGCGCTGGTCAATATCGCGGGCGCGTTCCGCTGGGAAACGATCGCCGATGGCGATGCAGGCACCTGGGATCTGATGTTCGATCTGAACGTGAAGACCGCGCTGAATGCGTCGAAGGCTGCGCTGCCGGCGTTGCTCGCGCGCGGCGCGGGCCGCATCGTCAATATCGGGGCGGGCGCGGGGCAGAAGGCGGGCATGGGGATGGGCGCGTATGCGGCGTCGAAGGCTGGCGTAGCGCGCCTGACCGAGGCGCTGGCCGAAGAACTCAAGGATAAGGGCGTGACGGTCAATGCGGTCCTGCCGAGTATTATCGACACGCCGCAAAATCGCGCCGATATGCCCGACGCCGATTTCACCCGCTGGGTTCAGTCCGATGAAATCGCCGCGGTGATTGCGTTTCTGATTTCGTCGGATGCGCGCGCGGTGACGGGCGCTGCGATTGCGGTGAACGGGCGCGTTTGATCGGAGTGTGATGGCGCTCGTGCGGGCCTAGTGTCCGTGCCCGCCGCTGCCATGGCCACCGCCGCTTTGCCAGGTGCCGCCGCCATGACCGCCTCCATGCCAGCCGCCGTGGCCGCCATGCCAGCCGCGTCCGCCGTAACAGCATCCGCCGCCCCACCAGGCCACGCCGAAACTCGGCCCGTAGTAATAATCGGGGTAATAGCCGTACCCATACGGATAACCGTAGGCGTACGGATACGAATAGCCATAGCCAGCGTCGTAATAGCCCGGGTAGCCTGGATAGGGCGCGACTGCACATCCTGCGAGTGCAGCGGCCGCGCCGATTGCTCCAATTACGCAGATGAAACGGTACACAGTGGTCTCCCCTCGATACTGCTTTGGCATCGCGGAGAGGGCACAGGTTCACGGGCAATTGTGTCCGCAGATTACTGGCACGCACGCCAGTAATCTGCGGATGATTCGTCAGGAAGACGAAAGATTGCGCGAGCGACCGAAAGCCAGCCAGTCGAGCAGCAGAACGGCCAGAATCGTTGCGCCCATTAGCGGGAAAATCACGGCCAGCAGGGCCAGGCCGATCTTCCATGCACGCATCGGCGGCGCAGCGCGTTCGCGCGACGGTGCGCCCACCGTGCGCGAAGGACGGCGCAGCCACCACATCACGAAACCCGTCACCGCAAGCGCGGCCAGGCCGAGTGAAATGACCGTGCAGACGATCTGGTTCGCAAGGCCAAAATAGCGGCCCATATGCAGCGATGTGCCGTACGAAATGACCTGCGAAACCGCGCCGTAATCGGCGTAATGGATATCCTTGAGCACCTTCCCGCTGTATTGATCGATATAGACGGTGCGCTCTTTCTGCGGGTCCGCGGGAAAATACGACACGGTGTAGACGGCCGAGGGCGTGGCGGGCAGCGCGACATCGTAGCCGCTGGCCACGCCGGAATCGCGCATGAGCGCGACGACCTGATCGAGCGTAAAACGCGTGTTCTCCTGCGCCGCTGTATCGGGCGATTGCGGCACCTTGACCGCGCCTACGGCCCACGGCACGTTAGGCAAGGGCAGATCGTCCATCACCATGCCGGGCATCGAGGACATATCGTGGCCCGCGTGTTCGGCGTGATCCGTCTGGGAAGACGCGCCAGGCAACGTGGATTTCAACGGCAAACCGCCGCCCCATGCGCCTCGCGGTGCGCCGACATTCACGCGTGTCGCCAGCGCCTTGAACTGTTTGCCCCACGATCCCGTCCACGGCAGACCGCTCACGACAAACGCCAGCGCGCCCACCGCGAGCCAGATGCCGATCACGCTATGCAGACTCTTCCACCACGGTCTGCCTTTCGTACTGAAACGCGGCCAAAGCGCACTGCGCAGCGAAGTCCGTTTACCGTCGGTCGCAACACGCGGCCACCAGAGCGCGATGCCCGTGCCGATCATCACCAGCGTCCAGCACGCGGCCAGTTCCATCAACAATTCGCCAGGTTTGCCGAGCAGCAACTTGCGATGCAGCATGCGATCCACCTGCATGAAGCGGCTATCGACATCGAGCGTGCCGAGCACGTCGCCGCTATACGGATTCACATAGACGCTTTCCTTGCGACCATTGGCAAGCGCAAAAACGAATTCCGCGCTGCGCGCAGGACTGGCTTCGATATGCGCGCGTATGGGTTTTGCCTCGGGCGGCAGCGCTGTGCGGGCTTTATCAAGCAGCGTATCGGCAGGCAGACGCGGAGAATCGGCCGGTGTCACCACCAGACGATGCGGATAAAGCAGCGGCTCGATTTGCGGCTGAAAGCAGTAGATCGTGCCGGTGATCGCCAGCACGATCAAAAACGGCATGACGAAAAGGCCGGCATAAAAATGCCAGCGCCATAGCGTGCGATAGCCAGGGTGAACGGCACCGGCAGCGCGCGCAGTGCGCGTGCCGGAAGCAGGCAGCGTAGCGGACATGATGGGTTCCTGTTGTGATCGATGTGGCGAATGCGAGCAATCGCTCATATGCCGATCTTCGCTTCGACATAGAAAGTGCGGCCCGGATAGGGGTGATAGACGAAGTAGCGCGCGTCGAAAATATTGTCGATGCCTACACCAATCTCACTCTTCTTCGTCGGCCGATACGTGTACTTCACATCGGCGACCGTGTAGCTGCTGGTGCCGCCGAAAACGTCCGGGTTGGTATCGGTATTCGTGAGCGTGTTGTATTGACGGCCCGAATAACGGGCGGCCAGCGTCAGCGCGCTATGGGCATCGAATCGATACGTCGCGACGGCATTTACGCGCCACAACGGAATGCGATAAAAGTATTTGCCGACGCTCGCCGGGTTCTGCGCGTTCTCGAGGATTTTCGACTGCGTGTACGCAACGCTGGCCGAAAAATCGAGCCCATGCAGTACCACGTCCTGGCCTTGATAGCTCGTTTCCACGCCGCGCGAACGCACCTTGCCGATGTTCTGGAAGTTGGTGACGTTCGGAATCACGGTGGTATCGGTCTGACTGAAGATGGTGTTCTTCACGTCGTCCTGAAACAGCGTGAAGCGGAACAGACCATTCCAGTGCGCCCATTCGGCAGTGAGTTCTTTCGACAGATCGTCTTCGGCTTTCAGATTGGGATTGTTATTGACGATCGACGATCCGTTGATTTGCCCCTGGAACAATTCGCCCACAGTCGGGAAACGATAGGCGCGCGCAATCGAGGCGCGCAGCGTGAGATCGTCGGTGACATCGAAAGAGAGCGAGGCTTTCGGCGAGAAGTGCTGATCGCTCACGCCCGCATACGGCACCGTCGAAGCGCCCAGCGACTGATAACCGTCATACGCGCGCCAGTCTTCGTAACGCACGCCATAGACCAGTTTCCAGCGCGGCAGAAAGCGCCACGCGTCCTGCGCGTAGACGGCCTGCGTTTGCGTTTTGCCGGCGAACGCGTTGGCGAAACTCCCCGCCGGACCGTCGCGCCATGCGAGCGTGTTGTAGGTACGGTTATCGACGAAGTAATTGTCGTAGTGATAGCCGAACGTCAGCCAATGCGCGCCCAGGCCCGCATCGGGTCGCGCGGGCGTCCACGTGGTCTTGAGGTCGAGCGTTTTCCAGCCGGTGCCGTCGCCGAGCGTCATCGTGCCCGCGCCGTTGCCGGTTCCGCCCGAACTGGCCGTACGCGCGACGCTGTTGCTTACGTCGTAGTACGAAGCAAGTGCCTCCGCGTTCCAGCCGGTCGCCTGGTGCGTGCGCAGATTCAGACCATACAGCCAGTTCTCGCTCTGACCGCGGCTGGGCGCCATCGCAGAAGCGGGAATCGTGTACTCGTACCCGCCGATATTGACCTTGCCGCTATAAACGGGATTGCCGTTATCGTCGTAGAGAAACGTCGACGTCTGGCTACTATAGGTCTGATGCCAGTAACCGAGCGTGAATCCGCCCTGCACGGTAGGCGTGAAATCGTATTGCGTGCGCAGCTTGAACTGGTCCTGTACCGTGTGCTCGATGCCTTCGCCGTTCACGCCTAGCACGACAGTCGGCGTATTGGTCTGGTTCTTGTAGAAGTACGCGCCGTGCACGGGCGTGTCGCTCGCCGTCGCTGGCGTGCTCGATTGCGCGAGCGTAGCGAACTGCAACGGCTGGCTCGTATTCTCCAGATGATTCACGCCCAGCAGCCAGGAGAACTTGCCGATGCGATCGCCAATCGACGCACTCATTTCGCTGCCGTTGAAATTCTGGTTCACGCCGTAAAGGCTGAAGTGCTGCGTGAACGCTTTCACATCGGCGTTGGCCTCGAATTTCGAGGGCATGCGCGTGGTAATCAATACCGTCGCGCCCAGCGAATTGCCCGGATAAAGCGCCGAATACGGTCCGTAAATGACATCGACCTGCTGGATCTGGTCGGGAAACACCATCGACCAGCGCGGCGGAAACGCATAGCTGTTACCGAGCAGATTGGACAGCAGCAAACCATCCGAATACACGAGGCCGCGCGCGCTTTGCGTATTGCTCGTGCCGCGCACGGCAATGATCGAATTCAGGTCGCCGACAAAGCGTTTGCGCACCGCCAGATTCGGCATGTACTTGAGCACGTCTTCGGTATTGACGACGTTCCAGTTGTTGAACTGCTCGGGCGTGACGGTTTCGACCGTGGCGGGCAGATTTGGATCGACAGCGGACGTGGCCGCGCCGCGCGAGGCCGTGCCTGAAGCGCTGATCGTGACCGTGGGCAGCGTGGTCGCGCTGGTGGTATCGGCGTCGGCGGCGTGGGCCGATGCGGTGGCGAAAGCAGCAGCGGCGGCAGCCGCGAAAGGTGCGAGCAGGCACAAGGGCGTGCGCAAGATACGGACGTGCGAAAGCAACCGCGCGCCGCGCGAGGCGGGCGTGAACATGTGAGGTTTCCCCAGAGCAATAGACGTGCGGCCGCGGATGGCGCTTCCAGGCGAGCCATTGCGTGTGTGCAGCGCGCGTCTTTATCTGCGTCGAGCCGATGCATGGCCGATGCCCGAGCGCGATCGCAAACGATCACAAACAATCGCAAACGATCAGCGATCGACGGACAAGCGACGATCAGGCAACGAACAACCGGTAATCAGGCAGAAAAAACGCGAACGTGCGGCCGATGACGACAGCAGTCAAGCGAATGCGCGGGAAACAGCGGGAGGGGCGCGTGGACGGCCCGAGGGAAAGGCCCCGAAGGGCGTATGACGCGTGGACAGCGTCGCTGCACGCTCGACATTGGCCACGAGCGCGCGTTGCGCTTCGGGCACCGCGATAGCGGGCATGGCGACGTGATGTTCAAGCAGATTGCAGTAACCGCAGGCGCCGAACGCATCGTCGTGCGAAAGATGCGGGGCCGAGGAAGCCGGCTGAAGCGCGGAGCAAAGCGTAGCGTCCAGCTCGTGCGCGTGATGCGCGGCAATCAACTGACTCGCGAGCGGAGCAAGCACGATGAGCCACATGGCGACGAGGCCAAGCCATGCGGTCAGCAAAATGTGCTTGCGTAGTTTCATATTGGAGTGAGCGATTGCGCGGCGCAGTCTACCACGCCAGGCGCGATTCACGCACGCGCGAAAGCAGGCTGAAAGTGGTCATAAGCAGTCCCGTATTTGGCTGCGCTCGCGGGAAAGTGTCCTGAAACAGGCGCTTTCGTACTTTTACGATAGGTCTCGATCGATGCGAATGTCACCATGATCGGCATGTTCAACTGAACAATATTGAGGGCCGCCTGCGTGGCGGCGCGCGATCATGTCCGTTTTTTCCCTACGCCCTTCGCCCAGCCTGCTCTGGATGGCCCGTACCGCCGAACCCGCTGATCAAAGGCTCGAACATCGCGCATGCGACAGCACGTCGCACGCGCCGCTCGCGCGCGGCAGCGGTATCGATTCGACGCGTTGCGGTCTGGAGTTGCCCGTCAAGTTCGCGCTGAAACTCGGCGCGCGCACGCATGCCACGCCGCGCAATCCGGTTAATTGCCCGCTTGCAGACAATGCGCTGCGTCAGTGGTGCGTGCGCCGGCAAAGCGGTCAATGCCCGGAAGAAAACGCTCGCCATCAAGGCCCCTGAAACCGCTACGCCGAATGCTGGCTCGCCGCCAGTTCACGCAGCGCTTCAAGTTCGGCGACGACTGCGCCCGAAAGCTCGCCGGCTTCGTCGTTCCATGCGCCAGCCTCGCGTAGTGTCGCGCGCAGTTCCTGGCACGCTTCATAAAGCATCGATGGGCCGAGCACCGCAAGACCGCCCGAAACACGATGCGCCCATTCGCGCAGTCGCTTGAAATCGCGTGCGGATGCGATCTCCGCGTAATCGGCGATATCGTGATCGGCCTGCTCGATAAAGAGCGGCGCAATTTCAGGCGATAGCGCAGGGAAGCGCGGCACGTCGGCATCGTCTTCCGCGGTGGACTCGACCGCAGCGTTCGCGTGTGCGCTCGCCACATCGGCCAGTACGCGCGCCAGTTCCGCGAGCGGCACGGGTTTGCTCAGATAGTCCGTAAAACCAGACTGGCGGCCTTGCGCGATCTGCTCGGGCAGGGCGTTGCCGCTCACCGCATAGATCGGCAATGTGCCATGTTTTGCGCGCGTGGCATGCAGCAATTCCAGGCCATTCATGCGCGGCATATTGAGGTCGGTGAGCACGACGTCGACGCGCGCATCGTCCAGACGTGCGAGCGCTTCTTCGCCATCCTTCGCTTCGATAACATTCGCGCCGAGCGTGCGTAACTGGTCGCGCAGCAGGCTGCGATTGAGCAGATTGTCTTCGGCGATCAGCACGTTCAGGCGCTGGAAGTCGCTGCCTTGCAAGGGTTCGCGCGACGCGGCAACCGCGCCTTCACGCTGCACTGGCCGCGCGCGCAGCATCTGCGTCGCGGTGCGAATGCCCGCGAGGCTATAGAGACTCACTTCCACGCTGCCGTCTGCGCGCGCGAGCGGCACGAGCGGTCCATCCTGGCGCAGCCACACCACGTTCGCCGTGCCGCCCCACACACGCAGCACATCGTCGACGCTGAATTCGCCTGTCACCAGCAGATAGTCGAGCGCACTCTCGCGCGATGAAACCGGCGCCGAAGCCAGATCCGCCGGCGTGCTGGTCTTCGTGTCGAACAGGTTCGTCAGCCATTCGTGATTTTCAGGCGCGCGGCACAGAATGGCCGGATTGGTTTCGGGCAGCGTCCATTCTTCACCGGCCGTCGCATCGGCATCCACACGCAGCGGCAAGGTGACGATCACGCGCGTGCCTACGCCCAGGGTGCTTTCCACTTCGCAGCGTCCTTTCATCAGCGTGGCAAGACGCCCGCAGATCGACAGGCCAAGCCCGGTGCCGCGCGCCTCGGTCAGACGATGGGCGTCGCCTTGCGTAAAAGGCTGGAAAAGACGGGCCTTGAGCGACTCCGGCATGCCCACACCCGAATCCGCCACGCTGATTTCAATCGCGTCGCCGTGCCAGTTCGCGCGCAGCACGATCTTGCCGGAGTGCGTGAACTTGAACGCATTGCTCAGCAGATTATTGATGATCTGCGCGAGCCGCACCGGGTCGAAATAAAGCCGTGCAGGAATGGCGCGGTCGATCACCAGATAGAAGGGCACCTGCTGTCGTGTCGCGAGCGGCGCATGCGCGAGAGCGATGCGCACCAGCAGCGCAGCAATCGATTCGGATTCCTCTGAAATCGTCATCGCGCCCACATCGATCTTCGAGAAGTCGAGCACGTCGCTCACGATCTGCAGCAATTCGGACGCGGAAATCTGCATCGCCTGCACGCGCGCTTCCTGCTCGGGCGCGAGCGGCCCGCGCGCCACCAGTTCGATATTGCCGGTGAGCGAAGCGAGCGGCGTGCGTATTTCATGGCTCATCGCCGCAAAGAAGCTGACCTTGCTGCGCGCGGCTTCGTCGCTGGTGCGCTTGGCTTCGCGCAGCAGGCGTTCGGCTTCGTAATGCTTCGACAGATCGGCGAATGCGCAGAACATCACGTTTTCGCGACGCATCGTGGCCGGTGCGTAGGTGATCTCCAGATGCACGCTTTCGCCGTCTTCGCGCGTGAGCGAAAAGGGCAGGTCGTAGATCGGCATTTCGCCGTCGCCGGGCGGCGGGTAAGGCATGCGCTTTTCGAATTCGACACATAATGCGCTCGGCAAACGCGTGGCCTGAGTGTCGAGGCCCAGCACATTGCGCACGATCTGATTGGCGATCACGATTTCGAAAGTGCTCTGGCGCACGATGCACAGACCAACCGGCGTGGCATGCACGAGCAGATGGTTGAGCAGTTCGCCTTCGAGCGCGCGCGACGCTTCCAGATAGGTGCGTTCGAGCACGTGACGGTTCCAGTAGCGCGACAGCGCCGCCAGCAGCGCGAGCAACGCCAGCGTCATCAGCCCGATAACGGCGAGCGGCACGCGGATCAGCGCGAATTCCGTGGTCCAGGAAATCGCCAGCGTGTAGTGGCCGAAGTCGTAGAGCGGCTGCTCGCGCATCACCCAACCGAAGCGCGGCAGCAGATGAAAGCGTTCGAGCGGCAGGTTGGCGATTTTACGATCGACGTATTGCGCGGCCACGGTGCTCAGCGGTCCGGCGAGCATGGCGCCATCGCGATCGAACAGGGTCGGCACCGCTTCGGGATGCGCGGGGTTCGGCACGCGCGGCAACTGATCGAGATCGATGGCAGTCAGCGCAATCGCATAAGGTTTGCCGTTCCTGCGCACGATGGAGCCGCCCAGCACCAGTTGCGGCGCGAAATTCAGCCGCGCAGGCGGACGAAACCACGTGACCTTGCGCCCAAAACCTTTACCCGATGGCGCGACACCGGGCGCATTCATGCGCAGCAGCACCTCGTCGACCAGCATGCGCGCATGTTCGGCGCCGCTGTGCAGCGAGGTATCGGCGGGATTGCGCGCACCGGGCGCGAGCTTGTAGCTCCAGGCCGCGCTGCCGTCGAGCAGCAGGAACAGCATCGGGGCATTCGCGCCGACGAATTCCGCGATCTGCACCGCGCGATCGCACGCTGCGTGCAGTTCGGGGCTGCCATCGAGACCGTCGAAGGCCGGCGTGCAGCGTTGTGACGTCACGGGCACGCCCGGCGCTTCAGGCAGGACCGCCGCGCTCGTCTCGTTCTCCTGCAAGGCCACCATCAGGCTCTGGCCCACGATCAGATTGAAGCGCCGCAGCAGCAGTTCGTTGGTCTGCGCCGTGACCGCGCGCATCTGCATGGCCTGGGTCGAGAGCGCCGCCGCGCCGATACTGAACACCGCCACCGCCGCCGCGCACAGGCCCGCGAACGCCAGTAGCGCGATTAGCATGCCGAACACGCGCCGCTCGCGTTTCAGATTCCGTTCCAGCGCCTTGAGCGCGCCGAGCGGCGAAGCGAGCGAGGCGATGCGCCGTTCCATTATGCGAACCCGTGTTCGCTCGCGTAGCGGATCAGATCTCCGTTACACTACGCCCATCCAGAATCGCCGGAAGCCTTACCCAGCATGGCTTTCGAGTAATTCATCCCAGTACACATGGGAAGGCTGTGTGACCAGAATGTGCCCAGCCATCAACTGACCACCGCGAGACGCGGCGGCTCATGCAACAGAACTGCCCCAGCGTGCTGCGCCAGGTGGTCGGGCGCGAGGTGGGCATACCGCAGCACCATCTCGAACGTCGCCCAGCCGCCCAGTTCCTTGAGCACCTGAAGCGGCGTGCCGCCCTGGACGTGCCAGCTTGCCCACGTGTGCCGCACGTCGTGGAACCGGAACTTCTTTATCCCGGCCCGGCGGCATGCCAACTTCCACGCATAGGCATCCCATCTGTCTAGCGGCTCGCCCGCGCTAACGAACACGAACTCATCGCTTTTGCCGATCTGCCTGCGCAGCACAGCGAGTGCTTCCTCGTTCAGTGGCACGCCAATCGGCTTACGCGCCTTGGCCTGATCGGGGTGAATCCACGCGCGTTTCGCAACCAGATCGACCTGCGACCACTCCAGCTTCAGGATGTTGCTCTGCCTCAGACCGGTCTGGAAGCCGAACGCCGTGCAGGCCTGCATGCACTCGTCGGTTAGCGCGCGCAACAGGCGCTTCGCCTCATCGCGCGTAATCCAGCGAATACGTCCGGTCGGCTCCTCCAACTCGGGCAGGTTGGGGGCCTTTTCGATCCATTCCCATTCCTTCGCCGCGTCGTAAAACATGGCACGGATCGTCGACAGATACCGGTTGCGCGTGCCCGCAGTCAGTGGCGCCTTTCGACCTACGCGCACCGCGTCCACAGGGATTGCCGCCATAATCTCAGAGCGCGTGATAGACGCCAGATCACGACCGCCGAAAATCCCGCAGAAGTACATCATGTGTGCGGTCATGCTCGTGATCGTTGTCTTTTCCATGCGCTCTCTGAGAAACCGCGCGGCGCCTTCTTCGAAGATATGACGCGGTTTCTCCCCCAATTTCGCTACACGCCAAGCCTCGTGCTTCAGCTTGTCGTGCAGCTCTTGCGCTTTCCTTTTGTCACTTGTTCCACTACTTTGGCGAACTCGGCCGCCGCCTGGCGCGCGGAAATCGATGTGCCAGATGTCGGAGCTTTTGCGTTTGCGGATTCCCATGTTGAACCTCTCTTGTCCGCTCGCGCCGGTCGATCGGTATTGTACGCGTCGCAGGATTGCCGCAATTTTTCAGGCCAGATACGCCACGCGCCCCCTACCTTGAAAAAACCAAGGCGGACGCGATTTGCATAAATGGTGGAATAAGAAACGCTGAGAAGCGCAGCCGCCTCTTTCAACGTGAGCGCTGGTTCGCGCAGCGGTGTGCTGGCGGTCGGTATGGCTACGATCGTCACGGTATGGCTCCCGCTTTTTCAGAGTTCCAATCGGCGCGCTGACCGCGCTCGATACGTAATAGAAGCGCCGCGCGCATCGCCTCGATGTTTTCGGCAGCGCGGTAACTGATTTCCTCGCTCGGTCGCTGAACGATCGCCGCAACTGCCGGCATCCACCGAATGTCTCGCACGCGCGTGGCAGTGCCGACGCGGCGCAGGCGGCCACCGTCTTCGAGCTGGCGGACCCGTGTGCATGCGAGTTCGAGTTCAATGCCAAGCTGCTCAGCGATAGCCGCAGTTGAGATTGGACGGATTGCGCGCGTCACACAATCGACGATGACGGAGCGCCGCTGGCGGGTACTAGCTTCCGGCATCGTCGTTAGCCTGTTGGTGCACGTCTATGGGTGCGCGGTTACCTTCACTTTCCTGACCGCTGCGCTCGATCTCAGCTTTGCGGGCGGCGTCGCCAAGCGTCGGCACAAGCTTGCCGCCGCAGTAGCAACACCAAGCGAAGTTGTTTTGCTTGGGACCGTCCGTCATGAAACAAAATGCTTCGCCACATTCCGTATCCCAGAATCCGCCTTCACCATCGAGGTCGTAGGTCCATTTGCATTCGCGATCTGCCTCGCTCATGCGCTCGGTGGGCGGTGGGGTGAGAGATACGCGGACGATCTCGCCGTAGGCGTTTGCATAGCCCTGCATCTGGTGCTCGGTGAAATACCCGCTTCCGTTTGCGTGCCGGATGGTAGGCGTCGGGAACCGTGGATGCGCGGGCCATTCGAACGTCGCGCGCTCGTCGGGCTGCTTGCTTTCGTTACTCATTGCGCATCTCCCTGGTTTGCTTGGCGTCGCTGGATGCTGTCGCGCATGCGCTGACGCTTCAAAGCGTTCTCGGCTTCGTATTTGTCACGTCCGAACAGCGCGTAAGGACCATCCTCCGTGTCGTAGATTTCGAGCAGGAGCCAGCCATCGCCCTCGGGTGCCGTCGGCGTCCATTCGGAGCAGTTGTCCACGTCTCCCTCGCACCAGCGCTCGTGCAGGTCTGGGAGGTCGTTCTCCATCGAACGAAAGCGCGGCTCGATGCCGAACGCCTCAAGAAACTTGTCGGCACGCGTGCCTTCGTCGCAAATCGGGAAGTTCGGGTGCGTCAGGAAGCCTTGATCGTCGCGCACGATTTCGCGCGGCGTCAGCAGCTTCTTGCGCAGGCCTTCGAGGTTGATAGGCGCTGCCGCATCTGCGGCGACGGTAGGCGTAGGGGCGGCTTTGAGCATCGCGCGCAACTCCGATGCGTGCGCGTGCTGGTCGCCCTTTTCGAGCGCTTCAGCGGCTACCCAGATCGAATCTCGCTGTGCGACCGTGAGCGGCGCTACCGCAGCAGGGGCGACGGTAGCGGCGATCCGGGCGTGGTCCTCATAGCGGACGTACAGACCGTTCGGGGCCGGATTGATCAGATTGCCGATGATGTTGAAGCGCATGATCGGCGCTGCGGCCGCATCGGCAGGGACGACGGCGCGGGCGTTCCATTGGTTTCCACAGGCGTCGCCCTCTTCGCCACTTTCGTTGCGCGTTCCGCAGGATGCGCATTCGACGATGCAGGACTGGCGCGCTGTACCGATGCGCTCGAAAAATGCTTTGCCGCCGCAGAACGGGCACGGCTTCAGTTGGTTGTCCATCGTTATCCTCGTGTCTCGTGTTAGGCGGTCAGATACCGACGAATTCAACGGCATGACCTTTAAGCAGGATGAAAGTGTCGACTTCGCCTTCGACCAATTCGGCAAGGCCGCGGGCTTCGAGCCATTCAAAAGCCTCTTGAATCGCCGGGTCGGAATCTTCGAGATCGCGCACTTCGCGTCCATCGGCATCGGATAGGCCAAACGTGGGCGCAAGCGCAGAACCTCTAACCGAATGGGAAGCGAGTAGCTCGACCATGCTTTCGTCAGCGATCTCGAATGCGCGCGCGGTGAGGTCTTGGGTGCTCATATCTCTATGCCGGTTACGGGTGGGGAGTCAGGTATTGCGCGTACTCGGGCCAGTACTTCTTGACGCTGCTGGCGTGTGCAGCGGGCGTGCTATCCCACTCGACTACTATGGCTGTGACGGTCGGCCAGTTGTCCGGGTCTTTGCCCTCAGCGATCGATGCTGCGCGCTGCTTCGCGAGATACGCACCCCAATGCGCATTGAATGCAGCAGCTACCTTGTCGGCTTCATCTTTCGAAGGGGCCGCGATCACGTCATCAGGGCCTTGGATATTCAGCATCCACAGTTTTTCGTCGCTCATGCTCGTCTCACTCAATCGGTTGGGGTTCAAGCTGCTTACTGGCCGCGCTCGGCGATGATTTCGCGCGCGGCTCGGAATATGTCGCTGGGGTAACGGAACCTGCGCAGCGCAGTCGGGCCGCTCTCGTCCCAGTCGGTGAAGTGATCCAAGACGATCCGCTCCAGCGATTCCCACGCGGTTTCTTCGTCCCACTCGGGCTCGTAGTAGCCGGACATTTCGCCGACAATTACCGTGCCCTTGAGCGGGCTGCTGGGCGGCGACATCACGACCCAGCGTTCACCGCGCCGCACCTTGAACTTGATGTCATGCCTCCACGGCTTGCCGCCGTGGCTCACGCTCGTGCGGTCCCAGTGCTTTCGCTCGATGCCAGCCTGCCCGGTGTGGCTACCGTCCCGCTCGGCACGGAATTGCTCTCGGCAGTCACCGAGCAGCGGCAACAGCGGCGCGGCACGCTTCGACAGTTTTTTCAGGATTCGCAGGTTCATGCCTCGGCATCCTTGGCCGACTTGCCGCAAAACGGGCAGAAGCTGGCGATTACCGGTATCGACTTGCCGCGCTTGAATCCGGCCGAGTTGGCCGTGACCTTGAATTCGGTCTTGTGGGCGACAGAGATGCCGACGCCGAACATGAAACCGACGGCTTGGCACTCGACGGCGGCCGGCGCGCCGAGCTCGGCCGAATACTTCTCAGCGAGCTTCTTTTCCAATTCGTTAATGCAGGTGCAGTTCATGGTCGTCTCACGTTTGTGGTTCAAGCTGCGTGCTGGCGGTAGGCGTGCATATTTATGCGTAAGACGCATAAACGCCGGTTATGCGTTTGGCGAATAAAAATTCGTTAGCGCGACGTGCAGTCGATGCGGACTTCGCCGCGCTCGCCTTCGGTCACATCAGCGATGTAGTGCTCGTCGTAGTTCGGCATTCCGCTGAGCGATTCGGAGTCTGTTGCGACAGAGACGACGTGGTGAGCGGGGAAGCGCTGCAGCTCAGTGATGAGTTCGGCGACAGTCATCTCACGACCTGGCTGCGAAGTGCATCAGCAACGGATTTGAGGCGCTCAACCGAAACACGTCCGAGCTTCGTGCAATCGACTGCTTTGTCGAGCGCAGATTTCCACTCGTGAACCGTCTGTACCCCCCCCATGCGCACATGCAAGGGAATCTGGCTTGCGAGTTCAGTAATGATTCCGCGCAACTCAGTCTTGGCGGCCTCGCGCTCTGCGTTGATCTCGTCTTTGCGCGCCTGCTTCTTCGCTGCGCGTTCTTCGTCGGTCATTTTTTGACGCGGCATGACATTCTCCAGTTAGCCATCCTTATGGATCAGATCGCTTAGTTCATGCTCCAGAAGCCACCGGCACGCGCGATTTCAGCGCCACCGACCTGCTGCAGCGTTGCGACAAGAAAAGCGAGAAGGGCGAGCACAACCGTGACGCGGCCCCAGAGCGCGATGAGGCTCAGAAGGTTTTTCATTTGGCGAGGCCGAATAGGAATTCGATGGGAGGGGCGATGCTGGCGGCCACGAGATAGAGCAGGCCGAGGACCGCGAACGGGGACCAGTCAGGCAGCTTGTGCATGGCTCAGTGACTCGCTGGTGCCGGGGCGCCGAACGAAAACTTCTTGTCCGGATCGATTCCGCGTCGCAGGAGCTCGCGCAGCATGTGCGTCGAGCCGTCGTTGAGTTCGGCCGTGATCAACTGCGCGTTGCGCTCGTTGAGGCCACGGCGTGCGATTTCGCGGATCGTATCGACGCAGGCATTGGCGCAAATGAACGAGACGAACAGCTCTTCGTCGGTGCAATCGGAGAAGGAGCGCCCGAAATCGCGCGGGTCGGTGAGGGTGAAGATTTCCACTGGGTTTCCTCGTCGCGTCACGGTGACGCGTTGAGGTAATTATACGAAAGCGTATTGTTTAGTCAATACGATTCCGTATAGATTCGCCCGAAAAAAATCCCGCCGAAGCGGGATTGTCTGCTGGAAGTTACTTCTGAGGAGACGCCGTCGACGGCGGCGGGGCGGGCGTGGGTGCGATGCCCGGCACCGCCGCTGGTTGAGGCTGCATCGGGACCACGTATTGAATGCTTGGCATTGCTGGCGCGGGCTGGCTGGCGCTTGACTTCAATCCCGTATAGATGGCAATGCCACCGGCGGCAACCGATACGACGACGGTGGCAAGCCATTTGTAGATGTCAGTGTGCGCTTTTTCGACATTTTGGCGAATGTCATTGATGTTGAACTTCGCGTTCAGTTCGCCGAGCGTAATGCGGATCTCCGACATGTCGTTTCTCATGCCGGTTACATCATTCCGAACGGTCGTGAAATCGTCCTCTAGACGCTTCACAGACTTTTCGAGGTTTTCGATCCTATCCATACCCCCATCATCTCCGCCGCCGCCGGCCGTGTCAAACCCCACACCTTTACCTTTCTGGATCTGGCGTGGTGATGTCGCTGCTTGCGCACTGGTGGTGACGCGACTCTTCGTCGCCATGGAATAGAGCGCAGCGGTGACCTCCTGCTGGGGGCCTTCTAATTCGGGAGCGATCGGTGCGCTCGTTACTTCTTGTTGTTCTCCGCCCATCGCTCGATCGTATAGTAGGAAAAGGGCTGAATCAATCCGCACGTATTGCACATGAGGTTGACGACGGGAAACGTATTCGGGTCAATCAAACTTTTCGGATAAATCGTCTTAGGCGTAATCCGCTTGGCGGAGTGGTAATAGACGAACGCAGTCGTGTCAGCTGGGGAGCCGATGACGGCCCATTTCCGCTCACCGCACGAGGGGCAGCTTCCTTTATGGACGGTATTGAAATACTCCGACAGCTGATCCTTCGTCAGCAATTTGGCGGTTTCTGGCTCCGGCGTTGGCGTGGCCGGGGTCTGCTCGTCTGCCATAAAATTCCCTGTGTAAAACGTTGGTCCAAATGCTCAGCCGAATAGCCACATCGACGGTTTCACGATCGCCGCGACGTAGTGCAACCGTTCGATCTGGTCGGAATTGATGGCGATCGGCGCGTGCGAGGTGTTCACAGACATCAGATGGGTACGGCCTTGGGCTGCGTAAAGGTAGATCTTTACCATTACACGGCCATCCTTGGCCTTTACCAGTACTTCGTCCCCGTGATCGACCTTGCGGTTCGGTTCGACGACGACGAATTCCCCATCCTTGATGCGCGGCGTCATTGAGTCGCCTTTACAGCGCACGCCGTAGGCGTCTTTGTCCTTGGACGGGAAATCCAGATAACCGTCCCCGTGGCCGACCGGATAATCCAGATCAGCCCAGTGTCCGTCGTCTCCCAATTGTGCTGTCCCCACTACTGGAATGCGTTTGCCGGGAGGGAGCGGTATCGGGTCGAACGAATCCTCGTGGTGGATGTTCGCCGATTTTCTTGCGCCCTTGCCCATCACCAGCCAAACAGCGCTGTAGCCGAATTTTTCCTGTATGTCTGCTGCATGCTCAAGTCGGATCGTCGCAACGGCGCCATCGAGCCATTCTCGAACGGTATCGGCCGGTACGTTTGCGGCGGAGGCGAGTTCCTCGACGCTGGCGCCCGTTTCGTTAAGCACAAGCGCTACGCGCCGTGCAACGTCAACGCCCGTTGCGGGTTTCGGGGCAAGTGCGCGCGCCGCTAGATCCGTGTATCGCAAGTCCTGCAGGGAGACGCCGAAAAAATCCGCGAGCGGGCGCACCGTGTCGTCGCGAGGCGTCAAGCTCTCACCGTTCAGGATGCGGAAGATCGTCGCCTGAGGCGGCTTATTTCCAACCCGTTCCGAGAGCGAATTTGGGTTCAACCCGCGTTTTTCCATCAAAAACTGCAGGTTTGAGACCAAAAAAATAGATGTTTTCGACATGCGCAGAAAATACGGAAATGCATAAGTCCGCGCAAGGACTTATACGATACCGTTTGACAGTAATACGAAAGCGTATAGAATGCGCTCCATAGGCAACTTGGAGCGCCCACATGAAAACCGCGAAGCAACTGATCGACGAGCTGACCTCCGCAGGCTTGAGCCAAGGGAAGGTTAGCGAAGCGACCGGTATCCCGCAGGCAACTATCAGCCGAATCCAGAACGGGAAGATCGCCGATACGAAGGCGTCGTACTGGAACCGTCTCAGCGCATTTCACGCGCAACACTTCGCTGCTCGTTCCAACTCGCTTACCCAGGCTGCCGCTGCGTAGCGCGTTGCGCTGCTCAATGTCGTCACTGTAATTACGCGGCCATTCAGCCGCATTCGAAGCTTTATGAACCGGGGTGAATACCAATGAACGCTGTTGAATTGCCGGTCTCAGGCCCGGCGAAAGTGAAGCCTGAATCGATACTGCGCGCCGCGCTGCGCGACGCGGAGAACCAGGCCGCTGTCGTCGATGCCACGGGCTGGGATTCGACGATGCTTTCCAAGGTGCTGAGCGGTAACGCCGGCATCACCATCGACAAGCTGAACGCGGTAATCGGCGCACTGGGCCTGACCATCACCAGCGTCGAATACATGGATTACCTCGCGCGCGGCAACGTCATCGGATCGAACTGTCACTGCGCCCGCATGAACATGGGCGAGTGCGGTCGCAGGAGCTGACCGTGGAACTTTTCTTCGATTTTTTCATGTTTGGAGTTATCGCATTCGCGTTTGGCGGCGCGTTCTGGTGGGTGCGGTCGTAAGAAAACCCGTATTGCACATGCGGTCGGCGCGCTATCGGATAGCTGCGCCGAGACCTCGGAGTGCTGGCGGCGGTGCAATGTGCTGAGCCGATGACAGGCCGGAAAGCTACGGCCAATTTTTTCGAGGATCGACGATGAATCAACCTCAACAGACCGACGTGGAGCGCATGCTGGCGGACCAGCCCGAGCCCGTTGCTTCTCCCGATGTCACGCCGCTGATCTGCCTGTCCTGCGGGGCCGTGAAAGTCCCGGGCGTCAGCCTTCCTTGCGGGCACTGATCCATGCGCATCTACATCGCCGGTCCCATGACCGGAATTCCCGAACTCAATTTCCCCCGTTTCCACGCCGAAGCGGCGCGCCTGCGCGGACTTGGTCACGACGTGATCAATCCAGCGGAAATCAACCCGGCTGCAGGCACGGAATGGGCCGCCGCGATGCGCGCGGACATCCGCGAACTGGTGACGTGCGAAGGCATCTGCCTGCTTCCGGGGTTTGAAGGCTCACGCGGCGCGCGCCTGGAGCGTCATATCGCGCTCGAACTCGGTCTGGAAATCATGTACGCACCGAGCGCCGAGGTTGCCGCGTGATGAAGCCATGGACATGGCGCCACGCCATTATCAAGTCGGGCCTGTCGCCGACAACGCGGCACGTCCTGTTGACGCTCTCGTGTCATTTGAATGACCTTGGTGAGGACTGCTTCCCGTCTACGGCCATGCTTGCCGAGGAAACAGGCCTTTCTGAGCGCTCAGTGTGCACGCATCTGACCACCGCCGCATCGCTTGGCTGGTTCGTCGTGCGTAAACACGGCTTCGCGAAGCAGCGCTGGGCGCGCCATGAGTATCTTCCGCGTATTCCAGAAGGGTTCGAAATTCGCGCCGAAAACGAAGGCACTGAAACAGGTTCAGTGCCTTCGAAAAGAGGGCGCGGAGCAAAGGCACTGAAAGACGTTCAGTGCCCTGTGGATAAGGGCACTGAAGCAGGTTCAGTACCTTCGGAAAAGGCACTGAACGTCGTGCAGGAAGGCACTGAACCTAGCGACGTAAAGGCACTGAACGAGGTTCAGTCTAATACTGCAGTTAACCCTACAAAGAAAAGCAGCAGCAACGCGAGCGCGGAAAACCCCGCTGCTGCTGCTGCTCAAAATTTAGGCAGCGAGGAAAACAGCAGCGACATCGCGGAACCTGACCGTGAGGCAGAACTGCTGAACGTGCTCGAGCAAGCTTTCGCCGTGGCCGTCGATCCCAAGGCTGACCGCGTGCTGGTGCTGACGTGGGTAGGCAAGGGCGTCACCGCTGAGCAGCTTCGCGAGGCGGTGCGCCGCGCCGCGAAGCGCCGCGAGCAAGCGTCTGACAATCGACCGGTCTACGCCGCGTTCCTCGATCGCTTCGTGACCGAGGTTCTCTCGGGCGCCGCGCGCGCCGATGAACCGGCGCCCAGTGTCGAGTGGTGGCTGAGCGATTCCGGCATCGGCGAGCAGGGCAAGCGTGTTCGCGTCGAGCGGCGCGCGAACGAATCGACGCCCGATTTTCTGGTTCGCGTGGCGAAAGCCTCCGGTCGTGGTCCCTGGATCGACTACGTGCTCATGCGTGAGCGCGGCGCGGCACGCTTTCCTGAAGTTGTCGATTTTCTCTCTGACGTGCTTCCCGCGGACTTCTGATCATGACTCCCGAATCGAATGCGCCTGTAAAGCGCCAGAAAAACACCTGGACAAATCACGAGGTGGCGATCGTCAGGAAGCACTATCCGACACTCAAACCTCTCGCTGAGATCGTCGCCTTGTTGCCGCGTCATACGCAGATTTCGATCGAAGAATATGCGCGCAAGATTCTGAAGCTTCGTCGGCCTCGCGCTGTTCGTCAGCAGCCCGCGTGGGACCGTATGCGTCGCCTGCTCGCCAAGCCGCGATCGCAGGCCGAGCTGGCCGATGCGTTAGGGTTTTCGAAGCCGCGCGCCTGCGAGCTTTTGCGACTCCACAGGGCCGATGTGCATATCGGCGGATGGCGCTGGCCTGATGGCCTCGGCAGCCCGACGCCGCTCTGGGTGTACGGCGGCGGGCCGGATATGCCTCGCCCGATGGGGCGACAGCGCGCACAACGGCAAAACGTGCGGCGTTCAAATCCCATCAGCGCGCTCGTCGCGATGGCGGTCGCATGAGTTCTCGTGCGAACAAGCGGGCCCGCGCTCATATGGGTCGCATCGCGAATATGGCGTGTATCTGCTGCACGCTTTTGGGCCGTGCGCAGGACTCACGCACCGAGGTTCACCACGCTCGCATCGCGCAGGGCGGTGCGCAGCGCGGTGGTGACTTCTGCACGATTCCTCTGTGCGCGGACGACTGCCATCGTGGTCGCAACGGTGTGCACGGTGACCGTCGCTATCTCGCAATTCTGAAAATGGACGAGCTCGACCTGCTGGACGCGACGCTTGAGCGCCTGTACGGAGATGTTCGATGACGCTTGTGCTTACCGTTGAAGTTCCCAGTCTTGCGCCGGCTGTGTATGGGCGATATCGAAACCGCATTGCCTATGTAGCTGCCGATGTCGAAATGAATTCGAGCGTGCGGGTTGTGCGTCGACTTGCGCGGCAAGACGGCACGCTTCGCGATGACGCCGTTGAGGTTGAGGTTTTTGTGCCAGAGGATCGTCGCAATGGTGTTGAGGCGCCACGCGCGGCATGGGTAACGCCGGAATATCTGCGGTGTCGCGCGATTGTGAGCAAGAACCGGAAATCTCTGCGTGAGTTTATTGAGTCTGGCGAGCGTGAGCGCGCCTTTTGACCGCGATACGGTCGATTTGCCTTGTGACGAGGAATGAATGAAACGTGAAAGCCGGCCGCCACTGTCCGAAAAGCACCAGCGATTTATTGGCGAATACCTGATCGACCTGAATGCAACGCAGGCCGCGATCCGCGCTGGCTATTCCGCTGCCACGGCCTATTCGCAGGGCCAGCGGCTGCTGAAGCATGTTGAAGTGGCGAAGGCGATCCGCTCGGAAAAGAAGGCGCGCGCCGATCGGATGCGCGTCACGCAGGACCGTGTGCTGCTGGAGGTAGCCCGCATTGCGTTCTTTGATCCGCGCAAGCTTTTTAACAGCGAAGGCGCCCCGATTCCGATTAACCAGCTTGACGATGACACTGCGGCCGCACTGGCCGGTGTGGAAGTGCTTGAAGAATATGAAGGCAGCGGCGAGGAACGGCGCTTTATCGGCTACACGAAAAAGTACAAGGTCGCCGACAAGAACACGGCTCTCACCAACGCCATGCGGCATCTGGGAATGCTGAAGGATTCACTTAATCTCAACTTGCCGCCGGGCGGCGCGCTTGTGCGCGTGGAATTCGTTGACCCGCCTGAAGGCGTGCCTGCGGCGAAACCGGAGGTGCAGACGGATGGATAAGGCAGCGCAGCGTGCGCAGTGGTTGCAGGAAGTCTCGGACGCTCAACGCATCGGTGAGCTTTTGCGGGATGAGGCGGTAAGGGGAGCTTTCGCGAAGCTCGAAGAGGAAACGATTCGCGAGTGGCGGGATAGTGAGGACTACCCCAAGTCAATACAATCGGATGCGTGGCACCGGCTTCGTGCGCTTGACGATCTGAAGCAGAAATTGCAGTCGATCGTGACGACCGGCGAAATCGCAGCGAAGAGTCTGGAGGATCTAAAACGTGGCTAAGAAAGTAGTTTCTGGAGTGAACGAATCGGGCGCTGCTGAGCAGGATCTGGGCACGGAAACATCGCCCGATCTGCTTGGACAGGTGCCCGATATGGATTCAGCGCAGGCAACGGGGGAAAGCCCATCGGGGGAGATCGCTTCGGCACCTGCGGAGGCCGCACTCAGCGATATTTCCGCTACGACTTCTGCCGCCGGTGTGGCTTTGGACGCGATTCTGGGCGCCGGTAAAGCGCCTGACACTCCTCTGGCCGCAGATGGCGACGATTACGCGCCGCCGTCGTGGGGCGAGTTTCGCACATTCGTGCTCAACAACGGCCATAAGTTTGTGCGCGCAAGCTATCCGAATCCGCCCACCGACTTGATCGAAACGATCTGGTGCGGCGTGCCGGTCGTTCACCACGAGATCGCTCGTGTGATGACGCCGAAGAGTGTGTGGCTGGAATATGGCGATGCCGAGTCGCGCTGAGCAGGCAATGCAAATGCCGCGCTGGTCGCGGGTGCTGACGGAGCGACAGTGGCGCTTCGTCAGTGTCCGCGGCGGTCGTGGCAGCGGTAAGACGGTGAATTTCGCACGCGCGATCTTGCTGCGCGCAGTGCAGGGCCCGCTGCGTGTGTTATGCACTCGCGAAGTGCAGGACTCGATCAAGGAATCGGTCTATGCCACGCTCGTGTCCGAAATGAAGAAGATGGGCCTCGAACCGTATTTCAAGGTTCTGGCTGACGAGATCCGGCCGCTTACGGGCGGCACGTTCATTTTCCGCGGCTTGAGCGACATGACGGCCGACAACGTCAAATCGCTCGCCGACATCGATATTGCGTGGATTGAAGAAGCGCAGACGATCACCGAGAAGAGTTTTCGCAAGCTGACGCCGTCGATTCGAGCGAAGGGATCGCAGATCTGGCTGAGCTGGAACCCTGAGCTGGAGTCGGATTTCATCTATCAGAAGATCGTCGTCGAGGGCTTGCCGAACTGCGCGAGCCTGTTCGTCAATTTCGACCAGAACCCGTGGTTCCCCGACGAGTTGCGCATCGAGGAACAGGACATGGCGGGTAAAGATCCCGACATGCATCGCCATGTGTGGCTCGGCATGCCATTGCCGGCCGTCGAGGGCGCGATTTACTTCCGCGAGATCTCGAAGATGGAGAGCGATGGGCGGATGCTGAATATGGTGATCAGCGACGAGCTGAACACGTACATCATCATGGACCTGGGCTTCAACGATCACACGTCATGCGGCGTTGTGCAGCAGGTCGCGGGCGAGTACCGCATCGTCGATTTCATCGAAAACCGGCAGCGGCCGCTGAGCTGGTTCAGCCAGCAATTTATCGATCGCGGTTATGAAGGCGCAATCCTGGTCATGCCTCACGACTCGGAGCACGAGACGCTTGCCGCCGACGGTATCTCGATGAAGGCCAAGATGGAAGCGCTTGGCTGGGAAGTCGAGGTTGCGGAAAACATGCCAGTCGAGCAGGGCATTCGACTGGTGCGCGACATTCTGCCGAAGACTTTTATCGACAAGACGCGATGCGGCCCGCGCGTGTACGAAGACGGCAGCAAGAGCGCTGGCCTGATCGAGCACATGAAGCGCTATCGCCGCACGAAGGCGGGCCACCCGATGCACGACGAACATTCGCACTCGAACGACATGGTGCGCTATATCGCGGTCCACGCGCCGCGTATGCACAACAACCGCTCGCAATGGGGCGGCGATCTGGAATTCAAACAACTGGTGACGGTGTAATGGAAAACGACCAACTCATGCAGGAACTGGCTCAATCGATGATGCCTGATACGTCGCCGGCCGCTACGCCGCAGCCCGGCGCGCCGGTCCAGATCGTCACTGAAGCGGGTGACGACAGCGATCCTGTCGAGATGCCCGACACCGAGATCTCCTCGATCCTCGAAAGTCATATCTCGCAATCGCAGAACTGGCTCGGGACCGGCATCGCCAAAGAGCAGGAAAAGGCGATGCAGTACTACCTCGGGCTACCAGAAGGCGATCTCGCGCCTCCGGATGTCGAGGGCCGTTCGAGCGTCGTCGACACGGTCGTAAGCGATCAGATCGAATGGCTGATGCCATCGCTGATGGAGATTTTCTTCGGATCGAGCCAGCCGGTTAAGTTTTGCCCGCGCAAGCCTGGCGACGAGCAGGGCGCCGAGCAGACGACGCACGTGTGCAACTACGTCGTGCGCGAGCAGAACCCCGGTTTTGAAGTGTTTCTCGACTGGTTCAAGACGGCGCTGCTTTCGAAAATCGGCGTGGCGAAGGCCTGGTGGGAACTCGAAACGACCGCACGCCGCGAAGTGTATTCGGCCATTACCGACGTTCAGCTCGCGATCGTGTCGAACGATCCTAGCGTATCGATCACGAAATGCACCAGCTACGTCGATCCGGCGGCAGAGCGCGCTGCGATGGATCAGTTCAACCAGCAGCAGGCCGCCGTGACGCAGTGGAACATAGCGCAGCAGCGAGCGCAGGCGATGGGGCAGCCGTGGCCACCGATGCAGCCGTCCGCGCCCGGCATTCCGCCTGCCGGTCCGAACGCTGGGCCGCCGAGCGCGCCGCCGCAACCGCGTCCGATGCAGCCGCCGCCGGCGCCTCAACCAATCGACCTTTCGAAGCTGCCGCAACTGCACGACGTCGTGCTCACGATTTCGCAGAAGGAGGGGCATGTTGCTATCGAAGCTCTGAATCCCGAAGATTTCCTTGTGGCGCAGACATCGCGCCGCATCGGTGACGGATTCTCGGCGCACCGCATGAAAATGTCGATGTCCGAGTTGCGCGCGAAGGGCTATAAAAACGTCGACGATCTCAGTTCTGATCCCGCTGCCGAGCAGGCGGAGCTTTCGGGTTTGGCGCAGGCGCGCCAGTCGCTTGAAGATCAGTTCGCGATGCTGACGGAAGATGATGGCAACGGCGACGAATCGCAGCGCAAGATCTGGGTCTTCGAATGCTATCTGCCGATCGACTGTGACGGCGACGGTATTTCTGAATGGCGCAAGATCACGAAGGCAGGTTCCGTAATCCTCGATAACGAAGTGGTCGACGGCCCTCCGTTTGCAGTGCTGTGCCCGATCCGCATTCCTGGCTTGTTGCATGGCCGCTCGATTGCCGATCTCGCCATGCCGATCCAGAAGCTCAAAACAGGCATTCTGCGCGGTTTGCAGGACAACATGAACCTGCAGATCAACGGCCGCGATTGGGTGATCGAAAAGGACGTGAATATGTCCGATTACCTGAATTCCGCGCCCGGGCGCCCGGTTCGCGTGAAAAATCAGAACGCGATCGGTCCGCTGCAAAAGGGGTTGGGCGACTCTGCCGGCGCGTTCAACCTCTTGCAATACGTCGACACCATGTCGCAGGAGCGCACTGGAGTGACGAAATACAGCCAGGGCCTCGATTCAGACACGCTGAACCATACGGCGACCGGCATCGAGAACATCACGCAGCGCGCCGATCTGCGCGTGAAGCTGATCGCGCGCACGTTCGCAGAAACTGGTGTGAAGGATCTGTTCCGGCTGATCCAGAAGCTGCTCGCGAATTACCAAGACAAGAACATGGTATTCCAGCTTAATGGGAACTGGGTAGACGTTGATCCGCGCGTATGGCGCAATCAATACGGTATGTCAGTAACGGTTGGCACAGGAACCGGCGACACTGGCAAGCGCGTTGCGCAGCTCACTAATCTGCTGGGTGTGCAGATGCAAGCCGCGCAGAATCCCGATCCGACGATCAAGAGCACCGTCACCGCGGGAAACATCTACAAGACGCAGACGGAACTCGTGCACGCGCTGCAACTCGGTGATCCGTCGCAGTTCTTTTCTCAGCCGCATGCGCCCGCGCCACAGCCTCCTGCTCCTGATCCCAGTCAAGCTATTGTCCAAGGCCAGATTGCGATCGAAACGACGAAAGCCAGGCTGCAGCAGGAAACGGACGCCGCAAAGCTTGCCCAGCAAGAGCGGTCCGATGTTCGCGATGCGCAGCTCAAGGCGTCTCTTGAGACGCAGCACGAGCAATTGCTCGATGCGCGAGAGCGCGACCAGGCCACGCAGAATCTGGCGTGGCAGCGTGAACAGTTTTACGCGAATCTCGCTGTCAATCGTGAAAAAGCAGCGTTTGCCGGAAAGGTCACTGACCCTGCCGTTGAGCGCTCGATGAATGATTCGATCCAGTCGGATATTCACTCGGAAGAGCAATCGGCTATTGATCGCGAATATCAGATCGCCCAGCAGTTGATGCGCTAATGGTGAAGGAATATTCTCCCTTGCAAATCGTGATTGGAGTTTGCCCGTGAAACTTTCGAAGCTGCTGATGCGCCTTTTGATGGCGTTTCCTTTTCATCACATCGTCGACGGCGAAGGCGGCGGCGGTGATGCGCGATCGGATCTCGAATCGTTGATCGTGGACCGCGACGGCGGCGAAGAAGAGGGCGGCAGCGATCCGGAAGGCGCAGCCGGTAGCGATCCGAACGAACTCAATCTCGACGATCCTTCGTTGGACGATAACGCCGAGGTAGTCAACGATCCCGACGGCACCGATCCGGTGTTCGAAATTCCGGTCGGCGATGGGAAGACGATCACGAAAACGCAATCGGAACTGATTGCAGAGGCATCGAAATATCACGGTGCCGAGAAGAAGTTTGCAGAAGCCGCGGCTATCCGCAAGGACGCCGAGGCGAAGCTACAGCAGGTTCCCGAACGGGAAAAGCAGTTGGGTGTGGTGCTTGAACACTACATCCGGGAGCACCAGGCTTTTCTGGCCTCGCAACAGCCAAACTGGGAAGCTCTCCTCGCCCAAGACCCGGCGCAGTATGTCCGGGTCCGGCATGAGTGGGAGCAACGCCAGCAGCAGATTGCGCAGGCTCAGCAGATCCAGGCGACTCTCAACAAGCGCAATGCAGACGCAGATGCGGCAAACCTCCACGGACGTCTCGAACAGGCGAAAGCCAAAATCATCGAGGCCATCCCTGAATGGACGGACCCGGCAAAGGCGACGGAAGGCGCTCAAGCGGTGGCTGCATACCTCGAATCTCAAGGGATTCCGAAGGAAATGCAGGCCCAGATGGACACGGCCGAGGTGTTCCTCATCGCTCGAAAGGCGATGATGTTCGATCAGGCTTTGGCCCGTCAAAAAGCGGCTCGTGAAGGCGTTAAGCAGCCTCCGCGAGTCGAGCGACCGGGATCGCGTCAACCCGCTCCGAATCGCAACCAATTGGCTCGCGCCAATGCGACGAAGACGTTTAACGCAGATCCCTCCGTGAAGAATCTGGCCGCGCTCCTCGAGTAAGGACGCAGGCCTCTTTGTCATAGGAGCGAGCAAATGCCCGCGAATACCGTCACGACCTACTCGACCGTAGGTAACCGCGAAGACCTTATCGACAAGGTCTTCATGATTTCGCCGTCCGATACGCCGTTCACGTCGGCGATCGACAAGGTGGACGCCGACGCCGTGCTGCACGAGTGGCAGACCGACGCGCTGCGCGCCCCGAACGGCTCGAATGCGGCTGTCGAAGGTGCGGATGCGTCCTATTCGGCACAGAACCCGACCGTGCGCATCGGCAATCGCTGCCAGATCGTGCAGGACACGTTCAGTGTTTCGGGCACGCAGGAAGCAGTGAAGAAGGCCGGCCCGAAGGAAATCGCCCGTCTGTCTGCAAAGAAGATGGTCGAGCTGAAGAAGGACATCGAAGCGGCGGCAATCACGAATGCCACGGCTGTTGTCGGCTCGGCAACCGTTGCGCGCACGATGCGCGGCCTGAAAGGTTGGATTGCGACCAACTTCTACGGCGGCACCGGTTCGGCTGCGCCGGTTCCGAGCACGAATACCGCGCCGGTAGCGGGCACCAATCGCGCATGGGCGGAAACGATCCTCAAGCAGATGCTGCTCGGTGCATACACGCAGGGCGGCAACGTCTCGCAGGTGCATATCCGCCCGGCAGACAAACAGGTGTCGTCGACCTTCCAGGGCAATGCAACCCGTCAGGTGGAAGTCACCGGTTCGGGCAAGCAAGCCGTGCTGAATACCGCCTACGCAGTTTACGCAGGCGACTTCGGGAACGTGTCGATGATCCCGAACCGCGTGATGTCGGGCATCGCGACGCCCGATAACGCCGCCTACGCGGTCGACACGGATCTGTGGGCTCTCGCAACGCTTCGCCCGTTCGACAAGGAAGAACTGGCCAAGACGGGCGACGCGCGCAATTTCCAGATCACCTGGGAAGGCACGCTCGAAGCTCGTAACGAAGCGAGCTCGGCACAGGGCCGCGACCTGTCGTAATACCCCGCGCCGCCGCCAATAAGTGGGCGGCGCTCACTTTTCTACTCGCTTGCGGGTAGTAGTCCTCAGGAAAATATCATGCGAATCAAGCTTCTCAGTCTGCTGATGGCCGCCGCGTTCCCGATGCGTATGGCCGATGACGCTCCGGCTGCTGCACCGGTTGACGAGGGAAACGCTGCTGGTGGTGTCTCATCGGTCGAACAGCCGACGGGCGAGACACCTGCGGCCGTTGTGCCGGACTTGAGCGCCGCAGGTGAGCCGGGAAACGATTCTGCGTCTGCACCCGCAGCCCCGGCGGATGCGTCGGTCGCTCCGATTGTTGGTGGCGAAGCTGACGCGCCCGAGGTCGCGCCTGAATCGGGGGAAGGCTCTGCATCGCCTGCGGCTGTCGAATCCGCAAGCGGCACCTTGTCGTCTGCTTCGAATGCATTGCCCGGCGACGTCATTCCGGCAGCCAATGCTTCCGGCGCGCTGGATGATGGAGATGCATCGGCGCCCGATCACAAGAGCATTCTCGAAACGCTTCTCGGCGATCTCGAAGGCATCGTGCACATGGCGAAGTCGGAGATCATCGCCGTGATCGATCGCGCCAAGGCGCTTCTGTAAGGGCTGCGCGGCATGTACTCGACGACCGAATTCATCTCGAACCCGGACAAGGAAGAAACGGTCGTCGTGCACACCGCGCGTTTCGACGGCCTGCTCGACCATAACGCCGAGCTGCGCGCCACGCAGCAGTTCGGCGATAAGGACATGCGCCATGTGGCGAATATCCCGGGCATCGTGATCGAGGACTACTGCATCCGCCGCGGCGTTTCGTGGCGCGAATTCTTTCAAGACCCGAAACACATCAAGGCGATCTGCAACGATCCAACCTTCGCGTACTTCCGTGTCGCACCTGGAAAGGTCTGACGCGGTTTTTTGCGATCAAGTCGACGCGTTGCCGCTTGATCGCTGAAGTCGATTGCATGAGGTAGCAATGGGAATTCTTGATGCACTTGCTGGGGGCGCAACGCGCGGCTACACAGCCGACGTTCTCGGCACACCTGTCGATCTGTCGGCAGATGCGATCAACGGGCTCACGTCGGCGTTGGGCCAGTTCACGCCGGTAGGCTTTCCGCAAATCACTGATCCCGTCGGTGGTTCTGCGTGGATTGCTCAGCGCATGCGTGATGCAGGGTTGCTTTCCGACCAGCCGGGCACCGCCGGCGACGCGCTGGGCGGCTTGATTCCGCTGCTGGCCGGCCCGGTGAAGCCCGGCGCGCTCGCTGATGCGCGCACGCTGCTCGAGGCGCTTCAGAGCGGCCAGCGCGCGAAGCCCATCGAACTTGGATCGTTGACTGCGGATCAGTTGCAGGCGATCAACGATGCGCGGGGTCGACTCGGGCAGCCGCAATTCACGTCGCCCGACGTGTTTTATAAAGGGACGCACCACTACAACAGCCGCGTCACTGATCAGGACCCGCCATACAGCATCGACGACATGCTCCAGCAGATCCAGAGCGGTCTGTCCGATCAATCGGTAGTGGTGAATGGCGGTCGCAGTCCGGTGTTGCAGAACCCGAATGCGCGGGTGAACGAAAGTGGGGTGCCAGTGAACGACGCGGCTGTGTTGAACAGCAGTCCGTCCGGAAAGCCCGAGCTTTTCTCGGTGATTCCCCGCGGTGACGGCCGCAAAAAGAAAGGGCCCTGACTGTGCCCGGGGATCGTCCAGATCTACCCGTTTCCGGGCGCTGGAGCCAGCTTTCGCCAGCCTCCGGGTGTCTACACAGTAGGGCCGAACTTGGAGTATAGCAAATGGCTCTTCAGTCGTTCACGGATTTGCAGGCTTCGATGGGTCGGTGGCTCAAGCGCCCCGACCTGCAGGCGCTCTTTCCCGACTTCATTACGCTTGCGGAGCAGAATTTCGACCGCAAGATCAAGACGCGCTCGCGCCGCGCGCGCTACTCGATCACGCCGACGACGAATCGCGTCGCACTGCCGAGCGATTGGGGGCGCGTCATTGCGGCGGATTTCAACTCGAAGCCGCTGGACTTCTTCCCGGCCTCGTCTGACCCGCGGATGATCACGTTCGGCTATCAGATCAAGGGTGATTCGCTCATCCTCACGGTTCCGCAGCTCGGCCAGCGTCTTGACCTGCACTATTACGTGCTGATCGAACCGCTATCGACGACCAACGCATCGAACTGGCTGCTTGAAGACGCGCCCGACATCTACCTCTGGGGCGCGCTGGCCGAGGCGGCTGATTACATCCGCGACGACGCAAACCAGCAGAAATGGCTCGCGCGACGCGACCAGGCAATCAGCGATTTCGTCGACGATGACGCCGAAGCCAAGACGCCGGAAGATCAGCCACTCAACATGCGGGCAACGTAATGCCATCGACGATCCCTTTCACTGGCTTCACGCCGAGTGTTGACCCCACCACGCCGGGCGCGGTGCTCGACTGCATGAACATGGTCCCGACGTTGCGCGGCATGAAGGCCGCGCCGACGCCGTCGCCGCTGGGTAATGCTCCTTTTCCCGATGCGGTGACTGGCGCGGCCACATGCGAACTGCTTTCGGGCAGCTATCGCACGATTGCGGGCACGGCGACGAAGCTTTTCGAGGTCGTCGGCCCTGAGCAAAACGACGTATCAGGTATGGCCTATTCAGGCGGCGCGAATCGCTGGCGCTTTTGCCAATTCGGCAACGCAACGATTGCGTCAAATGGCGCCGATCCGATTCAAGAATCGATTTCGAGTGGCGATTTCACGCCGATCGGCTCGGTTCAAAGCGTGGCAGTGACGGCTGCCGGGACGGGATATTTCACGGCGCCGGCGGTTGCATTCTCTGGAGGCGCCGGCAGCGGCGCGGCCGGTACCGCAACGCTGTCGGGCGGCGGCACAGTCGGATCGATCAGCATCACAGCCGGTGGCAGCGGGTACACGAGCGCGCCGACCGTCACCTTGACTGGCGGTGGCGGAACTGGGGCAACCGCGACTGCGACCATCAGCGGCGGCGCAGTGACGGGCGTGACGGTGACCAACGCAGGTAGCGGATACACGAGCGCTCCGACGGTGGCATTCACTGGTGGTGCTGGGACGGGCGCGGCGGCAACTGCAAAGGGCGGCGGCAACGTCGCATCGGTGTCTGTAACCGCGCCTGGCAATGGTTACACCGGTGCAGCGACCGTGACATTGAGCGGCGGCGGCGGTGCTGGGGCGACGGCTACCGCAACCATGAATCTCGCGCCGGCCGCGTCGATCGTCGAGACGACGCAAGGCTTCGTTTTTGCGTTCGATACGACCGATTCTTCGATGGGGCACCGCCCGAATGGCTGGTGGTGCAGCGCGATCTACAACCAGGAAGACTGGATCGCGAATATCGCGACGCAATGCGCCTACGGAGTCATTATCGACACGCCCGGGAAAATCACGGCGGGGCGCGCGCTCGGAACGAATATCGTCGTCTACAAGAAAGATTCGATGTTCTACGGGAATTATCAGGGCGGTTCAGTTATCTGGGGGTTCCAGCAGATCTCGCCGGTGGTGGGAACGCCTTGTCAGGAAGCGGTCGTTGCGATCGGCACCCGTCATGTTTTTCTCGGCAGCGACGCGCAGGTATATGACTATGACGGCTCGGCAGTTCAACCGATCGGCGACGAAGTAAAAGACTGGCTTTATGCGAACTGGTCGCAGATCTATCGCGATCGCATCGAGAGCTACCACGACAAGGAAAATTCCCTTGTTTATTGGTATTTCGTGTCGAGCAACGCGAGCACGCCAGCCCCGGATAAATGCCTCGTGCTCAACTATCGAACCGGCAAGTTTGGCCGGGCCGATGCTCAGGTGGAAGCCGCTGTCGTCTACATTTCTGGCCAGATCACATGGGATTCGGTGGGCTCTTTGCCGAACGTGACGACGTGGGACACGCTGCCGGCGGTGCCGTATAACAGTTCGTTCTGGAGTCAGGCGAGCGAGATCCCGGCGATTGTCGACACATCGCACACCATTCAGTCCCTGAGCGGTGTTTCGGAAAATAGCTCGCTCACGAGCGGCTGGTTTGGCGATGACAGCAACTACATGTTTGTGTCTGGCGTAGTTCCTCGCTTCGCTGCTGTACCGTCGACGTGCAAGGGCAGCGCGCAGTCACTTTCGCAACTGGGCGCCACACCATCCGCGCAGATCCTGGGCGACATGTACGACGGCGAGCTGCCGGCTGATTTCAGCGCACGGTACGCGCAGATCACGCTGAATTTCACGGGAAATCATGAGATTTTGGGCGCTGTGCCCAAGATCCAGAGCGCAGGGAGCATCTGACATGGCTCGTTTGTCACCGATCAATCTCGGTTCGCCCGGCACGATCAGCGCACTGGTCGCGGCGCTCAAGCGCGCGCTCGATCCCATCATCCTGCAACTCAACGACCTCGGAGACGGGAAAGCCGTAGCCGTTAGCAACGCGATGGCGGCGCCGCCGGCCTCGGGGTCGACGACGACGTATGCAGTCGGTGACGTGATCAAGAACAGCGTCCCCGCCGAACTCGGCGCCGTCGGCGCGAAATACATCATCACCGGCTGGATCTGCGTTGCGGCCGGAACGCCTGGAGTGTGGAAAGAATGTCGAGTACTGACCGGAAGCTGACCGCAATCCCGCCGGCCGATCTCGCGCGCGTATGGCCGACGATCCGCTCCGAAGTCGCGTCTGTCGAAGCGCCAGAAGGGCTCATTCCTGAAGATGTGTACGCGTCGTGCCGCGCTAACGAGGCGACACTATTCCTATTGCATGTGGCGGGCCAGCGCATCGGCTGGATGGTGCTTCGGATGATCGGGCGCGATCTGCATATCTGGCTGCTCTACGCGGAACCCGGCTTCGATCCGATGAGCATTTTTCGGGATGATCTAATGGCAGTCGCGCGCGGAGCGACGCCATATCCCGCGCTGAAACTCACGTTCGGATCGACACGGCGCGGCTGGGCGCGAGTGGCGCCGCAGCATGGCTTCAGGGTGCGCCACACCACATACGAATGCGACGTCGATTCCTTGTAACTGCGGACAATTGGGATATTATCCTGAGACTTTCAGAACTACGGGGATAGCCATGGCACGGCTATTTTTTGGTGCTCTATTGATGCTCATTGCATCAATTCCGCTTGCTCAAGAGATGCGGTCCGACTGTTCGTTCTACGATACCGGTGGGAACGAAATCGCGCCCGCGCGAATGACTGCTCAACAGCAAAGGCAGTCGCTTGCATGCTTCCGAGAGCGGGACACCGATCGTGAATTTAATGCACTTTCCAACACGAAATCGCAGTCTTCTTTAGAGGTGGCGAAGGTTCGGGAAGATCGTTCTGTTCCGCATAATATCGGGTATGCGCTCGGAGTATTGTTTGCTTTTGTCATGATTTTTATGGGTGCCCGCGCGATATTGAGGCTTTTCTCTTTGGCGATTCATCGGCAGTCTTCGAACGACGCAGACGAAAAGGATTTTCAGCGATATATGAGAATCCAAGGTGCCAAGCGGAAAAGGTAACTGCGATCATTGACATTCCTAAACTTGCCTATAGAATTCTAGCCAGCAAGTAGCCCATCCCCGGACGGCGCACCCTAACCAGGTGCGCCGTTTTTGTTTTTGGAGAGCAGGAATGTCGAGTGGCGGCAGCAGCGGCGGAAGCACCACGACAACGCAGGAATTGCCCTCGTGGGCGCAGCCGTATGCAGAGCAACTTCTGCAGCGCGGCGCGGATCTATCGAATCAGGCTGTTCCCACGTACACCGGCCAGACAGTCGCGGGCCTGAACGACACGCAGACGGGCGCAATCAGCGGTCTCACGAGTGCCGCAGGCTCGCAGGCATCGACCGCGAACACGGCTTCGAATCTCGCATCGTCGCTGGCGAATGGGTCGTACTACCAGACGTCGAATCCCTATACGGGCAATGTCACTGCGTCGACGGCTGCCGATTCCTATGCGGACCCGTCGAACAATGCGTATCTGGCTCAAACGGTGGCTGCGGCGAACAAGCAGATCACTGACGCCTATCAGACGGGCACCGGTGCGGACACGCTTTCGCAGTTCCGCAACTCGGGTGCGTTCGGCGGTAGCGCGCAACAACAGACGACGAGCCAGAACCAGACGAATCTTGCGAACACGCTCTCGAACAATACGGCAAGCATGTACAACTCGGCCTATAACACGGCCGCCAACGTCGCAACGCAAAACGCCGCGCAGCAGAACTCGGTGAACCTCGCGAATCAGTCTGTCGGCACGAGTGCGAATCAGGCTTCGAACGCGCAGAACAGCTCGAATTACTACAACTACCTCACCGCGCAGCAGAACGCGGTCAACGGTTCGACGGCTGCGAATACCGCTGCATCATCGCTCTACGGCAATCAGCTCACGGGTGGCACGACGGCACAAACGACGAGCCAGGACCAACTGAATGCCCTGTATCAGCAGTGGTACAACCAGGTCAATGCACCGTATTCGCAGCTCTCGACCCTGTCGAGTGCGTTGAGCGGCGCGCTTGGTAGTGGAGCGGGTACCAGCGTTCAAACGTCGAGCGGTGGCAGCAGCAATTCGCTGGCTACGCTGCTCGGTCTCGGTCAACTTGGCGTGGGCGCGTATAGCGCGATGAGTGCATGAGTTCATCCGGTACTGACACGAGCGCACTGTCGTCGCTCGGATCTTCTTTCTCGACCGGCGCCAGCGGCGTGGGTTCGAACGGCTATGGCTTCACGCTGCCGAGCGATTTTGGCAGCGGCACAAGCTCGTTCGCTGGCCTATCTGGCGTTCAGTCGGGCATGTCATTGCCGACAGAAAGCGCTGGCTCGAACAGCTTCGGGTTCAGCATGCCGAGTTCATCGACGAATCTGGCCGGCCTATCGAACAGTCTCGGCGCAGCGAGCAAAACGCTCTCTTCGCCAACGTCATCGACGCAGCGCGCCAGCGGCGCCAATGGTCGCATGGCATTGCAGGCGCAAAACTTCACTGCGCCAATCGGCGACATGCTCGCCACTGGCGGCTCAAGTGCGGGGAATTCGCTGATCGCGCTGCTCCAGAAATACGCTCCTGGAGGTGCGGCATGAGTGCAAGTCACAACGGGGCCGCTCAGCCCGGGCAAGTCAACAACGCATCGCTGCTCAATTCTGGCGCGGGCATGGGCGCAATGCTCGGTGGCGCGACCGGGCCCGCAGGCATGGCGGGGAACCTCGCTGGTGGCCTCGTGCAGGGCACCGTCGACCCCAACCACAGCGGCAACAGCGCAGGGAATATCGCCGGAGCGACGCTCAAGGGCGCGGGCACTGGTGCGGCCATCGGCTCAATTATCCCTGGGCTCGGCACGGCCGTCGGCGGCGTCGCGGGCGGTGTAATCGGCGCGCTGTCGACGCTTTTCTGAGGCACCTATGCCAAGTCTTCTCGATCTGATCGCGCAATACGGCAATTCGGCGAGCAACCCGTATGCGCAGCCGCCGCAACAAGCACCCGCGCCTGCTGCGCAGGCTTCTGCATCGCCTTCGTTGACGGTTCCGGTCAGCACGCTGATCGACCTGTTCGGCCGCTCGGCCAACAACCCCTATGCGATCGCCGCGCCGGCCGCTGCTGCGGGCGCTGCTTCGCAATCGACTGGTGCGCCGATGGGATTCGGCGGTGGCGGCGCGCTTCAAACTGGCACGCAACCGAGCGCGCCAGCTCCGACTGTTGCGCCAGCCGCCGCGGCGCCGCAGGCAAATGCGCCGCTTCAAATCGCTGCTGCTACTGGCGCGCCGGATGTGAATGTTGATGATCAAGGCAACGCATCGGACGCATGGCAGCCGTCGGCCACTCCGAGCGGCTTGATCGGCGCGCTGATGCCTGCCGCGCAGGATGCCTCGACGTCGCCGCAGAAGTCGAAGACGCTGCTGGAGGCGCTTGGCTCGACCATCTCGAGTGTTGGCGACAAGCTGACGAACCTCAACCCGAACGAAAGCCAGGCGCTGATCGCGTCGGGCCTGACGATGCTCGCGGGCAACGACGGCACGCGCAATCTGAGCCAGCTTGTCGGCCTCGGCGGCATTGCAGGGCTCAACAGCTACAACGCGAATCGCGAAATGCAGACGCAGACCTCGCTCGCACAACAGAAGCTGCTTCAGACGGCTCAACAGCAGCAGTTCGACAACGCGCTCGCCGCGCGCAAGCAACTGTGGGACGAAAACAAGCCGATCACAGTGGGGCAGGACCAATCGCTCTACGCGCGCGGTTCTGGCGGCTCTCTCACGCCGCTTGTTTCGGCGCAGCCCGGCGTCGTGCGCACCGTCGACGTCCAGGGGCAGGACGGCAGCACGTACACGGTCCAACTCGATCGAAATGGAGCGATGGTCGGGCAGCCGCTGCTGAAGTCGAATCCGAACGCTGGCCCGCTTGGCGATCAGCAGCAGAAAACCGTCAACGACGCGCAGACGAGCGCGGCAGCGGCGCGGCAGACGTACCAGAACACGGCCACGCTGGCGAACCAGCTCGCGAACGCTCCGGACTTTACGAGTGGTTTCGGCGCGTCTGTCAACGACACGATGAGCAAGTTGACCGGCAACAAGGACGCCGGCCAGCAGTTGCGTGGCCAACTCGCACAGTTCGCAAATTCCTCGATTCTGAGTGAATTGCCGCCGGGCTCCGCGTCTGACAAGGACATCCAGCTTGTGCGCAATGGCGTGCCGAGCGACACGGCGTCGAAGGACACGTGGCAGGCATACCTGTCGGCTGTCGGTCGCGTTCAGCAGGCCGCTGCACTGTTCCAGAACGCGAAATCGGACTACGTCACCGCGAACCGCGGCGACCTCGGGCCGCTCAAGCGCGACGCCACGGTGAACGGCCAGCAGTATCCGGCCGGTACGACGCTCGCGCAGGCGCTTAGCGGTCAGGCGCCGCAGCAACAGCAATCCGCGCAGCAGTCTGGCAGGGGAGCAATTCCATACAGCGCGATTGTCGCAGCAGCTCAGCGGCGAGGTTGGAAATGACGAGCGCGGAACTTGATGGCCTTTCCGACGCGCAACTTTCCGCGCTCTTGGCAGCCAATGCTCCGAGCGGGGCGCCCATTCCTCGGCCTCCATCTGCTGCCGGTGGCAATGCATCAGAAATCGCTGCAATTCGTCAGAACGAATCGAGCGGCGCATCGGACACGCAAGCAGGCATCGTCAATCCGGCCTCGGGCGCGCGCGGCAGCATGCAGATCACGCCGACCGGTGCTGGCAGCTCCAATCCGGGGTTCGGTGTCGTTCCGTCGAACGGCACCCCCCAGGATGACGCGCGCACGGGCCGCGATTACTACGCAGCAATGCGTCAGCGCTATGGTGCGTCGGATCTCGCTGCGATTGCCTACAACTGGGGTCCTGGTAACACCGATAAGTGGCTAGCTGACGGTGGCGACCTGTCGAAGCTCCCCGACGAGACGCTCAAGTACGTGCTGAACTTCAAGCAGCAACTCGGCGACACAGGGCAGCAGGGTACGGCGCAAGGTTCGCAAAGTGGTCCATATGTTCCAGGGGTTACCGACAACCAGATCCCATCCGCCACGTCTTCGTCTCAACCTGATACCAGCTTCCTTGCGAAGCTAGGTGCTGGTGCGAGCGAAGGTTTCGCAAATACGATCCTTGGCGCGCAAGCGCTTGTCGGTCGCGGGCTTGATTCCCTCGGCGCGTCTGATGCCGGTAATTTCTTGGTCAAGGATGCACAGGCGCGTTCTCGTGAGGCGTCGGAAACTGCCGCACAAACTGCTGGCGATAGCGGTTGGCGAACGGCTGGAAATATCGTCGGCGGTATCGCTCCAGCGTTTCTAGTTGGTCCTGAAGTACTTCCGCAAGTTGCTGCGGGAGGGCTTATGGGCGCAGGAAATGCAGCTCTCACAGATCAATCGATCTTCCCCGCGCTTGCGGCAGGCGGCGCACTTGGGGCTGCTGGCTATGGTGCCGGTAAGCTGATCGGAGCGGGAATCAGTGCAGCGCGCCCAATGGTTTCACGGGCCATAGATGCATGGCGCAACGGCGATGCCGCAGCGACTGGCCGAATTGCTTCGGCGCTTGGCGGCGATCTCGACAGCACGATCGCTTCGCTTAATGCGAATTCGAACGAAATCATCCCCGGCAGTCTGCCGACGGCTGCTGAAGCTGGCCAGAATACGCAGCTTGTGGGCCTGCAGCGCGCGCTCCAGAACACCGAGCAAGGTCAGATCGCATTCACGGACCGCCTGAACGCGAACAATGCCGCGCGCTGGCAGGCCGCAAATGCTGCGGTTGGCTCCGACCTGACAAATGAGGCTGATGCGTTCACGCAGGCCCAAGCGGGCCGTCTTGCCGCCGGTCAGTCGGAATTGCCGCCGCTCACGCAGGCTCAAGCCGACGTCATGCAGACGCCCGGCTATGCGCAGGCTATGCGCAACGCTCGCGCGCTCGCAGATAACCGCGGCAGCGCTGCATTCGACGACCAGCAAACGCCGCTGCTTCAGCAGTTGCGCCAAGGTATCGACGACATCGCGGGCACGCCTGAGACGATCGACGCGCTCAAGGCAGCGCGCGGGCAGACGGCGGACGATCTTTTCGGCTCTGCCGACATGTCGGTGCCGACAAGCTGGCCGGAGTACTCGGCGCTTGCCGAAAAGCCCGCGTTCCGGCAGGCGATGGCAACCGCACAGACCATGTCGGATAACCTCGGCGAAGGTCCGATCATCGCGAATGAGGCGGACGGTGCGGGCGAGTGGGTATCAGGCCGAGGGCTGCTGTACGCGAAGGGCGTGCTCGACGATCAAATCAACCGCCTGCTGCAGCAGGAGCAGAATGCGCAGGCTCGCCCGATCATCGCCGTCCGCAATCAGCTAGTCGGTCTGATGGACCGCGCGAGTCCGGATTATGCGCCGGCGCGCGCGCAATTTCAGGCCGACACGGTGCCGATCAATGCGCAGACGGCGCTGCAGGCGCGCCTCAACGGCACCGTCGATCCGCTCACTGGCGCTGTGAGCCCAAACAAGTTGCGGCAGACGATCAACAGCATCGCTGGTGAACAATTGAAGCCCGGCGCGCGCGCAGCGGACGCTGTGACGCCGCAGACGATCGAGCAGCTTCGTGCACTCGGGCAGCAGGCCCAAGCGACACCGTCGAATCTTGTCGGGCTTTCAGGCGAAGGTCAGGAATACATGCGGCAGGCGCTGCAGGATCGCGTGCGCGCGAGTGCCGACACCCTGGCTAAGCGGGAGGCCAATCAGGCGGCATCGAGCTACGACGCGTATCTATCGCAGAACTCACCGAGCTATGCCAACTATCTCCGGCAGGCGGCTACAACCGGTGCTGATATTCAGTCGCGCCAGCAGCTCGCAGCGGCCCTCGAAAAGCTCGGTATCGGCGCGCACAACACCGCGGGTGATCCGATTCTCACGCTGAACGGTGCAAAGAGCCTCATGCCGTCGAGCGCGCCGCTCACGGGCCCGGCTCGCTCGGCCGCAGTTGATCTGATCTCGGATCTCACGCGCGCATCCGCAGCAAACAACGCACTCGGCGCGGCCGGCAGTCAGACCTACGCGAACGCGCAACTCGGCGGCGGATTGCTGGGGCAGTTCATGCGCGGTGGCAGCCTGCCAACGGCCGGCGGCGTCGCTGGTGGCTTTAAGGGCGCGGCGATCGGCTATGCAGTCAAGAACGCGGTTGCGAAAGCAAATGCGCGCACGGAAAAGGCGGCGATTGACCTGCTGCTGAATCCGAAAAAGCTCGCGCGAGCGCTTGAGGACTTTAAGGACCAGCCTCAAGCAAAGCAGGTATTCGTCGACACGCTCAAGCAGAAAGCATCCGGCGCGGGCCGCGCTGGCGTGCGAGCGGTGCAGGCATATGAAGCTGCTCGAACACAGGGCCAGCAACGGTAACCGGGGATCACTGGATGGGTGAACAGATGGTAGTCACCGACTCGACGTTGGCGATGCTACTTGAGCGCGTGAATAACTCGCTCGATGGACAGCAGAAGATCGAGGGCAAGCTCGAATTGATGATGCAGATGCAGCTCACGCTGGCATCTCAACAAGAGCAGATCAAATCGCTCCAGGTAGGGCAACAGCGTCTTTTTGAGAAGTCTGACGACGCTGACGATCGTTTCGACAAGTTGCGCGAGGAGGACATTACGCCGTTGCGCGACGACATGATCGGCAACCGGCGCGCGATCCGTGTGCTCGGGATCGTCGGCTCTTTGATCTTCGCTGCATCCGGGACGCTCTATTCGCAATGGCGCCCCTGGCAGACTGATTTGCAGGCAGCAAAGCAGGCGCGCGACGACCAACTGGCGAAGTATTCGCAGGACGTCGGAAAGGAGCTCCAGTCGAACGATCGCCGACTTACCGTGCTTGAGTTTCGGGCAAACAACCTCGATCAGAAAGGGGCGAAGTGATGTCGATTCGACTTGTCGATGACTGGAAAAAAGTGTGGACCTATGGGTCTGCGCAACTCGCGCTGCTGGGCGCCGGTATTGCAGCGGCAAGCCCTGCGCTCGATGCCTGGAATGTCGTGCCTGACGTGGTGAAAAAAGCGCTTCCCGCGTCGATTTCTGCCGCGATGCCGCTCATCATCATATTCGGTGCGATTTTCGCTGTGCGGCACGTCACGACCGACTCTGCCACGGAGGCGAAGAGTGTCGACGCCAGCAAAGACCAGTAAGCCGCGCGGAAAGGCCGCGTTAATCGCCAGCGTCGGCGCGACGGCGGCAGCGTCGCTCATCGCATTGACCTCGAGCATGGAAGGCGTTCGACTCACGCCGTATGACGACCATTTGGCGGGGAATATCCAGACGGTCTGCTTCGGCGAGACGAACATCGAAATGCGCCGTTACACCATGCCTGAGTGCCAGGACATTCTGGGCGGCAGCCTTGCGGGCTATGCGAGCGAAGTGAAGTCGGTGACGCCTGGGTTCGACGCGCTCACTGATGGCCAGAAAGTGGCCGTCGTCGACCTCGCATACAACACGGGACTGCCGAACTATCGCGGATCGACGTTGCGGCGCATGTATTCAACGAAGCAATTCCCCGCGGCGTGCGATCAGTTTCTGCGCTGGCGCTTCGTGGGCGACCGGGATTGCGCTGTCGCTGCCAACGGCTGCGGCGGCATTTACAAACGGCGGCAGCTCGAGCGCGCCGCGTGCCTTGGAGAACACTGATGCTCGCATTTTTGAAACTGGCGTGGCCGTACATTCTCGCTGCTGTGATTGGTGGAGCGATAGGCTATGGCGTCGAGCATCTGTATCTCGGAACTGAACTGGCAAACGAACGCGCGGCGCGCGCGAGCGATAGCGAGCGGCACGCGAATGACCTGTCTTTGATCTCGAAGGCAGCACTCGACGCAGAGCAGCGTGCGATCGACACGCACACAGTTGCGGAAGGAAAGATCACGACGCTGGACCAGCAACTCACGCAAGAGAAGGAAGCACATGAAGCCGACAACGCGCGCAATCGCGCCGCTATTGCTGACGGTACTCGCCGCCTGCGCATCACAGTCTCAAACTTCCGTGCAGCCGGTAGCAACGAAGCCGATCGCGGCGCCGGCACCGGCAGCGTGGGCGATGGTGCCGGTGGCACAGCCGAGCTACCACGCCCGTTTGGACTCGCTCTTTTCGCCATCGCCGACGACGCCGACAACGACGCCCGCGCAAAAGCCGACTATCTCCAAGGATACGTCTGCGTCCTCCAGCGCCAAGGACTGATCCAGGGCACTTGCAACGCACCGGAGTAACGAATGCCAGTACCGACTTCATTCGACGATCTTTCCGCGACGGCGAGCTCGAATTCGCCGCAGGGAAGCGAACCCGTTGGCACGCAGGCCAATGAGTACATTCAGGCGGCGTTCGCGTTCATCAAGCAGTTGCACGACGGGTTTACACCGCTCGGCACGCTCACGGCGCCCACCGGCACACGGCTCGTGTTGCAGCAGCCCGCTGCTCCCGCAGGTTGGACGGTAGATGCGACATCTGCATTTACCGACGCAGCGATGCGCTTCAATCAGTCTGTTACAAGCGGCGGCACGAATGCGTTTTCAGCGATTAACAGCGGCACGGTGTCGTTCACGACCGGAGGCACCGCGCTCACGACCGCGCAAATGCCGGCCCACAACCACGGCGTAACTGACCCGGGGCACGCTCACGCGAACCAGATCAGCGATCCGGGGCACGCTCACGGGATTTCTGACCCCGGCCATGCCCATTCTGGGCCGCCTGGCGGAAATTTTTGGTCAACTGCTCCTGGCGGCTCATCGCTGACATTCAGTAGCGGCTCGACCACTATGTATCAGGCAGGCGGCACAGGCAGCAGCGGAACTGGTATCGGTATTCAAGGTGCTGTTACGAACATCTCCATGAACATTCTTAGCAATGCGACCGGAATTTCGACGCAGAACAACGGCAGCGGCCAGGCGCACACCCACGCATTCGCGCCCAACCTCAACATGAAGTACGCGGACTGCATTGTGGCGGTGAAATCGTGATGGGTAAGAGCAAGGGGCCGCTGTGCCCGCTCCTGAAAAAGGCGTGCATCGAGCAAGAGTGCGCGTTCTATGTGCACATCACCGGGCAGCATCCACAGAGCGGCGCGGCGATGGATCTATGGGACTGCGCCGTGAAATGGACGCCGGTGATGATGCTCGACGCGTCCAAAAACGTGCGCAACGTGCAGGCCTCCGTGGAGACCATGCGCAACGACGTCGTGCAGCGTCAGGAATCTCTCAACAGTGTTTTCCAGCTTGCCGCACAAGCGGCGAGCGCCACGCGGCTGGCTGGCGGTCGGAGCGCAGACTTTCAGCGGATCAGCGCGAACCCGGATGATTGACATGCTGACCTCGTACATCGGCGCTACGTTCCAGCTCATTGGCGGCCTGCAGAAGGACGGCGCGGAGGGTGATTTCACAGGCTATGCGCTCACCGCGAATCTCTATGACGGCACGGGCACGAATCTAATTTCGGCTCTCGTTGTGAACTGGCTCGACGTCACAAAGGGGCTGCTCACGCTGACGAGCCCAAGCGATACGTCGCAATGGCCGGCGTGCAAAGCGCGAATCGACTGCAAGCTTATCGCGCCCGCTGGCGAAATCATTCTCGGGCCGCCGGTCTATGTGCGCCTTGAACAGTCTCCGCTGAGCTAACACATGGAAATCTCACTCGTCCTTTCGAACGATAGCGGCTCTTTCCAGGCGCTCCTCGGGCAGTTTATCGAGACATCGGCGCTTCAAGTTGCTGCGGATGCCGCTGCGGCAGCAGCGTCAGCCAGCGATGCTGCCGCAAGCCAAACGGCGGCTGCAGGCGCAGCTATGGCTGCCGCTAATTTTGCGGACGGCGCGGCAGGGTCCGCGACGGCGGCAGCAGGCAGCGCGAGCGCAGCGTCGGCGAGTGCGGGCAGTGCATCTGGTTCTGCGACTACTGCGACGACGCAAGCGACGAACGCCGCGAATTCTGCGACCGCCTCTGCAAACAGCGCAACCGCAGCGGCCGGTAGCGCAACGGCGGCATCTGGCAGTGCAACGGCAGCCGCAACGAGCGCTTCCAACGCTGCGGCCACGCTGGCGAGTTCTTTGCTCAAAGCAAATAATCTGTCCGATGTGGCAAGCCAAAGCACCGCTCTCACCAATTTGCTCGGCGCATCGACCATCCCAATTGCGAATGGGGGGACTGGAGCGGCCACTCAAGCTGCTGCACTTAGCGCGATTCTTGGCACATCCTCAATACCCGTGGCTAACGGAGGAACCGGGGCGGCAACTGCCGTTGGAGCACGCGTCAATTTGGGGCTGGGGTCTGCGGCGACGCAAAACACCGGTACGAGCGGCGCGACGGTTCCGCTACTGAGCGCGGCGAATACATGGACGCTTGGACAAGCGTTCACCGTGCGGCCGACGTTCGCTGGCTATACCCCTTGGGACAGCGGCAACCTCGATCCGACGACGTTTCCGACGAAGGCGAACAATCTCAGCGATCTCGCCAGCACCGTGACGGCTCGCAAAAACATGGGCATGGCGCGGAAGCTCATCGGCACCTACAACGCCGCTACGGCCGTGACTTCGCTTGGCTCGGGCACATGCTTTAACGATACCGAGTGCAATGTCTTCGAGGTTGAGCTTGTCGGAGTCCAGATCAACCAGACGACCGCAGGGACCAACGCGACGGCGAACTTCTATCTGCAGACGTCGCGCGATGGAGGTACAACATGGGACTCGACCGCGACGGTCAACAACATCCAGGTCTACACCACGGTTGGCGCATCAGGTGTGACGGTCTCCACGGGAGCCTCCGAAGCCAACGTCCGTTGTTCTGCGATGGGGCGAAGCAACACCAACTATCAGCTTTGCGGTCGCTTCAAGTTCTATCAGATCAACGTCGCGACTCCGCTCCAGCATTTCGAGGCAGATGTTATGTGCACGTCACAGACGCTCGCGACGCAGTATGCGAAAAACAGCGGCAACCTCGCCGACGGCAATGTGAAAACTGGCATTCGCTTGTTTATGAACCCGCTCACGAATACGACCGGCTTCACCGGTGAAGTGCGCGTCTATGGCCTGCTGAAGGGCTGAAGCAGCGTATCGCCAAACCACGTGATCAATTTCGGAGCTGAGATGGCGACGTTTCCACAGAAAATCGACGGGCCCGGGGCAGTGACGCTCGATCCGAACTTTCTCAATGCCGGCGATCTGCTGCGTACAGGCCTCACCGGCCCCGTTACGGATTTGATGCCGGCCAGCACGGACTGCTGTGCGGCCATGATTGGTTACCCTGGCACGACGTTCAGCACGGTTTTCAACTACATCAACAATACGGACTATCCGCTCACGCTTGCAGCGTCTGACAGCGACATGACGATTGTGGGCTCGCCGACGATCGCCGCGCGCACGCTTCGAAAATTCAGTATCGCGAGCACCGACGGCAAAACGGTCGTTTGCACATCGATTTTCAGCCAGTCGGGGTTTGCGGACTGAGGCGTACCCATTCGGCATATTTTCCCGATTCACGTCCCGACGAACGCGCACTGAGCTAACATCAGACCTTTCCAAATCTTTCGGGTTGGATGGGGATGCGCAATATCAAAGGTTTGCTCAGCGGATTCGCGAATGCCACTAAGAAGGCGCCGATCCTTGGATCGGTCCAGTTTGCACTGTATGAGCAATATTGGAAGGTGCGCACAGAACGTGAGTGGCGCGCTCGATATGCTGCATCGCCTCTGGTATCGACCGGCTCGGACCATCCTGAACCGACATTGGCAGCGCTCACTTCGCAATTGTGCACGGCCTCACAATGCCGGGATGACATCTACACGGATTGGTGCCAACAGATGCGCTCGCCGGCGCGCCTTGCACGGAAGCAGTGGGAATTCGTTTTCACACTGGAGGCGTTGGAGCAGGCGGGCATGCTTCGACCTGGCATGCGTGGACTCGGGTTCGGTTGTGGCGGCGAACCGCTCTCAGCGGTAATGGCGCGCCGCGGCGCCGAGGTTCTGGCAACGGACCTCCCGACTGTCGAAGCGGCAGAAAAAGGCTGGGTGCAAAGTAACGAGCATGCGGCAAATCTTGACGCTTTGAACAGTTACGGCATTTGCCCGCCGATCGAGTTTGGCCAGCGTGTCGCGTTTGAATTCGCGAACATGAATGCTATTCCTGAGCGATTCTCTGGGCAGTTCGATTTCGTATGGTCATGCTGCGCGTTTGAGCATCTTGGATCGATTCGCCACGGACTCGACTTCGTCAAGAACGCGATGCGATGCCTCAAGCCCGGCGGCGTTGCAGTGCATACGACTGAATTCAATCTCTCGTCGAACGAGCAGACGCTTGAAGATCCTGGTTGCGTGATTTTTCGGCGACAGGACATCGAGCGGTTGCGCGACGAGCTCGCCGCTGATGGCCACAGCATGGCACCTCTGAACTTCAATGCAGGCCGAGTGCCTGTGGACCACCATATCGATGCGCCGCCATATTCGGCAACGCCGCATCTGAAAATTGAACTCGAAGGCTATGTGGCGACGTCGATCGGTCTGATCGTTAGGAATGGAGTCGAATCTTAACTGTGACCAAACTGTGCCCACAATCCATGACTACTGGCGAAAAAGCCGCGTAAAACTCGATAATCTCAACACTGACCGGCGCGAGATTAAGCGTTAAAAATCAATACGTTGCGCAATTCTCGGAGATTCTTGTGAATATCAGATCGGCATTGGAGTCGAGATGCAGCTTGCGCATGGCGGCGCGTTTTTGCGTGGCGACCGTCGTGATCGAACGATTCAGCCGCTTCGAAATATCCGTGACGCTCAGGCCCATCGCGAACAGGCGCACGACTTCGAGTTCGCGCGGCGAGAGCGGGTTGCTGCGGCGAAATTCGTCGGTGGTCGAGCCTTCCTTCGCCAGCCGTTCGGCAATGCGCGCCGACAGCGTCGTGCCCGGCTCGACCAGCGCGCGCTGGCAAACCTGGGCGAGCGTCGGAATCGGCTCGTCCTTGCCGACCAGGCCCGCCACGCCCAGCGCCGCGAGTTCATGCAGGATGCCGCCGTTGGTGAGCATCGTGAAAACCACGATGGGCAGATCGGGATACAGCCGGCGCACGCGGCCGATCAGGCGCAGGCCGTCTTCGTCTTCAAGCTCGCCCTGCATCGAAAAATCCGTCACCAGCAGGTCGCAGGGCGTCTTGCGCAATATATCGACGAGATCGGCACCCGAGTTAGCCGTGCCGACGACGCGGTGGCCCGGCAGTTTGTCGAGATAGTCGATGATGGCCGTGAGGACAACCGGGTGGTCGTCGGCCACTACGATCCGCAGGTCTTGCGTGGCATGGGTCATGGGCGTGAGCGTGTCGCCTGGCTATCGCAGTCTGAGGGGCGGCGCGGGGCGCCGTGCCATATTTCGTTCGGCATCCTCTGAAGGTTATCTCATTATATGACGTGGGTATGTGAGACTTGTCCGTCAGACGGGCAGGCCGGATGAGCAAGGGCGGCGCCTTAGTGGACGGTGTCGGTCCGGGACTGTCGCGCAGCATCGGCGCCGTGGCGGGCGACGCTGGGCACATCCGTGCAGCGCGCGTGAAAGCACGCCGCCGAAAAACGGCCGGTTTCGCCGCCGGACTGCGGGCAGGCGTGGCTGCAGGCATGGGCGGACACTTGAACGAAGCGCGGCGAAACAGGGTGTGCCGCAGGCGCTGCAGGCGCGACGGCTGGCGTCGCCGCGCGCCGCACGCTGGCCAGACAGAAAACCAGCGCCCAGGCCGCCATCGCCCAACCGAGCGCGCTGCCTGCCGCGATCAGCCAGAAGGTGGCCTGCGGTTCGCGCCACAACAGGAACAGCGTGGCGAAAAAGGCCACGTAATAAACCGGCAGCAGATAGACGCCGATGCGGCTCGCCCACGCGCAGGCGCGCTGCAGCCACGACATCAGGATGGCGGGAGTGGGACGGAAAGACGCGGCGGCGGTCATGGCGGAAGCTCGATCGGTTGAAAAGAGGCGTGGCACGCAGGGTCTTGCAAGCCACAGATCGACTTTAGCGATGAGCGCTGTCAGGGAAAATCGGATGATTCTGAGAAATTGCAGAGAAGCAATGTAGGGATTAGCGAAGACAAAACGACGCCAACAGAGCGGGTTTCCCCTAAAGGGCGCGAACTCCCTGCGTTGCGCGCGGTCCTAACCGGCCAGGGAAGCGAGCGTGGCCGCCGTTGCCGCCCAGCCGCCATCGCTATGAGCCGCCATGTTCCGCCGGTGCGGCCGGCGACCACACGCGCTACCCTGTTGCGCCCCGCGCCCGTGGTCCGCAGCGGTATTGCGCTGTGCGGCCCGAACTGCGCGGGGATCATCGAAGCCTCGCTTTTACAGGAAACTTTTCATGCGCCGACGTCAATTTCTTCTTAGCTCCAGCGCCGCCGTGGCCGCGAGCGGTCTTGCTCTCGCCGGCTGCACGACGACCCCGCTGGGCTCGGGCAACAGCGCCGCGCAGAACGCGGCCAAACGCAATTCGATCGACGCCAGCGTGGACGCCACGCTCACGCGCCTCTTCAACACCGTGACCGGCTCGCAGGAGCTGATCTCCAAGGCCAGCGGCGTGCTGGTGTTCCCGAACGTGATCTCGGCGGGCTTCTGGATCGGCGGCCAGTACGGCACCGGCGCGCTGCGCGTGGGCGGCCGCACCGATGGTTACTACAGCACGGTCGCGGGCTCGTTCGGCCTGCAGATCGGCGCGCAGTCCAAGGCGATCATCTTCGCGTTCATGAACCAGGGCGCGCTGGAAGACTTCCTGAAGAGCCAGGGCTGGGCGGCGGGCGCCGATGCCACCGTCGCGGTCGTGACGGTGGGCGCGAACGGCAACGTCGATACCGCTACGGCAACCAGCCCGGTCGAGGCTTTCGTGCTGACCAATGCCGGCCTGATGGCGGGCGTCTCGCTCGAAGGCGTCAAGGTCTCGCGTCTGGTGATCTGAGCGGGCGCATCCGCCTGGCAAGGTGCGCGCTGGCATAATCGCCGCGCGTACCACGAAGGACGGAGGAGTCAGCAAGATGCAGAAATCGGGCGGATCGGGCGAGACCGGCGCACCCACATTCAGCCGCCGGCACAAGATTCATTTTTCGGAATGCGACCCGGCCGGGATCGTGTTCTATCCGCAGTATTTCGTGCTGTTCAACGATCTGATCGAAGCATGGATCGACGAACTGATGCCCGAGGGCTACCACGGGATTCTCGGCGGGCGGCGCGTAGGCATGCCCACGGTTCATCTCGACGTGGATTTCACCGCAGTGAGCAAGATGGGCGACGAAGTCACGCTGTCGCTCGACGTGCGACGCGTCGGGCAGGCGTCGCTCACGCTCGCGTGGGCCTGTACGGGCGCCGATGGCGTGCTGCGCATGCGGGCGACGCAGACCATCGTCACCACGTCGCTCGACACGCACAAGGCCATCGCCATTCCCGACGATCTGCGCGATGCGATCGTGGCGGCGTCGGCGCGGGGCTGAATCCGCGCCGCACAGCGTCCTGGCGTCTTAGCCGTGCACACCCAGCGCCTGTTCCAGCGTGGCGAAAGTGCGTTCGTCGGTACGGTCGAATTGCAGCGGCGTTACCGCAATGCCGCCCGCATGGACCACGGCCGTTTCCGTGTCCGGCCCGTTGTCGCGCGGGCCGCGATGAAAGCGCAGCCAGTGATAGTCGATGCCGCGCGGATCGATCTGCGGCACGACATCGATACCTTGCACGAGCCCCACGCCCTGACGCGTGACGGTGAGCGGCCCGGCGGCGCTGGCGTCGACATCGGGAAAATTCACGTTCAGACAGACCGGCGCCTCGTGCGAAATCGCCGCGAGACGGCGGATCACGTCGGGCGCGAGCGCGCGCGCCGTGTCCCAGCGCACGTGGTCGCGATCGCGAAAGGCCTGGCTCAGCGCAATCGACGGCAGGCCGAGCAGCAAGCCCGTCATGGCCGCGCCCACCGTGCCCGAGAACATGGTTTCCACGCCCAGATTGGCGCCGCGATTGATGCCGGAGAGCACCAGCGACGGCGTGACATCGCCCATCAGGTGGCGCACGGCCATCACCACGCAGTCGCCGGGCGTCCCCAGCACGCCGAAGCGGCGTTCGCCGCGCCGGCTCACGCGCAGCGGCGAATGCAGGCTGATCGAATGCGAGGTGCCGCTTTGATCGTGTTCCGGCGCGACGACCCACACTTCATGCGCGAGTTCGGCGGCGACGGCTTCGAGCACGGCGAGGCCGGGCGCGTCGATGCCGTCGTCGTTGGTGAGGAGCACGCAGGGGAGTTTGCTGGCAGAAACTGAAGCTGAAACAGAAGCGGATGCAGATGCGGACATGGCAAGTCTCTTTCAGGGGTTGAAGGCAGACGGATGCGACAGCAGCGGCCATTATGAGAGAGGCCGCGCTATTTCGCGACGGATCAGCACCTATTGGAGATAGACTAGCGCGCAGCGGTTGCCGCCGGATGAAGGCGGCGCCGCAGCCTGTTACACGTATCCATACGTCGATGCGGCGCCTGCCGCGAGGAGACTCCGTGAAGCCGCAAGAACTGCCAGATATCGCTCGCGCGCTGTTCGTCATCGCGATCCTCTGCGCACTGACGGTCGGTTCCCTCTACGTCATGCGTCCGTTCATTCCGGGGCTGATCTGGGCGACCATGATCGTCGTCGCGACCTGGCCCGCCATGCTCGCCATCGAGCGGCGCTGCGGCAAGCGGCGCGGCATCGCCACGCTGATCATGCTGCTGATCCTGCTGGTCGTGATCGTCCTGCCGCTCTATTCGGCGATCTCCACGCTCGCCGAGCACGGCAGCGAAATCATGGGCCTGATCCGCAGCCTGCCCAGTTACGAATTGCCGCCGCCACCGCAGTGGATTCACGATATTCCGATGATCGGCGCGCGTATCGCCAACGAATGGCAATCGCTTTCCGATGCCGGTCCCGGCGGCCTGCTCGCGCGTCTCGAACCTTATGTGTCGATCGCGGCGCACTGGTTGATCGGCCATGCGGCTTCGGTGGGCGTGTTCGTGATCCACATGGTCATTACCGTGATCATCACGGGCATTCTCTATATGCAGGGCGAGAGCGCCGCCGCCTTCGTGCTGCGCTTCGCGGAACGCGTCGGTCCGCGTTACGGCGCGGAAGCCGTGCGTCTCGCGGGTGCCGCCATTCGCGCGGTGGCGCTGGGCATCGTCGTGACGGCGGTGCTGCAATCGGCGCTGGGCGGTATCGGCCTCGCGGTAGCGGGCGTGCCGGGCGCGGGCGTGCTCACGGCGTTGATGCTGATGCTGTGTCTCGCACAGATCGGCCCTGGCCTGCCGCTGTTCGGCGGCGCGATCTGGCTGTTCATGCACGACTCGCACGTGGCGGCGATCCTGCTTGCCGTGTGGTCCGTGATGGTCGTCATGCTCGACAATTTTGTGCGGCCGGTGCTGATCCGGCGCGGCGTCAATCTGTCGATGCTGCTGATTCTCTCGGGCGTGCTGGGCGGCATGTTCGCGTTCGGCATCGTCGGGTTGTTTATCGGCCCGGTGATTCTCGCGGTATCGTCCACGCTGCTGACGGCGTGGATCAAGACGGCGCCGTCCACCACCGCAGAAAACGCCTGACGTCTCGTTCATCGGCCCATCCAGACGAAAAACGTCTCGATGGGCCGATTCGTCAGACCGTTCCTTTCCCCGCCCCCCAAACCGCAAGACAGCTTGCCGACGCGCCCGCCGGATCGACGTTACGATGACGGCTGGACTTCGCTTGGCCTTTGCGTTCTTCGCGTCTTCGCGTTCACTTGCGCGCCTTCGCGCCTGACTCGCTGCACACGTCGTCCCGCTTCCTCGGAGCGCTTGCGTGGGCATGCGCGGCGCCGCGCTACCAGGAGGGGAAATGGCTCAGTTCAACTGCGACATTTGCGGCGTGCGTCCCGCGACCGTGCGGGTAGCCGTGTTGCAGGACGGCAGGCGGCGCTTTCTCGACGTCTGCGACTATCACTACGCCCAGCTCACGCGCCATCAGCGCACACTCAGCCCGCTCGAATCGCTGTTTCGCGCCGCGCAGCAGGAGGCGGCGGCCGCGCCCGGGCAGCATCCCACCCACACGATGGAAGCCGGCGACGGCGCGATCGTCGAGCGTCATTTCAGCGATGTCGCGCGCGAATTGCTCCAGCGCGCCGCCGAGCGCGCCTTGCAGTTCGGCCGCCGCGAAGTGGACACCGAACATCTGCTCTACGAACTCGCCGGCAACGAAGCGGGCGCGGCGATCCTCGCGCGCCTGGGCATCGAGCCCGCCGACGTGCGCGCGTTTATCGACGCCAATGCGCAAAAGCGCGAACCCATCGCCGCCGGCGACGAAGGCCGCGTGGCCGTTTCGCCGCGGCTCAAAGGCGCGCTCGACCGCGCCTATCTGATCTCGCGCGAACTCGGCCATAGCTACGTCGCGCCCGAACATCTGCTGCTGGGCCTCGCGCAGGTGCCGGACAGTTTCGCGGGACATCTGCTGGCGCGCTACGGCGTCACGCCGCAAAAAGTGCTGCAGCGACTCGTGGAAGCGCAAGGCGATTCGCGCGAATTGCCCGCCGCCAAAGCGCCCAGCCCCACGCCGCAACTCGATCAATACAGCCGCGATCTGACCGCTCTGGCGAGCGAAGGCAAACTCGATCCCGTGATCGGGCGTTCGAGCGAAATCGAAACCGTCGTGGAAGTGCTCGCGCGCCGCCGCAAGAATAATCCGGTGCTGATCGGCGAGCCTGGCGTGGGCAAAACCGCGATCGCCGAAGGCCTCGCGCAGCGCATGCTCAACGGCGATGTGCCCGAATCGCTGCGCGGGCGCCGGCTGGTCGAACTCAACGTCAACGGCCTGATTGCTGGCGCGAAGTATCGCGGCGAATTCGAGGAGCGCGTGAAGGGCGTGATGGAGGAAATCTCGCAGCAGCGCGATAACCTCGTGCTCTTTATCGACGAAGTGCACATGATCGTGGGCGCGGGTCAGGGCGGCAACGAAGGCGGCCTCGATATCGCCAACGTCTTCAAACCGGCGATGGCGCGTGGCGAACTGAACCTGATCGGCGCAACCACGCTTTCCGAATACCAGAAGTACATCGAAAAGGACGCGGCGCTCGAACGCCGTTTTCAGCCCGTGTTCGTAGCCGAGCCAAGCGTCGATCAGACCATCAACATTCTGCGCGGTCTGCGCGACAAGCTCGAAGTGCACCACCACGTAACGATACGCGACGATGCGCTGGTGTCCGCGGCCGAATTGTCCGATCGCTACATCACCGGCCGCTTCCTGCCGGACAAGGCCATCGACCTGATCGATCAGGCCGCCGCACGCGTGCATCTCTCCGCCACCTCGCGGCCCGCCGCCATTCTCGAACTCGAAGCCGAACTCGCGCAGCTCAAGCGCGAGCAGGACTACGCGGCCACACGCAAAAACTTCGAACGCGCACATGCGCTCGATGAACCGATCGCCGATAAGGAAAAATCGCTCGTCGATGCCACCGGCGAATGGCGCAGCCGTCTGGGCTCGGTCACGTCCGACGTGACGACGGAGCAGGTCGCGGAGATCGTTTCGAAGCTCACCGGCGTGCCCGTCACGCAGCTGACCGCCGAAGAACGCACCCGTCTGCTCGAAATGGAAAAGCGCCTGCACGAGCGCGTGATTGGCCAGGAGCAGGCGATCGTCGCGGTCAGCGATGCGGTGCGCCGTTCGCGCGCGGGCCTGCGGCGCGGCAGGCGGCCCACGGCGGTGTTCCTGTTCCTCGGGCCGACGGGCGTGGGTAAGACCGAACTGGCGAAGGCGCTGGCCGAAGTCGTGTTCGGCGACGAGGACGCCATCGTGCGCATCGACATGAGCGAGTACATGGAGCGCCATGCGGTGTCGCGCCTGATCGGCTCGCCGCCGGGCTATGTCGGTCATGACGAAGGCGGGCAGTTGACCGAGCGCGTGCGCCGCCGGCCGTACTGCGTGATCCTGCTCGACGAGATCGAAAAGGCCCATTCCGATGTCTATAACGTGCTGCTGCAGGTCTTCGACGATGGCCGCCTCACCGACGGCAAAGGCCGCGTGGTCGATTTCAGCAACACGGTGGTGATCGCCACGAGCAATCTGGGCTCGGAGTCGATTTCGGGGCAAAAGCGTTCGGGGCCGGGCTTTCTGGCGAGCGCCGATGCGTCGATGCAAAGCGCCGTGCTCGGCGAATTGCGCCAGCATTTCCGACCGGAATTTCTCAACCGTATCGACGACATCATCGTCTTCAAGCCGCTCACCGACGACGAATTGCGGGCGATCGTGCGTCTCCAGCTAGAGCAGGTGCAGCGCATGGCGCGCAGCCAGGATATCGATCTCAGCTTCGACGACAGCGTGGTGAATTTCCTCGCTGCCGATGGTTATCGGCCGGAATACGGTGCGCGCGAGTTGAAGCGGCAGATCCAGCAGAGTGTGGAGAACGAACTGGCGAAGGAGATGCTCAAGGGCGCGGTGAAGGAGGGCGCTAAGGTCGTGTGCCGATACGACGCCGCGCAGAAGCAGATGGCGTTCGTGACGCAGGGTGGAGGCTGAAGCGCTGCGGCGGTTCGTTTCGTTTGCGCGACGAAAGTTTTCTTTTTATCGGATTGGAAACTGGGAACGCGGCGGCAAGCGTAGAAGCTGGCCGCCGCGTTCTTTTTTGTGCTCGCTTTCCTGGAATAAAAAACATTATATGAATAATGTCTAAATATACATCCTAGATGGTTAGATATAGAACGGTTTACGTTGTATTACCTACGATTTTCCGTAGTTTCGTATCGGATTTCAAGAAAACTTCCCCACAACTCACATGGCTCTCAAAACCGAACGCTTGAGCTTGCCTGTCTCCGTGCGAGGCAGGGCGTCGATAAACGTCACCAGCCGCGGATACTTGTACGCCGCCACGGCGCTTTTCACGAACGCCTGCAATTGCGCCACCATCGCCGCGTTGCCTTTGAATCCGGGGCGCAGCACCACAAACGCTTTCACCACCTGACCGCGCACATCGTCGGGCGCACCGATCACGCCACACTCGGCGACAGCGGGGTGCTGCATCAGCACTGTCTCGACCTCCGGCCCGGCGATGTTGTAGCCGGACGAAACGATCATGTCGTCCGCGCGTGCCTGGTAGAACACGTAGCCGTCCGCGTCGATCGAAACCGCGTCGCCGGGCAGATTCCAGCCATCGCGCACGAACTTCTTCTGACGATCGTCGGCCAGGTAGCGGCAGCCGGTCGGGCCGCGCACCGCCAGGTTGCCGGTTACGCCAGGCGGCACGGGCTGCATCGCGTCGTCGAGCGCCTGAACGATGTAGCCCGGCACCGCGCGGCCAATCGAACCGGGCCGCACATCGTCGCCCGCGGACGACACGAAAATATGGATCATCTCCGTGCCGCCGATACCGTCGATCATCTCGATGCCGGTCGCCGCGCGCCACAGATCGCGCGTGCCTTGCGGCAGCGCCTCGCCGGCCGACACCGTCTTGCGCAGACTGCCGATATCCGAATCCTTTACGAGCGGCGCCATTTGCCGGTAGAACGTGGGCGCCGTGAACACGACGCTCGCCCGAAATCGCTCGATGGTTTGCAACAGCAGCGCAGGCGTGAGCTTCTCGATCAGCACGGTCGAAGCGCCCACGCGTAGCGGAAAGCAGAGCAGGCCGCCCAACCCGAACGTAAACGCGAGCGGCGGCGTACCGCAGAACACATCGTCGGCGGAGGGTTTGAGCACGTGGCGTGGGAACAGATCGCACATCGCGAGCACGTCGCGATGGAAATGCATACAGCCCTTGGGCATGCCCGTCGTGCCGCTCGTGAAGGCGATCAGGCAGACGTCGTCGCTGGCCGTATCGCAGGCGGTGAAGGTGGCGGGTTTCGCCGTTGCGAGGCTTTCCAGACTCTCCGGCGCATCGTCGTGGAAATAAAGGACCTGCTTCAGGTCTGCGCAGAAGAACTCATCCTGAGGGTTTGTACAGCGCGCGAGTTCGTCGGCGAGACGCACATCGCAAAGCGCCGCGCTAACCTGCGCCTTATCGATGATCTGCTTGAGTTCCTTTGCACGCAGCAGCGGCATGGTGGGCACGGCTACGAGGCCGGCCTTCAACGCGGCCAGCAGCGCCACCGCCATCTGCAGCGTATTCGGGCCACGCAACAGCACGCGATTGCCGGGCTCCAGGCCCATGTTGTCGATCAACACATGCGCGCTACGATCGACCATCTCGCGCAATTGCGCATAGGTTGTCGCTTCAGGCCGGTCATCGACTTCGGACCAGATGGCGGGGCGATCGCCATATCCGGCGGCGATGGCGCCGTCCAGCAATTCGGCCGCGCAATTCAGCCGTTCTGGGTAGTCAACATCGGGATTGTCCAGCAGCAGCACGGGCCATTGCGATTCGGGCGGCAGATGATCTCGTGCGAATGTATCCCCATGAGCGGTCGGTTGCATGGTATCTCCGGCTGGCTGGTCGAACAGTTCTTTTGTGTAGTACTGCTGCGCGTTTTTCACGATGACACGCGCCCTGACGCGCATTCAGCCCTATGAATCAGAGCGACGCGCATCGTCGGGAATCACAGCGGTGGCTTCAATTTCCACCTTCGCTTCGTCCTCCACCAGCGCGACCACCTGAACCGCACTCATGGCAATATCATAGTCACCAATCAACTCGCGAAACGCCGAGCCAATTTCCTTTAGTGATGCCAGGTATTCTTTTTTGTCGATGACATACCAGGTCAGGCGCACGAGATGCTCGGGCTTGCCGCCTGCTGCTTCGAGCACGGCGACGATATTGCGCAGCGCCTGCACCGCCTGGGCGCCGAATTCACGGCTCGTAAAACGCGCACTCTCGTCCCAGCCAATCTGGCCAGCGATAAAAACCTGGGTGCCGCGCGCGGCCACGCCGTTGGCATAACCGCGCGGCTTGACCCAGCCAGCGGGAAGTAGGGCTTGTTTCATGAGGTTTTCGCCTTGTTCGATGACTGCGCCGCGTGATATTCCTTCAACAGATCCCGGCCGACAATCAATTGCTGCACTTCGGTCGCGCCTTCGTAAATGCGCAGCGCGCGAATCTCGCGATAAAGCGATTCGACCATCGTGCCGCTCTGCACGCCCATGCCGCCCCAAAGCTGCACGGCCGCGTCGATCACCTGTTGCGCGCCTTCGCTGGCGTGCCATTTCGCCATCGCCGCTTCGCGCGTCACGCTTTCGCCCTGGTCGCGCAGCCACGCGGCGCGATAGACGAGCAGGGCGCTGCTGTCGATGGTGAGCGCCATCTGCGCGAGCTTTGCCTGCGTCAACTGGAAGTCGCCTAGCGTCTGGTTGAACATCTTGCGCGAGGCAGCGCGGGCGAGACCTTCGGCCATTGCCCGGCGCGCAAATCCCAACGATGCCGCCGCCACCGACGTGCGGAAAATATCGAGCGTACGCATGGCGATCTTGAAGCCTTCGCCCGGCGTGCCCAGCAATTGCTGCTTGCTCACGCGCGCATTTGTGAAGCGCAGACGCGCGAGCGGATGCGGCGCAATCACGTCGATTCGCTCGGCAATTTCGAGGCCTGATGTATCCGCATCCACAATGATTGCGCTGATGCCGCGCGCGCCAGGGGCCTCGCCCGTACGTGCGAACACCACATAAAAATCCGCAATGCCGCCGTTCGAGATCCACGTCTTTTCGCCGTCGAGCACGTAATGATCGCCTTCGTCGCGCGCGGCCAGCGCCATGGCGGCCACGTCCGAACCGGCATCCGGCTCGGACAGCGCGAAGGCGGCAATCGCTTCGCCCTGTGCAACGCGCGGCAAATAGCGCGCTTTCTGCGCTTCGGTGCCCGCGAGCGAGATCGCACCCGAACCCAGGCCTTGCATCGCCAGTGCGAAATCGGCGAGACCCGAATGTTTCGCCAGCGTTTCACGCAGCAGACAAACGGCACGCGTATCGATGGTGTCGCCATGCCCGCCGTAAGCCGTGCCGCCCACGCCGTAGCGCAGCCATCCCGCCGCGCCCAGCTTGCGCACCAGCGCGCGACAGGTGTTATCGACATCGTCGTGCGGCACATGGGCGAGATGGTCGCGCGCCCACGCTTCCACTTCGATGGCAAGCGTGCGGTGGCGGTCTTCGAAAAACGGCCACGCCAGCGCGCCGTGCAGTTGCTGTTCAGCCGATGCGCTCACCGATCAGTCTCCCTTGAAAACCGGCCGCGATTTCGCTGCGAAAGCGTCATACGCGCGGCCAAAATCACGCGTCGCCATGCAGATGGCTTGCGCTTGCGCCTCGGATTCGATCGCTTCGTCGATGCTCATGGTCCATTCCTGATGCAGCATCTTCTTGGTGATGCCATGCGCGAACGTTGGCCCGCTGGCCAGATCGGCGGCGAGTTTTTGGGCTTCGGCCAGCAAGGCATCGGGTTCGCACAGCCGGTTGTAGAAACCCCATGCGTGGCCTTCCTCGCCGCTCGCGGAACGGCCGGTGTAGAGCAATTCGGCAGCACGTCCCTGGCCGATAATGCGCGGCAAGATTGCGCACGCACCCATATCGCAACCGGCCAGCCCCACGCGCGTAAAAAGGAACGCGAGTTTGCTGCGCGCCGTCGCGTAGCGCATATCGGAGGCCATGGCGAGAATCGCACCTGCACCGGCGCAAACGCCGTCTACCGCCGCAATAATCGGCTGCGGGCAATGGCGCATCGCTTTCACAAGGTCGCCGGTCATGCGCGTAAACATCAGCAATTCCGGCATCGGCAGATCGACAAGCGGGCCGATGATGTCGTGCACGTCGCCGCCCGAGCAGAAGTTTTCGCCCGCACCATGCAGCACGACCGCTTTCACATCGGTTGCGTAAGCAAGCTGGCGAAACAGGTCGCGCAACGCCGCATAGGATTCGAACGTCAGCGGATTCTTGCGCTCGGGACGGTTGAGCGTGATCGTTGCCACGTTCGCGTCCACCGACCAGCCGAAGTGCGTCGCTTCATAGCCCGCAAGCGTCGTGCGGTTGCCTGCAAAAAGCGCCTGGGCAGCGGAGCGTTCTGTCGTCAAGATGTGTCTCCTTCCTGATCTCTGTAATGGCTCGGGGTTTGCAGGCTACGGGCTTAGCCTTCGATACCTTTGCGCAAATGCTGTTTGAGCTTGCCGAGCCGGTCGTGCATTTTCGATTTTTCATCGAGCGACAAACCGCCGAACATCTCCACGACCCATTGCTCGTGCGCCGCCGCCATGCGATCAAATGCAGCACGACCCTCGGACGTCAGCCGCACGGCAATCGAGCGGCGGTCTTCGGGATCCGCATCGCGCGTCACGAGGCCTTCTTTTTCAAGCTGATCGGTAATGCCGGTGACGTTGCCGCCCGTCACCATCAGGCGGCGAGAAAGTTCAGTCATACGGAGTCCTTCAGGATGCCGCTCCAGTTGCGCCATCAGATCGAAACGCGGCAACGTGGTGTCGAATTCCGCGCGCAAACGGCGCCGCAATTCGGCTTGCACCAGATTCGTCGTGGTCAGCAGTCGTAGCCAAAGCCGCAATCCCATATGGCTATCGGCGCCCGTACTCATTTCCATATCGACGACATTGTCCGCCGGCTTTTCGACACCCTTGCGCGTGGATCTGGCGGCAGCGTTTTTGCGGGCGGGCAGGGGCGAGGTCATGTGATTTCTCCACCGGAAACAGATATCGATTGCCCGGTAATCGCAGACGATCCGGGCGCACACAGCCACAACACGGCATGGGCGACTTCGTCGGGCTGGACGAAGCGCTGCTGCGGGTTGTGGCGCACCAGGATGCTACGCGCCTCGGCTTCGCTGCGCGAGGTCTTGCGCGTGATCTGATCGAGCGAAGCCTGCAAAAGCTCCGTTTCCGTGTAGCCCGGGCAAACGGCATTGACGGTCACGCCTTGCGTCGCCACTTCCAGCGCAAGTGCGCGCGTCATGCCGATTACCCCATGTTTCGAGGCGCAATATGCGGCCACATAGGGATAACCGACCTGGCCCGCCGTGCTCGCCACGTTCACAATCCGGCCGCTCTTTTTTGCAAGCATCGCGGGCAGCGCCGCGCGCGTGCAGAGAAACGCACCTGTGAGATTGACGTCGAGCATGCGTTTCCAGAGCGCGAGATCGGTTTGCATGAATGGCGCGGCGCTCGCCTGGCCCGCGTTATTGACGAGGATATCGACTTCGCCGAGACCTTCGGTTGCATGCATGAAAGCGGCGTTGACCGCAGCTTCATCGGCGACATCGACGCTCACGCAGGCAATGCCTTCACCACCGCCCAACGCGCTACGCTGCGCGTCCAGTCGGGCGGCATCGCGTCCCATCAGCGTGACGCGTGCGCCCGCGCGCAACAGCATGGCCGCCGTCGCCGCGCCGATACCGCTGCCGCCTCCCGTCACGACAGCATGGCGTCCGCTCAGGATCGACTCGTTCATCTCAGACCGTCCCTTCGGCGCGTTGCGCGCGTTCGAGCGGCGAGAGACCCGCGGCCGCCGCTGCGGCGGCGCGCTCGCGCTCGATATTGCGTTCGAGTTGCGTTTTCGCCGCCCTATACTGAGGCGGCCACATCACGTCGAAATAGCCTATTTTTGCGGCCTCGTTGAGTGTCCACGCCGGATTGGCCAGATGCGGACGCGCCACCGCGCAAAGGTCGGCACGACCTGCGGCGATGATGCCGTTGACGTGATCGGCCTCGGAAATCGCGCCCACGGCAATCGTGGCGATACCGGCTTCATTGCGAATGCGGTCCGCAAACGGCGTCTGAAACATCCGGCCAAATACAGGCTTTTCTTCCTTGCTGACCTGACCGGACGATACGTCGATCATGTCCGCGCCCGCAGCCTTGAAGGCGCGCGCGATTTCGACGGCATCGTCGGGCGTGATCCCGCCTTCCACCCAATCGTGCGCGGAAATACGCACGGAAATCGGCTTGTCCTGCGGCCATGCTTGACGAACCGCCTTGAAAACCTGCAGCGGATAGCGCAGCCGATTTTCCAGCGAGCCGCCATATTCGTCGCCACGTTGATTCGTGAGCGGCGAAAGAAAACTCGATAGCAAATAACCGTGCGCGCAGTGCAATTCGAGCCAATCAAAACCGGCAACGGCCGCCATTTCCGTCGAGCGCACGAATTGCGCTTCGATTTCGCGCAGCTCTTCCACACTCGCTGCGTGCGACCACTGGCTCACACCACGCAGATACTGTTGCGGCGATGCGGACACAAGTGGCCAGTTGCCATCGTCGAGCGGCTGGTCGATGCCTTCCCACGCCACGCGCGTCGAGCCCTTCGCGCCCGAATGCCCCAACTGCATGCCGATCTTCGCATCCGACTGCGCATGCACGAAATCGACAATGCGCTTCCACGCGCTCAAATGCGCGGGTGTGTACATGCCGGGGCAAGCGGGCGTAATGCGCGCTTCAGGCGACACGCAGGTCATTTCCGTCATGACGAGACCCGCGCCGCCCATCGCTCGCGCGCCCAGATGCATCAGGTGATAATCGCCCGCCACGCCGTCGCGCGCGGAATATTGCGCCATCGGCGAAACCACGACGCGGTTCTTGAGCGTGACGCCACGCAGCGTAAACGGCGTGAACATCGGCGGCACGGCGCGCGCGCCGGCACCGGCGCGTTGCGCGAGCCACGATTCGAAACCGCCCAGATACTGCGCGTCGCGTGCACGCAGATTCTCGTGCGAAATGCGTTGCGAGCGCGTGAGCAGCGAATACGCAAACTGCTCGGGCTCGAACTTCGCATATCGATCGACGTGCTCGAACCATTCGGTGGAATTGCGCGCGGCGTTCTGAATACGCAGCACATCGACGCTACGCACGTTCGTGTAATGCTGGAGCGCAGCGCGCAAATCTTGCGGATGCGTGTCCATGCTATTGGCCAGTTCGATTGCATCTTCGAGCGCGAGCTTGGTGCCCGAGCCAATCGAAAAATGCGCGGTATGCGCTGCATCGCCCATCAATACGATGGGAATCTGCTCGCCATCCGCACGGGTTTTCCAGTGCACCCATTCGCGATTGACCACGCGCGGAAAGCGAATCCATTGCGACGATCCGCGCAGATGCCCGGCATTCGAGCGCAGTGCATGACCGTCCAGATAACGCGCGAATAGCTTTTCGCAAAACGCGATGCTGTCTTCCTTGCTCATCGATTCAAGGCCCGCCGCGCGCCAGACAGGCTCCGGCGCTTCGACGATAAACGTTGACGTGTTGTCGTCGAAACGATAGGCATGCGCCTGAAACCAGCCGAATTCGGTTTCTTCGAATGCAAACGTAAAGGCGTCGAATAGCTTCGAGGTCCCGAGCCAGACAAAGCGGCAATCGCGCAGATCGATATCGGGTTGATAGGTCGCCGCGTATTTCTGGCGCGTGGCGCTATTCAGGCCGTCGCTGGCGATGATGAGATCGGCGTTCTGGATATCGTCGTCGCTGATCTGCGATTCGAACACGAGCTTCACACCAAGCTGTTCGCAACGCGCCTGCAGGATATTCAGCAGGCGCTTACGCCCGATGCCGCAAAAGCCGTGGCCCGACGATCGCACCGCGCGGCCACGAAAATGGATCTCGATGTCGTCCCAATGATTGAACGCGTCGAGGATTTCAGCGGCGCTTTCAGGGTCGGCGGCGCGCAGATTGCCCAGCGTCTGATCCGAAAACACCACGCCCCAGCCGAACGTATCGTAGGGGCGGTTCCGCTCGATCACGCTGATGTCGTAATGCGGATGACGCCGCTTCATCAACAGGCCGAAGTACAGGCCGGCCGGGCCGCCACCGATGCAAACAATGCGCATGCTCGTTACCTCGCTCGATCCGTAAGGGCAGAGTAGGCGTCGATACTTTAGGTGTCAAGTAATTAGCCGGGAGCGCGGGTAAGTCCTGGCGCACGCCGAAACTTACGGCCATCTTTCGGATTGAGGCTCAACGTTGTCGAAACTGCAGTCGATCCGCCGACTATGCGATCCTGCCAATCGGCAGGCGTAAGCCGTGAATCAAAGCTGGCATTGAATTCGCATACGAAATCGCGCCGCGTCGCGTTCAGTCGAATTACGCAGCGGCTTTCAAATGTATTCCGGCGTTATTCCGTTTTTTGTTTTTAGATCAGCAATCCTTACGAATCGCTTCGCGTGTGCGGGACGCGCGAAGCGTTCGAGTCATCGCTATCCGGTCATTTTTCGTCTCTCCACCGTACGAACCGAACCGAGCGGGAGCCTTCATTGATGAGCCACACAGCGCAGCGATCGACCGCAATCGACTTCTTTCGCGGCTTCGCCCTGATCGCCATTGCACTCGACCATATTCCTTCCAGCGTGCTTTCGCACGGCATGCTGCACACTTTCGCGTATTGCGATTCGGCGGAAGTTTTCGTGTTCGTGAGCGGTTATGTGTCGGCGGCGAGCTGGCTTGCGATTGCTGCACGCAAGGGCATCGATGCTGCAAACTGGCGCTTTTTTCGCCGCAGCCGCGAAATCTACGCTGCCTATCTGTGCGCGGCGGTATTGATGCTGCTTTCTGGTGCGGCGGCTGTGGCCTTGCATGTGGATTCGCCGTTGATCGGCGAAACGGGGCTCGCGCGCTTCATGGCGCATCCGCTTGCGATGCTCGGCAATATCGCCGCCTTTCGCGATCAGCCCTATCTGGCCGGTGTCTTGCCGCTCTATGTGCTGCTCGTGCTCGCGCTGCCCTGGGTGATGCCGCTCGCGCGGCGCGCGCCTGAAATCGCCTTGTCCGGCAGCTTCGCGCTCTGGTTCGCGAGTAGCTGGCTTGGCGGCTATCTGCCTACCGTGCCCGGTTCGATCTGGCCGTTCAATCCGTTCGCGTGGCAGGCGATGTTCATGCTCGGCCTGCTGTGCCGCCTTTATCCGCTGTCGAATGCATTCCATACTTCGCGTTCCGGACGCGCGCTGACGGTGCTTGCCTGCGTGCTGGTCGGCACCTTTGCGTTCGTGCGTCTTTTCATCGAAATCGATCCGCAGCCAGGATATATGAAACAGAATCTCGCGAGCCTGCGCATCGTCAGTTTTGCTGCAGTGGCGTGGCTTGCGGCGCAGGCGACGCGGCTGGGCTGGATAAGCGCGCTCGCACGGCGTTTGCCGGGCGTCGTCACGGTGGGGCAGCAGGGGCTGGTGTGTTTCGTGGGCGGCGCGCTGGCATCGAATGTGATCGATACGCTATTGCGCGCGACGCATGTGAATACGTTTCTGCCCGCGCGTCTCGCAGGCGATGCGTTGGCGATCGCAGCGTTACTGATGCTCGCCGGCGGCGCGCGCAAATGGAAAGCCGTGCGGCTTCCGGTTGCGGCGACGTGAAACGATGCGATGCGAAGGTGAGTGTTTGCGGGATCGATGTAGCGTTTCATCGCCGCTTGTTAGCGCAAGAGCGGGCATAGATTTCCCACGCCAAAACAAAGCTCCCATACTCAAGGTGAGATTTTGCGGGAGCTTTGTTGAGCGACGATTACGCCAACTCGCGCACATCTGCAGTCGGCGACGTGCCGAATGCGTCGCTCAATGCATAGTCGATCAACTGGCGCGCGCAATCTTCGGGCGAGGTCAATTTGCCCGTTTGCTTGAGTTCTTCGAAACGGCCGCGCAGCGGGAAATGATCGACGCTGGTCGCGCGGATCGTCGCCTGCATGCCGGTGTCCACCACGCCCGGCGCCACACTGCCGATGCGCACACCGTCCGGTGCATCGAGCGCGACCGCGCGCGCGTGGTGATCGAGCGCCGCCTTGGTGGCGCAGTAGACGCTCCAGCCCGAATACGCGTTGCGCGCCGCGCCGCTCGACAGATGGACGATGCGGCGCTCGCCGGCCTGCACGGTGGCGAGCGCATTGGCGAGCATCAGCGGAGCCGCGACATTGAGCGTGACGGCTCGGGCGATGGCGCTCGCGTCCTGGGCGCCCAGCGGCGCGATCGGATCGACGGTCCCGGCGTTGTTGAACAGCAGCACGCACTGCGCGCCTTGCGCGAAATCCTGCAGCGCACCGCTGGCCAGCCATTTTTCGACGGCGGCGGGATCGGCGAGGTCGAGGGATGCTTCTACAAATTTCGCTGTTGTTGCAGCGTTCGCGGAGTTTGCAGGGTGCTCGCGCTGCGCGAGCGTCGGATGCGCGCTGCGGCCCACGCCCAGCACATCGATCTGGCGCTCGAGCAGCAATTCGGCCAGCGCGGCGCCCAGTCCGCGCGAATGACCAGTCACGATGGCGCGCACCGGCGCAGGGGAAATAACGGTTTGAGTCATGATTTACTGGGAGAAATCGAAAAAATCGTGGGCGAGAACGCGGCGTTGACGCGACACATGCGCCGATGATCCGGGCATGAACGCCGAAATAAAATCGTGGAATCGTAGGGCCAAATCGGGCCGATCACGATGCGAAAGGGCCGGCTTTTTGCAACGCACGCGCTTTAAATCGGCGTAATCCGGCCTTTTGAGGTGTATCAAAATTCACGTAATTCGCGCCGGTACGGGCCTCAAAAGCAGCGCCAAATCTGGCGCATCGCGCGACGAGACAGAAATGCGGCTCGCGATTCTGTATCATAGCGTCCGATCCAATAAGGAAGAGAGCTGGACGTGAAAGCCGCATCGCAACAACGCCGACCCCTGAGCCTCAAAGATGGGCTGCTCGAACTCAAGAAGAGCATGGGGCTGGGCACGGGTCAGCCGCCCGAAGAACAGGCGCAGTCGCCGCAAGGCAAGCATGCGCCCAAGGGCGCACCGAAAGGCGCACAGGGCCAGCGTCGCGCGCAAGGCGCGCCCGGCCACAAGGGCCCGAAAGGTCCTCGTCCGGCAGGCGCCGACGAGGCGCGCGGCCGCGGCCGTCCGCAGCAGGCCAAGGGTCAGGGACAAGGCAAGCCGGCCGCTGAAGGCGGCAAGCCGCAGGAAGCCCGTGGCCCGCGTCCGTCGCGCGGCCCGCGTGACGGCGAGCGCAACAATGGTGGCAATGGTGGCAATGGTGGCAATGGTGGCAATCACCGCCAGCGTCAGCCGCGCCCGCAACCGCAACTGGCCAATCTGAGCGAAGCGGAAAAGGCGCGCATCGAGCGCAACCGCCAGCTCAACACGGTCTGGAACGTTTTTGCGAAGCTGTATCCGGCGTTCCGCGATCGTCTGCCGCTGAAGATCGGCGTGGCAGAAGATCTGGTCACGCGTCACCCGGACTACGAGCGCACGCTGATCGTCGCCGTGCTCAAGCGTCACGTGAATCATCCGCGCTATCACGAGCGTGTTGCCGCAGGCGGCGCGCGTTACGAGCTGGATGGCACCGCGTCGGAAGGCCCGGGCATCGATCCGTCGCACGTCGGCCGTGCCAATGCCGCGCTCGCGCGCCAGAAGGCCAAGGCCGAAGCGCAAGCCAAGGCGCAGGAAGCCGCAAAGCCGGGTCAACCGGCTGCCGCCGCTCCGGCTGAGGCCGCAGCACCCGCGCAAGCGCAAGCGGAAGCCGCCGCCGAGGCAATCGAAGCCGCAGCACCGGCTCCGGCCGAGCCTGCCGCACCGGCTGCCGAGACCGGCAATGCCGCCGAAGCAGAAGCCAAGGGCAGCGAAGACGCTGCGCCCGCAGCCGACGCCTAAGCGCTCGAGGCGCCCCAGGCGCCTTGCATCGCACGACAAAACACGCCCAGCGAGTTCAACTCGCCGGGCTGTTTGCGTTTTACGTCCGGTTTAAAAGTGTGAGCGGCGAGCGATGTTCAACGCTCGCGCGAGCGCGAATAGCTGCGTTTGCCGGAAGCGTCGGCGCCAGAGGCTTCCGCTGCGGGCTGCGCGACGGCAGCGCCCGAAGCCGCCTGCGCCGCCGAAGTGGCGGGCACGCCACTAGCCGCATTGCCAACCGCATTGCCAGCCGCGATATCGGCCGAAAATGCGCCGTTGAAATTTGTCGCGGCGCCATCCTCTGCTGCACCGTCGGCGGGCGCGCCGCTCGCGCTATCCAGCACATGGCTGAATTCCGCGGCGCGCATGCGGATCTTTTCCGCATATGCCTTCGAGCCGCCGTAGTTCTTCATCGCCGCATCGAGATCGCCGCCGGCCGCGCGCTTGTAGCCGTAGAGAATCGATGAGCCCACATCGATATTGACGTCGGGGTCGGTGAGATCTTTCACATTGCGCAGCAGATTGCGGTGCGCCGACGGCACGACCTGCATCAGCCCGGTGGCGTTATTGCCGCCATGCGCCTTCTCGTGAAAACGCGATTCCACCGAGATAATCGCGAGCAGCACAGCCGGCGGCAGCGAATATTTCGCCGCAGCCGTGGTGACCGCCTGCGAAATCTGCACGGCTTTTTCCTTCGCCAGACCGAATTTCTGGGACAGATAGGTGGGGAGCTTTTTGTCGTCCCCTTGCGTGGGAGCCTGCTGCGCTGCTGCGTGTTGCACGAGGCCGGGCAGCAAAACCAGCAGGCAAAGTAGGCGCCTCATGGGCAGTGCGCGTGGTGAGCTATGGATGGCGCACAGTATAACCGGCCATGCAAAAGGACAGCCGGGATTCGACCCCAGCTATCCTTGCCTCGTCTTCTGGGCGCACGACGGCCTGATCGCGCGCAAAACCGCTCAGCTTTTCTGGACCGATGCGCGGTAGATTTCGTCGATGCTCGCCGCCAGCGTGGCGTCGAAATCGGCGTCGCTCATCTGCTTCGTGAGGTCGTTGATCAGCGCGCGCGAGAAGCTCGCGATCATGCCGTGGTTGTGCGCGAGGCGCGCGCACGCATCGGTACGCGAATAGCCGCCCGACAGCGCGACGACGCGCACGACGCGCGGGTGATCGATCAGCGGCTTGTAGAAGTCGGGCGTGTCGGGAATCGTCAGCTTGATCATGACGTTGCGCGAAGCGGGCAGGGCGTCGAGTCCCTTGAGCAGGGCGTCGCGCAGCAGCGCTTCGGCTTCGGCCTTGTCGGGGGCCTTGATCGACACTTCGGGTTCGAGGATCGGCACGAGGCCTTTGGCGCTGATCTGCTCGCCCACTTCGAATTGCTGTTGCGCGATCGCGGCGATGCCCGATGCCGATGCACGCTCGACCACCGAACGCATCTTGGTGCCGAAGATCCCGGCCTTTTGCGCACGATCGAGCAGCGCGTCCAGCCCCGGATTCGGCTTCATGAGACGCACGCCGTCGGCTTCGCTTTCCAGGCCTTTGTCGACCTTGAGGAACGGCACCACGCCGCGGTCTTCCCAGAGAAACGCGGGCACCGGCTTGCCGTGCGCCTGGCCGTCCATGGTCTGCTCGAACAGGATCGCGCCGATTACCTTTTCGCCCGTGAAAGCCGGCGCGCTGATGATGCGCACGCGCATTTCGTGCATCAGGCGGAACATATCGGCGTCGCCGCTATAGTCGCTTTCCGGGATACCGTACTGGCGCAGCGCGCCTGGCGTGGAGCCGCCGCTCTGGTCGAGCGCGGCGATGAAACCGGGCTTCTCGCGCATCTGCTGCAGCATCTTGTCGTTGGCCATCTTCCATCCTCCCGAAAAATACGCGCCGGTGGCGCAATGCAGAAAATCGATTCGACGAGTGTACCGGCGCTGCGTGACAGCGTCTGCGCCAATGTGTCGGCCACGCGCGCGGCAGGTCAGAGGGGAAACGGAAGCAAGCGCGATGCCAGGGTAGCGTGCACGCCTTAGACGATCACCTGCGCGTGGGCGCTGCGGTCGCTCGCCAGCAATGTCGATAGTCGACGTAAAGCGGCCTGAAGTCGCGCACGCTCTGCCGTCGCGCCCAGCGAGATGCGGATGGCATTGGCGCCGCCATGGCCGCATTCGAAAGCCGTCGAGGGTGCCACAGCCAGGCCTTCGGTGCTGGCCGCCGCCGCCAGTTCGCGCGCCTGCCAGTAAGCCGGCAAGGTGTACCAGAGGTGAATCCCGGCGTTCGCGCCCGCTGCCGTCCCCAGCAGCTGCGCCGCCATGCGCTGGCGCTCCTGCGCTTCCGCGCGCACGCCCTGGAAAATATCGTCGGCGACGCCGTCTTCGATCCACTGCATCGCCAGCGCGTTGGTCAGCGGCGCGGCCATCAGCGAAAACGAGCGCAGCGCGGCCAGCACGCGCATGCGCGTATCGGCGTCGGGCAGCGTCAGGAAGGCCGTGCGCAAACCGGGCGAGAGCGTCTTCGACAGCGTCGAGACATAGCAGACCTGCGCGGGCGCGAGGCGCGCGAGCGGCGGCGGGGCATCAGGCGCGAAACGCCAGTACGGATCGTCTTCGACGATACGCACGCCATGGCGCTGCGCCACGCGCAGCAAATCGCGGCGGCGCGCTTCGGAAAGCGTGGTGGCGGTGGGATTCTGCAGCGTCGGGTTCAGGTAGAGCATGCGCGCGCCGTGCAGGCGGCAGGCGGCGTCGAGCGCATCGGGCAGCATGCCTTCGGCGTCCGTCGCCACGGTTTCGAGGCGGCGGCCCAGTTGCGCGACGGCGTGCGGCAGACCCGGATAGACCAGCGGCTCGCTCAGCACCACATCGGCGGGCGCGGTGAAGGCGAGGATCAGCGCGGCCAGCGCCGCCTGGGCGCCCGGACAGACCACGATACGCGCCGGATCGAGCGTGCCCAGCACCGGCTCGAGCCACTTCGCGCCCGCCGCGCAATCGGCCGCCGCACCGCCGCCGATGTGGTACGTCATCAACAGATCGGCGTCGCTGCGCAGCAAAAGGCGCGAGAGCCCTTCGCGCAGCAGCGCGTCGGCGTCCAGACCTTGCGGCGGCGGCGGAATGTTCATGCTCAGATCGACACGCTGCGCCAGTTCCGCGCGCGGCGCGGCAATGAAGGTGCCGAGCGGCCCGCGCGCCTCGATCAGCCCGCGCCGCCGCGCTTCGTTGAAGCCGCGCGTGATGGTGGTCAGATCCACGTCGAGCAGATCGGCCAGCGTGCGTTGCGCCGGGGCGCGCTCGCCGGGCGAGAGCGTGCCGTCGGCCACGGCGCGCTCGATAAAGTCGACCAGACGCAGATAGCGCGGCCCGTCGCCGTCCTGCATTGCCGTGGCCCACGCCGAGGCTGCGCCTTTCTTGTCCGGATCGATGCGGTCTTTTCGCGTCATTCTGTCGCAGATGTATGTGTCATGTCTTACTCTAGCATGCGGACACGAAGCGCGTAAATCCATACATATAGGCTATGTAGGGTTCTTTGCCCGGCGTCCTGACGGCGCTGTCTGCGAAGTCGATGTGGGCACGTATGGATGGGTTTGCGCGATCGTCAACCATGGAACCCGACATGCGCACCCACTCCATCCGAAGAGGACCGGCCGTCGAAGCCGGCCCGCCGCTTTCCCAACCACCACGCTCATCCCGACTTTCCGCCTTGCGCGGCGCCGCCAGCATCGCATCGGCCGGCGCACTCGCGCTGCTCGGCGGTTGCAGTTCCGTGTTGATGGACCCGAAAGGCGACATCGGCATGCAGGAAAAAAACCTCATCCTCATCGCGCTCGGGCTGATGCTGCTCGTGGTGATTCCGGTGATCGCGCTCACGCTCTGGTTCGCGTGGCGCTATCGCGCGTCCAATACGGGCGCCACCTACGCGCCGAAGTGGTCGCACTCGACCGCGATCGAAATCGTCGTCTGGACGATTCCCTGCATCATCGTCATCACGCTCGGCGCGCTGATCTGGCGCACGACGCACTCGCTCGATCCGTACAAGCCGATCGAATCGCAGGTCAAGCCGATCCGCGTCGATGTCGTGGCGCTCAACTGGAAGTGGCTGTTCATCTATCCCGATTACGGCGTCGCCTCGGTGAACCAGCTGGCGATTCCCGTCGATACGCCGGTGTCGTTCCGCCTGACCGCCGAATCGCTGATGAACTCGTTCTTCATCCCGCAACTGGGCAGCCAGGTCTACGCGATGTCGGGCATGGAAACGAAGCTGCATCTGATCGCGAACCAGCCCGGCACGTACGCGGGCCGCTCGGCGGCGTTCAGCGGCCCGGGTTTCTCGGACATGCACTTCGACACGCTCGCCACCAGCCGCGCCGATTTCGACGCCTGGATCGCGCGCGCCAAGGCCTCGCCCGCGATGCTCAGCCGCGGCGCGTACGAGCAGCTCGCGGTGCCGGGAGAAAAAGCGCCGGTCGCGTTGTACTCGAACGTCGCGCCGGGCCTTTTCGAAGGCGTCGTCGACAAATACATGCGCGACGTGCACGGCAACCCGATCTGCGGCACCGGTACGAACGTTCCGGCGCTCACATTCGATAGCAGCGTGGCGCATGCGCCCGCCGTTCTGGCAGCGGAGTAAATCACATCATGTTCGGAAAACTCACGCTCGATGCCGTTCCCTGGCACGAGCCCATCATCATGGGCACCGGCGCCGTCGTGGCGCTCGGCGGCCTGGCGCTGCTCGTGGCGATCACGCTTGCGGGCAAGTGGGGCTATCTGTGGCGCGAATGGCTGACCTCGGTCGATCACAAGCGCATTGGCGTCATGTACATCATTCTCGCGATCGTGATGCTGCTGCGCGGTTTCGCCGATGCGATCATGATGCGTGCGCAACAGGCCATCGCCTATAACGACGCGGCCGGCTATCTGCCGCCGCATCACTACGACCAGATCTTCACGGCGCACGGCGTCATCATGATCTTTTTCGTGGCCACGCCGCTCATCCTCGGCTTGATGAACGTGGTGGTGCCGCTGCAGATCGGCGCGCGCGACGTCGCCTATCCGTTCGTCAATTCGCTGTCGTACTGGCTTTCGGTGGTGGGCGCGATTCTGGTGATGGTGTCGATGTTCGTCGGCGACTTCGCGGCGACGGGCTGGGTGGCGTATCCGCCGCTTTCGGAACTGGGCTACAGCCCGACCGTTGGTATGGATTACTACATATGGTCGCTCCAGATATCGGGGCTTGGCACGACGCTTTCGGGCATCAACTTCATCGTGACGATCCTGCGCATGCGTGCGCCGGGCATGAAACTGATGATGATGCCGGTGTTCGTGTGGACGGCGCTGATCACCAACATCCTGATCGTCGCGGTGTTCCCGGTGCTGACCGGCACGCTCGCGCTGCTCACGATGGACCGCTATCTCGACATGCATTTCTTCACGAACGAGCTAGGCGGCAACGCGATGATGTACATCAACCTGATCTGGGTCTGGGGCCACCCCGAGGTGTACATCCTGATCCTGCCGGCGTTCGGCGCGTTCTCGGAAATCATCGCCACGTTTTCGGGCAAGCCGCTGTTCGGCTACAAGTCGATGGTGTACGCGACGTCCTCGATCGGCATTCTGTCGTTCTTCGTCTGGCTGCATCACTTCTTCACGATGGGCTCGGGCGCGAACGTCAACGCCTTCTTCGGCATCATGACGACGATCATCTCGATCCCGACCGGCGTGAAGCTGTTCAACTGGCTGTTCACGATGTATCGCGGCCGCATCCGCTATCACAGCGCGACGCTGTGGACCATCGGCTTCATGGTGACGTTCGCCGTGGGCGGGATGACCGGCGTGCTGCTGGCCGTACCGGGCGCCGATTTCGTGCTGCATAACTCGCTGTTCCTCGTGGCGCACTTTCATAACGTGATCATCGGCGGCGTGGTGTTCGGCTGTCTTGCGGGCGTGAGTTTCTGGTTCCCGAAGGTGTTTGGTTTCACGCTCAACGAGTTCTGGGGCAAGGTGTCGTTCTGGTGCTGGCTGATCGGTTACTGGCTTGCGTTCACGCCGCTCTATATCCTGGGCTTCGAAGGCATGACGCGCCGTATGAACCACTATTCGGAGCCGGGCTGGCATATGTGGCTGGTGGTGGCGCTGGTGGGCGCGGTGTTCGTCGGCCTCGGCATTCTGGCGCTGATCGTGCAGCTCTACGTGAGCGTGCGCGACCGCGATCTGAACCGCGATATCACCGGCGATCCGTGGGACGGCCGCAGCCTCGAATGGTCGACGGCTTCGCCCGCGCCGTTCTACAACTTCGCCGTGCTGCCGAAGATCACCTCAATGGAACAGCACTGGGACAACAAGGAAGCGGGCAGCGCCTATGTGCAGGCTCAGCACTATGAGGACATCCATATGCCGCGCAACACGGGCGCGGGTTTCATCATCGCAATGTTTAGCTTCGTGTTCGGCTTCGCGGCGGTGTGGCATATGTGGCCGTTCGCGGCGCTGGGTCTGATCGGCATGATCGGCACGTTTATCGCGCGCAGCTACAACCAGGATGTCGATTACTGGGTTCCGGCGGCGGAAGTCGAGCGTATCGAAAACGCGCGCTTCCAGCAGCTTGGCGAACTGGAATTCAAGGAGGTCGCGTAAGTCATGGCTCACGCTGCAACGACACATCACGGCCATGACCATGGCCACGACGACAGCACCAAAACCACGCTGGGGTTCTGGATCTACCTGATGAGCGACTGCCTCATCTTCGCGACGCTCTTCGCCACCTTCGGCGTGCTCGCGAACGCGACGGCAGGCGGTCCCGGTGCGAAGCAACTATTCGAGCTTTCATACGTGCTCGGCGAAACGCTGCTGCTGCTCGCCAGCAGCGTCACCTTCGGCATGGCGATGCTGAGCCTGCACGCGCAGCGCCGCGCGCAGGTGATTGGCTGGCTTGCGGTGACGTTCGCGTTTGGCGCGGGCTTCGTCGGCATGGAAATCAACGAGTTCGCCAAACTCATTGCCGATGGCGCGGGCCCGCATACGAGCGCGTATCTCTCGGCGTATTTCACGCTGGTCGGCACGCACGGTCTGCACGTGAGCGCGGGTCTGCTGTGGATCGCGATCATGATGCATCAGACCTGGAAGTTCGGCCTCACAGGCACGGTGCGCCGGCGCCTCGCGTGCCTGAGCCTCTTCTGGCACTTTCTGGATCTCGTGTGGATCTGCGTTTTCACCTTTGTTTATCTGCGAGGCATGCTGTGAGTCATTCCCACGTCTCTCATTCTGCCGGTCACGATGACCAGCACGGCGGGTCGCATGGCAACCTCAAGGGTTACATGATCGGCACGGTGCTTTCGCTCGTGCTGACGCTCGCTTCGTTCGGCGTGGTCATGTTTCATGTGATTCCGCCCGCGCAGGGGCTCACGGCGATCGTCGTGCTGTGCGTGGCGCAACTGGTTGTGCAGCTGGTGTATTTCCTGCATATCGGCGCGGCGCGCAGTCAGCGTGCGAATACCGGCATCTTCATTTGCACGGCGTTTCTGATTGCGGTGATCGTCGGCTTGTCGCTGTGGGTCATGCATAACGCGAACGTCAATATGATGCCGTCGCAGATCAGCGTCGAGCGCGCCATGGCGCACGATTAATCGTTGTTGTGGTGATGCTGTGCGAACCCCGCGTGGGTCTGGTTCTTTGGGACTGGGCTGCGCGGGGTTTTCCTGTTTATGTGCGCGGCGCCTTCACTCCGCCTCACCCAACATCCCCGTTTCGCGCAGCTGCTTCAGACGCGCATAAACCGTCGTGCGCGACACGCGCAGTTGCCGCGCGACCGCCGCCACGTTGCCGCCGTGCTCGTGCATGGCGTTCTGCACGGCGATCAAGGTCTGTTCTTCCAGCGTCGAGCCGTTCTGTGCCGCACTCACCGGCGCGACCGGCGCCAGATCGCCGTCCGTCGCGAGCGGCATTGCCATCCGCCGCGCCGTGCTGCGATTGAGCGGCGCACGCGCGTATTGCACCCACACACGGCTGCCATCGGCGCGAGCGAAACGCAGCGGGTTGCGCTGCGGCCGCAGCACGCGGCTCAATTGCGCGGCGGGCGTATCGGCGAACAGATCGCGCAACGCGAGCGCAGGCAAGGGCGCGCCGTGCTCCAGCGCGAACATGCGCCGCGCCATGCGGCTCGCGGCGCGCAGCGTGCCGTCTTCTTCCACGGCCAGCACGCCCGCGAGCGGCGTGGCGAGCCAGCGAGGATCGTGCTGCACGCGCAGCAGATGGCATCCGCGCAAGGTCGCGAAGAGGCGCTGCTCGGCGGCCAGCGCCGCCAGCCGGAATTGCTCCTTGACCTGCGAAAGATCGCGCTGTCCCGTGCCGGTCAGATCGAGCGCGCCGATCACTTCGCCATGCAGCCCGAAAAGCGGCACTGCGAGACACGACACGCGCTCGAATTCGTCGAGATAATGCTGGCCGTTTCCGATCGTCACTTCGACGCCTTCGTGCAGCACACAGCTAGGCGCGGTGGTGCCGATGTGCGATTCGAGAATGCGGCGCCCGGCGATGATCGGCAGGATCAGGTCGTCGTCGCAGGCGGGGCTGTGGCGCGCGTGGATCACCGTGCCTTGCGGATTCACGCAGAAGATGGTCCAGTCGTCGCCGCCGAAAGCGTCCCAAAGCTGCTCGATTTCATCGACGACACAGCTGTAAAGCCGCCGGTCTTCGTGCGATTCGCGCGCGCTGCGGGTGCTTTTGAGCAGTTCGTATTCGGGTGCCTGCCAGGGACGCACGCCCGCATCGCGCGAGCGCGCCCACGAACGCGCGACCGGATCGGGCAGCAGGCCCGGCATGAGTGCGGCCGGCAGTTGTTCGCCGCCGCCGAAGCGCTCGCGCACCGCATGCAGTTGCGCAAGGGCGCTGTCCGCCGCGCGATCCGAGGTGAACCGGGATGCGGATTTGCTCTTCATGCAGGCTCCCGATCAGGCGATCTCATGCGATGGGTAAAGGGCGAGGGGCTTCACAGCGGTTCGCGACGGTGGCAAAAGGCCAGACAAGGACGGGCGGCAGGGCGCCTTTGAAAGGGCACCGTGCCGCCCGTGCGGGGCGATGGCGAAGCGCCGCGTCGGCTAGAGCGAGGATACCGCAGCCGGCGCGCACCCTGCAGCGCGCCGGGTCGCCACTCGTGCCTCAGGCGTGCGCGAAGCGCAGGATCGGCTTGAGGGTGACGCCGCGCGTGCTGTCCTCGGCGGCTTCGTTGATTTTCTCGAGCGGATAGAACTTCACCAGCTTGTCGAACGGAAAACGCCCTTGCTGATATAGCTCGACCAGTTGCGGAATAAAGCGCTGCGGCACGCTATCGCCTTCGACGATGCCGCGAATCGTGCGCCCGTTCAGCAGCAGGCTGTTGATGTCGAACTCGCCCTTGGTGCCCAGCGGCGGCGCGCCCACCACGCCGATTGCGCCCAGCGTGCCGAGCGCTTCGATCGCCCCGGCCAGCACCTGCGGATGCCCGGTCGACTCCAGCGCGAAATCCACGCCGCCGCCGGTGATCTCGCGGATCGTCTCGACCATATCGACTTCGCAGCTGTTGACCATGTGGGTCGCGCCCAGTTCCTTCGCCAGTTCGAGCCGCGACGGCACGATATCGACGGCAATGATCGTCGATGCCCCCGCCACGCGCGCCGCCATCACGGCGGACAACCCCACCGCGCCCGCGCCGAAGCTCGCAAAGCGGCTGCCCGGCGTGACCTTGAGCGAGTTGATGACCGCGCCCGCGCCGGTCTGGATGCCGCAGCCGAGCGGCCCGAGCAGTTCGAGCGGCGCGTCGTGCGGCACCTTGATCGCATTGTTTTCGCGGGCCAGCGCGTGGCTCGCAAACGACGACTGCGCAAAAAAGTGATCGTGCAGCGGACGGCCTTCTTCATCCTCGATGGCGGTACGGCCTTCGAGATCGCCGCCGCCGAAATTCAAACCAAAGAAGTGGCTGCAATACGCGCCGTGGCCGCCCACGCAGGGCTGGCAATGTCCGCACGCGCCGTAGGTCAGTACCACGTGATCGCCGGGCTTGAGGTTCTTCACGTTCGGGCCGACTTCCTCGACCACGCCCGCGCCCTCGTGGCCCAGCACGGCCGGCAGCGGCACCGGATAGAACTGGTCGCGCACGATCAGGTCGGTGTGGCACAGGCCAGTGGCGACCACGCGCACCAGTACTTCGTCATCCTGCGGGCCGCGCAGGCGCGCCTTCTGGATCGTGAACGGCTCGCCCTTGGCGCGCGCGACGGCGGCGGTGACCGTGCGGCCCGTCGCCTGAGTTTGCGTTGTCGTGCTCATGTGTGTCTGTCTCCTCAGATCGGGTAGAGCGGTGCTTCGCCCTTGACGGTCAGCCATTGCCACTGGGTAAATTCTTCCCAGTTGGCCGGGCCGCCGATGCTCGTGCCGTTACCCGACGCGCCCACGCCGCCGAACGGGTTGATGACTTCGTCGTTCACGGTCTGATCGTTGATGTGCAGCAAGCCCGTGCGCAGACGCTCGCCCATGCGCAGCGCGCGGCCCACGTCGGCGGTGACGACGGCCATCGACAATCCGTACTCCGTATCATTGGCGAGCGCGATGGCTTCTTCGTCGGTGTCGAAAGGCACGACCACGGCCACCGGCCCGAAGATTTCCTCGTTGAACGCCGGGTTGCTCTGCGTGACGCCGCTCAGCACAGTCGGCTCGAAAAAGAGGTCGCGATAGCCGCCGCCGGTTTCCACGCGCGCGCCGGCCTGCTGCGCATCGGCGAGCACGCGGGCGATATGGTCGCGCTGCGACGCGTTGATGATCGGCCCGAGCGCGACATCGCCGGTCGCCGGATTGCCGACCGTGAGGCTCGATGCCTTCGCCACCAGTTTTTGCACGAATTGATCGTAAATTTTGCGCTGCACGAGCACGCGGCCGGTCGCCATGCAAATCTGGCCCTGATGCAGATACGCGCCCCAGGCCGTATTGGCGACGGCGAGTTCGAGATCGGCATCGTCGAGCACGATCAGCGAATTCTTGCCGCCCAGTTCCAGCGAAACCTTCTTGAGATGACGACCCGCCGCTTCGCCCACCTTGCGGCCCGCGCCCGTCGAGCCCGTGAACTGGATCATGGCGATATGCGGGTCGCTCGTGAGCGCCGCGCCCGCCGCGCCGTCGCCGGGCAGCACATGCAGCACGCCCGCTGGCAGACCGGCGAGTTCGAATAGACGCGCGATGCTGAAACCGCCGCAGATCGAGGTGCGCGGGTCCGGTTTGAGCACCACGGCGTTGCCGAGCGCGAGCGCCGGCGCCACGGCGCGAATCGCCAGATAGAGCGGAAAGTTGAACGGCGAAATCACGCCGACCACGCCCAGCGGGCGGCGGCGCGCCAGCGACAGGCGGCCGGGCACCGAAGGCAGCACTTCGCCCGCCGAACGCGACGGCAGCGCGCTGGCTTCGTGCAGCGCCTTGATGGCGGCGTGCGTTTCGAAGCCGGCCTTGCCGCGCGTGGAGCCGCTTTCGCGCACGATCCAGCCGGCGATTTCGTCGGCGGCATCTTCGGCGAGGCGCGCGGCACGGCGCAGCACGGCGGCGCGCGCGTCGTAGGGCAGCGCGGCCCAAGCCTGCTGCGCCTCGAAAGCCGCCTTCGACGATGCCGCGATCAAGGCCGCGTCGGCCATGCCGATGCGCGCGAGGCGCTCGCCCGTGGCCGGTTCGAGCACATCGGCCGCCGATGTGCCTTCGCGCCATTCGCCCGTGAAGAGACGGCCTTGCCAGACGTCGTTGTCGAGAAGGCGGGTGGAAGTGGTAACGCTCATGCTGACTCCTGTTGATCGCGTGCGAAAGCCGGTAAATAGGCCCAGTGGGCGGTCGCCGGTAGCGGGAATATCGCCGGAACACGCCAGGACGCCACGATAAGGAATGGGGGCCAGCGTCACAATCGGGAATTGTTCCCGGGCCGCAATAGCCCGTGGGCGCGTGGCAGGGCGCGCAAAGGCGTTCAGTTACTGGACACTCGACTTTGCTGTCCAGTCGCGGGCACAGCGCGTGCGCTATGTCGATCGTCGCGACACACCGTCGCTTTTACGTGGAGACGTACCATGAACAAGGACCAGGTGAAGGGCACGGCAGAAAAGATCAAGGGCAAGGTCAACGAAGCGGTAGGCCGCGCCACTGACAACCCGCAACGTGAGCTCAAGGGCGACGTGCAGCAGGCCGCGGGTGAAGCACGCAAGAACTATGGCGATATGAAGGAGGCCGCCAAGGATATGACCAAGCGTCATCACTAAGGTGATCGCCCAGTGAGACGAAAGTCTCGGCAGTGCGCGGGGCGTCGTTTGCGCGGCGCCCCGCGCGTTTTTGTGCGTTTTTGCCCGAACGACCCTGGCGCTGGCTTCAGGCCGGACCCGCCAGAATCCTCGCCTGACTGCGCATGCCGGCAAAGATCGCATCGGCGATATCGAGCGGAAAGTCTTCCGGAAGCTGCGCTGCGGCTTCGTCGATGACGCGCCCGGTTTGCTGCGCAACCGTGGCCATCATCTCCTCGATCTGCTCGACCGAAAATCCCACGCGCTGACCCTGCGCGATCCAGTGACGCGGAAAAATCTGCCCGATGCGGTAATGCGCATTGCGCCCGCGCACCGCCATCGCGAGACTCGCGCGCTGCGCCGCGACCTGATTGCGCCCGCGTCCGATGATCGGATGCGCGGACAGCACGTCATAGAGCGGCGTGGCCGCAAAACGGCTGCCGGGAAGGTGCGCGATGCTGTAATTCTTGGCGTGGCCGTCGGTGGCCGCGAGCAGCCAGAAAATGATCTGCGCGAGAAAAAAGTGCCGCCGGTCTTGCGCCGAGCGCGACGATCCGCCCAGCACGGCCATCACCGCGTCGATGCCGGGACCGCCATCGGCTTCGTATTTGTAGAGGCCGGGCGTGCCCGTGGCCTGGCAAAGATCCTCTTGCGGCAGACGCACGATCCAGCGTTTGTCGCGCGCGAGGCGCCGGTCGAAACGCTCGACCACCAGCGCCTTCATATCCTCGAAATGGGCGATTTCACAGGGCGCGATCGGCAGCCCGAAGGCGGCGACGATGGTTGCGCAAAGCCATTCGTTTTCCACCGAGGTACGCATATCGGCGCGCATATTGCCGACCAGTCCGAGCGGCAACTTGAGAATGTGCGTGGTGGGCGTGCTGCCCGCAGGCAGCAGCCAGCGGCCGTTACGGCGCAACAGTGCCGTTTTTTCCTGTGCACCGGCAATCGACAGACGCAGATCGTCCACCGGTTCGCCGTGCTCGCCGAACTGCGGCGTGGAAGTGGTCTCGCGTAACAGCCGGGCGATGGCGGCTTCGTTCAGCGGCTTGCCTTCGATCGATTCGAGCCCGACCGGCGTTTCGCCCGCCGGCAGCAATTGCAATGCGCCGACGCAATCGCGCCCGAGCACGGCCAGCAGTTCGAACGGCGAAATGCCCGCCGTGCGGTAACGGGCCGCGATGCGGCGGCGGATGCGTTCGCTATCGGGCAGCAGGTTGTCGAAATAATCGGTGACGATGCGCCCGCGCAAGGGCTGGTTGCCCGGCGTAAACGGCAGCGAAAGCGAGAGCGGCCGGCCCTGTTCGTCGTCGAGCCAACTGGGCAGATAGACGAGCCGTTCGACCCCGCGCACGATTTCCCAGTAGCCGACGGGCAGGCCGTTCATCCACAGGTCGAGGCGGTTCGTCTGGCGGGTGCGCGCCATTTACCAGTCCTCGCGCTTTGATGGCCTCGCGGCAGCGAGCTTGCGGGACGTTGTCTTTCCGGGCGAGCTTTTACGGGCAACGGTCTTTTTGACGGCGGTTTTTTTGACGGCGGTTTTTTTCGCTGCGGTTTTCAGCGCCGTTTTTCTCGCAACAGGCTTTTTGACTGCGGCCATTTTCACCGCAACCTTGCGTTGAGCCGGTTCGGCTTCCGCAGCGCCAGCGGCCAACCGCATATCGACGGCCAGCAGCCGCAGTACGCGAAAAAGCCGCTCGACGCTTGCGGTGGCGGGGTTGGCTTCGAAGGCCGCGTAGCTCTGCTGGGAAATGCCGAGCCGCTGCGCGACCCGTTGCTGGGTCAGGCCGGCTTTCTTGCGAAAGCCCAGCAGCAAGGGGCGTAACTGGCTGACGGTCTTGAGCGGGTAGTCCACGCGAAGCTCCGGCAGTGGGGACAGGGCAGGCAACGCTTACAGTCTATAGACTGTAAATGCAAAATACAACCTTAAAGCTGTAAATGCAAAATACAGGCTATAGCCTGTAAGCGTGCTTCGCGTGGAACGGCGCGGCGCGAACGCCGGCCACGCTCGTCAGGTTGGCGTCGCGAAGAAATAGCGCGTGAGGTGAAAGAAAATCGGCGCGGCGAAGCAGATGGAATCGATGCGATCGAGCATGCCGCCATGACCGGCGATCATCACGCCCCAGTCCTTGGCGCCCATCGAGCGCTTGACGGCCGACAGCACGAGCCCGCCGATAAAGCCGCCAATCACCGTGACCGCCGACATCAACGCGGCCTGCCAGATATTGAACGGCGTAAGACCGTGCAGCAGGGTGCCCAGACCGATTGCGAGTGCGCCACCGCCAATCAGGCCTTCCCAGGTTTTTGAAGGACTGACGAGCGGCGAAAGCTTGCGCTTGCCCCAGAGCTTGCCGCAAACATACTGGAACACGTCGCTCGATTGCACGACCAGCAGGAAGAACAGCAGCAGCGGCCCGTTATTGTCGAAGTAATGCGGCAGCGGCAACAGGAGCAGGGCGGGCGCGTAACTGAACGAATACACGCACACCATCAAGGCCCATTGAATCTTGGCGTTACGTTCGAGAAATTCAGCCGTGTCCTGCGAAAAAGCCTCCGACGCGGACAGCACGAAGAACATATACACCGGCATAAAGATCGCAAACAGCCCGTACCAGTGCAGCGCCACCAGCAGAAACTGGCCGGGCAGCGCAACGTAATAGGCCAGCACGAGCGACCAGTAATCGGCGGGCTTGGTCGGTGTGAGCGTAATGAATTCGCGCAGTGCGAAAAACGAGCAGATAAAAAACAGGAACAGCGTGGCATACGGCCCAAGCCAGAGCGCCGCCGTGACCACGGCAATCATGACCCACCACGCAGCAATGCGCTGGTTCATATTGGTGACGGTCGTATTGGCCGTGCCGAATTTCATGCGCAGCACGGCGCCCACCACGGTAAAGAAGCAGAGCAGGGCGACCACGCCCACGATCGTGATCCAGAAAACGTGCGGCATCCTTAACCCCGTACCGAATTTTGAAGTTTGATCACGGCGTCGCGCGCCGTGGTAAGGAAGGTTTCCTTGTCGAGTTCGGCGGCGCCCGGCACGGCATCGCCAAACGAGACGCTGCAGTTGATCGGCACCGGCAACAGCTTGCCCTTGGGCATCGCGCGCATCAGATCGGACAGATGCACGGGAACGAGCTGCACTTCGGGAAACTCACGCGAAAGCCAGTAAAGCCCGCTTTTGAACGGACCGATTTCGCCGTTCTGACTGCGCGTGCCTTCGGGAAAAATAATGATCGACCAGCCCGACGCCAACGCATCGCGCACGAGTTGCAGCGGGTCTTCGCCTTCGGCGCTTTTGCGCGTCACATACACCACGCCCAACACACGATTCGCGATAAAGCGGCGCATGGGCGAAGCGTCCCAGTAATCGCGCGCTGCGGCAGGGCGCACGCTCGCGCGCAGATCGGGCGGCAACGCCGCCAGAATGGCAAGCGTATCCACGTGACTCGAATGATTGGCGAAATAGATCGTCTGCTGGGCCGTTGGCGGCGTGCTCGCGTAGCGCCCGCGTGCGCCCACCACGAGACGCACGACGCCCAGCAACCAGCGCTGCATGACGTTACGCATGAGTCTTTTCCTCCGTGATCCGGTGAAGATCCTGAACGAGCGCACGCGTACGCGTCACGCACGTGAGCGCGCTGCCCGCCGCGATAATGAACAGCGCCGCAATCAAACAAACAGGATGCCGATGCAGCGTGATTTCGATGATCGTCGCGACGCAGGCGAGCGTGAGCAAGGCCATGCGATGTTGCTTGGCCATCGGCCCGATGAAACGCTGCGGCACGCCCACCGAACCGCCGAACACGCGCACATAGGCGGTCAGCGCCGCAAAGAGCGCAGCGGCCCAGCCAAGCGACGGCAGGCCCACGCCATAGCCGGCCGCGACCAGCAACACGCTGTCCGCGACGCGGTCCGGGAATTCGTTATAGATCGCCCCGACGATCGATTTTTTTCCGCCTTCGACGGCGACCAGTCCGTCGATGACATTGCACAGCAGCCGCAACTGGATGCAGACAATCGCCACGATCATGCCGATGACGCTGTCGATTCTCAGCAGCGCGATTGCGCCGATCGCTGCGAACACGGCGCTCGCGACGGAAATCTGGTTGGGCGTCACGCTCGTGCCGGCCAGGAATTTCGCCAGCGCGACAATGGCCGTGTTGGAGCGCGATTTGATTGGGCGTCGGTTTTCGTCCATAAGGCGTGATGGAGTCGATGATGTCGATGGGATGCGATCAGCGTCGATCGGTCGAAAGCTGGGCGCGTTATACAGGGCTGCGCAAAACTATGGCGTTTTACGTGGCGACTCATTGAGCATCGTCGCCAAATACGACATTTCTTATATGGTCGCCTCCCATTTGCAAGGCAATTGTTCGTGGCGAGAAGGGTGGTTGCGGACTTATATCCGGACTCGATCGCGAGATGTACCCGCCGGCCCCGATGGATTTCGCCGCAAAGGTCCTAATCTATTTAGCGGACTCAAGGTCCGAGAGATGTCTCAGGCTTGCCTTTGCGCGGTCCAACCTGTCTTGCCATCGTTCAATATACCTGTGCAACCGTGAATGGAGGTAGAGACATTCAAGCGTGGTTACTGCACGTGTGCTGCCTCATACGTTCGGTCATACGCCAGGAGCGCCCAGATTGTGCGTGCCATCTTGTTCGCGAGCGCAACAGCCACGACATTCGTTGGACGTCGGGACAGCATCATGCGCAAACGCTCCGGCAGATGTCTGGAACTTGAGATAACCGAGCGGGCGCCATGAATCAGCAGCGTTCGCAGATATACATCACCGCGTTTGCTAATACCTCCCAGTTTCGCCTTACCGCCAGAACTGTTCTGTCGTGGCACGAGACCCAGATAGGCGGCAAATTCCCGTCCAGAACGAAACGTCTGAGCCTGTCCGATGACCGAGACCGCAGCGGTCGCCGTGAGCACGCCGACGCCGGGAATCTCTGAGATACGTCTGCATGCGTCGTCGTTGCGGCGCCACTCGAGAATGCGCTGTTCGATGCGCGCAATCTCTTCATCGAGCGCCCGCAATCGTAAGATCTGATCCAACAGGCTGTCTACTAGCATGGCCGGCAGCTCGTCGGCCAGTGACGCCAGTGCACCTTTGGCAGCGTCAATCGACGCACGACGGCCTTGAGGCAGCGCAATGCCAAACTCATAAAGCAATCCGCGAAGCTGGTTGACCTGCATCACGCGAACCCGGACCAGTTGCTGGCGCATGCGATGCAATGCGAGCATGGCTTGCTGGTCTTTAGTCTTGACCGCCACGAACCGCATGCCGGGACGCTGGGCGGCTTCCCAGATCGCCGCGGCGTCGGCCGCGTCGTTCTTGTTCGACTTCACGAACGGCCGCACGAACTGGGCTGCGATGAGCCGGACGTCGTGGCCAAGCCGCGCCATGACCCGGGCCCAGTGATGAGCGCTGCCACAGGCCTCCATGACGACACGGCTCGCAGGCCGGTTGGCGAAGAACGGCACGAGCTGGGCGCGTTTGAGAACCTTGCTATGAATCGCGCCGGTCTGAGGTTCGACATAGTGAATCTGGAAAACGCGCTTGGCCAGGTCGATGGCAATGATCGTGGGTTCCACATGCTTCTCCTTGGGCGGCGGGACTGCCGAACCAGCAATGTCGCATGTTCTGGACGCGACACTGCGGTGCTGGGCGGCCCGGTAAGGCGGGAGGCGACCATTCCATCTATTTAGCCACAGCTTTACGAAATTGCGATAATTTGCATTATGTCAAATTACATAGAACGTTCGGAAAACCCTGCCGGTCCTGATTTGACTGCTGTGCATCGCGCCCGCGAATTTACCTGGCATGCCGAATAATCTGTCGATTCTTCGGCAATCGTCATGACGGCACATCCGTACCGTCACGGCTTCAATGCTCGTTGCTGGCTTTCGCAGCCTGCGGGCAAGCCGGATCTTTGCCCCAGTGACCGTCGCAAACACGCCAGCGGCAAAGCTGATCCTCGAAGAAACCGCGCTCGCTGCAAGCCTTGACCTGCTGCGCCAGCGACGCGTTAGCCTCACTGCTTTTCGCCGAACTCTTCGATGCATGCGAACCGGTCTTCGCATCCGTCGGCTTGGAGCGCGCGAACAGCACGGCCAGCAGATCCGCATCGGAATCGTCTTTTTTACCGTTGGCGTGCGCCTTCTTCGACTGGGCGAGCGCCGTCTTGCTATCGGCCTTGCTGTCGTTCTTATGCGCGTTGGCCGTTTGATGCTTGGTATCGGCGCTATCGTGTTGATGCTTTGCGGCGTTTTTTTCCGGCGCGGCCTGCGCTGTTTGCGCAACCGGCGCGGCGGGTGCAGCGGGCGCGGTCGCGCCGCTGGCCGAGCCATCTGCGAGCACGCGCGCGAGGCGTTCGTTCTCGCCTCCTGCAGATGCCGAGTCGTCGTCGGCGACGATGGTGGCCGCGTGCGAAGCCGATGCCTCCTCGGGCGCATTTTTCTGTGCGCTCGCAACGACTGCATGCGACGCGGGCGTAGCCGACGCTGCAGCCACGGCAACCGCGCTGGCCGCCGTCGATGCCGCGTTCGACGTACTCGACGGCGTGCGCGACATCCAGTGCCATGCACCGAATGCGCCCGCACCGATTACGAGCAGCGCCACAAGGCCGGCCGCTTTCGAGGAACGCTGCGGCGTCTTGCCCGCAGGCACGGGCTGCGGCACCACGCGCCCTTCGAGGTTAGCGAGAATGCGTGAGCCAGCGGGCGTGCCGCTGGCAGGTGCGCCGGCCGGCCTGGCGGGTGTTTCTGCCAGCAGGCTGGGTGGAGCTTTGGGTCGGGAATTGTCCGGCACACTCATTACTTTAGAGTCTCATTCGGATCGTGCACATTGAATCGGGCCTGTTTCGCCGTAATAATACGTGTCGGCCCGAGTTCGGGCAGGCCTGATTCTAAAATCAAGCATTACAAAAAACAATTGCCTCAGTTCACGGGGTCGCTTTTGGTTGCCATTGCACTCGTAGTCTATTTCGCCATTACCGTACCGATAGCCGCAATTCTGCTGTTACCGGGCGTTCGAGCGTCCTTTTTCGATGCTTTATTCAACCTGCATAATGTGATCACGCGGCGTATTTCCGCGAGTTCTGCACATGCGCGCAAGCATATTTCTAAATCGGCAAAATATTCCCAATCGACAATGGTCGATATGCAAAATTTGCTGATTAAGCGGCGCTTGCTGATTTTGTCGACGACAGGTATTCTTGCGACGCCTCCGCTGATTGCTATTGCGCTTCGCGGTCGCCAGTTATTCCAATACGATGACACGGCTCGTGTGCCCGATGAAAAAATCGCGGCACTGCTCAATGGCGAGCAGCTGGTTCCGCCGCCGCCTTTGCCGCCTGAAGTGTTCGCCACGCGTGAGGTTGAACAGATTCGTCCGGCACTGGTGGATGCGAGTCGCGACTGGAATCTGCTCGATGCGGATTTCCGTACGCGTTTGCTGCTCGTTTATAAAATCATGCACGAGCAATACGGTTACGACATGGCTTTGCTTGAAGGTTATCGCAGCCCCGATCGGCAGGACCGGCTGGCAAGAATGGGGGGCAGCGTGACTAATGCCGCGGCGTTTCAGAGCTATCACCAATACGGACTCGCAGCGGATAACGCATTCCTGCGTGACGGCAAGCTCGTCATTTCAGAAAAAGATCCGTGGGCCATGCGCGGCTATCAGTTATATGGACAGGTTGCCGAACAGGTTGGCCTCACATGGGGCGGACGCTGGAAAATGATGGACCTCGGGCACGTCGAATATCACAAGCCCGGTTTCGTGCTGGGACGCAGGCCGGCAGATGCAAAATGACATGCGCAATGACACGTGCATGTCACCGGCAGCAGATAAGCACGCATGCGTATATGCAGATTGGGCCGAAGCAAAACGCAATGCGAACAATAAAGAGGATGGATATGGGGCGTTCTTTCAATACCTTGAGCGACATGCCGCGCAAGCCGCGCAATTCCTTTCCTGATCTCTCACAGTTTTCACATCGTTCGCCGATCCTGTCCTGTACATGATCGGCTGCACGCGCGCGCCCTGCCCGTTGCGCGTCTCGCCACCGTCACGCATGAATCACCAGAACAGCACTCAAAGCATCAGGATCTGACCGGCATATGCAACGCTTTCTCAACGTGTTGACTCACAAGCGCACGCTTTCCATCATCGGCATCATTGCGCTGGCAGCCGTGATCTATATTGCAGCCGACACGCTGCAGATCGGGCTCGTCTGGGTCGCGGCCGTGCTCGGCGTGCTGTTCGCGCTCTGGCTGATTGTGTGGATCGTGCGCCGCATTCGCGTGCGCCGCGCCAATCGCAAGCTCGGCGACATGCTCGAACAGCAGGCCCAGGTCGAAACGCCGGCCGCCGTCGCCGCGCGCGGCACGCAGGCCGAACTCGACGCGCTGCGCACGCGCCTGACCGACGCGGTCAAGACCATCAAGAGCTCGAAGATCGGCCAGCTTTCCGGCGGCTCCGCGCTTTACGAATTGCCGTGGTACATCGTGATCGGCAATCCGGCGGCAGGCAAAAGCAGCGCGGTCATCAATTCCGGCCTGCAATTCCCGTTCGCCGATAAAAAAGACGCCATCGTGCATGGCATCGGCGGTACGCGTAACTGCGACTGGTTCTTCACGACCGAAGGCATTCTGCTCGATACCGCAGGCCGCTATTCGGTTCACGAAGAAGACCGTGGCGAATGGCTCGGCTTTCTGGGCCTGCTCAAGCGCTTCCGTCCCAAGGCGCCGATCAACGGCATCATCGTCACGGCGAGCATTGCGGAACTCACTGGCAATCGCCCGGAATTCGCCATCGATCTGGCGAAGAACCTGCGCCAGCGCGTGCAGGAACTCACGGAAAAACTCGAAGTCTTCGCGCCCGTCTATGTGATGTTCACGAAGGTGGACCTGATCACGGGCTTTACCGAATTCTTTAGCGCGAACGATCGCCACGAATACGATCGCGTCTGGGGCGCCACCCTGCCCTACGAGCCCGATGAAAAGCGCGACGTGGTCGCGCAGTTCGACGAACGCTTCGAAGAACTCTATGACGGCCTGAAGGAAATCAGCATTGCGCAGATGTCGATCAGCCGCGGCAATGCGCTCACGCCGGGCCAGTTGAGCTTCCCGCTCGAATTCTCGACGATCAAGCCCGCCTTGCGCGCGTTCCTCGCCACGCTGTTCGAGAACAACCCATTCCAGTACAAGCCGATTTTCCGCGGCTTCTATTTCACGAGCGCGCTGCAGGAAGGCGAAACCAATAGCGCCGCCGCGCAGCGCATCGCCAACCGTTTCGCCTTGTCGGCCGATGGCATTCCCAAGGCGCAAGCGGCCTTCTCGAAGAACGGTTTCTTCCTGAAAGACCTGTTTTCCAAGGTGATTTTCGCGGACAAGCAGACCGTGCGCCAGTTCGCGAGCCCGGCAAAAACGCGTCTGCGTTACGCCACGTTCTTTGGCGTGGTGGCGGCGCTCGCGCTCGCGCTGGGCGGCTGGACGTGGTCGGCGGTCAATAACCAGCAACTGGTGGCGAACGTGCAGGCCGATCTCGACAACGTCGAGAAGCTGCAACAGAACCGCAACGACCTGCAGTCGCGTCTGCAGGCAATGGACATTCTGGAAGACCGCATCGACCAGCTCGAACAGTTCCGTCGCGACAAGCCGCTCGCGGTGTCGCTGGGCCTGTATCAGGGCGATCGCATCGAACAGCATCTGCTCGAAGAGTATTACAACGGCGTGCGCCAGATCATGCTCACGCCGGTCTCGCAGAATCTCGCTTCCTTCCTCAAGGATGTCGATGCCCACCCGGACCAGCTCGCGCCGATGACGCACGCGCCCGACTCCGGCGCCGTGCCGGTTTCCGCGCACGCAGCGATGGCGAACACGAGCCAGGGCGGCCTCTACAGCGACGCCTCGCCCTCGAGCGTGGAAGACGCGTACAACGCGCTCAAAACTTACCTGATGCTTTCGGATAAGCGTCACGTCGAAACCGCTCACCTCACCGACCAGATCGCCCGCTTCTGGCGCGGCTGGCTCGAACAGAATCGCGGCAACATGCCTCGCGACGAGATGATCCGCAGCGCCGAGCGCATGATCACGTTCTATCTCGCGCGCGTGAACGACGACGACTGGCCGATGGTCGACGCGAATCTCTCGCTGATCGACCAGACGCGCGAAAACCTGCGTCATGTGGTGCGCGGCATGCCGGCACGCCAGCGCGTGTATGAAGAGATCAAGGCGCGCGCCTCCACGCGTTTCGCGCCGATGACCGTCGCGCGCATCGTCGGTGACAGCAATACGGCGCTGGTCGCGGGCAGCTACGCGATTCCCGGCACCTTCACGCGCGAAGCGTGGTTCCAGTACGTGCAGCCCGCGATCCGCGATGCGGCCACCAAGGAGCTGCAGGCCAAGGACTGGGTGCTCAACACCTCGGCGTCCGACGACCTCACACTCGAAGGCAGCCCGGAGCAGATCCAGAAAACCCTCGTGGGCATGTACAAGGCCGAATACGCGCAGCACTGGCAGAAGTTCATGCAGGGCATCGCCGTGCAGGACTTCGGTAGCTTCGGTCAGGCCGTGGATGCGATGAACCGCCTGGGCGACCCGCAGGATTCGCCGATCCGCAAGATCCTCGAAACCGCGTATGACCAGACGTCGTGGGATAACCCGTCGCTCGTCAACACCACCATCAAGCAGGCGCAAAGCGGCATCAAGGGCTGGTTCAAGAACCTGTTCTCGCGCGCGACCAGCGGCACGGTGGAAGCGAATATCGACATCAACGGCAATCCGGTCGAAATCCCGATGGGTCCGATCGGCCAGGCGTTCGCGGGTCTCGGCCGTATCGTCGTCACGCACGACAATGGCTCGATGCTCAAGGGCTATATGGACTCGCTGTCGAAGGTGCGCACGCGCTTCAACACGATCAAGAACCAGGGCGATCCGGGACCGGGCGCGCGTCAGCTGATGCAGCAGACGCTCGACGGCAACGGCTCGGAACTGTCCGATTCCCTGAAGTTCGTCGACGAGCAGATGCTCACGGGTCTCACCGACGATCAGCGCAAGGCGCTGCGTCCCCTGCTCGTGCGTCCGCTGATGCAGGCTTACGCCGTGGTCATTCAACCGGCCAGCGTCGAAGTGAACAAGGTGTGGAACGCGCAGGTGTATCAGCCGTTCCAGGCGTCGCTCGCCAACAAGTATCCGTTCGCGGGTACGGCGAAGGTCGAAGCCGGTTCGAGCGAAATCGGCCAGATGTTCGGCCCGGATGGCGCGATCTCGAAGTTCGTCAGCACTACGCTCGGGCCGCTCGCCGTGCGTCGCGGCGACACGCTGACCGCACGCACGTGGGGCGATATGGGTCTGGCGCTCACGCCGGATTTCACCGGCGGCTTCGCGCGCTGGGTCGCACCGCTGGGCGGTGGCGCAGCAGGCGCAAACGGTGGTGCGAGCGAACCGCAGACCGTGTTCCAGATCCTGCCGCAGCCTTCGACCGGCACGACCGAGTACACGATTGCGATCGACGGCCAGCAACTGCGTTATCGCAACACGCCGCCGCAGTGGACCAACTTCGTGTGGCCGAACCCGAACGGCTCGCCTGGCGCGACGCTGTCGGCGACCACCTTCGACGGCCGCACGATCCAGCTCGTCAACGAGCCGGGCCGCTACGGTCTGGAGAAGCTGATCAATTCGGCGCAACGTAGCCGCCGCCCGGACGGCACCTTCGACCTCACCTGGACGCAAGGCAGCGTGACGGTGTCGCTGAGCATGCGCATCATCAGCACCTCGCAGCCCACGGCTTCGAGCGGCGATGCGCCGCAACAGCAAGGTCTGAAGGGCGTGCAACTGCCGTCGTCGATTGCGAACGTCGGCGCGGCGGGCGGCGCGCAGAACGCACAGAATCCGCAAGGCGCCAGCGCGGCCGCTGGCCCGCAGGCCGCAATGGGCGCACCGGCGACCGTTGCTGGCACAACCAACTCGCAGGGAGTCGCGCAATGACGCAGACCGTTCAGGCGCAGATCGCCTATTTCGGCAAAATTCCCTCGCGCGGCGATTTCGTCAAAAGCGCGAACAATCCGCAGTTGTTGCAGACGCTGGACAACTGGATCGCCGAAGCCATGAACATGCTGACCGACGATCCGCGCTGGAAGATCGTCTACGAGGAAGCGCAGCCGATGCACTTCGCGTTTCTCGGTTCGCATAGCCGCCTCGCGATCGCGGGCCATATGGTCGCGAGCCACGACCAGTCGTCGCGGCGCTTTCCGTTCCTCGCCGCCACGGCGCTCGAAGTCGAGCAGCCGCTGGCGTTTCTCGCGCGCAGCCCGCTGGCGTTCGCGCGTTTGTGGTCGCGGGTGGCCTCGCAGATGCAGCCGCTGCTAGGCCCGAGCGAGCCTTCGGGCGCGCTGCAGGCGCTGGGCGAAACGCACGTGCCGGTCGATGTGGGCGGCACGGGCAATCCGCACGACGGCACCTTCGCGGATTTCATCGAACACCAGACGCTCTCCGGCCTCGAACAGATGCTGCTGGGCAGCGGCCATCCCGTGCGCCTCAAAGGCGCGATGCTCGCGCTCGGTTCGCTGCTGCGTCCGGTGATGCAAAGCGGCGCCGCGCATCTCGAACGCGGCCTCACGCTGCCGCTGCCGACCGACCCGTTCTATCGCAGCCTCGTCGGCGCGTTCTGGCTCGAACTGATCGCGCCGTTCGTCTCGAAGGCCGATTTCGAACTGGCCATTTTCCTTGGCACCATCGCGCAGCGCGAACGGCTCATCATCGGCTTCAACGGCGCGTCCGCGAAGACCCTGCATAGCGTGGTCGATCCGCAAACCTATTCAGCTCATAACATCGACATCGACGATCCCGAGTGGATCGACGATCATGCACAAAGCGACCATGGCATCAGCAAACTCGTCAGCTACCTCGATCAACCGCAACTCTCGCTGCGCGTCGCCATCGACACGTTCCGCGAAGCGTTCATCGGAGAGCCGGTCAATGGCCGACGTGGTTAAACGCAGCGGCCTGGCCGCGGCGGTGGCGCTGAGCCTGGGCGCGCTGGCCTCGTTTGCAACAAATGCATCGGCCGACGATGCCAGCCCCGCGCGCGTCACGCCCATCGTGACGAACGGCGCGACGGTGAGCGGCACGATTCCCGCCGCTTCGGGCCCGGCCAATGTCGCCGCTACGTCGACGCCGTCGGTCGCTTCCGCTGCGGCGCCGCGCAGCACCGTCACGTCGACGCCCGCGCCGGTCGATGCCACGCCCGGCCAGGTCGTGGCCGGCGGCAAGGTGCCTGACGAAGCCACCCACGCCGCCGTGCTGCAACGCCTGCGCGATACCTATGGCGCGGGCAATGTGGTCGATCAGATCGAAGTGGGCGACGTGGCGACGCCGCCGAACTGGTCGTCGAATGTGCAGAAGCTGCTGGGCGCGCAGCTCAAGCAGATCCACAAAGGACAACTGAAGATCGACGGCACGCAGATCGACGTGCGCGGCGAAGTAGGCAATGAAGCGCAGCGTCAGCAGATCGCCAGCGATATGGCGAACGCGCTCAATCCCACCTACACGATTCGCAACGGCCTGCGCGTGAGCGCTTCGGAACAGGGTCTGCTCGACCAGACGCTCGCGAACCGCACGATCGAATTCGAAACGGGCAGCGCCACGCTCGCGCCGGAAGGTCGCGCGATCCTCGACCAGATGGCGGCCGTGCTCGCGAAGATGAATACGCGCACCGTGGAAATCATCGGCCACACCGACAACTCGGGTAACCGCACCTCGAACATCGCGCTGAGCCAGGCGCGCGCCGATGCGGTGAAGGGGTATCTCGTCGCCAAGGGGATTTCGCCGCAGCAACTGACGACCAACGGCGTGGGCCCGGATCAACCGGTGGCGTCGAACGACACCACGGACGGACGCGCACGCAATCGCCGTATCGAATTCCGCGCGGGTCTCTAAGCAAGCGCAGCATGAAAAAAGCCCTGCAAATGCAGGGCTTTTTTATCGCCTCGAACTTCAGCTTAGTTTTCCGGTTTCACACCCAGCATCTCGCGGATATGCGAGAGCGTGCCGTCGTCCTTCACCACCGTGGCGAGCCATTCGTGCAGCGGCATGCCAGCCCACTCCGCGGCCTTATCGGCGAGATAAGCCACGGGGCTATGCGGTTCGGTCGCGCGGAAGTAATCCGCCACGGCACGCAGTTGCGCTACCGCGTCTGCGCGGCTCTGGATGCCGCCATGCGCGCGGCTGGGAACGCGGGTTTGAGTCTGCACATAGTCCTCGTGAGGCAATGGCGTCTTGAAGCTCGGCTCGGAACGCCCTGACGTATTCGACGCATCGCTCTGCCCGTCTTCCGTTTGCTGCGCGTTGTCCTGCTTCGCGCGCGCGTCCGGGTCGACACCCACGTCGCGCGCGAAGCGCTCCAGAAGCCGATAAACCGTGTCGAAAGCCTCGCGCGTCTGACGAAAGCTCGGCGCGGAATCGCCGGCCTTCTGCTCCAGCGCCTGATCGAGCGCGGCCAGCGCGGCCTCGAACGTCTTGAACTGCGCCAGCAGCGCCTCGTAGAACGCCGGTGACGTTGCGCGCCGCGACGCATCGATCTGTTCGACCGAAGGCTTGCCGCGCGCGATATCGTGAGCGTTGTCGGGATCGCGCTTCACCGCTTGCGCTACGTGCTGCGCCACGTCCCAGTCGAGCGTGCTGAACGCGATACCCGACTGCGTGAGCGGCACGGCGCGCAGCAACTCGGCCGAACGACCCGCGAGCCACGCCACATTGCCCAGACGCGATTCGACATCATCACCTTCGGGCTGCGGATGCACCTGCTCCCAGAAGCGCTCGACCAGTCCGGTCAGCACGGCATAGCCTTGCGTCAGGCCCGGCACGCCTTCCTGGATCGCCAGCGCTTCGGTCAGCCACACGGCCACGCGCAGATCTTTGGTCTGCGTGGCGAGCAGCGCCGAACAACGCTCGGCGACAAACGGCCAGTCGGCTTCCTTGATTTCCGTGACCCATTCGCCCTGATCGAGCGAGGGATCGTCGAAGCGGCGCGCGTAGGCGATCGCATCGAAATCGGCGGAAAACAGCAGGTCCTCGCCGCACGGCGAGCTTTCGTTGATAGGCGCCAGCAGCGCGGTGTAATCAGTCGACATGGTCATTCCACGGTGTATTCGAACTCACCGGACTCGTTCGCGCGCACATTCACGCTTTGCAGCGCCGTGCCTTCCGCGATGCGTTCGAGTACCTGTTGCGCGAGTTCGGGCAGCAGCGTGCCGTTCAGAATGTGATCGACGTTGCGCGCGCCCGAATCCACTTCGGTGCAGCGGGCCAGCACGGCGTCCACGAGCGATTCGTCCCACTCGAAAGTCGCGCCATGATTGGCCTCGATGCGCCGGCGAATGCGTTCGAGCTTGAGTTCGATGATCTCGGCAAGCACATCGTCCGAGATCGGGTAATACGGCACGACCTTCATGCGCCCGAGAAACGCGGGCTTGAAGGTCTTGTACAGTTGCGGACGCAACAATTCGGCGAGCGCGTCGGCGTCCGGCAGTTCTTCGGCCGGTTTGTTCAGACAGGCCTGCATCACGGCCTGCGAACCCACGTTCGAAGTCAGGATGATCAACGTATTGCGGAAGTCGATCGGACGGCCTTCGGCATCGTCCATCGTGCCCTTGTCGAAGATCTGGAAGAACATTTCCAGCACGTCGGGGTGCGCCTTTTCGACTTCATCGAGCAGCACGACCGAATACGGATTGCGGCGCACGGCCTCGGTTAGCACGCCGCCTTCGCCATAACCCACATAACCCGGCGGCGAGCCCTTGAGACCGGACACGCTATGCGCTTCCTGGTACTCGCTCATATTGATGGTGACGAGCTTGCGTTCGCCGCCATAGAGAATATCGGCGAGCGCCAGCGCGGTTTCGGTTTTGCCGACACCCGACGGTCCCACGAACATAAACACACCGCGCGGCTTGTTCGGATCTTCGAGGCTCGCGTTGGCCGTGCGCACACGCTGCGCGATCGCATCGAGCGCATGGTCCTGACCGATCACGCGCTCGCCAAGCAGCGGGCTCAGATTGAGCACCGTCTTGATCTCGTCTTTGACCATGCGGCCGAGCGGAATGCCGGTCCACGACGCCACCACTTCGGCCACCACATGCGCGTCCACCTGCAACGGCACCATCGGGCCATCGCCTTGCAATGCGTGCAGTTGCGCGACCAGCGCAGGCAGCGCTTCGCGCGCGGCGTCAGCGTCGCGAGCGAGATCGGCCGATGCCCCCTCTTCGCGCGCCGCGTCGATACGTTCGCGCAGCGCCGCGATCTGCGTCACCAGTTCGCGCTCCTGCGCGTAACGGGCTTCGTCTTCGGCCACTTCCGCGGCGGCCTGCGCACGCTCTTCGCGCAGTTGCGCGAGGCGTTCGTCGTGCGCCGTACCGTTGGCGGCTTCGCGTTCGAGCGAAGCGATTTCGGCATCGACGCGTTCGATATAGCGCTTGCCGTCGTCGATCGCGCCCGGCGTCGAACTATGTGCGAGCGCAACCTTCGCGCAAGCCGTATCGAGCACGCTCACGGCCTTGTCCGGCAACTGGCGCGCGCTGATATAGCGATGCGAAAGACGCACCGCCTCGGTAATCGCTTCGTCGAGAATGCGCACGTTGAAGTGACGCTCCATCAACGCGGTCATGCCGCGCAGCATGGCAGCCGCGAGCGTTTCGCCCGGCTCCTCGATCTTCACCACCTGGAAACGCCGCGCCAGCGCCGCGTCTTTCTCGAAGTACTTTTTGTACTCGCTCCACGTGGTAGCCGCGATCGTGCGCAACTCGCCGCGCGCGAGCGCCGGCTTGAGCAGATTGGCCGCATCGTTCTGCCCGGCCTGACCGCCCGCGCCGATGATCGTATGCGCTTCGTCGATAAACAGAATGATGGGCTGCGGACTCTTCTTGACTTCGTCGATCACGCTTTTCAGGCGGTTTTCGAACTCGCCCTTCACGCTTGCACCAGCCTGCAGCAGCCCCATATCGAGCACACGCAGCGCCACGTTGCGCAGCGGTTCGGGCACGTCGCCCTCGGCGATACGCAGCGCGAGCCCTTCCACCACGGCCGTTTTGCCCACGCCCGGCTCGCCCGTGAGAATGGGATTGTTCTGGCGGCGACGCATCAGAATGTCGATGGCCTGGCGAATTTCGCCTTCACGGCCGATGACCGGGTCCACCTTGCCTTCGCGCGCGCGTTGCGTGAGATCGGTCGTATAGGTGTCGAGCGCGGGCGTTTTCGACGGGCCCGCAGCGGTTTGCGTTTGCGCCTGCGATTCCTGAGCCGCGCCCTGTTCCGCTTCGCGCGGCACCGCTTCCACCGAACCTTCGGTCAATTCATCGAAACGATGCTTGAGTTCGGACACCGCGACTTCGGCCAGACGCGGCGACATACGCTGCGCAAACTGCGCAAGATCGGGCGCGCTCAGCAGCGCGAGCAGCAGATGCCCCGAACGGATGCGGCCAATCTGCGTATCGAGCGATGCAATCAACCAGGCCTGCTCGAACAGCGCAATCAGATGCGGCGAGAACACCGGCGTGCGCGTATTGCCGGTCTTGAGGTTCTGCAATTCGCGTTCGAGATCGGCGCGCACTGCATGCGCATCGATACGCGAGGCGCGCAGCGCGCACACCAGATCGCTGGCCGGTTCTTCGATCAGCGCGAGAAACAGATGTTCGAGATCGACTTCGTAATGCCCGCGCGACAGGCACGAGCTGGCCGCCCGTTCGGCCGCGAGGCGGCAGGTCGTGTTGAGCTTGGTGATCAGGGTCTTGAGAGGCGTGCTCATGTCGTGATGGCGTTCCGGGCGAAGTTCGGTTCAGTCGTCAATGGGTGACATGCAATTCGTAGTGCGCGTCGGCGCGATCGCTTTCGGCGGCATGGGTGCAGAGGAAGGCGTCCCAGCCCAGGCGCGAACCGCCGCCCAGCTGGCTAGGCCCGACTTCCGTGCGGCGCAGCACGAGGCGCACTTCGTATTCGAGCGTCAAGCGGCCCAGCAGCGTGAGCATGCGTTCGAGCGCGACCGCGCGCTCGCCGCCGGGTAAAAATGCTTCGTAGTCCTGTTTCGATAGCGGACCGATTACGAGTCGCGCACGCATATCGCGCTGCCAGACCCGCTGCCCCGCGAGCGCCGTCGCGCCCAGCGCGACATTGCGCTGCCCGAGCATCGAAAGCTGGTCGGGCGGCACGTCATACCATTTGCCGATGAACTGCTCGATACGCACCGGCACGTTGAAATACTCGGACAGCGTGTTCTGCAGATAAGCCGCGGAAACCGGTCGATGGCGCGCGGCCACGGCGTGGCCCGCAATCGCTTCGTCGAACAGACCGCCCGCGCCGCCATGCAGACCATCGCGCGATTCGTCGTTGGCGACGCCCGCAAGCGCGAGCAACAAGGGCAAATAGCGCTCGTCGCGATCGAGTTCGTAATGAAACGGCAGGCGGTACTTCTTCCACGCGTTATAGAACAGCGCGGTCGCGCGATTCGAAAACACGTCGAAGAATTCGCGCGCGGCGCGATCGCGTTTCAACTGCTCGCGCGCGATCAACTGCTCCGTATAGTGCAGCGGCAGCGCGCCCTGCCCGCCGAGCAAACCAAAAAACGCCGGCGTGATCTCCACCTGGGCGAGCCGCCCTTCGTCGATGGCGGCATCGCGCTTGCTTTTTTCGGCGAGCGGCGCGCCGGCTTCGTCGTAAGACCTGGCCTGTTCGATTTCGCTCGGCGGAAAGCCCAGCGACAAGGTATTGCGAAATGACACGCGCTGCGCGAGCACGTCGCGCTGACGGTCCTCGGTCTTATCGACGAACCAGCGTTCGAGCAGGCGCACCGCCTGGAAAAACTCGAAGCGGTGCGGCTCGTCGAGCAGACGCTCGATTACACCAGGATCGATTCGCCGCTGCGGGGCTTGCATCGCAGGATCTCCTCGCCGGTGAGTTCGGACATCACCACCAGTTGAACAAAGCTGTTGATATGGACGTAAAGACCGAAGAACACATCGAGCACGCGCACGAAGGTGCCGAGGCTCGTGCCCACGAAATGGTCTTCGTCGACGGTCACGCGAATCTCCACGCCGCGCACGAAGGTGGCGAACGGCTTGCCGGGCAGCCATTGCACAGCCGAGCGCTGCTCCACGTTGACGATGCCGTCGATATGCCGCGACGACACGGCCGAGCGGCGCATATCGTAGAGCGCGAGCATTTCCTTGAGCGTGCCCGCGCCGCCGCCCGTGAGCGAAACGTGGCTCAGCGACAGATGCGAAATCAGACGCCAGTGCGAAGCCTGGCGGCGCTCGAAACGTACTGAAGGCGTCGGGCGCGCGAGCAGCGAAATCTGGTTGGTGAGCGAACCGCCCTCCAGAAACAGATCGCCGCCCTCCAGACCCACAGCGAGGCCGGCCGGAAGATCGCGATTCGTGCAGGAGAGTTCGAGGCTGAGCGTATCGGTTTGCTCGGAGGCCGGATCGAAGTCGATATCGACGATCGAAATTTCCGTTTCGTAGCCCGGACTCTTTTGCGCGACCCATTCGTCGCGGCGCGCAAACCAGTAATGCCCCGCGCGCGCGGCTTCGCCGTGGCGCAGCGAATAGAAAGGCCGGAATTCCACCACCGATTCTTCATTCGCGCGCTGCTGCACCAGATGCACGGAATCGATCGAATAGACTTCGTAGGCAAATGCGCGGCGCGCCTCGGCAATCACCGGATACGCAACCGACTGATGATTGAGACGAATAGGCTCGCCGTGCTGCTTGAAAAGATTCACCACCGGCGTACAGAAAAGTCGCAGATGATGCGCTGCCAGCGTATCGAGCAGACGCGCCTCGTGCGAATCGCCGCGCACTTCTTTCAGCACGATATGCAGCGTGAGACGATGGCAACGCCCCGTTGCCGCGCTCATCGCCTTCAGATCGAAATCGACGAAATCGAATTTGGCGGGAAACGCGAAATATTCGGTTAGCAGGCGATAAGCGGGATGCGATTTCGCAGGGAAATCGATCAGCGCTTCGTCTTCGCCAAAACCGGCCTGGGCGAACGGCAATTCGCGCAGCGCCGTCCAGCGGCCATTGCGTTCCGGTTCGACCCACGCGCCAATTGCATTGACGAAAAGACAATCGCCAAGCGCCGCGATAAACGATTGCTCGCCACTCAGATAAGCGCGCAATTGCGGCACCTTGAGCGCGGCAATATCGAGTTGCGGCGAAGTCGATTCGAAAGTGATCGAAATCACGCCCGTGGCATCGCCGGGCAGCACGATCGAACTGGGCGCCATCGCCACCGGCATATAGCGCGCTTCGGCAATGCGAATGGGCGCGAGCGTGACGTCGTAGGCGGTGCGAAAACGGCATTGCACGCCACGCAGCGGACGCGACTTCAATTCCGTGCCGCGCGCGATCAACGCAGGCGCAGTGAGATGATTGAACGCCGCCGCGCTGCCAAGCTGCGCCACCGAACAGGAAGGAAACGGCCGCAGATAATGCGGATAGAGAACTTCGAGCAGCGCCTCGGTGAATTCGGGGTAATCGTCGTCGAGCCGCTTGTTGATGCGCGCGCCTAGCAGCGCGAACGACTCGATCATGCGCTCGACGTGCGGATCTTCGCATTGCTCGCCCGACATCGCGAGCCGGGCCGCGATCTTCGGATAGCGCTCGGCGAATTCGCGCGAATAGCGTCGCAGGAACGACAATTCGCGCTCGTAATACGGCAACAACTCTTCCATCGCGATTCCCCGCCCCCCAGAAACTGCCTTCTGCCGCGCCTCGACGAAAACGCTTCGCAGCCGCGTCGTCACGCGGCGCCATGCGCGGCCTTGCTTATGTCTTCGCGCGTGCGCGCGTGACCGAATACTGCAGCGTCGACGGCTGCAGCAATGCGTCGAAGTTTACCGGCTCTTCGGCCGGATGGACCACCAATAAAGCCTGAATAGCGAAATTCAATACGCTGGTCGAGCGCGAATTCAATTCGAGCGATACATTGACCCGCTGCAGACGCGGCTCGTGCCGCTCGATCGCCTGCTGGATCGACTTGCAGATAAACGCGCGATCGTAATGACTCGCGAGACTCAGCCCCGCGAAATCGCTCAACCCATAGGTGAGCAGCGATTTGCGGCACTCCGGCAATTGCGCGAGCGTCTCTTCCGAAAACGCAATGCGCGTATTCAAAATCGACTCCAGGTCGCGCGCAACCGTCGCTTTCAGTTCTTCCATCGACAATTGCCGCATCGCGGCGGGTGCCGGCGAGTGCGGTTCGTCGTCGAACAACTTGTCGAAAAAACTAGGCTCGAATCGCTTCATCGAACAATCTGGCGACGCCACATGGCGTCAATCTGTGCAAAAGCCCAAACGCTGCGCGCGGGTTGATGCGCGCGCAACGTTCAGGCAATGACGACCTTAGACCGCGTAGGTCTTGTCGTTCTTCGTCAGGCTCCATGCACCCTGAGCGTTACCGCCCTGGTTGCCGCCGATCTTCTGCTGCGTGTACTTCCACTGCACGGCAGCGTACTTGAGCGAGAACTCTTCGCTCGGCAGACCTTCGCCCACCACGGACGGCGTGATGCTCGAAATGATCACGTACTTGAGCTTGACCTCGAGATACTTGATGCGATTGCCTTCACCGTCCGAACGCATGAAGTCGATGGTGACTTCGTCGAACGTCGTACCGCCCGAAGCGTGCTGATACAGCAGCGGGCTGACCACGTCGATGTCCTTGGTGAAACGCATATCGGCGTGCTCGCAACGCTCGGACGTGTGACCGCCGGCCGTCGAAGCCGTTGCCGAACGCGGCTGGAGAATCGAGTGATTCCACGAATCGATTTCGATCCAGTTTGCGTGGTCCTTGTCCTGCGACTCGCCCTTGATCGCAGGATTGCCGAATTTTAGGTAGATGTCCTTCATAACGTATCGCTCCCCATAAAGGTGGTGTGTACGGCGGTGACAGGCGCGATGACTGCCCGCCCGATGGACCGCAACTCAAGCACAAAGCCCGAATACCGTCGGAGCCTGCGCCGGATGCGTCAGGCGGCGCGAGTCACGACGGTTGACTCACGCGGCCTGCTGTGCAGCTTCAAGACGTCGCGCACCCCAAAATTGCGCACGCTACGCCTCGCTGCAACGATGATTGTTTTACGAATTGGCCGGCTTCGGCAGATCCGCCACGAGACGCAGCGAGATCGACAGTTCGTCGAGCTGGAAGTGCGGACGCAGGAATGCAACCGAACGGTACGCGCCCGGACGGCCCGGAATTTCCGCAACCTGGATCGACGCTTCGCGCAGCGGGAACTGTGCCTTCTGTTCCTGCGTGGCGTTGTCGTCGAGCAGCACGTACTGCGAAATCCAGCGGTTCAGGAACACTTCGACGTTCTGCGCCGATGCAAAACTGCCGATCTTGTCGCGCATCATCGCCTTCAGGTAATGCGCCACGCGCGAAACCGAGAAGATGTACTGCAGCTGCGCGGAAAGCACGGCGTTCGCATTGGCGCTATCGGTGCTGTACTTTTTGGCCTTTTGCACCGATTGCGCTGCGAAGAACGCGGCGTAATCCGAGTTCTTGCAATGCACGAGCGGAATGAAACCGAGGTCGCTCAGTTCCTTTTCGCGGCGATCGGTAATGGCGATTTCGGTCGGGCACTTGAGCGCGATTTCGCCGTCGTCGGTCTTGAAGGTGTGGGTCGGCAGATCTTCCACCAGACCGCCGCCTTCCACGCCGCGAATCGCCGCGCACCAGCCGAAGTCGTCGAATGCCGCCGTGAGACGCGCCGCGAAAGCCCAGGCCGCATTGCACCAGAGGTACTTGCTGTGATCCGTGCCGTCGACGTCTTCGACGAAATTAAAGCTTTCCGCCGTTGCGCCATCCTTCGGATTGAACGGCAGACGGCCGAGAACGCGCGGCAGCGTGAGACCGACATAGCGCGAGTCTTCCGAGTCGCGGAACGACTTCCACTTCGCGTATTCGACCGTATCGAACACCTTGCCCAGATCGCGCGGCTTGCCCAGATCGGCGAACGATTCGAGGCCCATCAGTTCAGGCGCCGCCGACGTAATGAACGGCGCGTGCGCGGCCGCGGCGACATGCGACATCTGCTCGATGAAGTACATGTCTTCGGGCTGGCGCGTGAGTTCGTAATCGCCGATCAGCGTGCCGAACGGCGCGCCGCCGAAGGTGCCGAACTCTTCTTCATAGACCTTCTTGAAGAGCGCGCTCTGATCGAATTCGACGGCGTTCTTGAAGTCGCGCACGATGTCGCGCTTCGGGGCGTGCAGCGCCTTGATCTTGATGGTCTGACCGGTATTGCTTTCCTTGCACAGGTAATCGAGCCCGCGCCACGTGGCTTCGAGGCGCTGGAATTCCGGTGCGTGCATCACGGCGCTCAATTGCGCCGAGATCAGGCGATCGAGCTCGGCCACGCGCGCGTCGATCGTTGCGGAAAGATTGTTCGAGACGACCACGGTGCCGTCGAGCACCTGATGCACGAGTTCGCCGATCAGATCCTTGGCGCGCGCGTGCTCCGAATCGGACTTCGCGACCTTGCTCTTTTCGACGATATCGTCGAGCAGCGAGGTCGCAGCGTCCGCTTGCGTGTCGTCGAATGCCGCGCCTTGCGCGGCCGCAGTTTGCTGGTTCATGTCGTGCTCCGCCTCAATCGCCCTTGGACTCATCGTCAGCCGGATGCTCCGGCGACGATTCCGTGCGCGTGCCGCCGGCAAGCGCCTGCAAGTGCTGCGTGTTCGAGAGCACTTCGCTCAGCAGGTCTTCGAGCTTGTCGTTGCCGGCGAGCTTGTTGCGCAGGTCGGCGAGCTTCGAGCGCGCTTCCAGCAGACGGCGCAGCGGCTCGACCTGAGCGACCACTTCGTCCGGGCTGAAATCGGCCAGCGACGTGAAGCGCAGATCGACGGCGAACTTGCCGCCTTCCGGGCTCAGGCGGTTTTCCACCTGAAACGCGGCGCGCGGCTCGATGCCTTTCATGACGTCGTCGAAGTTGTCGCGATCGATATTGACGAACTTGCGGTCGCGCAGCTTGGGCTGCTCGATTTCCGATTGACCGGCCAGGTCGCCCATGACCCCGACGACGAACGGCAGTTCTTTCACTTCGATCGCATCGCCGCGCTCGACCTCGTAGGTCAATTGCACGCGCGGCGGCCGCACTTTCTGCAAGCGCTTCTGGATGCTTTCTTTCTTGGCCATCGTCGGCTCCCTGCTTTTTGTTATCGACTGGTGCTACGTAGCGGTGTGGTCCGGCGCGGCCGCTTAACGCAGCGCGCTGAACGGGTCCGCTGCGCTGCCTGCTGCCTTGCCGGCTGCCGCGCCCGCGGCGGACGTTGCCGCATTCGTCGCTGCATTCGTGGCCGCATTCGTTGCGGCGCTGGTGGCTGCAGACGTCGCGGCGCCCGGCGCCGGATCTGCCGCTTCCTGAACCTTCGGCGCAGACTTCGTCACGTGCCTCACATAGCGCGGCTTCTTCGCCTTCGCCTTCGGCTCGGGCGGGAACAGCGAATCTTCGCCGAGCGTGTCGCGCAACTGCTTCGCGAGCGCCTGGGCGTCCGACTTCGCATCGCCTTGCAGCGAAGCGTCCTGACGCAGTTCGCCGAGCGATTCCGTCGCTACGCGCAGACCGGCGACCGCGAGCACGCTCTTGGCGCTGCGATCGGTCTGGTCGCGCTGCAGCGCTTCCTGCGCCGCCACGATGGCCTGACCATAGTGCTGCTGCTGGAACTGGATCTGCGCGATGCGCGACCACGGTTCTTCGCGCGTCGGATCGGCGGCTGCGAGTTTCTGATAGGCCTGGATAGCCTGGTCCTGGTTACCTGCCTTCGATTGGGCGTCCGCGTCGGCGAGCGCCTTATTGAAGGCTTCGGGCGAGGAGGAAAGCGTGTTTGCCGGAGTGGTACAACCTGCCATAACGCCGCAAGCGATCACTGCCCCCGTGAGCATCGAAAAGACCCGCTTTTTCATCGTTCTTTCACCGCCGTTTGATTTTTAATTCAAGGAGAGAAGCCAGAGTTTTACTTATCCCCCAGCGCGCGGGTATAGTACAGGCCAATTTTCTATAATTCAACTGGCTTTGAAAAGGTAAAGAAAGAAAAAAGGTGGCTGTGTGGAAGCCTTGATGTGCTTGACGATGCATTGAGAAGCACGAACACCGGTAAAAAGGAAAGTATTTCCGAGCCACCAGATTGGACTCGCTTTGAGGCAAGCAATCTTTTCCGAATTTTATTAAAAACGATCATCACGGGGATAATGTTCTTCCAATGCGCTTTGCATTACTCGTGACCCTGCGTATTTAACGAAGCTGGAGAGTTCGGGCTTGAGGCCCGCGATAAAAATGACTGCGCGCATTATTCAAATTGCATCGACCACCGCCATGATCTGCACCGCTGCCACTTTGCTTGGCGGATGTGCAGCGGCAGTGCCCGCAATCGGCAGCGCGGCATCCGCGGCCCTGCAAATCGTGGGTATCGGCAAGCCCGACGTACCGGACGCACAGAAACCGCCTCGCGATCTGGGCGTCACGCTTTACGCGGCGCGTAATCTCAATGCTGCCACCGATAACAAGCCGCTCGCACTAGTGGTACGCCTCTATTCGCTCAAGGACCCCACTTCGTTCGAGCAGGCGCCGTTCGATACTTTTACCGATCCGGCGAAAGAAAAAAGCACCTTGGGCGCCGATTTGCTGAGCGTGCGCGAAATCACGCTGATCCCTGGCCAACGCTATAACGCAACTGAAAAAGTCTCGCGCGAAGCACAGGCTTTCGGTATCGTCGCGCTGTTTAGAGACCCGGCAATGCAACGCTGGAAATTCGCTTTCGATCCTGCGAAATCGGAGAAATCCGGCATAATGGTTGGACTGCACAACTGCGCGATGACGGTGACGAGCGGTACGGTAATTCCGGCCGATGCCGCCCAATCCTCGCAACCGCTGAATCTGCTTTCATCGGTAACTTGTGGATGAATCGGCGGGCCGCAATCGAATTATGCAAATTTAAGCGGGCCAGAAGAATCGCAATGCCGCTGCAATAGATGCACAGTAATTGAAGCAAAAAGTGAAGCAGAATCGGCAGCAAAACCGGACCTCTTCAACCAACAATCCAGTCCGCCGGCAGGCATGGCGAGACAAGATCGACGCATAAGCTGAATCATCATGAGCTATTCCTCGAAAGTGCTTTGGGGGGAAGGCCTGTTTCTCAGGCCTCAGCACTTCCAGCGGCAGGACGCCTATCACGAAGCCCGGCTCTTCGAATCGATCCAGGCGATCCAGCCATACAACTGGGGCGTGCGCTCGATCCGCATCGATCACGACTCGCTCGGCAGCAATATCCTGCGCCTGAGTGAGTTGTCGCTGGTGTTTCCCGACGGCACGCTCTACTCCGCGCCGCAGGCCGACGACCTGCCGCCGCCGGTCGCACTCGACGCGCTGCCCGAAGGCATCAACGAATTCACGTTTTATCTCGCGCTGCATCAGGTGCGCGAAAACGGCTCGAATTACACGGGCGACCGTAACGAAGGCTTTATCGCGCGCTATGTGAGCGAACAGGCCAGTGTGGCCGATCACTACACGGACGCCACGCAAGCCGACATCACGTTCCTCAAGAACAATGTGAAGCTCGTCGCGCACACCGAGCCGCGCGATCAACTGCTTTCGGTGCCGGTCGTGCGCGTGCGGCGCACGGCGTCGTCGGGTTTCGAAGCCGATGAATCGTTCGTGCCGCCGAGCCTCGCGATCGAAGCGTCGCCGCTATTGCATCAGCGTTTGCGCCGCCTGATCGACGCCTTGCAGGCCAAGGTCAATGCGCTCTACGGTTTCCATCGCGAGCCGACCAAGAACATCATTGAATTCCGCTCGGGCGATATCGCTTCGTTCTGGCTGCTGCATACGGCCAGCGGCGCATTCGCGACGCTCGCGCATCTCTATCAGCATTCGGCGCTGCATCCCGAACGTCTGTATCAGGAACTGCTGCGTCTCGCGGGCCAGTTGCTGACGTTCTCGAAGAATCACACGCTGGCCGATCTGCCCGCTTATCGTCACGACGATCCGGGCCCGGGCTTCGCGCGACTCGATGCAATTCTGCGCGACCTGCTGGAAACGGTGATCTCCACGCAGTACTTTTCGATTGCGCTGGAAGAAGTGCGGGCGTCGTTCCATATCGGCCGTCTCGACTCCGGCAAGATCGACGACAAGACCACCTTCTATCTGGCCGTTTCCGCCGATATGCAGGCCGTCGATCTGGTCGATGCCGTGCCCGCGCGTTTCAAGGTGGGCGCGCCCGACGACGTGGACAAGCTCGTGCTCTCGGCCATGCCGGGCGTGCGCCTCGTCTACACGCCGCAAGTGCCGCCGGCGATTCCCGTGCGGCCCGGCGCGTGCTATTTCGCGCTGGAATCGCGCAGCGCGCTGTATGAACGCATGATTCAGGCGCAGTCGGCCATGGTGTACACGCCTTCGGGCATCAACGATCTCAAACTCGAACTGATTGCGGTGACGTCATGAGCAACGCGCCCTCCCTTTTCGGCGACGCCCCGCCGCCCACCCTCGCGCCGCAGATGCCGGCGAGCGATCCCGCCTATCAGGTGCGCTCGCTGCTCGATCTGCTGTACGACGGCTTCTTCATGCTGTTCCTGCTGAAGAACGGCCGCGAGCCTGGCGATGCGGCGGAATTCACTTCGCGTGTGCAGCAGTTTCTCGGCGATTTCGAACGCGGCGCGAAGAAACTGAATGTGTCGGCCGAAGACGTCTATGCCGCGAAGTTCGCGTTCTGCGCCGCCATCGACGAATCGGTGCTGTGTTCGCAGTTCAAGATCCGCTCGGACTGGGAGCGCCGGCCGCTGCAACTCGCGCTGTTCGGCGAGCAACTGGCGGGCGAAAAGTTCTTCCAGTATCTGGAGGAATGCCGTGCGCGCGGTCCCGCGCGTCTGCAGTCACTCGAAGTCTTTCATATGTGCCTGCTACTGGGCTTCCAGGGCAAGTACATGCTCGAAGGCCCGGAAAAGCTCGCGTATCTCACGGCACGCGTGGGTGACGAAATCGCGCATATCAAGGGCAAACGTGCGCCGTTCGCACCGCACTGGCCGCTGCCCGATCAGGTCGCGCACCGTTTGAAGCGCGAAGTGCCGCTCTGGACGATAGGCGCCGTGTTCGCGCTGGTTGGCATTCTCGCGTGGACGGGACTCAATACCTGGCTGCGCGACAGCACGCTACGCACGCTCGCGCCGTATACGAATATCGTCAAGCTCGGGCCGCAATCGGCCAATCTCACGATTTCGCTGCCTTGAATCTGTTTGCGTGAATTCCGCAGATAGTTCGGAAAGCTAATCGATACAACCAACGCGCTTTCGGGCGCGTTTGTCTTTTCTAGCGCTCACGCAGCCGTCACTACCCGATCGCGGCCCGTCATCTTCGCGCGATAAAGGCTGGCATCGGCCTGCTTGAGCCACGCGGCGTGATCCATCATCGACTCGTCGCATTGCGCGACGCCCACGCTCACCGTGCACGGGCATTGCCCGCCCTCTTCCTTGTTCTTTTCCCGCACGGCGGCCACGAAACGCTCGGCCACCGACCGCGCCTCGGCGAGCGTCGCGCCGGGCAGCACGACGCCGAACTCCTCGCCGCCATAGCGCCCGATGCTGTCGCTCACGCGAAAATGATCGCGCAGCAAACCCGCAAACGCGCACAGCACGGCGTCGCCGGCCTGGTGACCGCGCGTATCGTTGACGTGCTTGAAGTGATCGAGATCGACGAGCATCAATGACGACGCATAACGCGTCGCGCGGCAACGCTCGAATTCATCGGCGAGCAGGTTTTCCCAGTGACGGCGATTGAGCAGGCCGGTGAGGCCGTCGGTGCGGCTGAGGCCTTCAAGAATGCGCGTCTGTTCCGCGAGCTTGCGGGAAATGCGATAGGTGCTCCAGCCCAGCGCAATCGGATAGACGATCAAGAACGGCAGACACGCGACGATGGTGGGCATGCGCGTAACGGGCTCGAACACGAAACCGAGCACCAGCCAGCCGCCAAGCAGCCCGACCAGATGCGCGAGCACGCCGCGCAGAAATAACGTGAGGCCGCCCGCCGCGATGTTGTCCATGCTGAGCATCACGAGGAGCAGCACGCTCGGCAGCAGATTGAAGCGCATCGCGACCACCCACAGACCGCCCAGCGCCGAATCGATCATCAGATTAAAGCGCTCGCCGCGATACGGCACGACACAGGCATGCGCGGCCCGGCGCGCGACGTGCGGCCAGATGAAACCGTGAAAAACCAGCAGCGACCACAGCACCGCGCCGCGCCCCTGCTGCGCGAACACCGCCGCCACGCAGAAGAAGCCGAGCGCGAGGCCCACCATACGCAGGCGCCAGGTGCGCTCGACGAAACGCCTGCCCTTGCCGGCCATGGGATGCTTGCTCGGTTTCATGCTCGAATCGAATCCTGACCTGTTGTTGTGCTGCTTTTTAGTCCTGCGTCCTGTCTCGCTACCCGGCCCCGCTAACGCGCGCGCAACCCCGCGCGCGCACCGGAATGCGGCCATTGTGCCATTGCATGCGCCATGCGTAACGGGCTTTTGAGGCGCTTTTCGATGCATGCGCGCGGCCGATGTGACAGCGCGATGAAAGTGGCAATCAAACGGCCGACCCACGGCCCCAACCTTCCGCTTCTTACCAACCGTTACAGAAGCGACGCGATCGTTGCACCTGTACGCGCTCTGCCTTCCTAGAATTCTTCAGACCGTTGCGCGGCCAACCCGCCGAACGGTCGTACAGCCAAACCGGCAAGACATACCCATCGCGTGGAACATCACGCAGACAAGGAGTTCGTATGATTCGCCTCTCGCTTGCTTCTCTCGCCAGTGCTTCCGCAGTCGGCCTTCTCGCGCTCTCCATGAGCGCCCACGCGCAGACCGCGGCGCCCGCAACGACCGCCGCCGCACCGGAACTGCACGCCGCCGACAAAAGCTTTATCGCCGATGGCACGCAAACGGTCGCCACCCAGCGCGACGCCGCGCGTATCGCCGATTCGCGCTCGACCGACCGCGAAGTGAAGGCCTTCGCGGAACAGCTCGTCGCCGATTATTCGAAGCTTTCGGATTCGATGCGCGCCGCCAGCCCGCGCGGCGTCGACGTGCCGCGTAACGATCCCGACACCGCCGTGATCGACGGCATCAAGAACCTGCGCGGCGCCGATTTCGACAAGGCGTATATCGAACAGGTGGCGCTGGGCGGCCAGCAGAAGACGCTTTCGGCCTTCCAGGCGGAGATCGCCTCGGGCCGCGATGCGGGCCTCAAAAAGGCCGCCAGCGAAGGACTGCCCGTGATCCAGGCCGATATCGCCAAGGCGAAGGAACTGGCTCAACGCAAGCATCTGGCGGGCTGAACGCCGCCGTGGCGGCACGCCTGAGCGCGTGCCGGTCAATCTAAAGGGCGCGGCGCCCGCACGGCCCGCGCCCTTCGCATCTGAAACGTCGACTACTCTTCGCTATGTTCGCTTGCCGCCGTCACGAGCCGCTCCATGCGGCGGTCCGGCACGAGCCACAGCAGCGCCACGGCCACGAAGAACAGCGCGCCGATATGCGGCCAGTCCAGCGCCGCCAGCACGATCCCCAGCAGATAACCCGCCACCGACGCCTTGCCCTTGAAGTCGCGTCCGAGTGCGCGCGCGAGCGGGCTTTGCATGCCGTGATAATGAACCAGCGTCGCCTGCAGCACGACGTACGCGATCGCACAGAGCAGCAGGTTGAAGCCGTACAGCATGGTAGGCCAGCGCGCGAAATGGTTTTCGCCCATCCAGCCGGTCGTAAACGGCAGCAGCGAAAGCCAGAACAGCAGATGCAGGTTCGCCCACAGCACCGAGCCGTTCACGCTGCGCGCGGCGTGCATCATGTGATGGTGGTTGTTCCAGTAAATGCCCACATAGAGAAAGCTGAGCACATAGCTCAGGTAAGTCGGCCAGAGCGGTGCGAGCGCTCCGATATCGTCGCCGTGCGGCACCTTGAGTTCCAGCACCATGATGGTGATGATGATGGCGAGCACGCCATCGCTGAATGCTTCGAGTCGGTTTTTATTCATCGGCTTCGCCAGGCACGGGACAGAAATTGCAGGACAAGAAAGGTAGCCGAAAGTATGGCCGAAAGCGCGCGCCGATGCCACGTAGCGCCGGCACACACCTGAGAGGAACGCCATGGCGATGGATTCAGGCGAACGAAGCGAGACCGCTCAATCGGTAGACTGGCGACGCGTGCGGGTCTGGGATCTGCCCACGCGGCTGTTTCACTGGCTCACGGTCGGACTGGTGGCGCTCGCGTGGCTATCGCAGCGTATGAACTGGATGCAGCTGCACGTGCGCGCGGGCGAAACGCTGCTCGCGCTGGTCCTGTTCCGTCTGATGTGGGGCTGTTGCGGCAGCGAAACCGCGCGCTTTACCCGCTTTCTGGCAACGCCCGCAGCGGCGTGGCGCCATCTGCGTCAACTCGGGCGCCGCGAGCCCGATGTGCAGGTGGGACACAACGCGGCCGGCGGCTGGATGGTGATGTTGCTGCTCGCGCTGCTGTTCGCGGAGACGCTCAGCGGCCTCTACGTCAACAACGATATCGCCGATGAAGGCCCGCTTTCGGAGATCGTGCCGGCGGCGATCGCCAATATGATTTCGGCTATTCACGCGTATGGCTGGGACGTGCTGGCCGCGGCCGTCGTGCTGCACGTTTGCGCAATCGGCCTGTATGCGCTGCTGAAAGGGCACAACCTCGTCGGGCCGATGGTGACGGGTATCAAGCCGCTGCCCGTCACGTCACGCGCGCCACGGCGCACCTCGCTGTGGCTCGCGGTGTTGCTGATGGGATTTGCCGCGCTGGTGACGGCGTTATTGGCGTTTTATCTCTAGGCACACGCCAAACTGCACAGCGGCGCTCACCCCGCCGGCACCGTCAGGATCGGCGCCTTCTGGTCCTGATTCGCCTGGGCCAGCGCGATCAGATTCTGCAGCACCGTCAGCGCGTATTTCGAATCGAAATCGTCGTTGTCGATCCAGTAAGTCGCGCCGTGATAGTCGATGGTGGCATACGCGCCGGCCGGCGCGCGCTCGCCCACATGCACCACGATGGTCGGCCGGGTTTCGCCGCCGATCAGATGCACCGTCGGCATGGTCGCGCCGCGCGAGACATCGCTCTCGGGCACCGAAATCTGCGCGCCCAGATTGCTCAAGATCCCCATCACCGAGCGCGTCACCATATTGATCGTGTGACCGTTGCCGCCCAACGCAGGCGCATTCACCACCTGATACTCGCGCACGACCGGCGACAGATGCAGCAGCTTGCGCACCTCGGCGAGATCGGCGGCCGATTCGGGCGGCGCACCGTCGGCGCCCAGACTCATCGTCACGTGCGCCTGGTGATCGTGCTCGTCCTGCTTGTAGCTGATGGTCAACTGGCCCGCCAGTTGCAGCCGCCGCAGCGCGCGCAGCAGTTCGAAGAAGCCGGGATTGCCGTCGCTGCTCGGTCCGCCCAGCGGCGCGGCATTCTGCAATCCGCCGATCGACTGCACCGACAGCCGCAGCAACAGGTCGATGGGCACGCCGCTATCGGCGAGCGGCAGCACCAGTTCGGTCGGCAAGGGGCGGATATAACCGGTTGCGAGCGCGTCGCCCGTGGTCGGCACGAAGGTGAAGGTCGGGTGATTCGAGTACGTCGCGCCCACGCTCGCCTGGCCGTAGCTCGTGCCCGCGTTGCGCGAACCGCCTTCGGCGAGCGCGCCGGCGTTGGCTTCGAAGGTGTACGACGCGATGATCTGGCTGACCGCCACGAACGACGGCGAATCGCCATAACGCAGCCCGACGATGGTCGCCAGCATCTCGCGTTTCTTGGCGTCGCCGAGCGCGCGTTCGTAATCGACCTGATCGGTGCGCAACATATGCGGACCGAACCAGGCGCAACCGGACATCATCAGGACAGGACAAAAGGCAGCAGCGATCAGACGCCGCCGGGACAGCAGGCGAAATGAAATCATGGAAGGTATCGAGGGAAAGTGCGCACAGCCGTCCTGGGTAGCAAGCTCTATGCCCCGCCGTGCCTGCATCGCCATGCGCGCAAGGACAGCGCCCGGCGCATGGCGTAAAATCGGCGCTCCCCTTCACTCGACCGATAGAACGCGCAGATGGCTACCTACCTCGAATTGCTCGCCGAAAAACGCGCCCTCGACGCGCGCATCGAAGCGGCGCGTGCCGAGGCGGCTCAAGAGGCGCTTGTGTCCGCCCGCGCCGCCATCGCCGAATTCGGCTTTACGCCGGACGATCTGTTCGGCAAGCCGCGCGCGCCCAAGGCCACGCGCAAGCGCAAGGCCGCGCCGGGCGCCGCTGCGCCGGGCGCCGCCGCGCAGGCCAGTAACGGCAAAGGTAATTTCGACCTGTTCGGCGAATAAGCCCAAGCCGCGAGATTCAACGCGAGATTCAACAACACGTTGTCAATACAACAGGCCCGCGAGCCGTCAAAGCTCGCGGGCCTGTTGTTTTCAGACGCTTTCAGGCGGGTTGAGAACCGCCCAGCCTTACTGCGCGCCCAGCTTCTTGATCAGCGCGTCGAGCTGCGCGAGTTCTTCCTCGTTCAGATCGGTCAGCGGCGCACGCACCGGGCCTGCGTCGTGGCCCACCAGCTTCGCGCCGGCCTTGACGATGCTCACGGCATAACCGGCGCGGCGGTTGCGGATCGCCAGATACGGCAGGAAGAATTCGTCGATCAGCTTGCCGACCGTTGCGTGGTCGTCGGCCGCAATCGCGCGGTAGAACTCCATCGCCGTCTTCGGAATGAAGTTGAATACCGCCGACGAGTACACCGGCACGCCCAGCGCCTTGTAGGCGGCGGCATAGACTTCCGCCGTCGGCAGGCCGCCGAGGTACGAGAAGCGATCGCCCAGACGGCGGCGGATCGTCACCATCGACTCGATCTCACCCACGCCGTCCTTGAAGCCGATCAGGTTCGGGCAACGGTCGGCGAGTTGCTCGAGCATGTCGGCGTTGAGCTTCGAATTGGCGCGGTTATAAATGATCACGCCCATCTTCGGCACGGCCTTGCAGACCTCTTCCGCGTGCTTCGCAATGCCTTCCTGCGAGGCTTCCGTGAGGTAATGCGGCATCAGCAGAATGCCCTGCGCGCCGTTGCGTTCCGCTTCCTGTGCGTACTCGATGGCCACGCGCGTCGCGCCGCCCGCGCCCGCGAGAATCGGCACCTTGCCCTTGCAGGTTTCCGTCGCGGTCTTGATGACCTGCGAGTACTCGCTTTTCGTCAGCGAGAAGAACTCGCCTGTGCCGCCCGCCGCGAACAGCGCGCTCGCGCCGTACGGCGCCAGCCATTCGAGGCGCTCGGCGTAGGTATCGGCGCGGAAGTTGCCCTGTGCGTCGAAGTCGGTGACGGGAAACGAAAGCAGGCCTTCGGAAACGATTTGCTTGAGTTCTTGCGGAGTGGTCATGGTGGCGATCCTTTCAATCTGTCGATGAGTCTGTGAATGTGTTCAGTCGCAACGCTCAGCGCACGAGGCACGGGCGCTTGTTGTCGAATTTCCAGTCGGGAATCAGGTACTGCATGGCGACGGCGTCGTCGCGCGCGCCCAGGCCGTGCTGCTGGTAAAGCGCATGCGCTTTTTCCAGTTCGTCGAGATCGATCTCGATCCCCAGACCCGGCTTCTGCGGCACCTGCACCTTGCCGCCGACGATCTGCAGCGGATCGCGCGTGAGGCGCTGGCCGTCCTGCCAGATCCAGTGCGTGTCGATCGCGGTGATCTTGCCGGGCGCGGCGGCGGCCACGTGGGTGAACATCGCCAGCGAAATATCGAAGTGATTGTTCGAGTGCGAGCCCCACGTGAGGCCCCAGTCGTTACACATCTGCGCCACGCGCACCGAACCCTGCATGGTCCAGAAGTGCGGGTCCGCCAGCGGAATATCGACCGATTGCAACTGGATCGCGTGACCCATCTGGCGCCAGTCGGTGGCGATCATGTTGGTGGCCGTGGGCAGGCCGGTGGCGCGGCGGAATTCGGCCATCACTTCGCGGCCCGAATAGCCGTTTTCCGCGCCGCACGGATCTTCCGCGTAGGCCAGCACATCGTGCTTGTCGCGGCACAGACGGATCGCTTCGGCCAGCGACCACGCGCCGTTCGGGTCCAGCGTCACGCGCGCTTCCGGGAAGCGTTCGGCCAGCGCCGTGGCCGCTTCCATTTCCGCGTCGCCCGACAGCACGCCGCCCTTGAGCTTGAAATCGTTGAAGCCGTAACGCGCCTTCGCGGCTTCGGCCAGACGCACCACGGCTTCGGGCGTCATCGCCACTTCCGTGCGCACGCGCTCCCAGTCGTCGCGGCCATCGGCGCCGCTGGCGTACTCCAGATCCGTCTTGTTGCGATCGCCGATAAAGAACAGGTAACCCAGCATTTCCACTTCGCTGCGCTGCTGGCCTTCGCCGAGCAGTGCCGCCACCGGCACGCCCAGATGCTGGCCGAGCAGATCGAGCAGCGCCGCTTCGAGCGCGGTGACCGCGTGAATCGTCGTGCGCAGATCGAAGGTCTGCAGGCCGCGGCCGCCCGAATCGCGGTCCGCGAACTGCTTGCGCACCGTGTTGAGCACGGCCTGGAGATTGCCGATCGACTGGCCGACCACGAACGCGCGTGCATCGTCGAGCGTCTTGCGGATCGCCTCGCCGCCCGGCACTTCGCCGATGCCCGTGTTGCCCGCGCTGTCGCGCAGCAGCACGACGTTGCGCGTGAAGAACGGGCCATGCGCGCCGGAGAGGTTCATCAGCATGCTGTCGCGGCCCGCGACGGGCACGACGCGCAGTTCGGTCACGACGGGCGTCGCGTTCGAAGAGACGTTTTGTGTGGTCATGAAAGCGTTACCTGTCAAAAATCGGCGCCTGTATGGAGCGGCGCCAGTCGATTAATCAAATCGGTTCAAGCGAGGTCAAGCCGGTGCGGCGACGATCTCCACCCAGTTCGCGCCGTGTCCGCCTGCGCAGCGCGCGGCGAGCGTGAGCGTGCCGCTTTGCGCATCGACGCGATACAGCGAGACGTGCGGCGACTTTTCTCCGCAGGCCACCGCAAAGCGGCCCGACGGATCGAGGCGAAAACCGCGCGGCTGGGTTTCCGTATCGACACAACCCGCATAGTCCAGCGCGCCATCCGGCTGCACGGCGTACGTCAGCAGACGGCTGGTGGTGCGCTCGGACGCATAGACGAAGCGGCCATCGGGCGCAACGTGGATATCGGCGGCCCAGACCAGCTTCGCGAGGTCGGCGGGATCGGGCTGCACCGGGTCCGAAGAACCGGGCCGCGCGAAGCCGTCGTTCAGGTGCGCAAGGTCGGGCGCGCGCGGCGAAACATGGCTGGCCGCGAGTTCGCCCGTCTGCGCATCGCGCTTGAAGGCGGCCACGGTCGCGCGGAATTCGCTGAGCACGTAGAGCGTGTTTTCATCGGGCGACAGACGCAGATGGCGCGGACCGAAACCCTGGCCGAGATCCACCACGCCGATCTCGCGCAAACGCCCTTCGTCTTCCAGCGCGAAGCCGAACACGCGATTGCTGCCGAGCGACGTGGCGTAAGCAAAACGGCCATCGCCGGACACAATGACAGCGTGCGCGTTCTGGATACCTTCGACGGTCTGCAGCGGCGCGCCCAGGCCGTTATCGATGTCCTGCGTGCGATACAGACACACGCGATGCTCGCCATACGAAGCGCCCAGCAAAAAGCGGCCCAGCGGATCGGCGCCCAGATACGCGAAGCTCGAATCGAGCGGCGCGCGGCCCAGCGTTTTCAGGTTGCCGGTCTGCGCGTCGATCTCGTAGCGATACAGATGCAGATCGCTGCCGCGCGTGACGGCGTAGAGATGGCGTTGGTCCGGCGCGAGCGCCATCGGCATGACGGTCGGCGCGATGCTGGTGCGGGCGTGCGGCGTGAGCGTGCCGGCGTTGGCATCCAGATGCAGCACGTCGATCTCGCCGTCATTGGCGTTCGAAACGTAGACAAAGTAGCGGTCTTGCATGAGCGATTCCCTCAGTGGTCGTGGGCGAAAGGCATTAGTGTGCGCCACGATGGAGGGAATCCGCTTCGTCGCTGAACGCGCGCCGCGACGGTTTGCTGCGTGCAAGGAACGCGGCGGCGGCCGCAATCAGCGACGTGACGCCCAGACCGTAAAGACCGCCCGCGATCGAGCCGGTGTGCTGCTGAAGGTAACCAAAGGTGGCCGGCGCGAAGAAGCCGCCCAGATTGCCGAGCGAGTTGATCAGCGCGATCACGGCAGCCGCCACGCGGGCATCGAGATAACCTTGCGGCAGCGGCCAGAACAGCGAAGACGCCGCCTTGAAACCAATCGCCGAAAAACAGATCGCGACGAACGAGAACACCGGATTCGCGGAAGTCGAGGCAAACAGCCCGCACGCCGCAATCACGAGCGCCAGCGCCAGCCAGCCCTGCTGGAAGCGAAAGCGGGCCGACAGCAGCGCGAAGCAGTACATCGCGACGATGGCGATCATCCACGGAATCGCGTTGTAGAGACCGACCTGGAAATCCGAGAGGCCGCCCATCTTGCGGATGATGGTGGGCAGCCAGAACGTGGCCGCGTAGATCGTCAGCTGGATCGCGAAATAGAGGAAGCAGAACAGCACGATCTGCGGATCGCGCAGCAAACGCGTGACCGGCACGCGTGCGCCGCCGGTGGCCGCTTCACGTTCGGCCTGCTCGCGCGCCATGTAGTTTTCGAGCGCGCCTTGCTCTTCGCGGCTGAGCCAGTGCGCGTCGCTGATACGCGACTTCAGCACCAGCCAGCTTGCCGCACACAGCGCGATGGAAAACGCGCCTTCGATCAGGAACATCCACTGCCAGCCCGCAAGACCCAGACCGCGAACCGACAGCAGCGCGCCCGTCACCGGCCCGGACAGCACCGAAGCAAACGCGGAGCCAGCCAGAAAGATCGCCACGGCCTTGCCGCGTTCCTTCTGCGGCAGCCACTGCGCGAAGTAAAACACCACGCCCGGAAAGAAACCCGCTTCGGCGATCCCGAGCAGAAAGCGCAGCACGTAGAACGAGGTATCCGTGCGCACGAACGCCATGCACGCCGCCACCACGCCCCACGTCGCCATGATGCGGGTGAGCCAGGCGCGCGCGCCGAACTTCTGCATCAGCATGTTCGACGGCACTTCGAACAGCGCATAGCCGATGAAGAACAGCCCGCTGCCCAGCCCATAAGCCGCCGCCGACAGACCCAGATCGGTTTCCATATGCGCGCTGGCGAAACCGACGTTCACACGGTCGATGTAATTCGCGATGAACATGATCAGGAACAGCGGCAGGACGTGCCGCTTGACCTTGGCGCTGGCTGAATCCAGCAGCGAGTCGTAGCGGGTAGTGGAAGCGGACATCGGGGTTGTCTCCTGTCGGTGTCGTGCACCGTGGTACGTTGTCTGATGACATCATAGCCAAGTCATCGGACAACTCCAACATGAGGTTTACCCTCGAATCGGCCATAAATCAGCGGCGACAAGGGTTTCAGGCTGATGATCGCGTGATCTTTGTCGCTGCACGATCCAATATAAGACATCGTACAACATAAGCGCTTTTCAAGCCGATGGCAGCTCGATCCGCCGGAAACGGCCTGCCAGCAGGCCATACGCGAGCATCGCCACCACGCCGTGCGCCCCGACGAACCAGAGCGCCCGGTCGAACGACCCTGTGGTCGCCACCACGAAGCCAATCACGATGGGCGTAACGATCCCCGCCACGTTGCCGATGCCGTTGAACACCCCGCCGCTCAGGCCGGTCATTTCGCGCGGCGCGACGTCGGCGAGCACGGCCCAGCCGATCGCCCCCAGTCCCTTGCCGAAGAACGCCAGCGAAACCAGCACGACGACGGCCGTATCGGTCGTGGCGAACGGCGCGCCGATCAGCGCCGTGGCCAGCACCATGCCGATCATGAACGGCGTCTTGCGCGCCGCCGACATCGGCACACCGCGCCGTATCAGCCAGTCCGACAGCGCGCCGCCCAGCACGCCGCCCGAAAACCCGCAGATGGCCGGCAGCGCCGCAACCAGGCCCACCGTCATGATGTTCATGCCACGCTCTTTCACCAGATAGATCGGGAACCACGTGATGAAAAAGTACGTGAGCGCCGTGATGCAGTACTGGCCGATATAGAGCGCCCACAGCATGCGGCTCTTGAACAGCACGGCAATCTCACGCCGCGTAAAGCGGCGGCGCGCATGGCCGCGCCCGCCGAGATGGCTGTCGAGATGGACAAGCGCGCCACGTTCGGCGATGTAATCGAGTTCGGCGCGACTCATGCGCGGATGATCGGCGGGCTCGCGCATCGTCGCGAACCAGATGCACGCCGCCACGATACCCAGCGCGCCCATGAAGAAAAACACCTGATGCCAGCCGAACCGATGCGTGAGCCAGGCCATCAGCGGCGTGAAGATCACCACGGCGAGATATTGCGCGGAATTGAACAGCGCGCTGGCGGTGCCGCGCTCGGCGGTCGGGAACCAGGCGGCGACAACACGCGCGTTGCCGGGAAAGGCCGGCGACTCCACCAGCCCCAGCATGAAACGCATGACGAAGAGCGCCGTGGTGGCCGCCGCCACCGAACCGAACACCGACACCGCGCCCTGCGCCATCGTGAAGCACGACCACAGCACGATACTCGCGCCATAGACGCGCCGGGCGCCGAAGCGGTCCAGCAGCCAGCCGCCGGGAATCTGGCCGATCGCATAAGCCCAGCCGAACGCGGAAAACACCACGCCGAGCGCGGCGGGCGTGAGCCCCAGATCGCGGGCGACGAAGGTGCCGGCAATCGAGAGCGTCGCGCGATCCGCGTAATTGAGGACCGTGATGCAGAAAATCAGACCGAGGATGGCATAACGGAAATGGCCAATGCGGGCCTGCTGCGCCGCTGGCTTCGCAGCGGTCATATCGAAGGCTTTCATGTGTCTCCTCCCTGTCTCGGGATGATTTTTTGTGGCGCGCGTGTCTACTGCCGCTGTGGCCACCTGAAGCGCCGCGCGCGCCGTTGCATCGCGCGCCGCAGCGCCAATCGTTGCGCGCGCAAGCTCACGTCACGCTGGTTTCGGGGCGCTGCCCCGCAAAACTCGCCGCGAGGCTATCCAGCACGATCTTCCCCATGGCCTCGCGCGTCTGCACCGTGGCGCTCGCACGATGCGGCTGCAGCACGACGTTAGGCAGCGCGAGCAGTTCGGCGGGCACCCTCGGTTCGTCGACGAAAACATCGAGACCCGCGCCCGCGATGCGCTGCTCCACCAGCGCGCGCACCAGATCGGCTTCGTTGACGAGCTTGCCGCGCGCCACGTTGACGAGCCAGCCGTCGCGACCCAGCGCGTCGAGAATGCGCGCATCGACGATACCCTCCGCATCGTCGGCGGATGCGGCCAGCACCAGCGCGTCGCTTTCGCTTGCGAGCGCATGCAGGTCGCTCACGTAGCGATACGGCACATCGCTCATGGCCCGCAGATCGGTGTAGGCAATCGCGCAATTGAACGCGGCGGCGCGCGTGGCAATCGCACGGCCCACGCGACCCAGCCCGACGATGCCCAGCTTCATGTCGCTGAACTTGCGCGCCAGCGGCAGCGGCGCTTTCGCGAGCCACTGGCCGTCGCGCACGTAGCGGTCGCCCACGCACAGGCCGCGGCAGACCGCCAGCAGCAGACCGATGGCGAGATCGGCGACATCGTCGGTGAGCACGCCCGGCGTCGTCGACACATGAATGCCGCGCTCGCGGGCGTAGGCCAGATCGACCGCGTCGGTGCCAATGCCGCTGATCGCGACGATGCGCAGCTTCGGCAACTGCTCCATCGTCGCGTTGCTAATACCCGAGGCGCCGCCCGTCACCACACCGTCGATGCGCGCGCCGATCTCGCGCAGCCAGCCTTGCGCGTCGGCGTGCTCGTAGAGGCGGTGCACCGTGTAACGGGCGCGCAGCGCCTCGTCGAGCGCGGCAATCACGGGATTGATGAGAAGGACTTCGAAGGACATGCGCGGGTTTCCTCGTGGCGATCGTGCTGCGTGATTCGGGGTGATGGCGAGGCGGCGCGCCGTGGCGGCGGACCGCGTCGTGGGGTGAAATCGCAATCGAGTATAGGCAGGCGATCGATCGAGGTCTAAGCTATATTCAGCATCGATCGATACACAAATTGAAATGAACGTCGACCTCAATCATCTGCGCTGTTTCGTGGCCGTCGCCGAGGAATTGCACTTCGGGCGCGCCGCCGCGCGCCTGTTCATGACGCAGCCGCCGCTCAGCCGGCAGATCCATCTGCTCGAAGAAGCGCTGGGGCTCGTGTTGTTCGAGCGCAATAGCCGCAGCGTGAAATTGACCGAGGCGGGCCGCGTCTATTACGACGACGCGCTGCGCATCCTGCGACTGGCGGATCAGGCCGCCGATTCGGCGCGGCGTGTGGCGCGCGGCGACGCGGGCCAGGTGACGGTTGGCTTCACCGCGGTCTCGGGTTATCAGATGGTGCCCGCGCTGCTGTCGGCGGCCAGCGAGGCGCTGCCCGGCATCACCGTGGTGCTGCGCGAAATGGTGTCGCTCGCGCAGACGCGCGCGCTGGAAACCCGTGCGATCGACCTCGGCATCATGCGCGCCCAGTTCGCCAGTCCCGGCATCGCCTGCCGGCTGCTGCGGCGCGAACCGCTGATGGCCGCCATTCCCGCCACGCACCGGCTGGCGAAGCGCCGCACGATTGCCGCACGCGATCTGGAGGACGAAGCCTTCGTCATGTACTCGCGCGACGGCGGCAAATACTTTCATGACCGCATCGCCGGGCTGTTCAACGCGGCGGGCGTGCGCGTGCGCCACGTGCAGTTCATCGACCAGACGCATAGCATCGTCGCGCTGGTGCGCGCGAGACTGGGCGTGGCGATCGTGCCCGCCTCCGCGCAGGAACTGGGTTTTCGCGATGTCCAGTTCCACCCGCTCTGGACCGCGGACGCCCACGCCGACCTCGATCTGGCCTGGAGCGAAGAGCAGAACACGCCCGCCGTCGAACGCTTCCGGGATTTCGCGCTCGACTATTTTTCGCAGCATGCGAAAACCCGCCACAGCGCCTAGTTGTACGATGTCACACGAAATTTTTCGATGTGATTTGTGACATTTTTCCGACAAAACCCCCGTTTACTTTGAGATATCCCCCCTGATCCGCAAAGGTTGTTTCCCGCACGGCTTATGTTGTACGATGACATAACTCATCGCTTTGCCAACCAGGAGACACCATGCAGATCACCGGCGACATGCTTATCGGAGGCCGCGCCGTGCGCGGCTCGGACCAGCCGCTACTGGCCTTCAATCCCGCCACCGGCGAAGACATTCCCGCGCCGGCGTTCGGCAGCGGCACGGCCGCCGACGTCAAGCGCGCCTGCGAACTGGCCGGCGCCGCGTTCGACACCTACCGCAATCTGCCGCTCGCCACGCGCGCGGCCTTTCTCGAACGCATCGCCGACGGCATCGCCGCGCTCGGCGACACGCTGACCGAACGCGCCCACGCCGAAAGCGGTTTGCCGAAGGCCCGTCTCGAAGGCGAGCGCGGCCGCACCGTGGGCCAGTTGCGCCTGTTCGCGCAGGAAGTGCGTCAGGGCGTGTGGCTTGGCGCGACGCTCGATTCCGCCCTGCCCGAGCGCAAGCCGCTGCCGCGCGCCGATCTGCGTCTGCAGAAAATTGCCGTCGGCCCGGTGGCGGTGTTCGGCGCGAGCAACTTCCCGCTGGCGTTTTCGGTCGCGGGCGGCGATACGGCTGCGGCGCTCGCAGCCGGTTGCCCGGTCGTCGTGAAGGCGCATGGCGCGCATCTGGGAACGTCGGAGATGGTCGGCCGCGTGATCCAGCAGGCCGTCAAGGACATGGGCTTGCCCGAAGGCGTGTTCTCGCTGATCGTCGGCGCGGGCCGCACGGTGGGCGAGGCACTGGTCGCGCATCCGGCCATCAAGGCGGTGGGCTTCACCGGTTCGCGCGCGGGCGGCACGGCGCTGATGCGCATCGCCGCGCAGCGCTCGGAGCCGATTCCCGTCTACGCGGAAATGAGCAGCATCAACCCGGTGTTCCTGCTGCCGCAGGCGCTGGCCGCGCGCGGTGCGTCGATCGCACAGGGTTTCGTCGATTCGCTGGTGCTGGGCGCCGGTCAGTTCTGCACGAATCCGGGTCTGGCGATTGCCGTGGAAAGCCCGGCGCTTGCGCAGTTTGTCGATGCCGCCTCGGCGGCGCTGGCCGGCAAGCCTGCACAGACCATGCTGACGGCCGGCATCCACACGGCGTATGAGCAAGGCGCGCAACGCCTGTCGCAGACGCCTGGCGTCAACGCACTCGCGCAAGGTCAGCCGGAAAGCGGCCCGAACCAGGCCTGCGCCGCCCTCTTCGTCACCGACGCCCAGACCTTCCTCGCGCAGCCAGCGCTGGAGGACGAAGTGTTCGGCCCGGCCTCGACGCTGGTGCGCTGCAAGGACGAAGCCGAACTGCTGGCGGTTGCGGAACACTTCGCGGGCCAGTTGACCGCCACGCTCCAGATGGACGCCGACGACCTGCCCGCCGCTAGACGCCTCCTGCCGATTCTCGAACGCAAGGCTGGCCGCCTGCTGGTCAACGGCTTCCCGACCGGCGTGGAAGTCTCGCACGCGATGGTGCACGGCGGCCCGTTCCCGGCGACGTCCGATAGCCGCGCGACGTCGGTGGGCACGAACGCGATCGACCGCTTCCTGCGTCCGGTCTGCTATCAGGATTTCCCGGCAGGCCTGCTGCCCGAAGCGCTGGCGGATGGCAACCCGCTGGAACTGTGGCGCCGCAAGGATGGCGACATCGTGCGCGGCTGAACGAGCGCGTGAATGAAAAACGGCGGCCAGATCGATCTGGCCGCCGTTTTTTTATGCCGGGTTGCTGCGCTTCAGGCGGTTTCGCCCGCCGCTGCCGCCGCGCGACGCAGCCGTTCGCGGCTGCTCGACAGGTGCATGCGCATGGCCGCGCGCGCGCCTTCGGGATCATGGCGCGCGATCGCTTCGAAAATACTTTCGTGCTCGCGATTCACCAGCTCGGCATAGGCTTTGGGATCGCTGTGCGCGATACCCGCCGAATCGATGCGATGACGCGGAATCAGCGCCGCGCCCATCTGCGTGAGGATATCGACGAAATAACGGTTGCCGGTGGCGCGCGCCACGGAAACGTGAAACTGCAGATCCGCGCCGGGGCTGTCGCCGCCCGCGCGCGTGGCCGCCGAAATCGCATCGAGCGCCGTGCGGATAGCCGCGAGATCGCGCTCGCTTGCGCGCTGGGCGGCGAGGCCCGCGCATTCGGTTTCGAGGCTGATGCGCAATTCCAGCACGGACAGCAGATCGTTCAGCGTGCTTGCGGGCACGACGTCGAGATCGAGCGGCTCGCGGCGCGGCTCCAGCACGAAGCTGCCGATGCCATGACGCGTCTCGATCACGGACATCGCCTGCAGACGGGAAATGGCTTCGCGCACCACGGTGCGGCTCACGCCGAGCAGCGTCATGAGACTGCTTTCGGTCGGCAGCTTGTCGCCGGGTTTGAGTGCGCGCGAGGCAATCTGCTCGTTGACGTAGGTGACCACGTGTTCGGCGAGATTGCGATTGCGGGGCGGACGGTTGAGTGTGGGCGCGGCGAGCAGATCGGCCATCGTCCCCTCCTTGGTGTTCGGATTTCGCACCATTATACGTCGTCGGACAACTGTGCGAGCGAGGCGCGGGCGCTTTTATCCCTGCGAACAGGCTATCGGGACACGCTCTCGCCCAGGACATCGGACAACCTGCTCACGCGCCGGCATGCCTTCGCGCCATATTTTCCCGATCGCCCAAAATTAATATGGATTCCATAACAAACGATACCGGTCATCTCTTGCGAAAATTCGTCGCCGTGTTAGCAAACCTGCTATTTCAAGGGATAAACGTAAAGAAACCGTGCTACGGCAGGTGTACACATTGCTCTCGACAGCCGGGTTTTTTGTCCATAATCTCTCGCAAAGGATGCACACCGGCCTGACATACCCCAGTCACCGGAAAGCGCCTCAACTGATACCGGATCGCATCGCGTTTGTGCTGTCGCTTGTGTTGACCAGCACCCCCACAATTCGCAACGAGGGAATCATTGAGCCATCGCATCGTCCGCGTTGTTAGCGCGTTTGCTGCGGCCCTGGTCGGCGCGCTGACGCTCTCGCTGCCCGGCGCACGGCTGCACGCCGCGCCGCCCGCCGAACGCGCACCCGACACCCTGCAGGCGCGCGTGATGGGCTGCGCCGCGTGCCACGGCGCGCATGGCGAAGGCACCGACAACGACTACTTCCCGCGCCTTGCGGGCAAGCCCGAGGGCTATCTCTACAACCAGTTGATCGCGTTTCGCGACGGCGGCCGCAGCTATCCGCCGATGAACTATCTGCTGGCCTATCTGCCCGACGCCTACCTCAAGCAGATCGCCGCCTTCTTCGCCCAGCAGCATCCGCCCTATCCGGCGCCCGCCACGCCCCGGGTCGATGCCGCCATGCTGGCGCTGGGCAAATCGCTCGTGACCAACGGCGCGCCCGAGCGCAAGGTGCCCGCCTGCGCGGCCTGCCACGGCGCCTCGCTCACGGGCATGCAGCCCGCGATTCCGGGCTTGCTGGGCCTGCACGCGGATTACATCAGCGCGCAGCTGGGCGCGTTCCGCTACGGCACGCGCCGCGCCGCCAGCCCGGACTGCATGCACGACATCGCCTCGCATCTGGCCGAGCGCGACATCACGGCGATTGCCGCCTGGCTGGCCGCCCAGCCCGCCCCGGCCGATCCGATGCCAGCCGCGCCCGCGCCGCTGCCGCTCGCGTGCGGCAGCGTCCCCCACTAGCCGAGGCCTCGACGTGCGCAGACTTCGATCCCTCATCGCCGTGACTGGCTGGCTCCTTGCAGCGCTGACGCTCAACGCGCTCGCGCAAAGCGCAGCGCCGACTGCCAACGCCGCAGACGCCGCGAGCGCAGCGGCAGCAGCGGCCACCGCCAACGCCAAACCCATGGCCGCCAACGCCGTGCAGATCGCGCGCGGCGAATACCTCGCGCGCGCAGGCGACTGCATTGCCTGCCACACCGTGCCGTCGCAACAGATGTTCGGCGGCGGGCGGCCGATGGAAACGCCGTTCGGCACGCTTTACACGCCGAATATCTCCTCCGATAAAACCTATGGCATTGGCGCGTGGAGCGCCGACGAGTTCTATCGCATGCTGCACGAAGGCAAATCGCGCGACGGCACGCTGCTTTATCCGGCGATGCCCTTCGCCTCCTACACCAGAGTGACGCGCGCCGACTCCGACTCGATCTACGCCTATCTGATGTCCACGCAAGCCGTGCATCAGCCCAATCGCGCCCACACGCTGCGATTTCCGTATAACCAGCGGTCGCTATTGCTTGGCTGGCGCGCGCTGTTCTTTCGTGCGGGCGAATTCAAGCCCGATCCGAAACAGTCGGTCGAATGGAATCGCGGCGCGTATCTGGTGCAGGGACTCGGCCATTGCACGATGTGCCATACGGAAATCAATGCATTGGGCGGCAATTCCGCCTCGAAGGAATTTCAGGGTGGTTTGATTCCGCTGCAGAACTGGTATGCGCCATCGCTTACGTCCAACAAGGAAGCGGGGCTCGGCGACTGGAGCATCGACGATATCGTCGATCTGCTGCACGCCGGTGTGTCCAATCGCGGCGCCGTCTATGGGCCAATGGCGGAAGTCGTCTACGACAGCTTCCAGTACCTCACCGAAGACGACGTGCGCGCCGTAGCCGTCTATCTGAAGTCGCTGCCTGGCCATTCGAACGAAGTCGATCAATCGCCCAGGAGCCAGGTCGTCACGGAAGAATCGAATCGTCTCGCGCCACTCGGGCAGAAGATTTACGAGGCGCAATGCGCCGTGTGTCACGCCACGCAGGGGCAAGGAAAACTGCCACATTTCCCGCCGCTCGCGAACAATCAGTCGATCCAGATGAATTCGGCGGTGAACCCTATTCGCATGGTCCTCAATGGCGGCTACGCGCCGGGCACCATAAAGAATCCGATGCCCTATGGCATGCCGCCTTTCGCGCAGTCGCTTTCTGATGAAGAAGTGGCCGCAGTGGTGACCTATATCCGCACGGCGTGGGGAAATCACGGCGCGCCGGTATCGGTGAAAGAAGTCAACGCACTACGCTCCGCGCCGCTTTTCTAGCAACGTTTATCACGAGGCCGCGATGATCGAAACACCCGTTCCCGAGCAGCCAGGCGAGCGAGCGCAGCACGAACAGGTCGACGAGATCGTTCGCCAGGGGCCGGGCGGCGCGCTGGCGCTGGCCAGCATCGCCACGGCGATCGTGGCGGCAATCTGGTTCGCCTTCTACTTTCTGGTGTTCCTGCCTCGCGGCGTGATCCAGTGAAACACTCCTGACCTGCGCGAACCGCTCCCATGTCCACGCATCCAACCGATCCCCATGCCAGCGCCGAAGTCGCCGCACGCGTGGAGCGCCGCTGGGCCATGTTCATGGTCGCGCTCGCTCTCGTGCTGGTGGCGATGGTGGTTTTCACCGGTCTGCACTGGGCCATGATGCCGCCTTCGCGCGTCGAAACCATCAATCCGGAAACGCTGCACGTATCCGGCGAGTTCATCGAAACCAATCTGGGCAGCGCACTCGAACCCAATGGCTCCGTGACGGTGCGCGTGCTGGCGCAGCAGTATTCGTTCACGCCGCAATGCATCGTCGTGCCGGCGGGCGTGCCGATCACCTTTCGCGCCACCAGCGCCGACGTCGTGCACGGTTTTCTCGTCACCGACACCAACCTCAATTCGATGGTCGAACCGGGCTACGTCTCCACTTTCCGCACGACCTTTGCCCAACCCGGCGATCACCTGATGCCCTGCCACGAATATTGCGGCACCGGTCATCAAGGCATGTGGGCCCACGTAAAAGTAGTCGATCGCGACGCCTTCATGCAGATGGCCGCGCTGCCGGAGAATCATTCGGGGAGACTGAGCTGTGTTAAATAACAAGCGCCTCGTGCTCGCCCATTTCTGGCTCGGGTTCGTGCTGTTCGGCGTGGCGCTATTGCTGGGCGCCTGGCAGATGCTCGTACGCAGCCCGCTCCACCCGTGGCTTAAGGACCCCGAAATATATTATCGATCCGTGACGGAACACGGCACGGTGATGGGCTATGCGTTCCCCACGCTGATCGCCATGGGTTTTGGATACGCAGTGAGCGAGCTTGCGCTCAAGCGCCCGCTCGTAGGGGTGCGCTTCGCGTGGCTTGGCTTCATTCTGCTCACGCTCGGTGCGGTGACGGCTTCGGTGCCGGTTGCGCTCGGCCGTGCATCGGTGCTCTACACCTTCTATCCGCCGATGATCGGCAATGTGTTCTATTACATCGGCGTGGTGCTGGTGGTGGTCGGCTCGTGGATCTGGGTTGCGCTGATGAGCGTGAATCTCGCGGCGTGGAAGCGCGAGAATCGCGGCAAACCCGTGCCGCTGGCGATGTTCGCAACCACGGCAGGCGCGTATCTGTGGGGCTGGACCGCCGTGGGCGCGGCGATCGAGGTGCTGTTCCAGATCCTGCCCGTCGCGCTGGGCTGGCGCCACACCATCGATGCCGGCCTCGCCCGCGTGTTCTTCTCCTGGACCTTGCATGCCATCGTCTACTTCTGGCTGATGCCCGCCTATATCGCCTATTACACGATCATTCCGCGTGCAATTGGCGGGCGCCTTTATAGCGATTCAATGGCGCGCATCTCATTCATTTTATTTCTGGTCGTGGCGATGCCCATCGGCCTGCATCACCTTTTTACCGATCCGCAAGTGGGCGCGGGCTTCAAGTTCCTGCAATCGGTCTTTACCGCGCTGGTGGCCGTGCCCACGCTGCTCACGGTATTCACGATCTGCGCTTCGGTTGAAATTGCGGGACGGCTGCGCGGCGGCAAAGGCGTATTCGGCTGGATCGCAAAGCTGCCCTGGCATAACCCGCAAATGCTCGCACTCGCATTTTCCTTTGTGATGCTGGGATTCGGCGGCGCGGGCGGCCTCATCAATATGAGCTACCAGCTCGATCAGCCGATCCACAACACGCAATGGGTCACGGGGCATTTCCACCTGATTTACGGCGGCGCAATCGTCATCATGTATTTCGCCATTGCCTACGATCTATGGCCGCAACTCACCGGGCGCACGCTCGCCAACTGGCGCCTGATGCGCTGGCAATTGTGGCTGTGGTTTATCGGCATGATCGTGACGACGTTTCCCTGGCATCTGGTCGGCCTGCTCGGCATGCCGCGCCGCATGGCCTATTTCGATTACAGCGATCCCGCGCTGGCGGCGCAGGCAAGTCTCGTGACGATATCGGCGATTGGCGGATTGATTCTCGTGATTTCAGCCGTGTTGTTTTTTGTGGTGCTGCTGCAAGGCCATCGCAGCGCCACGCAGCCCGCCGAGGAATACCGCTTTAGCGCGCCGGTGCACGAATCGCCGAGACTGCCGGTGGCGCTCAACAGCTTCGCGCTGTGGATCGTGCTGATGGTCGCGCTGACGATCGCCAATTACGGCTACCCGATCGCGCAACTGCTCGCGACGCCGAACACCGCCGTGCCCGCCATTCCGATCGGAGCGCCGCGATGAACGACGAACGCCTGTTCTCGTTACGCAATGTCTGGTTTCGCGCGAGCGTTGGCGCGACCATTCTGGTGCTCGTCGTATCCGCGCTGATCGGCTTTGTCTGGCTGCCGTCCGCGCAAAGCGACCCGCAATTTCAGGGGCTCTGGAACGCGATCTGCAGCGCGGCGGGCGTGCCGCGTCAGTGGGGTCAGGCAAGCGCCACCGTCACGCCCGGCTACAAGGTCAGCACGGTCGAACTCGCGCCGCACATGCTCGACGACGCCAGTTCGCTATCGATCGGACGTGGCGCCACCCTCTCGCTGCGTTGCACCATGTGCCACGGTCCGCGCGGCATGAGCGAAGCAAATTCGCCGAATCTCGCCGGCCAATACGCGAGCGTGGTCTACAAGGAATTGCTCGACTTCCAGAGCGGCGCGCGCCAGAGCGCCGTGATGTCGCCGATGGCGCAGAATCTGTCCGATCAGGACATGCGCGATCTGGCCGCGTATTACGCCTCGCTCGCCCCCGTTGCGCGCCTGAGTGGCGATATGCCCGCGATCGTCGCGCACGGCGCGCCGATGCGCAACATTCCCGCTTGCGCGGCCTGCCACGGCGGTATCGACAGCAAGGTGGGCAGCCCGTGGCTCGACGGCCTGCCAGCCGCTTACACGAAGGCGCAGCTCACGGCATTCGCAAACGGCACGCGCCACAACGATATTTCCGAACAGATGCGCAACATCGCGCGCAATATGACGCCCGAGGAAATCGACACGGCCGCCGCGTGGTATGCGGGCAGCGCGAATCCTTGACCCGAGCTTGACCCGGGCGCGATGCGTGACGCGTGACGCGACGCCGTAACGAATGCGCCGCGGCACGCCGCTTGCGCGCCTGCTCGATCCCCGCTGTAAGCTCTTCGACCACTTCCCTCACGGAGAAACATCATGCAAAAGACGGCAAGCGCCAAATGGCATGGCGGCATCAAGGACGGCCAGGGCACGATTTCGACCCAGACCGGCGTGCTGCGCGACGCGCCCTATGGCTTCGCCTCGCGTTTCGAAGGCGGTCCCGGCACCAATCCCGAAGAGTTGATCGGCGCCGCGCATGCAGGCTGTTTCACCATGGCGTTCTCGCTTTTCCTGACCGAAGCGGGCTTCAAGGCCGACAACATCGAGACGAAATCGACGGTCACGCTGGAGAAAGTCGGCGAAGGCTTTTCGATCACGGCCTGCCAGCTCGACATGACCGCGACGATTCCCGGTATCGATCAGGCGACGTTTGAAAAACTCGCGACGGGCGCGAAAGAAAACTGCCCAGTGTCAAAGCTGTTCGCAAACAACGCGAAGATCACCTTGAACGCGAAGCTGGCGGGTTAAGCGCTATTCAGCGACGTACTTCAGCAACATGCGGCGGCCCGGCCACGCCGATTCACGCCGGGTCCGCTGCCGTGGTGGAATTTGCTGGACTTTGATGGAGAAACCGTCATGGCCATTCCCCATGCCGCGCCCGGCGAGCTCTTCGACGTCCGTCCGCTTGGCGCCGCGCTCAAGAACGCGAACACGATCACCCTGATTCGTGCGGCGCAACTGGAAGTCATCCGCATGGTGCTGCCCGCGGGCAAACGCGTGCCGGAGCATCGCGCCCCCGGTGAAATCACCGTGCTATGCGTCGAAGGCGTGATCCGCTTTGCCATCAACGGCGAACCCCGCACCCTGCACGCCGGTGACATGCTGCTGCTGAACAAGGGCGAGGCGCACGCGCTGGAAGCACTCGACGACGCCTCGATCATCGTGACGATTCATCTCGCACACGACACGCATTGAGTGCGCCGGAAACTCAGACCGACTTGGGATCGTCGCCGTATTTATTGGGCCCCGAATCGCCATCCTGCGCCCAGAAAATCAGGTTCACGATAGGCAGCAGATACCACCAGCCGCTGCGGCCCGTGTCGTGCAGACGACGCACGCCGACGGCAACGGTGGGCAGAAATACGGCGAGGTTGTAAAGGCTGTTCAAGGCGCTCTCGACATTCAGCATCCAGCCGATGATCAATAAGCCAATTGAAATCAGCGTGCTGAACAGCGTGAAATACCAGAACTCTTTGCGGCGCGCGCGACCGCTAAACGTGACGTATTTTTTGAGCGGCCCGATATACCAGTTCTGCGGCGCTTCTTCTCCCGTCCCAACGCTCGCAGCGGCCAGCGCGACCGTGCCCTGCTGGATTGCCCCGCAACCCGGACACGTCTGGGCCGTCTTGTGAAGCTGCTTGCCGCAGCCGTAGCAGAACATCATATCCATCGATTCGCTCCTTTATTCACTGTCGTTATTTGTGCGGATTGAATACGCCGATGCGAAGACAACTTCGGACATTATTATGCGAACAACATGACACCGAATACGCACCCCGCGCACCCCGTCTAACGGATTATCGACATCTTCATATGAAAAATTGAAGAATTTTTAGAATCAAACCTTTCTATTATTCATAGCGGATCGATTCGCCGATATTTAAATCGCGCGTAATGATGCCTCAAATAGTCGATTTTCCATAATCGATTCAATTCGCATGCATTCAATGCTTGCGGCATATCAATTCGAATAGGGAATAAAGGGAACCGCAGACTGAAACTGGTTGCACGCGCAACCTTGACGATCGCAGTGCGAGGCGCAAGGGAAAGGCCTCAAAAAACAGTGACGAGGCGCCATCGCCCCGTCACCGCTCATTCAACGCGTGGGCTGCAATTGGCCCCAGCTCACCAGAATGGCCTGAATGCTGCGCGCGTAGGCATCGCGCTCGCCCGGCGATTCCGAGTGATACGCGCCAATCGCACGCCACGTGTTGCCGTATCGCACCATCTTTTGCTTGAGCAACCACGCGGCCACAAAGATATTCACGCACGGGTCCGTGAGCGCGCGATGCGGAATGCCCTGGCGCGCCAGTTCGGAAAAGTGAATCGAATTGATCTGCGCCTGGCCAACGTCGATCGAACCGTTGGTATTGTGATTCACGGCCGAGGCATCGCCTTTCGATTCGCGCCACGCCACGGCGCGCAGCACGAGCGGATTCACGCCTTGATAGGCGCCGGCTTTTTCGAAGCAGTCGTTATCGGTCGTCGAAGCTTGCGCGGCGGGCGTACCCAATGCCGCGGCCGCACAGGCCAGCACACCGAAAACGCCGAGGCGCGTGCGGCGTAGCGCACGCAATAGATTGACAGACATCCCCGTGATCTCCTGATTAGCGCGCCAATGCAACATCGAGTTGATGCTCGATGTCCTTCAGATAGGTGCGCGAAGAATCGGACACCACGAGCCGCGCCGTCGGCCCAACCGGGCGGACATCATGCTGGCGCTGCTTCTTTTTGCGTGACGACGTGCGTGGCGCAGGCAGATCGTCGTCGTCGCTGCTGGCTGCGGGCGGCAGCATCGCGAGCGTGGGCAGCGGCGGATACACCTTGTCGCTGGAAGGCGAAGCGGAAAATCCCGCCGACGCCTGCAGGCTCGCGCCCGAAGCATCCGGCTGGCCCGCCCAGGCGGCGGTGGACAGCAGCATCGCGCCGAGCGCGAAAGCAATCATGCGCATCTCGTCAGCCTCCCGATTGCAGCGGCTCGATCGACACGCTGTACGTCTGGTTCGCGCCGGCCGTGAGGTTTTCGAGCACCGGCTTGTTGGTCTGGTGCACCGGCACGCCGCGCCAGATCGCCTCGTTGATGTATCGCAGATCCTGACCGAGCGCGGTCACGCGAATCAAGGTCGGGCGCTTTTGCGCAGCGGCCAGCGCGCCCGCCTTGGCGAGCACGGCGCTCAGTTGCGGATCGCGTGCGCCGAGCGCATCGGCGGGAATATCGAAGCGCAGGATCGCGCCCGACAAGGCCGGCTTGCCAGCCTGCGCCGAATCGACCGGATGCAATTGCGCGCAGCCTGTCACGGCAAGTACGGCGAGTAAGAAGACAACGCGCTTCACGTCCCAATCTCCAGAGTTACAGGTCTACATGCGCGTTTTCGGCTTTTTTTACGTGGACTTGATAGTCGGGCGGCAAACGTTTGCCAAAAAGGGAAAACTCGCTCGCGATGTGCGGCCTGGGGGAACATTGCTGCCAGAGGGATCGCAGTCTGTGTAGAGAATTGCTTCGTCAATCGGCGAACCATGACATTTGCTTACTCGTCATATGCCCATTTTCGGGGCATTCGTCTAACGAAATGGGCGGGCAGCAGTCATTTTCACCTGTTCGATTTCTTCGAACATCTTCGTCGTTCCGCTCGTACGGCAACGGGCGTGATGCGGTCCATCATCGGTTCCAACGTGTCGAACATTCATTCGGCCACTTCTCGAGGAACCGCTCACATGAAGCTCTCAACCACACTCAAGCGCGCCGCGGCCGCGCTCGCCAGCGCCGCCGCACTCGTCGCAACGGCCCACGCTGCGGCGCCCGCTATCTCCGCGCACGATATCGAAGCGAATGGCCTGCGCCTGCACTATCTCCAGGCCGGTGCCGGGTCTGACGCTGGATCCAGCTCCGCAGATGGCAACGACGCCACGCCCGTCGTGCTCCTGCACGGCTACACGGAAACCAGCCATATGTGGCGCCCGCTGATGACGCGCCTCGCCGCCAACGGCCCGGTGATCGCGCCCGACCTGCCCGGCGCGGGCGATTCGGGCATCCCCGCGAACGGTTACGACAAGAAGGCGCTCGCGCAGGACATTCACGCCATGGTCCATGCGCTCGGCTATCGCAAGGTGAAGATCGTCGGTCACGATATCGGCCTGATGGTGGCCTATGCTTATGCCGCGCAATATCCCGACGAAGTGCAAAGCATCGTGCTGATGGATGCATTCCTGCCCGGCGTCGGCGACTGGCAAAAGGTTTTCCTGCTGCGCGACAAATGGCATTTCAACTTTTATGGCGCCACGCCGCTTGCGCTCGTGCAAGGCCGCGAACGCGTCTACTTCGAGCACTTCTGGAATGACTTCGCCGCCAACGGCAATCATTCGTTATCCGAAGCAGATCGCCGATATTATTCCGCCGCGTATGCGCGTCCCGGCCGCATGCAAGCCGGTTTCGAGTATTTCCACGCATTCGGACAAGACGCCGACGATTTCGCCGCCTTCGCGCAAAAACCCTTGACGATGCCGATGCTCGTGGTCGCGGGAGAAAAAGCCTCCGGCACTTTCCTGATCGATCAAGCCAGGCAGGTCGATACCCACGTGGAAGGCGTCATCGTGCCGGGTTCGGGACACTGGCTGATGGAAGAAGCGCCCGAGCCGACCATGGCCGCCATCGAACGCTTCATTGAAACACCGCAACCGCTCGCCGCGAAGTAATTGCGTGCGCAACGTCCCGCATCGCGATCGATGCGGGACGTTGCATCAAACCCACTCAGTTCGCCGCAACCGGATCGTCGTTCAGCGTCTTGAGGAAGGCCTCGATATCGCGAATCTCATCGGCGGTCATTGCCGGTTTTTCGCCGAACTTGCGATCGAACGGCGCATCGGTCACATCGACATTCTTCTGGAATTGCGCCGGAATATCGTCGTATTTGTCGATCTTGCCGTTGGCGCCATGCGGATAGAACTTGCCCGGATCGGTATTGCGCTCGTTATAGAACGCCATCACCTGATCGAGGTTGTGATAAATGCCGTTGTGGAAAAACACCGACCGCGTGCTGGTATTACGCAGCGTGGGCGTGAGGAACATGCCGCAATATTGCGTCTGGTCCTTGAAGTCGGAGCGGAACGGGCCGCACACGCCCAGATCGAAGAATTTCGCATCCTGATTCTGCGCGAGCTTGCGATTGCGCGGCACGCCCAGCGCCTCGTACTGGTAGTCGGTGAACATCGGCGGCAGACCGTCTTTGGCGGGCTTCGACAAATGGCAGCCCGCGCAATTGGCCTTGTCAGGATCGTTGAACAGACGCAGGCCATGCAGTTCGGCCTGGCTCAGATGCGCACGGCCTTCGAGCCAGCGGTCGTACTTGCTGTTATACGGATGGAACGACTGATCCTCCACCTGATAGCGCGAGATCGCAAACATCGCTTCGGCAACGGCCAGGCGGTGATCGTCGAACACCCGCGCGCCGAACAACGCATTGAATTCCTTCGCGTACGGCGTGTTCTTGAGCTTTTCGGCAACCGTGTCGATGCTCGTATTCGCCATTTCGACCGGGTTCATCAGCGGGCCGTAGGCCTGCTGCTGAAGCGTGTCGGCGCGGCCGTCCCAGAACAGACCGCCCTGCGGCACCATTTCCACCGAGGTCGATGCGCCGCCCGCGGTCTTCTGCGACTTGACCACATTGGCAGCCGCCGTGGCCTGCTGCGCGACGGTGGGCGCGTCGTCGTTTTCGCCGGCATCGGGGCCGATGCTGAAATTCGGCTGGCGATACAGATACATCAGCGAAGGCGGCGGACGATAGCCCTGCTGCGTCATCGCGAGGCCGCCCTTTTGCACGTCGAGGCTATTGGGCGGGCCATAAGCGTGGTCGGGGCTATGACACGACGCGCACGACTGCTGGCCCGAAGCCGACAGCGACGGATCGAAAAAGAGCTTTTTGCCGAGCTGCGCCATCGCCGAAAGCGGCGCGACGGGCGGCCGCTGCAGCACGACCGGATGCGGATTCGCGCCGGTCAGGTTCTCGACGATATCGCCCACCTGCTCGGGCACGTTGGCGGGAAACGCCACGGCATAGGCACAAAAACCCAGCGCGGCAATCGCCACGGCGGCAGCGGCGCGCAGCACGAGGCGCGCGGGCCTGGCCGGCGCACGCGGCGTGGGAGAGGACGGAGTGGGCGATGCGGAAAGCTCGGACATGAAGCGTTCTTCCTGGCGGGACAAAAATGCCGAAAGCCGTGGGCGCCCGGCGGTTGACCGGTGGCGCTCGACACGGCGTCGGGCTCTACCTGCGCCGGTTCGGTTTATCTGAACCGGGCTGAAAAAACGGCGAAAACCCGGCGCGAGGTCCGGGTTTGCCCACCCATCGGATCAACCAGAATCAGTCCAATTCAGGCCGATCGATGCGTGCGCAACCCGATCTCGCGCCGGGCAGCGATCACATCGCCGGTGCGGAGCTCAGTTGCGTGCCGAGCGTGGTGTCGAGGTACAGCGGCGTCGTGTTGGCCGTGCCCGTCAGGTTCAGCATGCCGCGCAGATCGCCGGCTGCCGCATCGAACGAACCGCCACCCAGACGCGCGCTGCCGAGCCAGTTGTCTTCGATGAAGCGCACGACCGAAGCCTGATCGATGAACGTATGGTCGACGTAGTTGGCCTTCGCATACGGCGAGATCACGAGGAACGGAATACGCGTGCCCGGACCGCAGCGGCCGTTGACCGGCGCGCCCGCCACACCCGTCGGCTGCGTGCCCGTACCGCACACGGAGCTGCCGTTGAGCTGATCGGCTGCGGCCATCGACGAATGCACCGGCGCCATGTACTGGTGGTCGTACCAGCCGTCCGAATCGTCATAGGTCACGACGACGAGCGTGTTCTTCCAGTCCGGCTGCTGCATCAGGAAGTTCACGACCTTCGTGACGAAAGCCTGTTCGTCGAGCGGGTCCGAGTAGCCAGCGTGCGCGTCCTGTGCAGCCGGAGCCTTCAGGAAGTTCACCGACGGATAGTTGCCGGCCTTCACAGCGGCAAAGAAGTCATCCGTGTCGTACTGGTGGTTGGCCGGCTCGGCCGTCTTGCCGTCCGATTCGAGGCTCGAACCGATCGCGGCCGTCGAGCTCGGACGCGTGTGCAGCGGGTTCGACGTCGACTTGAAGTACTGGAACCAGTTGTGGTGCGGGATGTAGTCGTTCGTTGCAGCGTTCACGGCCGTCGCGATCGTGCTGCGCTTGCAGCCCGTCGTGCCGTTCGAGTTCACGGTCTGCAGGTTGAAGCCGCCCATGAAGCCGCCCCAGCTGACCTTCTGCGCATTCAGCAGGTCGCCGATATTGAGCGCGTTGATCATGCCCGAATCGGTCGTGCTCGAACACGTGTCGTAGCCCGGATCGACGTCGTTGATCATCGTGAGGCCGCCCGCGCCGTCAGCGATGTAGTACGACGAGGTCGTCGCCGTGGCCGGCTGCTTCGACGTGTTCACGAGTTCGAGGCCGTTGGTCTGGCCCGACACCACTTCGAGTGCGCCCGGCGTCGACGGACCGTACGTCGTGGTCCATGCGTTGTCGCTCATCGCGTACTTCTGCGCGTAGTTCCACAGGGCCGTGACGGTGTTGCCGTCGTAGTAGCCCATCACCTGGCCTTTCGTGCCGAAGGCGTCCGCGCCGCCGCTCGTGCCGTTACCCGTGTACTTCGGGAACAGGTCGAGCGCGCCGTTGTCGCCGGCTTGCTGCTCGGCCGTGTAGGCGTGGTTCTGGTCGGCCGTGGCGGCCTGCGAACGGTCCAGACGGAAGGGGTTGGCGGCGCCCGTGCCGTTAGCCGTGTTGGTGAAGTTCGGGTTCGAGGTGAGCAGCGAACCGGACAGACCGTTCACGCTCGGCGTGCCCGTAGCGGCCGAGAAAGCCGGCTCGCCCGTGGGGTTCGTCGAGCTCGGATAGGTCGCGAAGTAGTGGTCGAACGAGACGTTCTCGCCATAGATCACCACGAGATGCTTGATCGGCGTGGCGGTCGTAAGAGCGTCTTGCGCGGACACCGCCGCGGTCGCCGACGATCCATTGTTCGAGTTGCTGCTTCCGCACGCGAACAGTGCGGCGGCCAGACCGGCGCACGGTAGGGCGAGTAATGCTCGGCGATACATGTTGTTGGGCTCCATCGATTCTTCGAGTTGGTTTTAGAGTCCTGCGGGCGCGTCAAAAAGACGTGTGGGCCTGCCTTTCGTATTTCAGCGCCTTCCAGGTACTTACACAGGTAATGCGCCAGACATCAGGGCGTGCGAATTACAACACCGGAACATGACTACACGGCGACCGTTCGATTTCTTTAAGCTTTCGCTACATTTCAATCTGGAAAGGATTGCGGGCAAATCGCAACATTTGGGAAGGCGCGGTTTTGCACATGCAAGGGGCGCGATCTATAACTGAAGCAGCAGCGTGGACGTTCTCTGCGCGCCCGCTTTTGTCCCTCTTCTTGCGCCGCGCCACGCTGCGCCGCCTCCCGATCCGGCGGAGGCGCGTCCACTGTGGAAGCATCAGCTAACACGTTCGGCAGCCTGGCGCCCATGCGCCGGCATTCCGGCCTTCCTCTCGAGTGCGCACGGCACGGCAGTGTGTGCCGTGCGCGCGCGCCGGGGCGTCGCGTGTTGCGGCCCCGGCGTTCAAGAAGGAGTGTGGAAATGAAGATCCGATTGGCGTTTATCGCCGCCATCGTGACGGTGGCGGCCGCGACGGCGCCTGGCACGGCGCAGTCGCAAAGCGAGCCCATTTCGCAGGAACGCGCGCATCAGACGATGACCAACGATGCGAATGCGAGCGCCCAGGCGAACACCGATATGTCGTACGGCGGCATGCCCGATACGCGGAGCGCGACGGGGTCGCGCCGCAGCAAGGCGTGCTGGCCTCGTTCGGACTGCGATATATATTTCGGGCAGTGATCGATCAGGCACGAAGGCACGCCGAACAACTCGCGCGTGCCGTTGACGCCTGAGCGATGGCGCGATGCAGAACCTTGCAACGCGCTTTCTGACGCTTGACTCAAGGCAAGCGCGGGCTTAACACGTGCGTGTCAAAGCCTTAAACGCGTAGCGAAATGAAAGGCGGCAGCTTTATTGCACGGCCTCACTGCACGGCGGTCTGCAACAATCCCACCACGCGTTGCAGCGGCACGAGCAGATCGGGCGCGATGGCGTAGAGCGGGCCGAGCGTCTGCGAAACGTCGCGATAGTCCATATGCGCGTGGCCCGCGTCGTCTTCCCAGACCACGAGGCGCAGCGGCAACTCCAGCGCCGCGTGCGGATTGGCCGCCATGACCGGCGTGCCCGCCTTGGGATTGCCGAACAGGATCAGCCGCGTGCGGCGTAAATCGAGGCCGGCGAGCGCGGCGGCCTCGCGCTGGTCCACGTCTGCGAACACGACGGCGCCTGCGCCCTCCAGGGCGGTCTTGATGTGGGCGATCGTCGTGTCGAAGTCGTGGGCGCTCTTGAGCGTCACGACGGATGAGGGGTGTTGCCCGTGCCCGGTCGTCATGGCTGGTGCTCCTTGGTGGACGCACGCGCGTGCGTGTACGAATTCGCACTGTAGTCGATAAAGACGACAGCCTGAAGGCGAATCCATCTCACGACGCTTGGGCGCGCCTGAAACCGCCAGAGCACGAAGCCACTACTCCCTTAAATGGCACCCTGCAGGCAGGTCTTTTCGCTCCAGCCATAGAGCCACTGCACCGCGTCGTAGAACTGCTCCTGGGTTCGTCCGACCCACAACGAGTTGCGCACGAGCCGCTCGACGCCCTTCGCGTGATAGATGCGGCCCATTTCGCGCGCCGAATACAGCACGCGCGCAGCGCGCGGAATGCGGGCCTTCTCGTAGATCGCGAACGTCTTTTCGAAGTCGCCGTTTGCCGCCTCGTAAGCCGCGCCCAGCGCGACCGCGTCCTCGAGCGCCTGGCAGGCACCCTGGGCGATATATTGCGTCATCGGATGCGCGGCGTCGCCGAGCAGCGTGGCGCGGCCGAAGCTCCAGCGCTCGACCGGATCACGGTCGGCGGTTGCCCAGCGCCGCCACGAAGTCGGACGATCGAGCATCTGGCGCGGCTTCGCATGCACGCCTTCGAAATACGACAGCACTTCTTCCTTGCTGCCGTCGTGCACGCCCCACACTTCCTGCTCGCGGCTATGGAAGGTGACGACGAGGTTGTACTGACGCCCGCCGCGCAGCGGATAGTGCACCAGATGGCAATGCGGACCGGCCCACACTACCGGAGCGTTGATGCGCAGATCCTCGGGCATATTGTCCGTTTCCACCACGGCGCGATAGACCACGTGGCCCGTCACGCGCGCATCGTCGCCGATCAGCTTCGCGCGGATCGCCGATTTCACGCCATCGCAGCCAATCACGGCATCGGCGCGATAACGCTCGCCGTGCTGGTCGGTCAGCGTCACGCCGCTTTCGTCCTGTTCCAGCGTCTGCACCTGCGTGCTGGTGCGGAACTGGATCAGCGGATTGCCCTGCACCGCTTCGAGAATCGACAAATGGATATCCGCGCGATGAATCACCGCATACGGATTGCCGAATCGCTCGCGAAAGCGCTCGCCGGTTTCCACACGCGCGACTTCGCTCGCATCGGTGGCGTCCATCAGATTGAGCCAGTCGGTGTAGACCGCGCGCGTGCGCGCCGCTTCGCCCGCACCCAGTGCATCGAGCGCATGGAAGGCGTTAGGCCCGAGCTGAATGCCCGCGCCAATCTCGCCGATCTTCTCGGCCTGTTCCAGCAGCAACACCCGCACGTTGCGGCGAGCCAGCGCAAGCGCCGCTGCCAGTCCGCCAATGCCGCCGCCAACCACGATCACGCGCGGTCCGGTTTGATTCGTTGTACTCATGGTAAATGTCTCCTCTGACCGGATCACGCAATATAGTCGGGTTGCCGTTGCGGCTGCGCCTGCATAAAGGCCGCATGCGTCTGCGCATGCTCATACACCGCCATCGCACGCGGATACGCCGCGAGATCGCAGCCGAACCGCAAGGCGTTGCCGATCTGCGGAATCAGGCAGCAATCGGCCAGTGTCGGCTGCGCGCCGAAGCACCACGGGCCTTCGCTGCGCGCACGCACGAGCAGACGCTCGACGCCCGCCATGCCCTCCGCGATCCAGTGGCGATACCACGCATCCTTTTGCTCAGCCGTAACTTTCAGCACATCCTGCAGATAACGCAGCACACGCAGATTGTTGACCGGGTGAATATCGCAGGCGATCAGATCGGCGAATTCGAGCACGCGTGCGCGTTGTTGCGCGTCGGCGGGAATCAGACGGGGCTCGGGATGCTGCGCGTCGAGCCAGTCGATCATTGCCAGCGACTGCCCGAGCGGGCCGCCTTCGAGCGCCGCATCGGCCAGCGCCGGCACGGCCGCCGAGGCATTCACTTCGTTCACGTACTGCGACTCGCGATGCGCGAGCGTACGGATATTCACCGGCAGCGTGGCGTAGTCGAGGCCCTTGAGCGCGAGCGCAATGCGCACGCGCCAGGACGTCGAGCTATTGAAAAAACTGTAAAGCTCCACGATCGACACTCCCGCTGCTTCAGACCACGCGCACGCTGAGTTCGCCCAGACGCTCGACGCCCACCTTCATCGTCTCGCCGGCCTTCACCGGGCCCACGCCTTCGGGCGTACCCGTGAAAATCACATCGCCCGGTTCGAGGCGGAAGAACTTCGACAGATACGCCACCGTTTCCGCCACCGACCAGATCAGATGCGACACATCGCTTTTCTGTTTCGTTGCGCCATCGACGCTCAGCCAGAGACCGGCTTGCTCGAAGTGACCGGTTTCGCTCGCGCGATGGATCGGACCCATCGGCGCGGAGCGGTCGAAGGCCTTGCCGATTTCCCACGGACGGCCCATCTCGCGCATTTTCATCTGCAAATCGCGGCGCGTCATATCGAGGCCGACTGCATAACCCCACACATAATCGAGCGCGTCGTCGACCTCGATATCCGCACCGCTCTTGCCGATCACGGCCACGAGTTCGGCTTCGTAGTGATAGTTCGTGGTCTGCGCCGGATACGCGATGTCGAGCGTTTCGTCATAGGCCACCGGCACGATCGAATCGCCCGGCTTGCAGAAGAAGAACGGCGGTTCGCGGTCGGGATCGAAGCCCATTTCGCGCGCATGTGCGGCGTAATTGCGGCCCACGCAATAAACGCGGCGCACGGCAAATTGATCATTCGAACCGGCGACGGGAACGGCAACAGGTGCCTCGGGAGTAAAGACGAATGCCATGATTCTCTGGATGCTCTCTGAAAAGGAATGGGATCAGCTACGCGCTTCGCGCAGCAGATTCAATGCGGCCATCACGGGACGGTCCGAATAGCTGAACAGCACGCTGTCGGCATCGGCGTCGAGTCGGACCGGCGCCCACGACGGCGCGACGAAAACATCGTGCGGCGCGAATTCGAATGCCTTGTCGCCGATATGCGCGGTGCCCTGCCCTTCGACCACGCAACAGACGGTGGCGTCGGTGCTGCGGTAAGTGCGGCCGCGAAAACCCTGCGGCAGAAACTGCATGAAGGTGGCGATGGTGGGCATCGGCCAGCCGCCGGTGGCCGGGTTCACGTAGCGCAGCTTCACGCCGTCCCATTCGTCGAGATCGCCGTGACGATACAGCGTGTCCAGCGCCTCGCGGCTGCGTTCATACGGATAACTAAAGATTGGCGAAGTCGGGTCACTTACCTTATGACGCACCGGCAGCATATTGCTGCCGTAACGCGCGAAGCTGTCGCCTTCGGGGCGCGTGACCGGCTGGGTGTCTTCGGGGAAATTCTCGGCGAAACTCGCGTCGAGATGCGCAACCAGCGGAATATCCAGACCGTCGAGCCAGATCACCGGCTCGCCGCCATCGTCGAGCGACGGATTGCCGTGGTCGTGCCACGTCCACGAAGGCGTGATGATGAAATCGCCCGGATGCATGGTGGTGCGCTCGCCGTTCACAGCCGTCCACGCGCCCTTGCCTTCGACGATAAAGCGCAGCGCCGACTGCGTATGCCGATGACTCGGAGCGATTTCGCCGGGCAGGATCAGTTGCAGGCCCGCGTAGAGATTCGGCGTCACGGCCGATTTGCCGGGCAGGCCCGGATTCTCCATCACCAGCACGCGGCGCACGGCTTCGGCCGCGCTGATCACGGAACCGGCCTGCATCACCAGTTCGCGGATCTGCGCGTATCGCCAGTGAGCGGGCTGCGCCTTGGGATGCGGCGACGCCGAAACGAGCGTGTGCAGCGACTCCCACAGCGGCGAGAGTTGCTGGCGAGCGATGCGCTCGTAGTAGGCGGCGCGGGATTCGTTTTGAACCGTCGACATCGGTGTCTCCTTTTTTTGGCGGCGCGCGGCGCGCTTGTGAGTGCTGCGCGCGGCCGGATTCGATCTGCAACGAGTGAATTTATAGGCCTGCGAGGCATACCCTGTAAAATGACAAATTCATCTCATCCATATAGTTCTTGATATACCTTGGAGCGCGCGTCATGACGGACTGGACTCATCGGCTGCGGTTACGGCATCTGGAATTGCTGCTCAAAGTCGGCGAAACCGGCAATCTGAGCCAGTCGGCGGCGGCACTCAACACCACGCAGCCGGCGCTGTCGAAATGGCTCAAGGAACTGGAGGAAGACATCGGCCTGCCGCTGTTCGAGCGGCACGCGCGCGGGCTGCGGCCCACGTCCTATGGCGAGGCGTTGATCGCGCACGCGCGCCGGATCGCCGGGCATCTGGATAGCGCGCGCGACGACCTGGCCGCGCAGCGCGACGGCGGCAGCGGGCTGGTGGCGATCGGTACATCGGGGGTGTCGGCGGCGGATACCGTGCCGATGGCGGTCGCGCGACTCGTGAAAGACCTGCCGCGCGCGCAGGTGCGCCTTGTCGAAAGCACCATGAATCTGATGATGCCGCAGCTCATGCGCGGCGAACTCGACATCGTGGTCGGGCGCACCTCCAGCGAGGCCATCGATCCGCTGCTGCAGGGCGAAGTGCTGTACCGCGAGCGCATCAACTTCGTTTGCGGGCTGGAGCATCCGCTCGCCGCGCGCGAGTCGATCGACTGGGACGATGCGTTTGCGTATCCGTGGATCATCTGGCCCGAGGGCACGCCGGTGCGCAAGGCGCTGGAAACGGCGCTCGCGGCGGCCGGGCGCGGCCTGCCGCGACATTGCGTGGAATCGAATTCGTCGATCCTCAACGTCACGCTGCTCAATCAGACGGCGCTACTGGGCGTGGCGTCGCATCGCGCGGCCATGCGTTTTGCGCGGCTCAACGCGCTGCATGTCCTGCCGATGCGGCTGACGGGTTTTGGATCGGTGTCGATGTACTGGCGCGCGGACAGCGCGAACCGCGTGGCCGTGGCGCTTGCGCTGACGCATTTGCGTGCGTGCGCACGCATCGGCGTGGAAGGCGAGGAGGAGTGGAACGAGGAGGAAGACGAAGACCGGCTCGCAGCGGCGGCGCATGCAAGGAAAGCACCGCGCAAAGCGGCGAGCAAGGCAGCAGCAAACAACCGCACCAACAAACGGGCAAGCGCATCAAGTCGATGACGCGCTCGCCCGGAAGCGCTTAAAGCATCGGCGTGAGTTTCTGGACCTGCTGCGCGAAATGTTCCTTGTCGGCGCCGTCGAGCGCGGTACGCACGGGCAGATCGACCGTCAGCGGGTCTTGCGGCACGTTATCCACGTGCACTTCGTAATGCAGATGCGGCCCGGTCGCCCAGCCGGTCTTGCCGACATAGCCGATCACCTGGCCCTGCTTCACCTGCGCGCCCGCACGCAGCGACTTCGCGAAACGCGAAAGATGCGCGAAAGTCGTCGAGTACTCGCCGAAGTTCTTGATCTTGATGACGCGGCCATAGCCCAGTTCCCAGCCCGCGAACGTCACCGTGCCTTGCGCCGTGGCGTGGATCGGCGTGCCGATGGGCGCCGCGAGATCGACGCCTTCGTGCGCCGCCCAGCGGTGCGTGACCGGATCCAGGCGCTCCGGCGAAAATTCCGACGAAACGCGCGTGAAGTTCACGGGATAACGCAGGAAGGTCGGCGCGGCCGGGCGGCCGTCGGCGCGATAGTAGAACGCCTTGCCGTCCAGATTGCGGTAGAGGAACAGGTCGTGCGATTCCTTGCCCGTGGAGATGCGCATGGCGACGGGCGTGGCGTCGGCGTTCGCTGCGCTGCCAGTCGTTGCATCCGCAACCGTCGCGGCCGACGCCGAAGACGCCGCAGCAGCCGAAGCCGCCACCTGAGTCGTGCCGTTGCGGAACACGAAGCGCACTTCGCTGCCCGGACGCAGATCGTGACGGAAGTCGATCCGCCCTTCCAGCGCGTGCGCGAGCTTCGCGGTGATCGCGGCGTTGATGCCCATCTGATCGGCGGCTTCGGAGAAGCTGTGCTTGACCTGCACGGTTTCGACCCGGTACGCGGGCACGGCGGGTTGCACGACGGGAGCCGGCGCGGGAGTGGGAAGCTGAGCGACTGCGGGCACTGAGGCGCGGCGGGCGGCTTGCTCGGGCATGTCGTCGGATGCATGCAGCGAAACATCGTCGCCTGGCTTTGGCAACTGGTGCGAAAGCCATGCTGTGCAGACCGTGCTGAGAGCGGCCACGATGAACGCCTTGCCCGCGACTCCCGAAGATGTCGTCGATACGAGCTTGGGCATCTACTGGGTACGGATTACTGGCAGAAAACCGCGCGATGCGCCGTTTTCGGGGAGACATCGACGCCGTTGCAGCGACGATGAACGAAGGCACCGAGACTAACGGACGATTCTTAAGCGAAACTTAAAAAACTGTCAAAAGCGTTGAATCCCTGTTTTTAACGGATCGATCGCGGCAATTTACAGAGGAATCGTGAATTTTGCTGCAACCCCTTCGATCTTCGCTATGCCAGCGGCATCGCAAGCGGGTCCGCCCTTCGGTCGAACGCCTCCGAACACCCGCCACGCCACATTTTTAAATAAGAATGATTCTCATTTCTTGACGGACGTAATGGGGCGCAATATTATTCTGACCATTCCAAAGACGTCGCCATTTGACGTCTACCTGGCGCCTAACGTCGTCATTGTCAGCTATTCGTAATGTTCGCGGATCGAGCGCCGAAGCCATGCTGCCTTCCCCACGGATCGCAGCCGCAGGCTCACCCTCGATAAGCACTGCTATGGAGATTCAAGAAAATGAGTTGGGGCGACGAAAGCACAGTTTATGACGTAGTCATCAACGGCGAAGAGCAGTACTCGATCTGGCCGACCTACAAGGCCATGCCGGCCGGCTGGCGCGCCACCGGCAAGCAGGGCAGCAAGGCCGATTGCCTCGCGCACATCGACGAAGTCTGGGTCGACATGCGCCCGCTTTCGCTGCGTCAGGCGATGGACGAAGCCGATCAAGCCGCCACCGCCGCGCGCTGACGAGCCACGCATGCAACCCATTCGACTGTTCTGTCTGCCCTATGCGGGCGGCGCGGCGCATATCTATCGCGACTGGCCGCGCGACGTGCCGGCATGGCTCACGGTTACGCCGCTCCATCTGCCGGGGCGCGGCCTGCGCCTGCGCGATCCGCTCGAACCGCGCTGGGATCGTTTGATCGACGATCTGGCTGGCAGCATCGTCGCTTCGCTGGGTCACGCTTCAGACAGCCCTTTCGCGCTGTATGGCCATAGCCTGGGCGGCCTGATCGCGTTCGAACTCGCTCATGCACTGCGCGAGCGCATCGGCCGCGAACCGGTATGGCTCGGCATTGGCGGCTGTCCCGCGCCGGCTTTTCAGACAGTCGAAAACGCATGGCTCACCTGCCCCGAGCAGACCGTGATCGCCGAACTCGAACGCTTCGGCCAGACCTCGCCGGAGTTGCTGGCCAATCGCGAGTTCGTCGAGATGATCCTGCCGGTGGTACGCAACGATTTTCATCTGTACGGCACCTGGCGCGCCCGGCCGCGCGCGCCGCTTGCCGGAGCGCTGCATGTATTCGGCGGCCGCACCGATCCGGCGACGCAAGATCTCGCGTCGCTCGACGGCTGGCGTAGCGAAACGTTTGGCGCCTTCGAGCGCAGTCTGTTCGACGGCGGTCATTTCTTTATCGACGCCCAGCGTCGCGCGCTGCTCGACACCATCACCAGTTCGCTCAACCTGATCGGTTTGCTCAGGTCGCGGCGGGACCGGATCGAGCAGCCCTTCCCGGCTTGAACTGACGGACCGGCGGCGCATCGCGGACAGCGACGCCGGCCTCTCTCATTCATAGGATTCCTCTCCAATGAACACCAGCGCCTTTCCTCCCCTGTTCGATTTTTCCGCGCAATTGCCGGAGCGTGACAGTTTCATGCAACTGCTGCGCGAATTCGCCGCCACCGACGCGTTTCGCAGCGCGACCGTGGACGAACTCGTGCTCGACGGCGACTTCTTCCGCCGTCCGCTGCGCCCCGAGGATTTCAGCTTCCTCCAGTACCGCAAGCCCGTGCGCGCCGATAACGTGAGCCGCCTGCCGTCGCTCGCGACCAACCGCACGCTGCTGACCATCAACGAACTCGACATCGCCCGCGCGCCCGGCGCCGACGCCACCGCGCAACGCCACTGGCAGGCGTTCTACTCGGCCAAACCGCGCCTGCTGGGCGCGCAGATGGTGCCGTATCTGGAAGCCTACGCGTTCGACTATCTCGGCAACGAAGCCCAGCCCGGCGAAGATGCGCAAACGATTGGCGCCCGCCTGCGCGCCGTGATCGACGACGAAATGGCGGCCTGGTCGAATCATTTCGACATGCTGATGAAACGCGACTTCCTCGAAAACGGTCTGCGTTTCATCATGATCCAGCGCTGGGCGACGCTCACCACGCGCCGCACCGCGCTCGAACGCGCGCGCGCCTCGCAGTATTTCGACTGGCTCGAACCGACCGCGCAGCCCAGCCTCGCCAGCAAGCTCCCGGACGACACCACCTTCGCCCGCATCGCCCGCATGTGCGGCGTGACCGCGCCCACGCATTCGTACTGGCAGTTCTATCTGCCGACCACGCTGCAGCGCTGCAACCTGCTCTACGCGCTCGGCTCGCGCCCGGACCGCGCGTTCGCGCTCGCCGGCGCGGCCTTCGTGGCCGAAGCCGAACATCTCGCCTTTGGCGCCGCGCTGCTGCGGGCCTGCGCGCATATCGCGCCGGACGCCGCCGCCCAGACGGACTTCGACGCGCTGAGCACGCAGTTGCAGCGCCGCTTCGCCCAGGCCATCGACACGCTGGTCGAACATCACGGCGCGGCGGCGCTGCATACGTTCGCGCAAGGCGTGGCCGGTGCGCAACTGCTGGGCGCGCGCGCTCGCTGGGACCTGGGCGAACAGCTCAGCTGGCTCTCGCAGATCGACACGTATATGAATTACGCGCGCCAGATTCACGACCGCATCGAGCGCGACTTCCCGGATATCGATCGCGATACCTTCGTCGAGCCGCAGGAAATGTGCTCGACCACGCACGTGCATAACGAGCATCGTCTGGTCGTGATCGAAAGCGGCGACATGATCTTCTGGGGCAACCTCGGCATGCAGTTGAAGATGCATCCGGGCGATATGGTGCTGATCCCCGACGGCCGCCTGCACGGCTCGACCGTCGTATCGGATTCGTGCACCTACCACCAGCCGATCATTCCCAACGAGTGGATCGCCGACCTCAAGCCCGTGCCGCAACGCGCGCGCGAAGCCGTGGCCACGCCGGGCTGAGCGCCAGCGCCCGCGCCACTGACCGGGACAACGGCGCGTCCGGCATCCGCCGCATTCGCGATACAAGCGGCGCAAGCAGCACAAGCAACACAAGCAGCACACAGCACAAACCGCGCCCTCGAAGCAGCCTGCCTCGAGGAGCGCGCCTCCGAGGCTCAGTCATAGAGCCGCATTCCTCCGACCAGACACCTGCCCGGCGCGCCCGACGCGCGCCGGCTTCGCACACGCTCGCCTATTTGGAGTCATCCATGCAGCTACCCATGGACACGGCCAGTACCACGGTCCAGGACGAAACGATCAATCCCGGCGATTGGCGCTCGCGCATCATTCTCGGCCGCCAGGTGGGCGAGCAGGCGTTCGACCGCCCGCTGCCCGCGTGGCTGGAAACCTCGTACGAACGCCTGCGCGCCGACGTGATGGACCCCGGCTATCCGTGCTTCTTCGGCACCCAGGCCGAGAAGCGCGGCGAAATGTTCTATTCGTGGATCGACGGCAAGGACATCTCGACGCTGCCGCAGACGATGGCGATGTTCGCCGAACTCGCGAACCTGCCGCAGTACGAGAAGAACAACATCGCGATCTTCTTCGAACCCGATGTCGAGCCGCTGTCGCACGCGGCCTATCACGACGCCTTCTGGCAGACGCTGCAATACCTGCACGATCACGATCCCGATCCCGCCGTCGGCCAGCAGGTCGACCCGTCGGACCCGGACTGGGAGTTCTCGTTCGCGGGGCTGCAGACCTTCGTGGTGTGCGCGTGCCCGTCATTCGGCGCGCGTCACAGCCGCAACCTCGGGCCCGGCATGGTGCTGCTGTTCCAGCCGCGCGCCGTGTTCGTCGACAAGGTCACGAACCGCGCGATCAGCACGCAGGCGCGCTCGGAAGTGCGCCGCCGTCTGAACATCTGGGACGAAGTGCCGCCGCACGCCGATCTGGGCTATTACGGCGACACCGAAAATCGCGAGTGGAAACAATACTTCCTGCCCGACGACGAAACGCCGAACTTCGGCGCCTGCCCGTTCCTGCGCCGCAATCCGGGCCTGCAACAGGCGCTGGCCGCGCAATCGCACGAACCGGCCGCTGCATCTTACGACGCACCTGAGGACGCACCTGAGGACGCACCGGCGGCCACGCTGCTCGACGCCATCGCCACCCATCTTGCGCGCCAGCCCGAGCAGATCGCCATCCGCTTTCTCGCCGATGGCGAACACGACGAGCGCACGCTGACCTGGCGCGAACTCGACCATCGCGCCCGCACGCTCGCAGCCGCGCTGCGCGAACGCGTGGGCAGCGGCGAGCGCGCGCTGCTGATGCTGCCGTCCGGGCTCGATTACGCGACCTCGTTCCTCGCCTGCCTGCACGCGAACGTGATCGCCGTGCCGGTTTATCCGCCCGACGCCACCCAGGCGCAATCGTTCGAGCGCCTGCTGGCGATTCTCGGCGATGCGGGCCCTGCGCTGCTGCTGACCGACCGCGCGCATGCCGCGGCCGTGCAGGCCTTCGCCGCAGCACGATCGACCGAAGCGACCGACGCAACCGATTCGACCGACGAAGACAGCGGCACCGCGCCCGAAACGCTGATCGTGGACGACCCCGCGCTGGTGCGCGCCGTCACGCCGCTCGAAGCGCGCGCTGTCGATCCCGCGTCGATCGCGTTCCTGCAGTACACGTCCGGCTCGACCAGCACGCCCAAAGGCGTCATGGTCACGCACGCGAATCTGGTCGCGAACGAGCGCGCGATTGCGCAATCGATGGCCTTCACGCCCGCCGACACGATGGTGAGCTGGCTGCCGCTCTTTCACGACATGGGCCTGATCGGCGGCCTGCTCGCGCCGCTCTACGTGGGCTTTCCGCTCGTGCTGATGACGCCGCAGCACTTCCTCGAAGCGCCCGCGCGCTGGCTCAAGGCCGTCGCCGCCTGGCGCGGCACCGTGAGCGGCGGCCCGAACTTCGCGTTCCAGTTGTGCGCCGACCGCGTGCGCGACGCGCAACTCGACGGCCTTTCGCTCGATAGCTGGCGCGTCGCGTTCTGCGGCGCGGAGCCGATCCGCGCGCAAACGCTCGAATCCTTCGCCGATCGCTTCGCCGCCCACGGCTTCGGCGCGAATGCGCTGTATCCGTGCTACGGCCTCGCGGAAGCCACGCTGCTCGTGAGCGGATCGACGCCGGGCGCGGGCATGGGCGTGCGTCACGTCGACGCCGAGGCGCTGGCGCAAGGCCGCCTCGAAGCCGCGGCGGAAGAAGAAGGTCTCGCGCTCGTCAGTTGCGGACGCGTCGCGCAGGCGCATCGCGTGCGGATCGTCGATACGCGCACGCAAGCCACGCTCGACGAGGGCGAAATCGGCGAAATCTGGGTGCAGGGCCCGAGCATTGCCGCGGGCTACTGGAACAACCCGCAGGCCAGCGCCGAAACCTTCTGGCAAGAGCAGGAAAATGTCTCTGGGCACGCGCCGCGCTGGCTGCGCACCGGCGACCTCGGCTGCATGAGCGAGGGCGAACTGTACGTCACGGGCCGCGTGAAAGACCTCATCATCGTGCGCGGCCAGAATCACTATCCTCAGGATATCGAAGCAACTATCGCTGCTCGCGTGGCGCGCGCCCGTAAGGGTCGCGTGAGCGCGTTCTCGGTCGAGATCGATGGCGTGGAAGGCATCGGCGTCGCGGCGGAAGTCTCGCGCGCCGTCGCCAAAACCGATCCCGCCGAACTGTTCGCCGAGATCAACGCGGCGGTTGCGCAGGCGCATGGCGAGCCGGTCAGCGTGATCGCCCTGCTCGCGCCCGGCGACCTGCCGCGCACGTCGAGCGGCAAGCTGCGCCGCAGCGCCTGCGCCAGCGCGTGGCGCGACGGCAGCCTGCCCACGGTGGCCGTTTATCGCCGCGAACACGACGCGCTCTCGCTTGCGCGGGCGCCGTATCGCGCGCCGTCGGGCGAACGGCAAACGCGTATCGCCGAAGCGTGGCAGGACGTGTTCGCGATCACGCCCATCGGCGCCGATGACGACTTCTTCGCACTCGGCGGCGACTCGCTCAAGGCCGCGCGTCTGGCGGCGCGCCTGAGCGCGGCGTGCGGCGTGGCGCTGCCGGTGCGCGCGCTGTTCACGGCGCGCACGGTGGCCGCGCAGGCAGCGTGGATCGAAGCCGCGCTCGCGCAGCCGTCGAGCGAAGCACGCATCGCCGAAGCCGCCATCGACATCGTTGCGGATGCAACCATGCCGATGCCGCTCTCGCCCGCTCAGGAAGGCCTCTACTTCGAGTGGAAGCTCGCGCCGCAGAGCAGCGCGTATCACGTCAGCGGCGCGCTGCGCGTGCGCGGCCCGCTCGACGCCGCGCGCCTGCGCGACGCGCTGTTGCAAGTCTGCGCGCATCACGACGCGCTGCACATGCGCTTCACGGAACACAACGGCATCGCGGCCCAACAGCGCGAGGACGCCCCGCGCGTGCGCTGGCAGGCGCTCGATTTGAGCACGCGCGACGCGGCCAGCCGCGAAACCCATCTGCAGGACACGTTGATCGTTGACGCGCTCGCGCCCTTCGACCTGCATCGCGACGCCCTGCTGCGCGCCACGCTCGTGCGTCTGGACGCCGAATCGCACGTGCTGCAGTTCACGTTGCATCACATCGTCGCGGATGCGTGGTCGCTCGGCCTGCTCACGCAGGCGCTGTTCGCGGCCTACGACGGCCGCATGCCGCCCCGCGCCGATGCGGCAGCGGACAACTATCTCGCCAGCCTCCAGCGCACGCGGGGCGCAACGGGAGAAACGCAAACGCAACTCGACTGGTGGCGCAGCGCGCTCGACGGCGATTACGCGCCCGCGCTCCTGCCCGAAGGCCGCCGCGAAACCCTCGCCGCTACGCCATCCCGCGTACAGGCCGGCGCGCGTATCGAACGCCATCTGCCGAGCGCGCGGGTCGATCGGGCCGAACGCCGCGCGCGCGCCCACGGCGTCACGCTGCCGATGCTGCTGCTCGCGAGTTTTGCCGCGCTGCTGCACCGCTACGGCGGCCAGAACGCCCAGAGCGATCTGCGCATCGGCGTGCCGCTGAACGTGCGCCGCGAAGACGAACAACACACCTTCGGGTATTTCATCAACACGGTCGCGGTGCGTCTGGGCGTGAGCGGCGCGCAGCGCTTCGACGCGCTGCTGCACGCCACCCGCGACGCACTGCTCGACGCCCAGGCGCATCAGGACGTGCCGTTCCATCGCGTGGTGGCCGCGCTCAAGGCGCGTGCCGGCAACGCACGCGCCAATCCGTTCGATGTCGTGTTCAATTTCGATCAGGTCGACTGGCAACAGTCGCTGCACGCCGACACGCTGCAACTCGACCGCTTCGATCCCGGCCCGCAGGCCACGCCCTTCGATCTCGCGCTGAACGTGTCGCGCGAGGCGCGCGGCCTGCGGTTCGCGTTCGAATACCCTGCCGATCTGTTCGAGAGCGCCACCATCGACGCTTTCGCCGATGCCTTGCTGACGCTCGTGGACCAGGCCGCGAACAGCGACGTGCGCGAAGTGCGTGACTTCCTGCTGGAATCGCCGAAGGCCTCAACGCAAACGGCAACGCAAACCCCGACACAAACCGCCGCCATCGAACCCGCCGTACCCGCCGCGCTCGTGGCCGTGGCGCGCACGGCCACGGCGCATCCCGACCGCGTGGCGCTCGAATGCGAAGACGCGCGCCTGACTTACGGCGAGCTCGACCACTGGTCCGACCTGATTGCGCAACAACTGCGCGCGGCCGGCGCCACCATCGATACGAATATCGGCCTGTGCGTGCAGCGCACGCCCGGCATGATCGCCGCGCTGCTCGGCATCTGGAAAGCGGGCGCGGCCTTTGTGCCGCTCGACCCCGCCTATCCGGCAGCGCGCCTGCAACACATGCTCGACGACGCCCGCGTGCGCGTGGTCGCCAGCGACGCCGCGAGCCTCGCGCAACTGGACCCGCTGTTCGCGCACGTGCGCACGCTCGACATCGGCGCGAGCGAACAGACGGCCCGCGAGCTGGCGCATACGCACGCCGCGCCGCGCGCTTTCGCGGTTCCGCATCCCGGCCAACTGGCCTACACGATCTACACGTCCGGCTCGACGGGCACGCCCAAGGGCGTCGCCGTCAGCCATCGCGCGCTGGCGCTGCACCTCGCGGGCTTTATCGCGACCTACCACATCGGCGCCGACGATTGCCAGCTGCAAAGCTCGACGATCAACTTCGACGTCGCGCTGCACGAACTGCTGCCCGCGCTCATGCAGGGCGGGCGCGTCGTCATGCGCGGCAGCGCGGCGTGGGATCTCGACACGCTCACGCGCCGCCTAGTCGAGCGCGGCGTGACCTTCGCGCGCCTGCCCACCGCGTACTGGCAGCAATGGCTGCAATCGCCGCCCGCGCGCGAATCGCTGCGCGCGCTGCGCCAACTGACCGTGGGCGGCGAGGCGCTGCCCGGCGACGCGCTCGCGCGCTGGCAGAGCGGCCCGCTGCGCGGCATTCGCGTCGATAACCTCTATGGCCCGACCGAAACCACGGTGGCCTGCCTGCATCGTGCGACCGATGCCTACGACGCCAGCCAGCCGATCGTGCAGATCGGCAAGCCGTTCCCGGCGCGCAGCGCGTGGGTCGCCGACGCGGATGGCAACGCCGTGCCGGTGGGCGCGGTGGGCGAACTGTGTATCGGCGGCGAAACGCTGGCGCGCGGCTACGCGGGGCGGCCCGCCCTCACCGCCGAGCGCTTCGTGCCCGACCCGCACGGCAGTCCAGGCGCGCGCTGCTATCGCAGCGGCGATCTCTGCCGCCGTCGAGCCGACGGCGGTTTTGACTTTTTGGGCCGCATCGACCGGCAGATCAAACTGCGCGGTTTCCGCATCGAACCGGGCGAGATCGAAGCCGCGCTGCGCCAGTGCGAAGGCGTCGGCGAAGCGGCCGTCGAAGCGCGGTCTGAAGGCGGGCAACCGCCACAACCGCAGGCTGGCGTTACTCCGGCGGCCTGACTGGATCGAAAGCATGACTGACGTAACTGCCAACCCCGCAGCGACCCCCGCAGTGAATCCTGCCGCC
>NZ_JAAGPR010000068.1 GCF_017104965.1 Paraburkholderia sp. Ac-20340
TGGCGTCGCGCTCGGCGGCCAGACGCGCCTGATGGCGGTCGTGGCGCAGACGCGCGTCGTCGGCCTGCTGTTGCGTCCAGGCGTCCCAGCCGGTGGCTGCGCCGGTCACGGGGATCATCGCGATGCAGTCCACCGGGCAGGGCGGCACGCACAGGTCGCAGCCCGTGCAGAGATCGCGCACGATGGTGTGCATCTGCTTGGGACCGCCGACGATCGCATCGACCGGGCAAGCCTGCATGCATAACGTACAGCCGATGCAGACCTGCTCGTCGATAAACGCAACGGGGCGTGGCCGCTCGACGCCGTTATCGGGATTGATCGGAATGACGGGCTTGCCGAGCAGATGCGCGAGACGCGCGACGCCTTCGGCGCCGCCGGGCGGGCACTGGTTATAACTGGCGGTGCCGGCGGCGACGGCTTCGGCATAGGGCCGGCAGCCGTCGTAGCCGCACTTGGTGCATTGGGTCTGGGGCAGCAGATCTTCGATGCGATCTGCGAGTGTCTTGGAATCGTTCACGGTCGCAATTTCTACGCTGGCCGGGGTGCGCCATCAGCGCTCACGAAGCGTGGCTGACGGCGGCAGGCGGGCACAAGCTGGCAAAGCGGGGCAGGCAGACACGCGCGCGGACGCAGCGCCTGGCGGCGCTTGCCGGACCCAGATGCGTCAGCGCATGCCGGGATGCGCACGTGCGGCGCCAAAGCCCGCATTATCGCCGATTTCCCGCATTGCCATCGGCAGGGCATGTGCCATAATCAAAGCGCTTAATTCGCAAGTTCGGGCCCAGCCGCAGCGCACCATGCGCCGCGTCTGACGCGCGAACCCGCGAATCCGGCATGCAGGACGGCATTAAAACGCGGCACCGGACGAGGGCTCCGGACGGGCTGCAAATAAACAAAACGAAGATCGAAAAACGAAGGGTGTCAGTCCATTAACCTGGCGCGCCCCGTGGATCGCTGCCGCTACATGGGTTCTTTGGAGAGGCCCGGCAGTGCCAAGCGGGAATCCGCGCGCCTATCGAGCGATCCTGCCACCATGAATCAGCCGAAAATCAAAAGAGATCCTGAAGGCACGCGCCGTCGCATCCTGCTCGCAGCGGCGGAAGAGTTCGCGAGCGGGGGCCTGTTCGGCGCCCGCGTCGACCAGATCGCGCGACGCGCCGAGACCAACGAGCGCATGTTGTATTACTACTTCGGCAGCAAGGAGCAGTTGTTTACTGCCGTGCTGGAGCACGCTTTCGGCGCGCTCAACGAAGCCGAACGCGCACTCGATCTCGCGGGCCTCGCACCCGTCGAGGCGATCACGCGCCTCGCGCATTTCGTCTGGGATTACTACCGCGATCATCCCGAACTGCTGCGCCTCGTGAACAACGAGAATCTGCACGAAGCGCGCTACATGCTCAAATCCACGCGCATCCACGAGATGGTTTCGCCGATCGTCGCTACGCTTGGCAGCATTCTGTCGCGCGGGGAAGCGGCGGGGTTGTTCCGTGCGAACATCGATCCGCTGCGCCTGTACGTGACGCTTTCGGGCATGGGTTATTACATCGTGTCCAACCGCTATACGCTCAACGCCACGCTCGGCCGCGACTTCAGCGCGCCGGCGGAACGCGCCGAGATCATCCAGCTCAACACGGACATGCTGCTGGCGTTCCTGATGCGCAAATAAGCGCAAATAAACGCCGATCGCGCGCACGGCGCAGCAAGCCGGCAGTACGAAAGAAAAAACGCCGCGCCTCATGACCTGTGAGGCGCGGCGTTCGCTCATCCATCGAGCGTCGATCGCAGTCTGTCCTTAAGCAACGTCAAGCGACGTCAAGCAGCGTCAAGCAACGACCGTTTCCTTCACCGGCTGCTTCGCGTGCGGCTGATGCTGGCGGATAAAGTCGCGCAGTTGCGGATAGATGATGGTGCGCCAGCGGCGGCCCGAGAAAATGCCGTAGTGGCCGCATTTTTCCGCAGTCAGATGATGCTTGTTCTGCTCGGGGATGCTCGTGCACAGGTCGTGCGCGGCGCGCGTCTGTCCGGAGCCCGAAATATCGTCGAGTTCGCCTTCGATCGTGAAGAGCGCCGTATCGCGGATATCCTGCGGCCGCACGCGCTCGCCCGAAACATCCCACGTGCCTTCGGCGAGACTGAATTCCTGGAACACCGTGCGGATGGTCTCGAGGTAATACTCGGCGGCCATGTCGAGCACCGCGTTGTATTCGTCATAAAACTGACGATGTGCTTCGGCGTCCTCTTCGTCGCCGCGCAGCAGGCTCTTGTAGAAGTCCCAGTGCGCCGTGGTGTGGCGGCCCGGATTCATCGCGACGAAACCGGTGTGCTGCAGGAAGCCCGGATAGACCTCGCGGCCTTCGCCCGGATAGTTGGCCGGCACCGTATGGATCACGTTGTTCGCAAACCATTCGAGCGAGTGTTCGGTGGCGAGCGAGTTGACGGCGGTGGGGCTGCGGCGCGCGTCGATTGGGCCGCCCATCATCGTCATCGTGAGCGGGGTGGGTTCGCCGCGGCTCGCCATCAGCGAAATGGCCGCGAGCACCGGCACCGTGGGCTGGCAAACCGACAGCACATGCACGTTCTTCGCGCCGATATGGCGGATGAATTCCTGGATGTACGCCACGTAGTCGTCCAGATGGAACGCACCCGCTTCGAGCGGCACCATGCGCGCGTCGATCCAGTCGGTGATGTAGACCTTGTGATCCTGCAGCAGCGTGCGCACGGTGTCGCGCAGCAGCGTGGAGTGGTGACCCGACAGCGGTGCGCACACCAGCACCGAAGGCTCGTCCTTGAGCGCGGTCACGGCGGCGGGATCGTCGGCGTAACGCTTGAAACGCAGCAGGCGGCAGAACGGCTTTTCGACGATGGTCTGTTCGACGATCGGGATGTGATGACCGTCTTTTTCGATCTGTTTGATATTGAACTCGGGCTTTTCGTAGTCCTTGCCGAGCCGGTAGAGCAGTTCGTAGCCGGCGGCAAGACGCGTGGCGCCCGGCACGAGCGAGAACGGGCTCGACGGATTCGAAAACGACTTGGAAGCAGCCTGGGCCCACGCGGTAAGGGGGCTAAGCAATGCGCGCTGGTATTCGCGAATTTGGTAGAGCATGGATGCTCCAGCATCAGGGGCCGGATCGCATCCTGGCTACGCGGATAAACGCGACGAGGATGCGGACCCGCTTGTTGATCGGTCGGGCTTGTGACTCTTTCAGTCAGGCTATATATCGGCTTTGCATCGCGCCGCTTGAGCGAAAAAACCAGCCGCTACGCCCTAGCCGCGCGCCACGCTGCCGCACTGCGATCCAGCCGAAACCATCGTATCGGACCCCAGAACGTTGTGCAACGCAGCAAGTCAAGTTTAGCGCACCTCCTACAAACGCGTCGGTGCATTCCCACGTTGACCTCTTCGCGATCCTGACTATGCGCTTTGGCTCGCGGCGGGCTCGCAGTGAACTATGACGCGGTGGCCTCGAAATCGGCTTCCATCGGCGGGATGCCTTCTGGATGGCCCGTTTCCGCTGCCATTTCCTGTTCGTGGCGCATCAGGTTCAGGCCGGTGTGGACCAGCGCCACGTGCGAGAAGGCCTGTGGGAAATTTCCCACAAGTCGGCCCGCGACCGGATCGTACTCCTCGGCCAGCAGGCCGACATCGTTGGCGAGCCCGAGCAGCCGTTCGTACATCTTGCGCGCATCGTCCATGCGGCCCTGGAGCGCAAGGTTATCGACCATCCAGAAGCTGCAGGCGAGGAAAGTGCCTTCGCCGGGCGGCAAACCGTCGTTGAATTCGGTGGTGCGGTAGCGCATCACGAAGCCTTCGCACATCAGGTCGCGCTCGATCGCCGCGACGGTGCCCGCGATGCGCGGGTCGTCGGCGGGCAGGAAGCCGACCAGCGGCATCAGCAGCAGGCTGGCGTCGAGGTCGGTGCCGCCGTAGATCTGCGTGAAGGAGTTCAGCTCCGCGTTGAAGGCGCGCTCGCAGATCTGTGCGTGGATGGTTTCGCGCATCTCGCGCCAGTGCTCGAGCGGGCCGGGCAGGTCGAATTTTTCCGCCGAGCGCACGCAGCGATCGAACGCCACCCACGCCATCACCTTCGAGAACGTGAAATGCTGGCGGCCGCCGCGCGTTTCCCAGATGCCTTCGTCGGGCTCGGTCCAGATCGTTTCGAGGTGTTCGAGCATCGCGCACTGGATCGACCAGGCGGTGTCGTCGGCTTGCAGGCCGCCCACGCGCGCGAGGTGCAGCGCGTTCATGACTTCGCCGTACACATCCAGCTGCAATTGCCCGACCGCGTTATTGCCCACGCGCACGGGCTTCGCGCCTTCGTAGCCGGGCAGCCAGTCGAGTTCGATTTCGGGCAGACGGCGCTCGCCGGCGATGCCGTACATGATCTGCAACTGCGAGGGCGAACCGGCCATCACGCGGCCGAGCCACGCGCGCCAGGCGCGCGCTTCGTCGTAATAGCCGCCGCGCATCATGGCAAGCAGGGTGATGGTGGCGTCGCGCAGCCAGCAATAGCGGTAGTCCCAGTTGCGCGTGCCGCCCAGTTGCTCGGGCAGCGAGGTGGTGGGCGCGGCCACGATGCCGCCGGTCGGCTCGTAGGCGAGCGCCTTGAGCGTGATCAGCGAGCGGCGGATCGGCGCGGCCCAGCGGCCTTCGACGGTGCCGCGCGCGGCCCATTCTTCCCAGAAGTTTTCGGTGCGCGCGAGCGCCGTGAACGGATCGCGCGGCGGCGGCAGGCGCAGATGCGACGCGGCGTAGGCCATCGAGAACGGCACGCGCTCGCCTTCCTTGACGTCGAATTCGGCGACCGTGCGCATGTTTTCGCCTTCGAGATCGACGGGCGTGCGCAACACGATGGTGTCCGGGCCGACCGTGGCCTTGATGCCGCTCTCGTAGGCGAGGCGGCTCACCCACGGCACGGAAAAGCCGTAGTCGAAGCGCAACACCAGTTCGCACTGCATGCGCACGGTGCCGCGCCGGCCCACGACGATGCGTACGAGTTCGGTCCAGCCGTTGCCCGGCGGCATGAAGTCGATCAGCGTGACCGCACCTTCGGCGGTTTCGAAATCGGTTTCGAGGATCAGCGTGTCGCCGCGATAGCGGCGCGTGGTGGTGACTTTGGCGGGCGTGCCGTCGGCGGCGGGCGCGGGGGCGATCTGCCAGCGGCCGTTCTTTTCGGTGCCGAGCAGCGCCGCGAAGCAGGCGCCGGAGTCGAAACGCGGCCAGCAGAGCCAGTCGATGGAACCTTCGCGGGACACGAGCGCGGCGGTGTGGCCGTCGCCGATCAATGCATAGTCTTCGATAAGTGCGGGCATGGTAAGCAGATTGACAGCGTGCGTGGTGCGATTCGTGTGATTTTTACGGCGCTACGGCATGGCTGCGCGCTCAGAGGCTTCCCGGCGCATGCACGCACAAGAGTAGTGGCAGCGGGGGCGAAAGCGCAACGCGTTTTGCGGCGCACGGCACGCCAGCGCACGCAAAACAGGGGTGCGGGAATGGTCGCGGCGCGCCGTTCACGGGCGCGCGCGAGAGCTTGAGCGGAGCAATCCGGCGCGTTCAGAAATGTCCGCCCGTGCCGAACAGGCCGATGATCCCGATGATGATCAGATAGAGCGCAACGATGTAGTTGAGCAGGCGCGGCACGACCAGAATCAGAATGCCGGCGATGAGCGCGACGAGCGGGCCGATGGCGACATGGATGTTCATAGTTCACTCCGTAGTGAGCGAGGCCGCGTGCTGCGCGCTGGCAGCGCGATGGCGCGCAACCTCTCGTATACTTCGCTTCCAACCCTCATAAGATCCGTGCTCGCGCAGGCGTCGGGCAGCTGTGTTTTGCTCATGCCGCGCGGAAACGATCAGCAGCAGATTCGCCAGTTCGACAAGAAGAAAGGAGGTCGACATGTTTCAAGGCCATGCAGTCGCAATCGCCATGCCCGTGCAGTCGCGCAAGTCCGGTGCACCGCGCACCCCGAAGCGCGGCATCATTCATCAGATCATCAAAGGGATCGCCATCATGGCCACAGTCGCCGCCTCCGCCGCTGCGCCGCAGGCATTCGCGCAAGGTGCGTCCGCCGATGTGGCCGGCAACGGCGTGTACGACCTGATCGTCGGCACCTATACGGGCGGCAAGAGCGAAGGCCTGTACGTCTATCGCTTCGATTCGAAGACCGGCGACGCGCAGCAGGTCAGCGTCGCGAAGACGGTGAATCCGTCGTATCTGGTGGTCAGCAAGGACAAGCGCTTCGTCTACGCGGTGAACGAACTGCCCGGCGATAACGGCCCGGCCACCACGCGCGGCGATGTGAGCGCCTTCGGCTTCGACGCCGCGAGCGGCCAACTCACCTTCCTCGACAAGGTCTCGGCGCAAGGCAACGACCCGTGCTATCTGAGCCTGTCGCCGGACGGCAAATACCTGCTGGTCGCCAACTACTCGGTGGCGGCCGATCCGGGCGGCAGCTTCGCGGTGCTGCCGGTCGAGCAGGACGGCAAGCTCGGCCAGTCGGTGCTGACCGTGCATCACGAAGGCGGCGGCCCGGTGAAGGGGCGTCAGGACAACGCGCACGTGCACTCGACGGTGTTCTCGCCCGATGGCCGCTACCTGTTCACGCAGGATCTGGGCACCGACAAGCTCTGGACCTACCGCTACACGCCGGACGGCACGCGCGGTCTGGTGAGCCCGGCCGAATGGCGCTACGCCGACGTGAAGGCCGGCACCGGCCCGCGTCACCTGGTATTCGGCAACGATGGCCGCCACGCTTACCTCACGAGCGAACTGGCGGGCACCGTCAGCGTGTTCGACTACAACGACGGCCATCTGAAGCTGGAGCAGGTCGAGAAGCTGGCGGAACCGGGCTTCAAGGGCGCGGTGGGCGCAGCGGCGCTGCATCTCTCGCCGGACGGCAAGTTCCTCTACGTGTCGAATCGCGGCGACGCCAACGACATCTCGATCTTCGCGGTCGACGCAACGAGCGGCAAGCTCAAGCGCGTGGGCCGTCAGGCAAGCCTCGGCAAGTCGCCGCGCGAATTCGCGATCGACCCGAGCGGCCAGTGGCTGATCGTCGGCAACCAGAACAGCGACACGGTCTACGTGTTCCGCCGCGATCAGGAAACCGGTCTGCTGGCGGCGAACCCGAAGAAGATCGAGATCGGTTCGCCGGTCGATTTCAAGTTCGTGACGCCTTGAGATCGTCGATGCCGGTGCGAACCGGCTTGCGATGAAAAAAACGCCGCGTGGATCAGCTCCACGCGGCGTTTTTGTTTGACGACGGCGATGCCGTGGCGCCTACACCGTGCTTATTCGGCCTGGCCCGGCACGAGCACTTCGCGGCTGCCGTTGATGCCCATCGGCGAGACGAGACCGGCCGCTTCCATCTGTTCGACCAGACGCGCAGCGCGGTTATAGCCGATGCGTAATTGCCGCTGCACGGACGAAATCGACGCGCGGCGCGTACGCACCACGAAGGCCACGGCTTCGTCGTAGAGCGGATCGGCTTCCGCCTCGGGCGACTCGCCGAACAGATCCTGCGGCGCGCCTTCGGAGGCCGGGCCGTCGAGAATACCTTCGACGTATTCCGGCTCGCCGAACTGCTTCAGATACTCGACTACCGCATGCACTTCCTCGTCGGCGACGAACGCGCCGTGCACGCGCTGCGGATAGCCCGTGCCCGGCGGCAGGAACAGCATGTCGCCCTGACCGAGCAGCGATTCCGCGCCCATCTGGTCGAGAATCGTGCGCGAGTCGATCTTCGACGACACCTGGAAGGCCACGCGCGTCGGAATGTTCGCCTTGATCAGACCGGTGATGACGTCGACCGACGGACGCTGCGTGGCAAGGATCAGGTGGATGCCTGCCGCGCGCGCCTTCTGCGCGAGACGCGCGATCAGCTCTTCGATCTTCTTGCCCGCGACCATCATCAGGTCGGCGAGTTCGTCGATCACCACGACGATCATCGGCAGCGGTGAGAGCGGTTCGGGCGCTTCCGGCGTGAGCGAGAACGGGTTGCCGATCTTGCGCTCGTTGGCTTCGGCGTCGCGGATCTTCTGGTTGAAGCCCGCGAGATTGCGCACGCCCACGGCCGACATCAGCCGGTAGCGCTTCTCCATTTCGCCGACACACCAGTTCAGCGCATTGGCCGCGAGCTTCATGTCCGTGACGACCGGCGCGAGCAGATGCGGAATGCCTTCGTAGACCGACAGTTCCAGCATCTTCGGGTCGATCATGATGAGGCGCACGTCCTCGGGCTTCGCCTTGTAGAGCAGCGAGAGGATCATCGCGTTGATCGCCACCGACTTGCCCGAGCCGGTCGTGCCGGCCACCAGCATGTGCGGCGCTTTCGCGAGATCGGTCACGATCGGATGGCCGACGATGTCCTTGCCCATCGCGATCGTCAGCTTCGATTGCGAACGCTGATAAGGCGTCGATTCGAGGATCTCCGAGAGGCGGATCATCTGCCGTTTGGCGTTCGGCAATTCGAGACCCATGCAGGTCTTGCCCGGAATCGTTTCGACCACGCGGATCGACGTGAGGCCGAGGCCGCGCGACAGATCCTTCATCAGGCCGACGATCTGGCTGCCGCGCACGCCGAGCGCCGGTTCGACCTCGAAGCGCGTGATCACCGGACCCGCCGATGCACCGACCACCGTGACCGGCACCTTGAACTCCTGCAGGCGCTGCTCGATCAACTGGCTGGTTTCGGCGAGCTTTTCTTCGGAGACGTATTCGATTTCGGTCGAGGCGCGATCCAGTAGCTCGAAGCCCGGCAGTTCGACCGACGAGGCGCTGAGCGGCTGGAATTCGAACGAGGTCGGCGCGTGGCCGCGCACGGGGGCGCGGGCGGCTTCGGGGGCGGGTTGCGGGGCTGGCTGGGGTGCTGGCTGCGGTGCTGCTTGCGGTGCCGCGACTGCGGGCGCTGGTGCGGGTGCTGCAGGCGCGGCAACCGGCGTGAACGCCGGTGGTGCGAGCGGTGCCGATGCGGCGGGCACCGGCGTGGCTGTATGTTCCCACGGCGGCGTGACAGGCGCGGGCGGAACCGGAATGAACGAAGGCACTTCAGGCAGGTGCCAATCGGGGATGACCGGTTCGGGCAACGGCGTGGGTTCGATTTGCTCCCACGGCGGCGCAACCGGAGCGAACGGCTCAGGCGTTTGAACTTCCGGAAGATGCCATGCGGGCGCGGCCGGTTCGGTCTGCGGCTGCGTTTGGGCCGGTTCTGCCTCGGGCGTTTCGATAGCGCTGGCGGTAGTTTGCGTCGGCGCTTGTGTTTGAGCCGGGGCCGGTTCGGCAGGCGCTGGCGCTGACGTGACCGCGCTCGTTGCGGCCGCAACGGTCTGCACTGCGCCGATGGCCGGTGCGATTGCGTTTACCGCCGCGCTGGCAGCCGTCGGAACGACCGAAGCGGCCGCGGCGGCAAGCGGTGCCACCGCGCTCAAAACTGCTGCGACAGGTTGCGCGACTTCAATCGGAGCAGGAGCCGGGCGCGCTACTTCGACCACCGGCACCTGCGGTTCGACGTGTGCGGGTTCAGCCGACACCGGTGCCGTTTCAACCGCGGCCGTTTCGACGGGAGCGGGTTCGATCGTCGGCGCTGCTTCCTTTGCTTCCTCTGCTACCGGTTCGGCAACGGCAGCAACTTCCTGAACCGGGGCTTCGATCTCGGCGGCGTTCGCTTCTTCTTCGGCTGCCTTGGCGATAAACGACGGCAGCGCCGCATTGAACGCAGCCGTGAAAATGTCGACCGGTGCAGCCAGCGGCTCGTCGCTTGCGGGTTCCGGCGTTTCGACGCTCGCAAACGGTTCTTCGTACGCCACTTCCGGCTCGCTGGCCTCTTCGACGGCTTCCGGTTGCTCGACGTGCTCTACCGGCGCGGGTTGCGCAGTTTGCGTCACGAGGCGCGGGAAACGGACGATATTGCTGACGCTCGCGACGGGCTCTTCGTCCTGCGTCGCGTCGATCGCCGGAGCGGGTTCCTGTTCTGCGACTTCGGCGTGCGATTCCGGCTCTGCAGCCACCGTATCTTCATGCTCGGGTTTGCTGGCTTCGACTTCCTCGGCAACCTCCTCGGCGGGTTCGTCGTCGAGCATGACCCACGGCATGCCGTTGTCGAAGTTCGGCCAGTTGACTTGCGCCGGAGCGGATGTATCAGCGTGTTCCTGCGTCTCAGCGGCTTCGCTCGGCTCCGGCGCGTTTTCCTCGGTGCCGATCAGGAACGCGGGCAGGGCGTTGTCGGCTTCGTGCTGCGTGTGCGCGGTCGCGGGTTCTGCTTCTTCGGCCAGCGTCGGCGCAACCACCGGCTCTGCCTCGACCGCTTCAGACAACGACGCGGCGTTTTCCTGCACGTCCGATGCGGCCTGCGCGAGCGGCTCAGCAGACGTTTCGACGTGCGGTGCCGCTGCCGTTTCAACCGGCACCGCGATCTGCGGCGCGCTCATCGGGAAGTGCGCGTGGGCGGCGGGCGTCGCCACTTCGGCATCTACGTCAGGCGTGTTGACTTCGCTAGCCAACGGCGCTTCGGCGATCGTAGCCATCTCATCCGGAGCATTGCGGCGAGCGAGGCTCGCGCCGGCCAGCGAGGTCCAGCGCGCTGCGTTCTCTTCGATCGAACGCAGCGTTTCGAGCACGCTCGACGACAGCGGCGCGGGCTCGGCGGCGGGCGCGGGCGGCGTCGGGCGCGAATAGGCGGGCGTAGCGGCGGGCGTGGAGGCGGACGTAGCGGCGACCACTTCCGCAACCGGCGCGCTCACGGGTACGCCAATCTGCGGGCTGAGCGTGGACGGCGCACGCAGCGCGGTGGTCGGCGTGGTTTTCGTCGGCCACACGAACGGACGCGGCGCGCGGGTCTGACGCGGCTGCGGCGCGGCGGCTGCGGCGGCGCGTGCGGCCGTGCTGCCCGCAA
>NZ_JAAGPR010000069.1 GCF_017104965.1 Paraburkholderia sp. Ac-20340
TCGGCCTCGTCGCCCAGCGCGACCGCGTGCGAGAAGCCCAGGCCGCGCGCATCGGCCCAGCGCAGCACCGCGTTGGTCAGCGCGTTGGACTGCGAGACCCACGCCACGCCGCCCTTGCGCGCGACCGTGGCGGCCGCGCCGAGTTGCGCGTTGAGCGCCGGCGTGAGCGCGCCCAGGCTGCCGGGGCCGAGCAGCCGCAGCAGATGCGGGCGCGCTGCCGCCAGCGCGTGGCGCAGATCGGCGTGATCTTCCTCGCTGCGCGCCTCGCCGACGATGATCGCCGCGCGCGTGCCCATGCCGCCCAGCCGGTGCACCAGCGCGGGCCACGTGGCCGGCCGCGTGCAGATGATGGCGACGCTGGGCGCTTCGGGCAGATCGCCGGCATCGGCGACCACGGGCCGGCCGTCGAAATCGCTCGTCTCACCGGCGTGGCGCGGGTTGACCGCCCACAGCGGCCCCGCGAAACCGCCTTCGATCAGGCGCTGCCAGACCATGTTGCCGATGCTGCCGGCGCGCTGCGAAGCGCCGATAACGGCCACCGACTTCGGCTGGAATATCGCGTCGAGATTGCGTACGGTCACTGCCCCTCCTCGCTGTTCGAATGCGCGGGCGCGGCGCCTGCGTCGCGGCCGCCCGAGATGATGGCGACGCTGGGCGCTTCGGGCAGATCGCCGGCATCGGCGACCACGGGCCGGCCGTCGAAATCGCTCGTCTCACCGGCGTGGCGCGGGTTGACCGCCCACAGCGGCCCCGCGAAACCGCCTTCGATCAGGCGCTGCCAGACCATGTTGCCGATGCTGCCGGCGCGCTGCGAAGCGCCGATAACGGCCACCGACTTCGGCTGGAATATCGCGTCGAGATTGCGTACGGTCACTGCCCCTCCTCGCTGTTCGAATGCGCGGGCGCGGCGCCTGCGTCGCGGCCGCCCGTCGTGACGATGAGGATAGGCGAATCGGCCCCGCGATGCGCGCATTTCGCCGCCTGACAGAGCCTCGCGCGGCGGCGGCATCGCGTCGCGGGCTTTGAAGCGTTGCGCGCGATGCCAACGCCCGAGAAACAGGAAAACGTTACCGGTATCGGGAACCGCGTCGCCGCACATCTGTTGCAAAATCGCAGCCTTCTGACGCGAACATTATGTTTTCAATATTTCATCGTAAAATGCGCCAGCCGCCGGGATGTATCGGCGTAGCGCTTTTACGCCCGCGATGCACGTCGACCTTCTCACCCTATATTTCCTCGCGATCGGAACCTTGCTCGCCAGTTCCGCGATGACCCTTTGGGAGCATCGCACTCACCCTGGCCGCAGCAAGGAACTGAAAATACTCGCCGCCGGATATACCACGCTCGCCATTGGCTGCGTGGCCGTCATCTATCGCTTCAAATTGCCCTGGGTGTGGGGTTCCGCGTTGAGCAACATGGTGATGCTGTGCGGCTATCTGCTGATTGCCCACGGCGTCGCCACCATGAACGGGCGGCGTTACGGGCTCGCGTCCGCGCTCATCCTGCTGGTCCAGGCGCTCGCATGGGGCGTGTCGGGTACGCGCGGGCTCGACGTCATGTGGATGTATGTCACGGCGATCCCGCTGTCGCTGGCTTCCGCGATGGCCGCGCGCGAACTGCTGCGCGGCGACGGCCGCAAATGGGGCCACGCGCGCAATATCGCCGTGCTGGTGACGGGCGCGCACGCGGCGCTCTACGCGTTTCGCGCAGTCGTGCTGCCGTGGCTGGCCGCGCGCTACGGTCAGGCGATTCTGCCGACCGTCAGCAAGATCACCTTGTACGAAGGCGTGCTGTATTCGGTCGTGCTGCCGATGACGCTGCTGCGCCTCGTGCGCGAGGAAACCCACGGCCAGCTTTTGCAGGAATCCCAAACGGATTATCTGACGCGCCTGGGCAACCGCCGCTGGTTCTTCGAGGAAGGCGCGCGCATGCTCGGCCAGGCGGGCAGGCGCGAAGCGGTTGCGCTGCTGGCCTTCGACCTCGACCACTTCAAGGCGATCAACGATCGTTACGGCCACAAGACCGGCGACGAAGTGCTGAAATCGTTCTCGGCGATCGCGCGCGGTGTGGTCGGTCAGCAGGCGCTGCTGGCGCGCATCGGCGGCGAGGAATTTGCGGCGCTGCTGCCCGGCATCGACACCACGCAGGTGCAGGCAATGGGCGAAATGATCGTGCGGCGCTTCGAGCAGACGGCGGCGCACGGCATCGACGGCGTGGGCATGCGCACCACCGTCAGCATCGGCCTGGCGGTGAAAACAAGCGAGACGATGACGCTCTCCGACCTGCTCGCCGCCGCCGACCAGGCACTCTATCGCGCGAAATCGCTGGGCGGCAACCGCCTGGAATACGCGAACAGCGATAGCGATACGCAAACCACACACGCATAAAAAAACGGGCCGCTGGGGGAAACCACCCAGCGGCCCGTTCTACATCGGCTGCAGCCAGCGTTAAATCGACTTCTTGAACGGTGCGCCCGAATGCTCGCGCAGTTCGTTGAAGACGATCTTCGGCCACGCCTTTTGCGCGACGTCGATTTCGGAGACGTGCGAAGCCAGATACGTCGGCGCATTCGATGCGTCGTAGGCCATGCGCGCTTCGTACGAATCGGTGAAACGGCGCAGCTCGACAGGGTCATCGCAGGTGACCCAGCGCGACAGGCGATAACGCGCCGGCATCAGGCGCACCGCCACCTTGTATTCCGCCGCGAGACGGTGCGACACCACTTCGAACTGCAGCTGGCCGACCGCGCCGAGAATCGTCGCGCCGCCGTGAATCGGGCGGAACACCTGAATCGCGCCTTCTTCGCCAAGCTGTTTGAGCGCTTCGCCCAGTTGCTTGGCGCGCATCGGATCGACCACTTCGACGGTCTGGAAAATTTCCGGCGCGAAGAACGGCAGACCCGTGAATTGCAGGTCTTCGCCTTCGGTCAGCGTATCGCCGAGACTCAGCGTGCCATGGTTAGGAATGCCGATGATGTCGCCAGGGTACGCCTCGGCCACGGTTTCGCGGCGCTGCGACAGGAAGCTCACCACGTTATTGGCGCGGAAGGTCTTGTTGTTGCGCGTGACCTTCAGTTGCATGCCGCGCTCGAAATGGCCCGAGCACACGCGGATAAACGCCACGCGGTCGCGGTGCGCGAGGTCCATATTGGCCTGCACCTTGAACACGACGCCCGTGAATTTGGCTTCGTCCGGCGCGACCGCGCGCTGCACGGCCATACGCGGCGACGGTGCCGGCGCGAGGTCGACCAGCGCGTCCAGAATTTCCTTCACGCCGAAGTTATTGATCGCCGAGCCGAACAGCACCGGCGACTGCTCGCCCTTGAGGAACGCTTCGCGATCGAAGGTGGGCGTCGCGCCCGTGATCAGCTCGACTTCTTCCTTGGTGCGCTTCCAGTGATAGCCGAAGCGCGCTTCGCCATCGGCGTCGCTGATGTTTTGCAGCGTTTCCACCGCGCCGCCCAGCGACTGCTCGCCCGCACGGAACACGCGCACCTGATCGCGCTGGATGTCGTAGACGCCCTGAAATTCCTTGCCCATGCCGATCGGCCAGGTGAACGGCACCGCCGCCACGCCAAGGTGCTGCTCGATTTCGTCGAGCAGATCGAGCGGCTCGCGCACTTCGCGGTCGAGCTTGTTGATGAACGTGAGAATGGGCGTCTTGCGGCTGCGGCAGACTTCGAGCAGCTTGAGCGTCTGCGCTTCCACGCCGTTCGCGCCGTCGATCACCATCACGGCCGCATCGACGGCCGTCAGCACACGATAGGTATCTTCCGAGAAGTCCTCGTGGCCCGGGGTGTCGAGCAGATTGATGACGGCGTCGCCGTATTCGAACTGCATGACCGAGCTGGCGACCGAAATGCCGCGCTGCTTTTCGATCTCCATCCAGTCGGAGGTCGCGAAGCGGCCGCTCTTCTTGCCCTTCACGGTACCGGCGATCTGAATCGCGCCCGAGAACAGCAGCAGCTTTTCGGTGAGCGTGGTCTTACCCGCGTCCGGGTGAGAAATGACCGCGAACGTGCGGCGGCGTCTGAGTTCGGCAACTGACATGGATGGAGCGGGTATCACTGATGAATTCGGGCAACCGGCCGCGTGGCGGGGGTTGCGGATGTGGCCGGCGCATCGGCGGCGGCCGGCCCGGCGGCCAGCGCGGCAGCATGGCCGGCTGCGGCACGGCAGGCGGGCGGCCTGCGCGTCGCGGCCTTCGAGGCGAATAGCACGACCGGTCTGAAAAACACGACCGACGTCCGCAGCAGGAAGGCGCCGGGGACGAATGATACACGGCATTACCGCTGGAGACTAAGACTTCGCTGTGGATAAGCGTGGCGCGTGGGGTATCGGCGGCGTGGCTACGGTGAGCTTTTACGGGAGCAATGGGCGCGGGGCCGGAAGCGGAGCGCTTGCGCTGCGTTTTCAGTGCATTACGCAGGGCGTTTGGGCAGATCGGCTGACCGTGCCGTGAGCGCGCGGCAACGTGTCTCGCGTGAGAACGCTTTTCTCATCAATGACTTGCGTGCATCGTGCGCGGCGCAGGCCGGGCGATTCACGCAGCGCGCCATGCATCGACTTACTGCTGGTCCCGAGCCCGGCGGCGCACTGGCATCGCCGGGCGCCGCCCAAAGGTGAGGATTTACGGGATCACACGCGCCGCGCTTGATCCCGGAGGTTTATTGCTTGATCAGGAAGCGGTCGCGGTTCTTCACGCCCGACAGCCACGCCGGAGCACGGCCACGGCCGCTCCAGGTCTCCCCCGTCTTGGGGTTCGCAAAACGCGCGGGCAGCGGCGTCTTCTTGCGCGCGACCGTACCCGCGCTTGTGAAGCCGAGCTCTTCCGCCGTGATTTCGTATTCCGCGATCTTTTCCTTGATGTCGGCGATCGCTTGCTCGACTTCCTTTTCGCGTGCCGCCGCAACTTCCTTATGCAGTTTTTCGAGTTGGGCGGTGAGTTGCTTGTAGCTCGGCATGAATAGAGATCTCCAGAAGGTCACACGTGGCTATTGTGGCCCTTATCGCCCTCGCGAGTGTTAAATTGCGCGCCGTTTTTCGCTTGCATTCGCTTATACGCGTCAATTTCTTTCCTTTCTTTACCAGATCGATCGGCGATTATGTGTTCGCTAACGAACGGTTTCGAGCGCCGCAACACCCTTCGCGCGCCGCTCCAGCGCGCCCAGCGCTTCGGACAGACGCCTGACACGCTGCAATTGCGAAGGCACGAGATCGGCGCTCGACACGGCTGCAACGCGGCCGCGCCAGTAAGAAAGGGGAATGCGATCGGTGCCCGACAGTCTTGCAACGATCTGCTCGAGATGCTCAATATCCTTTTCAAGTTGATGATGATTCATTGCTGCCCCCGGGATTCATCCAACTTTTAAAAGACGTCATGTAAAAGACGTCGGCGCATTCAATGCAGCGCGATGACTAAACCATTATTCAGCGATAACCTGGCATTTAATTCGCCGCATTGCGCTCATTGCGCCGGATTGTTTATCGGCAGCCTGACGCGTGCTTGTCGCCTGTTTATCACTTTTCTTTCGCGGTCTTTTTCCTGGCAGTCGGTCTGGCGGGGTGGTTTTCAACAGCCTCGCCGTTCCAGAATAGGACGGCCATGGCCGCCAATCCGTTGCCTACCGCACGGAACGCAATGGGCGCCTCGTCCAACCTGACGCTATTAGTCAACGAACGATATGAAGATTAGCGGCGCCTAAAACGGCTGTATATTCCACAGTTGTGCAAGGAATATGCGCCACGCATTTTAGGCGCGCGATGCTTCACGGCGGGTTTGAGTACGGGATCGGCGTGAAATCGAACGAATCGGAATACGACTGCCTGTTGCACGGCATATACGCCACGCTCGAACGTCCCGCGGCATGGAAGGATTTTTGCGCCCTGCTGCGCGAGGCGATTGGCGCTGCTTCGATCCAGTTGAGCGCCTTCGATCGTCAGCGCGAGTTGTTCTCCTGGGCCGATGGTTTCAGCGTGCTGGAAACCGAACCGCTCGAATTCATCCCCACGCTCTATCGCGACGACGCGCGCCTCGAATGGCTGCGCGCCTGCGCGCCCGGCAAATGGCTCTACTGCTGCAGCGACGCCGGCAACAGCCGGGGCCAGGCCGTGTTCGAGCCGTGCGTGCTCGCGGGCGCGGGGCGCTTCGTCTCGCTGTGCAAGCTGATCGACAGCGGCACGCTCACGGCGATGATCGCCTGCCGCCGCCACCACGGTGACGGCCCGCTGCCGGAGGCCGGGCGCGCGCTGCTCGAACGTCTGACGCCGCATCTGATCCGCGCGATGCGCCTGAGCCTGCATCGCCTGCTGCCCGACGCCGATGCGCTCGCGCGCCAGGCGCGTCCGCCTGCGATGCTGGTGAGCGCGCTCGGCGAAGTCCTGCACAGCAACGAACCTGCGCAGCGGCTATTGCGCGCCACGTCGCTCGTGCGCGTGCGCAGCAAGCGCATCGCGCTGGCCGCGCCGTTTCAGACGCGCTTTCTGGAGGATGTGGCGATCAGCGAAGCGCGCCTGAAAAACCACGTGAACGGTGCGCGGGCCGCAGCGGCGCGCGTGCGGGCGTTGCGCATCGTGAGTACTGTCGATCGCGCTGCCGATCCTGAAGATGGGCACCCAACGCACGACAACGATGCCGATGCGACGTTACCCGCCGCGCCGGAAGTGCTCTACGCGTTCTACAACGTGGTGACGCCCGGCGAAGCATCGGCCGCCGATCTGCGCGCGATGGCGGCGCTGACCTTCTACCATCCGCGTTCGGCGCCGGCGGTGGACGAGCAGGTGCTGGCCACGGCATTCGATCTCTCGCCCGCCGAATGCCGCATCGTGCACATGCTGGTGGATGGCTTCACGGCCAAGGAAATCGCCGCGCGCGTGAACGTGCAATACGACACGGTGCGCAAGCAACTACAGTCGATCTACCTCAAAACCGCCACGCGACGACAACCCGATCTGCTGCGCCTGATGATGAACCTGCCGGCACGCGGCCGGCCAGGTGCCGCCGGCTAGGTGCGGCCGGCCAGGTGCCGCCGGCCAGGTGCGGCTGGAGGCTACTGACGTAGCCTCGCGCGACGATATCGGTTCGGACGTCTTATTTCGCCTTGCAGGCGAACACGAGCGTATAGGTGTCGCCGGTCGTGGCGTTATCGACGGTGTCGTAACCCGCGCCTGCGCAACGCGCACGCGCCTGTTGCACGCACGAATCGCGGTCGCCGCCCGCCGGGCATTGCACCTGGATCGTGGGACGGCCATCGGAGAGGAACAGCGGCGGGCCGCTGCTGCACGCGGACAACGCCGCGAGCAGCGCACAGGCGCCCGCCGCAAACGGCAGCCTGCGAAGGTAAAACGAAGGCGAAACGAAACGATTCATGGAGTACCCCGGGGGCGTTCTAGTTTTTCGACGCTGCGATTGTGCCATGCCGCGTGACGCCTGGGCGCCATGCGGAGCGCATGGGGTAACAGGCGCGTGACGCGCGCGGTTCGAGCGTTTCAGTGCGACGCCGGCATCGTCTTGTACGGCGGCTTCGCGCGCGGATCGGCACTGATGCGCACGAACACCTGCTCGACATCGGGTATCGCCGATAGTCGCCGCTCCAGCGCCGCGCGATCGAAGTTTGCGCCCGCGCAACCTTCGGCATAGACGAAGCGCCGTTGCACCGTAATCCACAGGCTCGTGCCGGCCAGCGTAGCGTCGTCCTTGAACTGCGTGCGGATCGCCTGCGCGATATCGGCATCGTAAAGATAGGAATTCGGCTTCGTGCATTTGTGTGCGAGCCAGCAGGTCGTGCCGCGCTCGACGCGGTAATGGGCGTCGTCGTCGGCTTCGGCCTTGGTCATGCTCGGGCCGAGCGGCTGCGGGCAGGCGCGCTGCGCAGCCGAAAGCGCAAAAAACGGGTCGTTGTACCAGTTGCGGACTTCGTCACGCGATGGCGCCGATGCCTGCGCCACCGCGATGCACGGCAACATCGCCGCAATCAGCAACGTGATCGCCCTCGCTCGCCGTCCCTGAAACGCCTTGCGCGTTTGCATCGCCGTCTCCCTGCCGCTGCACATGCCGATTCCGTCACGATAGGACCGCCCTGCGCAAGCCGCAATCAGGAATGCCCGGCATACGCGATTGCGAAGCGTTCCTGAACGATTCGGTACAATCGCTGCGGCGCACCATGGCTTTGATCGTGGGCGTAGAGACATGCAAGAAAAAGCGCAATACAGAAGTGCATCGACGAAGTGCAACACGCCCTTGCAGGAGACTCCATGTCGTTCATTATCGTTCTCGCCGCTCTAGCGTTTCTCATGCTTGCCGCATATCGCGGCTACAGCGTGATCCTTTTCGCTCCCGTAGCGGCGCTCGCCGCTGTTCTGCTCACCGATCCCGCCGCCGTCGCACCGGTTTTCTCCGGCATTTTCATGGAGAAAATGGTGGGTTTCGTGAAGTTGTATTTCCCCGTGTTCCTGCTCGGCGCCGTATTCGGCAAGGTCATCGAGCTATCGGGATTCTCGGAAGCGATCGTCGCCGCCGCGATTCGCTATATCGGCCGCTCTCGCGCCAATGCGGTGATCGTGGCCGTCTGCGCGCTGCTCACGTATGGCGGCGTGTCGCTGTTCGTGGTGGTGTTCGCGGTCTATCCGTTCGCCGCGGAGCTTTATCGCCAGAGCAACATCCCCAAGCGCCTGATGCCTGGCGCGATCGCGCTTGGCGCATTCTCGTTCACGATGGACTCGCTGCCCGGCACGCCGCAGATCCAGAACATCATCCCGACGACGTTCTTCAAGACCACCGCCTGGGCCGCGCCGGCGCTGGGCGTGATCGGCTCGTTGTTCATCATCGTGGTGGGTCTGACGTACCTCGAATGGCGACGCCGTAGCGCGATGGCCAAGGGCGAAGGCTACGGCACCTCGCTTGTGAACGAGCCCGAGCACGTGAAAACCGACCATCTGCCGAATCCGCTGCTGGCTGTGACGCCGCTCGTGCTGGTGGGTGTCGCGAACTTCTTTCTCACGCGCTGGATTCCGCAGTGGTACGGCGATACGTACACCGTCACGCCCGATGTCCTGCCCGGCATGCATACGCCCGTGACGACGACGGTCAAACAGGTTGTCGCGATCTGGTCGGTGGAAGGTGCGTTGCTGCTAGGGATCGTGTTCGTGGTCGTCAGCGCGTTTTCGCGCGTGAAGGAGCGTTTTGCGACGGGCACGAAGGCGGCTGTGGCGGGCGCGCTGCTGGCGTCGCTCAATACGGCTTCGGAATATGGCTTTGGTGGCGTAATTGCGGCGTTGCCGGGTTTTCTTGTTGTCAGCGATGCGCTCAAGAGCATTCCGAATCCGCTTGTTAATGCGGCTGTTTCGGTGAGTTCGCTGGCGGGGATTACGGGTTCTGCATCAGGCGGGATGAGTATTGCGCTGGCTGCGATGTCCGATCTGTTTATCAAAGGCGCGCAGGCTGCGAATATTCCGCTAGAAGTGCTGCATCGAGTAGTGGCCATGGCCAGCGGCGGGATGGATACGCTGCCGCATAACGGCGCAGTCATTACGCTGTTGGCCGTGACCGGGTTGACGCACCGTGAGTCATATCGGGACATTTTTGCAGTCACCGTGATCAAGACGTTGGCGGTGTTCTTTGTGATCGCCGTTTTTTATACGACGGGGTTGGTTTAAGGGTTTGGATTGCTGTTAGTGGTAGTGCTGAATGCAAAAAGCCGTCCCTGTGGGACGGCTTTTTTGTGCGGGCTTCGCGGTGCCTGCATCTGCGTGTGCTTTTCCCACACGCGTAAACGCCAGAACCCCGGTTCTCGCTGTGAGAGACCGGGGTTCTGGACGTACTGCATAAGGAGCCTGACGATTACCTACTTTCACACGGGCAATCCGCACTATCATCGGCGTGGAGTTGTTTC
>NZ_JAAGPR010000070.1 GCF_017104965.1 Paraburkholderia sp. Ac-20340
CGCGCATATTCCATCATGGCCTTGCTGCCAAAAGCGGCTGACTCGCGAGAGGCCGGATACATTTACGCAAACTGTCTCGCCTAAAAAAGCCCGCTTGCAAAACCGGAGCGGACCATACATTTTTTGACCGGCCCCATTCGACTGCCTCGCGGAGAATCTCGTTCTCCATCGTTTTCTTTCCCAGCAGCCGTTGCAGTTCCTTGATTTCCTTGATGGCGGCGGCCAGTTCCGATGCAGGTACAACCGTCTCGCCCGCTTTGAGCGCCGTCAGGCTGCCTTCCTGGTACTGCTTGCGCCAGCCAAACACCTGGTTCGGATTGACGCCGTGTCGTCGGGCCACTGCCGATACCGATGCGCCAGGGGCTAACGTCTCCTGCACGATGGCGACTTTTTCCTGCGCCGTGCGTCGCCGACGACGCTCTGGTTCGGTAAGAATTTCGATGCTGTCCACGTAATGACTAGGCTTCGTGATGGTCACAAGACTATCTCTATTTTAAGAGAGTCCTCCTGTCCTCTGTTGCGTGGGGCTACTCCAGCCCGCCACGGACGACGTGCCTGCGAGAAGGTGGTCCACGAGCCGTTGTACCGGCGGCGATAGGGCTTCGTCTCTCACGCACACATACGTCTGACGTATCGCCCATTCGTCAGAAAGCGGCACCAGCTTCAAATGCAGGCCTAGCCCTAACGACCGAGCTGCAACCTCTGGAAGAATTCCGATCCCCATCCCTGCCTCGATCATCCGACAGATTGCCTCAAAGCTCTTAACCTGAACACGAAGGCGAAGCGGCTTACCTTCAACGGCGGCCGCCTCCTCCAGGATTTTGAGCATTGCAGTGTTGCTCTCGAGCACGACAAGGTCTTCGTCAAGTAGATCAACCAGCCGCCAACTCTCGGCTGCGGCACCGTGAGAGCTGGGCAGCACCGCGACGAGTTGGTCCACCTTGTACGGGTAGCAACGCAAGTTATCAACGACGTGCCGTCCCGGAAATGCAACACCGACATCCACGGCTCCCTCACGCAGGTCCCGGATGATCTCGACGCTGAGTCGTTCTTGCACTTCGACCTTAATCTCCGGGCACGTCCTCGAAAACGACGCCAGATCGTAGGGAAGGTACTGGCTGAGCGCGGAGGTGTTCGCATGTAGGCGCACGATGCCACGCAGGCCTTTCGCGTAGTCCGACATGTCAGCCTGCAAACGGTCGGATTCCCTTAGCATCAACCGCGCGTGAAAAGCGAGTGCCTTTCCAGCCTCAGTAGCCTCAGTCCCGCGCGGAGTCCTGACGAGCAGCTTGACGTTGTACTGTTGCTCAAGCAGTGCGATTCGTCGACTGGCCGCAGACAGCGCGATGTGCGACTGCTCCGCTGCCTTGGACAGGCTCCCACTGTCTATCGCCCGGATAAACAGGGACAAGGAAACTAGATCCGGCAGCATGTCACAACGTCCATTCTGATCATCTCATCACTAGGGGACTACTACATCTGTGCACCAAAGGGCGGCGATTCTCAAGCCTCAACTCGTCAAATACTTCTCATCGCGCACACGGTAGCCGAAAGCTCACGGAGCCTCATTGCCGGGCGGAGGCGTGCCAACCCGCTGCCATTTTACGATAAGGCTATAGCTGCGTCCGGGTCGCCTGGCTGGCGATCTATTTGCGCCACGCTGCCCATGCAAGTCCCATTTGCGGGCGACGGTGCGGCAGATCCACGCTTGAATGCGGCGCTGCGGGAACTGTGTGTGGCCCGGGAACGCGGGAAGCCTTCGCTGGCTTGCATAGCGCGGCGTGCCACACACCGAGTCTCCCCTAACTCTAGGCTAGCATCTCCAAGTGGAAACCACGCACCCTACTTCCATACTTGTCTGGCGACTCTTAGGAGATTTCCGCCAAAGAGCTTCCTGACTGTATCGTTACTGTGACCGCGATCAGCCAGTTCTTTGGCGACATTCACGAGATGCCATGGCGGGATCATGGCAATGCCGACGCCAGGCGGAAAGAGATCAGGCGGGAATACCTCCGGACTCTTAAGTATCGTTTGAATAACGTCATCCTGATCGAAGGCGTAATCCGTCCCGATCCCTATGTGATCATCGCCTACCAGCTCGAGCACGTGCTCGACATGCCGAATGAACGTGTCGATAGACGCGTCGTTTTCCCCAAGAAAGATGCCGATCCCGTTTAAACCAATCACCCCGCCTCGCTCAGCGCATGCGACGATCAGATCATCAGGAATATTTCTCGGGTGATTCCAAACCGACCGGGGGTTCGAATGCGAAAAGATGATCGGCCCGAACGAGAAGTCGATTGCTTCCCGGGCAGTTCGGTAGCCCGCGTGGGTACAGCAAAGGACCATCCCCACCTGGTTCATTTCCGAGATAACCTTCTTTCCGAACGACGTTAGGCCATGATCATCTTCTAAACAGCCGCCGCCGGCTCCGTTCGCGCGATTGTATGCGATCAGCATCCAACGCACGCCGAGGTCGTAGTACAGACGCACCATATCCGGCTGTTCCGAAACGGCGTTCATTCCCTCTATATCAAAACAGATTCCCAGCTTGCCGGTCTGCCTCGCGCGCGCAATATCTTCGACTGAAAGAACCAGTTGATACTTCTCCGGGTTTCTGGCGATGAACGAACGGAACAATGCCAGCATGCGAACGTGATCTTCGATTGCTCTTGAGTCGTAGCCAACCGGGATGGTCACTAGATCAACGCCGGCCTCGAAGCACCGTTCCAGTTGGGGAAGGAATCGGTCGGCGCCCGGATTAAGTGGCATACAGATGTGGTTATCCCACACAACTCCACCGTCGACCATGTCTCTGAAGAATTCGCCATCGCGGGAACGGTTCAGCATCAGATTTTTTCTCCTCGTGCGCGGCATACCCTCGCCTCTCGCGCGTACGCCGCCAACATAGTGTGAGTCCAGGAAAACAGCTTTGCCAGCTGTGTGCTAGTTACCGCGAATCACGCCGATCTCATCACCGTCACGACTCTCGATCTCTAGTTTCGTCCCGTAGGCCGCGGACAACGAACCAACTTTCGCAAGGATTCTCTTCGCGTCATCGCCACGAGCAACCCGCGGAGATCCCTGGATACGTACGCGCTCTTCCCTTGTCAGCCTCAACGGGCTTAGTCTGATTTCCGATGCAACACCGCTGTGAAACTCCGCGGTTGCGAGCAAGCTGTCGTACCACACGTCAGGAGCAGGAATGGCTTTGCGCATGAACTCCGGCTTCGTCAACGAGAAGGGATCGATGTTGAGCGCACGGGAAGCCTCGAAGGTCGGTCCTCGTCCTCCGTCGAATTGAAGGTAAAAACTGCCCAATCCGTAGAAGATCGGCTTACCCCGAAATACTTCGATCCCCCGAAGGATGTGTGGCCCCGTCACCATAACGAGATCCGCACCGCAATCCACCGCCTCGCGCGCCAGCGTTTCGATGAACTCGGCCGGCCTCGGATCGGCCCCGTCTGTTGACGTTCACCCAGAATTGACCCACCGGGGGTGCGGCTAAATTCTTGGACTGGTTTTATGCCGCAATTCTGAGGCTCTCCCGGTATTCGAGCGGGCTGAGCGAACCAAGCGAGACCTTGATGCGCTTTGCGTTATACCAGCGAATGTACGAGTCGACTACCTCAATGAATTGCTCAACGGTGGTGGCCTGCCAGTCCCGAGAATAGAACAACTCCGTTTTCAGCCGCCCGAAGAAGCCTTCGCAAGCCGCGTTATCTGGCGAACATCCTTTACGTGACATCGAGCGAATCAGCCTTGCCTCGCGCATCCGTGTGAGCCATCCGGGCCAGCGATAGTGCGCACCACGATCGGAGTGGACTACAGGTCGGACGTTGCTGTCGGTCACTGTTTCGATGGCTGCGTCCAGCATGGAATTTACAAGTTCGGCGTCCGGCCGCGTGCCGATCGACCAACTGACAACGAGCCCATCAAAGCAGTCAATCAATGGCGAGAGATACACCTTGCCAGCCGGAATCTGGAACTCGGTAATGTCGGTGAGCCACTTCTCATTCGGGGCTGCCGCTCGGAAGTCACGATTAACGATGTTCTCGGGCGCAAGGCCTATTTCGCCCAGGTAGGAGCCGTAACGACGCCGCTTGGCAGTGGCAGCAGCCAGCCCTTCCTGCCTCATCAAACGTCGCACGATTTTCTCCGAGATGAAGGTCTGCCGCCTGCTCAGTGCCGCGCGTATCCGGCGATAGCCGTAGCAACGGTGATTGTGCTCGAAGATCTCTGTGATCGCGCGACGCACGCCAGCGTATTTGTCAGCGACAAGCAGTCGTGCCCGGTGGTAGAAGTAGGAACTACGTGCAAGACCGAGAGCGGCGAACAGTGCTGGGAGCGCATAGGTTTTTCTCAGGGCATCAACCAGCATCGCCTTCTCCCGGTTGCTCAGGAGCTGCAGGTCGACGCCCAGGTCTTTTTTTAGCAGTTCGTTTGCCTTCTTCAGCAGGTCGTGTTCGAGTTGCAACTGCCGGATGTCGCGTTGAAGCGATTCGACTTTACGCTCCAGTTCTGCCCGCTCAGGGGCTGGTGCTGGATTCTTGGGGCGTTTCATGGATGCCGGAGCCTCACGACCGAGTAGCTTGTTTTTCCAGTTGTATAGCGTCGGCCTGCTCACGCCTATCTTCTCAGCAATTACGCGTGCACCTCCCTCTCTGGTGCACAGTTCGATGACTGCTGCCTGCTTCACCGCCTGCAGCTTCGGAACGCATCCAGCTTTCCCGACAACGCGTTTCCCGGTCCCGGGATGCAGTTCTTCGATCCAGGCTGCGAGCGTCCCGCGCCCCGGGTATCCCAGCGCCCTTATGGTCTCAGCAACACACCTGTCATGACCTAGATAGTGGTCAACGGCCGACTTCTTCTGTTCGGGCGAGTACTTCGGCTTCGATCGCACATAGCCCGACCGCAGATCATGACATTTTTCATATTCGCGATGCCAGGACTTCAGAGAGTTTTTCGTCGGGTACCCGAGTTGACGAATCGTCGCAGCGACGCGCTTTCCTAGTTTTATGTAGAGCCGGACCGCTCGGACGCGGTCTTCGTACGAGTACATGAACTACCTCCAGATAGTCCAAGTTTTCGTCCGCACCCCCTGTGGGTCAGGATTCGGTGAACGCCAACAACCCTCCCTCAGCCAGCGCTTTCCTAACGCGATCCGCGGCGTCTACATCAAGACCTTGCGGCCTTTTCAGAGCCAAGTCGAGCGAGCGGTAGCAAAGTTCCACATACAATCGTCGCGCGTCGGACGACTGAGCTTCGAGTGCACTGACATGGGATGCAACAGTCGCTGCGTCTCCACGCGACACCGGGCCAGGCATCCCGGCCGCCAAGCCGCGTGCCTCGATGGATTGCAAAGTGCCACGCACGAGCGGTATCAGCGCGCGGAGCGCTTGCGCTTCTGTCGCGCCCCACGACGCCCATATTTTCACCGCCTCAAAGAGGATGACGTTGATGTATTGGGAGGGGTAACCCGCGGCCGCATGGTACAACGCGCGGACATTCGCCGGTAGTCGATTGACCGCGCAACCCAAGGCAGCAGCGATTGCTCCGAGCGTTTGGAGGAGATCGCCCTCTGCCTCGACGGAAACCGTGCAGCCGGCCAGGGATTCGGCTGCCGCGATCGGATCCGTGAACGACTGCATTGGATGAAATCCTCCTACAGCCGCACCATCCGATGCAGCTTTCGCCAGAACGGTCATATCAGTCGCGCCGCTACAGTGAACAACCGCCATTCCGGGCCGCCAACACAAAGTTTCGACGGTCCTCTGTATGGCTTCATCCGCAGTCGTCACGAAGACCAAGTTGCAAGTCTCGGCGACCGCTTGTGGGTCCAGCACCTTGCATTCAGGAGCGATCGTCGCGAGCGCCCGCGCCGCTCCATCATTGCGACTCGCTACCGCTGCGACATTCACACCGACCCTCGTAAGTGCGACAGCTAAGGCTGCAGCGAGTCTGCCCGCGCCGATGAACCCGATACACAGGTCGCTAATAGCCCGCGCACCGAGGGGAGAGCTTGTTTCTACCCTTGTGCTCAAGTTTAAGGGCGACTTCATCAAACGGCCGACTTCTTCATCGAGACTCATCTCATCAACCCGGTCGAAATTCTCATCGCTTCGTTTTCGGACAATTCCGCATCCGATTCGCCCAAGATTTCTTCGGCATCACCACCGAGCAGTGGCGCGGGACGTCGTATCGTACAGGGCTCATTTCGGAACTTGATCGGAAAGCCGAGCATCTTCACTTGACCATGACCGGGGTGCTCAACCGTGAGAATCATCTCTTCATGCAGCACCTGCGGATCCTGATACGCTTCCTCAAGCCCCATGAGATTGCCGCAAGGGACGCCCGCTTCGTTCAGTATCTCTATCCAGTGCGCCCGAGGCTTCCGGCTTATGACCTCGTTGACCAGCGCGTTGACCTCTGTCCGCCGCAGAACCCGGGCGCTATTCGTCGCAAAGCGTGGATCCTGCATAATCGACTCTAGGCCCAAGACGCGAAGAAACTTCACAAGTACCCCGTCATTGGAAGGAGCGATGGCAATCACACCGTCGTTCGCGTTAAAAAGGCCGTACGGTGCAACGAGGGGATGATCGTTGCCTGATGGGTCCATCTGCTCACCACTTGCAAGATAGTTCGCACTGACAAACGCACCATAACTCAAAAGTGAACCGAGAAGCGACGCGGAAACTTGTTCTCCCTTTCCTGTCTCCCTGCGCCGGTAGAGAGCCGCAACCGTTCCAAGCGCTGCGTAGTTTCCTGCCACCAGGTCACTGATCGGGAGCGCTGTTCGCATTGGTCCCGTATCATCCGTTCCATTCATGGTCATGAAGCCACTCATCGCCTGAGCAATGAAGTCGAACGCAGGCCGACTCGCGTACGGCCCTGAGGTTCCAAACCCGTTGATGCTTGTATGAATGATGCCCGGCGAAATCTCCTGAAGACGCTCCCATCCCAGACCCATTTTGGCCATGACTCCCGGGCGGAAGTTTTCGACCACGACGTCTGCTCCGCGCAGCAACTCCTCAATTTGTTGCATGCCTTCAGCCGAACGAAAATCGAGAATGATCGACCGCTTGTTCCGATTGAAGGACGCGTAGTACCAACTTATCCCCTCCACCTTGTCGCCTTGCTCGCGAATCGGGTCGCCAGCCAGAGGTTCGACCTTAATAACGTCCGCCCCCATGTCGGCCAACAGCATGGTGCAGAACGGGCCCGAGATGATCCGGGTCAGGTCAATGATACGTACGCCATCCAATTGCATGCTTGTCTCCAACGGTATATGGTCTCACTACGTCAATGATGCGACAGATCTCGGTAGCGTTGACGTCGTAAATTCTCAGGTACGCATCGTGAAACGCGATGCCGCGTACCTGGCGGAAATTCTTCACTTCGAGCGTCAATCTCTATCATGCGACTCAGCCTTTACTCACTTCGACTATTCGTTTCTGTGGTGGATGAGGGCACGATTGCAAAAGCGGCGGAAAGGGAACATATCGCATCCTCTGCACTCAGCAAGCGCATATCCGAACTCGAGCAATCACTGGGTACACCTCTACTCGTCCGGCTTGCCCGTGGGGTCCAACCGACGATCGCGGGAAGCGTGCTCGCGAAAGGTGCTCGACTCTTGCTCCGAAACGCCGAAGACCTCGCAGACGAGATTGAGCACTTCGCGTCTGGTCTCTCGGGGCAGGTCAGGGTTGCCGCAAATCTGTCCTCAATTACGCAGTTTCTTGCCGCCGATCTCGGCCGCTTTTGTGACGCGCATCCGTTCGTTCGCGTCGACCTGGAAGAACAGGTGAGCGACGAGGTTGTACGGCTGGTCTCTGCGAATGCAGCAGACATCGGCATCTATTCGCTCTCTGACAAAGACCACGAGCTCGAGACCTTCCCTTACAGGACGGACCGGATGGTCATGGTCGTTCCGGATACTCACCCTCTCGCTTCGCGCGAATCGGTGTCCTTCGCCGAAACACTCGATTACCCGCATGTTGGTATGCATCCGGGCAGCGCTGCAAACGCACTGCTAATGCGCCACGCGAGCGATCTGCACCGCCAGATCCAGCTCAGGTTCCAGGTTACCTCCTACGACGCCATGATCGCGATGATCAAAGCAGGCATGGGCATCGGAATGATGCCCAACCATTCGATTTCCCTGTATTCAATCGACCGGATGAAGATTCTCCAGCTCGATGATAATTGGGCCGCGCGCCAACTAAGACTCTGTGTACGAAGCACCGAATCCCTCACGCCGGCTGGACGGCTGCTCCTTGATAGTCTTTGCTCCGACGACTCGCCCGCGTGACCTCAAGAGATTAAGCACTAGTCGCGGTTCGAGCCATCGTCATTCGCCATGGGCCAATCGCGAAATGGCGTGGGTGAACCATTGCGCATGCGGTACTCTGCTCCGAAACAACTTCCTTCGGAGACGCAATGACCAAAAGCCCATCCCATCCATATCCCGTATTCGCGCGGTTCACGGACGTTGCCCTGCGCGATGGTCTCCAAATGGAGACGCAATTCGTTCCAACGCGCACAAAGCTTGAGGTTGCGAACGCGTTGATTGCGGCTGGCGTGAAGCATCTCGAAGTCACTTCGTTTGTCTCGCCACGTGCAGTACCGCAAATGCGGGACGCCGCCGAACTCGTCGAGTCGATCGATCGGTCAACCGGCGTCCACCTTTCCGTGCTCGCGCCAAATCAGAAGGGAGTCGAACGTGCGCTGGAGGCGCGCGTCGATACTATCGTTATGTTCGTCTCGGCGTCCGAGAGTCATAACAGCAAGAACGTCAACAGGTCCATCGCGGATTCGACTCGGGGAATCAAGGAAGCTGCAGGGTTAGCGAAGAGCAGCGCCGCACAGCTACAAGGTGCGATCGCGGTGGCATTCGGCTGCCCCTTCGAGGGTGACATCGAACCGTCGCAGCTGATACCGATCGTTGATGCCTACCTGCAGGCAGGATTTACCGGAATTACGCTTGGTGATACTACGGGCATGGCAACGCCTCTCAACGTCGAGCGAACGGTTACGGCGCTTCTGAAGCGTTTCGACGACATACCCCTCACATTACATTTCCATAACACCCGCGGAATGGCGCTCGCGAACGTCCTGCGCTCACTGCAGCTCGGGGTAACGTCTTTCGAATCATCGCTTGGGGGGATCGGCGGCTGCCCGTTTGCTCCCGGCGCTACCGGCAATGTAAGCACTGAGGACGCTGTTCACATGCTTGAACACATGGGAATCACTACTGGCGTTGATCTGCCGCGGTTGCTGGACGCCGCCCGGCTGCTTGAACGCGTGCTGGGACGGCCGCTTCCGGGACAGGTTATCAAGTCGGGCGATCGACTAAGACGGTACGACGTTGTCGCGCGCAGTTGTAAATTGATACAGCAACGCAGTTAGGAATTGATACACCTCGTTGTAGGGTTGCTCCTTTTGGGCGGCCCGTGATCAGCTACGAGGAGTACATGGAAATCGAGATTCTGCGTC